>JAAHFP010000060.1 GCA_010672925.1 Symploca sp. SIO1C2 | reverse complement strand
CCTCAATTATGGTGCGTCAGGAAAATGGTGAAGCCGATGAGCAAGGCTTGGAGATTCTACAACAGTTGATTCGACAACGGGTTCCGCAAACCCTGCGAAATACTTTAGTACCGGATGTTTTTGAGTCAGATAAAGTAATGCGGGACTTGTGTCTGATGAGTGGGGGCTATGTGCGGGATTTGGTACAGTTGATGCAGCAGGCGATTACCAAAACAGATGAGTTGCCGATTCAAACACAGGTGGTAAAAAGAGCGGCAGATGCACTGCGGGACGTGTACAAAAGGGCCATAGAATCGAATGAATGGATACAGCTTGCCAAGGTTTCTTTATCAAAAAGGATAAACAGTTCACAAAGACATCTACTCTTTAATCGATGCATTTTAGAATATAGTTATTTAGCTCCAGAAGGAGATAAGCGAGTATTCTATGATGTCCACCCACTTATAGAAGACACCCGTGCTTTCCTTGATGCGAGATCTCTTCTTTTAGGGGAAATGAAGTCCTTTGCTCAATCAGATCAAAGTGTTGATGAGATTGTTCTCGTAGGCTTGGAAGAAATTTATCAGGAATACCAACTTTATTTGGATCAAAAAGACTATAAAATGGTCAGTAAATTGGCTTTACAAGCAGTTGAACTTCTCAGTAGGATAGCAGAATCGATCGATTCTATCCAGGATCGGGATGTTTATCTTAGAATAGTGGCTCTACGTTCCTACTGGGAACTCATGGCCAATCTTTACAAAGCACGAGTTTTTTAGATTATGGAAAGTAGTCCAGTTGAACTAATCAATAGTCTCGCTTCCTCGGTTCAGAATCTCAAAGGAATATATCAGCTGATTGCCCCCCTCAGAAAATCACTACTTGTTCCTGGACAGCGTAAAAACATATCAGAGTTACAAGTAGAAATTCAAGATACAGAGTCTAAAGTTCAAGAATTAAAATTATCAGTTGCTGGTCTTAGTAAGCTGGTTAGAAGTTACGCTGATTTGATTGGTGATGTTAGAGTTGCTGCGGCTTCATCCGATAAGTTTTCTGAGTTGATCGAACTGAAGCCAGATTTACTTGGGACTTTAAAGACTTTCTTTGCAAACAAGATTCGAGATGAATACACTCGCGTTGCTACTGGGATTGCTAATTTACCCAAGCCTCAAAATACGGAAGCAGGAAAGAAATCCGGCAATCTGGAAATTATTTCCCGTAATCTACGGGACTTAATACAACAGCTCAGAGATAGTAAATCTGATGAAGAACAACAAATTCAGGATATTGCTAAAAAAATGTCCAGTCAATATAGTGATATGGAGGCTACCTTGTCAGAGTTATTAAGGGAAATATTAGCGGGACTTGAATCTGCTTGAGGCAGAACCCACCCCTAACCCCTCCTTGGAGGGGAACTGGAAGCTTCTGTACTCTTCCTCATTTAAGCGCGTTATTATTGCGATCGCCTAATTCTAAATTCTAAATTCTAAATTCTTCATTCCCAACCATGCCTAGCCTCCAGGAAATGGAAGATCTCCTTGATGAGATATACAATGCCTTTACTCCCACACCTTTACAACCGGGAGATCCAGCCTATGTGGATTGTCGGGCGGTACGAGGAGATGAGGATGTGGTGGAGGACTTGGGACGCACGGTACAGAGGTCGAGGAACTTTACCTATCAGTTGTATTCCGGCTATCGGGGTTCGGGGAAAACTACCGAGTTGCTGCGGCTAAAGCAAGACTTGGAGGCTAGGGGTCACGTAGTGGTTTATTTTGCAGCAGATGAAGAGGATCTCAGTGTCCAAGATGCAGAATATACCGATATTCTCTTAGCCTGCACCCGCCATTTGTTAAAGCGACTTAAGGAAGCCAACCCAGCACCAATTCTCCACTGGCTTAAGGAGCGACTCTGGGAATTAAAAGATGTGACTTTGACAGACATCAACCTGGAGAAAGTCAATTTAGAGTTAGCACTCCAGGAATTTTCCAAGTTGACGGCGGCGGTACGGGCAGAACCAGGGCAACGCCGGAAAATTCGAGCCAGCTTGGAACCCCACATGGAAACCCTGATCCAAGCCCTTAATCTGTTTATTAAAGATGGCAGGAGTCATTTGCCACAGAAAACGAAATTGCTGGTAATTGCGGATAATCTCGATCGCATAGTACCTATTTTCCGGGATAACGAACGTAGTAACCATGAGGAGATTTTCCTCGATCGCCATGAGCAACTCAAGGCTCTCAACTGCGATATTATCTACACCGTGCCCATTTCCATGATCTATTCCCGGTGGGCAACGGAACTGAAGGATAATTATGGTATTCCCCTGGTGTTACCATCGATTATGGTGCATCAGAAAAATGGAGAACCCTATGATCAAGGCTTAGAGATTCTCCAAACGGTAATTCGACGGCGGGTTCCACCCAGTTTACAGGATGCCCTAGTATCCAATATCTTTGAGTCAAAAACAGTACTGCGGGAACTGTGCCTGATGAGTGGCGGTTATGTCAGAGATTTGGTGCAGTTGATGCAAGAGGCGATTACGAAAACGGATGTGCTGCCACTTGAGGCACGGGCAGTGCGACGGGCTACCGATGCCTTGCGGGACGTTTACCGGCGAACCGTGGAGGAGCAACAGTGGGCTTTACTGCGGGATGTCCATGAAACCAAAGCGATCAAAAATGATGAAATGCACCGCAGTTTGCTGTTTAGTCGTTGTCTGTTGGAGTATCGCTATTTTGAGGACAATGGTGATAAGCATATTTGGTACGATGTGCACCCTTTGCTGTGGAAAGAGTTGTGATGGCAAAGCCATTTGGGGAAGATTGGCAGAGGAAATTTGAAAACTGGACTTCGGAAACAGCAGAGGTAGTAGGGGATATGCTGCGGGCGCTGAGACGAAAGAAGGGGTTTGGTCTTTTTTTTGTCCAATGCAATCCAGCCCAGGGACAACAGGTAATGGCAGCAATCCGGGAGCATTTTCCCCAAAAGCGGCTGTTGCAGATTGAGTTAAATCAGCAGAGTCAGACTCTCTATCGGGAGTTGCTGGAACCTTATCAAGAGGAAGGGTTTGACGTAGCTTGTGTGGTGGGAGTGGAGCAAACACTTTCTGCTTATGAGGGTGCTAAGCGGTTGGCAGGATGGAGTTCCCAGGAGATTTATAACTACAGTTGGAAAGGAGTGCCGCCCCTGTTGAGCCATTTGAATCGGCAGCGAGAAACGTTTGAGGCGAATTTGCCGATTGTGTTAATTTTTTTTGTTCCCAGTTTTGTGATTAATTATTTTATCCAACGAGCACCGGATTTTTTTGATTGGCGGTCGGGTTTTTTTAAGTTTGTTGAGGATTCCGGTAAGAACTATCAAGAGAACCTGACTCTCACTCCAGGGCAAGGGCTAGTTTTTGGCAGTGATAAGAATTCGAGTCAGGCTTTAGATTGCTTAGAGCTTGATCTAATCGTCAACCCTAACAACTATAAGGCTTGGAACAATAAAGGTATTTTACTCAATGAGCTAGAGCGATATGAAGAAGCACTTACTAGCTATAAGCAGGCTGTGGAGATTCAGCCAGACTATCACTATGCTTGGCGTAATCGGGGTAATGTACTTCGTAATTTAGAGCGATATGAAGAAGCACTTGCTAGCTATGAGCGTGCCCTAGAAATCGAACCTAACGATGTTCATGACTGGAATTGGCGAGGTGTTGCACTCGAAAATTTAGAGCGATACGAAGAAGCACTTGCCAGCTATGAGCACGCCCTAGAGATTCAACCAGTTTACTATGCTTGGAGAAATCGGGGCGATGTACTCCGCAAATTAGAGCGCAATGAAGAGGCACTTGAAAGTTACGAGCGTGCCCTAGAAATCGAACCTGAGGATGTTCATGACTGGAATTGGCGAGGTATTGCACTCGAAAATTTAGAGCGATATGAAGAAGCACTTACTAGCTATAAGCGTGCTGTGGAGATTCAGCCAGACTATCACTATGCTTGGCGTAATCGGGGTAATGTACTCCGTCATTTAGAGCGATATGAAGAAGCACTTACTAGCTATGAGCGTTCCCTAGAAATCGAACCTAACGATGTTCATGACTGGAATTGGCGAGGTTTTGTACTCGAAAATTTAGAGCGATACGAAGAAGCACTTACTAGCTATGAGCGTGCTGTGGAGATTCAGCCAGACTATCACTATGCTTGGCGTAATCGGGGTAATGTACTTCGTAATTTAGAGCGATATGAAGAAGCACTTGCTAGCTATGAGCGTGCCCTAGAAATCAAACCTAACGATGTTCATGACTGGAATTGGCGAGGTTTTGTACTCGAAAATTTAGAGCGATACGAAGAAGCACTTGCCAGCTATGAGCACGCCCTAGAGATTCAAGCAGTTTACTATGCTTGGAGAAATCGGGGCGATGTACTCCGCAAGTTAGAGCGCAATGAAGAGGCACTTGAAAGTTATGAGCGTGCCCTAGAAATCGAACCTGAGGATGTTCATGACTGGAATTGGCGAGGTATTGCACTCGAAAATTTAGAGCGATACGAAGAAGCACTTACTAGCTATGAGCGTGCTGTGGAGATTCAGCCAGACTATCACTATGCTTGGAGAAATCGGGGCGATGTACTCCGCAAATTAGAGCGATATGAAGAAGCACTTACTAGCTATGAGCGTGCCCTAGAAATCAAACCTGAGGATGTTCATGACTGGAATTGGCGAGGTTTTGTACTTTCTAACTTACAGCGATACGAAGAAGCACTTACTAGCTATGAGCGTGCTGTGGAGATTCAGCCAGACTATCACTATGCTTGGCGTAATCGGGGTAATGTACTTCGTAATTTAGAGCGATATGAAGAAGCACTTACTAGCTATGAGCGTGCCCTAGAAATTGAACCTGAAGATGTTCATGACTGGAATTGGCGAGGTTTTGTACTTTCTAACTTACAGCGATACGAAGAAGCACTTACTAGCTATGAGCGTGCTGTGGAGATTCAGCCAGACTACCACTATGCTTGGCGTAATCGGGGTAACGTACTCTGTAATTTAGAGCGATATGAAGAAGCACTTACTAGCTATGAGCGTGCCCTAGAGATTGAACCAAACTATCATTATGCTTGGATTGATAAAGGTTACTCTCTGCTGAGAATAGGTCAACATCAAGAAGCATTTGAGAATCTTCAAAAAGCACTAGACATCAGCAGAGATGAGGCTGAGTTTCTCTACTATAAAGCCTGCTTCTCAGCAATTTTAGGAAAAAGCGATCGCGCTCTAGAATTTTTGGAACAATTAATCCAATTAGAACCTGCATATAAAGAAGATGCCAAGAAGGATTCAGATTTTGATGATCTTCGGGATCATCCTAAGTTTAAAGCGATAGTGGAATAGAGACAATGAATAAGCGATCAGCTGTGCTAGTGCTGTAGGCAATTGCTAATCCGCAAGGTTATCGATTGTGCGGGTTTTGTCTCCAGGCGATCGCTGATATCTTAATCATATCCCGAAACCCGCCCCTACGCAGTAATTTTATTCTAAATTCTAAATTCTAAATTCTAAATTCTAAATTCTTGAACTAGTTTGTCAAAGTTGCCCCAGAAATTTTAATTGTAGGTCTGAGTTGAATTTGAACATTAGTATCTAAGTTAGAATCTTGTGGAGAAAATGAAAAAGCAAATTTTCCTTGAGCTTCATCAATAATATCAATGTACTCAATATCCTCGTAACTTAAGGTGATCAAGGGATTATCTGCGACTCTTACATCAAGTTGCACCGATTGTTGAATAATATCAACACCAAATTTCAGTACCACATTAGATTCATCAGTAATTTCATAGCAACTATAACCAGATTCGGTATCAACTATTGGTTCTGTCCAGAATAGTTCCAATAATGTCAAGTTATCTAATTCGTTTTTGACTTGGACTCTTCTCATTTTTTACCTCCCAGCGGCTTAAAACTCAGCAGTCTGCGCTTTCCGTCTGGCATTACTTCCCATGAACTAAGTATTTTAACAAATTTCCCAGATTTTCCTGCTAAGAGAGATTCCCTCATTTCAATGTCTACCCCATAGGGATTGATATATCGCTCAACTACATTATTGTCTATTTGAACAACTTCCTGAAGATGGTTGGTGATAATTGCTCTGCCTTCAGTATCATCATAAATACCCAGCCTTTGAAGCTGCTGTGCATTCTGAGTAGCGCGGGCTGAGTTGTGAGGATCTCGCTTAATATTTTTATTGAACAGATAATCTAGCTTACGTTCATCAATAAGTGTCGCTCTTTCAGAATTAGGAGGTAGATCAGGTGATGTCAATTGCTTTGCTATTCTTCTCTATAATCCGCAAAGTTATCTACAGGGCGGGTTTTGTAAGATTTTCTTGGCAATGAAATTTGAATAATCTCGGCTTTGGCTAAACGTTCTTGTAAAAGCTGTCTAACTTTGTCGATTGCTCCTTGTTTAGTTTTGTCTGTAGTTTGAAGATTGGGCAATTCTAGAACAGTAGCTACAAACAAACCATCATCCCGATGTTCTAATAAAATATTCCAGTTATCCACAATTGTTGTTTACTTAGGCGATATTGCATTTAAATCTATTGTACCTGATAGAAAGCCGATTTTCTTGCAAAGTTGTGACAAAATAACTGTTACAATGTAAGATATCGCGAGGCTATTTATACTGGATTTAGTATTGGTGTAAGGGCAAGCGATCGCAACCTTCCCAGAACCCACTATTTTTTTATAAAAAGTACCAGAAAAACAATGAAACCATTACAAACAGCATCCCTCCAAACTGAAGTCCCCATTAGCTTAATAACTCAGGCTAAAAAGTTAGTTGATGCAGGATTGTTTCGAGATGTAGACGAAATTGTTCTGGATGCTCTGCGCCGTTTTTTAGCATCTCATCGAGAAGAGTTGATGGAAGACTTTGTTCGTCAAGATATTGAGTGGGGTTTAACCGTTGACGAGTAAATCACCAGAACAAAACCTAACCTACATTTACTACTTCAGGATACTGAATCTGGGTTACAATAGTCCCTAGATAGGAAAAACTTAGAAAACATGGAAGCGATATTTACCCCCAACGAAGCAGCAGCTTTTGCTTACCTATCACCTAAACAGGTTTATCAAGAAATAGAATACAAAGTTATTCAACCTGTTTCAGATGTACCTCGTCTTTCCTTTGCTGCTTTAGTTTATCTACGTGCGTTCAAAGAAATTAATTTTGAGTTTTCAGTTTCAAATCGAACTATTTTATATCAACGTTTAGTAAAAGCAATTGAAGAAAGTGCCTCAACTGTAGAATTTGCTAAATTTTTTGTTCTACAACTAAATAGTATAAATCAAGAGCTATCAGAATTAATCTCTCAATTCAATGAATGGAAAGTTCGTCTAGTAACAGACCCTAACACTATGGGTGGTCAAACGGTATTTCCTGGCTCTCGTTTGTCTGTACATCATATTGGCAAAATAATCGAGCGTGGGGAATTACTTGAAGAGATTCAAGAAGATTATCCCTATTTATCAGAACTAGACCTTAAATTTGCCCCTCTTTATGTAAAAGCTTATCCTGTTATGGGCAGACCTAAACAAGAATGAAGTTCTTAATTGATGAAGATATTTCTCCTAGTGTTGCTCGTGCTTTATGCGAACAACTGTTAGTTGATGCTGTTGCTGCTAGAGATAGAGGATTATTAGGAGTCAGTGATCAAGAAATTTTAGAATATGCTTTTAACGAAGATCGTATTATCGTTACTGCCAACGTTCAGGATTTTGAAAAATTTGCTGGTTCTGTTGAAGTTCATGCTGGGGTTGTGTTTCTACAAGAAGGAGAGCTGTTGCGAAAAGAACAAATATAAATTTGCTTAGCAGCAGTAGCATTTATCCAGCAAGAAATTACAGTAGGTAGAGATATGATTAATCGAGTTCTGTATATTTCTATTGATGGCACAAAAAAGTTAGAAAATTTACCCTAATTTCTGTTTACTTAGGGGTGGGTAAGCGAGATAGCAAGGTTATCGATTGGGCGGGTTTTGTATCCAAGCGATCGCGGATATCCCAATCATATCCCTAAACCCGCCCCTACAAACAAATTAATTGACAAAGAATAAGTGATCGCACTTCAAACTAAAATAACAATTCAAGCAGAATTTCCACTTTCTCCCTTAACTACAGCTGCACCAATTAAATGAGCCAACCGCAATGCTTCTGGCACTTTCCCACAATCAGTCAACTTCTCCAGTACAGCAAAGGTGATTTCTGGAGTTGCACCACACACCTGAAAGCAAAAAGGTGGGTAATTATAGATGCTTCCAGCTTTTTGTAGCAGCTGAAGACGCTTCTGTGACTCTGGTAAACAACGAATTGCTTGTTCGACAGCGGTTAAATCAGGCATACGCCGCATCACCGCTACGCAAGGCAGTTGCAGTGCCTCTGCCAGCTTAGGTAAGTCAATAATATTAAAACCGCCGAAAGCAATACCATCGAGGAGCAAAATATGTAATTGAGGCAGGAACTTGCGTCCTAGTAGTAATCTTAAAATAGTATCTGTTCCATCCCAACCATCCTGCTCAACTTCTCCCCAAACCATTCCCTCGAAGCGAGTGCCTGCACAAACAACCCCAGCAATCGGAACATTGCCCCCAGCACCTCGTAAGAAGGGAGCATCATCAAAGCCGATAACACGAATTACACGGTTGAGTCTGAGCAGAGAATCAAGTTCCATCACTCCCCTCGTTGTTTGAACAAACTAGTACTTTGGATGCAGAACCCATCCCTAACCCCTTCAAGGAGGGGAACAAGAAGTTCCAGGGAAAGAAGGCTTGGAAGGGAAGCTGTTTCACCTTTTTTAACTGATGAGTTATTTTCATGCTCGCTGCATTAGTGCGAGTGCTCGTAGGTGGGGTTGAGGTAATCCAGGCTTGAGAGAAAACTGCTCAATTTAAAAGCAGAGCGAAACCCAACAATATCTTCCCTCTTTTTTCCACATTTGTTGGGTTTCCTGACATCAACCCAACCTACAATTACACTAGTACATAGAAAAAATCATACAATATCGAAGTGCGATCGCTAATTCGCAAGGTTATCGATTGGGCGAGTTTTGTATCAAAGCGATCGCTTTTGCAGTTGATGAATTTATACTATTTGAGAGGAGATTCAAGATACTATGACACTCACTGGCACTGAGTACAGACATATTGTCCACGATGAGCGTAACGTTGCGTTCATTGCCGGGAGCACGATGAAAGTTGTTGAAATTGTTATGGCACAGATGGCTTATAGTTGGACGCCTGAAGAAATTCACATCAACCATCGCTATCTCTCTATGAGTCAAATTCACGCTGCGCTGGCTTACTATTGGGATAACAAACAAGAACTTGATGCTGATATTCAACGTCAGGAAGGGTATGTTAAGCGATTAGAAGAGGAAGCAGGAGAATCTCCTTTTGTTACGCGACTCAAAGCACAGGGTATTTTGTCATGACGCTTGCACTTTACATGGATCAAATGTTCTGTAGGGGCGCACGCAGTGCGCCCTCTACTGCTTGTACCCTATCCGTGGGACCTCAAGGATATTTGTATGATGCTTCACCCTCAGCCAGTTATTATTCATTCTGAATCATTTGTTTGACCTAGAATAGGCTGTGGAACTACCTCATCCTCTAGAATCTTCAAAGCTCGTTGGTATTGAGGGTCTTTGTTGGTAGCAATCAACTCTGGTTTAGTCTGCAGAAGCTGTTTTTGTGACCGTGTCAAGCCCAGTTTAATATCAGGAGTAATTCCCTTTTTCGTAATATCTATGCCGCTAGGTGGGTAGTAACGAGAAACAGTAACTGCTAAACCTGAACCATCGGATAAAGCATGGACAGACTGAACAGCAGCTTTACCAAAAGTTTGAGTCCCAATAACAGTTGCCCGTTGATTATCTTTAAGAGCACCAGTTAGAATCTCACTGGCACTAGCGGAATCTTCATTAACGAGAACTACTAGAGGCAGATTGGTGAGGGAGGTTTGGTTAGCGGAAAATTCCTGTTTACCACCAATGCGGTCTATCGTACTGACTATAGAGCCTTGTTCGAGCCACATCCGAGCAATGTCAATGCTAGCGTGTAGTAATCCTCCTGGATTATTTCGCAGATCCAAGACATAAGCATCAACATGCTCTTGATTGAGGTCTCCAATTGCCCGCCGCATTTGTTCAGCAGCATGGGAACTAAATTCATCCAAGCTGATATAGCCTACCTGCAATTTACCTTCTGGCTTGAGGCTATAACGGACAGATGGTAGTTGAATTTGAGCGCGGGTTAGTGTAACATCAAATGGAGTTTCCCCCTGCCGGGAAATTTTCAGAATAATTGATGTTCCTATTTCCCCTCGGATCAAAGCCGAAGCTTCTTTAAGGGTCATGCCTTGAGTAGATTTACCATCAATTTCTTCTATAATGTCTCCTGATTGTAAACCTGCCTTAGAAGCTGGAGAATTATCGATTGGTTCGACAATATTCAAGGTCTTAGTGTCTTCGTTAACTTCCAGGCGAATACCAACACCAGAAAGTTCACCAGCAGTTTGATTGGTCAGAGCTTCAAAATTTTCTGGGTCTAAGAAACGTGTGTAGGGGTCTCCCAGAGGTTCTAAGGCTTCCCGGATAGCTTCGTAGGCTTGCTCATTAGAAGTGTAGTTGCGGCTGAGTAATTCTCGCCTGGTCGCTTCCCAATCAACCTGGTTGAAGTCTCGGTCTACATACTCCCTATTGACAATTTGCCAAGCTTCATCAACAACGTTTTTTGGACTATCTTGGAGAGCTGCAATAACCGAATTACCGGTAATTGGTGCAACTAAGGATAAAGATGCTGTCGTTGCGATCGCTCCGTTAAAGAGGAAGCCTTTTAGCCAAGGGAAGTATTTTTTATATTGGTTCATAGAGAGTAGATAAAGCAGGGTTGGCATGAAATAACAGCAACAGTGACCGTCAGTTATCAGCTACAGAGGTTAAGTTAATACCCAGCAGTTCGAGCCTACACTCAGCTTAGCCTTTCAGGTTATGGTATGTCTGACCAGCTAAAAAAGGTTCTATTGTTAATGTATCTACATTATCGAGCTGAGAGTTGGCGGTTTTGTGCCAGTTTAATCTTTGTCCCACCAACATTTGTCTGTACAATGTTCTAGTATTAGTTTAAGCGAACAAGGTTTCAGTCATTGGTCACTAAACCAAGGAAGTAGCATCATTCGAGGCAATTGGGTTGGTTTGAGGAACTGCTTGAGGGTCGTTTGGCGACGGCATCTGCTTGGTTTAGGGTTATTGGGTATAACCTTTGTTCTTTGTGGCTGCCTATTGAATAATACCCTGAAACTTCAGGCAGCGGCATCGGGCTCAGTAGATGCTTTCTTGGTCTTGGGAGGTAGCATTAGTCGAGAGATTTATGTCGCTGAGTTGGTTAAACAGTACCCAACAACCAAAGTTTTGATTTCCCAAGGTTCCCAAGACCCTTGCATTTGGCTGATTTTTCAGAGAGAGGAAGCCTCAATCGAGCACGTTTGGTTAGAACATTGTGCTGACTCCACTTTTGGTAACTTCTATTTTAATATTCCCATTCTACGGCGATGGCATGTTCATAAAGTTAAATTAATAACTTCCCCCACTCATTTACCACGAGCTAAGTGGATGGCACAAATTCTTTTGGGTGCTCACGGCATTTGGGTAGAAGTAGATACGGTAGAAGAGCAAGGTATTCCTGGCAATCAAGAATCTTTAGTTAAAACGGGACTAGATATTACTCGCAGCTTGATGTGGGCAGTCCTCAGCCAAGGGATTCAGCCTCAGTGTTCTCAGTTAAAGCCTCTAGCAGCCGTAGATCTCGAAGCTTGGCGTAAATCAGGTTTCAAATGTGAGCGCCAAGGAATGGAAAATTGAGAATTGTTGTTTGTTGTTTGTTGTTTGTTGTTTGGAAATAGAAAATTTCTTCTTCTTTGTCTCTCTTGTCTTCCCCAGCTCCCTCAGCTCCCTCAGCTCCCTCAGCTCCCTCAGCTCCCTCAGCTCCCTCAGCTCCTCAGCTCCCCAGCTCCCTCAGCTCCTCAGCTCCCTCAGCTCCCTCAGCTCCCTCAGCTCCCCAGCTCCCCCAGCTCCTCAGCTCCCTCAGCTCCCTCAGCTCCCTCAGCTCCCCCAGCTCCCTCAGCTCCTCAGCTCCCCAGCTCCCCCAGCTCCCTCAGCTCCTCAGCTTCCCAACTCCTCAGCTGCCCACACCCCTCACCCGGAAGTTCCTAACTCTTGGCAATATTGAATCAGAGTATTGAGACGATTTGTGAGTCCCGTTTGACGAGAAAGTCTGGTGCTAGAACTCCGCGACGCCTGTAACAGCATCAGATCCGTTTCCAACAGCCGCATCTGCTTGTAGATTTCTGTTTGCAAAGACTGCCAGCGAGATACAAAATCAGGAGCAATGTCATCTGCACTAAGAGGGATAATTTGATTTTGGAAAAGTTGTTGTACCTCCTGAAAATTCTCTTGGAGCATCGCAAGTTCTAAATCTTTAGCTGTAATCGTTCTGCCCATTTGCTCCAGGGCTTGTTGAAATGCTTGATAGCTTTGGTAATAGGAAGGTAGTAACATAAGGTACTCTCTTTAAGTTTAGAATTAATGTAAAGAATTTTGTCTTTTTGCCAAAGGCAACTAAATTACTGAAAAGCTGGTGCTACAGATTAAATCTTAAAGCTTGCTTTTCCTTACTTGGGAATGATGCTCCCGAAGATAACTCTATCTTTAGGAGTAGATTTTTAAATCCTCTTCAGTGTATAGGCGAATTTTGATTCGTCCCTACTCTTGCCTCTTAACTTTTAACAGGTGTTGGATGCTTGCTATTTGATAAGTAAGCATCCAAAGAATCTTCTTTTACCTCACGCTGAGTGATTTTACTCAGTTGGAGTAGTAATTGAATCGGACGCAACCCAGTAATGAATCTGTAACACTACTAATTCTCATCGAGTTTCTGCTAGACTGCCTATCTATTTTTTATTTAAGGAAGAATTATGGACGCCATTGCTACAACCTCCAATCTTGCTCCCACCACCCTTGACGTGGATGTACCTGACTGGCTCAAGGAATGTTTAAGGGAATTGCCCACAGGTTCGGAACAAACAATATCCTCTGACCTTGCCCTAATTACTCACGCTTTTGAATTTGCCTACCAACTTCATCAAGGACAGTATCGCAAATCAGGAGAACCTTACATTGCTCATCCAGTGGCAGTTTCCGGCTTACTCAGGGATTTAGGTGGCAGCAGTACTATGATTGCGGCAGGACTTCTACACGATGTGGTTGAAGATACAGATGTTTCCGCAGAAGAGATCGAGTCTCAATTCGGAGCAGAAGTAAGGCAACTAGTAGAGGGTGTTACTAAACTTTCTAAATTTAACTTTTCCAGTAAAACTGAGCGTCAAGCAGAGAACTTCCGCCGCATGTTCCTGGCAATGGCAGCTGATATCCGGGTAATTGTGGTAAAACTGGCGGATAGGCTGCACAATATGCGAACGTTGGAATATCTGAAGCCGGAAAAACAGTACCAAAAAGCCCTGGAAACAAGAGAAATCTTTGCTCCCTTGGCAAATCGCTTGGGAATTGGGCGCTTTAAGTGGGAACTAGAAGATTTGGCATTCAAATATCTGGAAACTGATGCTTACCGTCAGATGCAAGAGTTGGTAGCAGAAAGGCGCTCAGACAGGGAAGAACGATTAACTCAGGTAATTACACAATTGCGATCGCGCCTGGAAAAAGCTGGCATTCGCTGCTTGGAAATTAATGGTCGTCCGAAGCACTTGTATGGCATTTATCGAAAGATGGAGCGACAGCATAAAGGGTTTGATGAAATCTACGATATCGCAGCGGTACGGTTGATTGTGGATACCAACGAAGAATGTTATAGAGCCTTAGCAATAGTTCACGATGCTTTTAGACCAATTCCAGGTCGTTTTAAAGACTACATTGGTTTACCCAAACCCAATCGCTACCAATCTTTGCATACAGGAGTTATTGGTTTAACGGGACGTCCAGTTGAGGTTCAGATTCGCACCCTAGAAATGCATCACATTGCAGAGTATGGCATTGCAGCTCATTGGAAGTACAAGGAAACCGGTAACTCTAACCATACCCAAATTACAGCCGAGGATGAAAAATTTACTTGGCTAAGGCAGTTAGTCGAGTGGCAACATGACTTCCGGGATGCCCAGGAATACATGGACACAGTTAAAGGTAACTTATTTGATGAAGACGTTTATGTGTTTACACCCAAAGGAGATGTCATCGATCTTAATCGGGGTGCAACACCCATAGATTTTGCTTATCGCATTCACACCGAAGTCGGCAATCATTGTGCTGGAGTACGAGTCAATGGGCAGTGGCGAGTGCTGGATAATCCTTTACATAATGGGGACATTGTGGAAATTATCACCAACAAAAACAGCCGTCCCAGTTTAGATTGGTTGAATTTTGCAGTAACCCCCGGTGCCCAATACCGTATTCGGCAATGGTTCAAACGATTTCACCGGGAAGAAAATGTGGCTCGTGGGCGGGAACTACTAGAAAAGGAACTGGGTAAGAAAGGTTTTGAATCGTTGCTCAAATCAGAGCCAATGAAAACAGTAGCAGAACGGTTTAATTACCACAATGTCGAGGATTTAATTGCAGCATTAGGTTATGGCGAAGTTACCCTCAATTTAGTAGTTAACCGGTTACGAGAAGCCCTGCGGGTAGGTTTAGAAGATGAACCTCAAGAAAGTGAGTTGATTTCTAAGGAATTTATCCCATCTTGTTCCCCTTATCCCCAATCTCCGATTTCTGGTAAAACAAATCCCATTGCTGGTATTGAAGGTCTGATGTATCGTTTAGCTGGTTGTTGCGATCCCTTGCCAGGAGAAGCGATTATTGGTGTTGTTACCCAAGGGCGAGGTATTTCCATTCATCGACAAGGGTGTTCTAATGTAGAGAATGTTCCCGGAGAGCGACTTGTACCAGTAAGTTGGAATTCTACAACAAAAGATAAAGGACGGCCTCAAACTTACCCAGTTACTCTTCAAATTGAAGTTCTAGACCGCGTTGGGGTACTCAAAGATATTTTATCTCGCTTGAGTGACCAACATATTAATGTCTGCCATGCCCAGGTAAAAACCCAGGAAGGAAAACCAGCTCTAATCGACTTATCTATTGATATTAAGGATCGCCAACAACTTGAGCGTAGTTTTGCTCAAATCAAAAAAATGAGTGATGTTCTTAATATACGCCGCGTTAGTCAAGTAGATGAATAAGGTTTGGCTTGTTAGGAAAAATCAATGGCAGAGGTAGTTAGGACATTTTCTTGATGATTTGTTTGATATTGACTGTCGAAATTTTGGGTGATATATTAACTCCGAATCATTGTCCCATAGATAGTGATCAGAGATTAATACATCACTCATTAAAACTGCCTTGACTGAGACAAACACCTCAAGCTCATTTATGAGCAAGTTTTTACATTCTGATATTTATCAAGAAATTAGGGCTTGTCTGACTTTAGCTGCTCCCTTGAGTCTGGCTAACCTAATACAATCTGGCATCATCATGACCGATACCTGGACAATGGGTATTTTTGGTAGTCAGACTCTTGCAGGAGGAGGACTGGGGAGTAGTACAGTAATCTTCTTTGAATTTGTTGGTATCTATTCAATTTCTGCCGTAGGTGTGGTAGCGGCAATCGCTTGGGGAGCAAAGGACCAACAGAAATTACAAAGTACTGTTGCTCAAGGATTTTGGCTGGCGATTGCATTAGCACTAGCAATTATGCTGGTTCTCTGGAATTTGCCCACCTATATGCATTACTTGGGTCAACAAGAAGCCCTGATTCAACTGGCACGGGATTATATGAGAGCAGCCCTCTGGGGACTCCCAGCTTGTTTGGCCTATGAAGTTTTGAAAAATGTTCTAATTTCTATTAACAAGCCTAAGCTGATTACTGCTATCGCGGTATGGAGTCTAGTTTTTAACTTAATTGCTAACTATATATTTGCTTTCGGAAAGTTTGGCATTCCAGCATTAGGTCTTGCTGGTATTGGTTGGGCAACAACATTGGTTTGGGTTGTTGAATTTTTGCTTGCCCTGATCTTTGTTGCCTTCAGCAAAGGTTTACAAGAATATCAATTGCTGAAGCAAGTTCCGCAATTTGACTCAGCAATCTTGCTCGAGATTATTCAAATTGGATGGCCTATTGGTGCTAATTACTTGACTGCAGTTGGTGCTGGTATGGTAGTCATCTACTTATTTGGTTACTTTGGTACTGTTACACTGGCAGCATATCGGGTTGCTGGCCAGATGGTAACTGTAATGACCAATATTGGTAATGGTATTGGTCAGGCTACTGTAAGTAGAGTGGGTCAAATGTATGGCGCGGACGAGACTAAAGCAGTTAGGCGTTCTGGATTTACTGGTATTGCAATAGGTGCAGGCACAGGAATCATTGGTTGTTTGTTGGTGGCTCTTGAGAAAAAGCAAATTGTTTCATTTTTTCTCCACCCTCAAACAGAAGTCGATTTTCAAACCTTTGATCTAGCTATTATCTACTTAACTATTGTTACACTTTTACAAGTTTTCAATGAGATTGATACTGTTTCTATAGCTGCTCTACAAGGATTAAAGGACACTAAGATACCCTTTTTGTGGAATATGCTCTCTCAGAACATTGTTGGTCTTGGTACAGCATGTTTCTTGGCATTTTACTGTGACTTAAAGGGTACAGGACTCCTAATTGGTAGAAGTGCAGGGTTGATCTTAACTGGCTGCCTGTTTAGCATACGTTTCTATTTAAAAACACAAGAGCTTACTTTTGCTCCCTCTCAGACTAAACAAGAACCAGAGTAAGAAGCTTTTGGCCGTCATGGTATTGTGAGTAAAAAAAAATTGACAACTTACCCTGACCTGTGTTTAATAGGTGGTAACAATATCATAACCGGATGAAAAAATATGGCATTTGACATAGCAGTGGTGGGGATGAGCTGCAAATTCCCAGGTGCTAACAGCCATCAACAATTCTGGAATAATATTGAGATGGGAATTAGTGCAATACAGGAAATTAGCTCTCAAAAATGGGATACTGAAAAATATTACTCTAATACCCAAAATACTCCCCATAAAAGTATTAGTAAGTGGGCAGGATGTATTGATGAACCTGAGGGCTTTGACGCCCATTTTTTTAATACTTCACCTAAGGAAGCAGAAAGTATAGATCCACAACAGCGGTTAATGCTTGAGCTAAGTTGGAGTTGTATTGAGGACGCTGGCTATTCTCCAACACAGCTTGCCGGACAAAAAGTTGGTGTATTTATTGGTGCATGTAATTATGATTATGATCTATTTCAAAATAGTGATGTAGAGCTAGTAGATGGATATTCTGGAACCGGAACTTGGGCTTGTATGTTGCCCAACAGGATTTCTAATTTTCTCAATTTTCATGGTCCAAGTTTGACAATAGATACGGCTTGTTCCAGCTCATTAGTGGCACTACATTATGCAGCAAACTCGATTTTATTCCAAGAGTCCCATGTAGCCTTGGCCGGTGGAGTTAGTCTTATATTCACTCCAGCAAGATACATTCAATTTAGTCAGCTAGGTATGTTATCGGCAACAGGTCCCTGTAAGAGCTTTGATAGTCGGGCAGATGGCTATTGTCGTGGAGAAGGTGCGGGATTTGTTCTTTTAAAGCCCTTGGAGCAAGCTGTTAAAGATAAAGATCGAATATATGGTGTCATTAAAAGTAGTGCAGTTAATCACGGAGGAAAAGCGAGAACATTAACATCTCCCAATGTCTATGCTCAGTCTCAGGTTGTTAAAGAGGCCATTGAGCAAGCTAATATTCATCCGTCTACAATTTCTTATATTGAAACCCATGGCACTGGTACTCCCTTGGGGGATCCAATTGAAATTAATGCCCTTAAACGAGCTTTTAGACAATTTCAGCATCAAGCTCCCCAGATAGGAGATCAGCCCTATTGTGGCTTGGGAACAGTAAAAACGAATATTGGACATTTAGAGGGGGCAGCTGGTATCGCTGGGCTAATTAAAGTTCTCTTAGCATTGCAACATCAAAAATTGCCAACATTAGCTAATTTCCAGAAGCTTAACCCACGTATAAATTTGAAGGACAGCCCGTTTTATATCATAGATAGCACAAAAAAATGGGAAGTACGAGCAACAAAAGCAGGGGATACAGCGCTTTGCCCTGTAATAAAGTACACTAACCAGACAAAAGTCCCCCTTAATAAGGGGGATTTAGGGGGATCAAATGTACCCCATAGCAGAGCAAAATGCTGTATCATCCCGCGTCGAGCAGGAATTAGTTCGTTTGGCATTGGTGGCACAAATGCCCATGTCATAGTAGAGGAAGCACCATTACCACCTATTTCAGAAGAAACTTATGTCAATCAACCACTGAATCTGTTACCCCTATCAGCCAAGACGGAGCCAGGATTACAGGATTTGGTTAGCACTTATCAGCAACACCTCAAAACCTACCCAAACCTAGCCTTGAAGGATGTCTGCTATACCGCCAGTGCCGGTCGCACTCACTTTGCCTATCGCTGTGCTATTGTAGCCTCAAATACACAAGAGCTGGAGAAAAAACTACAGCACTACCAGAATGGTGAAAAAGTACCAGACATTATTATTAGCGATCGCTCCCCAGGTAATCCTTCCAAGTTAGCCTATCTCTTCACCGGTCAAGGTTGTCAAGATATTCGGATGGGTCAGGTACTCTATGAAACACAACCAAAATTCCAACAAACCATCAATACCTGTGCCGAAATCCTCAGAGAACATCTGGAGTTACCTCTATTAGAAGTCCTGTTTCCCTCTGAAGGTGAGAATTCTCCTATTCATGAGACAGCTTATACTCAACCATGCCTATTTGCCCTAGAGTATGCCCTTGCCATCCTTTGGCAATCTTGGGGAATTACCCCTGATATTGTCCTGGGTCACAGCATTGGCGAATATGTTGCCGCTTGTCTTGCTGGGGTTTTTAGCCTAGAAGATGGCTTAAAACTGATTGCTGCGAGGGGTCGCCTGATGCAAGCCTTGCCAGCAGGTGGCGCAATGGCAGCAGTCATGACGGATGCCGGGACGATTGGGGAGATCCTGCAATCTGTAGGAGTTGAGACAGTCTCAATTGCTGCCGTCAATGGGCCAGAGAACACCGTTATTGCAGGATTGTACGATGAGATGAATCAGGTGATTTGCACCTGTGAAGCCAAGGGGCTCAAGGTCACTATCCTGAAGGTTTCCCATGCCTTCCACTCTGTCTTGATGGAACCGATGCTTGCCGAGTTTCTTGCAGTTGCAGAGCAAATTAACTATCAAACTCCTCATCTTCCCATTATTTCCAATGTGACTGGAAAACTAGCAACAGACCAGATTGCCACCGCAGCTTATTGGGTGAAGCATGTAAGCCAGCCAATTCAATTTGCTCAGAGTATGAAGACCTTAGCTGAGCAAGGCTACAACATCTTCCTGGAGTTGGGGCCAAAACCCATTTTGTTGGGGATGGGACAGCACTGTGTTTCAATTAAACATTCCCTCTGGCTGCCCAGCTTATATCCGAAACAAGGGAGCGACTGGCAGATTCTGTTGCGAAGTTTAGCTCAATTGTATGTCAGAGGCGTAAGGATTGATTGGTCAGGCTTTTATCAAGGTTATGGGCATCAGAAAATCTCCCTGCCCACCTACCCATTCCAGCGCAAGCGTTACTGGAACGAGGCGGTAACAAAAAAGCTTGAGCAAACCAGGAGAGCAACGCAGCCCCAAACCATAATGTTGGAGCCTACGACTGACCCAATTGAACCAGTTGAATTGCCACCACCATCAAACCCGGTGGTTCCGGAGCAGCAAATGGGCATGGCGGCAAATCCTGCCATCTCCTCAAGACAATCCCTCGACGGTTCAGACATCAACCAACATGCTGACATCATTTTGCATCAGCTCAACGTCATGTCTCAGCAACTGGAACTCTGGCAACAGCAGGAACTGGAAATTACTTGGCAGCAGCCTTTTCCCACTCCACACCCCTGTTTCCCAAACCTGATTGCTTATCACAAACCGCGCTCAGAAACAACTCTGCGACTCTTCTGTTTGCACGAGTTGGGAGGCTCCGCCTATACATTCTCCGATTGGTCAGAGTATTTACCACCCCAAATTGAAATCGTCCCGATAGAATTACCAGGTCGGGAAGGCAGTGGTTCAGAACAGCCTTTCTCGAGCTTTTTATCAGCGGTTCAAGTTCTAGCAGGAGTATTTACTGCTTACCAGGATAAACCCTTTGCTATTTGGGGGCAAAGTTTAGGAGCATTGATTGCCTTTGAGCTTGCTCATCTTTTAAACCAACAGTACGAGATGAACCCGTTGCATCTGTTTGTAAGTACAGCTTGGCCACCGAACATCTTGCTTGACCATCTCGAAGAAATGCGAACTATTTCCCCAGACACCTTGCTCAGTAGTTTTCTAGGGCGGCTGGAAGTTCCTCCTCATTTGGCAGAGGATCGGCAACTAACAGAACTTTTAGAGACTCGTCTACAGGCAGATCTCCCATTACTCCTGAGTTATCAACAGAACTACTCCCAAAATCAGCCGTTGAACTGCTCTATTTCGGCTTTTGGAGGGCTAGAGGATCAGGAGGTTCTTGAAGAAGAGCTGTCTCATTGGCATCATTACACCCATAACCAGTTCAAACTACACATGTTCCATGGCCAACACAACTCTTTCGTGAGGAGAAATAAAAATTCAATTTTAACTTCTATGGGTGAAACCTTAAATCAATTGATTACGACTTTTACTGTCCCTTAAATAATTAGGGTGACAATCAATCTATATATATTTAATCGGAATATTGTGAATTTAGATTTATGAACATACAGCAGTCAGGAAACCGATTCGAGCGACAGGAGCAGATTCTTCAAGAGATTCGTTCACAAATCTCTGAATTATTAGGCTTTAATGATTCTGAACAATTGGATGTCAATGCCTCTCTTTTAGAAATTGGGGCAGACTCCATTACAGTGATGCAAGCAATCACAAAAATCAAGGATAACTACGGTGTTCAAATTTCCATCCGTCAGTTTTTTGAGGAGTTAACTACACTGAATGCTTTAGCAGACTACATTACACAAAATGTTGTACTAGATAATCACAAATATACTAAGCAGACCTCAGCCCCCTCACCCCAACCGCTACCTCAGCAAAAATACCCCCAGGCAGATCAACCCCGACTCTCTCACAATCCACTACCTACCCTCCAAACTAGGCAGGAGGCATCCTCTGTTTCGAGGTTTCAACCTTTGAAGGGAACGAGCAAGGGAACTTCTGACAATCCTCTGAGTCAGGTAATGCACAAGCAATTGGAGGTAATGTCTCAACAGTTAGCTTTATTGCAGATGACAGGAAGGCCATTAGGCTACTCTGGTGATGAGTCATCCAGCAATGTTGCTCCATTGACACCAGAGGCTAGAGTGGCAACACAAACTACTCAGCCCGGGCAGAGCAACGGAAAGATATCGAACTCTCAGGCCAAAAACAGCCTAGTAGTATCCGCTCAACCTGCTAACCATTCTCCCGTTTCAGCACAACCAGCAAACCAAACCCCAACCAAAAAATCTGCTACCCCAACTGTTACCTCCCCTGCAGAACTACGTAGACCACCAATTAGAGGGCTTAATGAGCAACAGCAGGCTCATCTTAAGGCATTGAGCGATCGCTACATCCAGCGCACTAAAACCTCTAAGCAGCAGGTTCAAACCTATCGACCGCTCCTAGCAGATAGCCGAGCCTCCGTTGGTTTCCGTCCTTCTACAAAAGAAATGCTCTATCCCCTGGTCGCTGATCGCTCTCAGGGAGCCTACGTTTGGGATGTAGACGGCAATAAGTATGTGGACTTAACTATGGGTCAGGGAGTACTCCTATTTGGTCACCAACCTGACTTTATTATGGAAGCTCTACACCAGCAAATGGATTTAGGTCTACAACTTCATCCTCGTCATCATTTGGTGGGAGCAGTAGCCGAACTGATTTGTGAATTGACCGGTGTAGAGCGGGTTTGCTTTACCAACTCCGGCACCGAGGCAGTTATGACTGCTATTCGTTTAGCTAGAGCAGCAACGGGACGAGATAAGATTGCCATTTTTTCAGGGGCTTACCACGGTCATGGTGACAGTAGCTTGATCCGTCGTGAAGAAAGCAAGGGTCGGTGGCGCAGTGTAGGTATGAGTGCGGGTATTCCCGCTGGGGTAGCAGCGGATGTGGTGGTGCTGGACTATGACTCCCCTACCGCAATTGATTTTTTGCGTACCCAGGGGCATGAACTGGCAGCAGTGCTGGTAGAGCCAGTGCAGAGCAATAAACCGAAGCTTCAACCCCGCCAATTCTTACAACAGTTACGCCAGGTGACTCAGGAGGTAGGAACTCTGCTGGTTTTAGATGAGATTATCACGGGGTTTAGATCTCACCCTGGAGGCATCCAGGCACTATTTGGGGTACAGGCTGATATCGTTACCTACGGCAAAGTCGTGGGGGGTGGCATGCCTATTGGTATTGTCGCAGGTCGAGCTCAGTACTTAGACCATATCGATGGTGGGATGTGGAATTATGGGGATAATTCCTTTCCTCAAGTAGAGCGAACCTTCTTCGGTGGCACCTTTTGTATGCACCCACTGGCTATGGCTGCGGCTTATGCCGTGTTGCAACATCTCAAGGAAGCAGGCTCGTCTCTACAAGAGAGCTTGAACCAAAAGGTCGCCAACCTTGCAACAACCCTCAATAACTTTTTCCAAGAAGAGGAAGTGCCTATAGGAGTGGAATATTTTAGTTCCTTCTTTATCTTCACTTTTACCTTGAACCTGGATCCGTTCTTTGCTCACTTGGTAGAAAAAGGCGTTTATGTTTGGGAGTGGCGCAAGTGTTTCATTTCCACTGCCCATAGCGATGCGGATCTCGAATTTATTATCCAGTCAGTTAAAGAAACCATCTGGGAGATGCGGGCGGGGGGTTTCTTTCAAAAAAAAACTGAACCAGTCTTGAAAGCCCAGACAACCAGGGACATTCCCCCCCAAACTTCAACTTCCCAGCCTTCTGCGATCGCTAGTGTGCCAGTTATGGCGAAAGAAGGAAGTTCCAAACCAGGGCTCTGGCAAAAATCTACAACCACTCCTGTTAACCAGACAGGAAATCAACCGAATCTAGCCAATCTTACTGCCGCAGGACAAGTTCAGTTTAGTCTCTTTTATTTTGGTAACTACAATTCAGAGTACGCTTCTGATAAGTACCATCTTCTGTTTGAAGGAGTCTGCTTCGCTGACCAAAATGACTTTTCCGCAGTCTGGTTACCCGAACGTCATTTCCACCGCTTTGGTGGTTTTTCACCCGATCCTGCACTGCTGTGCGCAGCACTAGCCCAAGCCACTCAAAACACTCAGCTGCGGGCAGGTAGCGTGGTGCTGCCTCTACACCACCCAGTTAGGGTTGCTGAACAGTGGTCTGTGGTTGATAACCTCTCTCAGGGGAGGGTTGGCATTGCGTTTGCTTCCGGCTGGCATGTGAACGACTTTGTGCTTGCTCCTGAAGCCTTTGGCAATCATCGCGAATTGACTTTTCAAAATATTGAGGTGGTGCAACGCCTGTGGCGCGGAGAAGCTGTTCAACTGCCCAATGGTCGTGGCGAACCAGTAGAGGTCAATATTTTCCCACGTCCAATGCAGACAGAATTGCCCATATGGTTGACAATTGTCAGTAATCCTGATACCTATCGTCAGGCTGGAAGTATGGGGGCTGGGGTCTTGACTAATTTGATGACTCAGTCCATAGACACCCTGGCTCAAAACATCCAAATTTACCGACAAGCCCTTGTAGAACAGGGCTACACCTCAAATCATGGAAAGGTGACGGTATTGCTCCATACCTTTATAACAGAGTCAGATCTCGATCAGGCACGACAACAAGCCCGCCAGCCGATGTGTGACTATATGACCGCATCTGTGAACCTGTTCAAGAACATGCTGAAGAACCAGGGACTAGCAAGTGACCTAGACGAGATGAGTGATGATGATCGGGCTTTTATTCTGGAGAAGGGCTACAATCGCTATGTGGAAAACAGTGCTCTGATTGGTACTCCTCAATCCTGTAAAGTAATTGTTGATCGGTTGATGGCAATTGGTGTCGATGAGATCGCCTGTCTGATCGATTTTGGCATTGAGGATGACCTCGTTATTCAGAATTTGTCGAATATCAATACCCTGCGGCAGTACTATGAGGAGCTTGACAAGGGTGCTGCTAGTCAAAGCGCTACTAGTCAACAAATAGAAGTCCCCCTAACCCAGGCACAAAAGCAGCTCTGGTTACTGGAGCAGTTAGGGCAAAACGCAGCTTTAGCCTACATCGACAGTGCTTGTCTAGAGGTTCACGGACTCTTGCAAATCGATGTGATGCAACAGGTTTTACAAGTACTAATAGAGCGTCATACTGCCTTGCGCACGCGGATTCTCCCTGATGGCCAGATGCAGGAGATCTTGCCTTCCGTGTCTCTAGAACTGCCCATTATTGATTTCTCGTCGTTCACAGGGCTGGCTCAGACTCATAAGCTCAACGCCTGGATTGACGAAACTTTCCGTCAGCCCTTTGAGCTGAGCCAAGCTCCCTTGTTCCAGATATATCTACTCAAACTGGCAGAGCAGCGCCACCAACTGGTGTTTAAGACCCATCATATCCTGATTGACGGTTGGTCTCTCGGAGTGATTGTGAAGGAAATGGGCAGCCTCTACTCAGCCTATTGCCAAAATCAACTTCACAAGCTGCAAGTGCCGATGCAGTTTGGTGAATATGTTGCATGGCAGACCCAGCAACTAGATACTGAGGCATGGTCTGCTCAAAAGCAGTACTGGCTAAAGCAGTTTGCAGGGTCGGTGCCGATATTGAACCTACCGACGGATCGCCCTCGCCCTGGGATGATGAGCCATCAAAGTGGGCAACAACGCTACACCATCAAAGCTAGCCTTGCTCAGGCAATCAAACGGATTGGCAACAAGCAGGGTTGCACCCTACTGATGACTTTGCTCGGTGCTTACAAAGTTTTGTTGTCCCGATTGTCCGGGGATCGGGAAATTGTGGTGGGCATTCCCACAACAGGTCGTTCTCTAGCGGGGAGCCAGTCCCTAGTGGCCTATTGTACCCATTTATTACCCATCCGGAGCGAAATCAATCCAGATCTAACGTTTGCTGAATACCTTAAGTCCGTGCGCAGCAACTTGTTGGATGCCTATGACCACCCAGACTATCCTTTTGCTGATTTGATTGATCAGCTCGGATTGAAGCGAGATTTAAGCCGTCCTGTATTGCTCTCTACCACATTCAATCTCGATGCACCGTGGGATTTGCCTGACATAGAGGGATTGGAAATTATCCGACTACCTTCCCCAAAAATCCCTGCCCTTTACGATATTCATCTCAATGTCACTGAGGTGGCAGGAGAGTTTTTGCTCGATTGCAGCTACAACCTCGATATATTAGATGGTTCAACAATCCAACGCTGGCTGCACCATTTTGAGGTTCTGTTAGGAGCAATCGCCACCGATCCACATCAGAAAGTGAGTCAGCTTGCCCTGCTGAACGACCATGAGCGTCAACAAATCTTACAGCAGTGCCAAGGGGAAGCTTTGGAACTACCTCCTCTCACTTTGCACCAGTTGTTTGAAGCCCAGGTTGAGCAAACACCTGAGGCAATCGCTGTTGTATTTGAAGAGCAGAAACTTAGTTATCGAGAACTCAATGAACGAGCTAATCAACTTGCCCATCATTTGCGGCGTCTAGGAGTTGAGCCAGATGTTTTAGTCGGGATTTGTGTTGAGCGATCGCTTGAGATGCTCGTTGGATTGTTAGGGATTCTCAAAGCAGGAGGAGCTTATGTGCCTATTGACCCCAGTTATCCTGAAGCGCGATTGCATTTCATTTTGGAGGATACACAACTCCCCATTTTGATCACATGCGGTCAATTCCAGTCTAAGCTCTCGACTCCGCAGCGTCAGGTGGTAGATTTGGATGTTGATCAGGAGGTAATCTCTCAACAGCCCTACAACAATTTGCCCTGCCATACAACAGACCAGCATTTAGCTTATGTAATCTACACATCTGGATCCACTGGTACACCTAAGGGAGTATTGATCGAACACCGTCAGGTGACACGCTTATTTGCCGCTACGGAGCCCTGGTATCAATTCAATTGCCGGGATGTGTGGACTCTATTTCATGCTTTCACCTTTGACTTTTCTGTCTGGGAGCTCTGGGGTGCTTTGCTCTACGGTGGTCGCCTTATTATTGTACCATTCTGGGTCAGTCGCGCCCCTGAAGCGTTTTATAACTTATTGATTCAAGAAAACGTCACTGTTTTGAATCAAACTCCCTCGGCCTTTCAGCAATTAATGAACTTTGCGGTCACCTCAAACAAGACCCATTCATTTAAATTACGTTGGATTATTTTTGGAGGTGAGGCACTCCAGCCAGCCAGTTTAAAACCCTGGTGCGATCACTATGGAACTCATCATCCTCAATTAGTGAATATGTACGGTATTACAGAAACGACCGTACATGTCACCTACTGTCCTTTGCAAGTAACAGATTTAAATCAGTCAACCAGCAAAATTGGAACTGCGATCCCTGACTTACAAGTCTATGTGCTTGATCGTGAAAAGCAACCTGTACCCATTGGCGTGCCAGGAGAACTTTACGTAGGGGGAGCAGGAGTTGCGAGAGGTTATTTGAACCGACCGGAGTTGACAGCAGAACGTTTCATGGCCAATCCTTTTGGTGAGGGTCGTCTCTACAAAACAGGAGATTTAGCTCGCTACTTACCCGATGGCAATATTGAATACTTAGGTCGTATTGACCACCAGGTTAAGATTCGTGGTTTCCGCATTGAATTGGGAGAAATCGAAGCGATTCTTACTCAGTATTCATTGGTTAAACAAGCCATCACCATTGTTCATGAATTTGCCGATGGAGACCAACGTCTCGTTGCCTATTTTGTGTCTCAGGATAATGTACCACTGCAAACCCAGGTATTACGGCAATATCTACAGGAAAGGCTGCCAGCTTATATGCTGCCTAGTCTTTTCGTCCCCCTTGAAGCTCTACCCTTAACCGCCAATGGCAAAGTTGCTCGAAAGGCTTTACCAGACCCAACCTACTCGCTTCAGAACGAAGAAACTTATATCGCCCCACGACATCCTGTAGAGGGTATTTTAGTCTGGCTGTGGCAACAGTTGCTCGAGATTGAACCGATTGGGGTGAATGATGACTTTTTGGGACTGGGGGGGCATTCCCTCAAAGCGACACAAATGATCTCGCGAGTTAATCAGATATTTGGGGTCAACTGGTCGATCAAGATTGTGTTTGAAGTGCCAACATTGGGTCAGTTAGCGTCCAAGTTATTAGAAGAGCCTCATGTTCTGGGTGGGATGGTACAAATAGAACAATTTTGTGCTCAATTGGAGCAATCCGAGACCCTCTCCCTGGCAGATATTCCAACCTTGGTGGGTGTTCGAGGTTTAGCAGTTGCCGATGTTCTTGCCTTGCAACCTAGGGAAAATAAGAATGACCCTCCTCCCTTATCTTTTGCTCAACAGAGGCTGTGGTTTCTTGAGCAGATGGGCTTGACTGGTAATGCATACCATATGCCCCTTGTCCTAAGAATGAGGGGAGAATTACGGCCATCGGCTCTTGAGCAAAGCCTCAACCAACTGGTGAACCGCCACGAAGTACTCAGGACAACATTTGTGGAAATTGAGGGGACACCGATACAGGTGATTGGTGAGCCGTTTACCCTTGAGCTACTGACGGTGGACTTAAGTAGATTCTCTCCTGCTGAACAATGGGTTCAACTGGAGCAATTGCTGCAACAGGAAAATCAACAGCTGTTCAATCTCGAACAGGATTATCCCATTCGGACTAAGCTATTTCAACTGAGTCGGAGGGAACATGTGCTCTTGATTCTGTTGCATCATATTGCTTGCGATGGCTGGTCTTTGACGGTATTAGTCAAGGAACTTTCATCTCTCTATGAAGGGGCTTTGCTTGAAAAGCCCCCTACTCTATCTGAGCTTCCCGTGCAGTATGCCGACTTTGCAGTGTGGCAAAAGCAATGGTTGCAGGCAGAAGAGCTTGAAATTCAACTGACCTATTGGAAGCAAAAACTCCAGGGTCTTCTTCCCTTGCAACTGCCCACTGACCATCCACGACCCGCCATAGAAACTTTCCAGGGAGCAAGACAGGCTATAGAATTTTCAGCTTCCCTGAGCAGTCAGATTCAGCAGCTGTCTCAGGGCTCAGGAGCAACATTGTTTATGACTTTGTTGGCAGCCTTCAAAGTATTACTATTTCGTTATAGCGGTCAAGATGCAATTGCTGTGGGTTCACCAATTGCCAACCGCAACCGTAATGAAATAGAAGGTCTGATTGGGTTCTTTGTTAATTCCTTAGTCATGTACTCCGACCTAAGTGGCAATCCCAGTTTCAATGAGGTTTTAACCAGAGTACGCCAAACCGCCTTAGAAGCCTATGCCCATCAGGATCTGCCCTTTGAAAAATTAGTTGAAGAGTTGCAACCAGAACGGTCTTTGAATCAACATCCACTCTTTCAAGTTCTGTTTGCATTCCAGCAGCAAGAAGCAATGGTTCCCAGTTTCAGCTTGCCTAATTTAGAGGTGGACTGGTACCAGGAGGCTGAGGTAGAAGTGACGGTTCGATTTGATCTCGAATTACATCTGTGGCTCGACGGAGAGGAGCTCAAGGGCTTCTGTGCCTATAATCGGGATTTGTTCGAGGCGGCTACTATTGAGCGGATGCTGGGTCATTACCAAAATCTGTTGTCCGTCATCGTAGCTAATCCTCAACAGCAGATTAGCTCCTTGCCGATGATGAGTGCCCCAGAGCAACAGCAGATCTTAGTGGAATGGAATCAAACCCACACTGACTATCCCAAGGATTTATGCATCCACCATCTGTTTGAAGCTCAGGCTCAAAAAAACCCCAATGATGTGGCGGTGGTTTTTGAAGACCAATCCCTCAGTTATAGCCAGTTGAATGCCAAAGCTAATCAATTGGCTCACTATTTGCACGACCAAGGGGTGAAACCAAACCAGCTTGTGGGCATTTGCGTTGAGCGTTCTCTGGAAATGGTGGTGGGGGTATTAGGCATCCTCAAAGCAGGAGGAGCTTACGTTCCTCTCGACCCGAGCTATCCCCAGGAACGTCTCGATTATATGATTGAAGATGCTCAAGTGTTACTGCTCTTAACGCAAGAGTCTCTTGCTCCCCAGCTATCGTCAGTAGAGCTCCCACTATTTTGCCTAGACACAGATTGGCAAAAGCTGAGGGAATTGAGCCAAAACAACCCACCATCTCAACTCCAGTCAAAGGATTTAGCTTATGTCATCTACACCTCTGGGTCTACTGGCAAACCAAAAGGGGTGGCCATGGGACAAGCGGCCTTGGTCAATTTAATCCTCTGGCAATGCCAAATCACCACCATCAAGCATAAACCGGGTGAGCGAAAAAATGAGTTAGCAGACGCGGAGACGCGGGGACGCGGAGACGCGGAGAATGGAAATTCCACGCAAAATTTCGTTAACCCGCATGGACTGACAACTTTACAATTTGCACCCATCAGTTTTGATGTGTCCTTCCAGGAAATATTTTCCACTTGGTGTGGGGGGGGCACACTGGTGTTATGCCCTGAATCTGTGCGGCGTGACCCACAGGAATTGTTACAGCTATTGGTTAAGGCTCAGATCGAACGTATAATTCTCCCCTGTGTTGCCCTACAGCAATTAGCCGAAAGTGCCAGCCAGATGGGTATTACACCCAAGACTTTGCGTGAGCTGATTACTGGTGGGGAGCAGCTACAAATTACTCCAGCCATCACCAATTGGTTGAGCCAAATGCCAGAGTGTCACCTACAAAACCAGTATGGACCCTCAGAAAGTCATCTGGTGACAGCCTTTAACCTCACCGGTGAGATGAGTAGTTGGCCACTGCTGCCTCCCATTGGTCGGCCTATTGACAATAGTCAGATTTATCTGTTGGATCGAGCTGGGCAATTAGTGCCAGTAGGTGTAACGGGGGAACTTTATATTGGCGGGGTCTCAATCGCACAGGGGTATTGGAACAAACCGGAGTTAACAGCAGAGCGCTTCATAGCCAATCCATTTGGCGAGGGTCGCCTCTACAAAACAGGAGATTTAGCTCGTTACTTACCTGATGGCAATATTGAATACCTAGGTCGTATTGACCATCAAGTGAAAATTCGTGGTTTCCGCATTGAATTGGGAGAAATTGAAGCAGTCTTAGCTCAGCATCCATTGGTGAAACAAGCTGTGACAACTGTTCATGAATTTGCCGATGGAGACAAACGCCTGGTTGCCTATTTTGTGTCTCAGGATAATGCACCACTACAGACACAGGTATTACGGCAATATCTGCAGGAACGTTTGCCAGCTTATATGGTGCCTAGTTTTTTCGTTCTCCTTGAGACCCCACCTTTGACTCCCAGTGGCAAAGTTGCTCGAAAGGCTTTACCAGAACCAACCTATTTACTTCAAAACGAAGAAACTTATCTCGCCCCACGGCATCCTGTAGAGGGCATTTTAGTCTGGCTGTGGCAACAGTTGCTCGAGATTAAACCGATTGGGGTGAATGATGACTTTTTTGGTCTAGGGGGGCATTCCCTCAAAGCAACCCAAATGATCTCGCGAGTCAATCAGATATTTGGGGTTAACTGGTCGGTAAGGATGGTGTTTGAAGTACCAACATTGGGTCAGTTAGCGTCCAAGTTATTAGAAGAGCCTCGGGTTTTGGGCGGGATGGTACAGATAGAACAATTGTGTGCTCAATTGGAGCAATCCGAGACCCTCTCCCTTGCGGATATTCCAACCTTGGTGGGTGTTCAAGGTTTAGCAGTTGCCGATGGTCTTGCTTTGCAACCTCGGGAAAATAAGACTGACCCTGCTCCGTTATCTTTTGCACAACAGAGGCTGTGGTTCCTCGATAAGATGGGCTTGACTGGTAATGCGTACCATATGCCTCTTGTCCTAAGAATGAGGGGAGAATTACGGTCATCGGCTCTTGAGCAAAGCCTCAACCAACTGGTGAACCGCCACGAAGTACTCAGGACAACATTTGTGGAAATTGAGGGGACACCGATACAGGTGATTGGTCAGCCGTTTATCCTTGAGCTACCGACGGTGGACTTAAGTGGATTCTCTCCTGCTGAACGATGGGTTCAACTGGAGCAATTGCTGCAACAGGAAAATCAACAGCTGTTCAATCTTGAACAAGACCCTCCCATTCGTATCAAGTTATTTCAACTGAGTCCTAGGGAGCATATGCTCTCGATTCTGTTGCATCATATTGCCTGCGATGGCTGGTCAATGACCGTATTGGCTCAAGAACTTTCTGCTAATTATCAAGCAGCGCTCCTCAACCAACCGAGCACTCTGGTAGCTCTTCCTATCCAGTATGCCGATTTTGCGGCTTGGCAACGCCAGTGGTTGGAAAGAGAAACCCTCTACACCCAATTGAGCTACTGGAAGGAAAAACTTCAAGATTTGTCCCCTCTGTCACTACCCACAGATCATCCACGCCCTCCCATTGAGTCTTTTAACGGTGCTAGTCACTTACTCAACATTACTGCTCCCCTAACAGCTCAATTAAAACATCTGTCTCAACAGGCAGGGGCGACATTGTTTATGACTCTGTTGGCGGCCTTCAAAGTATTACTATCTCGTTATAGCGGTCAAGATGCAATTGCTGTGGGTTCACCAATTGCCAACCGTAACCGTAATGAAATTGAAGGTCTGATTGGGTTCTTTGTTAATTCCTTAGTCATGTACTCCGACCTAAGTGGCAATCCCAGTTTCAACGAAGTCTTGAGCCAAGTGCGTCAAACCGCCTTAGAAGCCTATGCCCATCAGGATCTGCCCTTTGAAAAATTAGTTGAAGAGTTGCAACCAGAACGGTCTTTGAATCACCATCCACTCTTTCAAGTTCTGTTTGCCTTCCAGCAGCAAGAAGCGATGGTTCCCAGTTTCAGCTTGCCTAATTTAGAGGTGGACTGTTACCAGGAGGCTGAGGTAGAAATGACGGTTCGGTTCGATCTCGAATTACATCTGTGGCTCGACGGAGAGGAGCTCAAGGGCTTCTGTGCCTATAATCGGGATTTGTTCGAGGCGGCTACTATTGAGCGGATGCTGGGTCATTACCAAAATCTGTTGTCCGCCATCGTAGCTAATCCTCAACAGCAGATTAGCTCCTTGCCGATGATGAGTGCCCCAGAGCAACAACAGATCTTAGTGGAATGGAATCAAACCCACACTGACTATCCAACAAACCAATGCATCCATCATTTATTTGAAGTCCAGGCTCAGAAAACACCCAATGATGTGGCGGTGGTTTTTGAAGACCAATCCCTCAGTTATAGCCAGTTGAATGCCAAAGCTAATCAATTGGCTCACTATTTGCACGACCAAGGGGTGAAACCAAACCAGCTTGTGGGCATTT
>JAAHFP010000006.1 GCA_010672925.1 Symploca sp. SIO1C2 | reverse complement strand
TTACGACTTATTCAGAAAAGGGTGTCGCGACGCCAAAAGGGTGGTAGTCGTAGGCTCAAGGCTATTAAACTGCTCTCATTGCAACACCAAAAAGTAGCTGATAAACGTAAAGATTTCCACTTCAAAATAGCCAATCAATTGTTGTTAAAATATGATGTTATTGCTCATGAAGATTTAAACATCAAAGGTCTTGCTCGTACCAAATTTGCTAAGTCTGTGTTGGATGCTGGGTGGTCAAACTTTCTGTCGATATTGACAAACAAAGCCGAGAAAGCTGGTTTGTTGGTTGTCCCAGTAAGTGCTCACAATACTTCACTCGAATGCTCGAATTGTGGAGAGAAAGTACCAAAAAAACTGCATATTCGCTGGCACAATTGCCCTAATTGTGGGTGCAGTCTAGATCGGGATCACAATGCAGCTATCAACATTAAAAATAGAGCGGTGGGGCATCCCGTTCTTAAAGCTCAGTTAATGTCCGACGGAATACCGGGAGTCACTGAGAAGCCCACACTTACCCGATAGGGAAGTGTGGGAGTATGTCACCAAGGCTAAAAATATAGGCAGGCTGGGTTTTGTTCCTCAACCCAACCTACAACTAATGCAAAATTTAGCTTAAAAATTTTTTCCAGAAAGCTTTTTCCCAGCTTCCTAATCTGAAAAAATATATATAGCAGTCGCCAGGGCAGTTAAGATATTCTCAGGTACAGCAAGTTAACAAGGGGCTGCCATTCCCTAGTCCTAATCGCCTTGGCGGTTACTATAACTAATGGTTTGCTATATTTTCCAGAGCATCTGGTTTATCATAGGTTGCCAACTGATCAAGCAGGGTCGCACTGGCTTCATTTAAACCAATCAGCTCAACTTGGACACCCCGCTTGCGGAAACGCAACACCATTTTATCTACCGCATCTACTGCTGATTGATCCCAAAGATGAGCATGGGTTAAGTTGATGGTCACCTTCTCTATATTTTCCCGAAAGTCAAAAGCATTGAGGAAGTTTTCTACAGACACGAAGAAAATTTGCCCGTTGACGCTGTAGATGCGCTCAGTTCCATCTTCTACTAATAAAGAATCTACAAAAACTAGAGCGGCAATCTTACGGCTGAAGAAGATAGCGCTAAGAGCTACTCCAACAATCACTCCAATAGCCAAGTTGTGAGTGAGTATGGTGATTATAACAGTGGTGATTGTTACAGCGGTTTCACTCTTGGGAATATAACGGATATTACGGATAGAGTTCCAGCTAAAGGTGCTAATTGAGACCATAATCATCACTGAAACCAAAGCTGCCATGGGAATGCGAGCGACCCAGTCTCCCAAAATTAGGATACAGCAGAACAGAAACACTCCTGCACTTAAGCTCGAAAGTCTGGTTCTTCCACCGGAACGAATATTGATCACAGATTGACCAATCATGGCACATCCGGCCATACCTCCAAAACACCCAGTTACGATGTTGGCAATACCCTGTCCTAAAGATTCCTGGTTCTTATTGCTGGAAGTGTCTGTTAAGTCATCAATCACATTAGCTGTGAGGAAAGATTCCAACAACCCGACTAAAGATAAAGCTAAAGCATAGGGTAGAATAATCTCCAGAGTTTGGAAATTGAGTGGTACGATAGGCAAAGCAAAAGTCGGTAGAGTTGAGGGAAGTGTTCCCATATCCCCAACGGTAGGAATATCCCATCCCATGGCGATCGCTAACCCTGTCAGTACTACAATGGCAACTAAAGGAGAAGGTACAGCCTTGGTCAATCGTGGCAAGCCGTAAATAATCCCTAATCCTGCTGCTACCATCAGATATACGAGCAAAGGAACTCCTTCTAATTGGGGGAGTTGGGCATCAAAGATTAAAATTGCCAGAGCATTAACAAAACCTACCATTACTGCCCGAGGAACAAAGCGCATCTGATTTCCTAGTTTCACCCAACCCCAGATAATCTGTAGGATGCCAGTCAAGATAGTGGTAGCAAACAGATAGTTAAGTCCATGTTCCTTAACTAAAGGTGTCAACAGCAGTGCCATTGCGCCAGTTGCTGCCGAAATCATACCAGGGCGTCCCCCCAGAAAGGCAGTAATAATGGCAATACAGAAAGAAGCGTAAAGTCCTACTTTTGGGTCAACACCAGCGATAATAGAAAAGGCAATCGCTTCAGGAATCAGCGCTAATGCTACCACAGCACCCGCCAACAAATCATTGCGAACGTTGGAAAACCAGGCTCGCTTGCTAAAAATTTCATTCATAACTCTGTTAATTATTTACGCCAAATAACGCCGATATCAGAGATACGGCGGAAGGAAGAAGCAACAAATATCCGTGTTATGTGTTAAGTATAAATTACCATTGATAAATATTATCAGAAAATATGATAGCGTTTCTTCTGAGAATCAGGTAAGGGAGCGTGGGAGGCGTGGGGAGATAGGATAAGTAGGGTTTGCTGAATAAGTAATGAGTAATGAGTAATGAGTAATGAGTAATGAGTAATGAGTAATGAGTAATGAAGCATTTATCCTAGTTTTGAGCACTGGCATCCCCCAAGGTTACTCAGGGATTTCCCCTGAAGGTGCAAGGAAATTGTATTGATAGGCTCATTTTTCTTGCACAAATGATGAACATTTTGCGTTCTCTACAATTATTATTTCCCTTGTCCTCCTTGTCTCCCTTGTCTCCCTTGTCTCCCTTGTCCTCCTTGTCCTCCTTGTCTCCCTTGTCTGACTTATTCAGCAAGCCCTAAGTAGGTTGGGTTACGCCACTACGGGAAAGCACCACTTTTTTGAACAAAATGTAGTGTTCCCGCCGAAGGTGTCTTTCGATAGTTTCGGTTTACTTATTCAGGTAAATCTTTGTCGTATAGCTCAAACTCCTGGGGTGTTCCATCTAAATCCTGGAGCAGTTTTTCCTGTAACTCTGGATTACCATTTTCTCCACCCCATACTTCATCAACCCAGTTTAGCAAAAAAGTTTCCATATTATCAATTTTGCCATCATCTTTGGTAAAAGAGCCTTTACTCAATCTCTCTTTCACCCCAGCAGGATTAGACGGAAGATGCTTTAAAATATCTCTACGTACAAAGTCTAACTTATTTTCAATGTGTGGGTAAGCTTCAAGAACTTCTTGGATTAAAAGGTCAAATATTTTCTTATGAGTAGCTTTGGCCATGAGCAAGATCCTATTTAATTCACCTTAGTTAGGATAAGTTTTGCGGGTTTACTTGCCAGAGCTTTTTATTTTCTTTTTAGATTTAGGTATTAGTTATTGCCCCCCTTTGATAAGGAGGGCAGTAAAGCTGAACTTTAGTTTACTTAATGGAAACCTTTGCACCAGCTTCTTCGAGTTGCTTCTTAGTGTCTTCAGCAGCATCTTTAGCAACAGCTTCTTTAATTGCTTTGGGTGCTGACTCTACTACTTCTTTAGCTTCCTTGAGACCCAAACCAGTGAGTGTCCGTACTACCTTGAGAATGGCAATCTTCTTATCCGCTGGAACTTCTTCAAGTACCACGTCGAACTCAGTCTTCTCTTCAACCTCTTCAGCTGGAGCAGCACCAGGAGCAGCAGCACCACCAGCCATCATCATCATGCCTCCAGCAGGAGCAGCAGCACTAACACCGAAGGTTTCTTCAATTTGCTTGACTAACTCAGAAGCTTCTAGCAAAGTTAGTGATTGTAATTTTTCCAGAATTTCGTCAGTTGCAGCAGACATTGATAAACTCCTTTTCTTGTTGTTTGTTGTTTGTTGTTTGTGGAAGAGCTAGTAGCTGTTAACAATTAATAATGGACAATTAATAATGGACAATTACTTCTTCCTCAAGAAATTATCAATTATCAATTATCAATTGATAACTAAACAGCCTGGGAGCCTTCTTTACTCAGCACCGCTTTCCTCTTTGGCAGCAATTGCTTGTAGACTGCGACCAAGAGAAGATGGCACCTCGTTGATACCACGACCCAGAGAAGATGGTACTTCTTTGATACCCACAGCAATTTTGGTTGCTATGGAATTAATTGCACCAGCAATTTGCGCGATCAGTTCCTCTTTTGAAGGCAAGTCGGCAATCGCCTTAACTTCTGCTTCATTTAAGGCTCGACCTTGCATCACGCCGCCGCGAAATTCGGTCTTCTTGGTGGCTTTCCTGAAGTCTTGGTAAGCTCTAATTGCTCCACCAATGTCGTCTTTAACTAGCACGAAGGCCGATGAACCAGCAAGAAACTCCGTCATCGGTTGCCAGTTTTGATCATCTTCAACCGCACGCTGCATTAATGTGTTCTTCGTCACTTTGCAGACGGTGCCGGTGGGACGCAGACGATTACGTAAGTCGGTAATCTCAGCCACAGTCAATCCTTGATAGTCAATGACCACTGCTAGCTGAGATTCACTCAAGAGTTGCTTGATATCAGCGACAATTTCTTGTTTGTCTTCGAGTGTTCTACCCATTCTGTTCTCACCTCCTTGGTTGCTTGTTGTAATAACTCACCAGCTAAAAAGGTTTAAAAGCTTTCTTTCCTCGGAGCTTCTTGGAACTAGTCGCAAATTACCAAAACAGAACCCCGGACGCCATGCCGGGGTTCTTCGCCGATAGATTGAGCTAGCCAATCAACTTGTTAAAGCTGATGGTGCAACAAATACTTAGGGCATTGACCTCGGCAGGGTATTAAGCCATTGGCTCCTGCTGTCTTTGGTGCAAACCAATTCAATTTTTGGCTGGTCGGTTTAGAAGTGTCTGACTACCAACTTAGGCAGCATCATGAGTCTTCATGTCTCGCAGGGCACTGATATCTACTCCGATTGCTGGACCCATTGTAGCAGATATGTACATGGTTCGCCAATAGCGACCCTTGGCTCCCGAAGGACGGTTACGGTCAACAGTTTCCTGCAAAGCTTTGAGATTCACCAGCAGATCTTCAGCGGGAAAAGCAGCTTTACCAAACATGACATGAACAATACCAGTGCGGTCTGCTCGAAACTCTAGTTTACCAGCTTTAACCTCTTCAATTGCCTGGGCTACGTTGGGAGTAACTGTTCCACCTTTAGGAGAAGGCATCAATCCTCTCGGTCCTAAAAGACGACCTAACTTGGCTACCTGGGGCATCATGTCCGGTGTGGCAATCAACCGGTCAAAGTCCATCATGCCTTTTTGAATATCTTCAATCAAATCTTCAGAACCGACTATATCAGCACCAGCGTTACTAGCTTCGGTGACTTTCTCGCCTTTGGCAATCACAGCTACTCGAACGGTTTGACCTGTTCCCTTGGGTAAAGCCACTGTTGTCCGCAATTGCTGGTCGGTATACTTGGGATCAATTCCTAGGCGGATATGTACTTCCGCTGATTCGGGAAACTTAGCTGTAGCAGTTTCTTTTAAGAGCTTGAGCGCTTCTAAAGGTTCGTAAAGCCGGTCTTCTTCAACCTTTTTTTGAAGTTCGGCTAATCGACGCGATACTTTTTTTGGCATCTATATCTCCTGGGGTTGGTAGCGAAGTGAGCACTTCTCCCCCTCTAATGTTGACAAAATTGAGTAAATTTAGTATAGAGTTGGCTATTGGAAGATTGATTATCTTTGACAAATAACCAATTAACCCATCACAAACAACCAACTGCTAATCTGCGATCGCGACACCCATATTTTTGGCAGTACCTTCAACGATCTTCATCGCTGCTTCAATATCATTAGCATTGAGGTCTGGCATTTTCGTCTGGGCGATTTCTTGGAGTTGTGTACGAGTAATTGACCCAACTTTCTGTTTGTTGGGTTCGCTTGCTCCTTTTTCAATTCCCGCTGCTTTCTTTATCAGCACCGATGCTGGTGGTGTTTTGAGAATAAAAGTAAAGCTGCGATCCTCAAAAACCGAGATTTCCACCGGTATGACCATGCCAGCTTGTTCGGAGGTTTTGGCGTTGTATTCTTTACAAAACGCCATGATGTTAACCCCATGTTGACCCAATGCTGGACCTACTGGTGGTGCGGGGTTAGCTTTCCCTGCTGGGAGAGCTAACTTAATTACTGCAACAATTTTTTTTGCCATTTCTAGCTTGTTTTTTCCACCTGATTAAATTCCAATTCCACTGGCGTATCCCGCCCAAAGATTGAAAGTAACACCTTCAGCTTACTTCTTTCAGGGCTAACTTCAATCACCTCGCCTTCAAATTCTTTAAAAGGACCCGACAAGACCACAATTTTGTCTCCGGTTGCCATATCGATTTTGACAACTGGCTCTTGTTCCTCTGCCTGCTTGAAGATCCGTTCAACTTCTCCTGGACTTAGAGGGACTGGTTTGACATGGCCACGCCCCCTACCAGAGCGAGCTCTTTGTTCGGCCCCAACGAAGTTAATCACATTTGGTGTATTTTTGACAACCTGCCAAGCATGATCATCCATCACCATTTGCACTAACACATAGCCAGGGAAAACTTTCTCTTCTAAATGCTGCCGAGAACCATCCTTACGGATTTTGACTGTTGGTGTCTGTGGAATCTGTACTTTTAAAATCTGGTCAGCTACATCCAGGGTTTGAATACGCTGTTCTAGATTAGTTTTGACTCGCTTTTCGCAACCAGACGCCACCTGAACCGCGTACCAACGAGGCTTTGGGGATGCTTCTGATGTTTGATTGGAATCAAACGAATCGTCTTCTGTAGCAAAACTCATTAAAATATCTGTCCCGATAACCACAAAAATAATTGATCCACAAAATAAATAGTGGTAGCAGAAAGGATTACCATCAGTAGTACAGCAACAGATTCGCTAATTAACTGCTGCCGACTCGGCCAAACTACTTTACTGAGTTCCTCTTTTGTACCTTGCAAAAACTGGATTGCGTTAAACCCAGATGTAGTTTCTTTAATCTCTGGTTCAGTTTTAGCCTTCTTTGCCACAATTTTTTCTCCCCCATCAACGAAGCTGTAAGAGGTCTGCTGTTGAGTTAGTTAGCAATCCTTACATCATAAGTCTATCTGAAAGTCGTGGACTTTGATGTGCTTGCTCCAGCAAGATTGATGAATTGGGCAGACGCAAAATTTCTTATTTTTGTAATGTACGAGTGACTATACATTATATTTGAGAGCGCGCCCTGGAGGACTTGAACCCCCGACATCAGGTTTTGGAGACCTGCGTTCTACCAACTGAACTAAGAGCGCACACCAAAGGAGTTAGACTTTAACTACTTACATATTTAAGTGTAACTCAATTAGTACCTCAATACCAAGTATAATTTTTTTTTCGTTAATGATTGCGGTCAAAACGTTGTTTGACACGAGTAGCCTTACCAACGCGATCGCGCAAATAATAAAGCTTAGCCCGTCGTACCTTACCCCGACGCATCACTTTAATATTTTCGATTCGGGGAGAATGTAGAAGGAAGACCCTCTCTACACCAACGCCTTGGAAAATGCGTCTGACGGTAATGGTTTCGTTAATTCCACCATTACGCATGGCAATTACCGTACCTTCGTAAGGCTGTATTCTTTCTTTTTCTCCTTCCCGAATACGTACTCCGACCTTTACCGTATCTCCTACATAGATTTTTGGTAAGTCTGATTTGAGCTGTTCGGCTTCAATTGAGCGAATAATCTCTTGAGCTTTCATCTTCTTCATAATAGTCACAGCCTCTGATTATACCCAAAACTAGGTATTAGGTGTTAAGTCGGGTGTATAGCAACTGCCAACAAGGGGCTTAAGCCCCTTGTTTCAACCGCCCTGACAACTGCTATAACAAGCAGCTCAAAGCATGAGCGATTTTGGGTTGGTATTCTTACAGACACCTCACACCTTGTAATGAGGGACAGGCGAGACGCCTATCCCACACTTATTCCCAAAGAGACTACAGCTTATTAGTACTGAAGTGCTACTTCTGAGTTGCGAGCTTTCCAGGCTAATTCCAAAACCTTAGTCCAGCGTTTTGTCACCTGTTTTGGTGTGCAACCTAGAGTTTTGGCAATCCCTTGCTCACTTTGGTTTGTCTGTTTGAGGGTCAACAGTAGCAGTTGTTGTTGATTCAGTTGCTGAACAAACTCTTCCCACTGTTGACATGACATTCCTAGTTTTTGATCAACGTCTGCCCCCAACCACTGGTGCACCAACTTCCAATGGGAAGAACGAGCGAATTTTTCCACATGGTACTTAAAGCGCTGCTGCAAATAGTCCCGTTGACGGGGTGTCAAACCGAGGACATTGTCAATATCGGAAACAGCAATATCTTGTAATTTCAATACCAGGTAATTCGCGCAGTCTGAGTGACCTTGCTCCTCAAGGTATTGCAGTAGTTCCTTAACTACCCTAGTTCGCAATAATGCCTCACTAGGATCATTAGTTTGAGCAATAAGGTGGGAGCGCACCTGTTGCATAACTGCACATAGACATTGTTCTTGCTCCATGTCGCCCTTGGGAAAATCGATTGCTTGTTCAATATCCAGGGTAGTATCACTGGGTTGACGTTTAGCAAAAGTCTGGGCTCTTAGTACAATTAACTGTTGGCTACCACGACTGCGCAAAGCTATACGACGCTTAGCATATTGTTCGGTAAATCCCATATACTCGGCTAATTCAATTTGCCTACGAGGGGTGTAATTGTCAGCCACTTTATTTTCCCGCCGAAAGGCTTTGAGAGACTCTACATAAAAATCTTGTAAAAAGTCCTCAATTAAGTTGTAACGAGCGGAAAACTTTAATTGGGATTGGGAAGGTGCGACATGACGATAGATCATGACGCTGAGGTTGCTGTGGAGCTCCACACGACCTCGCTTGGAACCGAGTTGATAGTAAGACAAATATTTTTTAAGCCGGTGACGGGCCAGAGTTAATTGCCAGGAGTAGATTTCACCTGAGGTTTGGATCCGGTCACTTTTGCGACAAACTCGTCCTACCTCTATTGCTATCCGGTTAGTCACCTGATTAGCGCCACTGGGTAATGAGCCCAGGCGCTCTCGTAATTCTTCCAACAATAATCCGCTCAATGCCTGAGCATCAGTTTCAGCAGAATTTTCCGGAAGATGAACGTGATTATGAGAAGTTTGATTGGTAAGCTTAGCAATTTTTAGTTTCATGGTAAGAGCCCCATTAGATTACAGTCACGAATTGCTAAGACATCAGTAGGGATTGTTGGTCTATTGGTATTTTTGCCATTTAGCCAACCCATTATTGATGCTTGCAATTACGGAATGTAGATTGCTACCCTGAGGCCTTGGGTCCATTTTGGTATGAATCACTTGTTGTTCATGGTTGATACCTCCCTTAAATAAGCTGTGGCTTGGTCATAACAAGCCCTGTAAGTTATTCCTCAAGACTAATTGCTCAAGAAAGATTTTTACACCTCGCTCCAGTGTACTCTCTTTATTTGCTAACGGGTAGTGTCCAAATTTGTGCAGCCTCCCATCCCAAACCTTGCCGTACAATATCCGGTTCTGAGCCCGTTAGGTCGAGAATTGTTGATACTTCAACACCCGGTTCTAAACCATTATCCACAATGACGTCAACCAAGCCATCAAGGGCGTCGAATAGTTTCGCCCTCTCCAGTCCCACTGTGGGAGTTGCCCCATCCTCATCTGGTAGATGAGCGGAGGTGGAAATAATTGGGTTGCCTAGAGCTTGTAAAAGTGCTTGACAAGCTGGATGATCCGGTACGCGGATACCACTGGTTTTCCGCTTGGGACTCATCACAATACGAGGCACTAACTTGGTTGCTGGCAGCAAGAAAGTATAGGGTCCTGGAATCAGACTTTTCATAATTCGGTAAGCGTTATCACTTACTCTGGCATATTGGGCAATATTAGACAGGGAGGAACAAAGAAACGTCAGGGGCTTATCATTAGATAGTTGCTTCAGACGCCTCACTCGTTGAACTGCTGACTTGGCATTCAAGTCGCACCCAATAGCATAGACGGTATCAGTGGGATATAGCATCACTGCACCATCTTGCAGGTCGTTCTTTATTTTCTCTATTCGACGTATTTGTGGTGTGTCCGGATGGACGGTGTAAATAATAGCCATCTAACATATTAACTCCTCACCTCTTATCAACACTCTATGACAAAGCTAGCCTACCTGGATTGTCAAACAGGAATTGCCGGTGACATGTGCCTAGGAGCCCTGGTATCTGCCGGTGTGCCTTTGGAATACTTAATCACCAAGCTCCAAGCCTTGGGTATTGAGCCAGAATATCGATTGAGAGCTGAAAATGTCCACCGCAATGAGCAATTGGCCACGAAAGTTTATGTAGATTTGTTAAGTAAAAAGGAAGAACATCACCATTCTCATCACATACACCATGGCTCTGGTCATGCTCAAAGCCGGAATTTGCCAGAAATTGAGCGGTTAATTACTACAGCTGGTTTACCTTCAAAAGCTTCAGAGTGGAGCCTAGCAGTTTTCCGCAAATTGGCAGAGGCAGAAGGAGCAGTCCATGGCATTGCACCGGAGAAAGTCCATTTTCATGAAGTGGGTGCTATTGATGCCATGGTAGATATCATCGGAACCTGCTTGGGTTTAGATTGGCTGGGGATTGACCAGCTTTATTGTTCGGCTCTTCCCACTGGAGGTGGTAGAGTGCAGGCAGCTCATGGTTGGCTCCCAGTGCCAGCACCAGCGGTAATGAAGTTGTGGGAGTCCCGTCAAGTGCCAATTTACAGCAATGGGATTGAACGGGAATTAGTAACACCAACAGGAGCTGCTCTTGCTGTAACTCTTGCTACCAGTTTTGGTTCTCCACCAGCAATGACAATCCAAAAAGTTGGTAATGGTGCTGGTTCAATCCAGTTGCCGATTCCTAATATGTTGCGATTGTGGATTGGGGAAGGGGAAAGAGGGAATCGGGAATCGGGAATCGGGAATCGGGAATTGGGAATTGAGAGGAAAAAAAATGTTGTGAGTGCAGCTGATGATTTGGAAACGATTGCGGTACTTGAAACCCAAATTGATGATTTGAGTCCTCAAGGAATTGGCTATTTATATGAGAGATTATTTAAGGTTGGTGCTGTGGATGTTTTCACTCAGCCCATTGGCATGAAGAAGTCTCGACCAGGTATGTTAGTCACAGTAATTTGCCATCCTCCAGATATCTCAGCTTGTGAGGAGGTTTTATTCAAGGAAACCACGACTTTAGGAATTCGACGGCTAATCCAGCAACGTAGAATTTTGCCAAGGTCAATTCAGTCAGTGCAGACTGAGTATGGTGAAATTCGGGTGAAGGTTGCTTGGAGAGAAGAATCTGGTGAGAAAACTATCATTAATGTACAGCCAGAATACGAAGATTGTGCCTCCATCGCACAGCAACACAATCTACCTTGGCGTGAGGTACATCAGCTGGCACTTAATACTTGGAGTCGGGAACAGTTCATTAATTGATAATGGATAATTGATAATGGATAATTGATAATTACAAGTTGGTTAAAACAGTGCTTGATTGCATGTAAGGAAATCTACTAACATGCTACTAGAACTGGGTGATTAAGTTTCCGGGAGGCATATAAAAGAGATGCTTGGAGATCCTCTGCCTCAATATCAGGCTTGGTATTCTGAAAGTTTGCGATCGCACTAGTCTAGTTAGTAGAACTCCCATATGTGGAACTGGCATCTTGCCAGTCATCAAAATTATGATGTGATGGAAATTGATACAGGCTAGAAGCCTGTTCCACGAGATAATTATTCTACAACCTCAATCCTAAGTTGTGCGATTGCGGCTTGGATAGCAGAAGCGATCGCGCTATTGGGCATGGTATCAAGGATTTGCTGACCCTGTTGCAGGAGAAACTGCCCAAATATTTTGTCTTTCTGAGCTTCAGACAGGATAATCTGCTTAATTAGCTCCATCTGAGTATCAGGTGAAGTGGCAATATTTTGGTTTTGGAGTTGCTCCAAAAAGGTTTGAGCAACTGATGTCATTGGTTGTTGGTTGGAACTTCCAGCAACTAGGCTACGAATCTGAGCTGCGGCTTCAGTATACTCGATTTGTCCTCCAGCAAGGTTGGTAATAGTACTTCCTGTAATGGTGAAGTAATTACCAAAAGGCTTTTTGCTCAGTTCTTTTAATGATTCTGCTTGGTTGGAGACAATGCCGAGTAACTGGTTAATTTGTTGTTCTTTGTTAGCGAGTTGCCGCTGTAAGTTCCCGTAGTTGGCTTTTAGTTGTTGTTCGACCTGAGCTGTGGGAATATCTTCATTGTGGGTAACTTTGACTACCCAGAGGTCACCTCGTTTTTCGATGCCCTTGAGTTGTAAGCCTAAGCCCTCATCCTCTAATTGTAGTTTTTGCAAAGTAAATGCAAAAGCACGCCAGTTGACCCCTTCTTTGAAAATCAATTCAGCAACATTGCCGATTTCTTGGTAAAGAGATTCAAATTCTCTTGGTTCAAAATTGCGATCGCAGGGAAAGCGATCAGTGGGATTGTCATTTTCATCTAGTTTGCGGTAGACATAATCACATTGGACATTAGTGAATTTTGTTTGGTCATTAACGCTCCAATCTGCAATACAAATTCCGGTTAGGTTGGCGTTGGTAAAATCAACATCAATGATTTGAGCATGAGTAAAGTTGGCATTTTGCAGTTTTGCATCCTTGCAATCTGCACCTGTTAGATTAGCTTCTGTGAAATCAAAACCGCGCATATCTTTACCTTGAAGATATGCACCTCTTAAATTGAATGAACGAAAGTTTGGATCTGGACTAGATTGATGAGTCAGGAGTTTTTGAACTTTAGGATATGCTAAATCAAGGTAGCGGTTATCTACTCTAGCTCTCTCTAAGCCAACTACACCTTGAAAGCAAGTTCGGTAGAGCTTTTTCGCGCGTAAATCTGTGTTGGGAAGTTTGGCCCCTGTAAAATTGACATTGCTTAGATCTAAATTATAGAAAGATGTACCAAGCCATGAGCCAACAGCAAGTGTCCAAGATCGCAATAAACCTGGATAGCTCCATGGAACACAACGGAAGTGATTAGCAAGTATAGCGCTCCATGTAACAACTGAACTAAAAGTAACTCCGAAAACAATAGTAACTATTTTTAAGTTGTTGGAAGCTAGCAAAGCACCTCTATAATTTGATTCTAGATCATTTGATTCTAAAAATATTTCTGCATAAGAGCCAACAATAGATCCGCAACAAGTTATCAAAAAAAATAAAATAGTAGCACTATTTTTGTTTGAATAAAACAAAATATTAAATAAAGCGATTGAAAACCGCATAATAAACAAACTAATCGCAGCAAATATAAGCACCAACATAATTGCTATAAATGTCACAAAGAAATATAAATTTGTGAATATTGATGAATATATTCTTCCTACTAATTCCTGAATCATAATCGCAAATAAAACACTAATTATTACGATTATTGATGTCTTGTTAATGTTTTGATAAACTGTAGAAAATAACCAGACACAAACAACTAACAATGCCAAAATAAATTCTAATCTACTATCTGTACCCACAATAATATATAAGCCAGACAATGATCCAAAAAGGCCGCTAACAAAGCTTGCAACAAAACTTATTTTCAGAATAAAGACAAAAAGTAAAATTTTGGCAATAAGTTGCTGCACTAAGGTTTTATTTTCAAAAGTATTAGGCAAATCTTTTTGACGAAAGTAAATTTCTTTTATGGCCATTAGCTATATGATGTTGATTGTATTTTTATTTACTTTAACTCTTACATGTTAGGCTTTGAGTTTTGTAAAGTAATCAATTTTGTCTACCTGCTTGTCGTCTATAATTTTTACTATAGTTTGAACGCTGGCTATATAGCCTTTATATTTATTTACATTAATTATTGTTTGTTTGCAAAAAAAACAATAAATGCAGGTATTTAAATTAATAAAATAAAAAAATATAATAGTGGAACATTTTCTTTAAGAATAAAAGGTAAGTGATAATGACAGAAAAATTAGATCCCACTTCCGAGAATGAGAATGTTAAACGCTGGCTTCAGCAGCTCTGGTTGAATACTGGGTGGCTGGGCATTAGGTGGCTTGTAGCTACTGTTCCAGGTATTGTTACACCGGAGACAATCCCTGATATACCGGACAAGACAGGCTCTAATACACCAGCTCTAGATACCGATGATCTACTGGAAAAATATGTTGAGATTTATCAAAGACGTATAACTCAAAAAGTGTTGATTAGCGCAGTTATTGATGAACCTAATTTTCAACCAATTGATTTCTTAGAAATAGGATTAAAACAAAGTTCTGCTATCTGTAGAATATCCATGTATTTTTCCCATGAAGATCTTACAATAACAATCAAAGGTTTTCATGAATCATTAATACTCAATGAAAGATTTAAAGTATTTAACGAAAAACTTAATTCACAAAAAGAACTCAAAGCTATTTTTCCTTTGTATAGTGATGTTATTGATGAAATTTTCAAAAATCGAAACAATATATCATTTTTAGAAGATTTGAAAATATTAAGCAATGAAGAAAATATAAATAAATTGTCAAGAATTAACCCAATTCCAATAGGCACTGGATTTCTCGTTGGAGGGAATCATTTGTTGACAAATCATCATGTAATTCCCAATGAAAAACTTGCTAGGCAATGTATTGCTCAATTCTATTCTTCTAGAAATAATCGATTAGGCAATACTAGTGATTTTTTAGAATATAGTTTCAATCCCGATGACTTATTTATCTCTAATGCTACTCTAGACTATAGTCTAATTCAATTAGGATCTAGTCAGTCAAAACGACCACCAGGCTATGAGTTAGGCTGGATTGACTTGATAGAGTATGAAAATATAATCGCTCCTGTACTCACTGATCAACAAACACAACAATTAATCAATATTTTAATAAAAAAAGGCTTTACTAATGACCAGTTAGAAGAACAAGGATTAGTTGAAGGTAGAGGTGACATACCGGGAGATCTCGTTACAATTATCCAACATCCTAGAGGCAAGAAAAAGCAGCAAATTGTTTTAAATGATAATAGAGTAACTGGTCTATCTTGGCGAGACTTGGACTATAGAGCAGATACTGAATATGGTTCATCAGGCAGCCCTGTTTTTAATATGAACTGGGAATTGGTAGCTCTTACAAAAAAAGTTGTTCCACAAGAAAACAACATTATTAGTCAAGATGAAGATGTAGCGAACACTCAAAATGCTGCTACAACATCAGAAGATAATCCACCTCAAGCGCCATTTAAGATTAGCGCTTCACGAGGAACCAGAATTTGTCGAATTATTGAAGATTTAAAATATCAGAGCAATAACAATCCGAAACTCAGAAATTTTATTGAAGATTTTGTGGTTACGGCAGAAAAGTTAAATTATCCACCGTTACCAGCAGCCCTGGAATTTGATGGAGTTAGTAGTTATGTTAACTTAACCCGACAACAAGACTCTATTCCTATTGCATTTGCAACTGCTCATATTCAAGGCTCTGTCAGCACTAAGAATGCTGAAACAAAAGTTATACTCTGGAGTGTTGATAGTTCAGAAATCGCCAGCGTTTCAATCCGTACATTATACCCAGTAGATCTTAGCTTTAGTCCAGATGGCAAGTGGTTAGTAATAGGTCTAGATACAGGGTATGGAGGTATTATTGAAGTTTGGGAGTTAGACAAAATTTTAGGTGGTTCACAACAACCATTATCTTCATGGATAGCAGATGATTATGGAGTACACAGATTAAGTGTCAGTCCAAATAGTAAGATTTTAGCTGCTTCTAGTGGAATGTCGCCTGTTCTTACACTATGGAATATACCAGATGGCTCCTTAATCAAAAATATTGAAAAAAGCAACAGTGATCAGACTTGGTGGTTCCGAGGTCACAACTTTAGCTCAGATGGTAAATTTCTAGCGACAGGAGGTACTGAGAACTTAGCAGTCGGCAAGATTGGTATTTGGAATTTAGATACTGGGGAATTACTGGATAGCAAAACTGCTCATGGAGATATGGTTTGGACAGTTAGCTTTAGTCCAGATAATAAACTCTTGGCATCTGGTGGCAGAGATGGCAAGGTTGGGCTTTGGAAGTGGAATGGGGATACATTAGAACATCTTCAAGATTTAGAAGGGCATACTAATGAGGTCTGGACAGTAAATTTTAGCCCAGATGGTAAGATTATCGCATCAGCCAGTGCTGACAAAACAGTTAAACTTTGGAGCAAAGATCAACAGAGACAGTGGCAGTTGCTTAATACTTTAACAGGACACACTGATCAAGTTAAGAGAATTGATTTTAATGCCGATAATCAGACCTTAGCCTCTGCTAGTGAAGATAACACAGTAAAAATTTGGCATATTACTAGTGGTCAGTTGCTCAACAACTCAAATAAATTAAATTTTGAGAATCCACCTCAAGTTAGTTTTAATCCTTTAATCAATTCAAATAGGCAACTCCTTAATGCAGAAAGCACTAAGAATTATTACTCATTTGGTGGAAAGCAACCTTTTAGTCTTGAAGCTTGGATCAATCCCGTCAGTGTTGGTATAGGAGGTGTGATTATCAGTAAAGCTCGTGGCCTAGACCAAGGTGAGTATATTCTGTATATCACTAAAGAAGGAAATGTAGTGTTTTCTAGATTCTTGGATAAAGGGACAGAAATTAAAGAATTTTTACTTAAAACCCAAAAACTAGTTGTTTTGTTTGGAAAATTAAATCATATTGTTGCAACCTACGACGGCCATTTGATGAGAGTCTATGTCAATGGAAAAGAAGACGAAAGAATTAAGCTAGACGATAATAAAAAGCCAGTAAAAGATCCACAAACAGGTAAGATCATCTTTGAAAAAAATACTTACGCAGCTCATGAGCAAAATTCAGCTCCTTACTTACCACTCCTGCTTGGTGCTTCTCTAAGAAAACAGAGATCTGGGCTAGTCGATTCTCGAGAAACACGAATTGCCTCTAATTTTTTTAAAGGAGTTATTACCGAGGTAAGAATTTGGAATAAGGCACTGAAAGAGACTACCATTAAATCTAATATGTACCGGCGATTAAACGGAAAGGATGAAAAACTGCACCAAAAGCACTTAATTGGCTATTGGAAATTTGAGGAGGGAGATAAAAGTTCAGAAGAAATCGATAATGTCAATAATTTTATGGCTAATGCTCCCAAAGGACTAATTTTTGGAGTCAAGAGATTAGCCGCTTCTAGCTTTACTGCTTTGCCTTTACCTTTTGGTCTGCTATTTGATGGTGAAAATAACTATATTGAATGTGCTCACAGTAAAGAGCTAAGTCTTACCGAGGCTATTACAGTTGAAGCATGGGTAAAACATAAATTTGGTGACGGTTTAATTGTCAGTAAAGGAGGCTTTGGAGAAGAAAGTGGATATTGTCTTTTCTGGCATCAAGGAAGAATTCGCGTAGAGTTACAAGATACACAACGCCAGGAAAAAACCATAATCGATACCCAGGATTATGCTCCAGATGATTCTCTGTGGCATCATATTGCTTTCACTTGGAATAGAAAATCACAGGAAATTGATATCTATATTGATGCTCAGCGACAAGATATTATCTCTGTTGTTTCTGGTCATTCCAAGAGCCGCCTTATAGATGGTTCTTACAAAAATGTTGGAGTTTTTAAAGGACCAATTGGCACATCAGATCTAGCTCTCAATATTGGTGGGCGTCAAAACCATGGCTATTACTTTAATGGTGCAATTGCAGAGGTTCGCCTTTGGAATACTGCTCGTTCCCAAGGTGAGATTAAAGTAAATATGGCTCGACGCTTGGATAAAGAAGAGTTAAATAGCTCAAAGTTAGTTGGATACTGGCGGTTGGATGATGGTTGGGAAAACGACACAAGAGTTCATAATTCAAAATCTGAAACAGACGATGGTGAGATAAAAGGTGATGAGGTAAGATGGTTTCCTGAACCTCCATCCCTCACTCAAGATGCGGATCTACCGACTTCTAAAACTTAGGCAATTTTTGAACTAAAAAATACCATTTCCTTGCACTTGGCGAGACTGAAAACGATTGAAAAGCTTGTCTGGTATGGCTGAACCACTTATTCAGTAAGCCCGAATCAAATGAAAAAGATGCTTCAGATCCCCATACCATCAAGCAAGTGTTACCTACTTTCCTCCCTATTATGTGCTAGTTCCTCTTCTAGAACTTGAATAGCTCCTTCAATACGGAGAAGGGTATCTTTTACATTAGCTTGTTTAGCTTCTAAGTCTGTTAGGACTTGTTTCCCAGACTGATATTCAGTTCTCAGGGATTGGAGACGTTTTTCGAGTCGCTCTAGCATTGATTCATCCACCTACTGATTTTAGCAATTTTTAGAAAAATAAGCGATCATACATGATGCCAACTAAGGCTTGATTTAATAAACTAGCTTCCTTAAAAAGCAGCCTTATCAAGCCTCTGTTGGTCAATCTAATCAACAGGATAACTTCTCTTTTGATTAAGTGTCCAAAACAAAAAAAGCTGGTGTGATCAGATTGTTCACGAAAGCGGTGTTAGTTATAGCGCTTCGCGCAGGTGTTAGGTATTACTCAGATCTTGCACCATGTTGAAAATTGACCTGTTGACTCAGGGAATAGGGAATAGGGAATAGGGAACAGTAATAAGATTTGAAGATTTCAGCATTGGAATTGATTGTTCTAACTGACTAGGGCCAGTATTTATGTACTGGTGCAAGATGTGAGTTAAACAAACAACTAACAACTAACAACTAACAACTAACAACACACTACCCGGAAACCGAAGTTGTGGTACTTAAAATCCGGTGAATAACTGCTGCGATGGGCACTACGGCAGAAACTCTGGTAGAGGTCCCAAGAACCACCCCGTAGCAGCAGATTAGAGGTATCACCATTTTCCCAGGCGCTGCCATTGCTTAAGGCATTATGATAATTTTCGTGCCAGCTATCTTCACACCATTCCGATACATTACCGACCATATCGTATAGTTGCCAATTATTCGGTTTCTTGGTTCCTACTGGATGAGTTTCGCCCCCAGAATTATCCTTATACCAAGCATAATCTCCTAATTCTGCATCATTGTTGCCAAAGTAATATTTGCTGGTTGTACCTGCTCTACAAGCATATTCCCATTGAGCCTCACTCGGTAAACAGAATTTTCGACCCTTGAGTTGACTAGAAAATTGATACGTCAATCGTGCACAAAATTCCTGGGCTTCATGCCAGTTTACCTGCTCCACTGGTCGTGAATCCCCTTTAAAGTGAGATGGGTTAGTTTTCAGTCTGATGCTGACTTGCGGGTAACTAGCAACTGCTTGCCACTGCTTTTGAGTCACCGGATACTTTCCCGCCCCAAATGCTGGTACTATTACTGTATGCTGGGGTCTTTCGTTATCTTCGTGCTCTGGTTCATTAGCAGAGGAACCCATTAGAAAGCTACCCTCTGGGAGATGTATTACCTCTAAGGTAACTCCGTCACCCAAATCAAAGGTTTCTACTTCCCCTGGTGCAAATAAACCAAATTTTTTTAAGATACTGTTGATGTAGGCAATTATTGCTTGTTCGGTGGGTACTACTACCAGGGATGGTTCTCGCAATGGGCTGATAGTGTCACTAAATTGCGCTACTGCTAGTCCTTCTCCCAATTGCAGACCGCCTTTAATTTGTGTAAATCCTTCCACCGTTAACTTGTCACTGACTTGCAGCTTTTTGGCACTATTGAAACTTACTGGTAACTCTTGTTCTGTATTCCCTACATTGGTTTTTTTTACTTGTTCCTTGGGTACTGCCTTTGCTGAGTTATCTGCCAAGGTACCATTGATGGAGAATTTATTAACTGCAACGACCGGTTCTAGTTTTAGCTTTTCTTTAACTTCCAGTTTAGTGGTGAATTGTTCTGTGCCAATTCTCAGTTGATCTTTTACTGTAACTGCTTCTTCAATAGTTAGGGAACTCTGGAAGCTGCTTTTGTTGGTTGATTCCGTAAAACTGTTTTCCAAACGAGGAGTTTCCGGTATAGCGGTAGAGTGGAATGCCGCTATTATCAAATCTCCTGGCTTTTTTGCTTTTGGTTCAAAACCGTTAGTCATAAGTAATTAGTTAATAAGGTAATAAGCACCTGACGGCGAATTCAAAATTGATGAATCGCCGAAAAAGAAGTCAGCAAACCTGTCAGATCACAGGATGTATAGCGTTATGTGCTAAGCAACAGGCAAAAGGCAACAGTAAGTCATAACTGGGGAGTGGAGAGTTTAGGCATTTCCTAACCATAGCGCTACGCGCTATAGACATCCCGTTGTCATTTTTAGTTTCAGTAATATCAAGTTGCATTCAATGCCCATAATTAAGAATTTCTCCTTCCTACCTCCTTCTTCCTCTTGCCTTGTTTCTCCAGATTAATCGGTAATGAAATGAATTGCCCACATCCTAAAATCCTTGAAAGTTTTTGCCATGGCCAACAACTCCTTCTCCAATTAGATCAGAACTTCGGAGCGTTCCTCGGTGGCATCCTCAAAAATTGCTCCTCGTCGAAGTAAGACAAGTCTTGTCTCCTGAGAAATTCCCTTGTTCCTAACAAACCGAGCATTTTCAACATTGGCACTTCTCAAATCCGCATCGGTGAGATCAGCACCACTAAAATTAGCACCCCCTAACTCGGCAAGGTTGAGATTGGCACGGATCAAGTTAGCATTCTCTAAATTGGCATGGAATAGATCCGCAAGACTCAGATCCGCGCTCCTGAGATCAGTCCCCCTGAGTTCAGCACTACTCAGGTTGCTGCGAATCAGATCAGCACCCCTAAGGTTGGTGCATAAGAGATGAGCACTGCTCAAGTTGGCACGGATAAGATTAGCACCGTCTAGATCAGCAAGGCTTAAATCAGCACCCTTAAGATTAATGCCCATCAATCTAGCACGGCTGAGCTTAACCTCACTCAAGTCCGCTTCACTCAAATTAGCACCGGCGATATCCGCTCCTCTAAGGTTAGCACTACCTAAATAGGCACGCATCAAAAAAGCCTCTCTGAGATTAGCGTCCCTTAGGTCAGCATGACCTAAGTTAGTTCCCCTCAATTTAGCATTACTCAAATCAATACCGCAGAGTTTACTATTGCTGAGATTCGCTCCCCGGAGATCCGCATCTCTCAGGTCAGCTTCAATTAACTCGGCACTGTTGAAGTCAGCATAATTCAGATTAGCACTCTCCAATCTCGCATTTTTGAGGTCAGCTTCCCTGAAGTTTGCTCCTCGGAGATCCGCACTCCGGAGATCCGCCCCCCGAAGATCCGCTCCCCGGAGATCCGCCCCCCGAAGATCCGCTCCCCGGAGATTAGCATCGCTCAGTTGTGCCCTTCTGAGGTTGGTTCCCCTGAGGTCAGCTTCGATTAACTCGGCTTCAATCAGGTTAGTATCACTGAGGTTGGCTTCAGCAAAATCTTCAGCCAAGTTAAGACCTGCAATCGCAGCTAGTTGGCTCAGATTTCCTGTTTCTGCGGCTACAACTTGCTGGATCATAACTTGTAGATGATCAAGAGACTTGTCATCACTCATAGCGCAACTCCGCTCGACTGAGATAGGGCTTAATTTTTGGCTCCAGCACATGTTGGACAATGAGTTTTTCCAACACAGCTTTTTTATTGCGACTAAGATCTGGCAACCACAATCCCTCAGCATCAGTCAAACAGACATTTCGCTGGGAAACTTCAAAAGTTGCCTCTACCCTACAGGGTAAAGCTAAAATGTTCAAAGTTGCCAAGTTTACTTTTAGGAGTGAGCCCTTTAAAGCAAGTTCGTCTCTTTCCTCTTCAAAAACCCAAACTGGATTCTCCTCGGAAATTTTGGTCGTTACATGACACAAAGAAATCGGGCTTTGATTAGCTGAACTAGATTTTGAATCGATAACATTTGACTCGGCATCAGGTTTAACTCTCTTGAAAAAAATATTTTTTGCCAGTTCACGAATACTTATACTATTTGGTTGTTTAGTAGTTAGAGATTGTTGGTTGTGGGGCAGAGAAAGTCTCATCTGACCAGCTAAAGTCCGGGACTCATAGGGTATTTCACTATTTTCTAGCTTTAGCCTAAGTTCACCACCCTTGAGGCCAAACTTGATCCGACCCTCCCCTAGAGATTCCCACTGCTCATTGAAATTAATCGTTAACTGTAGGTTAATTTGCTGCGTTTCGGTTGGTGTCTGCCAAAACTCAAGCTCTTGACTTGTTGGCTGAACGGGAATTCCTGCCAGCTTCATGTACAGGCAATTGGGCAAGTTGTTCTCAGATTCTGGTTGAAGTGGAGGCAGAGAAGGTAGCATTGCCAAATAGGAGATGGTAGTGCAAGGACTTTATCTATTAAGGTACAGGAACCTGCTGTCAAATTGATACTTCCTTGAGGAGGACGGGGGGGTGAGGGAAAAAAAGGGTGGGGAGCGGAGGAGCGGAGGAGCTGAGGAGCTGTTAGCGCAGCGGAACGTTAAAGTTAACTGTTGCCTGTTGCCTTCTTTGAGCGATAACAATCGGTATTTTCGTAATTTCTAACAAAAACACAGTAACTTTTGATACATGAAATTACACAGTGCTTGTGGGTGGAATTACCGATTTTTTGCTATACAAAAAAGTATGAGTAAACAAAAAAAACACCATCGTCGGAGATGGAGATTTCCTGTAAGGGAAATAAGTCAATCTTTTTCAGTATTCCAGTACAGTGGCAAAGCTTTGGGTTTGGTTTGGACTACCAACCACCGTCTGACAGTAGTGCTGGCAATTTTAACCGTGGTGGCGGGGTTATTACCAGCGGTAGTCGCTTATGTGGGTAAGCTAATTGTTGATGGTGTGGTCTTGGCGGCTCAGTCAGATATAATTAGCGATCGCTTAACTGCTTTTGGCTATGTGGGACTCGAAGCGATCGCGGTAATTTTACTTGCAGGGACTCAAAAGGGTCAAACTGTTTGCCAGTCACTATTGCGAGTATTGTTGGGACAAAGAATCAATGTGCTGATTTTGGAGAAAGCACTGACTCTGGATCTGCCTCATTTCGAGGACTCAGAATTCTACGATAAAATGAATCAAGCGCGAAAAGGAGCCTCGACTCGCCCTCTCTCTCTAGTGACACGCACTTTGGGTTTAGGGCGAGACACCCTTTCCTTGGTCACTTATGGAGGACTGCTGCTGCAATTTTCAGTTTGGGCAGTAATAGTGTTGGCACTAGCTGCTATTCCTCCCTTTATTGCTGAAACACGCTTCGCAGGGGAAGCTTTCCGTTTGTTCCGCAAGCGGACTCCAGAAACTAGGCAACAGTATTATCTAGAAACCTTGATTGCTAGGGAAGATTACGCCAAGGAGGTGCAGCTGTACCAACTTGGTCCACTGATGCTGCAACGGTATCACCGTAACTTCGAGCAAATCTACAAAGAAGACTGTAACTTGACCATCCGTAAGGGTTTTTGGAGTTACTTGTTAGGCTTGCTGAGTACTCTTACCTTCTATGGTGCCTACGCCTGGATTGTCGTAGAAACTATTGCCAATCGCATTTCCCTAGGGGAGATGACCATGTACTTGATGGTTTTTCGGCAAGGACAGTCTACCTTTTCTAGTGCCCTCACTGCCATTGGTGGCATGTACGAAGATAATCTCTATCTCTCCAACCTCTACGAATTTCTAGACCAGGAAGTTCCTCAACCTGAAGGTAAAGCTACTAGAGGTCTTATTCCCAACGATGGAATACGCTTTGAGCATGTAACCTTTACCTATCCAGGAATGACCCAACCAGCATTAAGAGATATTTCCCTCCACCTAAAACCAGGAGAAAAGTTGGCATTGGTGGGGAAAAATGGTTCAGGCAAGACTACCCTGATTAAGCTTTTAACCCGCTTGTATACTCCCGATACTGGGCGCATTCTCTTGGATGGCTTGGACTTACAGGAATGGGACATTAAGGTATTGCGCCGCCGCATTGGAGTAATTTTCCAGAACTTTGTCCAGTATCAGTTTACCGTTGGAGAGAATGTTGGGGTGGGGGATGTAGACCACCTGGAAGATTCCGCACGCTGGGAAGTTGCCTCAGAAAAAGGAATGGCTCTACCTTTTATAGAATCAATGCCTCAGGGTTTCTATACTCAGTTAGGGCGCTGGTTTCGGGGAGGTCAGGAACTTTCTGGAGGCCAGTGGCAAAAAATTGCCCTTTCCCGAGCCTTTATGCGCAGTGGAGCAGATATTTTGGTGTTAGATGAGCCAACTGCTGCTATGGATGCAGAAGCAGAAATGCAAATTTTTGAGCACTTCCGCACGATTACTAACCATCAAATGGTGGTGTTAATTTCCCACCGCTTCTCCACAGTGCGGATGGCGGACAACATTGTGGTGATTACAGCAGGAGAAATAGTAGAGCAAGGAACTCATCAGGAGTTGTTGCAGAAGGGAGGTAAGTACGCGAGGCTGTTTTCAATTCAGGCAGCGGGGTATCAGTAGTATTTGTTGTTTGTTATTGGTTGTTAGTTGTTAGTTGTTTGAAAATATCTACCTTGTTTCTCTGGTCTCCCTCAGCTTCCTCAGCTTCCTCAGCTCCCTCAGCTTCCTCAGCTCCCTCAGCTCCCTCAGCTCCCTCAGCTTCCTCAGCTCCCTCAGCTTCCTCAGCTCCCTCAGCTTCCTCAGCTCCCTCAGCTCCCTCAGCTTCCTCAGCTTCCTCAGCTTCCTCAGCTCCCTCAGCTCCCTCAGCTCCCTCAGCTTCCTCAGCTCCCTCAGCTTCCTCAGCTCCCTCAGCTTCCTCAGCTCCCTCAGCTTCCTCAGCTCCCTCCGCTCCCCAACTCCTCTGCACCTCTGCACCTCTGCACCTCCGCACCTCCGCTCCCCACCCTTTTTTTCCCTCACCCTCTTGGGGCGTTGGTTGAGAGCGCACGCAGTCATTGGTGCCAATGGTAGAGGCAATTCATGAATTGCCTCTACTGTTAACAAATGTAAAGATAATGCCTTCATTGGACACAATAGGAATTATCATCTATCCTTGGATAGAAATTAAATTCTAAGTTTTTACCTAATTAGACGTATTGCTGGTAAGTTTCTGGAGTTTTTACTGTAGGGTCTACTGGTGAAGTTAGTGTTGACTACTTGTTTGATGGGGGTGGTTATCGGGGTGAGTTAGCCATTTTTAATTTGGAGGGGCTAGAAGCATTTGATTTGAGCGAACCGTGAGTGATGAATCCCCGAAAAATAAGTCATAAACTACTCATATCAAGGAATTCAGCCCCAAATGTGTTATTTTTAGTTTCAGCAAGAGTAAGAAAGAACGAGGGATTTATCCTACCATGTAGGGGCGGGTTCACCAGAGACTTTGCCTCTCAATGATAACTTGCCTAAACCCGCCCCGGCGGAAATTGTGGTGCAACCGGGGCAGGTTTATCATATGAGTTGGTTGAGCGGCTTAACGATTGGTGAACCCGCCCCTACTGGCATGAGACAGGGAATAAGCTCTAAAGCACATTGTTAAACTGCCTGAGAATTTCTCTTATCATCAAAAATAGCTCCTCGCTGTATAAGTCTGACTTTATCTTCTCGGAAAGTCCTAAATTTTTTCCAAATAAAGCTTGCTCAACTTTTGAGCGATCGCATCGCCATTGTATTCGAGAGACCCCACCATGTAGGGGCGGGTTCACCAGAGACTTTGCCCCTTAATGATAACTTGCCTAAACCCGCCCTAGCGGAATTGTGGTGCAACCGGGACGGGTTTATCATATGAGTTGGTTGAGCGGCTTAACGATTGGTGAACCTGCCCCTACTGGAATGAGACAGAGAATAAACCCTAAACCACATTGTTAAATAGCTTGAGAATTTCCTTTATCATCAAAAATAGCCCCTCGTTGTATCAAGTCCAACTTTATTTTCTCGGAAAGCCCTAAATTTTTTCCAAATAAAGTTTGCTCAACTTTTGTACGGCGGAAGTTAGTACTTTTGAGATTAGTACCCCTAAGATCTGCACTGTTCAAGTTAGCATCCATCAGATTAGCACCCCTTAAATCGGCATTTTTGAAATCGGCAGCTCTCAAGTAAGCACCACTGAGATCAGCACTAATCAAGCAAGCGGCTTTAAAGTTGGATACGCTGAGGTAAGCATAGCTCAGATTGGCACTGATGAGATTAGCTCGCCTGAAATCTGCACTCCTAAGGTAAGCTTTTTTCAGATTGGCACCACTAAGATCCGCACTGCTCAACTCAGTATGACTCAGATTGGCACCCCTGAGGTTAGCACCGCTAAGACTTGCCCCCCTGAGGTTAGCACCGCTGAGATCTGCACTTTGGAGATCTGCACTACAAAGTTCAGCACTGAGTAATTCAGTACTAATTAGTTCTGCTTCACAAAGGTTAGCATTGATCAGGTTACTTCCTCTCATGTAAGCAAGGCTGAGATTCGCTCCGCAAAGATTGGCAAGACTGATGTTAGCCTCGCTGAGATCCGCGCCACTAAGGTCTGCATTCTTGAAGTTGGAACCACTTAAATCTTGACCACTTAAATCTTGATTACTTAAATCTTGATTACTTAAATCTCCAATAGTGCTTCCATCAGAAACTTTTGCCAGCTGAGAAAAGTCCTTGATTTTTTGATGCGCTAGTGGCTGGTTCTGGCGTTGAAATTCTAGCCCAAAGTCGTTATCAATCATGTTGTGCCCCTTGCCGACTCAGGTAAAGCTGGCATTCCCCTTAAAAAATAAGGGGAGATGAGAAAAGTGTAGAATGCATATTTTTCCTCTACCTCCTCCTACTTTGTTACTGTACCTTCCTTCTGGATTAAGTAATAACCGCATTTAGGCGCAGGCAACGGGCAACAGGCAACAGGTAACAGGGTCAAAATACACGCCGAGAAAGAAGACGAGAAACTAGTTATATCAAGGCATTCAGGCATCTTGTAGTCATTTCCAGTTACAGTAAGAGTAATCAACAATAAGCAATAAGTATAATTTGATATCCTGGAGTTAGGGTAAACAAATTTTTACAATAGTCCAGATGCCTGCTCAACCCAAACCTCACCGAAGTACGACCCAACCAGCTAACTGGTCAATTGAGCAACTGCCTGGAATGAGAACTCAGGAACAATCTCTACTGGAAGGATTAGGTATTATTACCACCAACCAACTATTGAAAGTTGCTAGCTCCCCCCAATCCAAGCAAGTCCTTGCCAATCAGTTACAGGTCAAAATTCAGTATGTAAACAAATGGGTTGCTCTAGCAGATTTGGCTCGCATACCGAGTATCGGTTGCCAGTACTGTGGACTATTGTTACATGCTGGGATTGTTTCCGTCGCCCAACTTGCTCAGACTTCTACCCACAGATTACACCAACAAATTTTAAGGTTACAGGTAGCTACCATACAGCGTAGAGATCTATGTCCTGGGGTAGAGGAAATTGCAATATGGATTAAGCAAGCACGGGAGCTGGCTATTTAGAATTTAGAATTTAGAATTTAGAATTTAGAATTTAGAATTTAGAATTGAGTTAGGTTCAAACACCCTGCACTTTCGCTGAGATTAACTCATTACTCATTACTCATTACTCATTGCTCATTGCTCATTACTTATTATTGTAGCTGCTGTCTGACGAATTCTCTAAACTCTCTTTCTGCTTCAATTTCATCCTCAATAGCTCGTTCTAAGAAGCGATATAAATACTTCTTTGGTCTCGCCAAGTGCAAGGAAATAGTATCTTTATAGTTCCAAAACCTTGCACTTTCGTTGAGATTAACTCAAAACTTGTTACTTTTTACTTGTTACTTCCTCAAGTTCTCCCATCTGACTTATTCGACGAGCCCTATTTATCCTTAATTTTTGACTAACACACCATTGAGGAAAATATCTGCAATCCCTTCTGCCATTTCTTGCATCTGTTGAGGGGAAGCTCCTGGCTCCATAATGGTATGATCACTGAAACCAGCGACAGCAAACATACCCAAAAATACTTTAGCAACGATCTTCGGGTTCCCGCGACGATAAATACCTCGATCCATCGCTGTTTCAAAGAAAGCTTCAGCGACATCCGTCATTTTAATAATTATTTCTGTTTGAATGCGATCGCGTAACTCAGGATGAAACTGTGCTTCCATAAAGCAGACTCTCATCATATCCGAATTCTCACGCATCCTCAGCATCCGCCGCCGCATTACCTGCGCCACAGCTTTATAACTACCCATCTCGCTGAGTTCGGTGAGCAAATCTGTGAGAATCTCCACCCAACCTTGAGTTGCTACTTCGATTAGAATAGCCTTCTTATTCTCAAAATGGCGAAATATGGTACCTTCTGCAACCCCAGCTGCACTGGCTAAATCACGGGTTGTAGTTCCGTCATACCCCCGAAGGGCAAACAAACGTTGCGCCGCTTGGAGAATGCGTTGTTTTGTTGCCGTATCAGACTGAGGGGGTCGATTTAAAATTCGCATTGCAGTAAAACTAGAGCTGTAGGGCTATTGTCCAACAGGTTGTCTCATAATGGGCAAAAGTGTTATAGTTCCTCACAAATTTTGTTATTTGTCGTTTGTTGTTTGTTGTTTTGCCTCGCTTTGCTCACCATGCTCCGCAAAGGGAATCGGGGATTGGGCATGAGTAAGTTTAAGTGCTCCCTTATTTGCCTTGTCTTCCCCATCCTCATAGCTTAGCGGAAATCTCCTAACACCTATTCCCAAGTTATCTCTACGGTATATTGTGAACTCAGCTAAAGAACAAGGTTTTATGTCCTCCTCAATTGATGTTGACTTAACGGATATCACTGACCTACTGCATGGTTGGCTTTCACGGCATATTACCGATGAAAGTCTGACTTGGCTTGATGAGAAGTCCTCTCAGATAGCTGGAGATTGCACCGCACGAAAGTTTTTCACTGCTTTTAGTGCTGTACCTCGCTATACAGGCAAGAAATACTTGGAGCTAACAGCAGAAGACTTGCGAGGGGCTGAAGTTGTCACCGGTTGGTCTCCCAGTCATTGGAGTGTAGATCAAGCTGCTCGCACTCTACTAATACTTAGTCTGCCACAACATGATGCTCAGCAGTATATGCGATCGCTTGAACAACTCTTTGCTAACGCAGATGTTGGTGAGTTAGTTGCTCTCTATCAAAGTTTGCCACTATTACCCTATCCAGAGCAGCACCTTGCCCGTGCTGCGGAAGGAATTCGTAGTAATATGAGTGTAATCTTCAATGCTGTAGCATTGCGCAATCCTTATCCTGCTAATTATTTTGACGAACCTGCCTGGAACCAAATGATACTGAAGGCGGTGTTTATCGACAGTCCCTTGTATTTGATTTGGGATATTGATCGTCGAGCTAATTCAGAACTAGCTCGTATGTTGATCGACTATGCTCACGAGCGTTGGGCAGCTAAACGTACTGTTACTCCTGAACTTTGGCGGTTGGTGGGACCATTTGCTGATGCTAGTATGATTGAGGATTTAGAAAAAGTCTTCAATGAACCCGATACTATCCAACAAGAAGCAGCTGCTTTAGCCTGTGCTCAATCTTCCTCTCCCGAAGTTCAAGCTTTACTCAAAAGTCACCCAGATTTGCATACCTTAATCCAGGAAGAGGGTCTGACTTGGGATAGCTTGAGAATTTAGAATTTAGAATTTAGAATTTAGAATGATCTTTATTGACCCCCACATTCATATGACATCCCGCACCACCTACGATTATATGGTGATGCGACAGTATGGCGTTGTCGCTGTAATTGAGCCTTCCTTCTGGTTAGGACAACCCCGGACTAGCTTGGGAACTTTCAAGGATTATTTTAGTAGTTTGGTAGGCTGGGAGCGTTTCCGGGCAAGTCAGTTTGGCATCCAGCATTACTGCACAATTTCCTTGAATCCTAAAGAAGCTAATAATGAGGCGTTAGCAGAACTAGTGATGGAATTGTTACCCCTTTATGCTTGTAAGGAGGGGGTAGTCGCAATTGGGGAGGTAGGCTATGACGAAATGACGGCAGCTGAAGACAAGTACTTCCGTGAACAGTTGGAGCTAGCGAAGGAACTAGATATGCTGGTGTTGATCCACACCCCCCACCGTAACAAAAAGGAGGGTACTAGCCGTAGCCTTACTGTCTGTTTGGAGCATGGGTTAGATCCATCAAAAGTGATTGTGGATCATGTCAATGAGGAAACGGTTAAAGAGACCCTAGATCGAGGGTTTTGGGCAGCCTTTTCCATTTACCCCCAGACGAAGATGGGCAATGAGCGGATGGTGGAGATTGTACGCCAATATGGTTGCGATCGCATTATTGTGGATAGTGCTGCGGATTGGGGAATGAGTGACCCTCTAGCCGTGCCCAAGACAGCTCAGTTGATGATAGAAAGGGGTATTCCAGAGGCACTGGTACGGGCTGTTTGTTATGAGAATGCCCTGAAAGCTTACAGTCAGAGTGGGCAAATAAAAGCAGATGATTGGCTTAATTCTTCACCTATCGATCAGCAGCAGCTGTTCAATGGTAATTCTGTGCTCCGGGGACAGAAACCAGTAGTGGAGACCCAACGAGAATCTTTAATTATTGAGTAACAGTGCAAGATGTAAGTTATATTGATTCAATTTTTATTTGCCAGGTTATCGATTAGGCGGGTTTCGTACCAAAATTGTCGTAAGATAGCCTAACGGCGACCCTAAACCTGCCCCTACAAATTTTATTTGCCAGGTTATCGATTGGGCGGGTTTCGTACCAAAATTGTCGTAAAATGGGCTAACGGCGACCCTAAACCCGCCCCTACAAATGACGGAATTTTTTCTAAAATCTAAAATCTAAAATCTAAAATCTCTTTAGGTACTAATCGATGCTTAAACTTTATGGTGGTAAACTGACTCGTGCTTTTATTGTTGAATGGTATTTAGAGGAACTCGCTGTACCTTACGAATTTTTCGAGTTGGACATGCAAACCGGTGTCCATCTCCAGCCAGAGTTTTTGTCGATTAATCCCATGGGTAAATTGCCTGCGATTGAAGATGGGACTTTCAAGCTTTGGGAGTCGGGAGCAATTTTGCTCTATTTGGCAGAAAAATATCACCAATTACCTGAATCTTTGGAACAACGAGCCGAGATTAATCAATGGATTTTCTTTGCCAATGCTACCCTAATTCAAGGGATTTTTGTGGTCACTAATTTAGATCGGGAATATCCCCGACTATTCCAGCCTTTAAATGATATTTGCCAGCGCCAGCCTTTCCTCCTGGGTAATGAATTCTCTGTTGTTGATGTGGCAGTGGGAGCAGTTTTGGCTTATATCCCCATTTTGCTCCAACTTGATCTGAGCTTCTATCCAGAAGAAATTGTCAACTCCATTAAGCCTTTGTCTAAGATTGATTTTAATAGCTATCCAGGGGTGAAAAGTTATATCGAGGCTTTGGCAGCACGCCCTGCTTTTCGGAAGACTATTGGAGCTAGGGTTTATTAGAATGGCTAATGGCTAATGGCTAATTGGGAATTGAAGGTTTTTCATTGAAAATAAATTCTAATAGACTCTTTACTTATTACTTATTACTTATTACTCTGCAGAAACTCAAGCATCATATATTTGGTGCTGAATCCTTTTATATGAACAGTTTCTGTCTTCTTTTTAGGCAAAGAAAACTTTTCTTCCTCCTGCCTCCTGCCTTCTAATGCTTATTACTTATTACTTCAAAACCCGAATCAATCGACTCGATGAGGCAGACCCTACTTAGAGTCGCGCTGGCGCGATCGCAGGCCAATTTGTAATTGCTGATACGGTTTCCACCACAATATTTTAAAGACCGTAGTATAGCAACCGCCAACAAGGGGCTTAAGCCCCTTGTATTAACCACCTTGGTGAATGCTATATTGATTAACCTCCCAATAAATTCCAGCTAAAAAAACGGTTAATTATTTAACATTATTTAATGTCTAATGATCACCAAACAAGTCATAGAATTGTTATTGCACCATCAGCATCTAAAAAAGTGAACAGCGCAAGTTTGAAGTCCCAACCCCTGTGGGCTTATCTGCAACTGATGCGACCAGCTAATATTATTACTGCTTGGGCAGATATCTTGGCGGGCTATGCTGCTTCGGGATTGGTTCTGCTTCTAACTCAAGTACAGACAGAACCTGTTAGTTTTGTGCCCCTTGCCTGGTTGTTACTGTCTACAACTGGGCTTTATGGTGGGGGTATCGTCTTCAATGATGTCTTTGATGCCGAAATCGATGCCCAAGAACGCCCGGAACGACCGATTCCCAGTGGACGAGCATCCCTTCAAGGTGCGGCTTGGTTGGGGAGTCTGTTGCTAATCATGGGGGTAGCAGCGGCGGCTCAAGTCACACTGTTAAGTTTTACCCTAGCAACCTTCATCGCCCTGGCAGCTTTGCTCTATGACCGCTTGGCCAAACACCACCCTTGGCTAGGCCCCCTGAATATGGGTGTCTGTCGCGGCAGCAACTTATTGTTGGGAGTGAGTGCCCTGCCAATGATGGTGGAGCAGCGGTGGTTTTTAGCTCTTATTCCCATAGCCTACATTGCTGCGATTACTGCTATCAGTCAGGGAGAAGTGCAGGGAGGTAAAAGTAGTACGGGGATACTATCACTACTGTTAATGGGAGCAGTGCTTAGTGGAATTATAGCACTGGGGTTGTTAACCGATTATCAACTGCTGGCCGCTGTACCCTTCGCTGTTTTCTTAGCTGGGCGGGTATTGCCTCCTTTTATTAAAGCAGCTCGTGAACCAAGTCCAGAACTAATCCGAGGTGCCGTCAAAGCTGGTGTCTTGTCCCTGATCGTTTTGGATGCAGCCCTTGCTGGGGGTTTTGCTGGTTTGTCTTATGGAGTTCTCGTTTTGGGTCTGTTGCCAATTTCTCTAGTATTGGCTTCCCTGTTTGCTGTAACTTGATGGACTAATTGGAATTTGGACAAATTTGTAAAGAAATATCAAGAATTTAGCAACCCAGTCGGTAGATGACATTTCTCTGAAACTTAAGCCTGAGGGCATTTTGAGCTGATTTTTGTACCTCAAGGTCTCTAGCTCCACAAAGTCAGGATTTTCCTTTTTTTCCGTCTTTTATATAGAGGACTCCAGACATAACATCTATTTTTGTCCAAAGTCCAAAATGTCATAGACAGACAAGTTGAAGACATTTTTATTAGCTGTAACTTAATGAGCTATGGTAATTAGCATTAAACCAAAGAGAGCATTTAACTTAAAATCGCTCCACCAAGCTGTTCCCGTTACCTTTACCTATGATGTTCACTTTACCACTGGTTTATTCCGGTGGGACAATCCTTTACTAGCCCAAGCATTAGCAGCTGGTGGAGAGCAAAAACCGCAGCAGGTGATAGCAGTAGTGGATGCAGGATTGTTGCAGCATTGGGATGGTTTGCTAGAGCAATTAGCTGCCTATGTTCAGCAGTATCGAGATCTACTCACCCTTGCCGCTGAGCCCCTGATTGTACCTGGTGGAGAAGCAGCTAAAAACGACCGCGAGTTAGTAGACTCCATTCACCAGATAATTAACCAAGCGGGGTTATGCCGCCATTCCTATGTCTTGGCGATTGGGGGTGGTGCAGTCCTAGATATGGCAGGATATGCCGCCGCTACTGCTCACCGAGGCATTCGATTGATTAGGGTACCCACGACAGTATTGGCACAAAATGATTCCGGTGTGGGGGTTAAAAACGGGATTAATGCCTTTGGCAAAAAGAATTTTTTGGGCACTTTTGCCCCTCCCTATGCTGTATTCAATGATTTTGACTTCCTGACTACCCTAGAAGACCGGGATTGGAGAGCAGGTACGGCAGAAGCGGTAAAAGTAGCCCTAATTAAAGACCCCGACTTTTTTGATTTTATTGCCATCAATGCCAGAGCGATCGCTAATCGTAACTTGGAGGCGATGCAACAGCTGATTTACCGCTGTGCCGAGTTACACCTGCAACATATTGCGGGCAATGGTGACCCCTTTGAAATAGGTTCGTCACGCCCTCTAGATTTCGGTCATTGGGCGGCTCACAAATTGGAGCAGTTAACGGATTATCGCCTGCGTCATGGGGAAGCGGTGGCAATTGGTATTGCTTTAGATAGTAGTTATTCTTACTTAGCAGGATTGCTCTCTGATTCGGAATGGCAGCGGGTGTTAGCCATCCTCAAGGAATTAGGTTTTCAATTGTATGTGTCTCAATTAAAAGAACAGTTACAGCAACCGAATCATCCCCGGTATCTTTTCCGGGGACTTGCTGAATTTCGGGAGCATTTGGGAGGAGAACTAACTATTACTTTATTACAAGGCATTGGACGAGGAATTGAGGTACATGAGGTGGACATTTCCTTGTATCAGCAAGCAATTTTTTTACTTGAAAGGTTTGCTCAATAGGTTTAGTCAAAAACCTGACATGATTAAATCAATGGGCTCAAAAAACTTAGACTTCACCGGAGAATTATTAATAAATCGATCATTTATTATTTATTACTTATTATTCTTCAGAAACTATAAATAACTACAGTATGCCTGAATCCCTTGATATAAATAGTTTTTGACTTCTTTTTCGCGATTAATTAATTTTGAATTTTGAATTTGCCGTTAGGCACTTACACAGCATTATTTGACTATTGCATATTGCTGTGCTCTTTATGCTGCAAGTATTTAAGCTCAAAAATGTGCAATTAATTTGGTGTACCTGCGTTAAAGATAACTTTAGCTATAAGAGAAAAAACTTAAGTTACAGATTGAGCAAATACTTCCCTTTTAATTGACAGTATTGTCAATTGCTTTTTTGTATCATCATGATACAGTTTTCACCATTAACTGGGGCAAATTATGAAAGCCTGAGCACAAAATAAATTTTTGTAAAAACAACAAAAAAAATATCAAATTGCTGGCACAATAATGAAGGTAAATTCAGTTCTGCTAAATTGAGTATTGCTGTCTACTTGGTAACCATTTTTTTGAGTTAGACAAGGCAGAGATTAGAAATATCTTGTTATACCTTTGAGGGCTGTCAATTGGGCTCTTAAAATTCTCAATTCAACCAAGCCAAATTCTGGTTGATGGGTTCTGCATTGACTTGACTAACTAATTGGTTGCTGCTGAGTGTCAATAAATATCAGGAGAAAGATACATGAGACCAAATAAAGCTCTTTTAGTAAAGCTGCTCCGTATAGCTGCACAGCTCGAAAGCTGCCTGCTAAACGCTTACCTTTACGCAGCCTGCTCTCTCAAGAGCATGCCAGAAGAATTTGAGAAGATTGGGAATGAGTCCAACCCACGTCGAGCTATTCAATTTGAGCGGGTGCGCAGTTGGAAGGAAAGCTTGCTCGCAGCTTCCAAAGAAGAGATGGTGCATATACATTATGTACAGTGTTTACTGCGAGCTCTTGGTGAACCCCCATGCTTCGATCTTCCTAAACGAGAGGAAGGGGAGGGCTGGTTATTTCCTAATTGGCAAACTATGATCGATTCTGAGGGGGAAGCTACTGGTGAAGACGATTATGTCAAGGTGCCGATAAACACCCTAGACGAAGATACGATTAAAGAGTTTATCCTCTATGAATCCTCGGATTTACTACAGATAGAGAATCCATTTGAGGACGGTAGTGAACTGAAGACGGTATTTGGAGATCTGGCAGACTTTGAGTTTGATCTTCACCTCGCAGGTGTACTGAAGAATGTTGATGATAAAGACCAATACGAGACTCTAAAAGCACAATTGGAAGGCATATATAGTCACCCAATAACTGTTCAAGTAGCAGCTGAGACCCAAGCAGCTGCAGCAGAAGAAGAACTCGATGTAAAGTATGTGAGGTTTGAATCTATTGGAGATCTCTATTTGAAAGGGATTTTACCTCTCTACGAACAGGCATTCAAGTTGGGATGGGTCAAATACTCTAACCTCAACCTCAACAATGAATTGCTCGATGAGAACTATGCTAGGGAGGGATTCCTTCCCGTTGGTCCTGTTTATCGTGATAAAAATTTTGAAAAGAGCGCTCAGGAGAACCTAAAACAGCCATTGCGTCACTACAAGAATGTAAAAGATGTGGTGCAGGAGATTGTTATAGAAGGAGAAGGTTTTGCCAACTTTCGCTCTCGTGCTGAGGCTTTGTTAGCTAAAGTTGAAGAATTAGGACAAGATACAACACTTGGAGGAGAAGGAGAAAGGGAATACCTAGATGCTCTCATAGAGGACAAAAATACCCCCACACCAACCCCTGACTGGCTTACTGATGGACAACGCCTGCGTCTGTCCCATCTGTATCGTTTCATCATCATTTGGGAGGAGTTGGAGCAAGAACAACGGGGAGGCTCCCTTTCTGGAGAAACTAGCGCAAATGCTGGGGTTGCAAAGCGTCAAAAAAGGCGTTTTTGGCAGAAATGGAATGCTCGCCAACTACAGGTGACTTCGGGGTGTGATTTTAAGCCAGCGCGGGAACCGATTTCTCAAGAGGATGTTGATCCCAACCTGGGTTTGAAGAAACTTACCGAGGAGCTGCCTGCCCAGTTTAATGCTTGCTACTTGGTTTTACTAGCCTGGCTCTCTCGTATGTACGAGATCCGTGACTGGCAAGCTGATAAACCACGTCGTCAAGCTATCCAGATGCTAGCTTCATGGCCTCTAATGTCGATGGCGATCCGTCCTTTCCTGGAACTGGCTTCTTTTTTCCCAGTCGATCTCAATAAACTCTATCGCCTAGAACCGGATTACCTGCCTTACCTTCCTCTGAACGCAAAACAACTGTACATAGTTTACCAGTTGTATACAAAGAAAGAGAATCAAGAGAGTCAAAAGACTAACTGTTTGCAAGCGGCAAAAGAAGTCGTAAGAGGTCTAGGTAATCCTGCCCTTGAGGAACTTCCTGATCTAGACCAGCTGAACCTATATATGGACTACCTCGCTGTGCGTGTTCTCTCTGATGCGGCAGAGTGGGCGAGTGAGATGATAGATGTGTTTAACACAGCAGCTGAAGACGTAGTCCTAAACTACCAAAAAATGATCTTAGCTCGACTCCAAGAACTATCATACTTGGGCGAGTTTCAAAAGCAATTCATGTTCCGAGTTCAGGGCGGCTATTCTGATCGACTTCCAGATCTCACTTACGAGGATCTTCACCCGGGCAAAAATAAATATGAGGAACAACCAGGATATATAGAGGTCAATTCAGACGAAAGAGAAGAAGGATTGTACCAAAATACCTTAGCTTTGCGCCTGCGCTTCTCTGGTTATGGGCTGGTTCAAATGGCAACCGATCCCGATCCAACTGCCGATGAGGTAGGTTGTACAGGGACACATATGCTGCACGCAGACGATTACAGTCAAAACGGGCAAGAGAAGACATATCAATACTTCGATCATGCCCTGATCTGGCAAGATAACGATGACAAAAACCCGATCGAGAACATTATCTGTCGCGAAACAGGAAACAGTGGACCCAAGCTAGGAATCAACTTGACAGAGGTTTCTCTCGTAGTGACCGATGGCATAGCACAGGCTGGCTTTGTACCTTTGCGTGAAATGAATTCCCTAGGAGCAGTGCAGACAACTGGTTTTCAACAAGACCTGAATGTAAAGGGGTTTCTAGAACTTTTAACTCTGAATCAAGACAGCTTTACGGGGGGTGACATCTGCCTCAATCTTCGGAAAAAAGGCGAGACTGCACCTTTTCTCAATGGCTTAAACCATATTGTTTGGCAAGATGGTGAGCCGATCGATCCTTTCATCCTTGCTGTTTACCAAGCGAAGGATGGTGATAATGTCGAACTTTTCCAGCGCGAGATATTTAACCAGTCTCCAGAGGACGATCAGGAAAAAACACTGTTAGATATGTCTCCCTTGCAACGAGCAGTCTCTTCCCGAGGTCCATCTGGCTTTGATGATTACATAAACATTCCGGATTGGGCTTGGGTAAATTTTTCTGATGAGATGAAAGAGGAGATAAGCAAACCAACATATCCTATAAGTTTTCTCGAGAATCGTGCTTTATACTTGAAAACTCAATTAGAAGCACAATTACCTAATTCATCAACCCAAGAGGATATTGATAAAATTATCTCTCTAGCAGAACGTATACGTCTGGTATCAATTGCGAGTATTCTACGAGGCACCACAATCGGCTGGCTTACAGCTTTACTCCATTACGGCCACACAGTGAGTGGTAAATTAGGATCCGATGTAGTTTCTGATGAAGCAAATTCCATTTTTGCTCAATTTAAAGCAAATACTAACTTGGAATTGAACCAGGATAATAGCATCGAAGATCGAAATCAACGCAATACTCGGTGGCTCGCAAAGTACACCAAGGGAGTGATGGATACGGATTCTTTGCTGGATTTTGTGTATTTTGAACTCTACATACCTGTGAAACCTAACATTGATGGAAGCTTTACCTTTACCAAAGAATGGACATTTACAGCAGATATCCAAGAGGCTGTCAAGAAGTACGGGTGTAGCTTTGAATCGCCGATTTTAGAGTCTTCTTATGAAGCTATATATGGGACTAGTAGAAAGCGCAAGGAATCCGATTCTGTTTTTGGTAAAGAATTTACCGAGACATTATCTGGTTCGCCGGAGCAGCCTGATTCATATGAATATTCTTCCGATGCTATAAATGTAGATGGTGCTTCTGTGACGATCTCAGGAAATTTTGGGTGTACTGAAGGCGAAGATCCAGTAAAGCTGACATGGACAGCTACATTTACAGTAACGGGTGATAATGAGGATGCCAAGTCCCATGCCATAGTACTAGCAGCCAATTTCTTTGCTAAAGATGCACAGGACATGACTACTGAGCTGAAGAATCATTTTGGTCCTAATAATGTAAACTCGTAAGCACGGGAGCGAAATTTACATTCAGCCAATTTGTCCTCTGAAGGGGTAGGGAGCGATGGTGCGATCGCTCCCTATCCCTCAACCCTAAATAGGGTTTGGGAGAATAAGTCAAATGGGAGGATTTTTGTAAGTAAAGAGTAACAAGCGCCTAACGGCGAATTCAAAATTCAAAACTGATGAATCGCCGAAAAAGAAGTCAGCAAACTTGTCATATCAAGGGATTCAGATATCCCGTTGTCATTTTTATTTTCTGAATAGTAAGAAAGAATATAGCGTTTCTGAATGGGATGTGAATGTTGAATGATGTAAAAAAGGAGTCAGAAGCCAGGAGGGAAGAATACAGAAGTTTTTTTCAGAAAAAAATGACTATCTAGAGCGTCGGTCCAGTAGAATGATTCTCAACGAGAAATCGCCGTTTCAGAGCTCTTTTTCTCTCTTTCCATTGGCTGGAATGTACAAAATTCGTGGTAGTGGACCGACGCTCTAGGTTTATGACTGATTTGGCAACGCTATATTTATTTTGTAACAATAAAAAAAATTTCCACCATAAACTTAGGACATCTATGAGAATTTGCTAAAAAAGTTACTTTTTGTAAAAAGAACACAAAAAAACATCAACTTGTTGGCACAATCACAAAAGACAGTGCAGTTATACTAAATTGGGTATCGCTGTCTAGTGCTCAACTATGTAATCGGACAAGAAACTCTACAACTTAATTATTTAATATGGTGGCTTCTGGAAGGACTCAAATGCCACCAACAACTGCAAACTAATCTTCCCGACTTCATCCCTAGCTGTCTAGTTTGATGAATTCGGTAGTTAGTTGTAATCCCCCACTATTGGTTCTATTAGTTATGACACAAGTATCACCACCCACAAATGAAATTACTGATCGAGAGGGACTTATAGAGGCATTGAATAAGATAGCAGAACTGGAACACCAGTTTATGTGCATGTACCTCTATGCCGCCTTATCACTGAAGAAAGGGCCAGATGAATTCTGCGACAAAGCAAAATTTGAAGCGGTGCGGCGTTGGACCTCGAAAATTTATATGATGGCTCGCCAGGAGATGGAACATCTGTCCCTAGTCAATAGTATGCTGGCTGCGATCGGCGCACCTCCCTATTTCTCTCGTGAAAATATTCCAAAGATTTCTCAGAAATTAGATACTGAAACTGAAATACCACCAATACCAAAAGCAGTTGCTTCAGCCTCACCTCAGGTATTAGCTAATCGTAACATTGTCGAGTACTCGGAGAAATCAGAAACACCAACCACACGTTACGAATCTGCCACAGAAACACCCTGTGAATTTCCGTTTATCTTCGAGCCGTTTGATTTAAAAAGTGCCAGACGCTATGCCTGTATGGAAAGTCCAAAACTTTGCCACTTGTTAAACTTGCCCAAAGAACTACAGAATGATGTAAAGAAATGGTGCTTTAATAAATGCGATGACTATTCATGGCCACAGGGACTTGATAAAGAGACGTTTCAAGAAGAAGCAGGGGCAGGTACTATTGAGAAACTATATAAAGATCTTAGGGAAGGTTTTGAAGAAGTTGCCGATAACGATAAATCACTGTTTGTTAGCTCGGCAAACCAACACCAAGTCGAGGTTCTGAGTCAGTACAACGTTTATATCTTCCCTGTAACTGACCTCACTTCTGCTTTAAATGCTATTGACTTGATTATCAAGCAGGGTGAAGGGCTTGTTAATGCACCACCTGACTTCAACAGCCATTTCCAGAACTTTTACGACATTGCTAAGGAATATGAGGGGTTGACGGGTGGAGATAATAACAATAAATTTGCCATTCTTCCAGTACCAAGCAACCCCAAGCAGGAAAATATTCAGAATGAGTTTACGAAAAAAATCTTTGATCTCTTCAATTACAGCTATGTAACCTTACTCTACGTATTAACAGGGTTGTACGGATGGTATACACCTGCATCGAAGGAAACAAACTATCCCCACCTCAGTGCGGCGTTAAGGAATATTGCTTTTGCACCGACAATGACTATGCTTGTCCGCACCCTCGGTGAGGTACTTGTTCAGCTTCCGTTAGATAAAGATGCCAGCAAAGTTGCTGCTCCTAACTTTCACATCCCCTCCGATGACGATGAGAAACTTCAAATCTGTTATCAGAATGATTGGCAATCAGAAGAAAAGTATAGCTGTTACACCGACATTGGGTTCTATCTGAAGCGCTTCGAGAAGATTGAGGAAGATCTTAAAAATCTTAAAGATCAGGAATCATTAGTCAAAGAACAGCTCAAATACATCCACGAGAATATTTATCGACTCACTGGTAACCTACGTAAAGTTTACCAAACTGGTGTTTATAGCAACTTTAGAAGCTTCTCATGACAAACAACAATGGTCCAGCCAAATACCTAACAGCCCATTTTCAAGGTTACTTTATGTTCCGAATGGCCACTGATCCAGATCCAACTAACGAGAAACGGGGCTTAAGTGGCTATACAATGGCATTGGTTAATGAGGATGATTTTGACCAGAAAATCCGTCTGCAATTTACCGAGGAATTCCTCAACAAAAATCTGCGAGAACCTGCTGAGGAGATGGGTTTAAGGGAAAATTTAGAAGATGGGGTTCAGGTGTACAGTGTCACCTTCGATGGCAAGCCTTGGGAGTCCATTGAGGAAAATCATGGACAAAAACATCCTTTGATGGATGCGAAAGTCTCTCTGGGTCCTTTCCCAGATGATACCCTATACAACGAATCAGAATTACCTACCTTCGAGAGCCGCAATAACATCACTGGCTCAGACGACACAATGGCTTTTGTTATTGATCCATTCCATTTGTATCTTAAGAAAGAGGAAGAAGATATTATCATTACGGCTAAAGATGACTTGAATCCAGCCGAGCCTGATCAAAAAATTTGGCAAATCCTAGAGCCTGAAATTTATGGTCGTCGCTTGACAACTTCTTTGGAGCAGAATTCACAGGAAGTGGCAAGGGCAATTAATGTCTTTGATTATTACGGCTACTTCTACGATCGCCGACGTTTCTTAAAGAGCAAGATCCAGGAGTTAGAAAAGCTGGAATCGATATCAGAAGAAAACAAAATCGAAATTGAGCAATATAAGTCCCGTCTCTATCAGTTAGAATTTTGGGGCGATCGCGTCATCAACAAACTGGGTTTTAAAACGAGCTGGAACTTTGAAATCAACGGTAAGAAATGTCTATCATCATCCTGCTCGGTTTTGGGCGGAAAGATTGATACTAACCAACTTTGGCCAGTACAACTCTGGTTCGGTGGCTGGGATGGAGACCTGTTAGTTGGCTATATGCGGGGTAGTTTGAGTATGCCGTTTACTCCTAACTAATATGGAATACTGGTGGTATTTGTAAAGAAATATCAAGATTTTGGCAATCGATTCGGTGGTTTTAATTTCGCTCAAGCTTAAGCAGGAAGGTCATTTCAGCTGCTTGTTGTTGCGCAAAATCTCTAACTCGAAAAATTCAGGAATTGCCTGTTGAACACGTCTTATAAGTAGGTGGACATAAATAAACGCACATGGGTAGGGCGGGTTTTGCCGGAGAGACAAAGCCAACGTAGCAAGTATCTTAGCTAAACCTGCCCCTACAAATCCCATGATCTTTTTTTCACCTACCTACTTATCTAGACAATCAATCAGGAATCACCATGACTTATCTCGGTTTTCCCCGACTGCATTTCTCCGGTCGCTTTCAAGCTGACCCTTCAACAGTCAATAATGATCCAGAACACTTCGATGACACAAAATTTAAATCCAATTACCAACAGCTTGAAACTAAGCCCGGAACGAATGGTTGGTGGAATCCGATGGGTTCCGGTGATTGGCGTTTTGCTGATTGTCAAGTTAATAAAGTTTATTACCAGGATGGTACTTCTTGTGACGATCCTAACCAAGACCCAGTGATTGGTATGGAAATAAACCCTCCTCAAAGCGGAGTCAAGGGTAAACTTGTTGATCTCGACCCAGAAAATCAAAATGTTTCTCAAATCTGGGGCTTTCAGATTTATCTAGGTCATGACAAAACATATGTTTTTCAAGGGGATTTCCAGGTTGTCGCTCTTGCTGACCTTTTTAATCGTGTTGTTAATGGTGGGGGTCTGAGTGGAGCTGGTGCTTTCTACCAATCTGTTATTAAAATTACTAACTTTGATGGATTAAGTAACTCTAAATTCATCCAGGAGCTAGATAATCCCAAACAACTGTCTATTAAATTTACGGTAGATGGATTTGATGGCGACATTCATTCTCCTGACTTTACCTGGGGTCGAGTTGTTGGTGTAATCGGTCCTTACGAGGAAGCAGAGCCTTATAATTTTGTTCCTGGTCGTCGGCTGCTGCCCACTCAGAATTCGCCTCTTAACTACGCTCCCTGTATCATTTACAAGCATAGCAAGAAGCTGCTGGTGGATCTAGCCAATAGTTTACAGACTGAAAAACCTGGTGGAATTTTCAAAGATATAGGAAAGCTACAAGTGGCAATGAAGAGAAAAAAGAATCAGTATGAAATAATTGGTCCAATCGAGTATCTTGCCACCAATTGGTACGAAAATGAGGCAGGGATTCAAGAGTTTTCCCTGCCTACTGGTGTATACGATATTCCACTGGCAGTGATCAAATCAGAAGAGGAACCAGGTCAAACAGTTCACGTAGAGCCAGATTCTGTTTATCTCCTTGAAGATGAAACTGGATTATTTGCCCGTGCTGAGCAATTTGTTTTCCGCTTGAGTAGTAATGATGACGATGAGAATATCGACCAGACCACTTTGTACGCCTACAAATTTGGAGAACCTGTATCTAATAAAGAATTCCACTTGCAGCCTGACCCATATTTAGTAAATTCACAACAGAAACAAGGCCCTATTTCTGGACCAAAACCTGCTACCCCTAATTCTGGTCTGATGGTAGGAAAAGATAAACATTCGTTTCAAGAGTTAGGTCAGCCAGTTTCCGTAACTACTGACCAAAATGGTCAAGCAATCATTTATCTCAAAGGGAATTTGCAAAGTAGTCCTCGTAAGTATATTGACGGGCAAGTTTATGGCGTTTCTTACACAACTTCCCTTGAAAATGCCAGCGACATCCTCAATGTATTAGTTTGGACTAAGTACGATATTCCAGAATCCCCTACCTGGATTGATGACGTCCAGCCTATTTTCCAGCAGTATGCTAATCTCTACCCAGTCATGAAGAATTTTGTGGATTTGGGTGATTACGTTAGTGTCAACAATCGCCTCGACATGCTCAAGCTGGTATTTAGCCTCAAACCGGACAATGTTAACTACATGCCAGTTACCCGTGACTTATCCCCTGCCAAGCGCCAGATGCTCCAAACCTGGTTGGGAGTAGGTCAGAATACGGATAAGTCTCCTCTCTACATGAGTCCGATTGATACTAAGGATAAATTAAAAGAGGCTCTGCAAAAAGCCATTGAACTCGAACACGCGACAATTCCCACCTACTTATGTGCTCTGTATTCCATCAAACCCGGTTATAACCAGGAAGTAGCCGCCATTATCCGCAGTGTAGTGATTGAAGAAATGCTACATATGGCTCTAGCTTGCAATCTTCTAGTGTCCATAGGAGGTAAGCCACAAATCAATACCCCCCAGTTTGTGCCCCAATATCCTGGACCTTTGCCGTATGATCTTCGTTCTGGGTTAATAGTTTCACTCAAAAAATGTTCCATCGAGCATATCCGGGATGTCTTTCTCCAAATTGAGGAACCAGAATTAACCATGGATCCCACACCCCACCAGCATGGGTTAACCATTGGCTATTTATATGCACAGATTCAAGAAGCGATTACCACACTTTCCGACAAGGGCGAAATTAGTTTTGGCCACACAGAAGATCAGTTAACTAAATGGTACGATGCCCACACCATTAATCGGGGTGAAATGGTAGTGGTCAAAGACCTTACATCAGCGATTAAGGCAATTACAACCATTGTCAAACAAGGGGAAGGAGCATCAGGAATGAATCCCACTGACGATCCAGAACAAATAGTCAGCGGAGATGACCCAACAGGTAAATATCGAGAGTTAGCCCATTTCTACAAATTTGAAGAGATAGTCAACGGTCGCAGGCTAGTTCTTCAACCTCAAGAGTCACTGAAAAAGACCTTGCTCCATCTCTTCCATGGCCCGCTTACCATTAAAGGTTCCACCTATAGCTTTACCGGTGCGGAGATTCCCTTCGCTCCTGAGGGGGTATTCCCCATGAGGGATAATCCGAGCCTAGATAGCTTTCCTGCTGGTTCCAAAGCCTATAACTTTACAAAAGAATTCAATCTGGCTTACTTTAGTATGCTCAGTGACTTGCATCAGGTTTTCAATCGACCATCAGGATCTACTCAAACTCCAGATCAGTTGTTGAAGTCTGCTATTGGTAAGATGTTCTCTCTGGAAGTGAAGGCTCAGAAGTTGATGGAAACTCCCATTCCAGGAACTACAGAAACAGCTGGTCCTAGTTTTGAGTATCCGGAGTTTCAATAGTAAGGGTTTGCTGCAATAAGTCTTAATTCTCCGTTGAGATAGGTATTAGGTATTAGGTGTTAGGTGTTAGGTGTTAGGTGTTAGGTGTTAGGGAGGTGGAAAGTACTGTTAAATCAAGGTATTTGTGAATATTCACCACGGTCAATCTGTAAACACAAGAGCGCTCGTGGCTATAACTACACTTATCTTTAGCCCAAACAACAAACGACAAACAACAAACGACAAACAACAAACAACAAACAACAAATGAAAATTGGCACTAACGGCAGTTTCCACTTAACTTATTGCACCAATATTCATCCCGGGGAAACCTGGGATGAAGTCTTGAGCAATCTACAGCAGTACCTGCCAATACTCAAAACAAGGCTCTCACCCCAAGCATCATTTGGTATTGGATTGCGGTTGGCAGATATAGCGGCGCGGGAATTGCTAACAGGGGATAACTTAGCTCAATTCCAAGATTGGCTCAACCAACAGGACTTGTATGTCTTTACCCTCAATGGTTTTCCCTACGGAGGATTTCACCAGCAGGTAGTGAAAGACCAAGTTTATGCTCCTGATTGGTCAAAACTGGAGCGGGTAGAATACACTTTGCGGTTAGCCAGAATTTTAGCAGCCCTATTACCAGCCGGTATGGAGGGCAGTATTTCTACCGTACCCTTGTCCTATAAACCCTGGTGGAAAACTGATACAGCTAGGGAATCGGTGATAAGTCAGTGTAGCCTCAACCTGACTACAGTAGCAGCGGAGATGGTACGCATTCGAGAAGAGACGGGGAAACTACTACATATAGATTTAGAACCTGAACCAGATGGGTTGATCGAAAATGCGGCGGAAGTGATTGATTTCTTCCAAAACTGGTTATTGCCTCAAGGAGGAGCCTATTTAGCCCAACACCAGGGAATTTCCTTAGACTCAGCAGCATCTCTATTACGAGAACATGTACAGATTTGTTACGATACCTGCCATTTTGCCGTGGAATATGAAGAACCAGCATCGGTTTTTGCTCAACTACAGGCAGCAGGAATTAGAATTGGCAAAATTCAGCTTAGTGCAGCCTTACAGATGCAATTGCCAGATGACCTCCCAGGGCGACAATTGTTGCGAGAGAGATTAAGTCCTTTTGCTGAATCTACTTATCTCCACCAAGTAATTGAGCGTCACAGTGATGGCAGTTTATCTCACTATCCTGATTTACTCAGCGCCTTACCATACTTAGAGCAAACTCAGGCTACTGAGTGGCGTACTCACTTTCATGTTCCCATCTTTATCCGGGATTACCAAATTTTGCAGTCTACTCAAGAAGATATTGTTTCTGTTCTCAAGTTACTGCAAGAACATGATCATTGTAAACACTTGGAAATTGAAACTTATACCTGGGGTGTTTTGCCAGCGGAGATGAAGCTGGATATTTTGGCTTCTATTCAACGGGAATATGAGTGGGTAATGAGTAATGAGTAATGAGTAATGAGTAATAAGCCGTAGTTGGACTTCAGTCCAAAAAGAATCCAGCAAACGTGTCATATCAATAAATTTAGACATCCCGTTCCATTTATAGTTTCTCGATAGTAATAAATAATGAGTTTGGAAATGGCGATTTTATTTGACATCTGCCAGTTTGTTGTTGTGCCTAATTTTAGGGTTTTTAGTATAGTCAATATTTTTTGTATTTATAGATACTGTTTCCACCATAAATCAGTCAAGTATTTGAGAGATTGATGAGCATGTAAAACTTTGTAAAAAAATTGGGAAATCACCTCTAACTCCTGACATAATTCAACTTGTATTTGACCTTGAATGAAGAAAATTTCAATTAGAGACCTGAGAAACCACGAAGACATCATAATTGATGAATCAATCTACGGTTTCCTACTTCATGATGAGACGGAATTCTCCAGTAAAAATTGGAATGTCTAGGCTGTCAGTAACTGTGCCGACTGTGGCAACAAGACATCCATCAATTCCAAGTCGAACTAATCCTGAATTATGTTGCTTGTTTGCAGACGACTGTATTGAAAAAAATTCAACGGAGAATTCGCCTGCTGCTAGCTGGGATGCGCTCAGATATTCTGCTCCTTAGATAGGAACGGATTTCAGATAAAGTCCTAATGCATTTTGCCAGAATTAGGTAAGTCGAGCCTACACCCTTGCCTACTATTTCTTACTTAGATTTAGACCTAATAGCCCAATTCTATTACTACTTTTGTAAGTTGCTCATTAAATAACATGAAATTAGTGTTTTCCGGTAACTTTCAAGCCGATGTGTCAACCACTGCGATTGCTTTAGTAATCGCTTTGAATACATAATTAGTTCTAAAAGTCAACACAGGAGAAGGTAATCATGATGACCGACACTGATATTATATCAACGACATTACAGAATAACCTGCGTTCAGCAATGGCCGCAGAATTGACAACAATCCCCACCTATCTCTATACCTATTGGTCTATTAAACCTCTCAATGATGGGGGTAGTCAGGCAGGTGCTCAAGCTGCTCAGACAATTATGTCTGTGATTGTAGAAGAGATGTTACACATGGGATTAGTCTCGAATATCCTCAACTCCCTAGGAGGGACACCAGCACTCACTGAGTCGCCCTACCTACCCCAATATCCATGCCCACTGCTACGCCCTCCAATTTCTGAGGGGGAAATCGACGTCGAGGTAAAGCTAGGGCGACTTTCTTACGATTCAATCAAAAATTTCCTCAGTATTGAGTTTCCTGAGTACTATGATCTTTGCAGTGGGATACTAACCCTGGGTCAATTTTACGAGCAATATATTAGACCGGAACTGACTGAAGACCTAAACTATTGTAGCCGAAGAAAGCAGTTGCCAACATTTGATAATCCTGGGGTAGGGACATTAATCCAGGTTGGTTGTCAACAAGATGCCTTAAAGGCAGTGGATTTGATCGTCAAGCAGGGCGAAGGGTTCTCTAAGAATGAACACGAAGACGGCGAGCATGAATTAGCACATTTCTGGAAGTTCCTTGGAGTTTACAGGGCGATCGAACAGGGCTTCCTCAACCTTGATACAGACGTTTACCAGGTGATCGATGCTCCCTATGAGCATGAGTACAATCCGGAGCAGCAGGAGGCTAACCAAGCATTCAACTCGACTTACAGCAATTTGCTCGACGAACTTCAAAGTACTTTCAGCAGCAATCATCCGGAGGTATTTTATAAATCCACCACGCTGATGAAACAGTTAAACCGGCAAGCCGCAGTGTTACGCAATACAGGAGGAACAGTACCGGACACCGACTACCTCCCCGGACCAACCTTTGAATATATTCCCGCAGGTGAGCGAGTAAACTAATCAACTAATTAAGGAGGAACCAGACATGGGCGTATTACGACTTCCCCGACTTTATTTCCAGGGTTACAACTACTGGAATCCTAGCACCTTTAATAACAATGACTATAGTCCCCCCATAGATACTTACGATCCTCCCAATGCCCAACTGAACTGTCCTTACTTGCACAGCCAAGGAGTATATACCGAAAGCGAGTTCCAAGATTGGTCTGTAGTACCCATCCCATATGATAAGCCAGAGGACAAAGTACCGCCAGCAGAATGGGCTTACTACGGAGGTAATCAGTGTGGGTTCGTTACCGAGAATCTCCCCAAAATCCAAAACCCAAATTTTTCCAAACCGACAGATTTCACCCACGTCACTGGTTACACTGATGCAAGCGGGAGCTATCAGAACAGCGATTCTTGGATAGATCTGCCATTGCAGTTCAACCTCAACACTATCAGTGCCAAGTTGGTTGACGTTAATCCAGTGTCCTTCTGGAGTTCGCAAATTTTTGCAGATAGCTTTACTTTAGGTTCATCAGATAGGGGATTCACTGCCCCCGTCAAGTACCGTATGCACTCACGATGGATCGGGAGTACACATAACTATAACGCCACCGGAGATCTGATCATTGCCGGAACATTTTCTGCTGTTTTCCAAACTTGCTTTCATAAAGACGACATTCAGTGGTTGGACGCTGAAAGCTCTACCCTCGCCACCCAGCTACGAGATGCAATGGCTTCTCCTGAGGTAGCAGGGCTGATGCTGCGCTTCACAAACTACGACACAATTTACTTCCAAGGAGATGCCTTCAACGGAATATGTCCTGGTGAGCTTTATCTTCGCATGGAGGAAATTGCCACACTATATCAGGAGTACAATCAAGCACAAGAAGATTACCAAAAAGGACTATCTACAACTAAACCACCACGACCAATTAACCATGCTTATAGCCGTGTCGTCGGTTGGATTGGTTTGTGGAAGCAAGGCGAGTTAGTTAGCGTTCCTGAGGGGCGTCTTCTGATTCCCTTCCCGAATAACAATGGAAGCAATGAAGGCAATGATGGAATTAAAGTGCAGGCAAAAGACCTTCCCAGTTACCCAGCACAAGTAACACTAGGACCAGCAACAGTGGAAGTCAAAGTCAACGGAACTGATGTTGAACGGTTGAGTGTGGATCTCGGTACAGCAATGCCCGAATATGATAGTTCAGGCCAAAAAGCAAACTTTGGTACTGTTCAACTGGGCTTACTACTAAACAATGAATTTCAGCTAATTGCCACTTTACTAAATGATAAATCAAGCTATGAACAAACAGCAGGGGTGGTAGATATCACTGAGATTCCAAGAGGTATCACTGCAGATAATATCCAAAACAACCCGTTGGTTATCCAAGTTGAATCTTACGATTCTCAAGGTGATTCTCAGACCCCTGTCTTGGCATTGATAGAAACTCCACTCACCGCACAAACAGACCAACGCGGAGTATATGTCAATCAGCCCAATCCCTCCTGGAATAATGATGCTGAGATGCCCACATTTACTGTTAAGGTTCAGTACTATGGTGGGCAGCCACTTCCCGGAGGGACGACGCTGGCTCTAACCCAGGATGAAAACGTCGAATTGTTTTATAAAGATCCAAATGAGACATTCCAACCTTACACACAGGACACACCACCTATTCCTGTCACCAGAGATGGAGAGGTGACCATTGGAGTCAGGGCTCTCCATCCAGGTACACCCAACATCGCTTTTTCTCCAGCGTTACCGGAACAATCATATGTCGGCGCACCTTTTAATCTAGGCAATGCTGAGACAGTTGCTTCAGCTTTTTATACAGTCATTCGTTGTTTGCCTTTCCATAACGCTATGGCAGACTCTTTTGAAGAGTGGCTTAGGACTAATCCTGATATTACCCAAGTGAACCAGAGGGTATTCAATGAAGTTTACAACACATACCATCTCATGTATCCAGTGATGGACTTCATTAACAGCCCTCTCAAGTTCCAGGAGTGGCGGGGAAAAATTCTTAGGGTAACTAGCCCGGAGTTGTTTACATCTTCTCAGTACATGCCAGTTACTCGTGCCCTCTCTGCTGGTCAGCGTCGCATTCTCGAACTCTATGATCAATACCTGAGTCAAATCCCACCTAGATTGATTGTAGATTCTATAAGTCCAGCAAAAACGACACCAGTAACAGAGCCTTTGCCAGATAAAGCACCACCAGTCAAAGATACTCCACCAAATAAAGCCCCCAATTTCAAACCGATAGCGATCGCTATTGTAGTTGTGCTGGCTTTGTTAGGTTTTGGATACTTGTTATTGCACTAAGTTATCCCAAATCACTAAAAGCGAAACCCAACAGCAGAACATTGGTGTTGGGTTTCACTTGCGTGACCCCCAACCTACTTTTGTCACTTTAGCTATTGCTTTTTTGCCAGAATATGATGTAATCGATTACCTACCAACCAGAATCCTCCAGCAATCAACAACACCAACCCAAACATCAGTAAACTATTGTCAAAACTAGCAGCAGTCGCCCCAGTGAGGGCATAAAGTAGGGCAGCTGGTAAAGAGCCAGCTAAAGTAGCTAAAGCCATACCTAGCCAACTTATTTCCGATGTGCCAGCCATAATCACCGTTGTCTCCGCTAACAAAGGTACTGGACGGGTAACAATAATCGCTAATAAGCCCCATTTTTCCAGAATTCGATTAGCTTTTTTTCGCTGCGATCGCGAGAGCAGTCTCTCTAGTAATGAACCTCCCCTTCTACCAATAAAAAATCCGATTAGGCCAGCACTTAAGCTACCAACAAGAGACAATAAAGAACCAAGAACTATACCAAATAAGGCTCCGTTGGCAATCATGATTAAACTAGAAGGAGCAGGTAAAAATACATCTACTGTAAGTAAGGCAACACTGGCAACAGCACTGCTAATACCCTTAGTTTCCATTAAGTAGCTTGGGTCAGTTAAAATTGGTATATTCAGTTGCTCAACTAATAAAAATGTCAGCAAAAAAAATAGCAGCAAGCAGCCAACAATAATTAAGTATTTCTTCATAAAGACCTATTCTCCCAAGCCTTAGTTAATAATGATCAATTATGCGTAAAACTGTTGTTCTAAATGTAGTAGGATTAACACCCCGTTGGCTAGGAGAATACACTCCTTATCTATCACAATGGGCTGCTAAAGGACAACTTGTTTCGATTAAGCCAGTATTACCTGCGGTTACTGCCACGGTTCAGTCTACCTATCTCACAGGTAAATATCCCAACGAACATGGTATCGTCGGTAATGGCTGGTACTTCCGCGATCGCTGTGAAGTCAAATTTTGGCGACAGTCGAATAAATTGCTTCAGGCTCCTAAAATCTGGGATCTTGCCCGTGCCTTCGACCCTTCCTTCACCTGTGCTAACCTGTTCTGGTGGTACAACATGTACTCATCAGCGGATTATGAAGTCACACCCCGCCCGATGTACCCCGCTGACGGTAGGAAAATCCCTGATATCAATACTAAACCAGCCCAATTGCGATCGCAGCTACAATCAGAGTTAGGTCAATTTCCCTTATTCAACTTTTGGGGTCCAAATGCTTCAATCGATTGCAGCTGCTGGATTGCCAATGCTGCCAAATCAGTTGAAGAGCGCTACCATCCTACCTTAACCCTCATCTATTTACCTCACTTAGATTACTGCTTACAGAAGTTTGGTCAAGATCCAGAAAAAGTAGCCACAGATCTCCAAGGGATTGATACTGTCTGTGGCGATTTGATTCAATATTATCAAGCACAGGATGCTCAGATTGTCATCTTATCTGGATACGGTATTACCTCCGTCTCCCAACCAATCCATATCAACCAAATACTCAGACAAAATGGCTTAATTGCTGTGCGTGAGGAATTGGGAAGAGAGTTGCTGGATGCTGGCGCTAGTAAAGCCTTTGCGGTGGCAGATCATCAGATTGCCCACGTTTATATCAACGATCCTGCCTCTATATCCAAAGTTCGCTCTCTACTGGAAGCAACGGAGGGAGTAGCAGAAGTATTAGATGAAGCCGGAAAACAAGCCTATCATCTAGATCATCCCAGATCCGGGGAATTAGTCGCGATCGCAAAGCCCAATGCTTGGTTTACTTACTACTACTGGCTTGATGACTCTCGTGCTCCTGACTTTGCTAAAACTGTGGATATTCATCGCAAACCCGGTTTCGATCCCGTCGAACTCTTCCTGGATCCCCAGCTCAAATTTCCTCCGTTAAAGATAGGACTAACCCTGCTAAAAAAACAACTTGGGTTTCGCTATTTAATGGACGTGATTCCCCTTGATGCAACACTTGTCCGTGGCTCCCATGGTTGTGTTACTACCTCTGTCGCCGATAGTCCCCTGTTGATCACACAACAGACAGATTTACTGGAAAACAGAGCTATTGATGCTACTGATGTTTGTCAGTTGCTCCTCAAACATCTCACATGAGAATTGTTGTTTGTTGTTTGTTGTTTGGGAATTGGGAATATCTCCCTTGTCTCCCTTGTCTCCCTTGTCTCCCTTGTCTCCCTTGTCTCCCTTGTCTCCCTTGTCTCCCATATCTCCCTTGTCTCCCATATCTCCCTTGTCTCCCTTGTCTCCCTTGTCTCCCCACACTCCCTCAGCTCCCCTTAAACCTTTGGTAAGTCGTAGCTAAGGCATTAGCATCTCCTACATTGCCGGGAAATAGCACCACAGGCAAATCGGGAAATTGGGGATGGTCAGCTGGTGTGCGCACAACAGAGCATCCGGGTATAATTTGCCCCAAGAGTCGTGCTGCTCTCAAGTTTAAACCAGTACTTAAAACATCGTTGGAAGTAATTCCCCCTTTACTAATTAAGAAACCGATATCTGCTGGTAATCCCCGCACAATATCCATCAATAAAGCAGAAACTGCTGCCCCAAATGCTAGTCGAGTTTGGATATCTTTAAATACTAGTTCTTCACGACTGGTATACACTACAGATGTTTTACCGTTAGTATGAGCCTCTTGGACTGTTTGCAGAACTTTTGCCAAAAGCTCTGCTCTTTTGGCTTCCGACTCATCCAATAAATGAGCCACATCCACCTCTACACCAACAATCCCTGGCTCTAGTAACAGACGCTCTAGCTGTTGTGTGGTTTTTTTAACGTGGGAACCGACAATCACCGCTCCAGGCTTCCCTTGCCGCACATACTCAGCCATATCTGCTGCTGCCACCGGCTGAGGACCGAGATTAGCCAAGGAGGTTAAGATGCTAGCAGCTGAGCGAAACAGAAAGCGCTTACCCTGTGCTGCTGCTGTTAGGATATCTGCGGCAAATTGATCTAAATCGCCTTGAGTTTCCCCATCTACTACTCCACATTGGTTACCGGTAAGTTGCTGGAGGCGCTCTAAACTACCACTACGAATATCATCAAGTATAAATCTCTCTACCACGCTGGCTTTAATGCGGCCTTGAGTCTTCTCTTCTACGTAATCTGGTAAATAACTATAACGGTAACCAAAAACGGAGTCTTGGGCAAATTCGGTTTCATGCACTGGTGTTGGTACGCCATCAATTACCAGATAATGAACACTATCACGGGTAACTCGTCCCCCCTCAAAAAAAGCTGGTACCAAGAAATGGGCATCAAATGGTCCGACTTCTTCTGCAATGACGTCAGTTTCTACAGGGTAATGTCCCCGCAGGGTTGAGTCCGAACGACTTACCACCAGAAAATCCTCAATTCCCTCAGCCTCCAAGGTAATTTTGAGGTTTTGGCAAACTTCTCTAGTAACTGTGGCAGCTTGCTCTGGAGTGAGTGCTCTAGTATTTGTTAGAATAAAGAAGATTGGGGAGCTATCCTTAAGTCCCAATTTCAAAGTCGCCTCATCCCAGCGTGTCAGCAGTAGACAGCTATGAACTGTCTGGGAACCTGTAGGATCATCATCTAAGACAATTACTTTTGGTCTGGTAGTCATTTCTTCCTGTAATATGTATCACACCACTCTCTAATACTTGCTCACATACAGTAAGACAACTTATCACGAGTTGTAACTATAACTCTCACAGAAGCTTAAAAAGAAAAATCAGATACTAACAATAACGAATATAGGCAGCAAAGGAGAGGTTATGTCTATGATTAGCGAAATTGTTAATCAGGTTATTCAAAGCGGTTATCTGACCTTGGAAACAGAAGAGCAACTCAAGGAGCTGTTTGCCGTTCGCTATGATATAGAAGACATTGATGCTTTAATTCAACTGCAACAAGCAGCTAAATCTGGTCAGGTTAAGCAACAGTCGCGGGAGGGTATTAGGTGTTAGGTATTGGTATTAGGTGTTAGGTGTTAGGTATTAGGTGTTAGGTATTAGGTGTTAGGTGGAAATAAGCCGAACTATGTTACGAAAGTAAATAGGGCTCAAACCCTTACAAATAACACATGACTAACTGTAGCGCTCTTGAGCCCAAGGCTCACCTCGATGATGATAACCGTTAAGCTCCCAGAATCCTAATGCTTCGTGGTCGAGAAATTCTAAACCATTAATCCACTTGGCGCTTTTCCAGGCATAAAGGTGGGGGACAACTAATCGCATAGGGCCACCATGCTTTACTGGTAAGGGTTCATCGAACAAGGTATGAGCGAAAAAGTTCTCTTCCTTTACAAACTCTCCCAGAGGAAGATTAGTGGTGTAGCCGCCATAACAGTGAATCATAATGTGGCTTGCTTTGGAGTCAAGCTCCAGCTGCTTCATCACATCAGTAACTTTAATACCAGTCCATTGAACATCTAGCTTAGACCAGCGCGTCACACAGTGAAAATCTTTAGTGAAATCATGTTGGGGCATTGCCATAAAATCTGACCAACTGAAGGTCTTTTCTTTGACTAAGCCCCAGACATTAAATTCCCAATTATCTGTGGTGATTTGGGGAGTATCGCCGTAGGTTAGTACGGGAAAGCCTTTTGCTAGATGTTGACCAGGAGGAACGCGATTGCTTTCCTCTGGTTCTGGTTTACGGAAGAATTTTCCGCCCATGGTTTCCTTCTATAGATTTGATTGTTAGCTATCTTCCTCTTCATCATCAGTAGGATAGACAAAGGAAGAGCGCCCACTTAAGACAGCTTTGCCTAGAGAAAGAGCCTTTTGTGCTTCCAATGTTGCTTTGCGCTTCCAAGTAGCTTTGCGCTTGTTTCGCTTGGATTTTGAAGTTTTCTTCTTTGGAACAGCCATGGGGTTAGTTCTAAATTTTGGACAACCTTTCTATCTTAACAGCCTCTTGCCTGTTGCCTTTTTTATCTTTATCTTTCCTGTGCCAGTTGAGTTTTAGCTTGCTGCCAAAGATACTCTAATTCGTCCAAGGTGTAATCTGAAAGAGGACGCTCTGCAACTGCTTCCATTTTAGATAGACGTTGAACAAATCGCTGGTTGGTTCCCTGCAAAGCTTCTGAAGGGTCAAGATCGTACCAACGAGCAATATTAATCAGGGTAAATAGTAAATCTCCTAATTCTGCTTGCTGCTCAGTTTTACTTTCTTGCTCAAGTGCTTGTTTTAATTCCCCTAACTCTTCGTTAAATTTTTCCCAAACCCCTTCAACATCATCCCACTCAAACCCAGCACCAGCAGCTTTTTGAGAAATTTTCATACCCCCCATCAATGGTGGTAATGTCCTAGTATAGCGATGGAGTTTGCGACTGAGGAGTTGCGCTTGAGCCGGGGTCTCCCCTTTTTCTGCCGCTTTTATTTGTTCCCAGTGGTAATGAACTTCCTCTACATTTTGTACACGGAGATCACCAAACACATGAGGATGACGGCGGATCAGCTTTTCGGTAATCCCTTGAGCTACTTCTGTTAAGCAAAATTTACCTTCCTCGCTAGCAATTTGAGCTTGGAGTACTACTTGTAATAATAAGTCCCCTAGTTCCTCCGCGATCGCTGCTTGCTCTCCACTCTTAATGGCATCTACCACTTCATAAGCCTCCTCAATAACATAAGGAGTCAAAGTTTCCATAGTTTGGGCTCGGTCCCAAGGACAACCATCGGGAGAACGCAATTGAGCAACTACATCAATTAACCGTTGCAGTGCCTCTAATACAGAAACTTGAGTCATCAGTTGAGCTGGCTCCTGGAAACTAGGCATTAAGGAATACTCCGATGGTACTTAATTATTCTTTACTTTATTGCTTTTAGTAGAACATTGGCAATTAACTCTTCCTTCTGTTTCCTCTAGATTTTTGGGGTTGCTTTTTCCGACTGCGGCCCGAAGACTGACGAGTAGACTTGCGCTTTGACTTCTGAGGCTTCCCGACTCCAGAAAACCATCCCTTCGCCCCCATCTTTTGCCAACGCTTGTAAGCGGAACTACTCCAATCTGCCAGATAATGACTACTTGCTCCCAACTCCAAACCGATAAACAGTGCGATCAACTTGACTCGATAACTAAAAAGCGATCGCACCACGCTTAGAGCAAATTCCTGCCAAGGAACAGGTTCCCCCCCGAACAAATGGGCAACAGCAACAATGAACAATGTCAATAAAATTACCCAACTAAGTAAATAAAGCACCCGCAATGTTGTTCCCACCAACATTCCATGGGAAAAAACAGAGCGGTGACGCATCATCCTCTGGTAAGGTATCCAAATCCAGCGCAAGTAACCCCACCGTTTAAAAGGTCGCGATCGCAAATCTAGGTCAGGACTTAACATTAGTCCACTAAAAAAAAAGCCTCCAGCAACGAGCAGCGTCAAGTCACTATTCCTTGTCACAGCAAGGGTTAGAGCCGTTACTACTGGCAAACTCCACAGAGTAATCCGATCATGTGTTTGACCAGAAGGCATATTTGTTCTATTTTTGTGTTATCCTAAATATCATAACGGTAACGGGCGATTAGCTCAGCGGTAGAGCGCCTGCCTTACAAGCAGGACGTCACTGGTTCAAATCCAGTATCGCCCATTAAGGCTTGCTAAGTAACACTGCAACAGCTGCATTAGGATGTGATGAGCATCAACCTAAAAAGATAGGCATGAGTGAAAAATATAGAATTTATCTAGATGCTTGTTGCCTCAATCGTCCATTTGATGACCAAACACAATCCTGTATTGCTCCCGAAACTGATCACAAGCACTGCTCTAGAAGCAGAATTAGACCAAACCCCTGATCTAGAAAGACTCAAGAATGTAAAAACAATACTCGCGATCGCTAAAATTAAAATCATTAGCAGTCAATTTATCCTAGAGCGAATCGCAGAACTCCAAAAATTGGGATTTTCTTGCTACGACGCTGCTCATATCGCAAGTGCCGAAAGAAGCCAAGCGGATATCTTCCTTACAACAGATGATCGACTTATAAAAAAAGCCCAGAAAAATCTTCAATCTATTAATGTAAAAATTAATAATCCCATGCAATGGCTAGTAGAGGTTTTATAAATAGAAGAAACTAAACAATGATTAGAACACAGCAGGAGATCATCAAACAAGGTTACCAAGCATTGGTTGATTATTTGGGGGTTGTCGATGCAATAAGATTTATTCAGTATTTCAGTCCTGGACAAGGGGACTATACAAAAGAACGTCATCAGTGGTTAAAGCACAAATCATTAGAGGATATTTTGGTAGAAATGAAGCAGCATCGAGAAAGCAATCTCAATCAGTACGAGGAAATTATTGAGTAGTAATTAGCCTCTGCAACAAAGCTGATAGCTTCCAATTCAGTCTTTAAAAAAGCGAGTTGGGATTTTCTAGCTACGACACTCAGGATAGTGTATCATCTCTATTGTTTGAAAAACTAGGGATTTTCACTATTGCTGAGTGGAATGTAGCCAAGTTTCAGGAAACTGTTCAGATGAATATTCCCGTGACTTTTTCAGCCCGCAAACTCGCCAAACTTGTGAACTGATGAATATTTCAAGTCAAATTTCTGATTCAGAACCACCAAGCCCCTTAGATACGGAAATAGAGACTCGCAAAGCAGAGCATCTGAGGGTTTGCTTAGAAGAAGATGTGGAGTTTCGCCAGGTCACCAGTGGTTTTGAAGGCTATCGCTTTACCCATTGTTGTCTTCCGGAACTTGACTATGACGATATCAATTTAGCAACCCATTTTTTGGGGAAATCATTAAAAGCCCCGATTCTGATTTCGTCGATGACGGGTGGGACAGAATTTGCTCGTTTAGTCAATACCAGATTAGCAACGGTTGCTCAACGTTATGGCTTGGCAATGGGTGTTGGTTCTCAACGGATTATTGTGGAACAACCGTCTTTAGCCCCGACGTTTGCTGTTCGTTCCTGCGCTCCGGATATCCTACTTCTAGCGAATATCGGTGCTGTACAGTTGAACTATGGATATGGTTTAGAGGAATGTTTGCGGGTAGTGGAATTACTTGAAGCTGATGCTTTGATTCTTCATCTCAACCCTTTGCAAGAATGTGTCCAATCTAGGGGAGATAAGAACTTTAAGGAATTATTGCCTAAAATTGCTCAATTGTGTGAAGAATTACCTGTTCCTGTCGTCGTCAAAGAAGTGGGAAATGGGATTTCTTCCCCTGTAGCACAACGTTTAATTGCAGCTGGAGTAGCCGCTATCGATGTTGCTGGGGCTGGTGGAACATCCTGGGCAAAAGTTGAAAGTCAACGGGCAAAAGATCATAAACAGCGCCGTCTGGGACAAACTTTTGCAGACTGGGGGTTACCGACGGCTGAATGTCTGAGGAGTATTCGGGCTGTTGTTCCGGAGATTCCCCTGATTGCTTCCGGCGGACTTAAGAATGGACTCGATATTGCCAAAGCTATTGCTTTAGGTGGAGATCTCGCAGGTTTAGCCCGACCCTTCCTAGAAGCAGCGGCTACATCAGAAGCAGCTTTGGATGAGTTTACTGATATTTTGATTGCTGAGTTAGAAACGGCTTTATTTTGCACCGGTAACTCAGATTTAGCATCTCTCAAATCTTCTGGAATGCTACAACCGATAACTTAATACAAAAATCTAAGGTGGCGTCATACTCTTCAGGCAGGAGGCGAGATCGGAAGTATGTATGTCAGGACTTTTATTTTTGGTATAACCTTTAGCTTTTTTGACTCAAATCATGCTGAAGTTAGCCATTGAATTTAATTATTCAATCTAAAATCTAAAATCTAAAATCTAAAATCTCCCTGGTCAATCTCCAAAAAAGCGAGTAGCAAAGTTTTGCGATCGCGTGGGAGAAAGGGCTCTAGCTTTTAGAATTGCTGCTGCCAAAAAAGCGTAGGATAATACTCCAACTATGGCTAAGAGTAAACCACTAATATATCCTGTGGTGTTCCAAAGGGCATGAAGAGCAGAAGCACTAATATAGCCAATAAGCAAAATCAACCAACCTTGACGGGGTTTGAGAACACTTAAGCCAATGAAATAACCCAAGTAACCACTGTAGGCCATATGTCCTGCTACTGAACCGAGAACACGGGGTATTAGCAACTGTAATCCTAACAGCTGTCCTTGTCCTTCACTAGCTTGCAAGGGTACATTGTTGATAATTTCAGGAACATATTGACCTAAGGTTTCTACTAGGGTGAAACCCACAGCTGATGCTGCTCCTAATAAAATCCCATCTAGAGGTTCCCAAATACCAACTCGTTGTTTCCAAGGGAAGCGCAGTAGTTTACCGAAGCAAAATGCTCCTAATACCGGTAATGCCTTGAGTAATTCTTCCATCAACCCTGCACCAAAAAACATTTGGATGAGTAAGGAGCCAAAACTAATTTGTTCTCCCGGATTGGGCAGGTTTCCAGGTAAAATTTCTCGAAAAACTGTGATAAATACCGATAGTAGGGGACTAATTAAGATTAAACCAGTGGTGATGGCACAACTGAGCAACACCCACCAAGGCTTAGGTTTACCACAAAGTTGATAGACAACAAATAAAGCTGCTCCTGCTAAATAAACAGCAATGAGCAAGTTAAATACTATTGGCTCACCAACAGCAGCAAACATTAAGACAACAAAGAATACCGTCAGAATACCTGGAATCAAAAAGGCTTTCCGAGTTAAATCCCGTCCTGTGGAAAAAATCGGAAATAATTGGGTTAAAGTTACTAAATCTCTAGATCTTCCTGAAACACTAGGACGTTTAGTTGGCTGGCTGATAGCTGCTGGGGCATTAGATTTTGAACTAGAAGATAATGAAGAGCTAGGACTGTGGTTAGAGTAATCCTCAAAGATAAATTGTGGACCATTTTGGCCTAACTCAATGCGATCGCCTGAAACTAGCTTCTGACAACTTTGCACAAGCTGTCCATTAAGATAAGTACCATTGGCACTATCGAGATCACAAATTTCCCATTGGGGTAAATTTTTCTGAGATAAGACGGAGCGAATTGCTAGATGACGCCGTGATACGATTGTATACTGACGCTGATCTAAAACAATGTGACAGTTGGGGTCTCGTCCGATCACTATCTCTTGATTGTTAGAGATTGTATACTCTAACAATGGCAAGCCTGGTGTACTACCAGTAGACAACTGTCTCAAATATCCTTTGTAGAGTTGACCAGTCACGCTTAGTTGTTGGTTTTTGGTTGTTGGTTGTTAGTTGTTGGTTGTTAGTCGTTAAAGGGAGCTGAGGAAAGCTGATTTGGGGTGTAGGGAACCCTCATTTTAAAAACAAGAAATAACAAATAACAAACCATGACCATTTTTTGAATTCAAAATGCCAAATGCCAAATGCCAAATTAGGAAAAGATAATTTTGGATTGACTAATTTTGGGTACAAGCCCCACTAATCGTCTTTAATTTTGAATTGTTTTGACTGGTAGATTTTGATGGCATGGTTTAGGAAGATTGCCCCTTTTTCTGGTTAGCTTCCTAAAAGCGACAAGTTGTTGAATTAACCTCTTGGGTAAGGTCAGAAATTACTAAATCTGAACAATTCAAGGGTTTGAGTTTATTGATTTGCCCTCGCATCACGAACTGCAGCGTAGAAAGAGAAACCCCCTAAAGGAATACTTGCCGTCAGAATAATACCTGTAGCCAAGGAACCTAGTTGGGGTTCTCCGTAAGATAGTTCAAAAATTGAACCAACAGCAGCAATGCCAGCAATGCAGGAAATCAACAAAAACAGAGCACTTTTCGGGGTCATCATAATTGGTCAAGATACCTTAGGTGATTGGTTTAACTGCTTGGCGGTCGAAGCCATACTTTTTGAGTTCCGCGGTCAAAGCTAGACTATTGTCCACTCGATCTACAAACATTACGCCCTTGAGATGATCCATCTCATGCTGAATCACACGAGATAATAACTCTTTTGCCTTTAGGGTTTTTGGGTGTCCGTTTTCATCTTTGTAGGCAACTTCGATTGCATCTGGCCGTCGAACATCTAGGTAAACTCCTGGAATGCTCAAACAACCTTCTTGAGAATCACACAGAGTTTTACCGGAACTCTTAATCACAGGGTTAATTAAAATCAGAGGCGGGTTTGTGGGGTTTTCCGGTTCGCAGTCGATGACAATAATTTGTTTATTGACTCCTACCTGAGGTGCAGCCAAACCAATACCTTCAGAACTATACATAGTTTGCAGCATTTGCTCCGCCAAATGCCGGACACGTTGATCCACCTTAGCCACCCGCTTAGCAGGCTGACGGAGGACGCGATCACCCAGATAATGGATCTGTAAGGGGGGATTTTTTAATTTTTTCTTTTCTACTAGAACTTGAGCTGGCATGGGGTTGATTAAGGATGAGTGCAGTTATCGTTTTAATTGTAGTTTCCCTTAATACTCATCATAATCTAACAATCGGTTAAGTTAGTGAAAATTGGATAACAACTAGTAGACTTCCTTCACTCATTAAATAGTTGACTGTAGAGGTGAAGCATTGTCGCTAGCATATTGCCCAGAAAATCAAGGTTTTTGTCCGCCAATGCTTCACCCTTCCCGGATTTCTGCAAGAAGTTTAATGTTGTAAACACTCGGTATTAGCGTACATTTTCTCCTGTTAGCCCTGAGCTGGGATGAGGGGTATTACCCGTTCCTAATTTTTCAGCGATATGATAGATAGTTGAAGAAGTCTAAACTCAGTCAGATGCGATCGCAATGGGAATGTCTACTCAAAAATCTTGGTGAATGGCAAGGTTCATTTACCCAGTTTTCACCTGATGGGGAACAATTGGGAGATACTCCCAGTATCTTGAACCTGGAAGAAGTTAAGGAAAATCAAACTGTTCGTCTGACTCTGCGCCGCTTTCCACCAAATCAACCAGAGAAGCAACAAGTTCTCGAATTCACTGATGTTGAGCAAAATATCATGTTTTGTGAAACTGGTGCTTTTTCCCAAGGTTCGACACAATGGATAGCATCTTCCCAATTTTGGGCAGAATTTGCTTTAATAGAAGGTGATCGTCGCCTGCGTCTGGTGCAGATGTTTAATCAAGCTCATCAGTTATCGTGGCTAACCTTGATTCGGGAAAAGTTAGCTGGTACAGATGCACCAGAACGTCCAGCATTGACTTGGGAGCAACTTCTAGGAGAATGGCAGGGGGAAGCGGTAACAATATATCCTGACTCACGATCTCCTGAAACTTATTCCACTCACCTTAAACTTCAGCAAGAGGATCATCACCATCTAGTACAACAGCTCAAATTTGGTACTGGAACATCAGTTCGCACCATTACTTCTACGGCTAGGATAGACGGTTCGATACTTCATTTTGACCAAAGTACCTTACCTGTTCAAGTGTTACTGCTGCCAGATGGTGCATCCTCCAACTGCCCAAGGGAAGTTAAACCTGGTCACCGTTTTGTGCTAGAAATTGGTTGGTTATATCAACCAGATCATCGCCAGCGGCTAATTCGCAGCTACAGCGACAAGGGAGACTTTTTAAGTCTGACTTTGGTCAAAGAGGAAAGAGTTAAAAGATTCTAGAGGAAGACCAGGAGGTAGGGAGACGCGGAGACGAGATATATATTCCCAAATGACAAATGACAAATAACAAACAACAATCTACTTTCTTTGACGAGGTGAGATTGGCAAGGATTCTGAGACAGCTGTTTTGAAGGGATATAGTCTTTCTAAACTGAGAATCAATAAAAATACTAAGAGCTGAATCGGCCAAGGTGCCATCGCAACTCCACAGATCAAACACAAAATTGCACTGCCAACTGCAAGAACACGGGGAACTTCGTGAGAAGCTCGTAGAAACAAGAAGATGCTTCCTACGGCGCCCAGGAGAAGAATCAGGGAAATTGAAAGCATCTCGATTACCTCTAGAATAAAGACAACAGAATCAGAGGCTCTCACTAGAATTTATGATAACTGTCAGAACCCCTCACCGTTTAAACGGTAGCACTTTCTAATTAGGTGAACTTGTAAATTTAATAACAAAAGCTAATTTGTTACTAATCTTTGCATAACTTTGCGGTTGGCATTGGAGCCAAGATGAGCAATTTAAAAGGATAAGAGAATCATCATTGGTCATTAGTCGTTGGCAAAGGTTGGACAATATTTACTTGTCGTAACATATTTCGCTTTATTGTATATAAGAGTCAAGACGCTTGCAGCGTTAAAATTTAATCCCTAACCAGGAGTGTGCATGTGACCAACTCAGTGATTAATAAACTGCGCCTCAGCCTATCAGTAGGGGCAGCTAAAACCGTAACCTCTCTAGTGCGGTTATTTCGCTTGGGAGCAGCAAGTGTTTTGCCAGGGGAAATTGCTCGTCGTCTGCAACCGCAAATTCTGCCTCTATTGTTAGGACAAGTGAGGCGAGGGGTAATTCTCATTGTCGGCACTAATGGAAAAACTACTACCTCTCTGTTGTTGCGCACTATCCTGGAAAATCAGGATTGGCGAGTTGCCCACAATACTACCGGTGCAAATTTAATTAATGGTTTGGTAACCGCACTTCTAGAAAACACCAATTTGATTGGTCAACTAGATGCTGACTACGCCATTCTGGAAGTTGATGAGAATGTGCTGCCCCTATTACTGCAAGATTGTCAACCTCAGTTCATCTTAGGTCTAAATTTGTTTCGTGACCAACTAGACCGGTATGGAGAGGTTGATACTATTAGCCAAAGATGGCGACAGGCAATTACTCCTTTACCAAAGGAAACACTAGTAGTGTTAAATGCCGATGATCCCACTCTCTGCCACCTAGGTCAACAATTACCTCAAACAGTCCGATTTTTTGGTTTAACTGAGCCAAAAGCCTATCTAGAGGAAATTCCCCATGCTGTAGATTCGATTTATTGCCCTAGTTGTGGACATTCTTTGGACTATCAGGGAGTCTATCTCTCCCATTTAGGAGATTATCACTGTCCCCAATGTGGGTTTAGCAAAAGTCCCCTGGCAGTGGATAGTCAAGAATGGCCTCAAATACTCATTGGCATTTATAACAAGTACAATACTCTAGCAGCAGGATTAGTCGCTACAGAAATGGGTATTAGCCGCGCTGCTATTGACGACACTATCAAAAACTTCCGTGCTGCTTTTGGTAGAGCAGAGGAGTTAGAGGTTCAAGGTAAACAGGTGAGGATTCTGTTATCCAAAAATCCTGTAGGGATGAATGAAACCATCCGTGCAGTGCATGACATCCAAAAAACTGGGGGAGCATCCACCAAGTTGGTAGTACTAAATGACCGGACACCCGATGGTACTGATGTATCCTGGATTTGGGATGTCGATACAGAGAAGTTAGTGAACCTCGGAGGAACGATTATTATCAGTGGCGATCGCGTTTACGATATGGCTCTGCGTTTACACTATAGTCAGACCCAGGGAACACACAATTGCCAATTAATTATTCAAGAAGACTTGTCAGAAGCGATCGCAAAGGCTCTAGAACATACCCCAGCGAACGAAACTCTACATATTTTGCCTACTTACTCTGCTATGTTAGAAGTACGAGGCTTATTAACGGGTCGCAAGATTTTGTGACAGTCTGAAACCTAGCACTGGTGAGGGAGTTGGGGAAGCTGAGGGAGCTGAGGGAGCTGAGGGAGCTGAGGAAGTAAGACAAGTCAACAATTCTGGGGTTTCTTTGTACCTACCACCTACCACCTAACACCCATTGGTGACAAGTTAAGTTAAGGAAGCTGGGGAAGCTGGGGGAGCTGGGGAAGCTGGGGGAGCTGAGTGTCTTTTCCGTTATATATGGGAGTTGATAAAATATGCGATCGTTTAACTTGTCACCTAACACCTACCACATAACACCTAATCTCCCAACCGTTTGAGGTAGTCCCAGCCTCGCTGAGGCCATACCCATTTACGCCCAGTTTTTCGGGCAATCCACTGAGCAACTTTTGGACCAGACCATGAGCCCCCTCCAGGAGCCGGACCTTGCAAAACTCGTCGTAGTTCCTGCTGTTGCTCTTGGCTTAGTAGGGTTCTGGGAGGTGGAGGTTGGCGATCTTTGGAACGGTTTCTCATTCCAGTGGGGCCTTCGCGATTGTAGCGCTTGACGATTTCTTTGGCATAATCGTAGTTCAAACCGACAATTTGAGCTGCTTGCTTGATAGTCCACTGTTGAGAAACTAATTGCAGAAGGTGCCACCGTCGTGCTTCAGTGGTATCTTTAGCCCGTCGGTAGTAGAGCTTTATTTCCTCTACGGTAAGGTAAGGTTCTATGTGAGCTTTTGGTGGCATACCTCTGATTCAGCTAAGGTGATAAGAGTAACGGTAGAGTAAAGATGATGAATGTCACGCTTTGAGTTAATGAAAGCGAGGATTACTCAACTTGCTGACCAAAAATACCAAAATCGAAGTCTCAGTAGTGGTCAAGCCATCCCATTCTCTGGAGGCTACAGGTCAGATTCAGTGATAGATAGAGCCTGTTTTTGCACCACTAGCATATTTTCCTCTCTTGAGGAAAACATAATATCTATCTTCTCCTTAACTGCTTAAGGATTTAGATCAAAGGAAAAGGGAGGAGAAAGTAGTGCCATCAAGCCTGTTTCCTTTGTCACAAAGGCTATAGCCCTTAGTTGAGTAACGGTAAAATTTTCCCTATTAAGTTAGGCAGGTATCTGCCAGAATAATGCAATGTCTCTTCATTTATCAGGTTTTCTTGGCGAATTCCGGACAGAATCAGGCTTGCTTTATGAAATTTTGATACTACATTCGTCTCATTACTCAGGGAAAACTCTTATATTCATTTTCAGTACTTCGCTTTAATACCAAATCCGCTTGCTACATGACGTTGTATAGCCAAAAGCCTCAAGGCAGTCCCTATGAAAAATTTTTTTACCACTAGATGATGAAAGTAGGAGCACTCCTGTTCCCTGTTCCCCGTTCCCTACTTACAAATCAGAGGACATAGGGCTCCAAGGGAAAATATTGATAGATAAAGGTTTGCTGAATTTGGTGTTGTCGTAACCTCAACTTGTTGCACTATACTGTTTCAGAGGTAGCTGCTTTTGTGGTGCACAGTTTCACTTCTGCATTCATTTGCCAACCACAACTACTCATTTTAGAGGCTAAATCTGATATTCCCCAAGCCCACAAAGTTCCACAAAACAACTCCCCAACGCAACAGGCACTACACCACCTCCCTATTACTGGTGGTTCGTCATCTCCACAGGGGACTGCAAATAGGGTTGAAGGTAGGTGTCCTTGAGGTGCTGAGATATCAAAGGTGAGTTCGTTAATTTTTAACCAGTTGCCGTTGAAGCGCAATCCTAAAAGTTCGCCGAATTGCTCAATTTTGTCCGATGTTCTCTGGTTGAGGGAAGTTTTTTGAGGTGTGTTGGGATTATTGATGATATTATCCCAAATATGCTGTTGTGTGCTAAAGCCGAAGCGTTTCTGGGAGAATTTTAGCCAAAGCTGATCAATAGTGTAGAGGTCTGTACAAGGAAAGTTTTGTAGAGATTTTCTGTCTAGCCAACCATCCTGCTCCCTACCTGCCGCTGTCAACATCAGCTTCCGTGTTTCTTGATCCGCTGCTTCCCACTGCCCCTCTAAAAGCAGACGATGAAGCTGACTGTAGTCTAAGCCTACAGCAGATGCCAATAATTCTTTCAACATACTCTTACCCTCTTAGTAAGTAAACATACACCTTTGTAGGTTTTAGCTCAGACTAGAGTTGGTAAGCAAGTCACCTATCGTAGGTTTGATCCGCTGTAAATATGTAGTTAACTACTTCTCTAGCTTAGAACTTTAATTTGAGTATTTAGTTGATTCATGCCCAAATTACAGAATATACTCACAAATTGGAAAAAATTATTATAAATTAGCTTCAGTGCTTAATTAAGCTGTTAAGTTTAAGTATATTTAATAATATAAAAATTTGTACGGCAAGATCCCACAGGCTGCCAGCCCATGGGATTGTCGAAAAAAGCTATAAGTGCACCCACATTTAACAGTAAGTGCAAATCATTTAGATCAGCTCCTCCTACCTCGAAGCATTCTTGTACTAGTTTTCAGCTCCTAGTGTGGTACAGCGGGAATAACCCACCGGAAAAAAAAGGTTAAAAAGCTTACTTTACAAGCTTTCTTCCCTCCTGCTTCCTACCTTATGCCTCCTTGTACTAGGCCAAAGTTTCTGGGCAGTATCCTAACCCCATTGTGAACTGTTGGCGAAATGCCTCAATATCACTCTTGTCTGGAGTGCCATGAGAAACCACGGCTACTTGGTAGCGACGCATTACTTCAATCGGTGATTGCCCTGTCTCTAGACTCCATAGAGCCATTTGTAAGCGAATTTCCGGATCGTAAGGGATTCCCAATTCACTCATAAAAGCTCGAAAGTCTCCATGTTGGTGAGGACTTAGAGGACGGTTCATTTTAACTTTAACTATCCAGCCGTCAATCTGATGAATTACCGTCATAAATTGTACGGGCAACTGTGGCGTTGATTTCAAATATTCAACTACTCGTAGAGTCAGGCTGGCGTTTGCTAAGAAGTAAAGGTAATCCATAGAAATTCTTGGCTAATAAGCCCAAGGAAGCGCTATATCTCTATTGTGGCTAAGATCTACTGCCTCTGGCTAGGGGAAAAGCACCCGATGTATCATAGGGGATTCTACCCAATTTAGCTCAACTCCTAAGTGGTTCAATGGATGCCCAGCCTCAAAACTCAGATGACTCTTTTGCGCCTCTAGAAACTCACAGCAGGGAGCTAGACAAATTACTTTCTAGCTATGACTATGAACTGCCGCCAGAGCAAATTGCTCAAACTCCCCTCTCCCCAAGAGATAGCTCACGGCTACTCGTGGTAGACTCAACCACTCACCACACTCACCATATTTTCCGTGATTTACCCCAGCTGCTGCAATCAGGAGATCTACTGCTGCTTAATAATACTCGTGTTATCCCCGCCCGCCTCTATGGGCACAAATCAACAGGCGCACCAGTTGAAGTATTGTTACTCGAAGAGCGAGAGGATAACTGTTGGTTAGCTTTAGTTAAACCAGGAAGGCGTCTCAAACCAGGGGCAGAGATTTGGTTTGAGGCGTGTAGCCAACCAGAAGCAGTTCTCACTCCTAACTCCTACTCCCCTAAAAACGATACCTACCCAAGGAAAGAGAAGGATAGGGGTAAATCCCCCATACCGAATCTCAAAGCCGTAGTTATAGCAAGAGATGAGCCTACTAGTGGGCGTCTCTTGCAATTTGAACTACCAGTTGGATTATCATTAAAAACGTTCTTAGGTCAATATGGTCAAATACCGCTACCACCTTACATCACCAATACCCAAGCTACACCAGAACAGTATCAGACAGTCTATGCTCAAGCCCCTGGTGCAATCGCAGCTCCTACTGCTGGACTACATTTTACCGATGAACTACTAGAACAGTGTAGAGCCAGAGGCATTGGGCAAGCATATGTCACCCTCCATGTCGGTGTTGGCACTTTTAGACCAGTAGAGGTAGAAAATGTTACAGAGCACCAAATGCACGGAGAATGGTTAGAAGTACCTCAGTTAACCGTGGACAAGATTCGGGAAGCGAAACAGGCAGGAGGTCGTATAATTGCTGTGGGTACAACAGTGGTACGAGCTTTAGAAGGAGCTGTGGTTGATGGAAAATTGCAACCCTATTGTGGCAAAACAGAGTTGTTTATTTATCCAGGTTATCAGTGGCAAGTAGTGGAAGGCTTGATTACCAACTTTCATTTACCCCGCTCTAGTTTACTGATGCTAGTTAGTGCGATGTTAGGGCGTCAACGTTTGCTCAATTTATACCGAGAAGCGATCGCTCATCAATATCGCTTTTACTCCTTTGGTGATGCCATGCTAATTTTGCCAGAAGCTTGAGGAAATCGGGGATAGGGAGATGGGGAGATGGTGGAATGGAAAGATAAGGAAGATATTAACGAATCCCAAACAACAAACGACAAACAACAAATAACCAACAACAAACAACCAACAACAAATAACAATTCCATGCTAAAACAATACCAAAAACTCTCCCTTTTAACAGTTGCACTGATCAGCTGCGGTTTGACTACTGCCGATTACGCTAAGGCTGGTGAACTGCAAGAGCGTCAACAAACCAAGCAGCTCATTGATGGTTTATACACGGAGAATCTTGATGCTGCTAGGTACTTTCAACAGGGGCTCAGGCTCTATAATCTCCGAGAACTTCGAGGAGCAGAACAAGCTTTTCGTAAAGCCTTGGAGCTTGACTCTTCGATAGCAATGGCTCATTATTTGTTGGGGAATTCTCTCCTGGGACAAGGTGAACCGAGGCTGGCAGTTCAACAGTATAATCAAGCTATCCGGCTGGAGCCAAATCTATCAGAAGCTTACTACAACCTTGGTTTGGCATTTTACCAGCAAGACCAACCAGAAAAGGCAATTCAAGCCTATAAACGAGCAATTACTCTCAATCCTGATTTTGACACAGCTCGCTATAACTTGGGTTTAGCCTTTGAGTCCCAGGGTAATGATCAGCAAGCTAGTGTTCAGTACCAAGAAGCGGTTCGCCTCAATCCTAATAATGCTACAGCTCAGTATAATTTGGCTCGATTGTTAGTCAAGGAAGGCAAATCAGAAGAAGCGATTGAGGCTCTCCAGCAAGTGGTCGCCCTGAATCCGGAACTGTTGCCAGCTCAATATCAGTTGGGAATATTATTAGTGGAGCAGGGTAGGCAAGAAGAAGCGAAGGAGTCCTTTTTTCAAGCAACGAGGATTGACGATGAATATGCTCCGGCTCATTACCAATTAGGTTTGATTTTTCTTGAAGAAGGAGATTTTAAGGAAGCGAGTAATCGTTTTGATTGGGTAACGCGACTTCAACCAAATAATGCCGAGGCTTACCGACAGCTGGGTGCAGCGAAACTGAAGGAGGAAGAGTACGAAGAAGCACTTACGGCACTGCAATCGGCGGTGGCTCTTGACAGTAATAATGCCTTGAGTCACTATAACCTGGGAGTAGCCCTACAAAAGTTAGAGCGGAATGAAGAAGCGATCGCGCAATATCGCAAAGCAGTTCGCCTAAACCCGAGAATGTCGGAAGGGTTTTTCAATCTAGGTATATTGTTAGGACAGTCTGGAGAAAAACGTCAAGCGATCGCTCTTCTGCGGAGGGCAAAGGCTTTATTTGTTGCTGAGGACAAGCCAGAGAGAGTGAGACAAGTTGACTTGTACATCAAAGAGTTTTCAGCTAGAGGGACTTCCTCAGTTACAACAGAAGAGTCTCGCTGAGGGAGCTGAGGGAGTTGGGGAAGCTGGGGGAGCTGAGGAAGTTAGGGGAGCTGAGGGAGCTGAGGGAGCTGAGGGAGCTGAGGAAGTTAGGGGAGCTGGGGGAGCTGGGGGAGAGAGGCTTAGTATCTTTATCTCAATTCCCAATTCCCAATTCCCAATTCCCAATTCCCAAACAACAAACAACAAACAACTAAATTGGCAAACGATAAATATCTTGGTTAGAGCCAATCACTACCATCACCAAACCTTTGTGCAGACGTCTAGTGGGGTCAGGATTAATCTCAAAATGCTCATTTCGACCAATAGCTATTAAATTTAAGCCATAATGCTGCCGCAGCTCCAATTCCATAATGGTTTTCCCATCAAATTCTTCTGGAACCAAGATTTCCACAATACTGTTGTTGGGATCAAGGTCAAATTGTTCTAAGATTGAAGGCTTGGTAAGCGATCGCGCTAAGGCATAACCTGCTTCGTACTCTGGAAAAACCACATGATCCGCTCCTACCCGTCGTAATAGCTTACCGTGGACTTCGGAGGAAGCTTTCGCCACTACATGGGAAACACCTGCTTCCTTGAGATTTAAAGTGGTAATAATACTTTCTTGTAAATAGTTACCGATAGCAACAATTACCGTCTCTAACTCAAAAATCCCTGCCTCCTTCAAAGCAGAGGGTTCAGTAGAGTCCAGTTGGATAGCATGGGAGACTATCTGTGTCGCCAAGGCTTGATCAACCAGTTTTTCACTGATATCTGTTCCTAAAACTTCATAGCCTAGGCGGTGCATGGATGAACAAACAGCCCTGCCAAAGCGCCCTAAGCCAATTACTGCAAACTGTTGACGTTCTCGGCGTAGATTCTGAAAGAACCGGAGAGATGACCAATTTACGTTCACACCACTTTTCCTCGCTTGATTGATATAGAGTTGGGGGAGCTGGGGAGCTGAGGAAGCTGAGGAAGCTGAGGGAGCTGAGGAAGCTGAGGAAGCTGAGGGAGCTGAGGGAGCTGAGGAAGCTGAGGGAGTAAGATGAGTCCAGAAATTGGCATAATTTATTTCTTGGAGTTCCCCAAAGTTCTAAGTGCTTTACATAGTCTACCAAAGGGAGAGATTAGCTCCCCCTATCTTGAGCACCAAACTCAATGGTGTCCTTGATTACCACTTCAAAAGGTTATCGCAACAGACGATGATTTTCTCTGAAGTTTGTTACAAATGTTAATATTTTTTGTTGACAACCCGCATTTTTGCTGGTTTAATTAAATTAACCACAGTTATGTCTTGACTAAAAATCATGTTCGGGGTAACCTATAGAATATCCCGAACTGTTTTGCGTTTCTCTAAATAGTGTTGAGACATAACTGTGGTGGTTTTGACTCACTCTATTCAGATCGCTTCGTTTGGTATTGAGTCAAATTAGAATAAGGAGTTTTCCATATGGAAGAACTTGCTCTTTTCATGGCGCTAATAGCTCTTGCGAAAGCGCTTGAGAAGATATTGAGGGCTAAGTAACCTCTCTTTTCGGGTAGTCTGCTCCGGCAGTCTGCCCGATTACTAAGACTTTAAGAAGCTGAGGAGACTGGGGAGATCGAAGATGAAGGAGTTGAGCAGAGAAACCTTTAAAAGTCATAAAGACTTGGATATCTACAAGAAAGCGTTTGAAGCGGCCATGCAGATTTTTGAACTGTCTAAAAAATTTCCAGTTGAAGAAAGATACTCATTAACAGACCAAATTCGTCGTTCGTCACGCTCTGTTTGTGCAAACTTTGCGGAGGCATGGCGAAAGCGTCGATATGAGGCAGCCTTTATCGCCAAGCTCAACGATTGTGAAAGCGAAGCAGCTGAAACCCAAACTTGGATTGAATTCGCAGTCAGATGCAATTATATAAATACTGAAACAGCTAGAGAACTTTATGGAACCTATCACCAGGTTTTGGCTGGTTTTGTCAGCATGATTAAAAACCCATCACCCTGGCTGATGAAACGCTAAAGCCCCCTCAGCTTCCTCAGCCCCCTCAGCTTCCTCAGCTTCCTCAGCTCCCTCAGCTCCCTCAGCTCCCTCAGCTCCCTCAGCTTCCTCAGCCCCCTCAGCTTCCTCAGCTCCCTCAGCTTCCTCAGCCCTCTCAGCTTCCTCAGCCCTCTCAGCTTCCTCAGCCCCCTCAGCTTCCTCAGCCCCCTCAGCTTCCTCAGCTTCCTCAGCCCTCTCAGCTTCCTCAGCCCCCTCAGCTTCCTCAGCTCCCTCAGCCCCCTCAGCTCCCTCAGCCCCCTCAGCTTCCTCAGCTTCCTCAGCTCCCTCAGTTATCCAACAAGCAAATCCTGTTCTGGATATTTAATCTGGTTAGGCTGGGAGTCTCCCAAAAGAGATGCCATAAGTAACCAAATGCCAACCCGTCCGATATACATAGTCACAATTAGAATCAGATGTGCCCATTGAGAAACGCTTGCGGTGATACCTGTGGAAAGACCTACAGTCGCAAATGCGGATACCACTTCAAAGAAAAGTTGAATAAAATCTAAATCGGGATCGGTGATAGTAATTAAAGTTGTTGCCACAATTACTGTGGTGAGGGAACCAAACAGCACACCGACAGCTTTGAGTATCAGAGGTATGGGAACTTGACGCTGATAAAGATTGACTTCTTCCTTACCTTGCAAGATTGCCTTGGTACAACTAGCAATAATCCTTGCGGTCGTCGTTTTGATTCCACCGCCAGTGCCCCCTGGACTAGCTCCAATAAACATTAAGGCAATAGTGAGAAATAAGCCAGCAGTGGTCATGTCTCCAATATCGATGGTATTAAAGCCAGCGGTTCTAGTCGTCACAGACTGAAACCAAGCTAGTATCAATTTGTCAGATAAATTTAAAGATTCAAGGGTCGCAAGATTATGTAATTCAACAAAGAAAAAAGCAATAGTCCCCACAATTAATAGTATAGTAGTGGTACTAGTTGCTACTTTAAAATTTAGAGAAAATATCATCTTTTCTCGTTTATTAAAAATAAGATCTCGTAACCATAAGTACATTTCAATAATCACCTGCTGCCCAATTCCACCCAAGATAACTAATCCAGTGATAATTAAATTTAAGGGGAGATGAGTTTGATATTTCACTAAGCTATCGCTAAATAAACTAAACCCAGCATTGTTCCAAGCACTGATGCTATGGAAAATTGCGAACCAGAGACCCTGATCCCAGCCATAATCTGGAACAAAAACCAGTAACAGTAGAAAAATGCCAGTAATTTCAAAAATCAAGGCAGTAGCGATGATGGAACGGATCATGGAAGCGCTGTCTTGTAAACCTGGTCGATCAAAGGCTTGTTGAATCGCAACTTTATGTCTTAAGTTAAACTTACGCCTCACTAGTAGCAAGAGAAAGGTGGTTGTTGCCATGTAACCTAATCCGCCAATTTGAATTAAGGCTAGAACAAAAAACTGGCCTAAACCAGAAAAATAACTGCCAGTATCGACAACAATCAAACCAGTAACACAAACAGCAGAGGTAGCAGTGAACAAAGCTACAATTGGGTCATTCCAAGTCCCAGTACTCGTAGAAAAAGGCATCATCAGCAGGAGAGTACCTACAGCAATGACAATCAGAAATCCAAGGCATATGCTTCGGGAAATAGTCATGAAGTGATTTGCTTAGGAAGGTGATGGCAAACAAGAGATTATTAGTTTACCTCTTGAGATTTTAGATTTTAGATTTTAGATTTTAGGTTAAATAAATTCAAGAGTTGCATCAGTCGTTGGCTGTAAGTATAAAAAGTTACATAATTACTGTAAAAAATTAAGAAAATACCGATTGTGCCAGGAGGAGTGGGATGTCGGCTACAACGAAAAAGCCACCGAAACCTAATGATTCTGTAACTTTGCACTCTACTGAGACTTACTACAACATCACGCTTTATCGCATAACAGCAGATTTGATGGTAACTTATTTTTCCATGACAAATTAAAATATATATGGTTAAGTTTATCTATGAGCTTGCATCCATCAATGAAGTATGCAAAAGCTCTCTAAGTTGTCCTGTTCACCATGCTTATGGCAACTAAGGTAGTCAATTATACCATCTGTTTCTCATGTTCACACCCCCCGTAAGAATTTAAGCGTCTTAGGGTAAGTTTGATGTTTAGGGAACTCCAAGAAATAAATCATCCCAATTTTTGGACTTGTCTTACTCCCCCTGTTCCCGAACTTGGTTCCACTGCGCTAACAGCTGCCCCAACTCCCCCAACGATGACGTTGTTTTATTGGGAAGTCCCTTCGGTCTGTACTCTAGTCAATTAACTGAGAATACTTCTCAGCAAAACCAGCCAAACTTCTATCAGTGGCAATATCAGGCAATGCTTTATCAGTTTTTGTTGGAAATTGTAAAAAACCGCAAACCGGCAGAGGTATTACTGGAATTTAAGCGTTTATTTATCGATTACGAGTCTTCCTCTACTAATTTAGCCCCTATCCAGGAGCTATCTGAACTAGTTTCTAGCAATAATCAAGAAGAGTTTCTGCACACCATCAAGCGCTCTTGCTATATTCTCATCAATAATTGGGAAATAGCTAGGAACTATGCTGCTATTAAAGAGTTAAGTAATTTGTTGTCTGAAGTCAAGGATAAGCAAACCTTAGAATCTTCAGAGCTAGATACTAATCCCCACATACATTTACTCAACAAGTTTCTTAATGGTCAAGACTATGATGAGCTTAATTTATTTATTTCTGCCAAATATGATTCATCACCAACCACTAAAAAAGGTCACTGGAGTAACCGCTATAGTTCATATCTTTTAGCTCCCCAGTATACCAATAATAATAATCCAATAGAACAGCGGGAGGCTGCTAAAGTTCTGGCAGAACAACTTAAAAATCAGTTTAAGTTTGAGTTAGCAATGTATACGGCTCGCTCCCAATCTACTACAAAGAGTCAAGAAATTCCTAATAATCCTACTGGCCTTGGTGATCAGGTTCTGCGCTTAATTAAAATGATTGTAGCTAAGCGCGGCTCCTATAGTTATGAAAATTTAGCCAATATTTTTCTTAACCAAACCAGAGATATGAATTACAAAGATTTTAAAGTTTCTTTGCACAAATACTTAATCTCTGCAACCAACAATTATCAGCAAAAGAAGAAAGACTTATTAGCTTTTTTGCAACACAGCTTGGCCAACAAATTCAAAAATTTATATAACGAACATAATAATGATCTACTGAATGATGCTCTCTTACTAAGAAGCTGTAATAAAGTGATTGATTATTTAACAACGGAAGATCAGCGAGAACCTTCTGAACTGTTTGTTTTGTTGCTATCTCAAGGTCACCCTCTAAGCTTAGTAATCGTATTGCTCAAAATTGTTATGATTTGTCCAAATGCTCGGGGTCATTTGGATACTTGTATTGCTAAGCTAATTCAATATTATACTAATTATCCAGAAGAAGAATGTAAATGGGTAATTAATTTTTTTGAAGTTTTTAATATAACTTTTGCAATTCACGCTGATAACGTTAAATATAATTTAATTAAAATGAGCGGGAAAAGAAAAAAAGACAGTTCCGCAACTTCTCTAGATGGTTACCGAGTGTTTTCTCAACTTCAAGAAGATGACGTAGTAATGAAATCGGAAGATTGATGAAGTGTTAGGTGTTAGTTTACTATCAGAAGTAATAAGTAATAGGCGCCTAACGGCAAATTCAAAATTCAAAATTCAAAATTCAAAATTGATGAATCGCCGAAAAAGGAGTCAGAAACTAGTCATATCAAGGGATTCAGTCCCAAATTTATGATTTTTAGTTTCAGCAAGAGTAATAAGTAACAAGTAATGAGTTGGCTTGTAAATTCTCATTTTACCTACAACCTACGACCTACAACCTACAACCTAACACCTAAAACCTAATTAGACTTTCCGTGAGTAATACTCAACTACCAGTAGCTCGTTGATTTGTAGCGCCACCCACTCTCGTTCAACAATGCTATTGACTTTGCCTATCAAAGTATTCTTATCGAATTCTAAGTGGCTGGGAAGATTGGCCAAACCTGGATATTCTAGGTTTTGTTGTACCAGACGCTTGGAGCGGTCATGATCTTTAACTCCAATTACGTCTCCGGGACGGCATTGATAACTAGCAATATCGACTACCTTACCATTGACTGTCACATGACCATGGTTCACTAGCTGACGAGCAGCAGAAATCGTACCCCCCATTCCCAGGCGAAAAACGGTGTTATCCAGTCGCATTTCCAGTAGTTGTAACAAGGCTTGACCGGTGGAACCCGTTGCTCGACGAGCTTTAAGGACATAGCGGATTAACTGCTTTTCTGTGACTCCGTAGTTGTAGCGGAGTTTCTGCTTTTCTTCGAGTCGAATCGCATATTCTGAACGCTTCCGACGAGCTTGACCATGTTGACCTGGTGGGTAAGACCGACGAGACGACTTACGAGTTAAACCCGGCAAATCTCCCAGACGGCGTACTACCCGTAAACGTGGGCCTCGATATCGCGACATATAGATTCCTCTTACTTGTACTGGTTAATTTTTTACCCAAAACCATAATTATACAGGTTCACGCAGTAAAAGTTAATTTTCTGACCACCTAATACCCATTGGTGACAAGTTAAGGCAAAAATGCCGTTGTCAAGGGAGCGGAGGAGCAGAGGAGCAGAGGAGAGGAGGAAGAAGAATATAATTTTCCTTAACCCTTGGGGTATTTCCATATATAGGTTTTTTGAGAACCACTACGCCATATATGGGAGCTGACAAAATGCGCGACTTTTTAACTTGTCACCACTGCTTAACACCTAATACCCAACTAAGCTGTTACCTTGCTGCTCAAGAAACCTACTAAATTTTGTAGGAATGAGTAGCTAATATTTGATTTAGCAGCTTCTTCGAGGGACTCTCTATCTAAAGGCTCGGCTACTGGTATTGCTTTAGCTTGAGTTAACAAGGGAACTTCTTCTACTAAACCTACCGAAATCAGCTGAAACGCAATCTGCTGCACTTTTTTTACCGGTAGCCTTAGTTGTTGCGCGATCGCACCTAGAGAAACTTTCCCATTGGCGTACTTCCAAACTTGTAACTCTAAGGAGTCCAACCGATAGTGGTATTTACTTGAAATAACAGTCATCAAACTGCTGTTGGGAGTAGGCAATTTATCCCCTAAGGCATCCCAGTTTGTTAAGGAGCGTAACCCAATTAATGTCGCTGCCATTGCTGGTATGCTCAAACCTGTCATTTCTACCGTCGGTGGTGGCACATTAAAATCAATTTGGAATTTACCTGCTTGAAGCTGAAACAAGGTACACATCGACTTTAAAACTTGCACTTGAAATAGCCATTTCAGTTGTTTAGTTCGTAAAGCACCTCTACTTTTCAGGTATGAACCTAGGGGTTGATTAGCTGAGCATTGCTCAATTAATCTAGTAAGCACATCAGAGTTGATCCACCGGCTTTGAGAAATTAGTGAAACCAAACCTTGATGATTTAACTGCTTAGCCACAGCTACAATGCGACCGTGATAGACCCAAATATAATTAACTTTGCTCAGGGATGTGGAATTTGAAGAACAAGTATAAACACTCAGTAAAGCGGTTTGATGCCCTTTGTCAAGCAACTGACAAATTTCTGGCAAGGAAAAATCCGTGAGGTAACCTGTGATGCACATAAGTAGTTGAATTGGAAGTTCTTGTAACCTGGACAACCCTCACAAGAGGAAGTCAAAAGTATAAGGTAGTAAGTTTTCTGATAATTGAAAATTGCTAAGCTATGAAATAGTTTCTCACCATTGAATCCATTTCACAACTTAACCAGTTAACTAATGATTAATTATAATACCAATTTACCTTCGATTGGATATGGCTGACTTATCCCCAAAGGTAGGTTTAGTAATACCTCGTTGGCAATTTGACATAAGTAAGATCAACATTAATTATAGTTTTGTAGATTAATCAAAATCTCCATATATTTTCTTAATTTTTGCTTCTTGCATACATGCTTTATCCTTTTCTCTAAAGGAGTATGTGCACCACCCAAAAAGAAATACCCTTTTTTTTCAAATTGCTTCTTAGGGTAGTTGTTAGTTGTGCAGAAATTGTGTAGGTAGACTAACTTTAATAAAATATTTACATATTCGATGCTTCTTGTACTAGTACTGTACGGCGAAAGTAACCCATCTGTGTGAAACTCAGATCTTGCACCAAGTTGAACATTGACCTGGGTCGTTAGGGAATAGGGAACAGTGATAAGATTTGACGATTTCAGTACTGAAATTGATTGTTATCAGTCTGGGCATTCAGTATTTTTGTACTGGTGCATGATGTGAGTGAAAAGGAGATAGGGTGTAGTGGCGCGACACACCTAAAACTGTGGAAGAGATTTTCGTCTCTATCTTCCCACACTCCCCTCTCTTCTCCCTCTCCCCACCCCGGGTGAACGAAATTTTGGGTGGGATTTCTTGAGCTTTGTATCCAATAGCTATAAGTTCTCTCTTGTCCCCCAGCTTCCTCAGCTTCCTCAGCTCCCTCAGCTCCCTCAGCTCCCCCAGCTTCCTCAGCTCCCTCAGCTCCCTCAGCTCCCTCAGCTCCCTCAGCTTCCTCAGCTCCCTCAGCTCCCTCAGCTCCCCCAGCTTCCTCAGCTCCCTCAGCTTCCTCAGCTCCCCCAGCTTCCTCAGCTCCCTCAGCTTCCTCAGCTCCCTCAGCTCCCTCAGCTTCCCCAGCTTCCTCAGCTCCCCCAGCTCCTCACACCCCCACACCTTTTTTCGCTCACCCCCCCACACCCCTCTTCACTGGAAGCAGGCTTATCTTCGTGCCATTCACTTTAGGCTCCAGCCTAAAACTTCTGCTATCAGGTTTGCCAATTGCAAAGGATCGAAGGGCTTCTCAATTACTGCTTGTACTCCCTCTTGTAGCTGGTTTCGCCCAATTGTTTGAGCCTTGGCAGTTAGTAACAGCACAGGAATTTGCTGGGTAGTGCTATTAGCTTGCAATCTGGCTAAAGTTTCCGTGCCATCGAGTTCAGGCATCATCATATCTAAGAGAATCGCATCAAATTGCTGTGATTGGGCGATAGCTAAACCCTCACTACCGGAACTAGCAGTTGATACTTTCCATCCTGCCATCATTTCTAAGCTGATCTTGGTAACTTCCCGAATGCGGTATTCGTCATCAATAATTAGAATTTGTTTATTGGTCATTGGTTATTGGTCATTGGTTATTGGTCATCGGTCATTGGTTATTGAGACTAAGGACAAACAACAAAAGACCTTAACCCGTTAAGTGTTCCGGCGACATCGTCAGAGTGAAGTAGAAAGTACTACCAACTCCAAGAGTGCTTTCTACCCAAATACGTCCCCCATGTTGCTGCACAATGCTGCGACAGATGGCTAAACCCAAACCAGTACCCTCCTTCTGATGAGAGTCGGAGACATCGACTTGTCTGAAGGGTTCAAAGATGGTTTCGAGTTGATCTGAAGGAATTCCTCTTCCTTGGTCTCTAACTTGAAATAAGATGGTCGGGAATTGTTGTTGGTTGTTTGTTGTTGGTTGTTGGTTTTTAGGGAATGTCTTTTGCTTTTCTTTGTCTCCTGCTTCTCTCCACCTCCCTATCTCCCTACCCCCCCCGCAAAAAAATTGCGGTTCGGCATTCAGCCAAACTGTACTGCCCGATGGAGAAAATTTAATGGCATTGCTCAGTAAGTTAGTCAAAACTTGGATAATGAGATCGGGATTTGCCCACAGGGGTTTTGAAGTAGTAGCAATTGAAAGCATCACTCCTGCATCATCTGCAATTGGTTGCATAACATGCCGTACTTGCTCAATTAGTTCATCTGTCTGAAATCTGCTTGGGTTTAGAACATTGTTGCCCAATTTCAGACGCTTCAGGTCAAGGATATCATTAACCAGACGTACCAAGCGCTCAGTATCCAACAAGGCAAACTCTAACAGCTTTTGGCCCTGTTCGGTGAGGTTACCGAGTCGTCCAGTAGTTAGTAATCCTAAGGAACCTTGCAGGGAAGTAAGTGGAGTACGGAGTTCATGGCTAGCGATCGCGATAAACTTATCTTTAATTCGTTCTACTCTTTTGCGCTCCGTGATATCTACTATATAACCAATCATCTCTACAGGATTACCAGCTGTGTCTCGTACCAATTTACGTTCATCCCGTAGCCACCGATAAGTACCGTCTTGGTGCAAGAAGCGATATTCATGGGTATGATACCCTTCTTTGAATAAGACAGACAAGTTAGCAACAATTCTAGGAGCATCTTCAGGGTGAATCCGATTCACCCAAAACTTAGGAGTGGCTAACCATTCTTGAGTTGTGTAGCCTAAGATCTCTTTGCTGTTTTCGCTAACGAAGTTGATGGGGTAGTTCTCATCAGGATGACAGGAGTAGATTATTGCTGGGTTGGAAGAAATGAGATCTTGAAAGCGCTCCTGAGTTGCTCGTAATTCCTCTTCCAGTTGTTTCCTTCTAACAATCTCTTGTTGCCATTGCTCAAGGACAGTCTTCAAATAAATAGTTGTTTGTACTATACTCATCTTCAGTTCTTCCTTCAACCTAATCTCCAGCGTCGAACTCGCTGCAAATGACTAAAGATCCGAGTTTGTAGTTCTAAACCGAATGCCGACTTACTAATAAAGTCATCAGCACCAGCGGCAAACAACTGTTCCATATTCCTCCTATTGGAATAACCGGTGAGAAACAAAATTGGCAGTTTATACCACTGAGGATCGTTGCGCACTACCCTGCATAGTTCAATTCCGTCTAAATCAGGCATAATTAAATCCAAAATCAGCAAATCTGGTGAAACCGTTTCTAAGGTCTCCAAAAAGTTTTGGGTGCTAGAAAGGGTGATGATTTCTAGTTCCTCTGACTTCAATCTCTCTTGTAACAGAGACAAAAATGCAGGATCATCATCAACTACTAATATTTTTCCCGACATAGCATCAGGTTGTTGCAAAGTTTGATGAACTATTGCTAAAATCTGATCTAGAGAAAAAGGTTTATGCAAAAAAGCAGTAGCTTCTGCCCTTGAAGCTTGTAAACGAGCGCTTAACTCCCCACGCACTGTTAGGACTAAGACGGGTATGGATGGATTAGAAGCACTTAATTCAACTAGTAGCGTTAAACCATCTTCAATTTCATTGGGGAAGGTCAAGTCTAAAATAATTAGATCAGGATGAATGCGTTCAATTTCTTCTCTACCGAAGGATAAGCTAGAAGCTTGCTCAATCTGAATTCCCCAATCATTTCCTCGTTGATGTAACTGTTGAGTTAGTTCTGTATCATCATCAATGATTAATACTAGAGGACGTTTCTCCGGTAGTACTGTTGCAGATGGTTCACTGGGAGTAATAATTGGGTAAGACTGTGACTCCAATACCTGAGATAGGGTGCTTAAAAGCTCTTTCAACCGCAATACCTGTTCTGGGTTTAAATTTGTCTGAGTAAGTAATAAGTTTTCAATTTCACAGGCTTTTTTGCTAGCTTCAGCCAAGCGCAAGCTCCCCAGTAATCCTACTAGATTATGAGCTGTTCTGATGGCTTGGGAGCGAGGAAAAGCAGTTGCTAATTGCTCTATATTTGTGGCGATATTCTCCAAGAAAGCTATATCTGTAAAAATACTTTCTTTGAAATCTTCCCAGCTGCGACGCAGTGCTGCTAAGGTTTTTTGTTCCCTGTCAGGCAAAAATTGGGAAATAGGGGTATCTCCTTGTTGGCTTGTTTCCTTTTCTTCTCCTGACTTGAGTCGATAGCCCAAACCATAAACAGTCTCAATTAAATCAGCCTCAACTCCTGCTGCTTTGAGTTTTTTCCGCAATCCTCTAATATGGGAGCGAATGGTACTTGCAGTGGGGGGAGCATCAAAGAACCACAGGTTTTCGATTAGGTCATTATAGCTAAATACCCGATGGGGGTTGCGAAGCAACAGCTCCAGAATATGATATTCTGTAGGGGTGAGTTCTATAGATTGGCGGCGATAGGTAACCTTATTATTACTGGGAACTACAGATAAGTCACCCCATTCTAGGATTGAAAGGGAGGGAGCATTTACCCCTTGTAGTAAAGCACGAATCAGAGTTAGTAGCTTTTGCAAATCAAAAGGTTTGATTAAATACTCGTCTGCTCCAGCATCCAAACCTTTAGCTTGAGCAGTAGTAGCGTCTCTTTCTGTTAGTAAGAGAATTAGTATCTTGAAGCCACGAGAACGTAACTGCCGACAAAAAGTAATGCCATCTAACCCTGGTAACGCAATGTCTAGTAACAGCAAATTATAAGGAAAAGTTTCTAGGAAGTATAAAGCCTCTTGACTATCCTTAGCTAGATCGATAGTGTAATTTTGTTGGGTTAGAGCATCAGCAAGGGTAACACGGAGTTCCTGATCAGCTTCAATTAACAGAATTCTCATCGTAGTTGCACTTTAAATAGAAAGCGTTAGTACTTTAATAGTCGAGCTGCTCAAAGAGAGCAAATTTAAGATGGACATTACCCGGATATTTACTGTCCACCCTAAGGTTATTCAAAAGGAAATGACATTACACCGTGAAATACCCCAACTTGTTGCGCTGAAGTTTGGGACTCTAACTTAGCATAAACTTTTAAGAAACTAGGCAACAGGCAACAGGGAAAGATATTGTTTCTCTTATTCAATTGGGGGCACAAATTGCTCCTAGGGAGCTGGAGTGTGTTTCATTGGTGACAAGTTAGGGAAAAATCGTCGTTGTCAAGGCAACTTAGGAACTTCGGAACACAAGAGAGGAAATATCGATTTTTTTGACCCTTTAGCTTTTACTTATATAGGGTTTTGTGAGTTATCAAACACTATATATGGCACTTAGACATTATACACAACCCTTTAACTTGTTACCATTGGGTGTGTTCTTAGATCCAGAATAAACATCAATCTCTCCACTTCCGGTGCATCCGATACCTCTGATATATTGATTTTTCCAGCCAGACTCCCATGAACTTCCACCTCACAACGTTCGCGCAGGGTTTTGCGCAGGAGTAGAATAAAAATATCTGGTGTCTCCGCGTCTAGTATGTCCCCGCGCCTCTTTTCAGATTAGGGAGAATGTCAAATTTAAGCAAAATTTAAGTTAAGATTAAAGATTTATTAGATATTATCTGAGGTGTAAATTTATGCTTTGTGAGTGGTTAGTAGTGTCGAAGAAATAGTCAAGCATAGAGAAAAATAGCGTCAACAACCTCTATGGGTCAAGATAGAAAGCTTTGAGTCTGTAATTGATCGGACAAAATTGCAATTCCTTTGGTATGCTCTGAGCGAGTCAATCCAAAGCGGTAGAGGTTACACCTTTTTTTGTACACAGGGAAGCGATATCTCGCCTCGCTTTCCTCTCCCGCTAAAACTAGTATTGATAACGGGAGTCTCTAGCGAGTTTTGTTAGATGATTGCAACACCACTACCTACTAACTCATCTGCGTTGCAGGAAATCACTTCACGATTACCTGATATTTCGGGTCGGGAGGCAGAAATTGCGTTAGTAGTAAACCAAAATAAACCCGTTTTTTTGCCAAAGACTAATCTCCGAGTGGAAAACATGACAGCGGGATTTGCTTGTGCTCTACATATGCACCAACCCACTATCCCTGCAGGGGCTAACGGGGAACTCATCAGCAATCTCCAGTACATGTTTGAACATTCAGATGAAGGGGACAATCACAATGCAGGTCCTTTTGCTTGGTGCTACAGCCGCTTGGGGGATTTTATTCCTGAGCTAGTTGGCAAAGGTTGCAATCCTCGGATTATGCTGGATTACTCTGGCAATCTGCTGTGGGGATTGCAGCAAATGGGACGAGAGGATATCATTGACAGTCTCAAGCGCATCACCTGTGACCCTCAGTATCAGCCCTATGTGGAATGGCTGGGAACTATGTGGAGTCATGCCGTTGTTCCTTCGACACCAATTCCCGACATCAAACTCCAGATCCAAGCTTGGCAACATTATTTTGCTGCGGTGTTTGGTGAAGATGCTCTCAAGCGTGTCAAAGGCTTTTCTCCTCCAGAAATGCACTTACCCAATAACCCAGACACTCTGTATGAGTACATCAAGGCTCTCAAAGAATGTGGCTACCGCTGGTTGATGGTGCAAGAGCATTCAGTGGAACGTCTGGATGGTTCTGAGCTTTGGCATGATGATAAATATGTTCCTAACCGTTTGGTTGCTCGTAATTCCAAGGGCGAAACCATTAGTATTACGGCATTGATTAAAACCCAAGGTTCTGATACCAAGCTAGTGGCTCAGATGCAGCCCTATCATGAGGCAAAGGGACGAGGTAAGCAAACCATTGGCAATGTAACTGTTCCCAGTTGTGTTACCCAAATCGCCGATGGGGAAAATGGCGGCGTGATGATGAATGAATTTCCCCCGGGTTTCCAATTGGTTTGGCCGGAAATCAAGGATAATGGGAAAGGTACAGCTGGAGTTGTGGGAGTCCATGGCACTGAATATTTGGAGCTAATTGAGGCGGCAGGAGCTAATCCTGAAGACTATCCCCCTTGTCAAGCCATTCATCAGCACAAAATTTGGCAGCGAGTAGACCCCAATAATTCCACTCCCGAAGCAGTGGAGCAAGCAATCCAAGAGTTAAAAGCAACGGATCACCGGTTCCACATGGACGGTGCATCTTGGACAGATGATTTAAGTTGGGTTAAGGGTTATGAAAATGTCTTGGAACCCATGAATCAACTCAGCGCCCTGTTCCACAAAAAATACGACCCCTTGGTGCAGCAAGACCCCTCGGTAACTAAACGCCCTGACTACCAAGAAGCTTTGTTGTATACCATGTTGGTGGAAACCAGTTGTTTCCGTTACTGGGGACAAGGAACTTGGACTGATTATGCTCGCGAACTTTACCGCCGTGGTGAAGCGATAGTGAAAGGGTAAGTTAGACCAAATTCTGTAGAGAAAAAGGTTTTCGTTTGCCCCCTAAATCCCCCAATTCTGGGGGACTTTGAATTATTTTTTACCTGCCAGTGAGAACTTGAATGTATTGAATTGCTTGAACCATATCCTATACTGACGCAATCTCAGATAAAGTTTTACAGAGTATCCATATGTCTGAAACAGAATTTTTGAGAGAGGTTGCTATTATGCTCTTTCAACAGGAACGTTTTACCCTGGGACAAGCCAGTCATTTGGCTCGAAAGTTGCAAGGTAGAAAGGAGTTATATAGCAGTCGCCAGGGCGGTTAAGACATTTCTCAAGTAAGGCAAGTTAGTTAACAAGGGGGTGCCATCCCCTTGTCTTTGTCCTAATCGCCTTGGCAGTTGCTATAACTATTCCCAATTCCCAATTCCCAATTCCCAATTCCCAATTCCCTGTTGCCTTGTTTCTCAAGAGTAATATAAAAATTACCAATCATCATATGACCTCAATTTTTCTGCCTCTTTCTGCAATTTTTTGATGTAGTCAATGCCATCGGTTTGATTCATCTTTTGTTGTTGTTGGGAATGGTCAGACTCCATCGGTTTTCGATTCCTCTCAAGAACCATGAGAATTTCTTCCTCTTCTTCCGAAGTAATAGCATATTCTCGTCTATTGGCTTGTATAGCTTCCGAGTTATCTTCAACAAAGCTATCGAATAATTCACTAATAGACTCGATGGATTTTTTCCCTGCAACTACATCAAAAAGCTCTGCTGCTAACCCAGTGGCAGGACGTTGCTGCCACCAACAATCCAGCATGGTTTCCAGGGACTCGCTGTAACTTTCCAGACGCAGCCAGTCTTCTCGGTTTTGGTTCCGATTGGGGTAAAACAACTTTGGCTCTTCAGTTGCCAATTCACTCAAAATGTTCTGATGCTCTTCATCAGTAATCTCCAATTCCTGACGCATCTGTTGTAGCTTTTCCAAGCTATCAGCAGCGGTAAAATAACCTTGTTGCAGGGAATCCCGGAACACACCTTTATACGCCTGCATCCGTTTTTCTTTGGTGAATCCAGGAAGTACTTTGGCTAGGACATAAACTTCATCAGCATTTAAGTCTGCTAGGGAGCGCCCTTCTAAAAATCGGGAAACATCTAGTTGGAGTTTGCTTAACTGTTTCCGCAGCCGATGAGCAAGGCTTTCCCGTGCATACAGATTTTCGTTGCGTCCCCAGGTGCGGTAAAGCCAGAGAGTACTGAGAAATGCGATCGCTAGATTATAAAGATATTGCCAGGGCAGCGGCAGTAGTAAGATCAAGGGACGACCGCCAAAGACAAAGAAGACATTGAAAATAAAGAATGTACAGAGGGTAAAAATTCGATGCTGAACTTGCTCTTGATTGATATATTGCTTGTTTCTGAAAAGGTATGCTTTATACAACTTCTCCAGTTTGCTTAGTAAGAAATAGCTACTGATAGTAAACAGACCTAAAGTTAGGGGAACTGCTAGCAGCTTGGGCATTTCTATTGAGCGGTCAAACAGGTAAAATCCAGGACTCAGTATGGTCGCCCATTGATTTTCTTGATGAGCCCAAGCACCGGAAAAATAGTAGTTCCAATTGCCTGCATAAAGGTAATAGTAACAAGCATAACCGATGACTATTCCCACATAACCGTAATAAATCCATCGCTGCTGGGGTTTAGTAATACCATTCCAGTAGGAACGCTCAGCATCAATATCAATACAAGGACTTTGACAGGCAACACAAGCGCTTTGCTCTTTACCATCTGGTTTGACAATCCGACACATAGATTGGGTGATGGGTGAGCTTTGATCTTCGTGAGCTTTACTATTGAGCAGTCCCCTGGGTTCGCCATAGATTTTCTGTACGGGAGCCATGGGACAGAAATACTGACACCAAGATTTCCCCCCGTAAAAGTAGCCTACAGCGATCGCGGCAAGAATAGTACCAATCAGAAAAATTCCCAATGCTAGGCGGTTAGAATTGACAAACAAAATCCTACTGCATAAGCCTAGGTAAAATAAGCCAAATTGCAAATATAAATGGTTGCGAGCTAACCAAGAATTTTTCTCAACTTTGGCTAGTTCATAGCGAACTTTACCGGTTTTAGCATTGACTCGCCGACGTTGTCGCTGCCAGCCTAAGGCGCGGGGAATTTGTGAGAAAAACGATAGGGGGCAAATGCGCCGCCAAAGTTCATGTCCAAACACCAATAAAGTAAAGATTACCAGGGGAACAGTCACTCCCCAAAATATTGATGTTCCCAGGGGGTAGGGTTGTTCTTCTAAGCAGACTCCTTGAACTTGTACACAAATTTCTGGATCAATCCGCAGGGGACTAAGTTGGTTATCAGATTGAGTTAACCAAGGTGAGATAGGGTCATAAAATAAGGAAAAGATCAGCAGCAACCAACCACTAGCCAGCAGCCATCTGAGGCGGTGCATTATTCGTTCTGACACTTTAGTAAACATGTTTGTTGTTTGTTATTGGTTGTTTGTTGTTTGTTATTTGTCGTTTGTCATTTGTCATTTGTCATTTGTTATTTCCCGGGTGAGGTGAAATTTTGGATGGGATTTCTTGAGCTTTGTATCCAAAAATTATCAGTTTTCTCTTCTTCCTCAGCTCCCCATCTCCTCAGCTCCCCATCTCCTCAGCTCCCTCAGCTCCCTCAGCTCCCCCAGCTCCCTCAGCTCCCTCAGCTCCCCCAGCTCCCTCAGAGCACTCACTGTCCATCACTAATCTGCTGTGCTACCTTTTTAAACTCCTTAGTTATTGGATGTTCCGGGTACTTCATGCAGAAAACTCCCTCACTGGCCAGCTGTACTAAATCTTCTGATAACGGAAAGATACCTACTACAGGGGCGTGGTAAGTTTCTTCTACTTTTTCCTTTAATACTTCAAAATTCATGTTGCTCAAGACTTTGTTAATCGCTAACATCATCTTGCGTACATTTAAATGCCTAGCGATATCAGCCGTCACTGCTGTGCCTTGATAGTCTTGTTTGTCTGGGCGCAAGATTAGAATCAAGATATGGGAGATAGCGATGGAGAGGAAAGTTTCTTTGGACAAACCGGGGTGGGTATCAATAAAGAGGTAATCTAACTTGAAGCTTTTGACTAACTTACGAAAGCCATCGTTGAGTAATTTGACATCATACCCCTGGCTCAAAATCCGAGAAATATCCTCTGCATTGATACTGGAAGGAACGAGAATTATCTTGCTATTCCCGTCTAATCCAACATTAGCACTAACATCATAAGCAGCCTCTTCAATCAAGTTTTCTCCCCAAAGATAGTTATTGAGAGTTTTATCCATTTTTTCTGGTTCTAAACCAAAGAGATTGTGAATACCAGGGGAGGGAATATCAGTATCAACTACACCAACTCGATTACCTTGCAGTGCTAATGTAGTTGCGAGGTTGGCAGTAAAGTTAGATTTTCCTGTTCCACCTCGGTAGGAGTGAATTGAGATTACTTTAGGCATTATTAGTTGAGCTCTTAGACTTACTCTCTTGTTTGAACAATTCTACATATGGGAAGGGTAAACGAAAAAAAGATTGAATCAATCTAAAATCTAAAATTGTTTCTTTAGAGCACTGTAAATTTCGTTCACCCATATGGGAGTCTCTGGGAGATTCCTTGATCACATTTCAGAAATCCTCATCAAAACGCATACTTTCAATTTGTGCTTGGATCTCCCGAAAGTAATCAGTTTGGGTAATTGCAGCTACCTGACAAACTCGCTTTTGTTGATCAATCTCAATGCGTAGATCCTGCACTTGTTGTTTGAGAGCATCTTCTTCTTGCTTGCGTTTGGTAATATCTTGAATGATACCTTCATAGTAAAATAAATTACCATTAGTATCGCCGACTGCCCGGGTATTCTCCTCAACCCAAATAATATTTCCATCTCGTTGATACACTTGATATTCAAATCCTTTAACCTCTCCCTGTGCCTCCATTAGTCTTTGAAAATCCTGCCGACAGCTTGGTTCAACATAAAGTTGAGAGCCAATTTCTGCCACAGTTACCATCATTTCCTGGGGAGAATCATATCCATGAATTTGAGCCATTGCAGGATTAACATTGATGTAATGTCCATCAAAGGTTGATTGGAAAATACCATCTAAAGCATTTTCAAAAATACTGCGATAATTCTCTTCCGCAATCCGCAAAGCTTCCTGTGCTCTCTTGCGATCAGTGATATCAATTCCTACTGTCACTGCTGCATTGCCTTGCTGATATTTCTGAGCGGCAATCAGGTAATATCGCCTAGAGTTGTTGATTTGAACTTCAATCTCCTGGGAAGCAGCTGTTTGTTGAGAACTCAGAAACTTACTCATAAATTGGGCAAACTGCGATTGAGACTTAAAAAATTCTAATTTTTGGCCATTAACATTTTCTGGAAGCAAATTCAAGTTCTCCGCCAAATGCTTATTGACGCCAAGGTAGACTCCATTAGTATTTATCCAGGAAATTGAACCCGGTACTGCATTCAAGACAGCTTCTAGTTGCTCTTTGGCCTCAGACAGTTCTTGCTCTCGATCTTTGAGAGTTTGTACCATCCGCTGGAATACTCGCGCTAATTGTCCTAATTCATCGCTGCGAGTTGCTACTTCATTGAGGCTATCTGACTCAAAGCAATCGTTTTCAACAGCCGCCGCCGCCGCTGTAACCTTCTCTACCTGCTGTAAATACTTCAACATCTGCTGATTATTTTTGTGAAGTTGATTTTGCAAATTAGTGGAGTGTTCAATCACTATTTCTAATAAGATTTCTAAATCAAGCTTTTCTTGGTTTGCCTCTTTGATTGGTTCGTGGGGAGTATTGATCTGTGACAGTAACTGTTCTGTTGAGGGTTTGGTTTCGTGGGATTGTAACAGTTGATTGAGATAGCGCAAATATTCCTCAATAAGATCTGTCTTGGTTCGATTGCATTGTTGACAGTATTTTTCCAAATTATCTAGTTCTGGAGCTGGTATACTTAGCGTTAATAGTTTGACAACCATGATTTACATTTGGGAGTTTTTATCAGGGGTGAGCAAAATTGTGGTCGGAATGTATATTCTCCGCATTTGGTGCGTTTGCTTACTTGTTTCCCCACCCTTTTTGTCGCTTCTTTTTTGCTCAGGCTAGTGTAAATTCCATTAGTGTAACAGCTATAGCAGCTGAGCTTAACTCAGAGTCTATTTATACATACCTAATGGTGTGGTATAGCAAATGGTTGATTTGGTGTAAGTGGGTTGAGGAACTTAGGTACAAGACATCTTGTAGAGTAACTCGACCTAAAGTTTTAGGCGTGTCACTCCACTACTCGATTCATTTTGGTAGTGAATGTCCCTGTTATCTATTAATACAACTAGTTTATAGGCTTTTTCGTAAAATCCTGAGAGAATTTTCAGTAACACGGCAGATTCGCCAGTCTGGGAGAATCGAAGCACCAAGATTTTGATAGAATGCGATCGCTGCTTCGTTCCAATTGAGAACACTCCATTCGAGTCGTCCACAGTTTCGCTCAACTGCTAACTCTGCAACGGAAGTAATCAAAGCTTTACCGATACCCCTGCCCCTAAATTCGGGTAACACAAACAAATCTTCTAGATAAATTCCAGGCTGAGTCAAAAAGGTAGAATAGTTGGAGAAAAATAAAGCAAACCCTATTACCTGCTTCTGACATTCAGCAACAATTGCTTCTGCATAGGGACGAGTACCAAACAAATGTTGTTTGAGGGTTTGTGCATCACCGGTGACGGTATGAGAAAGCTGTTCATACTCAGCCAAAGCTTTAATCAGCTCAAAGATCATTGGCACATCATCCGGGATAGATGGACGAATTATAAAGTCCGAGGAATTGTCTGACATTATTAGTTGTGACTCTAGAGTAACAATTCTAGATTAAAAATAAAGATTAAAGATTAAAGATTAAAAAAATTTATTAATACAAGCTTAATATTACGTTCGTTGAATACTTACACTATTGATAAGTGAGTATAATAAGCTACATGGTTACTTTCAAAAAATACGAAAATACCGATTGTAGCAGTTAGGTCGGAATGTCTTTTCCAACCTAAGGTGCAATAAAATTGAGACCATCAGTAAAATTCCCTATTAAATTGATGTGTTCAAAAACCTTACACTTTCACCGGGGAATTACTTATCAACTCTTGACTTATACTAAATCCGGTTACGAAAAACCACTTATATGAGAAATGTAGCTTATTATCACTGGTTGAACTATCTTTGATTTGTTAGGGGGTATGGAAACCGGATTTAGTATTATTACTTATTCAGTAAACCCTAAACCTGCCCCTACAGTAATTGATAGAACTCGACGCGATCGCTCAATTCTCAATTGATGGTATCACTAACGAGCAAAATGTTTGCGCTACGCGATCGCACTACAAAATTGACCAATATAGGATGTTCTCTGTTGGATTTCTCTCCAATGGCTCAAGAAGAGAGAATTTGCGGTCTGATAGTAGAGTAAGCGGCTCTCCAGTAGTTAGGGTGATAAGTTTTATTTATAAAAGCACTGAAGACTCCTTAGCTTTAGTCTTGGCTCGGAGCTTTCTTCGGAGAGTCAAGGCTACTCTTTTCAAGACAAACCGAATGTTTTCAATTTCTTTTTTGGATTTAACTATTACCCCTGGTAAATTGAGAATTTCTGTATATTGCTTTTTCATTTTTATTTGCTATTATTGAGTTAATAACTAATAGTTTAGCATAATATGTCCTGAAGAACCAGTTAGGTTCGCCGAAGATGATACGACTACAGTGGTTGGTGTCGAGCAAATACATCAAAATTGAGCTTCAGAACGACTTTTGTAGACAAGTTCAAGGAATTCCTCAAAATCTTTCCATCCCACTAAGCAGTAGCGAAACCCGTAAACTGTCGCACGAAAGGAGAACGGAAAGCTAAGACAATGTCAGTTTTCGGCACTCCCAACTCCACTAACTCGTTAGCCACTCCTACTTCTGTAAAGTCTCGCTCAATCCAAATTTTACCTTCTTTAATATCAATGTGAACTGGACAGCCATAAATTTGCCTTTCCTCCTCCCAACCTACATAAACAATGAGGTAGCGATCCCGTTCTGTGTCAAAGATTAATTGCCTTTCTATTGATTCATCTTTTCCTTGATGGTTAATATACTTTTCTAAAACCCTCTTAGTCAACTCGCGATAATCTAGTTTTTCCATAGAAAAATCTCCTCTTTTACAGGATTAAATATCAATAGTTTTATCTGATATGTTGCAACTGCTTGTCTGACAAAATCGTCAGGAAAAAATACTTCATAGGTATCTACAGGTACTGCCAGATATAAAGTCTTTTGTGACTTAACTTGTTCTAAAGCTAACCGATAGTTAAGAAACTGGCCTACAGCTAAGTGAAATTCTTTTATAATCGATCTTCCGATAAAACTTTTAACTTCTACTGCAATTTGCTGCTCTTCTTTCTGGGCTGTTAGTAGTTTTTCAGCAGCCAGATCTATAAAAAACTCGCTGCGGGTAGTAACTTTGACGAATAGGGGATCATCAGTAATTGTCCATCCATCTTTCTCTAATGCCGAGCGAACAGCATTGTGAAAAATATCCTTTGCTGACTTAAGAGTATTTTAGGCTAACTTAGGGAGTAGTTGCTCGATTCTAGCCCAAATCAGTCTTTTAAACTTATAAGGATAAACATCTTATTCTTACGCTTAGTCCTTAACTTTAGTATCTTACCAAAAATCTGTCGTAGGTTCAGCCATGCCATAACAGCGATCTATATCCACATGAGTTATCTCAAGTCCGGATAATTACTTATAATTACCTTCTACCTTGCAAACTTCTTTCTTCCCTTCTGCCTTCTGCCTCCTGCCCTCTGCCTTCTTGCAACTAGTTAATATCATCACACAAAGCGCGATCGCGATCGCTATGTATTTCCGGGTTTGTTTTCAGATAGTTCTCCACCCAACCACACCCACGCTGCAATAGATCATCTAAATTAAAGTTCCACAGAATTACCCTTCCCGCTAAATCAGCGGTCGCAATGGTTTTACCATCAGGAGAAAAACTAACACTGGCAACTCCAGCTTGATGTCCCACGAGAGCCGGGAATTCTTCCCCATCCAGACTCCAAAGTTTAACTGTTTGATCTGCACTAGCAGTAGCCAGAGTCTGACTATCGGGACTAAAACTGATACTTGTAACTCCAGCTTTATGCTCTGTGAGGGTGTGTAGTTCCTTACCTTTATTGCTCCAGAGTTTAACTACTCCATCTACACTAGCAGAGGCAATGCTTTTACCATTGGGGCTAAAACTAACACTGAGTACTCCACCATTATGTCCAGCTAGAGTATTGATTGGATTACCTTCAAGGTTCCACAGTTTGATAGTTTTGTCAAGACTACCACTAACTAGGGTCTTACCATCAGGAGAGAAAGCAATACTGGTAACAGCTTGCTCATGCCCAGTAATAGTTTTGAGTACCTCACCTTTAAAGTTCCAAAGTTTGATAGTTTTATCAGCACTAGCACTGGCAATCAGTTTACCATCAGGAGAGAAGTTGACACTGAATACTGCACCTTGATGCCCTTTCAGAGTTTGGTTTTTTTTGCCTTCAAGACTCCAAAGTCTGACGGTTTTGTCGGTACTACCAGTAGCAATTAGTTTACCATCAGGACTAAAGCTAATACTTCTGACCTCACCCTGATTTCCTACGAGGGTTTGACGGCGAATAATCTTATCTGCTTCCCAATTCCAGAGTTTGACGGTTTTGTCGGTACTAGCAGTAGCAATTATTTTACCATCAGGACTAAAAGCAATATTCCTGATGCCATAGTTTTGATGTCCAGTCAGGGTTTGTAATTGCTCACCAACCAGACTCCAGAGTTTGACGGTTTTGTCCTCACTAGCAGTAAGTAAGAGTTGACCATTAGGAGAAAAACTAACGCTATTGACTTGGCTATCATGTCCCCTTAAGGTTACGAGTAGTTGACCATCTTTACTCCAGAGTTTGACGGTTTTGTCTTTACTACCAGAAGCCAATTCTTGACCATTAGGGGAGAAACTAACGCTAGTAACAGTATCATAATGACCCTTGAGAGTTTGGAGAAACTGACCCCGCTGACTCCAGAGTCTGATGGTTCTATCTTCACTACCGGTAGCAATCTGACCATCAGGAGAGAAGCTAACACTAGTTAGTCCTGCCTCATGACCATCCAGAGTTGTGAGATACTCCCCATTACCCGTCCAAAGTTTAGCAGTTCTATCTAAACTAGCAGTAGCAATAGTCTGATTATCGTGACTAAAACTGACACTAGTAACCCACATACCATGCCCAGTGAGGGTTTTAATCAGCTGACCTTCCTGACTCCAAAGTTTGGCATACCAGTCCCGACTACCAGTTACCAGCTTACCATTGGAGCTAAAACTAACAGTATTGACTCCATCTCTATGATTAACCAGGGTGTGTAGGAGTTGAGGCTGCAATCCATTCCCAATTCCCAATTCCCGATTCCCAATTCCCGATTCCCAATTCCCGATTCCCAATTCCCGATTCCCGATTCTCTGATCAATTTTCCAAAGTTTAACTGTTCCATCCTCACTAGTAGTAGCCAGGGTATAACTATCACGATTGAAACGGACTTCTGTAACTTGCTCTTGATGAGCATTAAAAGTTTGTAGTTCCTCACCAAATAAGTTCCAAAGTTTGACTGTTCCATCTTTACTGGCAGTAGCAATCATTTGACCATCAGGACTAAAACTGGCGCTAATTACTCCTTCACTATGGCCTGATAAACGATTGCGCTCTCTAACATCATAAACTGCACTACGCAACGCCGCTATCACCTGACTCCTAACTACTGGCTGGGCTCGATGTTCTTTTAATTGCTTACCGGCTCTAATGGCTTCAACAAGAGCATCAAATTCCTGAGCTGAATTGTCTCTCAGGGTATCTGAAAAGCGACTTAAAGCTCTAATTTGATCTTCTTGAACATTTTGTGCTTTTCTTCTTGCTTGACTGGCTAAATCAACTTCTTCTCGCCATTGCAAAGCCAACTCTACTGAGGCAAGGGCGAGGACTGTCATTATCCCTACCGCAGCGACGGAAGCAAGTAAGGCTCGCTTAAGAAAGCGATTCAGCTTTTGTTCACTTAGCCGACGTTGAGCTTCACTAAGTTTGCGTTGCTTTTCTGCTTCTTGCAATTCTTCGATCAACTCAGCAGTTTTTTGTTGACGGACAAAAGTCACTAAATAGTCGTGTACTAGCTGATAGCGGTCACCCTGAGTTTCTGGTACTAGAAATACTAATCCGGAAGCGACAAAAATCTTGAGTACTAAATCTAATTGATCAGATACTGCTCCTAAATTTCCTTTTAACAGTTGCAAATCTCTGGTTAAATCAGCACGAGTTTTCAAGGGACGGGTGTTTTGTTCATCAGTGAGTAAGTACAACAGCAGCCGAGCAAATTCTTCATTTTCTGGCCCACAGTCTTTGATTACTTGGGTTAAATATCCCTTAACCAATTCTTCTTTAGTGCCGTACTCCTGATACTGTGCCAGGGTTGTGATTTTTTCTGCTTGTAGCTGTGCCCCTACCACTTGTAGCTCAATCGGGCGTACTTCCCCCAACTCTCCTGCTAAGTCTTGTACTAATTGCTCAATCAGAGCTGGTTCTAAGGAAAATTGAGTTTTTTTAGTTAAGCTTTCAACGACTGATTGGGCTTCAGCGGTCGAAAAATTACCGAGGTAATAGATAATATGCTTATCTAAGATGTTATTATTAATAATATCTAAATTAGTAAGACGGTCAAAGTCTAGTAGATAATGTAAATAGTCTTCTCGTAGGGAAAAAATTATTTTCAGATAGGGAATATTGAAACATTGTCTCAAAAAGTCATATAAGTCTAATCTTTGTGTTGGGTCTTGACAAACGAAGAAAAATTCTTCAAATTGGTCAAAAATCAGGACAGTCAGGAGGTTGTTTTTATAGTTTTTCCGTAACTGTTCGATAATCGCTGTAGTAGAACTCAGGGTAGCAGCATCTACTGTTAAATTACCCACTTCTGCTAAAGAGCCGCTCACCGCTTTAGCTAGTTCTGTCAACCAGTGAGTATAAACTTGCAGTCCAATCGGTACTACATCACGAGTGCCAATAGTTTGTTTTTTTAAGGCTGGTATTAACCCCGCTTGGACAATCGAACTTTTCCCCACCCCTGACTGTCCGTAGATTACCGTCAGTTTATAATCCGGGCGACCGATACGCTCTACCAAGCGTTTGATATCTTGTTGTCTGCCAGAAGCAGCAATTTCTGGGGCAATGTTTCCCGCTGGTTTGGCATCGGTTGGTATCAAATTGGTAACCTGTTGACTAGGTTGCAAACGACCAGCACCAATAAAGGCTTGAAAACCAAACTGTTGTTCAATAGAACGCTGCTTTTGCTTAAACTCAAAGGCAGTTAAATATTGACCTTGCTGGAAGTAGCAAGCTCGTAATTCTTTCAAAATGCCCAGATAAAGTTCTGGCTCAAAATGGGGGTAAGTTTTATGGAGAGCAGTTTCCAGATTTTTGCGACTTTCGTTACTCTTTACCAAACCCTTTTGGGCTCTAGCTAAAGCAAATAAATAGGAACTCTGATTGAACCAACGCACCCATTCTAAACTAGAGTTAATCTCTGATGAAGCTGGAAGCAAGGCATCAATTATGGTACTATCAGAAATGGCAAGGGCTGCCTGAGCGAAATCCTCTGCTTCAGACCAAACTGACTTAGCCAAGGCTACCTCTGCTAGAAAACCGTAAGCTCTAGCTTGCCTAAAAGGATTAGCATAAGTTTGATGCAGTGCTAAAGCTTTTTTCCCTACTACTTCCAACTCCTCCCAATGTTGCAACCTCTCTAAAATGTCCCCCAAAGCATTGATAAATTTGGCAACTAACTCTGGTTGTGGACCCTGCTCAAATACCTCGATACATTCTCCAAAATAAGCTTTGGCACGCTCACAAGCTGATAGATACTCAGCCCGATTTTGCATGGCATAATTACGCCACCATGTTCCCAAGCAGTAAAGGAGACATCCGAGAGAATTGAGAATTGAGAATTGAGAATTGAGAATTGAGAATTGAGAATTGAGAATTGAGAATTGTCCTTTGTTGTCTGGGAATTGGGAATCGGGAATTGGGGATTGGGGATTGATAACTTTGAATTTTGAATTTTGAATTTTGAATTGATATCCTCTTCCCAAATAGCTAAACTACGCTCATAATGGTGCCGAGGTAAATCTGAGCAACAGTCAGCAGTGCGACCTAAAATAAATTCTAGATTAGCTTCTAATTCAGGGTCTAAGCGAATACCACGACTGGCTAATTCCTTGTAGGCTGACTCGATTTCTGTACGGCGTGAGTGACCAATTTCCCGATTGAGTGCTGTATTGTCCAGGAATCTAGTAGCACCATCTTTGAGAATTTGAGTAATAATTTGCTCTGCTGTTTGCTGGATAAAATGAATCAAATCCTCCGTTGCGATCGCAAAATGTACAGTAGTAGCCCAACTGTAGAAATCTGGCGCTAACCGAATAAACTTGGATAGTACCTGATCCGTAACCCAAACAACTAAGGGGAAGGGATAATGTTCACGAAACTCTTCTCTAATCTGGTTAGCACCTACCAGCAATTTCTCCAGGTTATTGACTGACTCCAAACCAACTACCATTAACGCCTGGGGTGGTGCTTGACTTATTTCGCTTTGGATAGTTTGAAACAGTGTACCAACAGACTGATCCAAAACCATTTGCTGGATCTTGAGGGAACAAGCTGTTTCCAGACTCAAGATTATCTGTTGTTGCAAACTAGTAGAATTGCAAAGAGCCAAAATAAAGCTAAACTCACCCTCAGACCAATCAATGGCACAGGCTAATTCCTCTAGACTATTCCGGTGGTTATTGATAGCTTGAGTCATATGGTCATTCTATCCGGTTAAGCCCTGCCAACAATCTTTCTTTGTTATTTGTTATTTGTCATTTGTTCTTTGTCATTTGTCACGGAATGATCTCGCTTGGGAATCATGAATAATCAGGCAAGATAATTTACCTACCACCTACCACCTACCACCTACCACCTACCACCTAACACCTACCACCTACCACCTACCACCTACCACCTACCACCTACCACCTACCACCTACCACCTACCACCTAACCCCCACTCAATTTCCCAGATTCCGCCAAAATGGGATTAATTTCAAACCATGAACCCTCACTATCCCGATACTCATAAACAAACATACTGCGGATCAACACTTGGTATTCTTGATCCCCTCTAGTCTGTTTGCTCTCTTGTACCTGACGTAACAAATCCCACTCATCATCAGTAATTGCTAAGGATACTTGATTACGACGAGCTTTAATCACCGTTTCTAACCCCTCACGGGAAAGAGGTAATTGGCGGTCTTTTTTAATCCAGTCATTGAGTAATCTCAAGAATTCTCTGACATGACCACCACTTATCTGGCATAGTCGATCTAAAGTTTCTGGTTGATCAAAAACCTCATTAATACGATTAAGACGTTCCTCTGGTGCTAGATTAGGAAAAGCTCTCGCTAGAGCCATCTGTTGCATCAGCGCCATTCCTTCTTCCCCTAACTCACCATTACGCAACCGCACAGGTACCATTGGTAATACTTTGGGGTCTACTCCAAAGCGACTAGTGAGTCCCCCTAAGTCATTGGAGAACATTAACGCTAAGGGCATAGTATAGATCACATGGCAATTCAGTTGCCGTAACTGTTCCCCCCTGTCCACAAAGAGGTATTCTGGTTGAGGACGTCCCCAAGGCTTCTGGGAACTCTCTAAACGATCGAGATTATCAATAATTACTACTAGTCCTTTTTTCCCTTGCCGCTTCAGTCTCTGGATGGCAGTTGCCATAATTTCTTGGTTAATTGCTTCAATGAGTCCTTTGGTGCGGGGTTCGAGATATCCCCTCAACTTATCCCTGGTATTAGGGCTACCTTGAATTTGAGTCGTAATTGAGGCAATCCCCACCGATAAACTCACATCAGACATAGACACTGGCGTCTGCAAAAAATCTGTCACTTCATTGAAGAGATTTTTGAAGTACCCTGGTTGGAGACTGATGTTAACCTCTTGCAAACTTTCACTCACCCGACGAGCAATCGCTAATAAAATATCACCAACATCCACATCCATCATTTCCAAGTCTTGAGAGGACTCGAAATACACCACATGGAAGCCTTCTTGCTTTAACTCTGCTTCCAACCGGCGTAACTCGGTAGACTTGCCACAGCCAATATGTCCGGTAAATAGCTCACAGGTAGGCTCATCAGGACAGAAAAAGGTAATATTATCCTTGAGCTCTTCAATCAGATTACCCCCTCGTACTGATGAAAAATCAATGTAATATTTTAGGTCATCCTCATTCTCCACCGCCAGAGTCCGGCTGGGGTTGGTTGCTTGAAAAAATGTACGTACATCTAGCGTCATGCTAATTACCGGTAGATTGCTTGACTAATGACAAGGATGAACATTTCCGTCTATATGAGTTAATTTTCTGTAGAGGGGAAGTAGTGGTGCTGAAGTTTTGCCTTAACTTTAGTATTTTACCAGGAATCTGTCGATGATTTAGCCATGCCATAACAGCGATCGCGGCTTGCTCCTATTCCATCATGGCATAGCAAGTAACGATTTTGCCTATTTTTCTTGACAAATGTCGGAACGGAATTCAGAAATAAATTGATAAATTTGAGTGTAATTAGAGTAATTAGACCATTCTCTGATATCCTCTTTAAATTTATTCCAGTCACGATAAACATCTCTAAAAACCTTATGATATGACTCTCTACCTTGTCCCCATTTTTCAAGATAATTGTCAGTTGCTGTTTTTGCCGCATCCATAATTTCTGGTGTAAAACGTAGAATTTCAATATTAGGATAATTTATTTTTAATTTTTGAAGAGCTTTACTATTCTTTTCATTATATTCAGCCAATATTTCTAAATGAGTTTGGTAGCAAGCCGCCTTAAATATATCTTGATATTTCTTATCTAGTCTTTCCCAACGATCTTTATTAACTTGTACGTCAAATGTAGTGCTAGGCTCCCACCAACCAGGATAGTAATAGAATTTTATGTCTCTTGCTTCGTGTAGTCCTAGTTGCATATCATCGTGAGGACCAATCCACTCTGCTGCCTCAAATGTTCCATTCTCAAGATTTTCCTTGATTTTATCTGCTGACTTATCTGGCTCCGAAGCGCTATCTAGAGGCTGATCAAGCTTAAATTCACTATTTTGTAAAATATCTTCTCCAAATCCAATAATGCGCATTTTTCGCCCATTAAAATCTCCCGGTGAATTGACTTCTCTCTTAAACCAACCCCCCATTTGTCCACCTGTACCTCCTGCGGGAAAAGCTATAACGTTTAAACCTAAACGTTCATAGACTTTTTGCATATAAGTTAGGGAATCTGGATCGTTATTTCCTTCTCCTTTATAAAAAAGCCAAGCATTTTGTTCTTCTGGACTTAGACCAAATGGAATTGCACTACCAAAATAAAGAGCTTTGTATTCATCTTTATCGTAATAAATTCCACTGTAGCTACAGTCTATTGTGCCATTACTAACTGCTTCTAAAATTTCCGTTGTTCCTCCTTCTCTATTCAAGTTAATTTTAAACTGACCATCACTCATAGATTCAACTAAATCACAAACTTTTTTTGGAGCCTTATAGAGTATTGATTTCCCTTCTAACTCCTTTCTTAAAAATGTAGTCATATTCCAAGTGAATGGGAGACTTTTACCAATAGTAAAACCAGCTACTGTACCTCCCGCTGTACCAATTACCGTAGGCACATAACGAAGAAAACCTCTGCGAGTAGGTTGACTTTTAGACTTAGCTAGATTGTTAAGATTCGCTTTAGCGATAAATGCGAGTCCCTTAAACTGACCAGCAAGACTTTTTATTTCAGAAATATCACTGCCAACTTGTGGAACATTTTTGGCAGTTTTCTTCAGCTTTTTGGATAGTCTATTGGCTTCTTTGTCACCTATCTCATTACCCAAAATTTGAGGTAAATTATCAGCATAAACTGCAAGCTCACCCCATTCATTAATGGGTTGTTGTCGATTGTTGAGAACCTTTACACTCTTGAGAAGGCATCGCTCAATTTGTTCAAAAAAATAGGCAATGTTTTGACTTTGTTCTTCTTGAGCCTGCTGGAAGCGATCGCTTAGTTCGTAGAGTATGGTGGCAACTTCTTTGATGTCACTTAGCATTTTCTAGATAAATAGGTATTCAGTTAAAAAACAAAAACTTTGCACTTCGTCTTCGCGACACAGCGGTTACCGCTGCAATGAGGTACACCTGAATTAGTTTTAAGATTGGATAGATTTCTTCCCCGTCGTTTTTAGCTTACCTCGTAACAGTAGGAAGCGCTGTAAACATAATGCCGTGCGTTTCTGAATGAGATGCTAACACATTCATTAAAAAAGATGCAACAATTCACGAAGTAAAATACCGTAATTTACCCTAAAAAAAGGGTATGATTTATCCTTATAAAGAGACTATAAACCAGATTGCAAATTTATCTTCAAACAATATAAAATAATAGTCTCAATGCTTAAAACAGCCTCAAATACCTGAAATAGCCCTATTGCTCACCATTGCTAAAATATGGCAGATCAAAAACTGACTTAGGCCAATTTTTAAGAATAAAATCAATTAACCAAGGAGCTGACAAGACTACATAGACCATGCCAACCCACCAATAAGAATTAAGTTGCTCTAAGATATCCGCAGGGTTGGTATTGCTTGCATCCTTGGGGAGTAATTCCAGACCAATAGCAACAAGATTGTTCAGTGCATGACAGATAATCGGGACAATGAGAGTACGAGTTTTGAGGTAAAGTAGGGCCATCATTAACCCAAAAACAGACAAGCCCACAAGATTGGCATGAAGGATGCCAAATACTAAAGAAGTCAGCAATAAAGCTGGGGTAATTCCCCATTTGGCTGTCCATCGGTGTAACAGTATGCCTCGAAATAGCAGTTCCTCGGTTATGGGTGCTACCACAACCACAGTAATAACTGCTAATATATTGCTCAGTGCAGGAGCAAAATTGTCGGAACCAGAGAGAAAAATTTGCTCATTGAGTATTGACTCTACGAACCCAGGAGCGACAAACGATAGTAGATAAAAGAGCAGTTGACCCGAACCTAAGGAAAACAGTAAAATATTAATCACAATGCCTATGGTTGGTAACCACCGGTAGTTGGGTGGTACTTTACCAATAAGAGCATCGGTTTTGACTTGTAACTGACTTAACCGTTCTATTGCCCAAAGACATAGCAAAATAAAGATTAAATTGTAGCTAATCAGAGTAAAAATTGGCTCATTAGGACTCAAGCCGCTAAGTTCAGTAACTATACTGAGGAGAAAGCCTAGAAGCAGAGATATTAACAGAGCACAGAGTAGCAGACTGCGAGTAGTGAAATTGATAAAAGGGTTCTCGGATTTCATTTAGGTGGTAGGTGGTAGGTGTTAGGTGTTAGGTGTTAGGTGAGTTTGCTTCATCAAGTCGATTTACTTTGGTTTTGAAGTAATAAGCAGTAGTAGGACTTCAGTCCAAAAAAAAGCATAGCTTACACACTTATGTAGCAAACCTTCGGTATAGTGCTACGGGCTAGACAGCAGCTCATCTGGCAACAGTAAGTTGTGAGAGGGTTTGGTGGATTTAAGAATGTCCTAACCTAAATTTGTAGCGCTACATATCAAGTCCATATCGATTTCACTACTCCCCCAGCTCCCTCAACTCCCCCAACTCCCTCAGCTCCCTCAGCTCCCTTAACCAGATTATCAAGGGGTAGAATGGGTAAAGAGCTAAAAAGCCGATAACTCATCGCTTAAATAATGAGTTCCCCCCAACCACCACAACCACCGAAAACACTGCTTGGTCAACTGACTCAGGCAGTACAAACCATTCAGGCGAAAGTTAACTTTCAGTCCCTTGCCCTCAAGCCTAATGCTAGAGTGCCCAAGATTTTGGTGCAAGACGCTAATGCTAATCAACCTGAAGTTTATCCTCTTGTAGGCGATCGCTACTTATTAGGACGCAGCTCCAAATCTTGCGATATAGTTGTGCGTAATCCAGTGGTTAGTCAGATTCACCTGTCTTTAGAACGCCATGGACGCAATCAAAGGTCTTTTATCATTAAAGATGAAAACTCTACTAACGGTATCTACCGGGGCAAGCGCCGACTACCTTCCCTGATTTTGCGTCATGGGGATGTCCTTACTGTTGGGCCACCAGAACTGGCAGCATCGGTAAAACTTCAGTATGTTGATCCTCCCCCCTGGTATATACTGGCTATTCGCTGGAGCCTTTACGGTATTGGTGCGTTAATCTGTTTGGTGGTACTAGTGATCGGTATTGAATGGTCAAAAGTGCCGGTACGTCCTTTGCCCATTGGTATCCAAGGGCCGGTAGTGGTCTACTCCCGTGATGAAACTCCCCTACGGAAACCTCGCACAGAAGTTCACCGAGAACTCCGACGCTTATCAGATTTTTCCCAATACTTACCCCAAGCGGTTGTTGCTTCTGAAGACAGTCGTTTTTATTGGCACTTCGGCGTAGACCCCTACGGTATTTTACGAGCTTTGGTCAGAAATATCCAAGGGGGAACAATTAGAGAAGGAGCGAGCACGATTACCCAACAGGTGGCACGCAGTCTGTTTCCGGAATATGTCGGACGAGGGAACAGTGCGGGGAGAAAGCTGCGGGAAATGGTTGTGGCTCTGAAATTAGAGACTTTCTACAGTAAAAATGACATTTTAAAGGCTTATTTAAACCGAGTTTACTTGGGTATTGAAGCCTACGGGTTTGAAGATGCGGCTCAGTTTTACTTTGACAAAACTGCCAGGGATTTATCCATTGAAGAAGCAGCAACTCTTGTGGCTACTTTGCCTGCCCCTAATAGCTACAATCCAGTTCAGGACTACAATACCGCATTGCAACTCCGCAACCGGGTAATCGAGCGGATGCGTATTTTAGGTATGATTAGTGATGAGGAAGCTAGCCGAGCCAGGAGATCCCGTATTCAAGTTAGTCCTGAAGCTAGGGAATTCCTCTCTAGTGTCAAGGCTCCCTACTTCTACAGTTACGTCTTCGGTGAGCTACGGCAACTACTGGGTAAGGATTTAGCTCAAGAAGGTAACTTCTATGTAGAAACTGGTTTAGATCTTCAGGCTCAGACCTTGGCAGAGAAATCATTAAGGGACTATATTAACAGCACTGGCGCTAATTTGAGATTCTCCCAAGGAGCAATTGTCACCCTCGACACCAGTAATGGTGAAATTCGTACCCTGGTTGGGGGTGCAGATTACACAAAAAGTCAGTTTAATCGTGCGACTCAAGCTCAACGACAACCCGGTTCAACCTTCAAACTCTTTGCTTACGCCGCTGCTTTAGAAAAAGGCATCTCCGCAGCTAAAACCTACTCTTGCGATCCCATCAATAACTTAAAGATAGATGGCTGTAAACGCTCTAGTGGTGATATTAATATGTATACCGGCTTAGCCCAGTCGGAAAATGTAACTGCGATCCAGGTAGCTCAAGATGCCGGTTTAAATAACATGGTAGGAGTGGCACGACGCCTTGGTATCGACTCCAAACTGACTCCAGCACCGCGCTTGGCAATTGGTTTAAGTGAGGTTAATGTTTTGGAAATTACTGGTTCTTATGGCGCGATCGCTAATAGTGGAGTTTGGAACCGTCCCCATGCCATTAGACGAATCCTCGATAGTAATGATTGTACCGATAATAATGACCCCCAAACCTGTCGCGTGATTTATACTTTCGGTGAAAATGGGGAAATGAGCTCTCAGGCGGTATCACCAGCAGTAGCAACTATCATGACTGATATGCTCCGGGGGGTAGTGCAAGTGGGCACAGGTAGATCCGCCGCCCTTGGTTTAGGAGAGGCTGGGAAAACCGGTACTACGGATCGCAATGTAGACCTTTGGTTCATCGGTTTTATCCCATCCCGCCAACTAGTCACCGGTATCTGGTTGGGTAATGACGACAATTCTCCCACCAGTGGTAGTAGTGCTCAAGCGGCTCAGTTGTGGAGCAGTTATATGCGTCAGGTTGTGCAGTAAGTTTGTTGTTTGTTATTGGTTGTTTGTCATTTGTTGTTTGTCATTTGAGAATTGGGAATTGGTAATATCAAGGAAAGGATAATCACTTATAATTACCTTCTGCCTTCTGCCTTCTGCCTTCTGCCTTGTTGCTACTGAAGTGTAAGTATTCAACCGGACTTGATATAACTAATATGACTGACTCCAATATTCGTCAGCAACTTCACCAATATATTGAAGATCTACCTCCAGAATCTCTCCCTATTGCTGCTGAAATTTTAGCTATTCTGGCTCAGCAATCGCCATCTTTATTAGCTAATAATCTTCAGAAATATCAAAATTTAGATGACAACCAAACAGATTTAGTAGAAACCAAACATTACTGGAAAAATTTCAAAAACAAACTTCAATTACCTAGTAATTGCCTACAACACGAACATCTAGAAGAAATTTTAACTAAATTTAAAAAATATCTGCACAGACTTTATGGCAGACAGTTGTCAAAATTAGTTTTATTTGGTTCTCAAGCCAGGGGTGATGCCAAACCAGAGTCAGATATTGACGTTCTCCTTGTTCTTCAATCAGCCTCAGACTCTGCCCAAGACAGCGAAATTAACGCTCTTATTGCTGATTTATGTTTAGAGTATAACGTATTAGTTAGTTGTGTTTCTGTAACAGAGGAGCAATACTACCAAGAAAATAGTCCTCTTTTAATTAATATTCATCGAGAGGGGATTATTTTATGACTCCAGAACAAGCGCAACTCTTGCAAAAAGCTGAAGATAGCCTACGCGCTGCCCAACTTTTAGTGAACAATAATTTGTCGGAGTTTGCTGCTTCAAGAGCTTACTATACTATGTTTTATCTGGCAGAAGCATTTCTCTTAGGCCAAGGGTTAGCCTTTTCTAGCCACTCAGCAGTTATTGCTGCCTTCGGTCGAGAATTTGCTCGCACTCATCGTTTACCTGTAGAATATCACCGTTATTTAATCAATGCCCAAGCCAAGAGGGTCGAAGCAGACTATAACCTTGTACCAAACATTACCATCGAGCAAGCCAATCAAATAATTAACCAAGCTGAAGAAATGCTAAACTTTGCCAGAAACAATATTGATCAGTATTAAAGAAGTTGGGCATCTCAGAAGTTGTTTCAATTACTTTAAGGTTTCTCAGCTGCGATCGCTAATTTTACTCCTTGTACCTGACGCAAACTATCCATAACTGCTACTACTTGCCCATGAGCGACATTTTCATCAGCATTAATAATTACCAAAGAGCCAGAGTTGGGTACAACCATAGAACTTACTCTACTTGCCAGCTGTGGTAGCTCAACCGGTTGGTTATTAGCACGTATCTCCCCATTAGGATTAATCGTTACATTAATGGTTGATTGGCGCTGAACTTCTGCGGTGGTTGCTGTTGGTAAATTGACTGGCAGCCCTTCTGAGCGGGTTAAGTATAGGGTTGAAATAATAAAAAAGGCAAGAATTGAGAAGACTAAATCAATCATCGGCACGATGTTGATTTCTAAAGGACTGTCTGACTCATCAGGAAGACGCATTGTTACCTGCTAGGGATTAGGAAATGAGATTTGGTATTATAGCAACCGCTAAGGCGATTAGGACAAGGGGCTTTCCCTAAAGGAAATTATTGACTTTTGCTAGAGCCTCCCTAACTACTTCAGAACTAGCTCCAGGAATACAGGAATTTTCCGTCAAATAACGCTTCCAGGCTCTACTCCCTGGTTGCCCAGTAAACAATTGCAGCAGGTGTCGAGTAATTTTGTTCAACTTCAGACCCCTTGCCACCCAGTAATCAATATAAGAAAACATCCCTTCCACAACTTGATGACGAGTTGGAGGAGTAACCACCTTACCGTAAATTTCAGTATCAGCAGTAGCAAATAGGTAGGGATTGTCGTAAGCAGCACGCCCAATCATCACCCCATCAACTAATGCTAACTGCTCCTGCACTTGCTCTAAGTTAGTAAATCCACCGTTAATCTCAATAAATAGCTGGGGAAAATCCTGCTTGAGACGATGCACATCTTCGTAACGTAAGGGGGGAATATTGCGATTCTCCTTTGGGCTTAAACCCTTTAGCCAAGCCTTACGAGCATGTACAGTAAATTGCTGACAACCTGCCTCAGAGACTAAGCGGACAAAATTTGCCATATCCTCATAGCGATCGCATTCATCAAAACCAATGCGATGCTTAACACTAACAGGTATACTAACAGCCTTGAGCATTGCTTCTACCGCTTGAGCAACCCTCTCCGGCTGTGCCATCAAGCAAACACCAAAGTTACCACTTTGTACCCGACTACTAGGACAACCAATGTTGAGATTAATCTCATCGTAACCCATATCCTCCGCAATGCGGGCACATTCCGCCAGGTGTCTCGGTTCATCACCACCGACTTGGAGAACTAAAGGTTTCTCTTCTAAAGAAAAGCCTAGCAGATGTTCGCGATCGCCATGAAGAATTGCTGCACTAGTTACCATCTCAGTGTAGAGGAGAGTGCAGCGGGAAATCTGCCGCATAAAGTAACGAAAATAGCGATCCGTGCGCTCCATCATTGGTGCGACACTTAAAGAATAGCTAGGATTGGTTGAATTGGTTGGCAATTTTGAAGTAATGGATAATGAGTAATTAATAATTAACAATAAGTGTTTTGGTAGGGGCGAAGCATTTGGGCGATCATTTATCCCCGTAAAACCGAAGTTGTGCAATCCAAATGCTTCGCCCTCCGACGGTGAAGCATATCCTGTTGAGTTTAACTATCGTTCAACCCAACCTACAATTCTGCTTCCTGCCTTTTCTCCTACTGAAGTTGAGAAAGAGAATTTCCCCAATCAGTTGAAAGTGAGCCCTTCGAGTCTTCTTTCACCTCAAAAGTGAGATTACAAGCTTGAGGTTGCTCTAGCAACTGTACACAAAGTTGGGCAATATCTTCCCGACTCACTCTTCCTCGAATATTGTCTCCTTGCTCAAATACCAAGGCTTGACCTCCAGGTTCTTCGGTTAGGGCACAGGGTCGGATAATAGTATAAGGTACACCACTCTCTCTTACTGCATCCTCTCCTCTAAGCTTCCAGGTAAGAATTCCTCCTAGTTGGTCGTTCATTCGTACTGCTGGTGGCTCTTCCTCCAAATTAATTCCCGGACGTCCTGGACGAGTAACACCAGCGGAACTAATCATAATAAATTGTGGCTTAGTCTGATCACCATAAGCTGTGATACTTTCTACTTGGAGAGCAAAACCCCCTGGTTCAAACTTCGGGTTAAGTTCGCCATCATACTCAAACTTGCTCAGCATCAACTGCACAGCATAAACTTTACTTGCATCCAAACCTGGGGCATCTTGCAAAGTTTTGGCACGAAAGACAGGAATCAGCTCAGTAAAAGGGACACGTACATCCATCCACCCATCTGGTTCCGTATCAAAGGAATAGCAGTAGGCAACTCCATCCCATTTAGATTCAGCGCGGAGAATGAATTTATAGCGCTTGCCATCTCCCTTTACCCGTAGATCTATACCCTCATACTCTGATAAATCTAGGGCTGGTTCAAAGTTACGGGTGCGTACCGAAACAAAACCCCCAGAGTTGGCAGTAGACACATTACCAGTGAATAAAGCAGCATTATCGAGGATACGGAGCGAACTTTCACTCACACCCCCCATTACTACATCATCCACAGCGCCCCAAGTGGTTTTGAGCTCCTGTGATGGATTTTTGAAGTCAAAGAGCAGTTTTTTTCCTGGGTTGGGCAGACTTCTGGCCGCAGCTTCCACCAAATTCTTGATACCCTGATAGTCTACAATTTCTGGACTATCTACTACTTCTGGTAAATAGAATTTAATGCCCTGATAGTATTTTTCTCGGTTAGGAGTATCTCCTTCCACCGGTTGTACCCGCACTCCTGTGCAGCAGACTATGGCAGAAAGATTACTCATAAGTTCGGGAGTCAAAGTCTCCGGGACTGTGATATCTGCCTCAAACAGTTCTACCTTGTCCCCCAGCATTTCCTTGGCTCTCTGGGCATCTCTGACTAAAGCACGTACTGGATAACCCTGATCCTCTAGACGGCGCACCACTCGCTTCCCCACGCCGCCGGTTGCCCCAGCGACTAGTATCACTCCCATGTTTTTGTCACTCCCCTCATATGCTTGGTTTTGATAAGCACGACCTGTGAATAACCTTTGTAGACAGCTAATGAAAGGTATAACCTCAAAGTAGGTCAAAGTTTCCATAAACCTACCAACGTCCCATCGGGAGCGATGTTTGTCCGTCACAACCGCCTCCTTTGTGTTTTTCTTCACTGTAACAAAAACTCAACAACTATCCCCTTCTACTGCCATGAAACAAATTGGGGATTTTAGATTTTAGATTTTAGATTTTAGATTTTAGATTTTAGATTTAATCGAATGCCGTGGCATACCTAAAATGATGTAATATATTTCCTCCCCCAGCTCCCCAGCTCCCCATCTCCCCATCTTCCTCAGCTCCCCATCTTCCTCAGCTCCCCATCTCCCAAAGCTCCCATTGCCGTTTACCCGAGGAGTGTCAACTTGTCCTATAATATTACGCAACGTTACAAAATATCTATCAACATTAATCATAGGTGACTCATGGCAATCCAAACACGATTAGGAAATATTCTCAAACCACTAAACTCTGAATACGGTAAAGTTGCTCCCGGCTGGGGAACTACAGGGCTTATGGGAATCTTCATGCTGTTATTTTTCCTCTTTTTAGTGATTATTTTGCAAATTTACAACTCCTCGCTGATCCTTAATGGCGTTGATGTAGATTGGAGAAGCTTGGGTGGTAGTTAGTTGCTCTTGACAATAGCTCTATCTTGAATTTCCCGGCTAGTCCGGGTTTTTTTAACTCCCGATGAACAATAAGCAGAGGATTCTTGCCTCACAGCGATAGACTAAGACTCGCACACCTAAAAATTGCAGGAGGTCATAACAGTGAACGTGTTTGGTATTGGTTTGCCGGAAATGGCGTTAATTTTGGTCATCGCCCTATTAGTTTTTGGACCAAAGAAGTTACCGGAAATTGGTCGAAGTCTAGGTAAAGCAATTAGAGGTTTCCAAGAAGCTTCTAAAGATTTTGAAAATGAGTTTAAACGGGAAGCACAACAATTAGAAGAAGCAGTAAAGACACCAACCCTTCCTGACTCCCAGAAAATCGCGATCACTGACGCTACCACAACTGAATCGAATAATCACAGTAAAAGTTCTGCCCAAGAAAGTTAATAATTTTTATATAAACGTAGTAGGGCGTAGTAGGGCTTTAGCCCATGTATAAGGGAAGATTGCGCTTTAGCGCGACTACGGGGAAATATCCCACTCCTGACCATAGTCTTTGATGGGATATTTGACCCAGCAATTTCTCAGCCAGTCGCGTCCTTTTTCTTGTAGATACCAGTGTACGCTACTCTCTTGCCAATCGTAAGGCGAAGAGACTGATTTATGCTTAACAGGGTTGAAATGGATGTAGTTTATAACCCTGTAATAGTGAGTTTCTGAACGGATTGCCCGGTCACTATAGGAATACCAAAATTTTCCCGTCACACCATCTTCTTGATTCCATTGGCGGGCAAATCTACCGTGAATTAAGCGTATTTCTCGACTAAGCCATGGAAAATTAACGGTTGTAGTTAAGAGGTGATAGTGATTAGTTAAGATGACCCAGGCTAAAATTTCGATATTTTCCCTAATAAAGGTTTCAAAAAGTCGATCGAGCAATTGTTGACGGCGTTGGGACGTGTTTAGACGATGTTTGTGTTCGTAGCAGGTGGCGGTGATCAGGTAGTGAGAGCTATTAGTGATTGGATGGGGAGGTGAGTGGGAAGGATAGCCTTTTTGTAGACGTTGCTTGATGACTTTGGCTTTTTGTTCTGGTGATAAGTTACGGTATTTATACATATTTTTCTGTTTTAAGAGGTGCTAAAGTTTTAAGAGGCGCTAAATTTTTAAGAGGCACTAAAGTTTTAAGAGGCGCTAAATTTTTAAGAGGCGCTAAAGCGCGACTACGGGGCGACTACGTTTTTTATCATTTATCGAAGCCATAGGAATCCCGTACTAAATAAAGCGGGCGTCCTTTAACTTCTTCATAGACTCTTCCTAAGTACTCACCGATGATGCCGAGGGTAATTAGTTGGATACCTCCCAAAAACAAAACCGTTACCATTAAGGAAGCATAACCAGGTAAATCTACCCCAAAAATTAAAGTCCGAATCACTAAAAAGGTAGCGTAGAGAAAAGCAAGAAAGGAGATGACTAAACCAATATAACTCCACACTTTCAACGGAAGAAAGCTAAAGGAAGTAATGCCATCAATAGCGAAGTTCCACAAACGCCAATAGTTCCAAGTAGTAGTACCATTGATACGGGGTTCTCTATCAAAAAGGACGGAAGTTTGCTTAAAACCAGCCCAGCCAAACAAACCTTTCATAAACCGCGTCCGTTCTGGCATTTGCTTGAGAGCTTCCACTACTTGCCTGTCTAGTAAGCGAAAATCTCCTGTGTCGCGGGGTATGGGAACAGGACTCATCCAACCAATTGTGCGGTAAAAAGACCTAGCTGTAAAGCGTTTAGGCCAACTTTCTCCCTGACGCGATCGCCTGGTTGCATAAACTACATCATAACCTTCACGCCATTTAGCTACTAGTTGCTCAATTAATTCTGGAGGGTCTTGTAGATCAGCATCAATGGGGATAACCGCAGCACCACCAGCATAGTCAATCCCAGCAGTCAGGGCAACTTCTTTGCCAAAATTGCGGGATAAATTGACTATTTTAATCCCTGAATGACGACGGTGATATTCAATCAAACACTTGAGTGTATGGTCTTGAGAACCATCATTAACACAAATAATCTCGTAGCCAATGTTCATTTGATCGAGCACTAGCAGCAGACGCTCAAACAGATAATCAATATTAGGCTCTTCATTGTAAAGAGGAACTACTACAGAGATTTCTACTTGGTTATTAGTCATTGGTTATTAGTCATTGGTTATTAGTACAAGTTAGAATTGTAGGAGGAAGAGAGTAAATCTAAAATCTAAAATCTAAAATCTAAAATCTAAAATCTAAAATCTAAAATCTAAAATCTAAAAAAACTCCGCAATTGCTCTAGACTAGGATGAGAAGACTCGTAGGTTAGGTTTTGATGTGGGGTGAGGATAGTGTGGATGGGAATTATTTCGATAACGCTATTGGTGTAAGCGATCGCTTTGAATCCTAACAGTAGTTCTTGGTTCCAAACTGCCTCCCGCACTACTAATCCTTGCTTCTGTAGCCAGCTCATCAGTTGCGATCGCGCAGTTCCTGGTAAGATTCCTGCGGCTAAAGGTGGTGTCCACCAGCAGCCGTCTTGCCAACCCCAAAGATTGCCAGTACTAGTTTCTAAGCAATTACCCCTAGCATCCACTAGAATTGCTTCCTGTGCCCCCCGCTGTCGTGCCTGCTGGAGAGCAAGCCATGCCGTTAGGTAGTTGCCAGTTTTATGAGTAGGTAATGAACGAAGTAATTCCGGAGTATCCGCCAACCAAGCGGTAACCCCTTGTTGTTGACGTTGAGTTAAATCCTTTGGTAAGTAACGTCCAGTAATCCACTCCCGCCCATCGGGAAAGACCGCCATCCGCAGTACAGGAAACGAGGGTAACAATGTTTCTGCTCCTTGCTGCAACCGTTGCTGCTCCGGTAGCTGCCACCCAAAAGCCTGGAGACTACTCCAGAGGCGATTGCAATGTCCTCTCCAGTTGGTAAGTGGATGTGCCAGGGACTGGTGATAAACTCGTAGGGTTGTAAATACTGTAGCACCATAAAGTAAGCCTGGGTCATCAATTGCTAGCTCCAAGCTATTACCCTGAATTAGTTGACCGTTGTACCAAAACAAATTAAATTCACCACCCTATGACAATTTTTAATTTAACAATTTAACATTAAATAATGAACACCAATATAAGCTCTCAATATTTAACCATTCAAGGGTCTAAGATTCATTATCTCGCAGCTGGAGCAACTAATGCTACAACTGTACTGTTTTTGCATGGAGCCAGCTTTAGCGCTAAGACCTGGCAAGAGATTGGCAGTCTCCAACTTTTTGCACAGAAGGGATATCGAGGAATTGCTGTAGACCTTCCTGGCTATGGAAGTTCTGAAAGAATATCTGGTTCTAATGAAGATTTTTTGCTATCGTTAGTTGATAAATTGGACTTAAATTTACCAATTTTAGTTTCCCCATCTATGAGTGGCAATTACAGTTTACCTTTTATTGCTAATAATGCTGATAAATTGGCAGGATTTGTACCGATTGCTCCTGTCAGAATTTTGAAGTTTGAGGAGCAACTGAAGGGGATACAACTGCCGACATTAGCAGTTTGGGGTAGTAATGACCGACTAATTCCAGTAGCGCAAGCTGATTTGTTACTCAAGTTAATGCCTAATGCCCAGAAAGTAATTTTAGACAATGCTGGTCATGCTTGTTATATGCGGGCAACGGATGAGTTTCATAAGCATTTACTGAAATTTGTTAAATTGTTAAATTGTTAAATTGTTAAGTTGGTTGCAAATCATGGAACAATCTCCCAAGAAAAATTCTGCCCATAGTGAACAATTGCTGCACCGTATTCAATTTCTAACTGACGGCATTTTTGTGTTGGCAATGACTCTGATGATTTTGCAGTTTGATACTCCAGAGCTCAACCAACAGATGACTAATCTGGAAATCCAAAATTTTTTGTTTGCTCAGTTCCCGGCTCTAGGTATTTATTTCATATCATTCCTTCTGGTGGCCTTCTACTGGGTCGCGCATCTTGAGAGATTTCAACATTATCAACGTACTGATCAACCCCATATTTGGCTCCAGCTGTTGTCATTAATGTTTTTGGTGATTTTACCCTACTCCAATGATTTGTCTACACTATACACTCTTAATTTTCCTGTCCAAGTGTTTTCTAGTTTAAATTTATTTTTTGTGGGGATATTTTCTTATTGTTCTTGGGCTTATGCGACTCACAATCATCGATTAGTGGCAGAGGATTTGGATCCAGGATTTATTAACTCACTCAAGAAAAAAACCCTAGTAGAACCATTGGTCTCCTTATTAGCAATTATTCCAGCTAGCATTAATCCCTCTTTCTGGGGGCTCACTTTTTTGTTAATTCCTCTCGTTTATATATATCTGGAAAAAAGCAATAGTCAAAAGTAAGCAGACAAGCGATCGCTTTTCTGCGATCAACTAGTCCGATATCTCCCCTGAACCCTTCTAGAGGAATGTCACAGGCTGCGAAGGATCACGTCAGCGACCAAAGACCGAAAGGAGCATTAGGTCATACGGGCAGCGACGGCAGCCAACCTTGGGATAGAGTCAGTCGCTATAGAGAATGGCAAAGATCTGTAGGCGAAAACGTTAGTTATGGCCCGGATACAGCAGAAAGAGTGGTAACGCAGCTGATTATCGATGATGGGGTAGCCAATCGCGGTCATAGAGAAAATATATTTAAACCCGATTTTGCTGTCACTGGGGTAGCCTGTGGCGACCACGCTAAGTTCGGCACCATGTGCGTCATTCCCTACGCTGGCGGATATTTGGAGTAGCTTTAGATATAAGGTGATTTATTCCGAAAAAATGTACCTATCGTAGGGTGTGTTAGCGCAGCGTAACGCACCAGATTCTAAAAAAGCTTGAGAAGCCTCTGATTTTTCTAGGTCAGTACTTGCCTTTTCTTTAGATGAGGCATATTGGCAATGGGAACATAGAGGTGCAGAGTTCACTGAGGGTCTATAGGCGCATAACTTTTCCATTATTTAATAATAGCACAAAATAACGATGTAGAGTTGCGATCGCATGAGTATTCTGCTTGCAATCTCCACCTAACTTTCAGCCGCTAGAGTTCCTTAAAATAAAAACGACATAGTCTGTCAAATTGTAATTAACCCAAACAATCATGTACTCAGTCTAAGCTTGGTTAATTACCTAAATTTTGAGACAATTCAATTATCATGACCAATCAAGGCTCCTGTAACAATTATTTGGTGTCCCATACAATCTTTTCACCCAATATCCAGAAGAGAGCCTTATTGTTTTAAATCAACAGGTGCTACTCATGTCAAACGTTATTACCTCGACTATTCAGTATTATTTAACAAACTTTTGGTGTGGCCTGACCCATAGCTTCCGTCCCAAAGCCCCAACCAAACCAGACTATAGGGATATTTATACCTCCCCCAAGTACCAGGTAAAAAAAGCAGGAGAATGCAAGCAGGGTTCTTACATTGAAACTTATGTGCCAGAAACGCCGTTTTTAGGAGAAAATGGCCAACCAAAAGCAGTGATATATTTACATGGTTTTGACTTAGGAGCCTCGGAAATTTATCTCTCTCACCTGGAACATTTAGTGAAACAAGGGTACTACGTCTTTTATCCCAACTTTCAAACCGGGTTTTGTTCTTTCCCGAAATCAGCCTGGAAAACTGTAATCGAACTGACAGACGAAGTAGTTGGCGATGGTGTAATTGACTCCCAAGAGAAATGGCTGAAAAATGCCCTAAAAAGCGTTACCTCCGCTTACCAAGCAGCGAATTTGGCGAATGTTTCAGTGGATACTTATCTCTTTGGCCATTCTTTAGGTGGGTTGTTTGCCCTGAGTTGGGCTTATTATATTGAACAAGAACAGCTTCCTGATAACCTGTTACCCAAGCAGGTGCTGGTGGCAGATCCCCTTCCCAATACCAATGTGGCCAATATACCAGGGAAATTGGGGGATGTGATTAAGAAAATTACCGATGATGTAGATGTTCAAGTAACTGGGGCTGCCTTAACAATGCCCGTGGCTATCTTGCATGGCAATGAGGACTGGGTTGTACCTAAAGATGAATGGAAGCAACCATTTACCTATATCAAAACACAACAAAAGAAAATGTTCTTGTCTTTCACAGACAATCGCGGCTGTCCTGGTATGTATGCCAACCACGAACAAGCCACGGTGAATACCAGCTTTTTTGATGCGTTTTTGGCTTTAACAGTTCTCGACGGTGTGGGAGTGGAAAATGATTTGAATTGGCGTTACATCTGGTATGGCCTTGATCGTATCATTCGCTATGGGGAACGGGCTGATTTGCTTAGCTTCGATATGGGCAATTGGTCTGACGGTAAACCTGTGCATCATATTGAAGTTTTTCTGGATTCCAGCAATCCTTAAGGGAAAAAGCGATCGCTTTCTCAACTCGACTCTTAAGCGATCGCCTCCTAATATCAAGGAAAGGATAATCACTTATAATTCCCTTCTCCCTTGCAACTTTCTTTCTTCCCTTGGAGCCTTCTGCCCTCTGCCTTGTTGCAACGAAAGTGTAAGTATTCAAGCGAACTTGATATAACTCCGCTTAAAGGCGATCGCGCAAAAATGGAAGTGGGAGATTAATAAGCAGTAGTAGGACTTCAGTCCAAAAAGAAGCCAGAAAATACAACTCACACTAATAAAGATTAATTATTCCACACCTGTAGTCAATCAATTTTAGATTTTAGATTTTAGATTTTAGATTGACCCCATGTCTAAAGCCAGGGGCTTGGAATAATGATAAAATCTTTGTTTTTTCCACGGATAAATCCGGGGGCTTGTATCCTTGTTTTTTTTCGGTCAAACTCTTCTACACCCAAAGTAGAAATACACTGTCTTCAACTGCTACACTCTAATTCTCAAGCATCGAATAGGCATTAGCTATGTTATCTCAACCAGATCCTGTCCGCTTAGAAATCTTCAAAAACCTCTATCAATTTATTGCCGAACAAATGGGGATTGTCCTACAAAACACCGCAGCATCGGTAAATATTAAAGAACGCCTAGATTTCTCCTGTGCAATTTTTGATGCCTCCGGACTATTAGTCGCCAATGCCCCTCATATTCCTGTCCATTTAGGTTCCATGAGTGAAAGTGTCCGCAGTTTAATTAATGATCAAGGGGACACCCTCAAACCAGGAAATGTCTATCTCTCCAACAATCCCTATAACGGAGGAACTCATCTTCCTGATGTAACAGCAATTACCCCGGTATTTTGGGAAAGTACTGCAAATCCCCAATCCCCCATTCCCCATTCCCCATTCCCCATTCCCTTATTTTTCGTTGCTTCTCGAGGACACCAAGCTGATATCGGTGGTATTACTCCTGGTTCTATGCCTCCCCACAGTACTACAGTAGAAGAAGAAGGCATTATCTTTGATAATTTCCTCTTGGTTGAAGAAGGAAATTTTCGGGAAATACCCCTACGACAGGTACTCCTCAATCATTCTTATCCCGCCCGTAACCCTGAGCAGAACTTAGCTGATTTTAAGGCACAAATTGCTGCCAATGAAAGGGGAGTACAGGAACTTCATAAAATGGTGTTGCAATATGGATTGGCAACAGTCCAAGCTTACATGAAGTTTGTCCAAGATAATGCCGAAGAGTCTGTCAGAAGGGCAATCGATGTGCTTCGGGATGGAGAGTTTAGCTATGAAATGGATAATGGTGCACGTATTCAAGTTAAAGTAACTATCGACAAACAAAATCGCACTGCCACCATTGATTTTACTGGCACATCTGACCAACTCCAGAGTAACTTCAATGCTCCCAAAGCTGTAACTCAAGCAGCGGTTTTATATGTTTTCCGGACTCTGGTGGATGATACCATTCCCCTCAATGCTGGCTGTCTTAATCCCCTAGAAATTATTATCCCTGCTGGCTGTATGCTGAACCCCACCTATCCAGCAGCAGTAGTAGCAGGTAATGTAGAGACTTCTCAAACCATTGTGGATGCCTTATATGGAGCCTTGGGTGTGATGGCTGCTTCTCAGGGAACTATGAATAACTTTACCTTTGGGAATGAGCGTTATCAATATTATGAAACTATCTGCGGCGGTTCTGGGGCAGGGGCTAACTTTCATGGCACTGATGCGGTGCATACCCACATGACTAATTCCCGCTTGACAGATCCAGAAGTTTTAGAAACCCGCTATCCTGTACAAGTAGAAAGCTTTACTCTTCGTCCTGATAGCGGGGGCAAAGGAAGATATGTAGGTGGTAATGGGGTAATTCGCCGCATCCGATTCTTAGAAACTATGACAGCAAATATTCTCTCTAGTCATCGCTTAATTCCTCCCTTTGGATTAAATGGTGGAGAGGCTGGATTAGTAGGATGCAACTGGATACAACGTTACAGTGGCACTGAAGAAAATTTAGATAGTACCGCAACTGTAGAGATGCAACCTGGGGATGTTTTTGTAATTGAAACTCCTGGGGGGGGAGGATTTGGTTAATGGCTAATGGTTAATGGCTAATGGCTAATGGTTAATGGCTAATGGTTAATGGTTAATGGTTAATGGCTAATGGCTAATGGTTAATTGCTAATTGCTAATTGCTAATTGCTAATTGCTAATGGCTAATGGCTAATTGCTAATATCAAGTTCGGATAAACAGTTATAATTCCCTTATACCTTGCAACCTTCTTTCTTCCCTTCTGCCTTCTGCCCTCTGCCTTCTGCCTTGTTTTCACTAAAGTGAAAGTATTCAACCGAATTTGATATAATTGCTCAGATAAGAGAACCAACACAGTTAAACTTTCCAAACCGTTAGAGCATCAAATAAATAGAGCAATGTTAAAAGTTTTTGCTGACAGGGGTGGTACATTTACCGATATTGTCGCTGTTACTAACAATCAGGCAATTATAGACAGATTAGCTCAACATCCGGAACGTTTTTTAATCGTTACCCTGCCTAACCAGCAATGGGTTATTGTCTATAAATTGCTTTCAGAAAATCCCGAACAGTATCAAGATGCGGCGATTCAAGGAATTCGGGATATCTTGACTCTTGCGGATCACGAACCCATGCCTACAGAAATCCTAGAAGCTGTCAAAATGGGCACAACTGTAGCAACGAATGCCCTGTTAGAGAGAAAAGGCGATCGCGTGGTTCTGCTAATCACCAAAGGTTTCAAAGATGCCCTAAGGATTGGTTACCAAAATCGTCCTGATATCTTCGCTCGTCAAATTGTTTTACCAACCCTGCTTTATGAGCAGGTAATTGAAGTAGAAGGACGGTATGATGCTCAGGGTAATGAGCTAACTCCGATTAATATCGCACAACTCAGAAGTGGCTTACAAGCTGCTTATCATAACGGTATTCGTAGTTGTGCCATTGTTTTCCTCCATAGCTATCGCTACCCTAACCATGAACAACAAGCAGCTAAAATTGCTCAAGAACTTGGATTTACCCAAATCTCTGTATCTCATCAAGTAAGTCCTTTAATAAAATTAGTTAGTCGAGGAGACACGACGGTCGTTGATGCTTATTTAACTCCGATTTTGCGCCGCTATGTCAATCAAGTGGCTAGTCAGTTACCCGGAGTCCGCATCATGTTTATGAAGTCTGATGGAGGACTAGTTGCCGCTGAAAAATTTCAAGGTAAAGATAGTATTTTGAGTGGTCCTGCTGGGGGTATTGTGGGGGCAGTACAAACTAGTAAAAGGGCAGGTTTTGAGTCGGTTATTACCTTTGATATGGGAGGTACAAGTACAGATGTTGCCCACTTTAAAGGAGAGTATGAGCGGCAACTAGATTCAGAAATCGCCGGGGCGCGAATGCGAGTTCCTGTACTAGCAATTAATACCATAGCTGCTGGTGGTGGTTCTCTGCTCTTTTTTGATGGTTCTAGTTATCGGGTAGGACCGGAATCCGCTGGCTCTAATCCTGGACCTGCTTGTTACCGACGGGGTGGTCTTTTGGCGGTTACTGATGCCAATGTGATGTTAGGCAAGATTTATCCTCAGTACTTTCCTGCGGTTTTTGGAGTTGATGGTAATTTACCTTTAGATAAGGATATTGTAGTTCAGAAGTTTACCCAATTAGCTCAAGAGATTGCCACAACTACAGGAAATACTCGTACACCGGAACAAGTAGCAGCAGGATTTATTGCGATCGCAGTAGAGAATATGGCAAATGCGATTAAAAAGATTAGTTTACAAAGGGGGTACGATGTCACTCAATATGTTCTTTGTTGTTTTGGTGGAGCCGGTGGGCAAGTTGCTTGTTTAATTGCTGATACTTTGGGGATGAAAACAATCTTCCTTCACCCTTATGCTGGTGTTCTCTCTGCCTATGGCATGGGATTAGCGGATATTCGAGCCATTAGAGAAGGAGGAGTGGAAAAGTCTCTGACACCAGAACTAATTCCTCAATTGGTGCAGTTAATGAGTAGCTTAACAACTCAAGCTAAAAGTGAACAAAACCAGGCAGGAGAGGAGGAAGTTGTGCGCAAAGTGAATTTAAAATATCAAGAGACTAACTCTACCTTAACCGTTGACTTTGACTCAGAAGTGGCTCAGATGCAACAAGCATTTGAGATAGAGCACAAATCTCGCTACGGTTTCATTCAAACAGAGAAAAGCTTAATTGTTGAATCTGTTTCTGTAGAAGTGATCCAGAAAATGGATACCCCTGATGAACCTTTAATAACTCGTACTCGCTCTCTCCAGGAAGCTCCTACAACTGTACAGACAGTACAAATGTTTACTGGCGAAAGCTGGCATAATACACCGGTTTATCAACGGGAAGATTTACAACCGGAAGATCACATTACTGGTCCTGCTATCATCGTCGAGAAAATTAGTACGATTGTCGTTGAACTCGACTGGGAAGCGAAATTAACTGAACGTAATCATTTAATTCTACAGCGTAAAGGTTTATGGGTAATCAGGAAGGGGACACCTATCATCTAGGTCAGGCTGGTGCTGCGGGTAGATATGCTCGCTCAGACAATAATAGCTAATAATGGTGCGTTACGCTTCGCTAACAGCACCCTACTGATTTAGGTCTGAAAACCTTGATATGATTAGTTTCTAACCTTGAATTAATTTATCCCTAATTCTGAAGGATGCCGCCCGTCAATTTCGATAACGGTTAAGTCTTTCGAGTAAAACCATTTGATTTCACCATGGTGATCGGCTACGGCAACTAATCTAAAATGCTCTTGTTCATCAATCGTTAATAGCTCGAAAAAAGCATTTGGTCGCGAAGATTTATAAATGCCAAATCCAGTCCCTAGCAAAATATAGTTATTTTGACTTTCTTTATGTTTCACAATAATTGCCATTTTGATGAAATTTCTTTTTGATGATTTGCTATTTTTTGTCCAAAGTCCAATACTGAAGTATCTTCTGGATTAAGTACTACGACAACTTGATGTTTGCCTGTCTGACAATTTTCTGGTAACTGGATGGTTAAACGACGATCTTCAGCAATGTCTATCTCTAGCTGTAAGGTAATCATCTTATAGCGTTTCTCATTTAGATGAGGCATCCTAGCAATGGAACTACACCAGGCACAGAGTTCACAGAGAGTTTATAGGCGCACAACTATCCTATTATCCAATAATCATAGCACAAAATAACGATGTAGAGTTGCGATCGCGCCAGTGCTGCTGCTCTTCAGATCCCACTAATCTTCATAGACATCTACCCAATTCCGATAACCCGCCCCGGTTGGACAATGGGTGATTGGTGTCGGCAGCCAGGGCGGGTTTAGTTTAGTTATCGCCTTGTAGCTTACGTTTCAGGTGAACCCGCCCCTACATGGTTTGATCTTTGGCAAACAATTGCATAGGCTACAGGCAACAACCAGAAAGCATTAGGGTACAAGACAACATACGGTAGGGGCGGGTTCACCAATCATTAAGGATATCGACAAGCCAATAAGCTAAACCCGCCCCGGTGGGACAAAATCCTATCGCCCCAATTTCTCCAGTAAATTCTGGCGGTTGTTAATAGCGCTTTGGTTGTTAGAGTCAAGATGTTAGGTTATCGTTACAAAATCACGATACTGTAGGGGCGTATTGCATACGCCCAATGCCATATAATCCCCCATGCAATCTATTTTATCCATAGTAGTGCGATCGCCGAAAGCTCACATTGGGCGCAAGCATTGCGCCCCTACAGTGTCCACCGAATAATGCAAGCCAACAGCATTTGATTAAACCTTAACCCCTTCAATCTCCTCATCTGCTAAATCATACAACTCCCGTAACTTCTGCAACTTATCCTCACTAGGTTGCCAGAAACCCCGCCCATTAGCTTCTAACATCCTACCGACAACATTGCGAAAGGCTTCGGGATTGGCTTCTTGCAACTTCTGCGCCATCTCTGCATCTAAAGCATAGGTATCTGCCGCTTGGTCATAAACCCAGGAATCGGTAAAATCAGTAGTACCTCCCCAACCAATTAAGGCTGTCATCCGTTGGGAGATTTCGTAAGCACCACCAGAACCTTGCTCTGCCATGGCTTCTGCCCATTTAGGATTGAGTAACTTGGTTCGATACTCTAGTCGCAACAAGTCCTCTAATTGACGGGGCGTGGTATCTTTAGAAAAGCTTTCGACAAAAGAGGCATTGACTTTTTGACCCCCTTGCTGTTCCGCCGCCCGCTTCAATCCTCCAGTATTAGCATAATATTCCTGAATATCAGTAAGTCCGTATTCTACTGAGTCGATTTCCTGGACAATGCGATTAGTGGTTTGTAATAGCTGGTTGAGGATTTCTGGACGGGCCGCACCCTTATCTTGTCTACCGTAACTAAAAACATTGCGATCGCGCCAGGTATTGCCTAACTCTTCCCCGGATTCCCAGTTACTATCCACTACTCGATCATTCACCAGGGAGCCAAAGTCTCCCGCAGGATTGGAAAACAACCTGGCTGTGGCATTTTCTACTCCTTGGGATTGCAAGGCTAGGGCATGTTTGCGGATAAAATTTTGGTCTTCCCCTTCTTCTAATGCTGCTGCCCTTTGGAATAAGTCATCTAGTAATTCGAGAATATTGACAAAGGTATCCCTAAAAATACCAGATAAGTTTGCCAAAACATCAATGCGGGGATGTCCTACTTCTGCTAAAGGCTTTAAATCATAACGAACAATTCGCCCTGTACCTTCTTTTACCGGTTCTGCACCTACTAATTCCAAGAGAATACCCAAAGATTCTCCCTTAGTTTTAATGGCATCCAACCCCCACAACATTACTGCTACAGTTTCGGGATATTGCCCATTTTCTTCCAGATGTTGGGCAATAATTTTTTTAGCAACTTCTCTCCCCCGTTCATAAGCAGCAGGGGAAGGCATACGATAAGGGTCAAGGGCATGAATATTCCTTCCCGTAGGTAGTACACCAGAACCATCCCTGAGTAAATCTCCCCCTGGTGCTGGGGGAATGTACTCCCCATTGAGTCCCCGCAACAGATTGGTGATTTCCTCACTAGTTTGGGATAATAGGTCACGGATTTGTAAGGCTTCCTCTAATTTGGGGGTTTTACCGTTAAGGTCGAATTGTTGGGTTACCTTAGCCTTATCTGTACCAACTGCCACTGCCTGAATTACCTCTTCCGGCAACTCCTCCCCAAAATATGCCTGAAGATAACTCTTCAACTGTTCAGCATTTGGTGCTTCTCCCAAGGTATGCAACCCAGAAGAAAACAGACGTTGTTCCACTATTTGCAGATAATCGTACAACTTAACTAAATAGTCGTTAAAGCTATGATCACTAAACAATTGGACATTTTCTGGAGTAAAGTCAATCCCTAAGCGGTGAGCATCTTCAAAATTACAATCGGCTTCCAATCCAGAATCGACAATTTTCTTACAAATAGCTTCCTTGAGGACATAATTTTTCTCTGGATTCTCCCGATACTCGGCAATTAAATCCCGCAGTGCCATCAACTCTTTATATAAACCAGCACGACCATAGGGTGGTACATTATGGGAAATCAGCACTCCATAACCCCGCCGCTTAGCTAACATCGACTCCGAGGGATTATTGGCAGCGTAGATATATAAGTTAGGCATATCCCCTAGGAGAATATCAGACCAAGAGTAGCCAGTGTTACCCAGGGGAGAACCCGGTAACCATTCCACTGTGCCATGCATCCCGAAGTGAACTACAGCATGGGGGTTAAAGTCATTTTGTAGCCATTTGTAGAAAGCTGCATACTGGGGATGGGGCGTCAAATCCCTCTCAAACATCAGCCGCATCGGATCTCCCGCAATCCCCAGGGGTGGTTGCACACCAAGCCAAACATTCCCCAACTGTACACCACCGACAAACAATTCATCCCCATCGGTTTTGATACCAGTACCATTTAAGGATTGCCACTGTTTTTCAATGCGGGTGGTTAGTAGGTATCCTAACCATTGTTCTAGGGTGTTGGTATTAACAGTTGTTGGTTGTTGGTTATTGGTTGTTGGTTGTTGGTTGTTGGTTGTTGGTTTAACTACTAGTTCATCTGCTTCTTTGACTCTACGGATTAACTCTTCCCCATCCGTTGGTAACTCGCCGATATCGTAACCTTGTGCTTGGAGTGCCTGAAGGAATTTAACGAGCGATCGCGGTACATTAAGTAAGGCAGCGGTGCCGGTTGCTCCATAACCAGGGGGGAAACCATACAAGATAATGGCAATCTTACGGTTTGCTGTCGGTGTCTGCCTCAGGGCAATCCAGCGCTTCACCCGCCCGGTTAAACGTTGGACTCGTTCAGGAATCAGATAGATATCTTCTCCTACTAAACCACCTAGAGGAACAGTATCAATTGCCCCATCTAGTTCCGGTAATGCATATAATACTACGGATTGCAACCCTCCAATACCTTGTCTTGTCCAGGAATAAATATCTTGAATAAGTAATGGTGCAGCAATAATATAGGGAATATTTTTAGCAGTAAGAATCCTTTTCGCCACCGCCACCTGACGTCCTGCTTCCATAGAACCCGCAGGTCCTCCTACTAAGGGAAAGCCAATAGTAGAAACAATAGCATCTACCTCTACTGCTTCTGGGGAAAGAGACAGAGTTTCCCGATTACCCTGCTGGCGTTGGGCTGTTTCGTAGCTAGAAGTCAGCCAATCTCGCACTGCAACATGTCCTTCCACACCATTGATAAAGATAGGTAGAGGAATCAATCCCGCCTCTTCAAAATAGCGAATTAGTTGGGGGATATAGGGTTGTTTCGTAATTACATGTTTGCGATAGAGGAGGATGGCAACAATGGGGAATTGGGAATTGGGAATTGGGAATTGGGAATTGGGAATATCTCCCTTGTCTCCCCCTTGTCCCCCTTGTCTCCCCCTTGTCCCCCTTGTCCCCCTTGTCCTTCTTCCTTGATACCATTCCAAATACTGTCGTGGTGATTCAAAGTAACCGTCATAGTCGGGATGCAACAAACCCATATTGGGGGTTTCCACTGGGGGAAGAATAGTTCCTACCTTGACCCCTAAGTATTTTTCGGCGATTGTCCAAAACATTGAAGCGACGTTATCGGAACCGCCAGCATTCCAGTAACCATAAATAATCAGCCAATTGCGCAAGTCTTGGACTTTTTTGGCAGGAATATATTTCAGTAGCTTGGGGCCAGTTTTTAAGAAGCTGAGGTAACCTACAAGACGATCCTCTTCTTTTCCACTGGAGAACTTACTCAGGATAAATTTTATCGGCTTGGGCATTCCTTTGGGCTTATCCCCAATTATAAAAGCACCGAGTTGGGTAAGGCTCATCAGTTCTAAGGCTGACTCAAATACCAGGCGAATGGGAATAGATTGCACCCTTTCCCGCAGCCACAAAACTTGGTCATAATCGAAGATCAGACTACAGAAAAAGACATCGGCATCTTGAAGCGCTTCGGTGACTGTGGTAGGTTCCGTAGTCAGGGAGCGATCGTTAAAGACTCGAATATCCAATTCAGGAGAGCGCTGTTGTACCAACTGGGCGGCTTTGCGGTACAGTTCGGAGTTAAAGGATTCAAACCCGGTAATCAAGACGATGCGTTTCATGCCCAAGCTCGCAATATTTCTTCATATTTTATTTTACCGAATATTGTGTAGAGACGTTGCATGCAACGTCTCTACAGGGTTTTTGCAGTTTTGGTCTAAAATTACTAGGGCAGCGGGCATGGAAATAACCCAAAGCGTGAAAAAAACTAAAAAGCTTACCCGACAAACTTTCTTCCCTCCTGCCTCCTGCTTCCTGCCTTCTGCCTTCAAAGCACTAGCTATACTTCATAAGTAGCAACCTTCTTGCATTTCACCATGAGTCTTCTCATTTCTGATGAACTAGTTCAAGCATCTGGACTTTCTGAACCTGAACTCTTGCAAGAATTTGTGCTGATGCTGTTTGAGCAGGAAAAAATTACCCTAGGCAGCGCCAGTCGTTTTTTGGGAATGACTCAACTAGAATTTCAGGCTTTGTTGACAGAAAAGAATCTTTGTCTTCACTATGATGTAAATGAATTGCATGAGGATGTAAAGAACTTGCAAGAGTTGGGTTTATTGTGATCGTTGTTAGTAATACTTCACCGCTTTGTAATTTGATTGTTGTTGGTCAAGTTGACTTGCTCCCTCAACTATTTGGAACAATTGTGATTCCTGAAATGGTTTATCACGAGTTGCTTGCTAATGGCGAACATCATCCTGTAACCGAAACTGTGATGACAGTTGATTGGTTGGATGTTAGAGCGGTAGATGATCAATCTCAGGTAATGATATTAGAACATGAGCGCAGACTTGATCCCGGTGAGGCAAATGCGATCGTGTTAGCACTTGAGTTGAAGGCAGGGCAGCTTCTCATCGATGAACGTTTGGGAAGAAGAGAAGCAAAACGGCAGGGATTAAAGGCTGGTGGAATAAATTCCAGCTTTGGTTGAGCATGGTGAGTAGGATAGAGCAAAATTGAGAATTGGGAATTGAGAATTGGGAATTGATACCAAATCCGCATCTCAAAGAAAGATTTATCGAAATTACCTACGAACTAGATGAGGTGTTGCCTACTTTTACTAACATTAGCTTCGGTATTAAGGCTAATTTGTTACAAATTATACAAAATTCACCATATAGTTATTTAACAATTGATGAACAAAATATAGCTCAATATTTTAACCAGTTTAAATAATAATTAATGTAAATTTATTTTTTGTTTAATTGAAAAAAATACTCTCAAGTAGTACCGTCATTAAAGATAGTTCAAACTAAAAGATAAATTGAACTATGTTAACCTCGAAGTTCATTAAAAGAGTCATTTAATTTAACATGTCGAGAATATTCAAATTATTCTGCGCTTGTTTGTTAGTAGCGCAACTGTTTTTCATCAGCTCCCCTGCTGCGATCGCTCAGCCAGCTGGTCCTTGTGTTGCAGATTACCCAGAACTTCCCTGTACCAGAGACATCAATCCCTGTGGCAATCCTAGCCAATGCATATGCCCACCGGGATATTCTTATAATGCATCGGTTGGAGCCTGTCTAGTCGATGACCTTTATCTGGCAGACGGTCCAGGAGCACCTGTTGAGAGCAAATGTACATCCCCTCCACAAGATATTTGTACGCTGGACATCAATGTTTGTGGTAATGCAAGCATTTGTATGTGCCCAGACGGAACTACATACAGTCCTGTGATTGGTGAATGTATAGTAGATTTGCCGCAATACTAGAAGCTAACGCTATGGTGTTAAGCAAATTTCTGGGTAAGCAATAGACAATAACAACATCTACTGATTGCCTCCTGAATCCCCCATAATTGGGGGATTTTGCGTTCAAGCTTCCCCTTAGGTTTATTATGATCTTTTCTATCAAGTTCGGATAAATAGTTATAATTACTTTGTACCTACCTTGCAATCTTATTCCTTTTCGCCAACAGATGGATTATATCAAGTTCGGTGGCAATAAGGCAGAAGGCAGAACCCACCCCTAACCCCTCCAAGGAGGGGAACCGGAGGTAGAAGGCAGAAGGTAAAAAAGAAGGTTACTCCCAATTCGTCTATCAATTAGCAATTAGCAATTAGCAATTAGCAATTAGCAATTAATTCCTTCTAAAGATATTTCCCAAGAACCTCCATCGTAGCCTGCCCAGTTTTGGCCCAACTCAATTGACTAGCTCTAGCTAAACCAAGAGTGCTAAGCTGCGATCTCAACTGGGAATCGGTGGCTATTGATTGCATTGCTTCGGTGATTTCAGCAGTTTTGTAGGGGTTAATCAAAATAGCGGCATCACCAGCAGCTTCTGGTAAGGAGGAAATGTTGGAGGTAATTACCGGAGTGCCGCAAGCCATTGCTTCTAAAACAGGAAGTCCAAAACCTTCCCAGAGACTAGGAAATACTAAAGCGATCGCTTGATTTATAATGATTGGTAGTTCTTCATAGGGAACATAGTTGAGGAACTTTACTTGAGCCTTTATACCCAGTTGCTCTGCTTGGGCTTCCAATAGGGGAGTGTAGCGTTGATCAGTTGGTCCCGTAATCCATAATTCGTAGTCCCGATAGTTGGGGAGTGCCGCAAAAGCTTCGATCAGTCGGTGCAGGTTTTTATAGGGGTCATGACGACCAATATAGAGGAAGTAGGGACAATTTTTTTCCTTCTCCTCATTAGGCGGATTAAGCACACGAAAATGTTCAGCGTTATAGGCAAGGAGTACCGGGGTAATTTTACTAGCAGGGATACCCAAAAACTGAGTAATGTCCTTGGCAGTAGCAGTGGAGTCGCAGATAATATGTTGGGCTTGGGCAAGAACCTGGGGAATATAATAGCGGAAATAGATAGTTAGGGGTGAACGGCGCTTAGGAAAGCGTAAGGGAATTAAATCATGTACAGTGACTATATAGCGGCAGTTTGTCAATAGAGGTGCTTCCGGAAGAGGGGAAAACAACAGAGAAGACCGCAGTTGGTGATAAATTCGTGGTACTTGTAGCTGAGTCCACAGCAGGCGTCGGAGATGTCCTTTGCTTCCTTGTTCAGGGGTTAAATTAGCAGGGACTGGATAACAGTTAAAGTTAGAGGCAGCAGGAGAAAGTTGAGCCGCTTCCGGTGCAATTAGGAGGGTAGGGTTGAGAGGCTGTAAATGAGGGAAGAGGTTAAAGGCATAAGTAGTGATGCCAGTAGGTTTGGCAAAAAGAAAAGACAGATTTAGCAGTACTGGGTTTAACAATTGGTGATGACTCCTTCATTAATTGATAATGGATAGTGGATAATGAATAATTACCTCTGGTTAAAACCAATGTCTACCACCTAACTTAAAATATTGGAATATGCCAGTTAGTTTACCAAGAGCTGTTTGGGGTTTGGCTAGCAGTAGGATCAGGCTATGGAGAATCAGTCGGAATAGTCGCAGGAGGAAAATAGTTTTATTGGTATATTTGGCTAGAGTTAGTAGGTAACTATAGGTGCTGTGCTGGAATTTGCTAGTAAGATTGCGGTTAGTAATGCTGGAAGGTTGGTGAATTACCGCTAGTTGATTAGTAATGGCAATCTGATGACCTTGATGACTATAGCGCTGGCAGAAGTCGAAGTCTTCGTAGTAAAGAAAGTAAGCAGGGTCAAACTGAGGACAATGAGCAAAGTGGTGTAGATTGATTATTAGACTACAGGCACTTACCCAGTCACAGGGAACATATGCCTTTTCTGGATGAGACATTCCCAAATCAGCGGAGATAATTGCTCCCTGCTGAGGCATAAATTGACCCCCAGCAAACCAAATATCACCAGCTGTGGTGTAGACTAAAGTACCGAGAAGGGAAAGTTCTGGATGGGTAGCAAAAAAAGTAGGGACTTTTTCTAGGGTGTTTTCTGGCAGAAAAGCATCAGGATTGATAATCCAGACTAAAGCTTGGGGATTTTGCTGATAAATCCAGTTTAGTCCCAGGTTGCAGGCTCTACCGAAACCAAGATTAGTTTCTGCTTCTAAGATTTTGATAGAGGAGGCTGGCAATTGTTGCAACCCTTGGTCATTAGTAGAGTTATTAACAACAACAATTTGATAAGGAATGTTGGAGTTGGCGGGAATGGAACTGACTAATTTAGCAATTAAGTTGCTGGAATAGTAATTAACACTCAGGAAATAAATCATACCAAATCCGGGTTAATCACCCCCTTATGTAATGATACTCTCACAACGCTTTACAGACGCCTTGACTTTTGCCACTCAACTCCACGCTAACCAAATCCGGAAAGGCAGTGGAGTTCCCTACCTTACTCACCTCCTAGGTGTTACCAGTATTGCCCTAGAATATGGAGCCAATGAAGATGAAGCAATCGCAGCATTGCTTCATGATGCCATTGAGGATCAAGGTGGTGCTGCTACCCGGGAAGAAATTCGCCGTCGCTTTGGAGATACTGTAACTGATATTGTCGATGGTTGCACGGATGCGGACACTATTCCTAAACCTCCTTGGCGTCAGCGCAAAGAGGCATATATTGCTAGCATCCCCACCGCTTCAAGTTCAGTAAGATTAGTTTCCGCCTCCGACAAGTTACATAATGCTCGGTCAATACTGCATGATTATCGTAGATTGGGAGATAATTTGTGGGAGTGCTTCCACGGTGGCAAAGATGGAACTCTTTGGTATTATCGTTCTGTATTAGAAGCTTTCCTTTCTACTGAGTCAACACCACTAGTGGAAGAGTTAGAGCGGGTAGTTGAGGAATTGGAGAGTTTAGTAGGCATTGGTACTGAGTATGAAAATTGAAATTACTTTAGATTGAGGGCATATGTTGGTCATTGGCGCTAGCAGATTGCCGATAAAATAAAAGTTTTGTTCCGTCAATGCCACGCCCTTCCGGAATTTATGCAAGAGGTCTATTATGGGCTATGATCAGAGTAAAATTCAGCAAGTCAGCGATGCAAATTACTACTGACATTGGTTTACTGATTGTTCGCACACCGGGAATTTGCGGTAACCGTCCCCGGATAGCTGAAACACGAATATCTGTTCAGCGGGTGGCAGCTTGGTACAAGATGGGACTAAATGCAGAGGAGATTGTTGAGCGTATGGGTAATTTGACATTAGCGCAGGTTTATGCAGCTTTGACTTACTATCATGCTAATCGAGAAGAGATTGAGGGTTACCTTACTGCTGAAAGGTTAGATTATCAGCGATTAGCAGCTGAAATGGGGCAGCCGGTATGAGTTTAATTCGGCTGTTTATCGATGAAGACTCAATGGATCATCGGTTTGTTAGAGCCTTGAGAGCAAGGGAAGTAGATATTACAACTGTTGGTGAAATTCGCACAATTAGCTTTAGTGATGAAGCACAACTAGCTCTAGCAACTGAGCAGCAAAGGGTTCTGTACACATTCAATGTCGGTGACTTTTGTCAATTACACAGCCTATACATGGCTGAAGGAAGGAATCACACCGGAATTATTATTTCGTCGCAGGAATACTCTGTGGGAGAGCAGATGCGACGAGTGTTGAAATTGATGAAAGCTAAGTCAGCTGAAGAAATGGTAAACCAGTTGATATTCTTGAGTGCCTACTCTGGGGAGTAAGTCGATAAAATAATTAGTATCTAATGCTAGTGAACTACACCTTACTATCAAGAATTTGTTCACTTGACTGATCGCACTTACTGTATAGTGATGTTATTTTGTGCTTTGTTCATGATATATAGCAATCGCCAAGGCGGTTAGGACAATACCAAATGCTGAAACCTTTACCTGTTAACCTTTTCCCTTCTTCCTTCCTGACTCGGAGTTGATTGAAAGCAATTAGCCATTAACAATTAGCCATTAGCCGTTAGCCAGAGTGTTTCTTAGGAGTCTATAGCTCTTCTTCCTCCTCAATAATTCTAATCTGTGTTGCATACAGTTTTCCATATCTTTCCTGGACTTCAACTTCTACTAAATCGCCTTTAGCCAGCAGAGATACCGACTCATAGCCAACGAACTTTTCATTAAAAGTAATCTTTGAACTGCCATCATCCGGCGCAATTCGTCCCCAGCGTAATTTATCCTTGTTATAGCGAATGAAGAGAACTAAACCAGTTTTGATCAATATTTCCTGAGTGCCAGTTGCGATCGCTGTCTGAATTTTGTCATACAATTGTAGGAAGCCTGGATAATCGGGAGCAATTTTTAAGGCGCGATCGCAATAGGCTAATGCGTCTTCTCGTTTTCCTAATCTAGATAGAGCATAAGTGATATTAGGGGTAACAATTTTTAAGCCGCGAATATTAGACAAGCTTTCATCAATGGCAAATCCTTGGGATAGTGAACTAACAGCTTCGTCGAAATTTTGACGAGCTAGAAACGCTTGACCCCTTGCTGTATGTACCTTAGCAAGATGTTGGTGATCATCAATTTCTTCTCCCAATTTGATACTTTGGCGGAAGTACATTTGAGCGCTTTTAAAGGCTTTTTCTTCTTCTTGATAAGCCATAACTTGCCCTAAGCTATTGGCCACGATTGCTTGTCCTCGTTTATCCTCAAGTTTAACTGCTAAATCATAACTCTGGCGCAGAATGTTTTCTGCTTCATCCCACTTCTGTTGTCTTTCTAAAACACCTCCCAAAGTATTCAAAACCTTGGCTAAACTTGACCAATCCTTTTCATCTTCCAAAATTTCCTGACTATGTTTAAGAAGTGTTTCTGACTCTTCAAAATTCCCTTTTAATTTCCAAGCTCTACCAAGACTGTGTAAGACCCAGGCAATTTTAGCAGGGATATTAAGGTAAGTTAAAATTTCTTGACTTTTCTCTAGAATTTCAATTACTTGATCTACAATACCTCTTTGGTTCAGCAGAGAAGTTCCATATTCATGAAATCTTATACCCATGCGATTCAAGGTTGAAGCAAAAACCTCTTCATTGCCAGATTTTTTGGATAGTTCAAAAACGCGCTCGTAATATTCAACTGCTAAATCAAACTTTTCTTGTTGTAATGCTATATAGTTTAGACTAGCAAATGTTGATAATATTCTTTCTTGATTACTCAATCCCTCTTCAATTGCCAGAATACGCAGCAATGTCTGAGAAGCATCATCCCAATATCCATGATCTTTTTGCAAATTAGCTAGGGTGCTAAGTGTCATGGCTATCCCTCGCTGATTTCCAAGCTCTTCCTCAATCTGAGCAATACGTTCAAGAGTGGTAATTGCTTCTTGAACTTGTCCTGTTGCTCTCAGAAGTTGACTAACTTGTGTCAAAGCCATAGTTAGTCCTTTAGAAATACCAAGTTCTGTTTCAATAGCAACACAACGTCTAGCTATTGGCAGTGCTTCTTCTAATTGACCCTGTTGCAGGAGCACTCCCCCTAAAAGGTTCAAGCCAATGGCAAGAGATGATTGGTCATTGAGATCTTCAGATAGCGCAATTTGTTGTTCAAAAGCCTGTTGTGCTTCTTCTAGTTTACCCTGTTGCTGAAGCAACCCTCCTAAACAGTTTAAGCCAATAGCAAGTTGAGATTGGTCATTGAGGGCTTTGGCGATCTCAATTTGTCGCTCAAAAGCCTGCTGTGCTTGTTCTAATTGACCCTGTTGCAGGAGCACTCCCCCTAAACAGTTCCAGCCAATAGCAAGTTGAGATTGATTATTGAGGGCTTCAGTGATCGCAATTTCTTGTTCAAAAGTCTGCTGTGCTTGTTCTAACTTACCCTGTTGCAGGAGCACTCCTCCTAAACGGTTCAGTGTAATGGCAAGTTTAGATTGGTCATTGAGGTCTTTGGCGATCGCAATTTCTTGTTCAAAAGCCTGCTGTGCTGGTTCTAATTTACCCTGTTGCTGGAGCACTCCTCCTAAACAGTTCAAGCCAATCACAACCGATGATTGGTTATTGAGGTTTTCGTTAATCTCAATTCCTCGTTCAAAAGCCTGTTGTGCTTCTTCAAACTTCCTCTGCTGCTGGAGCACTCCCCCTAAACGGTTCAGTGTAATAGCAAGAGATGATTGTTCATTGAGGGTTTTGTCAATCTCAACTTCTCGTTCAAAAGCCTGCTGTGCTGGTTCTAATTTACCCTGTTGCTGGAACACTCCTCCTAAACAGTTTAAGCCAATGGCAAGTTGAGATTGGTCATTGAGTGCTTTGTCAATCTCAATTTCTCGTTCAAAAGCCTGCTGTGCTGGTTCTAATTTACCCTGTTGCTGGAGCACTCCTCCTAGACGGTTCCATCCAATGGCAAGAGACGGTTGGTCATTGAGGGCTTCGTTAATCTCAATTCTTTGTTCAAAAGCCTGCTGTGCTGCTTCTAACTTACCCTGTTGCTGGAGCACTCCCCCTAAACGGGTCAATCCAATAGCAACAGATGACTGGTCATTGAGGGCTTCAGAGAGCGCAATTTGTTGTTTAAAAGCCTGCTGTGCTGCTTCTAATTTACCCTGTTGCTGGAGCACTCCTCCTAAACGGGTCAATCCAATGGCAAGAGATGGTTGGTCATTGAGGGCTTCGTTAATCTCAATTCTTTGTTCAAAAGCCTGCTGTGCTGCTTCTAACTTACCCTGTTGCTGGAGCACTCCTCCTAAACGGGTCAATCCAATAGCAAGTCGAGATTTGTTATCAAAGGCTTCGTCAATCTCAATTTGTCGTTCAAAAGCTTGCTGTGCTTGTTCTAATTTACCCTGTTGCAACTCAAACTTACCTTGTTTTTGGAAGACACCAGCCAATACATTCAGTACTTTAACCTTGCGCGTCTTCCGAGTATCTAAATCCTCAATCTTGTGTAAATTACCCTGTGCAGAATCTAAGATTGCTTCAGCTTGTTCAAATTCTTCGACAAAAGACCAGTAGCGAGCCTCTTGCATTTGATATTTAGCCACTGCATCCCAATCCTCAAATTCTTCTGCCCAAGATTGAAATCGCGCCATCAAAGTAATTGCTTTTTGCCAATAGCCATACTGCTCGAATAATGGCTGTAGCTGTAGGGCAAATTTATAGTTTTTCTGGTTACTCTGTGCTGTGTCGGTCTCATGATTCTGTAACCACTCAGCAGCTAAGATCACATCATCCAAATTCGCAGCAACTTCCTCAACTGCGGTTTCATCTTCTAAATCAGACTGTAACCACTCCACGAAAAACTGAGCATGGCGTTGTCCTGCGATAGTCCGCCAATTTTGCTTCCTGGCTAAAGCTTCGGCATAGGCTCTTACCAAAGGATGCAGTACAAAACGGTTTTCTCCAGAATCTACATAATTCAATAGTGACCAATTATAAAGCTTTTTCAGACGACGCCGAGTTTGCAGAATCTTGGTATATCCTGTGGCTGCCATTGCTGTTTGCCGAGTAAAACCTGCTGCTGCACAGACGCTCAAACAAGCAAAGAAATATGTTTCCTCTTCTGAAAGCCGCCTCAAACTTAAATTTAATGAGGCTTCTACATTGAGATTTCGATCTCCTTCTACCTGAAGTTCTTCAAATAGTTCCTCTTTCTCTTCTTCGAGTGCTTCAGCATAATCAGCTAAAGATTCACGATCCCCTCTTAATGATGCACTTAGTACCTGTAACGCTAGAGGTAAATTACCCACTAAATTCACCAATCGCTTGGCTGCGGCTATGGTATTGTCAACTCGCTCTGGGGTCAAAATCTTCTTCAGTAATTTCAGAGAATCTGTCTCAGGTAATGGAGGTAAGTCAATAGTTTCTCGCTCACCAATATCTAGATCGAAAGGTAACTTTCGTGTTCGAGTCGTGACCATTACGGCACAGCTAGTCCCATCAGGAAGTAAACTTTTAATGCTCTGCTCTTCAGCATTATCAAATATCAGCAACATTTGACGCCGAGCAACCAATTCTTTCATCAATTGCACTGCATCTTGGTCATCTTCCAAATCTAGTTTGATCTGACAATGTCTCAAAAATTCACGGGCAATAGTATCCACATCTTTACCAGCTACCCGTAACCAAATCACTCCATCTCGAAATTTGTCTTGGTGAATCGTAGCGAAGTGACAAGCCAAGGCAGACTTACCGATACCACCACCACCAGATACTCCAACAATACTACAGATTTTAGAACCCCGTGAATTTAACAATAGTTCCTCTAGTTGCTGAAGCTGCTCTTCACGCCCTGTAAAATAACGGGTATCTTCTGGCAGCACCAAAGGAACATGAGATAAGGTATCAGTAATTTTAGGATTTCTGCCAAACTCAGAATTCAGTTTTGAATGCCCCTCCAAAAAATAGGAGGTTGAGTCGATTTCTGGAGGGGCTATTGAGGGAGAAGACTTGCCAAATCTGCCTCCACTTCTGACAAACCACAGCCTGTAGGACTTTCAGCCCATTGTAGTAGGGCAAATGCACGTTCTCCCGGTGATGCTGTTGAGGATGGGATAATATTGGCAGGAACTTCTAGAGAGAAAACTAACATGCTAAACTCAGAAGCACTTAGTTTTCCTAAGGTTTTGATTAGCTCCATCCGATTGATAGGAGTTGTAGCCGGAGAAGGATTATCGCCCCGAAACTCTCTCTCCCATTCCTTAGAGGTTAAAGCCGCAATATTCTCAGCCAAGGAAATCAGCTTGTTACTATCCTCTAGTCCTACCAAGTGTAAATCACGATCTGCTAAGCTTCTTAAGAACTTAACCAGATTAGTCTGCCCTTGAGAGCTTAATAGTTCCAATAATTCATTAAAAAAGACGAGATTGGTTCCTTCCCAAGAAATTTGACCACTCAAATTATCCAACCCAACAGCAGTTAATAGAGCTTTCCGCTGGGCAAATGTTTGAGTATTGGGTATTCGCGACAAAAACTTCAACAGTTCTGATTTCAGAGACATTGTTAATAGTCAGACAACAGGGAGCAGAAAACAGGCAAAAGGGAAAAGCCTACCTTCATAAATAGTGGTAAAATTTTTTCATGGAGACTGCTTTCCACCTTCTTGTACTAATTTACTCAATTCTGGCGGTAAATCCGTCAAAATCTTCTCTACCAGTATGCCTTCATTTCTAAAATAACGCCGCTGAGTTGTAGGTTCCTGTAGATTACCCCCCGCATGATGTAAAGCAACTACCTCCCACCCATCATTTAATACCGGTGCTCCTGAAGAACCATTTAGTGTCGAGGTAACATATTGCACCACATCCCCCCCTATATACTCCACAAAATTGTTCTGGAAAGAAACTTCTTTGGGTCTTCCTGCGGGATGCTGGATTATATTAACTCGCTCCTTACGCTTCAGGTTTCTTGATAGTAGAGGTAACCATCCCCATTTCTCTCCTGGTTTTCCCTCTAATTGAATTAAAGTATAGTCTAGTTCCTGATTAGTATGGAACAGTCCCTGAGGCTTCGGGTAATATTCTTCACTAGGCTGAGCATGACCCCAAAAATCATCTTCGTAGTTAAAGCGAAACAGGGAATTTTGTGATTGTTCTAAACTCGGCAAAACGTGATTGTTAGTGAGCAATAAATCCTCAGCTACAAGAAAGCCTGTCCCTGACTGACGCTTAAACCCCAGCTGTACTCTAACATAGGCAACCGATCGCGCCACTTCTAAACCTCGTTGTAAAAAAGCAATGGGACGTAAGGTATTCTCCCCGATAATCTTTTCGAGAACAGCTTCTGTCTTTTCTTCTATCTGCCATTGACCAATATCAGGGAGTGCCGCGATCGGAGTCATCATATCATACTTGGTCAGTAATTCATCCAAGAATTGTTGTTCCTGAAATGCCACAAAACCCTTGAGGGTGTTGAGAAATAGTCCCAATGCCTCATTATCGTAAGTCAAACGGCCATAATTGGACAGATACCGGATGATTTCACTAACTGCGACAAAACGAGTACCCGACAAATCAATCATCGGTGCTAACTGTTGTAAACCAGCCAATTCCAGCATTTCCAATCGCGATCGCTCTGTTGCTAACTCTGGTAGATTTCTAAGTAAAGTAATTAACTGTTTGCGATCCTCATTGTCCAAATTGATCATTGCCTACTACTCCATAGCACATCTTTCCCATGCCCAATACTTTAACCAATTGAGAATTGAGAAATGTACTCAACTATTAATTGGCTGGCAATTGTTTCATATAACTCAATAGCCAATTTGCTGCTGTTGCCCTACGAGTTTGCCGAGGGCCAAATTCTCCAATTTTGTATCCTTTGAAACCTAACTGCTCTTTCAACAGTTGTTTATTTTCTTTGGGAATAGAGCGAGTCAGCTTGACTGTTGGAGGGCGGTTTTCGATAAAATTTGGTGGTTCAGGATATGCCTCCTGCCATTCTGGAGCAACTCCTGAGATATCCCACTGCTGGGCTGCTGTGTCGTAGCGATAACCCAAACAATGCCAGACTAGCTGATTTACTGTATCATCATCAATTTCTTCTTTGATAATTGCCCAAATGGTATCGGTATTCAAGGGTGGTAACTCAGACATAATTAGTTTTTATTGTGTTTCTTATTGGGTGATTGTACTTTCGTTATTGTTTTTTGGGAATTGGGAATTGGGAATTGGGAATGGAACAGCTAATAGGAAAGAGTTTACCTACCACGTACCACCTAACACCTAACACCTAACAAAATCTTGCTATCCTAGAAGAAGTTTCCCTATTAGAATGTCCGTCCACAGATCACCTTAGCAGCAGTGACTACAGGAGTGTCAATGACTGAAAAATCCACCCGCATCTGTATTCTTGGTGGAGGCTTTGGAGGTCTCTACACAGCTTTGCGCCTGAGCCAGCTGCCTTGGGAAAAGCCACAACAGCCGGAAGTTATCCTGGTTGATCACAATGATAGATTTCTCTTTCTACCCCTACTATACGAACTACTGACCGGTGAACTACAAACTTGGGAAATTGCCCCACCTTTTGAAGAATTGTTGGCAAACACAGGAGTGCGCTTTACTCAAGCTACTGTAGCGGGAATTGACTTAGACGAGCAACAGGTACAGCTACAAGAAGGAGCGGGATTTTCTTACGATCGCCTGGTGTTAGCTTTAGGAGGAGTGACTCCCTTAGATATGGTATCAGGAGCCGTTGAGCACTCTCTCCCATTCCGCACTATCACTGACGCCTATCGCTTGGAGGAGCGGCTGCGGATTCTGGAGGAGTCCAACACCGATAAAATCCGAGTGGCAGTCGTGGGTGGTGGTTACAGTGGAGTTGAGTTGGCTTGTAAACTAGCAGAAAGGTTAGGAGAGAGAGGAAGGTTGCGATTAATTGAACGGGGTGATGAAATTCTCAAGACATCCCCTGATTTTAATCGAGAGGCGGCACAAAAAGCTTTGAATGAACGCCAGGTTTGGCTGGATTTGGATACAGAAATTGACTCTATTGAAGCAGACCAGATTTCTCTGGTATACAAAGGGCAGTTGGATACTATCCCTGTAGATTTGGTATTGTGGACAGTAGGTACAACGGTTTCACCTGTAGTGCGATCGCTTCCCCTTAAGCAAAACCACCGGGGACAATTGACCACACTCCCCACCCTACAGGTACTGGAGCATCCAGAAATCTTTGCTCTGGGGGACTTAGCTGATTGTAAAGATGCTAACGAGCAGCAAATTCCCAGTACAGCCCAAGCCGCCTATCAGCAGGCAGACTACACTGCCTGGAATATCTGGGCTTCTCTGACTGGACGTCCTTTGCTTCCTTTCCGCTACCAGAACTTAGGGGAGATGATGACCTTGGGTATCAATAATGCTACCTTGACTGGTTTGGGAGTCAAGTTAGATGGACCTTTAGCTCACATAGCGCGGCGTCTTGCTTATCTCTACCGTATGCCTACCTTAGATCATCAGCTCAAAGTTGGCTTTAACTGGATTGCTCAACCTTTGTTTGAGTTAATTAGTGATTAAAGTTGCATCTGGCCACTGGCAAGATGCCAGTTCCACAGTAGAATAGCATCTTTTTGAATCGCTATCCTGTGTAACAAGTTTCTGTACCTGTGGCAATCTCAGCCAAATATTTGTCTTGTTTTGAGCAGATGCAATTTTTTAATACTAACCTTGACTATTGTCAAGATTCCGTAACCAATCTTCATACACATCAGGACGACGCTCCTGGGTTCTCTGAATTTGCTGTTCTTTACGCCACCGGGCAATTTCTCCATGATTACCTGACAACAGGACATTAGGTACTTTCCAGCCCCGATACTCAGCTGGCCGGGTATATTGAGGATAATCTAACAACCCAGCTTCAAAACTTTCTGCTTTGAGGGACTCTACCTTGCCTACAGTTCCTGGTAGCAACCTCACCACACCGTTAATTAAAGTCAAGGCGGGAATTTCTCCACAGGTCAAAATAAAATCCCCCAAGGACAGCTCCCGGGTAACCAAATGCAATACTCGCTCATCTACCCCTTCATAATGCCCACAAATCACCACCAGTTGGTCGTAATTGATTGCCAGGTCTCCTAGCAACTTTTGGTTTAAAGGTTGTCCCTGAGGCGTCATTAAGATTACCTCCCGTCGAGGCAAAATCGGTAATGACTCCACCGCTGCAAAAATTGGCTCTGGTTTCATCAACATTCCGACACCGCCACCGTAGGGTTCATCATCAACTCTCCGGTGCTTGTCCGTAGCAAAGTCGCGAGGATTGACAAAATAAACCTGGGCAATTTGCTTTATTAGAGCTTTACCAATTAGCCCTGAGCTCAGGGGAGAGGTAAAAAAATCAGGAAACAGGGTAACAATGTCAAATCGCACAAGGTATTGATTAAGGTTTACTGAATAAGTATTTGGGAAAGTAGTAATCAAAAAATCCTATCAATTATAGACAGATGGCTTCATATTGACATCCTTCCAAAGAAATAGTATTATACTTTTCTAACTACAAGTGTTAAAGCATACAAAAAACTCTATAACACTTGACATAAATGCCTTCTTCGGTAGACTGAAGAGTCGGACACTTTACTTCGTAGCGGCAGTTGCGCCACCCCGCGTGATTCGAGTCGTGGAACGAGCTTAGAGTGGTGTGTTTGTTAGCAACCGTTTCCTGAAGAGTTGAGCCCGGTTCAGAATTTATATTAAAGTAGCATTCCGAGCGATAGCCAAAACTTAAGCACTTGAATTACCTCATAGCAAGAAAAAATCGATATGATGCTCCAGTTAGAGTCTCAATTCCCAGGAACGAGAATGCCTAAATCCACGAAAACAGCTGTTCTAGTAATTGGTGGTGCTGAGGACAAAATTCATGGACGCGAGATCCTGCACAATTTTTTTTACCGTTCTGGATCAGGGCAAAGTCGAATAGCGATTATTCCCTCAGCGTCGAGAGAACCAGCACTGATTGGTGAGCGTTATCACCGAATTTTTGCCGATATGGGAGCCCAAGAAATAAGGGTGCTAGATATCCGCGATCGCACTCAAGGGTCTGACCCTCTAATATTGGAGTATATGGCAAACTGCACAGGGGTCTTCCTGACTGGTGGAGACCAGTTGCGCTTGTGTGGTTTACTAGCCGAAACGCCGATGATGGAAAAGCTCCTACAACGAGTACATCTAGGTGAAATTACCCTAGCAGGGACTAGTGCTGGTGCAGCAGCGATGGGCCACCAGATGATTGGTGGTGGCGGTAGTGGAGAGTCCCCCAATCGTTCCTTAGTAGAAATGGCTACAGGACTAGGGATCATCCCAGAGATAGTGGTGGATCAACATTTTCACAATCGCAATCGTATGGCACGTCTGATGAGTGCTATGGCTGCCAATCCTAATAAGCTAGGAATCGGTATTGATGAAGATACCTGTGCCTTATTTGAACAAGATGGTCTGTTGCATGTCATGGGTAAAGGCACTGTGACAATTATTGATGCAGGAGAAATGTCTTATACCAATGAGTCTTATATTGGTGCCACAGATCCCATTAGCTTACATAATCTCCGGGTACACATTCTCTGCCATGGCGATCGCTATCACATACACCAGCGTTCCCTCATGAGCCAAAAATTCTGAGATTGATGCGTGTGGTTGGCCTGATAGCAATACTATTGGGAACTTGAGGAAGTACAGAGGTTTAAATCTAACTTCGTACATCTCTATACTTCCCACCTGTTTCACTCCCTCAGCCCGAGCTGGGGGAAGTGTCAATTTAGATACTATTACGGATAATATAAGAGAAAACTGTTCACGGAGAACAGTTTAAGAGGTTTTTAACGCGGGAAACTAGTCAAGTTGCCTAACATAACAGGATTCGTGACTTAACGGTCAAGCAAATTTGTTGACTTATCATAAAAAACTTTAAATATACTTTACATATCCTGTGTTTTGTTACTGTACTCCTTGAGTGCGGCAATCACTTCTTTCAACTTCTTCGAGTAAATCTTGACAATCATCCCCTATGAGAATTTTAAAAATCCAGACATTACGCGGTCCCAGCTATTGGAGTATTCGACGCCATAAACTCATTGTTATGCGTCTTGATTTGGAGGAGTTGGCAAACAAGCCCTCCAATGAAATCCCTGGCTTTTACGAAGGACTCGTTGAGGTATTACCCAGTCTGGAGGAACATTTCTGTTCTCCTGGTACCCGGGGTGGTTTCCTTCATCGGGTGAGGCAAGGGACGATGATGGGGCATATCATCGAACATGTAGCCCTGGAACTCCAAGAACTAGCTGGTAGGCAAGTAGGCTTTGGTCGCACTAGGGAAACAGCGACACCAGGAGTTTATCAGGTAGTAATTGAATACGCTGATGAACAAGCTGGTCGTTATGCTACCAGAGCAGCAGTTCGCTTGTGCCGCAGCATAGTTGATACAGGTACTTACCCCCAAAAAGAGCTAGAGCAAGACCTCAAAGATTTAAAAGAATTGCACCAGGAAGCAGCCCTGGGCCCCAGTACAGAAGCCTTGGTTAAAGAAGCCGAAGCTAGAGATATACCCTGGATGGCTTTGAGTGCCAGAGCGATGATTCAGCTTGGCTATGGTCGCTACCAGAAGCGTGTTCAGGCAACTTTAAGTGACCACTCCGGAATTTTAGGGGTTGAGTTAGCCTGTGATAAAGAGGGCACGAAACAAACTTTGCGGGATGCCGGTGTTCCTGTACCGCGCGGCACTGTAATTCAGTACCTAGATGATTTAGAAGTAGCGATTGAAGACCTCGGGGGTTACCCGATTGTGATCAAGCCATTGAATGGTAATCATGGTAGAGGTATCACCATTGATATCCAAAATTGGGAAGAAGCAGAAAAAGCCTACGATACTGCCAGAGCGGTCTCCCGTTCTGTGATTGTAGAACGTTACTATCGAGGCAATGATCACCGAGTTTTAGTAGTCAACGGCAAATTAATAGCAGTGGCTGAACGCATTCCCGCCCATGTGATCGGGGATGGTAAGTCCACCATTGAGGAACTGATTGAAGAGACCAATCGCCACCCTAATCGTGGCGAAGGACATGATAATGTACTCACCAAAATCACCATAGACCATACCAGTATGAATCTGTTAGACCGTCAAGGTTACAACCTAGATACGGTTTTGAGAGAAGGAGTATGTTGCTACTTGCGAGCCACTGCTAACCTTAGTACTGGCGGTATCGCTATTGATCGTACTGACGATATCCACCCAGAAAACATTTGGTTGGCAGAGAGGGTTGCCAAAATCATCGGTTTGGATATTGCCGGAATTGACATTGTTACCCCAGATATCACGAAACCTCTACGAGAAGTAGATGGAGTTATCGTCGAAGTAAACGCTGCCCCTGGCTTCCGGATGCATGTTTGCCCAAGTCAAGGCTTGCCCCGGAATGTGGCAGCACCAGTAATGGAAATGCTATTCCCCCAAGGACAACCTAGCCGTATTCCCATCGTGGCCATCACTGGCACTAATGGAAAAACTACTACCACTCGCTTGATTGCCCATATTTATCGGCAAACTGAACAAGTTGTAGGTTATACCACCACTGATGGTATTTATATTGATGATCATCTGGTGGAAAAAGGAGATACTACCGGACCTCAAAGTGCTCAGGTAATACTCAAAGATCCGACGGTAGAAGTAGCAATTCTCGAAACTGCCCGTGGTGGTATCTTGCGCTCTGGCTTGGCATTTGATCGTTGTGACGTGGGAGTAGTTTTAAATGTAGCCGCTGATCACTTGGGCATTGGTGATATAGACACCATCGAACAGATGGCAACCCTCAAAGGAGTGATAGCAGAATCCGTCAGTCCTCATGGCTATGCTATCCTCAATGCCGACGATCCTCGGGTGGTAGCTATGGCACAAAAGGTGAAGGGTAATGTAGCTTATTTTTCCATGAACCCAGAAAATCAGGTGGTGCAAGATCACCTGCGGCAGGGTGGTTTGGCAGCAGTTTATGAAAATGGCTACCTGTCAATTTTCAGGGGAGATTGGACGCTGCGGATCGAGGAGGCAGTGCATGTACCGGTAACTATGTCGGGATTGGCACCGTTTATGATTGCTAATGCCCTAGCTGCTAGTCTTGCTGCCTTTGCTCAGGGAGTTCCCATTGAAGCAATTCGCGCAGCATTAACTACCTTCCGAGCTTCCGTAGAACAGACTCCAGGACGGATGAATTTGTTTAATCTTGGTCGCTATCATGCCTTAGTAGATTATGCTCACAATGCTGCCGGTTATGAAGCACTAGGAGGCTTTGTCCGCAATTGGCCCGGAGAGAGGATTGGGATAGTCGGAGGCCCTGGCGATCGCAGGGATGAGGATTTCATTGAATTAGGTAGACTCTCCGCCAAAATCTTTGACCGGATTATCGTCAAAGAGGATTACGACTTAAGAGGACGTCCCAGTGGAGAAGCAGCAAAGTTAATTTCTAAGGGCATTATCCAACAAAAACCCGATTGCCGTTATGAAGTTATCCTCCAAGAGACAGATGCAATTAATACTGGATTAGATCAAGCTGCCATCGGTGGTTTAGTGGTGATTCTCCCTGAAACTGTTGGTCGTACCATTAGCTTGATTGAGGAGCGTCGCCCTCTACCAGAAAATGGAACTAGCCCCATTGTAGGTAGCATTAAACCTGAGTTACAGCCACCGGTAGGGAACCCGGTGTGAGTTAAGTGAGCAGAGAGATTTTAGATTTTAGATTTTAGATCTGAAGAATTAAAAAGGTCACAAGCCCCTAAAGTATCGTCTATTTATGGGGTAAATCTAAAATCTTCAATCTTCAATTGCTTGACTTTCTCCCCCGTTAACTTCACGGGGTGATGGCGGGATGTAGGGTTTAGGGACAAAGAGGGGCAACACTTATTCCCTATTCCCTATAAAGGATAATTTATCAAAATTGCCTGTTGCCTACCTCTACTAATAAACTATGACCCTACTGCCACTGTTGGTATGGATTATTCTTGGCATTGCCTTACGCTTTGGAAATCTGGCTCTGAAGTCTCCTTGGACAGATGAGTTTGCTACGATGGTATTTAGTTTGGGCAATAGTTATAACCTTGTACCCCTCAACCAGGTAATTTCCCTAGACAATCTTCTGGAACCCCTAAAACCTAACGCTGTTGCGGTTCCATCAGCACTACTACATCACCTCTTGAATGAGGATCATCATCCTCCCCTCTATTTTTTACTAGCTCATTGGTGGACACAACTATTTCCCCCTGTCGGAGATTATGTTTCCCTGTGGGCAATGCGATCGCTTCCTGCCTTCTTGGGTGTATTATCTATTCCTGGTGTCTATGGACTAAGTTGGCTGGCTTTTCGTTCTCAGTTAGTAGCCCAACTAACCGCAGCTATAATGGCAGTCTCTCCCTATGGTATCTTTTTAGCTCAGGAAGCTCGCCATTACACCCTAGGAATTCTCTGGGTAATCGCCTCTTTAAGTTGCCTAGTAGTTGCCTTACAGCATCTTCACCACAAAAAACCCTTACCTTTATCAGTGACATTGGGTTGGATAGTGGTCAACAGTTTAGGCATGGCAACCCATTACTTCTTTAGCCTGACTCTTTGTGCCGAGGCAATAGCACTAGCGGGATTTTGGATACTACGAAACAGCCAAACTTCTCCTTCCCAGTGGTGGCGCATTGGTAGTGTGGCCGCTGGTACTTTTGTCGGTAGCATAGTTTGGTTCCCAGTCTGGCAAGCTAGTCGCGACCCGGAGATGATTCAATGGGTAATGAGTAGCGATCGCAATATTTGGACTATCCTCAACCCTATTTTCCAGTCCCTTGCTGCTTGGATTACCATGCTCTTCCTGTTACCAGTGGAAGTATCCGCCAAGCTAGTGTCCATTACCTCTGGGGTAGTGATGCTCCTGTTTTTCATTTGGCTAGTGCCGATTCTCTATCGTGGCATCAAAACCCAATTGAGACAATCTGACCATCGATTAGCTACAGGCATTTTAGGGGGTTTTGTTCTCGGAGCGATCGCCTTATTTTTTGGCATTACTTACTTTATCGGCGTTGACCTTACCAGAGGGGCAAGGTATAACTTTGTTTACTTTCCCGCTGTTATTGTTCTAGTAGGAGCAGTTTTGGCTCTTAGTTGGCAGGAAGAGGGGGAGAAGGGAGACAAGGGAGACGAGGAGGACAAGGAGGACAAGGAGGACAAGGGAGACGAGGAGGACAAGGAGGACAAGGAGGATAAAGTAATATCGAAGTACATCTCCCATTCCCAATTCCCCATTCCCAATTCCCCATTCCTAATTCCCCATTCCCAAAAAACAATAACGAATGTACCATCACCCAAGAAGAAACGCCATATCTTCAGTACTAAGGGGAAAAGAACTGTTGCTATTATCTGGTTGATGGGTTTTTTCAGTAGCCTTACGGTAATCAATAATCTCGGCTATCAAAAATACTATCGCCCTGACTTATTGGTGTCGATCATGCAACAGCAGTCGTCAGTGCCACTACTTATTGCTACTACCCACAATACCCTAGTTCAAACTGGTGAAATAATGGGCATTGGTTGGGAATTTCAACAAGCTGCAAATTTATCAGGATTACCGATTAATCCACAGTTTTTCCTAGCCCATCAAGAGGAAGACCAATGTGTTAGCCTGAGGAAGCAAGGGAAAAATTGTTCAGCTTTTACTACTCTACAACAAGCATTAGCTCAATTACCCCGACCTTTAGATTTATGGTTAGTGAATTTTAAAGCTCCAGTAGATGAACTACCAACTTGTGTTGCTCAAGAGGCAATTCAATCTCAAATATCCGTAGATGGTTATTTAACTCAGCTGTATCGGTGTCTTGAATAGATACGGCTAAATGACCGAAAAAAACAAGGATACAAGCCCCCGGATTTATCCGTGGAAAAAACAAAGATTTTGTCATTATTCCAAGCCCCTGGCTTTAGACATGGGGTCAATCTAAAATCTAAAATCTAAAATCTAAAATTGATTGACACTTAGATTTGATTAAAAGATATTTTTTGCAGTAAAATAAAAATAATTATATATACTACACCTGTTCTTTACAAAACCCTAAATCAAATCCTCCTGATCTTAAACTAGCTCTAAGAATATTGGTGAGTACATATACGGAGTAAGCACTCAATGTCACGCTTAACTAAAATTAACCTTAAACACAAGAAAAAACAACTACTGATTGTAGGTATAACTTTACCTATACTATCCTTTGGAGTAGGTCAAGCTGTGACTAGTGCTGAGCTCATTAATCAGGAGGACTTTCAGTTATCCACACCCTTCCCCACACCAACAGTTAGTATTTTTCAAGCTAAACTTAATAGTAACACACCTGAAACTTTTTACCCATCTGCCAGAGGTGACACAACCAAGAAGTGCAACTGGCTGGGTATCTGTGAACAAGAAGAATGATGAAGTATTTTTCCTAGTCAGAGTTTTTCTTGTTGTTAACAAACAAAGGATGTATTTAACTATAATTAAGAAGGATAATGACTTTTTATGACATTGGATCTACCGAGGTTTTATAAGGCTTGTAATCCCAGCAAGCCTGTGCAAAAACAACAGTATTATATTGACTTTTCGTCAGTTAGAGGCAGCAAAATCATTAAATCCCTCAAGCGCCAGATTGCAGTCATTTCACCGGATGAACCGACTTGTCAACTGTTTACTGGTCATATTGGCTGTGGGAAGTCCACGGAATTGCTCCGCCTCAAATCTGACTTGGAGCAAGAGGGATTCCATGTGGTTTATTTTGAGTCATCTCAAGATTTGGACATGGCAGATGTTGATGTTACAGATATCCTACTGAGCATTGCTGGTCAGGTTAGTGAAAGCCTAGAAGCAATTAACATTCGACTGCATCCGGGCTACTTTGCTAATCTGTTTACGGAGATTGCTGACTTTTTGCAAACACCGATAGAACTCTCTGCGGAAGCTGAACTATCCCTGGGCATTGGCAAAATAACTGCTAGAACTAAAGAAGCTCCTAAACTCCGGCGGCGATTAAGGGAGTACCTAGAACCTCGCACTAGTGGTATTCTACAGTCGATTAATGAAGAACTCCTAGGCAAAGCAAATACTGCCCTCAAACGCAAGGGTAAAGCTGGACTTGTGGTAATTGTCGATAATCTAGACCGGGTAGATTTTCGTCCTCTACCTTCTGGGCGATCACAACAAGAATATCTCTTTATTGACCGGGGTGATCAACTACGCAAGCTGAATTGCCACGTTGTTTATACAATTCCCCTAGGACTAACTTTTTCCAACGATTGTGAAATTCTCAAAGACCGTTTAGGTGGTGGAATTCCCCCTAAAGTATTACCGATGGTGCCAGTCAAACGGCGGAATGGGGAAGAACATACCGAGGGGATGGAATTGCTGCGGCAGATGATTATGGTAAGAGCTTTTCCTGATGAAACCCCAGAAAAAGCGCTGGAGTTAATCCCAGAGGTGTTTGAGACTCCTGAAACTCTAGATCGTCTTTGCAGTATTAGTGGCGGTCACCTGCGGAACTTGCTAGGGTTACTGTTAGGTTGTGTTATGCAAGACGACCCCCCCTTATCTGGAAAAAATTTAGAAGAGGTGATTCGGGAACGCCGGGACTACTTACTCTCATCGATTGACGATGATGAGTGGGACTTGCTGTTTCAGGTAATGAAAACGCAAAATGTCAGGGGCGATATGGAGCACAATATTCTGTTGCGCAGTATGTTTGTCTTTGAATACCGTGATCCAGAAGAAGGGCAGTGGTTTGACATTAACCCGGTTTTAGCAGAATCGCCCAAATTTAAATCATGGTGGAAGCAAAACAACTAGCAGACATTGCAACATATAACCAACGCTCTTTAAAAGCACTAGATCGAGCTTTGTTTTTCTCCCAAGGGGAGTTTTCCTTAGTGCTGGTGCGGTGCAACTATCACAGTCTGCAACAGCGGGTCTTGGAGGATTTACAGGAATTAGCCAAAGGCCGCTATACCATTCGAGAGTTAGAACTACCGTCATCCGCCACTACTCTCTACACCACTATTCAAAACTACGAACACAGAACCCCCTGTGCCTCAGTTTTATCCCATCCCGCCTTGATTATTTCCGGTTTGGAGTCGGTGAATGCATTGGAAGACTTGTTGACTTCCAGCAATCAAGTGCGGGATGAATTTCGCAAGCGGTTGCCTTTCCCGTTAGTCTTGTGGGTGAATGATGAAGTACTAGAAAAGTTAGTACTGTTTGCCCCAGATTTCGCTAGTTGGGCTGCTGCACCAATTAAATTTGAAATCACTACTAATGAGTTAATCGGTTTACTGCGGCAAAAGGCAGATACCCTGTTTACCACTCTGTTGCATCCCAGGCGACACAGAGATGGTTTGTGGCAGGTTGCGACCCACCATTCCATCCTAAATTTGACCACAGATCACCGGTCTCGTGTGGAACTCGAAGCCGCTTTGAGTGATTTAAAACGTCGTCAACAATTAATTGGTCCTCAACTCAAAGCCAGTCTACAATTTTTACTTGGTCAATATGAACATGCTCGGGATGAGATTGATTCTGCCTTAGACCATTACCGACAAAGTTTGAAGTTTTGGCAAGCTAGCCAAAATTTGGAAGGAGAGGGATTGCTACTACTGTATATAGGTTGGTGTTATTGTCGCAAAGCTGATTTGCATCGGTCTCAAAAAGTCCGTAACTGGCAAGAAGCAACCCATCACCTAGAACAAGCTATTGATGCTTTTGAGCAATCTAAGCGTCAAGATATCGTGGCTCAGTTTATTACTCAACTAGCAGAAGTATGGCAATACTTGGAAGGATGGAACCACTTGCGAGTTATAGCTCAAAAATCTCTCCACTTACATCAAATGTATGGCTCACAACTGCAACTCGCTCAAGATCACGGTTTTTTAGCTGAGGTAGCAATTCGGCATTCAAGATGGGGAGATGCAAAGAATCAAGCTCGCAAAGCTCTTTCTTTGTTAAGAAATGAAATAGGGAGATGGGGGGATGGGGAGATGGGGAGATGGGGAGATGGGGAGATGGGGAGATGGGGAGATGGGGAGGAAAAGGGAGACAAGGAAGACAAGGAAGATATTGACAAACAACAAACAACAAACAACAAACAACAAATAACAAATAACCAACAACAAACAACAAACAACCAACAACAAATAACCAACAACCAACAACAAATAACAAATAACCACGGATTTTTATTAAATCAACTATATCAGTTATATTTGGTCAAGTCTCAGCAGCGATTGGCTATGCAGTTGGATGCTCGTCAGCAGCTGTCCCAAGCCCGCAAGGAGCTGCAACAAAATATTGAATTAAGTGATTATAATTCTAGAATCCAACGTTACCTTTACTTACTAGACAGTTTACGTGAGCTTTATTTTGAACAAAAATGTTACTTAGAAGCATTTCGCCTCAAGCAAGAACAACGTTCGGTAGAGCAACTATATGGCTTCCGTGCTTTTATTGGTGCTAATCGCCTACAGCCCCAACGCCCAATTACAAACCAACTAATGCCAGCAGAGGAGCAGCAAGAAATTATTGCGCGGGAAATTGCTGCTTCTGGACGAAAGCAGGATGTAAACCGTTTGATAGAACGCCTGAGCCGTGCCAACTATAAACTAATAGTTATTCATGGTCAGTCAGGAGTAGGCAAAAGTTCCATTGTTTCTGCCGGATTAGTGCCTGTCCTCAAAAACCAAGCTTTAGGCGATCGCATTGCTTCCCCCATCGTAGTGCAAGTTTATACAGACTGGGTGCGGGAACTAGGGAAATCTTTACACAAAGCCCTCCTAGAGTTTGGCTCCCATGAAAGGGAAGAACTGATTAATTTAGTTTTCCAGGAAGAGCGCATTGACCAACGTCAAATTCAAGTTATCCTCGAACAATTGCGACAAAATTCCGACAACAATTTGTTGACAATTCTCATTTTTGACCAATTAGAAGAATTTTTCCTGGAATATAGCAATCAATCTCAAAAAGTTGTCTTTTATGAGTTTATCAAAAATTGCCTAAATTTGCCCTTTGTTAAGGTAATTTTCTCCATCAGAGATGAATCCCTGCATCATTTACTAGAAATTGAACAATTCAATCTCGAAATAATCGATAACAATATTCTGGATAAAAATATTCGTTATCCTTTAGATAACTTTTTATTGTCAGATGCTCATGCTGTAATTCACCATCTGACAGAACGAGCTCATTTTTATTTAGAACCAGCTTTAATTGATGAATTGGTCAGAGATCTGGCCGGAGAAATGTCAGTGGTACGTCCCATTGAGTTGCAGGTAGTAGGAGCACAGCTACAGTCAGAGCAGATTACCACTTTGGCTGAGTATCAGCAACATGGTCCCAAGGAAAAACTAGTAGAGCGATTTTTAGAAAAGGTGATTAAAGACTGCGGCTCAGAAAATGAAGAAGCAGCTTGGCGAGTCTTGTACTTACTCACCGATGAGCATAACAACCGTCCCCTAAAAACTCATGAAGAGTTGACAGAATTATCCAAAATTAAACCAAAAACTTTAAATTTAATTCTCGAAATTTTGGAAAAATCCGGATTGGTTTTTCTCTTCTCGGAAATCACCGACCACCGCTATCAACTAGTTCATGATTACCTAGTAGGGTTTATCCGTCAAAAACAACAATCCAGCAACGAAGCAGAATTACTCTTAGAAATAGAAGAGTTGCGCAAAACCGAACAACAACTGCGTGCAGAACTCAGGGAAAAAGAACTCAAAACTCAACTAGCTAAAGCCACCGCCCAACAAAAAAAATTGACGGAACAGCTCAATCAGGTTCTCCAACAAAGACTACGAGAAGAGCGTATCCGGGGATTAGTGCTAGCCCTATTAACAGTCGTATCTGGGATACTGGGAACCTGGGCTTTTATCAGTGAAAATAACTCACAGTTAATTGCCTTAAGCGCTTCTTCGGAAGCCTTGCTATCTGATAACAGTACCTTTGATGCCCTGCTCACCAGTTTACCAGCAGGAAAACAACTACGACAGTCTTGGGGGGCGACACCAGAAGCTCAAACCAGGGTAGTCACAGCACTACAACAGGCAGTTTATAGTGTTAGAGAAAGGAACCGTTTCCAAGGGCATACCGATTGGGTTAGTAGTGTTAGTTTTAGCCCTGATGGTGAGCTGATTGCTTCAGGAAGCAAGGACAATAGTATTAAACTTTGGAACACAGATGGTAGCTTACTCCAAGATCTTCCAGGCCATGAAGCCGGAGTTCATAGTGTCAGCTTTAGTCCAGATGGTCAGATAATTGCTAGTTCTGGTGCTGACAATAGTATTAAACTTTGGAAACGCAATAGCACAGGCAAGTTTGAAGCTATGCCTGACAAAATATTAACGGGGCATACTCAACCAGTCAACAGTATTAGCTTTAGTTCCGATGGTAACACTCTTGCTTCAGCTAGTTGGGATAACACCGTCAAACTCTGGAGTAGAGAGGGTAAATTACTCAAAACTCTAACAGGACATACCAATTTTGTCTTAGATGTGAGTTTTAGTCCTGATGGTAAGCTGATTGCCTCAGCAAGTAGGGACAAAACTATCAAACTTTGGAGTAAAGATGGTGACTTACTCAAGACTCTCACCCAACATCAGAAACCTGTTACTAGTGTCAGCTTTAGTGCAGATAGTCAGATGCTGGCTAGTGCTAGTGCTGATAATACAATTAAACTCTGGCAGCCAAATGGCGAACTAATAAATACCTTCGAGGGTCATAGTAAATCTGTACTAAGTGTCAACTTCAGTCCCGACGGTAAGACCCTTGCTAGTGCTAGCGACGATAATACAGTCAAACTCTGGCATTTAGATGGAACAGGAACAGTTGAAACCCTCAAGGGACACGGCAATTTTGTTCAAGATGCGATGTTTAGTCCCGACGGTAAGACCCTTGCTAGTGCTAGTGCCGACAACACGATCAAAATCTGGAGTGCTCAGGGTATGCCTCAAGAGATTAAGGGTCATAGCCAAGCAGTTAGTGGAGTAAGTTTTAGTCCTGATGGTCAGACTATTGCTACCGTAAGTTGGGACAAAACCATTAAACTTTGGAGTCGTAATGATCGTACCTTGCTGCAAGCGATCGCACAAGCTCATAGCGAACCGATACTGAGTGTGAGTTTTAGTCCCGACGGTGAGTTGCTTGCCACTGCCAGCGAAGACAAAACAGTGAAACTTTGGCAGCATCAGGGGGAGAAATGGTCAACTCAGCCTTACAAAACCCTAGAGGGGCATGAAGAACGAGTCAATAGTGTTAGTTTTAGTCCAGATGGGAAGTGGCTGGTTTCTGCTAGTAGTGACCAAACCGTGAAAGTTTGGAAGCAAGATGGTACTTTAGTCCAAATTTTGTCAGGTCATAATGATATAGTTTGGGGCGCAAATTTCAGTCCAGATGGGGAGTTTATTGCTTCTGCTAGTGAAGACAAAACAGTGAAACTCTGGAGGCGCAATGGTACAGATAGCTGGGAAACTCAACCTTATAAAACTTTGGATGAGAAGCATAATGCTTCGGTTAACTGGGTAACTTTTTCTCCTAATGGTAAGTTAATTGCTTCTGCTAGCGATGATGGTACGGTAAACCTTTGGAAAAGCAATGGCAGTTTTTTTAAGACGTTAAAAGGACACAATGGTATAGTCAACTGGGTGACCTTTTCTCCCGAAGGTAACAAGATTGCATCGGGGAGTGATGATCGGACGGTGAAACTCTGGAGTCAAGCAGGTAATTTAATTACCACTGTAAAAGGTCACCAACAAGCTGTTTATGGGGTAACTTTCAGTCCAGATGGTGAGTGGTTAGCCTCTGCGGGTGAAGACAAAACAGTAATTGTACGGAATTTGAATCTAGATGAGTTGCTTACTAATGGTTGTCAGTGGCTGGCAGATTATCATCAGAATAACCGAAATTCTTCGAGCGATCGTGCTTGTGATGCGATTAGTTCTGGGAAGTAGAAAAATTATAACGGGGTGACAACAAGGGCTCAACCCTTTCCTGACTAAACTTTTGAGTTATCGTATGGTATTCTAAAATGCTGTCTTATTATCAATAATTGTTCACTAATGATAATAAGTGCCTTGTCACCCCGTCAGGCCTGGGCGCACTCGTCGCTCAACCGCTAATTCTCTTTGCCACGTTTTTTTATGGCAAGTACACCCAGGCTGATTGGTCAGCTAAACACAGACCTGAATCCTTACATCAAGAGGATTTAGTGCAAATTAGATCTCTAAGAGCCTTGGAAGGAGAGCGATATTAAACTATGAGTATAGTACCTACACAAAAGTTTTACGGGCTACTGATTTTAGTGGGAGTGATCGCGACTGCCCTAACCACCATATTTCCTCAAACTATAGAACTGTCCTCGGCTCTCCAATTATTGTTGGTTTCGGATGGTTGTTTGCTCCTACTGGCAATTGGGGATGGTTTACGAGCCAGGTGGCAACGGGTACATGTTACTCGCCAACCTTTGGAGCGGCTGTCTATCGGTCGAGGCAATACTGTAGCCTTAATTGTAAATCCCCACAGTAAGGCAAAAGCTAGACAAACTAAAACTATTCAACTTCAGGACACCTATCCAACCGGGATGTCTGGAGCAGCAATGCCCTTGCGAACTACAATTTCTGGTTCTAACCCCCACAAATTGACTTACAATGTACTCCCTAATCGGCGCGGTGAAGTTACCTGGGGAGCTATCTATGTCCAGCAACGGGGGCCTTGGCAGTTGGCATGGCATAATTGGAAAGTCCCTCAGTCTCAAACTGTAGCTGTATATCCAGATCTGATGGGCTTGCGATCGCTTTCAGTGCGACTAGCTCTTCAATCTACCGGAGCAATGCGGCAAAGGCAACGGATGAATGCCGGTACAGAGTTTGCTGAACTGCGAGACTACGCTACTGGTGATGATCCTCGTTTAATCGATTGGAAAGCTACGGCTCGTCGAGGTCAACCCCTAGTAAGGGTACTGGAACCAGAGCAGGAACAAACTTTAATTATCTTACTGGATCGTGGTCGATTGATGACTGCTCAAGTTGAAGGACTTTCCCGATTTGATTGGGGTCTAAATGCTTTGCTATCTCTAGCATTGGCAGGATTAAATCGAGGAGATCGCGTGGGAGTAGGAGTCTTCGATTGCCAAATGCATACCTGGATGCCCCCCAACCGAGGACAGCAGCACCTTGTCCATTTGATTGAGCGGTTGACCCCAATTCAACCGGTGCTAGTGGAATCTGACTATCTAAACGCGGTTTCCACGTTAGTCACTCAACAGCACCGACGAGCTCTAGTAGTATTAGTAACAGATGTGGTAGATGCTACAGCTTCGATGGAACTTTTGTCTGCTCTAGCTCGGCTTAGACCCCGTTACCTACCGTTTTGTGTTACTCTACGCGACCCTTATATCGATCAACAGGCGGAAAGTTCCGTTGCTGAGGTTCAAGCCGCTTACACCCGCGCCGTTGCCTTGGACTTACTAGCCCAGCGTCAGGTAGCCTTTGCCCAACTGCGACAAAAGGGAGTCATGGTACTGGATGCACCGGCAAATGGTATTTCCGAACTACTGGTGGAGCAATATTTGCGGATTAAGGCTAAAAACCAACTTTGAACTGCTTGGCAGAAGGCAGGAGGCAGAAGGCAGAAGGCAGGAGGTAATGTCTTTTCCCAATTCTCCATTCTTCATTCGACCTTCGACCTTCGACCTTCTCCTGACTTGCCACCGGTTTTACTCAAAAGGCGAATGGATTCTATTTGAATGGACTTTTCCAGTGCTTTTGCCATGTCATACAGAGTAAGGGCGGCCACAGAGACTGCGGTGAGTGCTTCCATTTCTACGCCAGTTTCTGCCTTAGTAGTAACAGATGCTTGAATTTGATATCCTGGAAGCTGAGGGTCTGGTTCTACTTGCACTTCTACTTTCTGTATTGGTAGAGGATGGCACAAGGGAATCAAATTAGCAGTTTGTTTAGCTGCCATAATTCCCGCTAGTCTTGCCGTTCCCAAGACATCTCCTTTTGGCGCATTGCCAGCTTCAATCGCATTAAAAGTAGCAGCCTGCATCCGCACTTGCCCAGCTGCAACAGCTTGACGCTTGGTGATCGCCTTGCCAGAAACATCAACCATCTGGGCTTGCCCTTGAAGGTCTAGATGGGTTAGCGATCGCGATTGAGAAATTTCTTGATCCATTTCGTTTAGATGTGGTACTGTATATATTTAGTGAGTAAAACGAATTACTTACGCCTCGTCAAGGGCTTGTAGCTCAGTGGACTAGAGCACGTGGCTACGGACCACGGTGTCGGGGGTTCGAATCCCTCCTAGCCCGTTTAATTGAAAAAAACCGATAGTAGAGACGCGCCTGCCGAAGGATGTCCGAAGGGCTGTTGGCGCGTCTCTACTAAAGGATTTCGCAGTTTGCAACGGGGTTGTCTAACCCGGAATTGATATGATCCACTTATTCAGCAAATCCTAACCACACAAACAACAAATAACAAATAACCAACAACAAACTACTGTAATATTTCCTCAAGCTTGTGCTGATTCCATAGAGAGGAATATAAACCAGTTTGTTGTATAAGTTCAGTATGAGTACCTGTCTGAACAATCCTACCAGCATCCATGACAAAGATACGGTCAGCTGTAGCAGCTGCCGAGAGTTGATGGGAGATAAAAATCACAGTTTTGCGCTGGAGCCCCGGACTTCCATTAAAGCTACTATCACGAAGCGCCAGGTTTTCCAAAATTTGGGTAGCTGTCTGATTATCCACACTAGAAAGAGCATCATCCAGAATCAAGACTGGTGTATCTACTAACAAAGCTCTCGCTAAAGATGTACGCTGTCTCTGACCTCCTGAGAGGGTAATACCTCTTTCTCCTACAATTGTTTCATACTGTTGGGGAAAATTGAGTATTTCTGAGTGGATTTGTGCTTGTTTGGCAGCAATTTCAATCTCTGGATGTTCACTCAAAGGAGCGCCATAACAAATATTATTTTTGATAGTAGTGCTAAACAGGAAGCTATCTTGGGGTACATAAGCAATCGCATGACGTAGGTCTCGCAAAGGTATCTTGGTGACATCGTGGTCATCCAAAAACAACTGATTGGCTTCAATATTGAGGAGGCGAGGCAAAACGTTAGCAATAGTCGATTTTCCTGAACCGATAGCTCCGACAATCGCTACTGTTTCGCCGGGATTAATGGAAAAGCTAATATTATCTAGAGCTGGTGTTTTCGCTCCAGGGTAAGTATAACTGAGATTCCGAGCTGTCAGCTTACCTCGTACTGGCTCAGAAATATTTCGAGTATTGGGAGTATCTTTAATTTGGGGCTCATTCAAGAGAATTGACTCAACCCGGTCAATACTAACTTCACCTCGTTGATAAGTAGTAATGGTAAAACCGAGTAGTGCAGTAGGGAAAACCAACCCCTCAGCATAGAGAATTAGTTTAACAAAATCACCAATACTGATTTTACCAGAAGCAATCGACTCAGGACCAAGCCACAACAATACTAACAAGCTGAAAGCAGCGAGAGCTTCAACAAGAGGAAATAACAGGTTTCGGGTTCTTGCTAGCTCAACATTGGCTTCTAATAAACGCAAGTTAAGGCGATGGAAAGCGCGACGTTCATTTTCTTCTTGAGCATAGATCTTGATTAAGGAGATACCGCTCATATCTTCCTGAATCAGTTCACTCAACTCAGAAAGTTCTTCCTGCACTGTCTGCTGTTGAGTACGCAGTTTATCGCTGAAGAGCTGGACAGTAATTAACATAATTGGATAAACTGCGATCGCTAACAGACTTAGCCGCAAGCTAATTGACATCATTACTGGTAGTGTCAAGCCATAGGCAAAGACGATATTTGCTATACTCAAAATCGCAAAGCCTAACAGACGCCGGATATTATCTACATCACTAGTGGCTCGGTTAATCAAATCTCCTGATGTGTTCTGGGCAAAATAGGATGGCTCCAGAATCAGCAAATGCTCAAAAATCTTTTGTTTTAGGTCAAATTCTACCTGACGTCCGACACCAAACAGAAAGAGACGGGATGCCATTCTAATCACCCACATTAAGGAAGCTAGTAGGAGGATGATTAAGACAAAACGCCAAATTTGTTCAAAGCTGAAGGTGATAAGGAGCTCATCAACTGTGTCCCCGATTAGTAGGCGGATATAGACGCTAATGCCATTGACGATAAATATAGCAAGAACACCTAGTAATGTCTGCTGCCAGTAAGGGCGCAGGTAAGCCAGCAGTTTTTGCAGACGCGAGTTAATCATGGTATTAGTTTAACATTTTTTAACTCATACCCAGTGCATGAAGGCAGGAGGCAGGGGGCAGGAGGCAGTCCCGATGAAAAATGTTTTCACCACCAGGTGATGAAAGTAGGAGCACTGCTGTTCCCTATTCCCTATTTTCAGATTAGGAAAAAAGAGGAATGACCATTCCTAGCAATCAAAAATCCCTGAAATCATTATCATATAGTGATTTCAGGGATTTCAAACAAGTTATAATCGGTAGAACTGATGAGTCAACCAAGGTTCCCAGGATTGACAGAAAGCGAACCTCGTAAGGCGTAGTAAATTGAGGTCAGGAATTCTTCCACAACTCTTGTAGTAAGAGTGAGTGCTTCTTCCGAGGGTACAAAGGATAAGGGAGAAGGGAGTCGATTGATGGCAGCTACAGGTCGAGAGCCAAAAAAGCCAGCAGGTTGAGCTATAACATTAATTCCAGCATCACTAAAGGCTTGTCCGGCTATACGACTTCCGAAACCTGGTGAAACTACAGTAACTGAAGTGCCCTCTAATCCTTGTTCTTGTAAGACCCTCCGTATCTCTCTAGCTCTTCCTCGCAAATCTAGACCACTAGACTCAGTGACGATACGGCTTCTGGGAACACCTACTTGGGTAAGTAAGGTGGCAATATCGTTAGCCTCAACAACTGTTTGGTCTTGATTTCCTTGGGGGCTGAAGCTCCGCCCTGGGCTAACAATCACTAGGGGTTGGTTGCCCGAAGCCTGATACAATTGAGAAGTGTAAAAGACGAGGTCACCAGTATTGTTCAGCTGAGTCTGTCCAAGGGAGAGAGCCGAACCCCTTCCTAACAAAACAATTGCTCCCGTTGTTTGCGCTGGCGCTGTTGGGTCAGTTTGAGCAACGGTTTCCGAGCGTTGAGCTAGCAGATTTGCAAAAAATGGCATACTGGAGATCAGTAGAACCACCATGGCTGTTACAACCAAATTCTGTGACTTGGCTAGACCCTGACGCAGGGCAATAATCAACAGCACAATAGCAGCTCCCAAGGGCTTGAGGGGAAACGAGATAACTTTCCATGCTGCTGATACCAGTTGATCATTGGGAAAGAAGAACGCCAAGGCAATGATGCCAAACAGAAACAAAGCCCCAAGTAGGGTAAAGTACTGTTTAGGGATTACTTCAGTAAGTAAACGGTATAGAATGTAGGTGATGAGACCCCAAAGCAGTATCTGGGTAAGTAGTAGAAACATCGTTAAGCAATCGTGAGTTGTGTACTTTTGAGCTGTTATTTGTTAATTGTTAATCCGAATTTTAAAATAACAACAAACAACTACAAATAGTAGTCAGCGGTATAATTGCTAGAATAGCTAACTGCTTGAGTTACCGCCACTGACATTCTACATCCCCGTGATCACAAATTAGGAGCAAGTGGGCGCATCTTCGGTAACGGCAACCTAACTTCTGCCCAGATATGGTCAAACCTTGCCATTTTGTGTAGATTCCTGGATTAACTCATCAATAAAATCCCTTACCCGTTCCTGCCAGTTAGGAATGGTTTTGAGTTGTTCTTTCTGCCCTTGATATCCTTTAAAGCAGATAGGCTGAGCATCCAAGGGCTTGCTCAAAAACTTTTTGGCTCCAATCTTGTTATTTTTCCGAAACGGCATTACGATAGTTTTTATAAGTTCGTATACTAACAATTATAGCGTAATCAAAGGTTGCCAATCAAGCTACCTTAAGTCTCGGAGTTCAAGTATATGCAGTGTGTGTAAGGACAAGTGAATCAACAAGCCCAGTTTGGAAACGCTCAAAGTCAACCGACTCCTGCCAATAGGGGATCCCTTGCCGTAGAAGCGCGAATTAGTCGTTTAGAGTCAATTGTGGGAGAAATTGGAGAAGCGGTACTTATGACCACTGAGACAATTGAGCGTCTTACTGAGCGAGTGGATGCTCTTGCTGTCCAAGTGCAACATCAAGGACACCAAATCCAACAACAGGGCTACCAGATATTTGCTTTAAGCGATGCAGTACAAACCCTAGCAGAAGCTCAACATGGCTCAGTTGAGGAACTAGAACAACTAACAAAAACCTTGCAACGTCTGGCGGCTGCTATTGAGGCTGTAGATCATTAACGAGAAGCGATCGCCTAAGAGTGTTTCATATCGTTTCCGGTAGCATTGGAATGATATATTTTTGATGATGTAATCTGGAATCATAATGCCAGTGTGCTATATAATTCCGATGCACCAGGATTTGATACCACTCTATTTTACCAAGGGCTACCAATCAAAGTAAACGCACTCCAGTAATAGGGATGGGTTAAATCTTTATCTCCTAATTTTTGTAACTCTGGGGGTAAAGGGATAGTAAAAAGATCGCTATTTACTAGTGTGCCATTTTCTATGCGCACTTCACCTCGCAACATGGCTAATTGGGTTTGGCGCAAGGCTTCAGCTTTGATTGGTGCTTCCCGCAACTGCTGGTAAAAGTTGCTCATAAATCCCAGCGTACCTTGATCGCTGATATACCAGAGACTACCTAAGGCTGACTTGACTCCTGCTAGCACCGCTAATCCCGCAAATCCTAACTCTGCTTCTGCGTCTCCTAAAGCTGTGCGACAGGCACTCAAAACTAATAGTTCTACTGGTGGGTTATGGAATCCTAACTCTCGTACTTGATCCAGTTTCAGTTTAGTATCCCACAATTGAATATAGGAGTTGCTCAGCTTCCCAGGAAGAAATTCCCCGTGGGTAGCCAGGTGAACTATGCCAAAGGGTTGGATCTTGCGAGCCGATTGGATCTGGTTGAAGGTAAACTCTTCATTGAGGAAGGATTTGCCTTCCCATATCCCTGTGAGGATGGATAATTCCATTGGCACTCCGGGTAAGGCATTTTGGTCAGTAAATTCGGCAGCACCCATCGCTAACATTTTGGTATTATTGACACCGACGTAGCGAGTATCGGTAAGAGAGAGCGTCGGCATTAAGCCGATGCTGTATTTTTCGATAATGAAGCTAGTACCGTCATGAAGAGCAGCCAGAGGTAAAGAACGTAAGCCAGTTTCTAGGATAAAGGTAAGATTCTCAATTCCTTGAGCTTGTAAGTCGGCTTCTAACGGTGCAATCAGCCACTGATATAGTTGTTGTGCTGATGGTTGGTAGGCAGTGGAATCGATGGTCTTGGTAATGTCATAGCGGAATGATTGAACAGTTTGTAGGACTTGCTTCCGGGTTGCTCCTCGTACTCGGTGTCGAATGAGTTCTCCTTCACCAGTAACTAGTACTAGTTCTAATTCGTCTGTAGGTTGAGGTTGAAAAGAGACACGGGGACGCGGAGACTCGGAAACTCGAAGACGCGAAGACGCGGGGACGCGGGGACGCGGAGACTCGGAGACGCGGAGAATTTCATTCACGGTGGTGAGTTTTTTTTCATCGGGACTGCCTTCTGCCTCCTGCATCCTGCCTTCAGAGACATTGGTGGGGACAAAGAAGGCATAAATAATGGCGGGTTTGATACCAATAGCTTGTTCTATCTCTTGCAATTTGGTGCGAGCAGTTTCTAGAGAGACAATAGGTGTATCACCGGTAGCTAGATGATATTCAAACTCATTGGTGAATCTGGTTTCGAGTTCTTCGACAACCGTGTCTACTATGACAGGGGGTATTTCTCCAGATACTAGAGGTGTAAGAGATTGGTATGGTTGGATGAGATCAATCGAGTTGATTGAGGGAGCCGGAGTGCTAATAATCTGAATATTGCCTTCTTTGTGAGTAAAAGGGAAGGATTGGAAAGCTCCAATAGTAAAATCACCACTGGTAATGGCTGCTTCTGTACCGTTGGTAGTAGCATCTCCCACATCAAAGGGGATTAATCCATCTCCACCATGTCGGATGGTGATGGCACCACTGTTGTTACCGCCAACGGTAGAGATGCTGGCTTGATTGCCATCGGCAGCGGTGAAGGTATCGGTGGCGCGGAAGAAGCTTTGGGTGGTAATATCTACTGTGCCGCCGCTGGTTCTTCCTTCGGCATTAATCGAGCCTACTTCGATGTCTCTTGAAGAGTCCAGGAAGACATTGCCACCATTAGCTTCCGCTGAGCTAGTATCAAGAGTCCCAGTATTGATGTTACCTTGTAGACTGGTGATGGCGATCGCACGACCGGGATTAAGGATATCGCCAATAGTAATGTTTTGATTGGCTAGTAAGGTAATCGTCGCGTCGTCTATTCCGGTGAGAGTGCCAGCTTTATAGTTGATTGAATTGGAGCGCAAGGTAACAGGGTCAGAGAAAGTTGTGTCTCCTGCTATGGTAATTGTACCGCTGTTGTTCGTATTGCCAATGGCGATCGAGCTAAAGCCATTTTGTAGTAGGTTAAGTTTTGTGCTGGTCAAGTCGAGGATATTGTTACTATCACTATCAATACCACCGATTTGAATTGATTGCGTTGGCGTTAAAAGCTCAATGAGCAGATTGCCTGTACCAGAGACATTACCACCAAAGTCAATCTCATCTCCTTTCAAGATCAGATTACCCAAGCCGCCGTTGATATTATCAACATTGCCGCCATTGAAGATAAAGGTATCATCTAAACTACCACCGGTGAGGTTTTGAATTTGGGTAAAATGATTTGTACCGTTGAGGTTACCAGTATCAGAACCAGTTACATTCCAGGTATTGGTGGTATTATCGCCAACGAGAGTATTGCTACCTCCACCGCCGTCGATACTGCTAACACTGCCGCCATTAAGGATAATGGTATCATTTAAATTGCCGCCTGTGAGGTTGTTGAAGGCAGTGAAGTTGAGAGTACCATTGAGTATGCCTTTGTTAAGATTAGTAATCTCCCAACTATTGACAGTGTTGGCTCCGATTAAGGTACTCTCAGCAGCAGTTGTACCGATAATTTGTTCAATACCTACTACTCCCAGGGTATCGAGGTTCACACTTAGGGGAGTACTGTAGGCGGAGAAATCAAAATTGTCTGTGCCTCCCTTATCATTGATGCTGCCATTGAACTCAACACCATCACCAAAGACAAAGCTGTCGTCTAAACTGCCACCAATGAGGTTGTTGAAGGCAGTAAAGTTGAGAGTGCCATTAAGTATGCCTTTGTTAAGATTAGTAATCTCCCAACTATTGACAGTGTTGGCTCCGATTAAAGTACTCTTAGCAGTAGTTGTACCGATAACTTGTTCAATACCTACAGCTTCCAGGGTATCGAGGTTCACAGTCAGGGGAGTACTGTAGGCGGAGAAATCAAAATTGTCTGTGCCTCCCTTATCATTGATGCTGCCATTGAACTCAACACCATCACCAAAAACAAAGTTGTCGTCTAAACTGCCGCCAATTAAGTTCTCAATATTGTTGAAGGTTAATTGATTATTATTGAGATTACCTGCGTTAGCACCTGTAAGTTCCCAGTCAGTGTTTTGTTCTGGACCAATTAAGGTTGAACCCCCAGCAATGTTGACAGGATCATTAAAATTCGCCCCATTATTAAGAGTAACAGTGCCGGTGCTATCAGCACGACCAATGATGATTTGAGAAAAGCCATTGAGTAAGGCAGCGATATCTGAGTCTAACAAGTCCAACGTGCCAATACCAGAGTCAGTGAGATTGCCAATAGTGATGTCTTGATTGGCAGTGGCAGGTTGCAAAGTCAGGATACCAGTACCTGTTACTGTACCGCCGAAGTCAATTTCGTTACTCGTTATCGTGATATCGCCAGCATTATCCAGATCTCCAGTGGTGATGTTACCATTGCTGCTTTGGAGTGTGAGATTCCCACTATCAAGATTGAAACCAGTATCGAAGAAGATACCGATAGTACCTGTGTTAATGTCATCAGAGGCAATGAAAGTGACATCACCACCATGAGCACCACCTGTGGCATTAACCATACCACCTGTAGTATCAATGCTGCCGCCAGTACTCTCAAGGAAAATATCTCCACCCTCTTGTTGACCGTGGGAGTCTAGGTCACGACCTATGGTAATGTTACCGTCAGCACTCAGTTCAACTATGCCACCACTGGCTTGATCTGAAACAGTAAAAATACTACCGCCGAGAATAATTGAACCACTGTCACTTGTGAGCCTGACATCTCCACCACCCAAAGGGCCATTGGCATTGATAGTTTGTGTAATTAGCTCAGTGCCTGCGTTGATTGTTATATCACCACCCTCACCGATACCATTATTGCAGGTATTACCAATACCAGAACAGGATAGTATAAGACCTGGAGTGGCTAAGGGATCTAGATCAAGCCGTGTTGTGTTAATGCTGCCACCACTGGTTAAACTGATATCACCACCTTTAACAGTGCCGATGGATTGTATGTCATCTGTAATAATATTACCCCCAGCATTCAGGGTAATATTGCCACCATAACCATTGTCAGTAAATGAGAGGACATCGTTATTAATCGTAAGATTACCACCAGCATCGACAGTAATATCACCACCATTACCAGTACCTATTGCTGTACCCTGCCAAATGGTAATAATGTCTAATGCCATAATGTCCCCTGTAGCTTGCAAAATTACAGGACCACCATGTTCATCATCATTAAAAGACCAAGTTCTGATCCTTCCTACCTGAATACTACCTGGTGGCAAATCGGGAATTGCCATAGGTAAGAAGGTTCCCCCTGGCGTTATTTGTCCGGGAGGGACATTGGCAGGATTGTCTAACTGAGTTTTTCCTGCTTGTAAAACTAGTGCTCGACTAGTCGTTAAAATATCGAAATGTGGGTCTGTATTGGGAATACCTATTGTGTCCGGTCCTGTGATTTCGATATCGCCACCAAGGATGCTACCTGTCGCTTCTATCTTCAGTGACACACCTGTGTAATCCCCAAAGACAACATCTCCGTCAGCGCTGATAATCGGGTCATCGAGACTGACAAAATTTCCCGGTTCCCCTGCTAAGTTGAGTATCTGGAAACTACCGCCACTGCTGAAGTGAGCATCCCCAGAAATATTACCATCACTGATTAAGACCAGAGCCCCAGCACTAGTGAACGGTGTCTGGGGATGATTCAAGGCTAGAATATCAATTGCCTGATTGCCCTGAATGTAGAGATTGCCCCCTGCTTGAGCCAAAAAGGGATTCTCCTCACTATCCCGAATAAAAACAGTATCTTGCGCTAACAGAATCAGATTACCAGTGGTTTGTAACTGACTCTCCACCAACATCAAAATCTTGTCAGCCCACAGCAATGCTGTACCAGCTGTCACATCTTGAGCCACCACATCACCATTTTCTACCCGGAAGCCAGAACCTGTCAGTTGTACTGTACCATCCGGCTGAACTACCAATCGAGTCTCGACATTCCTAGCAGTGCCATTGAGCAAAGAAGGCAAATCCAGAGGTGTTATCGGCAGCAGTTGTCCATTGATATCCCTTGGCGGTTCCACCTCCAAACTCAGCAGCTGTCCCTCTTTACTAATCCGTACCACGCTTTCCCCTGGTACAGCTGCAACAGTAATCTTCCCTCCTGGAGCATTTAACTGCCCAGTATTAATCACAGTACCAGCAATTAAGTTTAAATCTTTCCCTGTTTTTACTGCCAACTCACCAGCATTAATAATACTTCCTGGTTGAGTCCAATCAAAAGCGAACTGACTGGGAGTACCAGTTAAATTTTGGTAGTTGTTGTCACCGTAAGCATTGAACCAATTATCTCCATCAAAGCCAATACCAGTGGCAGTAGTAGTAGTAAAATCACCCGAAATATTTAAACTGGCATCAGTACCAAAGATCACCCCTGCTGGGTTCATCAAGTAGAGGTTAGAGTTGCCACCAGTTACCTGAATTAAACCATTAATAACTGAAGGATCGCCACCGATGACTCGCGCCAGGATATTGTGAATCTGAGGATTAGCTATAAAATTGGCAATTTGACCAGAATTTAATCCAAATTGCTCCAAACTATGAAACCGATTTGCCCCTGAGTGAGTGCCACCGTCGATATTAAACTGATTTCCATTTTGGGTAACAATTGTGCCTGTACCGTCGTTAGCTGCAGTAATTTGTTGGGCTGTAGCAATGCGAGATTCTAAATTGACTAATCTAGATGGAGGTAGAAGAGATAGTCCCCAATCCAGCAGCGAAAATCCTACCACTGAGATGCCTAGGATTAAGGGATTAATTTTGCTATCTACTAATAGAGTCCAATTTCTTGCAAGTAAATTGGAGGCTTTAGTATAGCCTTTGTTTCGCGATTCCTGGTTTGACATGATAATTAAGTAATTGGGATTATGCAATTTTTACAGCGTAGTTTGCTTGCCTGCGTTTAAGACTTTTGCGAAGAGAATTAGCAGGCAAAAGATTAGGTTATATGCAAAATTACAAAAATTTTGCACATTGTTATTGGCAACAGTTATGTGTCATACCTGTTGTATATGTAAGAAATATTTAGAGGGACTGTAGGGACAGGTTTAGTCCTAATAACTACCCTAAATTCGGTCAACTACGATGTCAAATTCGCCCTAATCCTATAGGGCAGTTTTTGATGCTTAAGTTATTTATTAGTTGCCTAAATTTTACCATTATTTGTCCCTCTTACAGAATCGGGATTGGTGGGCACTCAATGGGCAATTTATCAGTCCAATTATTAAAGATATTCATTTTGACCACCCTGCAAGATTTGCTAACTCTGGGCTTGAAGGCGTCTCAAACCCTATTGACTTGGTATTTGCAGACAAAGAACCAGCAAAATATTCACGCGGATTGGCTTATCCCGTCGTGACAATCAGAACGATGAGGAAAATTTTTTCCTCGAATCCGATAGGTTATTTATTGCTCGTTTGATAATAAGTTGTTGGGCTAGAATTATCTCTGCCTTAGCTTTAAGTTACCCAATTTCCAGAAAAACTGATCATCATCACCAAACAAAAAATATGGTAACTGCTCATCCTCGCTTAATTCCAATTGGTGGGCACTCAATGGGTAATTTATCAGTCCAATTATTAAAGATATTCATTTTGACCACCCTGCAAGATTTGCTAACTCTGGGCTTGAAAGCATCTCAAACCCTATTGACCTTGTATGTGTTGACAAAAAAACAGCAAAATATTCACGCGGATTGGCTTAATCCCGTCGTGACAATCAGAACTATGAGGAAAATTTTTCTTCCTCGAATCCGATAGGCTATTTGTTGCTCGTTTGATAATAAGTTGTTGGGCTAGAATTATCTCTGCCTTAGCTTTAAGTTACCCAATCTCCAGAAAAACTGATCATCATCACCAAAGAAAAAATCTGGTAACTGCTCATCCTCGCGCCATCTTAATTGGTGGGCACTCAATAGGTAATTTTGTTTAATTGTTGAAGACATTGATAAATGCCCACCCTACAAGATTTGTGTTTGCATTAAGGGCGCACGTCGGTGCGCCCTATATCTATGCGATCGCTTTGAGCAGGGAAAGCTTTATTAAGAGAAACCATGTTGTGAGTATTAAGCTGAGGCTGCCTGCCCTGCTGGGGTGAACGAAATTTTGGGTGGGATTTCCTCGCTAAGTATCCAAAAATTATCAGTTTTCTCTTCTTCCTTAGCTCCTCAGCTCCCTCAGCTCCTCAGCTCCCCACCCTTTTTTTCGCTCACCCGCCCTGCTGCTACTGCCAAATAACCAGCATTTATTTATTAAATCTCAAATCCCAAGCCTTGTTACTTGTTACTTATTCAGCAAGGCTACACAACCCTACAGGTATAGTATGCGGTGGTTGACAAAATATGCTAAGACAACAAGAGCGTCGTAACTTATTGTAGGAGAGCATAATGCATTTTCCGAGAAGACACCTAATTTTTTTTAGCTTGACAGCTGCCGTAAGCTTTTTGAGTGTCAGCTGCGGTAACACGAAAGTTCAAGAATGCAACCAGATCATACAGGTTGCGAACAAGGTAGTCGGTGAAGTTAATGAAATCACCAACAGTGGTCAGTTGTCCAATCCAGAAGTGGCTCTCCAAGCAGCGGATACTATGGAAAAAGCATCTCCAGAAATGGAAGCCATTGAGGTTAAAGATGAACAACTCCAAAATTATCAGACTAATTTTATTAGTATGTATCGCGATACCAGCCAAGCCACCCGTGACTTTATCGCAGCTTTCCAGAAGAAAGACTGGCAAGGGTCGGAGATAGCTTCCACTAAATTACAGAAAGCTACTGCTTCAGAAACCCAATTAGTTACGGAGATCAATGCCTACTGCTCAACAGAAGCTGCTACAGAAGAAAAATAATCACTATAGCTTATCGCAAGAGAGAAGAATCCCACTCTCTCTACTACTGCCCTTTAGGGTAAGCTCTTATCAACAAAGACGTATTCTAGGTAAATATCATTGAAATATGCCCTAGTACACGAGTGGTTAACTCCCAAAGCAACTGGTGGATCAGAACTAGTAGTTCAAGAAATTTTGAAGCATGTTGATGCTAAGCTTTATGCCCTGATTGACTTTGAATCTACTAATCCCCAGAGTTATTTATTTGGGCGCTCGATTGGCACTACTTTCTTGCAACGCTTGCCCTTGGCTCGCAATGGTGTCCAAAAGTATCTACCACTATTACCCCTAGCAATTGAACAACTGGACTTGAGAGACTATGATGTCATCCTTTCCTCTTCCCACGCCGTTGCTAAGGGGGTCTTGAGCAGTCCCCAACAGTTACACATCTGCTACTGCCATACACCCATGCGTTACGCTTGGGAGTTGACTTTTGATTACTTACATAGTAGTCCTATGGGACACGGACTCCAAGGCTTAATGACACGATACCTGCTCCATCGGTTGCGTCAGTGGGACACTCTTTCGGCAAACCGGGTGGATTACTTTATTGCTAACTCCTACCATACAGCACGTCGTATCTGGCGTTGCTACCGGCGTCGAGCAGAAGTAATTTACCCACCAGTCAATATCGAAAGATTTACTTTCCGGGAGCAAAAGGAAGATTTTTATTTGACAGTTTCCCGATTAGTGAGTTACAAGCAAGTGTCTTTGATTGTTCAAGCCTTTAATCAACTGGGATACCCACTCGTAGTGATTGGGGATGGACCGGAGTTGAAACTAATTCGCCAACTAGCAAAATCCAATGTACAAGTGTTGGGTTTCCAGCCAGATGCCGTAGTTGAGCAGTATCTGGCTCAAGCAAAAGCCTTTGTCTACGCTGCTTGCGAAGATTTTGGTATTGCTCTAGTGGAAGCTCAAGCCTGCGGTACACCGGTAATTGCTTATGGTGCTGGTGGAGCTTTGGAAATTGTTCGAGATATTCGGCAACATTCAGACAACGGTACTGGTCTATTTTTTACAACCCAAACTCCAGAGTCCTTGGTTGAAGCGGTAAAAACCTTTGAGGCATCACCCAAATCCTTTAGCCCTCAGAGGAACCGTGACAACGCAGCTGCATTTGCCCCCAAAACCTTTAGCGATCGCTATTTGAATTTTTTGGAATACTGCTATCAAGACTACCAATCTCGACTTTTTGCTAACAAATTTCAGTTTCTAGAGCGCTCTGCACTTTAGCAAGTGTCTTGTGGCCTTATGATCATGACGTGTGGTGTGAAGTGAAGGAGTTAAGATGACTGCCCAAAGCCAACTTATCTCCGTCAGGATATTGCGAGCGTTCGTGAAGCGAGGCTTTCAGCCACTCGCCTTCAGGAGCAGACATAAAGTTCTATCGCGACATCGCTTAGACGGAGAATTAGCCAAACGGCTGTTTGATGTTCTGTTTTCCCTTTCCATTTTGATCTTGTTTTGTCCCGTTTACCTGCTACTTGTCATACTGATTGCCATCAATTCTCCAGGACCAATTTTTTATATCCAGGAACGTGTTGGTAAAGATTACAAGCGTTTTGGCTGCATTAAATTTAGAACAATGGTTACTAATGCGGACGAAATGTTGTCAGACATGATGGCAGACTCCCCTGCTCTGCGGGAGGAATTTGAAGATAATTTTAAGCTCAAACAAGACCCAAGAATTACTAGAATTGGTAAATTTCTTCGGTACACTAGCCTAGATGAGTTTCCTCAGTTTTGGAATGTTTTAAAAGGAGATATGAGTGTGGTTGGTCCAAGACCATTAGTACCAGAAGAGTTACCCAAATACGGGCGTTACATGGATAAAGTTCTGACAATTAGACCTGGCATTACCGGTCTATGGCAAGTTTCGGGACGCAATGACATTCCTTATCAACGTCGCGTACAGATAGATGTTTACTATGTCAACTTTAAAAATTTTTGGATGGATATATGGCTAATTGTTAAGACAATTGGTGTAATGATTTTTCCAAGAGGTAATGGTGCTTACTGAAAATTTTAAGTTTTAGGTTACAGGTTTTAGGTGATGGAATGTTTAATTTCTTAACCTAAAACCATTAAGTCTTGGGAATTGAGAATTGAGAATTGGAAATTGGGAATTGTAATACTGATTGTATGTAAATTTATCTCAATTAATCTAGAGTATTAGTTTTTTATAAATTCTAAATTCTAAATTCTAAATTCTCCATTCCCCATTCTACCGTTATGGAATAATTTCTTGTAGGCTACTACCAGGGTTGAGGCTTGAGCCAAAAAAATCATTTCCTGAAAACAAATCATCGGAGCTACTTCCACTATCGTGATTACTGCTGGTAAATGGCTCTTCATTAAAGGGTTGGGTAGCAGTAGAATCATCATTTGAAGACGTGCTTGCTGTTTCTTCTTGCTGTGAAGTATCTTGACTATCTTGCTGGGCTGTATACTCCACTATTTTTTCTCTAGCTTGAGAATATGCAGGAGTATCTTCCGGAATCTGTCGGAGATGCTCCAATGCACCAGCAAAGTCTCTCACAATAGCTCGGTTATTAGCTCGATGTAACAGATAGTCTGCCTTAACCTGCTGCTTTTCTTCATATTCAGCAATTTTCTGCTGAACTTGAGCGTATACTGTCGTACCTCGTGGAACTTTTCTTAAATATTCCAAGGCTGCGGTAAAGTTTTTATCGATCGCTTGGTTGTAAGCTTGATGTAAAAAGTATTGAGCTCTAACTTGTTGCTTTTGCTTGTACTCAGCAGTTTTGGCTTGGACTTGAGCGTAGGCTTTGGTTCCTTTGGGGATTTGCTGGAAACTTTTTAATGCTCCAGTAAAATCTTTGTTAATCGCTTGGGTGTAAGCCTGTCGTAATAACCCTTCAGCTTCTTGCTCAAGATTTACCTGAGCTTGTTGTACTTTTGGTGCTGTTTGCTGTTGCCAAAAGTCAATATCTGGTATTTGAGCTGCCTGCTCAATCACATCTTGCCAGCGACTTTGGTCAAAAGCTTGTTCAATTGCCTCAAATTGCTCCTTAGCATTGTCCCAGTTTTCTTGCCACTGTGTAATCGCTTCTTGAGCTGCTTCATAGGCAGTGCTATTCGTAGCAATTGATTCTGCTAGCTGGAGAGCTTCATCCAATTCTCCTGCCTGATACTTTTGCTGTGCCTGGGCTAGAGTATTAATCCCTGGATTGAGAGGATTGTAGTGTTGTAGAAAAGAGTAGCCTCCAACTGCTAAAGCCAGGGAAGTGGCAACTCCAGCTGTTTTGAGATTAACAGCTGCTCTGAGGTTAACATACTGACTGATTTTCTTCTGAGGAGGAGAAGGCTCAGAACCTTCAAAGGATTTAAAAGCTTCTAGAACTTCAGTTACTGATTGATAGCGGTCTTTAAAGTGGTAACTTACCATCTTAGAAAGAATAGCAGCGATCGCGTCACTGACTTTTGCCTCTTGCCGCCAAACAACTTCTCCAGTATCTGGAGCTTCTGGCAATTGATCGGGTCTCATTCCTGTTAGCCCTTGAATTGCAATCATTCCTAGGGCATAAATATCACTACTAGGGCGAGGTTTTCCCCGTAACTGCTCCGCTGACATATACTCTAATGCACCCATAGACATGGTTAAACAAACCTGTTCTTGAGCAGGTAACAAGGGTGCTCGCACTTGCCGGATGGCACTGAAGTCAGTTAAAACTAATCTACCATCCTGCTCCCGTCGGATCAGGTTATCTGGCTGAATCGCACCATGAATGACTCCCTGGCTGTGAGCATACTCCAGAATATGGAGTACTTCATGCAACAGCATAAGTACTTCACCTTCAGTCCAACGTCCATCAGGAGCTAATTCTGCACCTAGAGGATGTCCAAAAATGAATTCTTGTACTATGTAAAAGTTTTGCTCGATTTCAAAATAATCTAACAGCTGGGAAATTTGGTCATGGGAGCCCAAAGTTTTTAGGGTTTGCGCCTCCTTTTTAAAGAGTTCTCTGGCTGCTTCTAGAGATTCGCGGTGGTTATTAAGGAGTTGGTGTTGCTTAATAATACATTCAGGACGCTCCGGTTTTTGGGTATCAAGAGCAATAAAGGTTTGACCCAATCCCCGATTTTCTATGACTTCAACCGGTTGATAACGTCCATTGATTAGTGATTCTGTTGTTACCCCGTTGCTGGTGCTTAACTCTAAGATAGACATACAATTCCTTCCCATGCATGACCAAAGTGATATCCCCTGTTAGAGCGAGACTACTAGTTAGGTTGATGGAATTAACACCATGTAATTACCCTAATCAGTCGTCTGGCAAAGTTTCCAGGACTCACAGGCAATCCATTATTCAGTGGGGGAGATGCTTGATCCGGAATAGTTCTAAGCTTTTACTAGAATTTTGAGAGTGTTAGGTTGGTCTATCAAGAGTAAAAATTTAACACAGACGGTTAAAAAATGGTTGACTGAGCCAGCCAATGGTGATGAGATTACTTCTCAATAAACCCCAAAATGGGGTTGACTTTTGTTACATTGTACTAAACTGCATCTTCTCAAGATGAGTTAGGTTGGTTACCACCTGGCTTAGTTTAATACAAAAAATGAGCAATCCAAATCTATTAACAAATCGTTATCGTATTATTCAACACTTAGGAAGTGGAGGATTCGGAGATACATTTCTTGCTGAAGATACCCATTTACCATCAGGTCGCACCTGTGTAATTAAAAAACTGCGACCTATGAATAATAATCTACAAGTATATCAACTAGTTAAAGAGCGTTTTCAACGAGAGGCAGCAATTTTAGAAGATTTAGGGAATGGTCATGGACAAATTCCCACGTTATTTGCTTATTTTGAAGAACAGGAACAATTTTATTTAGTTCAAGAATATATTCAGGGAGACACGTTATCTAATTTACTTAAGAAGCAAGGAAAACTAACTGAAGATTTTATTAAAATTATTTTGTTAAAACTATTAGAAGTTTTAGAATATCTTCAAAGCAAACGAATTATACACCGAGATATCAAGCCCGATAATATTATTATTCGTCAATCGGATCAACTGCCTATTTTGATTGACTTTGGTGCAGTACGAGAAGCAATGGGAACAGTAACGTCTTCGGGAGGCAGCTTAACTAGTTCTATTGTAATTGGAACACCAGGATTTATGCCTCCCGAACAATCAATTGGAAGACCTGTTTTTTCCAGTGATTTATATGCTCTTGGCTTAACAGCAATTTGTCTATTAACAGGTAGATCTCCTAGAGAATTAGAAAAAAATCCCCTTGATGGAGAAATTCTCTGGCGAAAATATGCTTTGCATGTCAGCCCAACATTGGCGAATGTAATTGACCAATCCATTAAAGCTCAAACTAATCAACGTTTTGCTACGGCTCAATTAATGAGACAGGCATTACAAGAGCAGTCAATGATGGCATCAACTGAACCTTATTTCCCTCCACCTCAAAATCAAAAAAATGCTGTAACTCAACCTATTGCTTCACCTCAACCAGATAATCAAGTCTTTGATTTGTTTAAAATCACATTTTTTGCTGTAATAATTGGAATAACTTCACTTGTTGGTTGGGCTTTCTTTTTCAGAGATAATGCAGTTAAAACTAGTAATAATTTACAAACTTCTAGCCCACAAAACTTAGTTTGGCGTTCGGAAAGTAACTTAACTAGAATTGCTAATTTAAATCAAATTTGCTTTGGAACTAGTACAATTGGTTCTGTTCAAACTGTTTTTGGTTATGATAAACTTCCATTTTCAGGAGCAATTACCATTCCTTCTACTAAAACAGGAGGTTGTACAACTGGAGATACTTTACAAGGAATTTTTGAAATGTCTGGAAATTCAGGTAATTGTGTTGGCACGATTAAGATTACTTGGCAAGATAATGATAATGCTTATGTTCAATGGAATATTAATAATTTAGGTTCAGCTTGTCCTGTAAGTACAAGAGATTGGTCAACTAATACTTATCCAGTAGAATTTTAATTTCAAATGCTCCCAAAACCCAGCATAAGTACGTATTTACTACCGTAAGGGAAGTCTAATGCGATCGCTACCCTAAACAGAGTTAAGCAAAATGGAGATAGAGACTCGGCGGCTGATTATTCGAGACTTTCAATTAGAGGACTGGGAACAATTTGCACCAATACTGGCAGATCCTAGAGTTATGCAATTTTCCACAACTGGAGTTCTTTCGGTTTCAGAAACCCAAGAAAAAATACAAAGCTTTCTCGCTTCTTACCAAAATTATGGTTTTGGTAAATGGGCTACTGTTTGCAAAGAGAGTAACCAGTTAATTGGTTATTGCGGGATAGCAATTGAGCAAATTGACAATCAAGAGGAAAAAGAGATTGGATATCGACTAGATTCAAAGTTTTGGGGTCAGGGTTTAGCCACTGAAGCAGCGGCAGCAGTGATTCAATATGGATTTAGGCAATTCCAGTTTCCCTATATTCTTGGCGTGGTTGAACGTAAAAACAAGGCATCTTTAAGGGTTCTGGAAAAGTTAGGTATGCGATTTGAAAGGGAGACTATATTTAATGGCATTAAAATGGATGTCTATAAAATTTCTTCCCAGATATGAAGGAATTCTCCCCTCGAAATCTCAAGTATATGCGAACTTTTGCTGAAGCTTACCCTGACGAATCAATTGTTCAACAGCTGGTTGCACAAATACTGTGGGGTCACAATGTTCGCATTTTTGATACAGTGAAAGAGCTGACAGAGCGTCTTTGGTACATTCACCAAACTAAGGAGATAAGTTTTTTCTCAACTTATTATTCTATCACCCTTCTCCAGCGTCTGGCAAAGCTTCCATGACTCACAGGCAATCCATTATTCAGTAGGGGAGACAGTGGATTTGGAATCGGTATAAGGTTTTGCTCCAAAAATACAGCTTAGCGCTTGAGCGAGTTTGTAGCAGCAGTGATTCAATCCATACGAGTTAATTTTTATAATTGCTTCCTCCCAAAGTTAGAAAAAATAGACTAAACTAGTAACAATTTGAATTAGTGCTTATTTCAACGGCTTAGGCTGTCCTCTTACTATTAGGGTGCTTAGTATGTGTCATAAAAATCTCCAAACATTTTCCTTTGGAGGTAGTAGACGAATATGGTTGATTTTTGGATTTTATTCAACCATTTATCAGTTATTTTTTCAACTAAAGTACTGAAATCCTAATGTCATCGAATCGCAACTTTACTAACAACCCCAACATATTTGCTGAATTCAACTTAAAAATTACCTTCAACATCTTTGTCCTTTCAATTTTAGTATCAGCATTAACAACAGCGATATATGTTATTGTACCGGAAGAATATGATGAAACGCTAACATTTTCGGTTACTACATTTGCCATGAGTGCTGGCGGATTGGCTGCTTTTTATGCTTACAAAAGCATCACTCAAAATAAAGACCAGAAGATGTATGATAGAACTTTATCTTATATCCAAAGATGGAACAGTTCAGAATTTTTGCCTTTGAGAAAAACCGTCAAAGAAATATTTCAAGCAGTTAAACAAGAACCTTCTGAGAAACAAGATCAAGTTCTCATGAATTGTTTATCAGAAGATGAAAGTAAAAGTTTACAAGTTAAAACTCTTCTTAATTTCTTAACAGAAATGGCAATGTGCATTGAAAAGGAGATGGTCGATGAAGAATTCTTGAAAACCTTTTTTCAACAAATAGTATTAGATTACTGTGACAATTTTAATGCATTTATCAATCAAAGAATAAATTACAAACACAACAAAAAGCTCTACAAAGCCCTCCTTGAATTGCATGATGAATGGAAAATTTAGAGTAGAGTCGTCTAGTGCAGACTGCTAAAAATAACCCACTAGTCTGTGCTTGCCTCTAAATTAAGCAAGCAATAATATTACTGGGAGACTTTGCTGTCATGCACTAGCTAGATTACTAGATTAACCTAGTTTAAAAATCACTATCTCCCATGAGATTGTTACCTCCTAAATAAATAACTATTGAACTTGGAAATTTTATGGTAAAATGCAACCATAGGTTAATTTCAAAATGAATTTTTTCTCTTATCATTTAAAAAAGTTGGAAGATAAGAGAATTTTTTTTCTTTTTTGGACACAAGATGCCTGAAAAAGAAAAATTGCATCCTATTAAGATCTTCTATTTCTAAAGTAGTAGTCAGGATTATTCCGGAAGTTGTATTCAAAGAATAAAAAACTTTACCTAATTTTTTTTCTGTAAACAAAATAAAAGCTGGAAAAACCATAATTATTTTTGGATCAAAAAGTAAAAACTTTTCTATAATATCTTTTCCTCCATCCTGTAGTAAAAACAGACAGTAAGCGAAACTTCTCACTATAAGGTAAGCAGAATCAAAGAGAAGAGGGTCGCCAGATGCTGTCATCGGCAAGGACGACAAGCTTCTGTACCAGCTTTACTGGGCTAGTCAGACACCCTAAAGCAAAAGTAAGCGTCTACTACCTTAAACTAGACCTAATGCGATCGCGACCCTAAGATGAATCTGCCGAATTCCAGAGAATGTCAACCTGGAGCAAGCAGATCAAAGCAGCTTTTCGAGTTTGATTGATTTATTTGCCAAAAGCCAAGTGAAGGTAGTATCAAAAATATGAGGTACACTATTAAACCTCAAAGTCCCCCTTAGAAAGGGGGATTTAGGGGGATCGCTAGAATTGCTAGATCAAGAGCAAAGGTAATTTAATGCAGACGGTTAAAAAATGGCTGGCGGATCGAGCCAACCAATCAGTACTTTGGTTACTGCTTGGGGGACTACTATTTCGGAGCATCATTGCTTTTTGTCTCTACCCAGGCATTGATGAAACCTACTACTACCTCTACACCCTGCATTTGGATTGGAGCTATTTTGATCATCCAGTATTGGTGGCACTCACTACTGGCTTTGGTCCTTGGGTAACAGGAGTTGTCTCTCAATTCACTCTCCGTCTGGCAACCTTGATTTTGTATACCGGTAGTTTGTTCTTGCTTTATCTAACTGGTGCTCAACTATTTGGTGCTCAAGCTGCCAGACTAACTTTAGCGATCGCAACTATCATTCCCATTTTTCAGGTGGGCTTTGGTGTTCTTAGTTTACCAGACTCTCCCCTGATTTTTTTCTGGTCAGCTAGTTTATGTTTAGCAGCTGATGAGTTTTTTGGACGGGATACAAATGTAGGGGCAAAGCATTTGGGCGATAATTTATCGGTAAAACCCAAGATAGACAATCCAAATGCTTCACCTTCCGACAGTAGCCAAGTTTCCTACAGCCCCAGTTATCGCTTAGCAATCTTGAGTGTTTTAGTTGGCTTGGCTTGTTTGGGTAAATATCATGGTTTTATTTTAGGTTTGGGACTAGTGGGTTTTTGTTTAACCAGTCCTCCCCATCGTTGTGCACTAAGATCCCCTTGGACATGGTTAGGGTTTGGCTTATTTCTCCTTACTCTCTTTCCCTTGTGGTTTTGGAATATGCAGCATGATTGGGTGTCCTTTCGTTTTCAATTATCCTTGCGCTTTCAACCAGGGTCGGAGGAAACAAAAAGTAGTTATGATTTACTTGGTCTAGCAGTTGCTTTTTTAGCTGGAATCGGTTATCTGTTTCCTACGATGGGATTTCCTTTATGGTGGGTAAGTTGGCAATCTCTATGGGAGGTGGGGAGAGGAAGAGACGCGGAGACACGGGGACGCGGGGACGCGGAGACAGGAATTAGAGATGTGAGTAATATTCCTACTACTACTTCGACCTTCGACCTTCAACCTTCGACCTTCTTGATTAGAGATTTAACAGCTAAGCAGTTGTTGATTTTATGGGTATCTCTACCCCTGACTATCGGATTTACTCTCCTAGGGGGAGCTCAACCAATTCTACCAACTTGGTCGATGCCGGGGTTTTGGGGACTAACTTTGTTACTAGGGTACAAGGCGGTTGGCTGGCAGCAGCAATCCCGACTTTGGGTGCGACGCTGGCTTCGAGGTACAGGGTTATTTTTGGGCAGCTGTATTCTCTTGGTACTGTTACATGTGACTACTGGTACATTGCAAAAGTCTGGCCAGTATGCCCTATTTGGAGGATTTTTACCGGTTAAAGATGACCCTTCGACTGAATTGATTGATATTATGCAACTGCGCCGTGGCTTTCAGGAATCTCCCATGCTAAATCAGGCTTTGCAGGATTCTGGCTTTGTCTTTACCAATGGCTTTTACCTTGGTGGTATGGTGGGTATGGCTTTGAGTCCGATTACTACTACACCAATTACTTGTTTTGGTGAAGATGTGCGGGGGTTTGCTTTTTGGTCTGAACCAGAGGAATGGCTAGGAAAAGAGGGGCTATATGTTACTATTGAGCGTTTTCATGACCTCTTTGAGCTAACGGATTCCTATCGGCCTTACTTTAGCAGTTTTCAGGAAATTGCCACAGTACCGATTCGTCGGGGAGGGACAGTTACAGAAGTTTTCCATGTCTATCAAACTGGGAAAATGCTTAAGCCTTATCCTCGTAGTATTCCAGGGAAATTTTAGATTTTAGATTTTAGATTGAAGAATTAAAACGCTACTTTAGATTTTTGGGATGAAATGCTCCCATCCAATAAAAAAAGGATAAGCTAATGGCTTATCCCTTAAGTAAATATTTTGCGAGTAGTCTTTGATGCCGAAATTAAAGATTCATTTCAGCAGCTTGTACTTTCTCAATTTGCTTCTTCTTAAGTACAAGTAGGACTTGGGAAAGCATAATTGCGGCAATGAAAGCCATCAACCACTTAATCCGGGCTGGATTTTGCAAGACAATTTCCACATCTTTCTGACCAAATCCACCGACATTAGGATTATTCGTTAGGTTCTCTCCAGTGACTACTTCTTGCCCTTCGGAGACAATTAACTGCGGTCCGGCAGGAATATAATCAACAACTTCCTCTCCATCTGCCTGCTGAATCGTTACTTCGTATTCATCATCTTCAAGAGCAGTAATTGCTGCGATTTGACCAGTTGCAGAAGCCTTGACTGCATTGTTATTGCTGGGCTCACCCCAAGGATAAACTTGACCCCTACCTCGGTTGGCACCAACATGTATTGGATACTTGCCGAAGTAAATCCCTTTATCAGTTTCTGGATTGGGAGAAAGGACAGGAAAAACAATTTCTTGGTACTCTTCACCCGGTAGCGGACCAACGATAACTACATTTTCTTGGTCTTCGCTGTAGGGTTCAAAATAAACATCCCCAACCTCTTCTATCAGTTCTTCTGTCATTCTGTCTTCAGGAGCAATTTTGAAGCCTTCAGGCAACATTACCACTGCACCTACATTCAGTCCGCCAGGAGAACCATCACCTAAAATCTGCTGTACATCTAGATCATAGGGTATCTCTACTACAGCCTTAAATACAGTATCCGGCAGCACGGATTGGGGCACTTCTACTTTTGTAGGTTTAGCAGCCAAGTGACAGTTGGCACAGACAATCCGCCCGGTAGCTTCCCGAGGAGTTTCTGGAGCACTCTCCTGAGCCCAAAAAGGATAGGCAGCAGCTGACTGAGGAAAAGCAAGATCGCTGACAAAGAAAAAGGCACAAGTTGCCAAAGCGAGTACAGCGGCTTTAATAATCATCTGTTTGCCGTTGCTGTACATCACTGATAAAGAAGGTGTTCTCATCTTGTAAGGAAAAACTTAAAACTCACATTGTCGATTGGTTAGTTGGTTATTTAGTTTTTGGCTGTTACTTATAGATACATTGAGCAACAAAAAACTTTTCAAAACACAACTTTTCCTAGGTCCACCAAGGTTGCTCCCCTGTGCGGAAATCAGTTTCTGTCCACTGGGTAAAGGCAAGTTTGTCATCTTCTGTGGTTTCAGCATGAACCAACGCTAAGGATAAAGGTGCTGGTCCGCGCACTACTTTGCCTTCATTGTCGTACTGAGAACCATGGCAAGGACACATAAACTTGTCCTCACTAGCATTCCAGGGAACAACGCATCCCAAATGGGTGCAGACGGCATTGATACCATAGCTGGCAATGGCTTGGTCTTCTGTAATGACAACATAAGTAGGGTCACCTTTCAGACCTTGAGCCAAAGTGCGATCGCCTGCATTATGGCTGTCTAAAAATTCGCTGATGACGAGATCATTGCCTAAAGCATCCTTGGCAGTAACACCACCACCACTGCCACCACTCGAAGGTGGAATGAAGTATTTGATAACTGGATAGAGCCCTCCTAAAAATGTACCGGTTATCGTACCGAACGTTAGGAGATTCATAAACTGACGACGCCCCATATCAGGGACATCTGCGGAACCAGAAGCTTGAGCCATAACTAAACGCCTGAAGATATATTTTTCTTAACAACGGTCGGAAACCTTCCCAGAGTTTTGTTAACCCTGCTCTATCTAATGTAGAGTAATTTAAAAGGTACCAGGGTTGCTAGAATCCTTTGAGTAAAAGGATTTTTGGCTTGATATATCAGTATTATTGCATTCTTTTACACCGGATCATAAAGTTTCGTATTTATTACGAAATGTAAATAAAATTGACAAAACATTAAAATTATGAATGGAGACAGCTTACGCCAACTCCTGCTCACAAAGTGGGGACGCTCTTATGACATCCAGATTAGACGAACTCAGGGCAAAATTTTTGTTCAGGTAATGTGGAAGTACCTAGAACAGGTATCTTTTCCACTTTCAGAAGCCGAGTACTTGGAACATCTCCAAACTGTTGCTAGTTATCTCCATGCTTGGGGAGGAGTGGAGCAAGTGCAGGATTATATAAACCAAACCGATGAGCGTCCGCGAGTGGGGAAAGCAGTCAATATTCCCCTTGAGCTGGGGGGAAGAGCATCAGAATGGATGTTGGAGGATTTTTAGCTGATTGAAGGCAAGAGGCAGTAGGCAATTAGGCTTTCCTTTGTCTCTTGTATGAGTAATTAATGACCAATAACCAATTTATCCTGATTACTCTTATCAAGTCTTGTATTTTATAAAATCTACTTTTCTAATTTTAGTCCATTAGAGAAATTCCAATGTTTTGAAAAATGATGGTAGTCGTTGCCTGTGGAGCCTTATCCTGTTCTGCTGATGACCAGTAATCAAAGCTTTCGTAATTCTATGCTAAGCAACAAAAATACAATTGCTCCTAACTTAATTATTGGATTGCTATAGAGAAAATTTTGTTAAAACTGAATTTCAAGATAAAAAACTTGAACTACCGAATACATCAATGGATACTAACGATACACTAATGGATAGTAAAGAAATGCAGTCGCGCTATGCAGCAGGAGAAAAAGTTTTGTGTGCGCGTTATGCAGCAGGAGAGAGAGATTTTCAAGGCCTTGACCTCAGTGGTGCAAACCTGCGTGGTGTTAACCTGCGGGAAGCTGATTTCAGTGGTGCTGACCTCAGTGGTGCTGACCTCAGCGAAGCCGACTTGCGGGAAGCGAACCTGAGTGATGCTAACCTTGGTAGAGCAGATTTGATTCTTGCCAATCTGACTGATGCCAATCTCAGTGAAGCCAATCTCAGTGAAGCTAATCTCATTGGTGCCAAACTTGGTGTTGCCAAACTATTTGGGGTTAATCTCGTGGGTGCGAACCTTAGTGGTGCGGAACTCAGTGGGGTCAACCTGGGTGAAGCTAGCCTCAGTGGTGCTAACTTGATTGGTAGCATTCTGATTAAAGCGAATCTACGAGAGGCTAACCTTGGTGGTGCCAATTTGAGTATTGCGAATTTGATTGGTACGAACCTGATTGGTGCTAACTTGATCGGTGCAGACCTCAGTGGTGCTAACTTGATTGAAGCTGACCTCAGTGGTGCTAACTTGAATGGGTCGAAACTATATCGTTCTAATCTGGCTCATGTCAAGCTAAAAGGAGTTGACTTAGGTAATGCGAATTTAAAGGATGCCAACTTGGCTGGAGCTGAATTAACTAACACCAATCTAGATAACGCTAACTTGGAAGGAACAATCCTCAGTTTAGCCGCAAGTGACAAACTCAGTCCACTGGTCTAGTTTACAGCCGTAGCTAAAGCAATTCACCAGCACACATTACCTTGCTCTTCAGTCTGATGCTCTAACAACAAAGCTTGGTCAATACTTGCATTGCCAGACCCTTATGGAATGCTATGCTTAGTTTTAATACCACCTTGCGTTAAGTAAAGTAACTTGCTACCCCTCTCTGTAAAAGGGGGTTGGGAGATTCAATATTGGGATTGCCTTGGAGCCTTTTTGCACTAGTTTGAAAAAACTGGCTCAAAATAGAGTTTCCGAAACACAAAACACACATATGGATGCTGACGAACTTTTAGCAAATTATGCAGCAGGCGGGAGAGCTTTTCGTTTTGCCAACCTCAGTGGTGTCAATCTCCACGATATCAAATTAAGTGGTGCCAACCTTTATTTTGCTAATTTAAGTGATGCTAAACTAAGCGGTGCCAACTTCAGTTTTGCTAACCTCAGCCGCGCTAATCTTAGTGGTGTTGAACTTAGTGATGCTTACCTGATTGATGCCAACTTCAGTGATGCCAATCTCAGTAGTGCTTACCTGACTAATGCCAAACTTAGTTTTGCCAATCTTGGTAATGCTAACCTCAGGAATGCTAATCTCAGTGGGGCTAAATTGAATGGGGTAAAACTCAGTTATGCTAACCTCAGTGGGGCTAACCTCAGTGGGGCTAACCTCAGTAGTGCTAACCTCAGTAATGCCAACTTAAAGAATGCTAATCTTAACGGTGCAGACTTGATTAGTGCTAACTTGAGGAATACTAATCTGAATGGTGCAGACCTGAGTCATGCCAATTTAGATGATGCTAACCTCAAAGATTCTAGCCTGATTAGTGCTAATTTGAGTGGGGTCAATCTTAAAGATGCTAGCCTAATTCAGACTAATTTACAGAAGGCCAAGTTACACCAAGCTAAGCTATCTCGTTCTAATTTAGCTTATGCCAAACTTAATCAAGCTGATTTACTGCAAGCTGATCTTAGAGACGCTAATTTGGCTAGAGCAGACTTAACAGACGCTATACTAAACAAAACTAACTTAGAAGGTACAATACTGAGTCTGACCATAAATTCTCACATAAGTAACGAGGGTATTCAAGCTCCCTACCAATGGAAGAATTTTTACTTCCGCTCCAAAACTGAGATAAAAATTGCTCAAGCACTTGAGCGAGCCCGAGTACTATTTTACCCTAATTGCAAAGCTCGTCTCACCATTGACCACAACAGAGGTAGCAAGGAAACTAATTTCCTAATTTTTCATCAAGGTAAATGGGGAATTCTAGAAGTTGATAGTGAACAGAGGTATCGAGCATCTGGTGTTGCTAAAGACTCTGAAGAGCTTAGGGAAGCAATTGTCAAAAAACTGAACCAGTTTAAAGCTCATGGTATTGGTGTTTTTGAGCATTATGATGCTGCTAAATGTTGGAATCAACCAGATAAGGTTGTTGAAGAATTTCTCAGTATTTTGAGTAAATCATAGCACTTTTTTCAAGAAACAAGGCAGAAGGCAGAAGGAGCCAAGGGAAGCTGACCAGTTTGCTCACCTTCTTTTTAGACGCAGAATTTTATCCAATTCCCAATCCCCAATTCCCAATTCCCAATTCCCAATTCCTTGCACCGTCAGATGCTTATTACTTGTTACTTATTACCCCCCTTTGTTCAGCAAACTGCTCATCCACTAAAACCCGCTGCCGACTCTTTTGCCCTCCACCAAACAGATTACCAAGCCAGCGCAAGAAACCATCGACATAAGTAAACAGTACTGGCACTACCACCAATGTTAATAAAGTAGAAGTGCTAAATCCGCCAATTACAGCAATTGCCATGGGCGACCGTTCCTCACCAGAGGCTCCAAGTTCCAATGCAATGGGTGTCATCCCAGCAATTGTGGAGATTGAGGTCATCAGAATTGGGCGTAAGCGAGAGATACCGGCTTCGACAACTGCTTTGAAGGGGGGTTTCCCTTGCTTGATGGCAGCTAGGGTAAAGTCTATCAGTAAGATAGCATTTTTGGTTACTAAACCCATCAGCAGTACAATGCCAATCAGAGCAAACAGCCCTAACTCCTTCTGAGCAATCAACAATCCTAATAATGCTCCACCGACAGATAAGGGGAGAGCGACCAGAATCCCAAAAGGATAGAGGAAATTGTTGTAGAGTAGAACGAGAATAGCATAAATCGACATTACGGCTAAACCTAAAGCCCCCAAAAAGCCACCGAATATATCTCGCATAATCTCCGCATCTCCAGAAGGTTCCTCCGAGACTTCCGGTGGTAAGGGGTTCATCACAGGCAAGGCTTTGATTTTTTCCACTGCGTCTCCTAAGGAGATGCCTTGTAAGTTAGCCTCCACTGAAACTTGGCGACTGCGGTTAAAACGGTCAATTTGTGCCGGACCACTACCTAGGCGAATATCTGCTACAGCAGTAATAGGTACAAGAGTGCCATTTTGACTTCTAACCCGAAGATTTTTGAGAGTTTCAAGATCACTGCGTTGCTCTGGATCAATTTGAACACGGATGGGAATTTGTCGGTCAGGTAAGTTAAACTTAGCCAAATTAGACTCATTATCCCCAATCAGAGCTAGAGATGCAGTACGGGCAATGTCCCTGACTGAAACTCCCAAATCCGCAGCACGGTTTGGGTCGGGGTCAATTACAATTTCTGGCCTTACTAGACTGATACTGGAGACAACTTCTACCAAACCGGGAATTTCCCGCATTTGATCTTCTAAGCTATTCGCCGCTTGTGTAAGTGCTTGAGGATTTTCACTTTTGAGTACAATAGACACATCCTTGCCACCGCCTCCAGGCCCTAGGTTTTGGAAGGTGACTCTAGCACCAGGAATCTTCCGGAAAACCTCCCGCATCTGTTGTTCAAATTGCCGCTTAGAAACCTCCCGTTCCTCTTTTGGTAAGAGGTTGATGTAGACAATACCAGAATTAACGTCACTTGCAGTTGCCAGGACACTCTTAACCGCTGGATTCGTCTGCAACACTTGATTAGTTTGTTGCATTACTTCTTCGGTATCACTCAGCTGGGAACCGGGGGGCAAATCAATTACGACCCTACTAAAACCATCGTCAGTACTGGAAAACAAACCTTTAGGAATAAAGGGCACTAGTTGCAAACTACCGATGAAGAAAGCCACAGCAATCAATAGAGTAGTAATTCGATGCCTAAGGGCCCACTTGAGGACAGAGCGATAGGGTTGAAACTTTCGGTTAGTTTGGTAGGGTTGGAAACTAGAAGCATCAACAGCTTTACCTTTACCATTTTTCTGACCATTGCCGTTACTCTGAACAATTTTGCTGGAATTTCCACCCGCCACGAAGGGAATAAACAAGCCAAATCTTTTTACCTTCTGCCTCCTGCCTCCTACCTCCTGCCTTGTTTCTGCAGAGCTCTTACCATTGCCACCTTTGATTTGAGCAGCACCATTCTGATTATATTTTGGCTTGAGGAGATAGGCACTAAGCAGCGGCGTCATGGTAACTGCCACTAGGGTAGAAAACATTGTTGAGACGGCAACAGTCAAGCCAAAAGGTTGGAAAAACTGACCAGGAATACCTCCCATAAAAGCGACAGGAGTGAATACTGCCACAATGGTGGCGGTAGTTGCTACTACTGCTAAACCAATTTCCCTCGCCCCATCCATTGCCGCTTGAAAAGGTGTCTTACCCATCTGCAAGTGCTGGTCAATATTTTCAATCATGCAGATGGCGTCATCCACCAGGTTTCCTACCGCTAGAGCCAAAGCCAGAAGAGTCATGCTATTGAGAGTATAGTCAAGAGACTTCATCACCACAAAAGTGGAGATAATTGATAGAGGCAGTGCTACAGCAGTGATTAGAGTGACCCGCCAATCACGCAAAAAGATGCCTACGGTGATTACAGTAAGTAGGCAACCTAGTATCAATGATTCTATTGTCGCTCGAAAGGAGTCTCGGACATCATCAGCACGGGTAAAGATTAAACTAAGCTCAATATCTTCAGGCAAGGTTTTGCCTAAACTGGCAACTACCTCGCGAACCCCCTCTTCTACGCCAACTAGGTTGCTGCCGGTGCTGCGGAGTACCGAAAAAGCTACTACTGGTTCTCCATTAAGATAGGCTGACTGCCGTTGCTCAGCAAAGCTATCTGTAACTTTTCCCAAGCTATACAGGGGCACTGTATCACCGTTGGGGAGGACAATGCGATATTCCTTCAATTCCTCCACAGTTTCGGCACTACCTAGAGTACGCACGTTCTGCTCTCCCCCCCCAACTTCGATACGACCACCAGGTAAGTTAATATTAAATTGGCGGATTTGGTCGTTGACTTGGATAGGGGTAATGCCGTAAGCTTGCATGAGGCTAGAGTCAAGGTCAACGCGAATTTCCCGGTCAACACCTCCTAACCGGTCAATTTGGGCGACTCCTTTTACAGTGAGCAATTCACGGCTGATTTTTCGGTCTACGAGGTCACTCAACTCCTCTACTGAGCGCTTGTCAGAGGAGACAGCATAAGTCATCACTGAACCCCCAGAAAATTCTAAGCGCTGGATGATAGGTTCGTTAATATCCTCGGGTAAGTCTTGGCGAATTTGTGCTATTTCATTCCGGACATCATTAGTTGCCCGATCAATATCTGTCTCTAAAAAAAATTCAATGCTGGTAACAGAGCTTCCTTCGGTAACAGTGGAGCTCAATTTGTCAATATTTCCCAAGCCAGCGACAGCATCCTCGATCTTTTTTGTCACTTGGGATTCGAGTTCTGCTGGTCCTGCTCCTGGCTGGGTAACTCTAATGAGCACTGCGGGAATATCAATATTCGGTTCATTGTTAATTCCCATTTGAGTAAAGGATATGAGACCGACAATCGCCAAAATCAGGAACATGACGATTGTGGGAACTGGTTTTTTTATCGACCAGCTAGAAATGTGGAAATTTGTCATTTGTTGTTTGTCATTTGTTGTTTGTCGTTTGTTATTTGTTGTTTGTTTCTGGATTCTTTTTGGACTGAAGTCCTACTACTGCTTATTACTTATTACCTCAACAAGATCGCCTTCTTTGAGATAAGCTGCACCTTTAACCACGATGCGATCGCTGGGGGATAAACCACTTTTGATCTCTATCCGCTCATTAGGGAGGAGTTCTCCAACTTCGACTTTCTGAGCTTTAACAGTGTTATCCGCTTCTAACTGATAAACAATGGCACTGCCGTCAGCTTGGGGTAGTACTGCTTTAGTTGGTACTGTCATACCTGATGCTGAAGAAGTAGTGATTTCTCCTTGCAAAAACATCCCTGGTTTTAAGGACTCGGTATTGGATAAAGACACTTTGACTATTGCTATGCGAGATTCTTGGTCAACTACCGGTTCAATTTCGCGTACTTTTCCAGATAAAACTAAGCTACTATCTGCTTGTGAGGTAACTTTTACGCTTTGTCCAGTGCCAATTTGTGGCAGTTGAGTTTCAGGAACTTTTAGTAAAAGCTCCAAGCGTCCTTGCTCAATAATCTCAAAGAGTTCCTGAGAAGCTGAGCTGACATCCCCTACACTGGCGTTCCTGGTAGCGATTTTGCCGCTAACTGGAGCTAGCACCTGGGTATTGTTCAATCGTGCCACTACTGACTGCACTTGTCCTTTAGCACTAGCTAATCGGGCTTTTGCCTGATCTATGACCTCTTGGCGGGAACCAGCCCGCAGCTGCTTAAGTTGCTCTTCGGCTTCTCTAACTGAGGCAGCTAATTGGGCTTCTTCTGGGTTATTGGTATTTTTGGCTTGACTAAGACGTTGCTCTGCTGCGGAGAGATTTGCTTTAGCGCTGCGATACTCGCTTGCAGCTTGATTAAATTGATCTTGGGATACGGCTCCGTTATTCACCAAGGATTGATACATCTCGTTGCGACTTTTCGCTAACTCCAAGCGGGATTGAGCCTCATTTACTTGGGCTGCGGCTTCGTCTATTTGTCTCGGTTTACTTGCTTGGGTTTGCTGTAGACGAGCTTTAGTTTGGTCTAACCGGGCTTGTGCTTGACTAATTTCCTCAGAACGAGCTCCAGCCTGGAGTTCTGTTAGACGGGCTTCTGCTTCTGCGACTCCAGCTTTACCTTGGGCTAACTGAGCTTCGAGGAGGGAGCGGTCTAGGGTTGCCATTAATTGTCCCTTCTTAACAAAATCCCCTTCACCCACCAGCACTTGATCAATTTTTAAACCAGTTTCTTGGGCACCTACCTCAATCATCTCGAAGGCATTAACAGTACCAGTAGCCTCCAAGGTGCGGTTAATGCTGCTAGTTTCTACTTCTGCTACTGTGACACTAGTACTAAAGACTGGTGCTTCAGTAACAGGGGGAGCGGTCGTTGGAGGCGGAGTTTGTTGAGAGCCCAGTAAATTGGTTACGAAAATTGTTAACGCGACACCGAAACCGATTCCCAAGAACAACCCTTGTCCACCGGATAGCCAGCTAGATTTAGCTTGGGAAGTTCTCTCATTTACTGCTTCAGGATTAATGTGTAGGATTTCTGTCTCTTGCACCATCAGGGATGAGGTAGAATCCTGTGGTTCTAGCTCCGGTTTTGCGATCGCAGATTGAAGTTGAAAAGGCAGAAGGTTATTTTCTGAAGGAAATTTCGACCCATCTTGAAGACGAGGTACTGAAAAAAGCTCAGTAGGGGATTTTAACTCTTGAGCTCTTTCAAGTATCAGAAAGCTTGAACTCTCAGCGTCCAGCTCAATCTCTTCTGCCCTGCTTTGCCCATTCAAATGAGGTTTTGCTTCTTCGACATCTGGTTTACTCACGGTTATCTCCGTATTTTCACTTAAGCTGAGGGTTTTTGTTAAGAAAGATTACTTTATCTATTATAGTATTTATTTTTTTCCTTCCATACTCACTAAGTGAATACTCACTTATTAAATTAACAAAAAATTCAAGAACACATCAAGTCTCCTTTTCTTCTACCTCCTGCCTTGAAGGAGACGCGGAGACGCGGATACACGGGGACGCGGAGAGAGAGATTTTAGGTTACACCCCTACAAATAAAAGAAACCAGCCAAATCCTCTTCCCTCCTGCTTTCTGCCCTGGAGCCCTGGAGCTTTCTACCTCCTGCCTTCTGCCTTCTGCCTCCTGCCTTCTTCCCCTAAGGTAAAGCGATTCCCTGCCAGAGAATATCGATAAGACCTCTAACATAGGTTGGGGTAGCAATTGGCATAGCCATCTGAACACCCACCTGTTCAAAAAACACATAGTTCATCAAAGAGCCAAATAGCATCCTAGCTGGTATTTCTGGATCACATGACCGAATGCGCCCTTGCTGAAGTTCCTGGACAAAAAAATTAATTAGTGCTTTTAGATACAGAACTAGTGGCGATTCTTGAAAATTCTGCATTTTTTGATGATGAGTACCTTGCGAGCAAGTCATCACCAGCCTGGGGAGTACTTCCCGAAAAAACTCAATAATTTGCAGCGACAGGGTTATCAAGTTTTCCTTTAAGTTACCTTTGCCCGACAGTAAATCTAACTCAGTTAGCCACTCTGGACGTTCGGGGATGCCCATAGCAGCTAAGAATAGTTTTTCTTTCGTTGGAAAGCGTTTGAAGATTGAGCCTTCAGATATACCAGCCTTTTGAGCAATATCCAAGGTAGAAGCAGTGTAGCCTTGGGCGAGGAACACCTCGCGAGCTGCTTCTAAGATTTCCTCATTAGTGATGATTGGTAATCTGCCCATAACATTTAGTATCTGTTCAACCAATGATACTTGTCAAGACTTTGTCAACTCTTGATCTTTGCCAGTGGAGCGATCGCTTTTTGTTCTCGATTGACCAATGATGACGAGTTATAGCAGAGGGCAGAGGGCAGAAGGCAGAAGGCAGAAGGGAAGAGATTGACAGGTAAAGGTTTCAGGATTTGGTGTTGTCCTAAGCGCAGTGCGCTTATCTATAAAGGTCGTGCATTTTGTCAACTCCTGTATAAGGAGTTTGTTTCAAAATATGTATAGCAACCGCCAAGTTGATTAGGACAAGGGGCTTAAGCCCTTTGTTAACTTGCCTTACCTAAAAATGTCTTAACCGCCCTGGCGACTGCTATAAAAGAATATAAGCAAATCCTTCTCATTCTTGAGCCAACTGCACAGTGTAAACCTTATATGTTCCCTGAAATTCTCGATCTTCACTGTCATCGGTATAACCATACCAAGCAATGAGTATCACTTCTGTCGTATTATCTTCTTTGGTAATCACGTCGGCTACAGTGGGAGCATAGAGATTTGGTGTGCCATCTTGATTACCAGCTCCACCCCAATAGCCAGCATATTCCCAAGCTCCTTCTAGATCTAAATAGCCCGGTTGTTTATCTACCGCAGATTGTAGGCGAAAAGCATAACCGCCAGAATCATAGGGAACGTTTAAACTTTCCAGATATTCTTTATTTTCAATATTGTTCTCACAGCTAACTAGTAAATACCAATCATCTCTACTTTTCACCAGCTGCGGTAATTCCATTTTACCCAGAATTTTGGGGGTACGAAGGGGAGGCTGTACTTCCCAGTTGATTAAATCAGTGGAAGTTGCGACACCGACACAGCCATTGGTAAATTCTCGTGTTTCTGCCTCTGCACGATAGCTAGTAAATAGTATCAAATATGCCCCTTCCTGATTGGGATGGGACATAATTTTAGGATCTCGACAGTGGAGCACCTGGTGCTCCTTATTGTCCCAAAATTCCCTAGCCCAATCATAGGCAGGATGATTAATTAAGCTAAGGTCTAGTTGACAAATTTGCTCCTTGCTGTTAAATAAAATTTTCCAGTTATAAGCATCTTCTGAGATCAAAAAGAAGAGACGTTGAACTAGACCTTCATCTTTGGTCGTGCGTCCGGTTATAGCCATGACATAGGAAGCACCAAGGGATTTTTGTAAATGGGGATGCTCTATCGGCATCATCGATCCCGTCCAGATGGCTAAGTTATAGGGAGAGTCTTCATTCCCCGTATCGGGAGCAAAGCATGTACCTTGGGATTCCCAGGTACTTTGATCAAATAAATCAGTTGCTGTAATATGTCCCACCGATGCCATATTGTGGCGTGCTTCCGGATGATAAGGTGAGCCGTCTTGCTGAAAACGTGGTGCTTGTAGGTGGTAAATATGATATACCGGGATTTGATTGGCTCGTACTTCTTTGTGTACCCAACAATCCCAAATAAAATAATTTTTTACTAGCTTCTCTAGGCTTGCGGTATATCCACTATTCATGGAGTTTGGTTATTTGTTATTTGTTGTTGGTTGTTGGTTGTTTGTTGTTTGTCAAGAAATACTGTTTCACCAAGAATTTGCTTTCCTGTAGTTGTGCAAGGATGAATGACCCTGATAATGCTTCTTCCTTGCACTTATTTTGACAAAAAGCTTTAAGCTTTTATTCAGCAAGCCTTAATTAAACAGGAAGATAACCAAGCATAGCATCCCATACCAGGTATCCCGGCTGACGGAATGTTTGAGGGTGACCAGCTAGATGCTGCCTCTCAGAAAAATCTACTTTTTTAATTTCTGGATTATTATTGTTCCAGAAAACCTGCCACTGACCAGAAATATCAAGCTCTGTGGTCTCGAAATCTGAGCCATAGGCGATTAATTCCCCTGATTGGGTTTGCGCAAAGTTGATGGCAAATAGTCCAACTTCCGAAGAACCCTTAACAATCGGTAGCTCTCCGGCTGGAAGATAAGGACCTTGGATCTGTGGGGAAACATAATGATACAATGTCGAGTCAGAAATAGCTGTCTCATCAACTTGGGAGATCCAATTTTTGTTGATGCGCCACTTCCAAGCACAGAAGAACAAGTGCCACTGTCCTTCGTGATAAAGAACATGGCTGCGCTCACATTCATAGAAAATACCTTCTTCTCCTTGCTCCGTCATCATTTTGGGAAATACAGGTGAAGGTAATGCAGTATAAGGTCCTTCGGGATGGTCAGCTACAGCTAAACCAATACAACCTTTATACAACGGAGAAGTTGTCTTCGCCGCAGCAGAGACAAACATCCAGTATTTGTCTTCGTGGAAGACTACATAAGGATCACGCCACTGATGATGAAGTTGATCGGGAAAATTGGACTCGTTAGAGTAGTCGTAGTGCTTCTCCCAGTCAGCAAATTCTAGGAGTTGGGGCTCTTCCCACTCAAATTTCCAGTCATCCATCATTTTCCCTTTGGCAAAACAAATAGATTCATCGAGTAAATGGGGATGATTGGGGGAGCCGCCGTAGAAGAAGTATAAAGAATCTTTTCCTTGTGAGCGGAAGCCACCTGCTAACAGGCGATGACTTTGCCAAAAGTTATCGGGATTGGGTTGGAATACAGTCCCTAAGTCCTTGATTACAGAGAAGTCTTCGCCAATAACTGCGCCAGCAATTTCTCCATGTTCCCAATGCTTTCCCCCTAATTCCTCTGAGGAACGAATGTAAAGCAGGATATATCTTGGATCGTTGGCTTGAGTCTTTTGCTCAACAGTTACGTCCGCAGCACCAACGGTTTGGACTCGCTTTTTAGCCAACCCAGTGTCCAAAGTTTGCATAGATGTAAATTTTTGTTAGTGAATTTCTCCTTTAATTAAAAAATTATAAAAAATTTAATATTTTGTCAAGGTGTATGTTCACTTATTTTTTTACATTTTTTAATGTTTTTTCTTTACTATTTATTAATGTACTCCTCTTTACTTATTTCCGATTGCTTACCCAATCAAGTTTGTAAACAGCGGATTTTCCCGAATAGCCTCAAAGTCAGAGTCGGTTTTGGCAGCGTTGCTCAATTTATTGGGCTCTAACTCAATTGCCTGTTGCAAGTTTTCAACTGCCAAAGTAACATCAGCTTGCAGAGCATAACAGCAAGCCTTGTTATACCAAGCTCCAGCGTAGTCAGGCTTGATTTGAATCGCTCTGTCATAAGAGGCGATAGCTTCTTCATATTGTTGCAAGTTATAGAAGGCATCGCCCCGGTAATACCAGAAACTTTCGATGTTAGACTCAAGGGCAATTGCCTCATCATAAGAAGCGATGGCTTCTTCATACCTTTGTAAATATCCTAAAGACAAGCCTCGGTAATACCAAACACTAGCATCTTGAGAATAGATTTGAATTACTTGCTCATAGGAAGCGAGCGCCTCTTCGTATCTTTGCAGTAGATGTAAGACATAGCTGCGAAAATACCAGGCTTCATAGTAATCTGCCTTGATTGCAATAGCTTGATTATAAGCGGCAAGTGCTGCCTCGTACTGTTGTGATTTGAGGAGCTTATTGCCTCGTCTATACTGCTCATTTTCTTTGCTTCTCAGCAACCATGCAAGGACGACAAACCCTAAGACTAACCAGCCAGACTGTTGACGAAACAGCTGAAATCCAACCCCTGCCATCTCTGGTGGCACACCAAGAACCTCACTAATCGTATGAGCAGTTTGCCATAGCAATCGACTCGCCGGTTCAACAAACCATAACAATCCAAAAATCACCCAGATGCCATATCTGCCGAACTTGTTCAGTTGAATCTGAGCTTTTTGAGGTAACCAGGGTTCAATAATGCCATACCCATCTAATGGTGGAATTGGTAGTAAATTCAGCATAACTGCCAGAATTTCCAGGAGTATCAAGAAAGCAAGGCTAGGCAAAATCCAATGTTGAGTTTCCCTAGAGACCCAACCCATCCAAAAAGGCATCGCTAGGAGGCAAGTCACTAAAGCACTCGCCAAGGGTCCGGCAGCAGAGACAGCACTTTCCCACCCGCGATGGCGTAATCGACTCCTGTCAATGTACACAGCTCCCCCCGGTAAGGCAATGCCCCCCAACAGCAGAAACAAAATTGGTAGTGCTAGGCTCAAACCAGGGTCAGTATATTTGAGCGGGTTCAGGGTCAAATATCCCTTATCCTTGACGGAGGTATCTCCACCGACATAGGCTACTACTGCATGACCAAACTCATGTAGACAAACCGATACAATCCAGCCGAGGCAAACAAAAATAGTGACAAGCCACACAATATCCTTCATCCATAACGGTTGTGCTCGCGTCTGTGGGAAGCTATCAGAATTCTTCCTTATTACATATTTTGGCACCTATAGTTTCACAAAACTATACGCTGGCGAATAGTTTAGAGTATTCTTGTGATTGTGGGTGTGTCGTTGCTATGTTTGAAGGTGTGCCAGAGTACCGAGTCAAGTAAATTTTGCTGAACCTGTGAGCACAAAATAGTGTCATACTAGGTCGTATGCTATTGAGTTCAGAAAATAGCATCGAGCAGTTTTTGGAAGCAAGCTGCTGTTTCCCACAGACAGTTATACTTTGCTTGAGATATGCTTTGGATATGCGACTAAGCATAAAAGATTGGCAATTGAAGCTCAATTTCAATTCTTGGATAAGATAATGGGTGTTGATTTCACTGTCGCTATCCCAACATACAATGGGGAGAAGCGTCTACCGGAAGTTTTAGAGCGGCTACGAAACTCCTGCAAACGTGCTTTGCAGGAAACTCAAACACAATCCTACTGTTGGGAAGTCATTGTTATTGACAACAACAGCACTGACAACACAGCTAAGGTTGTTAGTTCTTATCAAGCGGATTGGCCAAGGCAGTATCCTTTAAGATATTGCTTCGAGCCGAAACAGGGAGCTGCATATGCCCGTAATCGTGCCTTTAAAGAGGCTCAAGGAGCACTGGTTGGTTTCTTGGATGATGATAACTTACCGGCTCCTGATTGGATTGCAGCTGCTTGGTCATTTGCTCAGGAACATCCAGCAGCTGGTGCTTATGGTAGTCAAATCCACGGTGACTTTGAGGTAACACCTCCCAACAATTTTGAAAGAATTGCTCCTTTCTTAGCAATTACTGAGCGTGGCTCCAAGCCACTGTGCTATCAACCTCAACAAAAAATATTGCCACCTTCTGCGGGATTAGTTGTGCGTAAGCAAGCATGGCTTAATAGCTGTCCCCCTGACCTAGTATTGACTGGGCGTACTGGTAGCAGTATGCTCACTGGCGAAGATTTAGAGATGATTTCTCATATCCAAGCTAGCGGCTGGGAAATTTGGTACAACCCAGCGATGTGCATCTACCACAAAATCCCCCACTGGCGCCTCAAACGCGAGTATTTAATTCCGTTTTTCCGTGGGATTGGATTAAGTCGTTATGTCACACGAATGCTAAGTGTTAAACCTTGGCAAAGACCGGTGGCAACCTTAGTTTACATGAGTAATGATTTGAGAAAAATTGTTGTTCATTTGCTCAAACACCGCTTTCAATTACGCTCTGACTTGATTGCTGCTTGTGAAATGCAACTATTTGTCAGTAGTTTAGTCAGTCCCTTTTATTTGTGGAGACATGGTTATTTAGACCGCAAGCAATCAGAAAATTTGACTAGAGCAGCAGTTAAGTAGGGTCTGGGAGCATGTGAGGAAGTAAAAAGTAACGAGTAACAAGTAACAAGTTTTGATTTAAGGGATTCTTCTCAATTGCCCACCCTTCAGATAAAATAAAAGACGCCCAATTTGGGCGTCCTTATCAGGGTGCATCTACTAGACATTAGTCTAGCTCAATGGGGGGTATCACCCCTCACTCCACTTAACAAAAATTAATAATTTGCCAGTCTTAAAAGCATTCTCTTGCTCCCGAACTTCGTTCCGCTTCGCTAACAGCTTCCCCAGCTCCCTCAGCTCCCTCAGCTCTCTCAGCTTCCTCAGCTCCCCCAGCTCCCCCAGCCCCTCAGCTCCTCAGCTCCTCAGCTCCTCAGCTCCTCCGCCCCTCAGCTCCCTCAGCTCCCTCAGCCCCCCTCACCCAGGCGGCAGTTCCAAAGCAATTTTCCCCAGTAACCCCTTACGAAAGTCATTCAACAGTTGCAGGGCTGTGCGCTCAACATTTCCTTGGTAACGCTCATTAGCCAAAGTATGTAAGTAGTCTTCACTAGTTAAGGATTGTGGCTCAATTTGATAGCGTCTTACTAAAGGAGAAGGTGGTAATGGCTCCTTGGCATAGTTGTTATCCAAATCTCTGAGGAATTCAATCAAGGCAACTGCTACCTGTTGATTATCGTAAGACGCCTCACCAATATCGTCACAAATAGCTAATTTGAGGGCTTGTTGTTGATTGCTGAGTTTCACGGGAATGATACCAGGGGCATCTAGTAGTTCTATTTGCTCAGAGATGCGTACCCAACGCAGCTGGCGTGTTACTCCAGCACGACGGGCACTGGCGACAACACGACGCCCCAACAGTCGGTTAATCAGGGCTGATTTACCAACATTGGGGAAGCCAATAACCACGGCTCGAACCGGGCGAGGGCGCATACCGCGATCGCGCCGACGCTGATTTACTGACCCTCCAGCTGTTCGTGCCGCCTGTGTTACTTCCTTGATGCCTGTTCCTTGTTGGGCATTAGTGCAATAAGGTACATCCCCCTGCTGTTCAAACCAGGATACCCATAACTGTTGCACCGCAGGAGTAATCATATCTACCCGGTTGAGCACTAATACCCTAGTTTTACCACTTACCCATTGGTCAGCTTGTGGGTGATGGGTAGAGAGGGGAATTCGAGCATCCCGCACTTCTAACACCACATCTACTCGCTTGAGCTGTTCCTTGAGTTCCCGTTCTGCTTTGGCAATATGACCGGGATACCATTGAATATTCATTGGTAGTTTGTTATTGGTTGTTTGTCAAGGGAGCAGGGGATAGGGAATAGGGAATAGGGAATAGGGTATTTTTATCCATTGCTATTAGCTTACACCTACGGCATCAGAGTAGCTGAAAGTTCTTAAGGAACAATCAAAACTGGACAGGGAGACAAATTAATCACTCGATTGGTGACACTGTCTGCTACACCTTCCTCCGTTAAACCAAGTCCCCGAGACCCCATGACAATCAAATTAGCATCAATTTCGTCGGCAACATCACAAATAGTGAAAGCAGGCATTCCTTGACGCCGTAGTGTTTCTGCTTCGATGCCTTGCTGGGCAAAAAGTTCTTTGGCACTGTTAAGCAGTTCTGTCACTGCCTCTGGTGACATCACAGTATCTGGGTTTTTCGTTTCTTCTTCAGAGTGGGGTTCCTGTACCACCGATAGCACAAATAAGCGACTACCATACTGTTTAACAATGTTAGCAACGATGGGGGCTGCTTCGCGGGCTTCTCGACTGGGGTTAACGGGAAATAAAACGGTATTAAACATTACAAGTATTTCCAAAATGTGAAATCCGTTGACCATCATACCTGCCTTAAGGCTTGGAATTCCGGCATTTTAGGGAGTTCAACAAAATTTTATACCAGAGGGCAATTTTCCATTCTCAATTCTCAATTCCCTATTCCCCATAGGCTTTGTACCCCCGTTTCTGTAAAATATGAACGGTATTGAAAAAAAAATACTCTTGTTCCTTAGGATTCAGTTGATTTAACCAGGTGAATCTTCAGGGCAAACAGCAAGTTAACAATCACGCTGGACTCGCTTTGATACCAAATCCGGGTTAGTTACCCCTGTTTTGAGAAAACTGCAAAAACCCGGTAGAGATGTTGCAGGCAACGTCTCTACCATGTAGGACATAAGGGGGTTATATGTGCCGGATTTGATCTCAGAGGGCAGAGCATTAGACAACAGGCAACTAGGAGGTTATTATCGTGTCAAAAAAAACTGTAGCAGCTTTATCTGAATCAGACTTAGCCGGAAAAAAGGTATTGGTGCGAGCCGACTTAAACGTGCCATTGAATGATAGTGGCGCAATTACTGATGATACTCGCATCAGGGCGGCTTTACCGACTATCCAGTATTTAACGGAAAAGGGTGCTAAGGTAATCCTGTGTAGCCACTTAGGGCGTCCTAAAGGAAAAGTCAAAGAAGATTTACGTCTGAAGCCTGTTGCCGGTCGTCTTTCTGAACTGTTGGGACAAACAGTTACCATGTGTGACGACTGTGTTGGTGAAGCAGTTGCTGCTCAAGTTAATGCTTTGGCAAATGGTCAGGTGGCATTACTGGAAAATCTTCGCTTCTATGCTGGGGAAGAAAAGAATGACCCAGAATTTACTAAACAGCTAGCATCATTAGCAGACCTCTATGTTAATGATGCCTTTGGTACTGCTCACCGGGCTCATGCTTCTACTGAAGGAGTTACCCATTACCTCAAGCCTTCTGTGGCTGGGTACTTAATTGAAAAAGAACTTGAGTATTTACAAAACGCCATTGAAAATCCCCAAAAGCCCTTGGCAGCTATTATTGGTGGTTCTAAAGTTTCCAGTAAAATCGGCGTAATTGAAACCTTATTGGAGAAAGTAGATAAGCTGCTGATTGGTGGCGGCATGATTTTTACCTTCTACAAAGCCCGTGGTTTGAGCGTAGGCAAATCCTTGGTGGAAGACGATAAACTGGAATTGGCTAAAACTTTGGAAGCAAAAGCCAAAGAGAAGGGTGTAGCTTTGCTCTTACCTACAGATGTCGTAGTTGCCGATAATTTTGCTCCTGATGCCAATGACCAAACCGTCAGCATTGAAGCAATTCCTGAGGGTTGGATGGGTTTGGATATTGGCCCAGATTCAGTTAAAGTATTCCAGGATGCTTTGGCTGATTGCAAATCTGTAATCTGGAATGGCCCAATGGGGGTATTTGAGTTTGATAAATTTGCTGTAGGAACAGAAGCGATCGCTAATAGTATGGCTGGACTTACTAAAAATGGTGCTACTACCATTATTGGTGGTGGAGACTCTGTTGCTGCGGTAGAAAAAGTAGGTGTTGCTGAGCAAATGAGCCACATCTCCACTGGTGGAGGCGCTAGTCTTGAGTTACTTGAAGGTAAGGAACTCCCTGGTATTGTTGCTCTAGACGAAGCCTAGTAGCGCGACACACTTAAAAATGTAGGTTGGGGGTCACAAAGAGTGAAACCCAACAAAGCCTCACTGATCTTGGGTTACTCTACGAGAAGGCTTACGCCTATGTTCCTCAACCCAACCTACAACTGGGCAGATTATATCAAGTTCCGATTAATCACCATATTTGTAGGGGCGCACCGACGTGCATTGGTGTCAACTTAAGGTTAAACCCTTATCTCGCCTGGGGTTCAAACCCCAGGCTAATAGATCAAGTCATCTAAAGATGACTAAACTTAAGGTTAAGCCGCAGAATTTAGTCCATTAAAATGGACTTAAGCTATTAGCCTTGGATTTGAATCCAAGTGAGGCAAGGAAATTTAGCTAGTTAACTATGTCTAGACTTAAGTTGACACCAATGACCGACGTGCGCCCTTACTATTTTACGACGAAGGAGAAGCAACAGGAATATCAAATTGTTGTTCTTTTACTAAGATGTGACGCAACTCAACCACAATAAGGTAACAATCACCCTGAAGCTTGGATTTGGTTATACTGCATCTCAAGATTACCCAATACACTTGAAAGCTTACTTTCATCGAGTTGCCCAGATTCTTGATCTCGGATTGAAATAGCAGTGCCATCGGAAAATAAATAGGCCGATAACTGATTAGGTGCGAGTCTGAGGGAAGCATCGGGAAGATTATCAAAATTTTCTTCAGGCAAATTTTGAGCTGCTAAAACTAAATTATTCAGAACATATAAGACTAACATTGAGTGAGTAGTAGGTACTTATTGGTGTTGGGTTTCGTTCCTCAACCCAACCTACAAATAGAGCGTATTTTCTAGCCAATGTAGGGGCGTATTGCATACGCCCAATGCAATATTTCATCGGTATTCTAGAACGCTGATTCAGTATTTTTATAACCCGGGTTTTTTGTAAAAACAATAACGAATCGCAGCAAACCAAAGATAGGACTTGCTGTATCAGTGTGGAAGCCATACCAGAGAATGTTTTTAATCATTTTTTTCAGGCTAAAGTGCAAGTAAATGGTATCTTGAAGTTAAAAAACGAAAGCACTTTCGTTGAGATTAGCTCAAAACTTATTACTTATTACTTATTACTTGTTACTTGTTACTTCTTCAAGTGCTCCCATTTGACTTATTCAGCAAGCCTTATCTACTATTCTGTCTCTATTGCTTCGATAGTTTCAAGAGCTTGGGCAAGCATGTTGGAAGCATTTTCCTGTTGTTTATTGACTGTATAATACTCGGCTATCTCTATCATTAAGGATACTTGGGCAAACTTAGAGTCAACACTCTGAGTTATCTTTAGAGCTTGAGAAATCATCTCCGCAGCTTTTTCTTGTTGTTGGTTGAGTGCATAGTGCTTAGCTATCTTTAGCAAAACTCTAGCTTTATTAGGTTGAAAATCAATGGTTTGAGCAACCATTAAGGCTTGCTCAACTTCTCCATACTAAGAGCAAGAGATAAAATTTCAACAGCTTGGTCAGATTGTCCAAGTTTTGCATACAATTGAGCAATTTGAATCAGTGGTTGGGTTTTCTCTCCAGTGTTGTCCATAGTTTGGACTAATTTTTGTGCCTCAACTAAAGCCTCAATAGCTTGTTCATTGAGTTCTCCCTGTATTGCGGAGGAAGCAATGTTAGAAAAGCCTATGAAAGCGAGGAATCTGTAATCAGGATTTTGCGAGTCTATACTTCGTACAATCTCCAGAGACTCTTCAAAGAGAGCAACTGCTTGGTTAACTTGTCCTTCTTTAGCCAGCTGAGCAGCAATTCTAGCTAACCCCAAGTACATCGCAAACATACCGTACTCGCTTTCAGGATACTTCAATCCTCTAACAGCTTGGAGTGCTAGCTTGTATTGCCTTGCATCCAGATACCGCTCTGAGATGTCATACAAATTTTCAAGTAAATCATTATGACCCATACAACCTTGTGCGGTTTGAGCAACCTGAATAGCTTGGTTCAAAATCTCGGAGGCTCTAACTTCTCGTCCGATGAGAGCATATTGACCAGCAATTTTGGCTAAAGGCTTCGATTGATAGCACTTATCAGAAATACATGGAACTAGAGGTAGAGCTTGAGCTAAAATTTCTGAGCTTTTATCCTTCTGTCCAATTTTGACATAATTATCAGCAATTGCCGTTAATTGCGATACTTGCCCGGAATAGGTAGAACAGTTTTTCGGAGTTTGTAGGGGTTCACTTGGTGGAACAGTTTCAGTCAATAATTGATTTGTCTGTACATTAGCCCTAGTACAGAGGACAACTAAAGCTATGCCTAATGTTGCGCAAAGAGGATATAAAAAGACTTTTTTCATAGTTTTCTGATTTATAGGTAATATTGCGATCGCACTAAGCCACTCCATAGCCTGTGTAAGGACGCTTATAACTTGGATGTAAACCGAGAATAATATCTTCTTTTGGTATACCCATTTCCACTAAATCCTGGGCTAAATCAGCTTCTGTCATATTTCGCTGAATCCAAATTTTACCATTTTTGATATCCAAGTGGATAAAACAGTGGTAAACTCGCTTGAGTCCATCCCAGCCAATATCTAGAAGTTGATAATGATCATGTTCTGTGTCAAAAATTATTTGACACTCAATTTCCTCTTCTTGTTGATTCCCTTCTAACGTGGCATGATTACTTAAGAGTTGGCGGATTAGTAATCGGTATTTTTCTAATTTTTCCATTCGACGACTACCTCCTCAACTGGCTCGTAGATGAGCAATTTTACTTGATAAAACTTGATTGCTTCTTGGGTGAACTTTTCTTGAAAAAATGATTTAAATGTATCAAGAGGAACTGCTAAATACAGTATTCTATCTGATTCGAGCATTTGTAATGCCAGACGATAGTTTAAAAATTGACCTAGTGCAGCGTGAAAATCGGTAATTGCCGAAGTATTCAGGAAACTTTTTATTTCAACTGCTATTTTTTGTTCGGCTTTTTGAGCTGCTATGACTTTCTCTGCTGCCAAGTCTATCTCAAACTTCACTCTCTCAATTTTAATTTTTAGAGGATCTGCTGTGATTATCCAGTCGTCTTTTAGGAGTGCTTGTTTTACAGCCTCATGGAATAGATCTTTAGCAGCCATTGTTTTACTCTACTTATCCTCCTTATTCCAAGAAGGGGATTTTTGCTTGGGCATTACTCCTCAATTATATCGCATATGCAGTACTATCTTAAGCTTTCAGCTTGGCAATAGATTTTCTGAGGTATTTCACTAAAATACTTAAATAAGGTAAGACACAACCAACCTTCTAAATTCATTTGTTGCCAACGATACCAATGCCCTCCATCTTCAAGTAACGGTATAAAAACGTTGTGCGATCGCGTTGAACCAGATAACATTACATAATTACTAAATAAACAGGGTAGTCAACCAGGATTTGTTACGATAGCTGATAACTAACTAAACTATTCAAAAGATTAGTCCATGCCTCGTGCGGTAATACTAACTGCCTTGCCTGTTGAATATAAGGCTGTCCAGAACCATTTGGAAGAGTTAGAGGAAAAGGTACATTCTCAGGGAACTATTTATGAGCAGGGTAAGTTTATCGCCAATCAACAGGAATGGGAAGTTATCATTGCTGAGGTAGGGGCAGGTAATACAGGTGCAGCAGCGGCAACAGAACGAGCGATCGCTTATTTCCAGCCTAACATTCTCTTGTTTGTCGGAATTGCTGGAGGTATCAAAGATGTTGCCATTGGAGATGTGGTAGTAGCCACAGATGTTTACGGTTATGAGTCAGGAAAGGTAGGAGAGCAGTTTTGGACTCGCCCTAAAGCTGGAAAGTCTGCTTATCGGCTGCTGGAGAGAGCTAAATTTGAGGCAAGAAAAGGGGAGTGGTTAAAACGGCTAGACAGTACACCGGTTAAAAAACCTAGGGTGTTTTTAGGTACTATTGTTGCTGGGGAAAAGGTGGTTGCTTCCAGAGAATCAGCTATTTTCCAATTACTGAGGGGAAGTTATAACCAAGCGATCGCTGTTGAGATGGAAGGATTCGGTTTCTTGAGTGCAGCCTTTGCCTATGATAATGCTCAAGCAGTGGTTATTCGCGGTATTTCCGATTTAATTGAGGGGAAAAATGATAATTCGGTAGAACCGGAAGAGATCCGACAGGCAAAAGCTGCTCAACATGCCAGTGCTTTTGCTTTTGAGATACTAGCAAAACTAGAGATAAAATCAAGTTCGGTAGAAGATGTACAGTTTGGTGGCAATAAGGCAGAAGGAAATAATAGCCGTTTATCTGAGCTTGATACAACCTCTCCGCTAAAATCTATTGTCCCTAGGGTTACTAAGTCGGTAGGTTGGCTACCTCTTGTCGCTAGCTGTGTCATTACTGCTGTCGGAGAGTTCAAATTAATACGGGGAGAATTGGAACCGCTAACAGTGAGCCTGTTGGCGGTTGGTTTTGTCGGCTTGCTCTTTATCTGCCTGTATGTCTTTTTCAAACAAAGCAAAACTGATGGAAGTGAGGATAGGGTTTCGTTGGTTAAGCGCTACAGCCAGAAGACGAGACGCTTAGCTTTCGTTGGCTGGTTTATAATCGTATTTTTGCTCTTCGTGACTGCTGGAGACTGGTATTATCAACAGAATCTATGGAAAAATCAGGTTGTTGTCTTAGTTGCCAATTTTAAGAACCTGCAACCGGAAAAACGGGGAGTGGAAGAGGAGATTATCCGCCAACTTGGAGATGCCCTAACAAAATACGACGATGTGAAGGTTCAGGCGCTAAAGGAGGAAATCACTGCCCAAGAAGGTAGTAAGGTTGCTCGTGCTAAGGGAAAAAAGCATCACGCAGATATTGTGCTGTGGGGTTGGTATGAGGAGTCTAAAAGCAATGTCAAAGTAACTGTTAAGTTTGAAGTCTTGGAAAAACTGCGTTACTTGTCCTCTGTTCAGACAAAACCATTAATTCAGCCGATTGCCAAGTTGGAAAGTTTTGAGATTCAAGCTCAACTTTCTCAGGAAATGAGCTACCTGACGCTGTTTACTATTGGCTTAGTCAGATATGAGGCAGAGGATTATGACGGTGCAATTGCAAGATTTACTAAGGCGCTAGAATTTGTACCCGATACTGGGCAAGGGATTGTAAAAGATACTGCAATAGACGCACTGTACTTGTATCGCGGAGTTGCCTACTATCTTCAAGGAGTGAAGTATACAACTTACTACAAAAAAGCACTTGATGAGCAGATACTTATTATATCTACCGATGAGAATGCCTACTCCAACACAAGAAAACTAGACAAAGCTATTGCTGATTTCAATCAAGCCCTTAACATTAATCCTGAAGACGCCGCTGCCTACCACAGTCGTGGGACTGCCTACTTCACAAAAGGAGAACTAGACCAAGCAATCGCTGATTTCACTCAAGCTCTCAAAATTAATCCTGAGTATGATGATGCTTACAACAACCGTGGGCTTGCCTACTCTAAACAAGGAGAAGCAGATAAAGCAATCGCTGATTTCACTCAAGCCCTCAAAATTAACCTTGAAGATGCTGATACGTACATCAACCTTGGGATTGCCTACTCTAGAAAAGGAGAACTAGACCAAGCGATCGCTGATTTCAACCGAGCCCTTAAGATTAATCCTGAGTCTGCTTCTGCCTACTACAATCTTGGGATTGTCTACTCTAAAAAAGGAGAATTAGACCAAGTGATAGCTGATTGTACTCAAGCTCTTAACATTAATCATAAGTATGCTGCTGCCTATGCCACCCGTGGGAGTGCTTACGTCAGAAAAGGAGAATTAGACCAGGCTATCACTGATTTCAACCGAGCCCTTAAAATTAATCCTGAGGATGCTGCTGTCTACACCATCCGTGGGAGTGCTTACTCTGACAAAGGAGAAGTAGACAAAGCAATCGCTGATTTCACTCAAGCAATCGACATTAACCCTGAGTTGGCTGAAGTTGTCTACAAAAACCGTGGGATTGTCTACTCTGACAAAGGAGAAGTAGACAAAGCAATCGCTGATTACACTCAAGCAATCGGCATTAATTCTGAGGATACTGAAACCTACAAATACCGTGGGATTGCTTACGGTAAGAAAGGAGAGTTCGACCAAGCGATTGCTGATTTCAACCGAGTCCTTAAAATTAATCCTGAAGATGCTGAAGTCTACTACAACCGTGGGAGTGCTTACCACCTAAAAGGGGAAACAGACAAAGCGATCGCTGATTACACTCAAGCCCTTAACATTAATTCTGAGTATGTTGAAATCTACAACAATCGTGGGGTTGCCTACTATAATAACAGAGAACTAGATCAAGCGATCGCTGATTACACTCAAGCCCTCAAAATTAATCCTGAGTCTGCTGCTGCCTACTACAATCGTGGGAATGCATACTATGACAAAGGAGAATTAAACCAAGCGATCGCTGATTACACTCAAGCCCTCAAAATTAATCCTGAGTTTGCTGAAGCCTACATTATTCGTGGGATTGCCTATTTAAATTTGGGAGACCAGCAAAAAACTATTCAGGATTTCAAGAAAGCCGCAAAACTCTATACTGAGCGAGGAAATACTGCTGGACTGCAACAAATATTAGAGCTACTGAAGATACTATAGCAAGCTTAAAGATAGGATACCGATGGGGCGGGTTTAGAGCAATTATTGTTGGTTGTCTTCATTTCCGGTGAACCCGCCCCTACATCAGGTTTGTGGCAATTTGTTCCTATTCTAGGTTAGGTGTAATGAATATGGAGAATTACCAAATACGCCACAGTCTAGAAGCGAATTTCCACAGGATTTGGACATATTAGACTGATTCTCTTTGTGAACTTTGTGTCTTTGTGGTTCACACTAAAACTAACACCTCAAGATTAGCGCGATCGCGACAACAAGCATTAACCTAATGCGGTAAACTCAGTGTTGGGTTTCGTTCCTCAACCCAACCTACAACTGTTTAGGAGACACCCCTATTCTTTGGAGCAAATCTGTCCAAGTAATTTTGCAATCAGACAAAGCATCCTTAGGCAAGGTTCTGATTAATACCTTGTGGGAGTTAATCGAAACTACACGATTAAGCTCTCCACGACGAAAGAGCCTTGTATTACCTGGAGCAATAATCAGTCCAATTATTCTGTAGTAACTTGGATTAGTATAGACTGCTTCTAATGACTTAGAGTTGTTAATTACTTCTAGATTGTCTATAATCTGTTTGATAGATTTGAGTAACTGCTCAAACTTTTCATCTTCTTGCTTTTCTTTTACCAAGACGTGACGCAACTCAACAACAATAAGGTAACAATCACCCTGATAAGAGCCAATGATTAAGTAATCGGCTCTCCTCCCTGACCACTGGTTATGTTGGGTTGCATAATCTGCATATTTTTCTAACTCACATGCGGCAAGTGGATAATCATCAGCTTCTAAAATTACCCAATATTGATAATTAGTACCAGAAATAGACTCATAAAATATAACCTCATTATTTGTATTCAGAATTAAGCAAAAGTCATCAAAAGAGCTTGGATATTCTTGAAGTTCTATTTTGGGAATATCAGGTAAGCTTTCACCAGTACAATCCAAGGGCATTACACTCTATCTCCACAAAATATCATAAGCTTGGATTTGGTTATACTGGGTCTCAAGATTACCCAGTACACTTGAAAGCTTACTTTCATCCAGTTGCCCAGATTCTCGATCTCGGATGGAAATAGCAGTGCCATCGGAAAATAAATAGGCCGATAACTGATTAGGTGCGAGTCGGAGGGAAGCATCGGGAAGATTATCAAAATTTTCTTCAGGCAAATTTTGAGCTGCTAAAACTAAATTATTCAGAACATATAAGACCAACATTGAGTGAGTGGTAATGACAAGTCTAAATCCTTTATTACATAAGTAAGTTAATAGCTTTGTAATTGCAACCTGAGCAGAAGGATGGAGATGGGTTTCTGGCTCTTCAATATGTATAAATAGGGGTCTTTGGGATGTTTTCCAGCCAAACATTGCTTGAGCAATAGAGACCATGGGCCAAGTTTCCATTTGTCCTGAAGATGCCATTTCTATTTCAATGGGGCGATTGCTCTCCTCCGGCATCCATTGCCATCTACGAGCATAGAGCCCTTTTCTCGAAAAAACTGCATGTCCACGTAATTCATGAGTAATCAGTCTATCAATTTCCTTTACCTCTAACGGCTGCTCTTGAAAATCTTCTTGCCATTTTTGGTGAGTATCTGCTGATTTGAAGAGAAACCTGGTAAACTCACGCATGGTAATAGGTAATTCAGAACCTCCTAGAGATTGGGGGTCAGAATTGATGAGACGTGAAAAAAAAGAACGCTCTGCTGGAACAAATAAGGCATTGGATTGAACATCTCCTGATAGGGAGGGATTATCTACTATTTTCATCAACCATGATTGGATTTCTTGGTTAAATTTGCTTTTGGGTCTAATTGTTCGGTTTGACTCATAGCAGGTGATTGTCCAGTCATCTTTTCCTTGATGATTGTCTTCGTTGGTGTAGCTAATGTCTACCTTATCCCCCATGACAAAAGAGGAAAATGACCTTTTACTATTTTCTCCAGAGCGAATACCTTCAACTACTTTTCTCACACTGCCTTCAGGTTCTTCTTGTTTGGAATGAGTAGAAATCAAGTATTGGGCATCACGAAAGAAATATAACAACTGACTTACTAAAGACTTACCGGTTCCTTGTGGCCCAATAAAAACTGTGAGAGGAGATATTTCTAAGGTAAGAGGAACATCTAGGGCTTTTATCGGCCCTAAATGGCCACTGATTTGAATACTCTCTTGATTATTGTTATTTGTCATCATTAGATTAGCCCAATTTTTACCTGTGCGATCGCGTCATTTCAATTATGCAGTACTATTTTAAGCTTACCTAATACCCATTTTGAGCCAATCTCACTAATGTATCGCTTTACTAAAGCACTGCTATCTAGAAAATAGACTCTCATCTAGCGACGTTCCTCAACAACTGTTCGGGAAAGAGGCTCACCCGGTATCTCAAGCAGTTGCCGCCTGATTGATTGCTTACCAGAATTTTTTTTGATTTTTCTTACTAATCCAGAAGTGATTAGTGATTGATGGAATGCAGCTGTTTTCGCTGCCTGTTCCTGATGAGTTAGGTAATCTTGAACTGCTTGGTCTAGCTGTTGTAGTTCTGATAGTTCCAAGGACTGAAGTTGCTCAAGTATATGATTAAGAATTGTCTGAGGCATCGGTACTTAGTGGAGATTGAATATGAGTTATCGAAAGCAATCTTTATATATAAGCGCACACTTTTCCCATTATGAAAAAATACTACCAACAAATAATCGTAAATGCAACTAATCTAAAAACCTACTGTTACTAGAGGCTTCATCAACATCCCTAACCTGAAGACACAGGGGTTTCAGCTGCGTCAATAATCAAGGGTTTGAGATTTCGCTATCGTGGAGAAAAGATGCGATTACCTCTAGCATCAGCAAAGCTACTCGTATTCAAGTTGAAGGAATTTAGGCAACTGAATTCCCTAGTGCAGCACGGCTAAAATAACCAACCTACTGTAAAACCTTTCTTCCCTCCTGCCTCCTGCCTTCTGCCTTCTGCCTTCTGCCTCCTGCCTTCTGCCTTCTGCCTCCTGCCTCCTGCCTCCTGCCTTCTGCCTTCTGCCTCCTGCCTTCTGCCTTCTCACACAAGCAACCAACAACCAAAACTTGAGCATGACACCTAGTTTATTAGACAAACTCGGCGACTGGAATCCTCAACTATTCCGGGAAATCAAGGGTCGCCTCAAACCTCGTAATATACTTATTGCTGTAGCTATCTCCCTCGCAACTACTCCGACGCTATTATGGATTTTACTGCAATCTGTTGAGAACCTTGACAAAACCAAAATACTTTTCGGTGCAGCTTTCTTTGCCAGCTGGATACTGATTTATGCCAGTCTAGTTCAACTCATACTAATGATGAGAACTCCTAAACGAGTAATCTGGGCAGCGGGTACTGTCGCTGCTACTACTTGCTTGCCGGTGACACTTTTGGGAGTACTGGGTATTTTTCCTGACGAGAACCCTACCCTCTGGCTATTTTCCACCTTTCCTTGGGTTGGACTAGAATATGGGACAACTACCACAGTTTTGATGGCACTTTTAGGGCAAGTAATTGTCTTAATATTGTTGAATTTACAACTAAGACGACAGCTAAAGCAAGTTGGCGAGTCTGCTTCTAAAGCTCTTTTATCAATGGATAATGGATAATTGATAATTGATAATATCAAGTTCGGATAATCACTTATAATTCCCTTCTACCTTGTACTTTTCTTCCTTCTGCCTTCTGCCCTCTGCCCTCTGCCTTCTTGCCACCAAAGTGTAAATATTCAACCGAACTTAATATTATGACTGGAAATACCCAAGAACCAATGAGTAATTCCCGGGATTCTGGCTGTGGATGCTTACTAAGTTTGATTGTCCTGGGACTACTTGGCCTATTGTTTGTGCCATCATACTTCCGTACTAGTAGTTATGGTCACGGACAATCAGAAGGAAGAAATTATGTTGGCGCGATGAACCGTGGTCAGCAAGCCTATTTTTTAGAACAGGATAAATTTTCCGATGCTATTCCAGCTTTAGGTCTTGGTATTAAAACTGAAACACAAAACTACACTTATTCAATCCGTGTAACGGAAGAAGCTGCCTTTAATTATGGTATAGCTCGTTCAGATCAGTATACCTACAAAAGAAAGTACTTTGGCCCTTTTCATAAGAAAGTTAGAAGGCCATCGAGGAGTTATGTTGGAGGTGTTTTTATCATACCTGCCACCAAAGTTGACCCCAATGCTACTGCTGATGAATTGACCACAATATCTATCCTCTGTGAAGCAGTCGCTATTGGTGCTACTAAACCAGCCGAACCAACTTATCTTGATGATAAACCGACTTGTGGTGAAGGTACAATCAAACTGTAATCACTAGGATTTATTCTGAAAAATATGAAAAATTATGGTCGCAAGTTAGCACCAGTGGAAGAAGAGTTTGAGTTATACCAGAACCAATTGGAGGGAACTGCTTCAATTGCTGCCCTAATGCGCGTGCGCGGTGCAATCAACATTCACGTTATCAAACAATCACTATCCCTGATTCAACAGCGCCATCCCTTCCTGCAAATGCACATAGTTGACAGCAAGGATGGTATGTATTTTGAAGCTGAACAAGCTCCGGAAATTCCTCTGCGGATTGTGGAGAGGAATCAAGAAAAACAGTGGCTGGAAGTAATTGAAGAGGGATTTAGTCAAAAATTTGATTCTCAACGAGATCTTCTGCTTAAAGTAGCTTACATCCCTTCGGGGTTCGGTAGTGATATCTTCGATTTAATCTTTACTATTCATCATTCTATATCAGATGGTGTCAGCTTAATCGAACTATGCAGAGAATTTCTAGATTACTGTGCCAGAATTGCAGCAGGGGAGCAGGTGGAGGTAGAAAAACTTTCCTTAAGCCCTCCTATTGAAGCACTTTTTCCTAAATCAATAACTGCTTTACCCTTAAGAATCTTTCTGTTTCAACTGAAGTTTCTCTTAACTCAACTGTTAAAAAAACCATGTCAATTTGAGCATAATGTTGACTATTCTTTATCAGAGACTAAATGCCGTCTGATCCACCGTTTTCTGAACGAAGAAAAGACAGAGCAATTGTGTAAACTTTGTAAAAAAGAAGGGACAACGGTTACAGGAGCCTTGAATGCTGCCATGCTTCTAGCCTGTAAAAACGAGTTAGCGATCGCAGGGGATTTCTACCTCAATGCTACCATTGCAGTGGATATAAGAAAATTTCTTCGATCTGAGTTTGCTCATCAGCAGAATCTAGGTTTTATGGCTAGTTCATTCTTCATTACTGAACAAATATCAAACAATTCTTCTTTCTGGGAACTAGCTAGGAATTCGAGGCAAAAAATTGAACAATATTTACGAAATTATCAATATTATTACCTGAGACTCGCTGCTCAATCTAGAATCGATAGTTTTAAAAAAGGTCAATTTTTCCCCCTTTCTTATGGCCTTTCCAATATGGGTCAGATTAACCAGGTATCAAAGTATGGTTCTTTGGAGCTTGTGGAAAACCATATTACTGCTTGTAATCGGAATCCTTTTCAACCCTATCTTATATTACACTGCACAACTTTTCGCTCGAAAATGTATCTTACTTTATCTTATACCGAGCCTCTTTTCTCTATAAAAAAAGCACAATCTTTGATGGATTGCTTGATGTCTTCGATTGATGAAGCAATGGGCAATCATTACTAAAATTCCTGTTGGTGAGCAAAGGGAGTGTAAGTATTTGATAAATCTATGGGCAAAAATTACCCTTGCTAACCCTATTACCGACTGGCTGATAGAAAGATACAGAGTTAGCCTGGGTGAGTGCAACTTAGATCCTTACCACGTAGCTAGGAGAATTGATTAATGAGGCGCTCATTTAGTCGAAACCTTACCTGTATCGGGTTAGGTATTGGCATCTGTTTGCTGATTGTCTTTAGTAGCCTGCAATTTCAGATTGCACCTAGTACTGCACAGTCTCAGCTGGCTAATAATTTACCACCTGTAGAAATTAGCCAAGGATGGCAATACTATTGGGGAGATTTGCCCGTAGATGAGTCTGATGCTTTAGTTTCGACTCCCCAGGAAATTGAGCGCCTTGATTGGCAACCATTCGAGATGCCCAAGAAGCTGAAGAAGCCAGGAAAAGAAAAATTTGTTTGGTTGCGTGTCCCTTTACCCACCGGGCAATGGCAGTCTCCTAGTCTTTATTTAAAGGCAATACCCCACTTAGTAGCAGCTTACCTGGATAATAAGCTCATATATAAAAATGTTTCTCACAATTTATCTATTAGGGATGATGTCAATTTTAATGATTATCAATTACCCTTAATTTTTTTGCCCCCAGATTTTCCCGGTAAGATCTTGTTATTTCGAGTTGATGCCAGCTCAACTGTCTCTGTTAATATTGGTTTGTTTGAACGAGTTATGGTTGGTTCTCAAGCTGCTTTAATCAAAAGTATGCTTGCCCAAGAAATTGATTCTCTGGTAGGGATATTGGTAACTGGCTTGGGACTAATTTCTATATTTTTAGGGTTTAAAAGGCAGAATAAAAAAAATTACTTTGCGTTTAGCTCCTTGGTAATTTCTGTTGGTGTCCATCAGGCTCTAGATGCTGATTTTGTAGTCTTATTCTTGGGCCATGCATTTTGTGATTATCTTGTCAGTATATCCTTTTATCTAATCCCGATCAGCGCTTATCTCTTTTTTGAACAAATGTTTGGCGCAGGATACAAGTCAATTATCCGGCGTTTATGGCAAATTCAGCTAGTCTATCTTGTGATTGTCATCACATTAGTGTCCATCCAAATCATTTCTTGGGACCAAGCTTTATATCCTGCTCTGTTGACCTTCTTGCCCAGTGACCTAATTTTATTGGCAACTGCCTTCAACTTGTCCAAAAACGGTAATCGCGATATCCGGTTATTCGCAGGGGGATTTATTATGATGAATTTAGCGGCCTCTCATGATGCCTTCAATTATCTGTTTGCCTCTCCTTTAGTTTGGTATCGTGAACTGTATCCCCCCGGCAGCTTTATCTTTATCCTTATTTTGTTATTTATCCTAGAGCGCCGCTTTACGGAAACAAGGATCTTGGAAGCACAAAATAGTAGCTTGCAACGGATGGATAAGCTCAAAGATGATTTTTTGGCTAATACTTCCCATGAGTTACGTACTCCTCTCAATGGTATTATTGGTATTGCGGAATCTCTTATTGATGGTGTTACCGGGCAATTATCCCAACCAACGATTGATAATCTCTCCCTGATTGTTGGTAGTGGCAGAAGACTGAACCAATTAGTCAATGACATCTTAGATTTTTCTAAACTCAGACACCACAATATCTCCTTGCAGATTAAACCAGTGGGTATGCGAGAGGTGACCAATGTGGTGTTAACTCTGGCTCAACCTTTAATTGGGCACAAAAATTTGCAGCTAGTTAACTCTATTGCCCCTGATACGCCATTAGTGGCAGCGGATGAAAATCGGGTGCAACAAATTCTGTATAATTTGGTGGGTAATGGCATTAAGTTCACAGAAGCTGGTGTAGTAGAAGTATCGGCTCAACAGGTAACTGTTCATGGTGAATTGTTGCCCCAATTAGCGATTACGGTTACTGATACAGGAATTGGTATTGCCAACGAGCAATTAGGGCGTATCTTTGAATCCTTTGAACAAGCGGATGGTTCAATTTCTAGAGATTACGGTGGCACTGGTTTAGGTTTGGCGGTGACTAGACAGTTAGTGCAGCTTCATGGAGGAGAAATTGAGGTAGAGTCGAAACTAGGTAAAGGTTCCAAGTTTACTTTTACTCTACCATTGTCTCCAGAAAAGAGAGGAGAAACAGATATAGAGGAAGATACAAAGCCGGAAACAATGATCTTAACCGCTGAGCCTAGCTTAGTAGATAGCAACCAACAACTAACAACCAATAACCAACAACCAATAACCAACCAATTTCACATCCTGATTGTGGACGATGAGCCAGTAAATCGGCAGGTACTAGTCAATCATCTTTCTCTTCACGATTATGGCATTACTCAGGCGGTGAATGGTCAAGAGGCAATAGCTTTGATTGCAGATGGCTTGCAACCAGACTTGGTGTTACTGGATGTAATGATGCCGAAAATGACCGGTTATGAAGTTTGTCAAGTGCTCCGTGAACAGTTTCCGGCTACGGAATTGCCCATTGTATTATTAACAGCGAAAAATCAAGTCTCCGATTTAGTGGCGGGATTTAGTGCTGGTGCTAATGACTATTTAACTAAACCCGTCTCTAAAAATGAGCTACTGGCAAGGATGCGCATCCATATCCAGCTGGCAAAAATTAACCTTGCCTACAGTCGCTTTGTGCCTCACGAATTCCTGAAATTTATGGATAGGGAAAGTATCGTCGATGTGCAGCTAGGGGATCAGGTGCAGCAAGAAATGACAGTGCTGTTTTCTGATATTCGCTCCTTTACAACTCTTTCCGAAAGTATGTCTCCTAAGGAGAATTTTGACTTCCTCAACCAATACCTCAAAAGGGTAGGGCCAGTAATTCGCAATCACCAAGGCTTTATTGATAAATACATTGGCGATGCAGTGATGGCACTGTTTCCTCAAACGCCGGATGATGCTATTCAAGCAGCAATTGAAATGCAAAAGCAAGTTTCCCTATTTAATATAGAGCGTCAACAGCAAGGTTTTCCCAAAATTGCCATCGGTGTTGGTTTGCATACTGGTAGTTTGATGGTAGGTACGATTGGAGAGGAACAGCGGATGGAGAGTACCGTAATTGCCGATGCGGTAAATCTCGCCTCTCGTTTAGAAGGTTTGACTAAAGTCTACGGGGCTGGCATTTTAGTCAGTGAGCAAACTCTTTCCAAGTTACAGGAACCAGAAAAATATAGCCACCGGTTTTTAGGTAGAGTCAAGGTTAAGGGAAAAACAGTGGCAGTGGCAGTGTTTGAAATCTATGAGGGAGATGACGATGAGCTCAAAGAGTTTAAGAGGCAAACTAGGAAAGAGTTTGAGCGAGGAGTAGAATTATTTGAACAGGAAGAATTTGCTGAAGCTCAATCGGTATTTGAGGTGCTATGGCAACAGAATGAGCAGGATCAACCAGCTAAACTTTATATTGAGCGATCGCAAATTTTTTAGGGTGGGCAAAGTCAATATCTTCAACAATTGTACTTCTTTGAAATCAAACTGGATATATTTTGTGATACCTTTCCCACCAAATTAAATAAAAATGTCCCTGCAACTTTATGCCCCAAGCTCTAATAGTGCCAGTAAATCTAAAGCGAAAAGCTGTATCATATTCCTCTAAACCTATTTCAATCCACCTATCCTGAGCTTCTTGAATCAAAGTAGTTAGCTCCTGATGATGATGCTTGGGTACACTCTTATTACCTTTGGCAGGAGTCTTTTGCTCAAATAATATTTCCGACCAAGTTGATTTTTCTAACAAACTGAAATTTGGCAGTATTTGAGTTTGCCATTCTTCTTCAGTCCAGCATCTTTGCTCTTGCCATGACCACTCTCCCTCTAAATCCGACATGGTTGTACACCATGTTAAATTACAAGCATTTGAAAATGTTTCTTCACTAGTAATGTATACAGACTTAGCCCTGCTTGGTTCTTCCTGAACCTTAACAGTTTTCACATTAAGCTCAGGTATTGGCGCTATTTTTACAGTCTTTGTTCCTAAGTTTTCAGCATTAGACGACAATTTTACTGACTTTGCCTTTCGTGCCTGAGCCTTTTCTTCTTGACGCCGTCTCCTCTTCTCAGCTTTGGAAAGCTTGTCTGTCATAAACTGGAATAGTATTCGTGCATTGCAGCCAAAGAGATTACATTATCGCACTTTTCTGTAGGCTGGAGATCACCTCTGGCATCTTTCCACGGCGCTTCCATATGGGTTAATTCACTCAGCCACTGTCCACTTTTTTCCTGGAGAGCATCCAGAACTTTGTCAACAGAGTCTTTCTGGTTGGGATTTAAGGCATCAATATCCCCGTCAGCAAATGTTTTCTCGCTTACTTTGAACTGACCTCGGTGATATTCATATAGAATTGGCACTACAGGTCCATTAGCCCAAGCTTGGATATCTTCCTCAAACAAGGGGTTTTCATCCCAAACAAGAGACCATGCCTGAGTATAATAGACCAACTTCTGAAGCTTCATTGCTGTCATTTCACCAGTTTTAATTAGGATATATTTTGCCACATCTACAGCTTGTGCCATATTATCCTCCTTATTGTTTGGGCGAACTAAGTTGTTATTGTAGCATTTGAGTCAGTCGGATAGGATCTTGTTGTAGACAATCGCTTTCTCCTGAAAATATTTTATTGGTTGTAATTATCGTGATTTTTGACTATTATTTTACATAATGGGATAGTTGTGCGCCTATAAAGTCTAAAGTGATCGCTCTCCTTTGTGAATTTTGTGTCTTTGTGGTTCAAATTACTCAACACCTCAAAATTAGCCTTACCTAGTTAAGATACTGCGGCAGAGTCCCTATACTGCCTTATCTTTGGTTAGTGAAAAACTAATACGATATCTTCCTTCATCAATATTTTTTTTGTTTCCTCGCGTCAACCCAACCTACAATAGCAGGCTGTGTTGATACAATAAAAGCAAAAACTCTACTAACCATGTCTCCCAACCAGGAAATCCAGCAAAATCAAGCTAATGTCTTTCCCATTTCGCCACTGATTCGCATCACTTTAATCGCACTTTATTTCGCCCTGACCACTCCCCTACCTTTTTTGGCAGAAGTATCATCAACACCAGTACCACCAGTATTATTATGGCTGGGAATTGCCTTGGGAGCGATCGCACTTTTTGGGGTTCTGAGTGAAAAGGTAATTATAGATGAGGAAAAAATACGAATTACCTATCCTGCTTGGGTTCCCGGATTCTTCCGTAAAGGTTGGGAGTTACCTTGGAAAGAAGTAAAGGATTTAAAGATGCGTACCACAGGTCAAGGTGGTTTAGTGTACTATTTCGTGAGTCAATCTTCTCCAAAGGCTTACTTATTACCGATGCGAGTAGTAGGATTTGCCCGGTTAGTTAAGCTGGTAGAAGCCCAAACTGGTATCGATACTACAGATATTCGTCCTTTAGCTCAACCTTGGATGTATCTGATTTTATTCGGATTGACGCTGTTGCTGTTACTTGTGGATGTATGGGTAATTGCAACTGCTGTTTTCTCTTGAGATTCAGGTACAGTCAAATCTTACAGTAGTTTGCTCTGCTATGGGGTATATTTTTTTATCCCCCTCCCGTCCCCCTTGGAAAAGGGGAAGCCAGAAGATGCTACTCATAAAGGAGAACGCTTTTGGTTCCACGTCTGACTTGAAAGACTTGGGCTTAGATTTATTTAATCTAAAATCTAAAATCTAAAATCTAAAATCTAAAATCTAAAATCTAAAATCTCAAGCCTTGTTTCTTAAGAGGTTTAGGCTGATGACGGGTTAGGCTAAAATCAGCAGGAAGGCCATTTTGTGCTTTATTGGTACTGAGGAGTTGGCAAATGCTACGTCTAACTGGTTTATTTTCGGCAGTCGGAACTCTAGCTTTAGGCAGTCTTGCTGGTATTACCGCAGTTGCTTTCACTACTGAGTCAGCATCTGCTCAGGCTGCTTATGGCAGTTATGTGGGGGTTGGTCCTACTTTTGGTTTCACAGAGGATGATCAGGGGGAGGGTAGACAAGTGGGGGGAGTAATAGCTGTTCGCTACAAGCTTTTGGAATATCCTGTCTCTTTGCGCACACAAGGTTTGATTGGTTCTGGTGTTGCAGTTGTACCAACTGTTTCCTATGATGTTCCCCTCGACTGGCAAACTGATGTCTATCTGGGAGTAGGAGCTGCTTTTGCTGCTGGTGATACCCCTTCGCCAGTGGGAGATAAAACCAGTTTCGTCCTGCAACCAGGCATAGATCACGTTTTGCCAAACACCAACACTGTTCTGTTTGGCAATGCAATTATTGCTTTCGATGCCTATCGCAATGGAGGAGGAACAGCCTTTTCTTTACAGGGTGGTGTAGGTTTGCAATTCTAGAGCCTCAGCCAAGATACCTGTTGTTAGGTTAGTGTTGTATACAAAGATAAAATTCTTGGAATTACTATCAAGGGGGTTGGAGCCTTCTTGCTAGGTGCTTCTTTGTACATCAAAATTATAAATAGAACAAAAAGCCCTCGCTGCTAGTCGAGGGCTGTTATATGTTGCATCTACCATCTATATTCTGTCGTTTTCTGGTCTGTTTTTGATTGAGCTTCTATGAAGGTTTGATGAATTTTAGAAAAAATTTCCTCCTACTTAGGGTGAATATTGAAATTTACTTTTATAACAAAACATGACCATACAAACATAACTTCCACACTTGTGCAGCAATCCCTAATTTTTAAGTCGAATGGCATGAAGATAAGCCGAAAGCTTTCTGTAAAGAAGGGTATGGGGAAAGCCCACATTGTAGAGACGTTTCAGGAAACGTCTCTACAGGATGAAAGCAGTTTACAACACCCACGCAGTACGACAGACAACCCGAAAACCGATACCGTGGGATCTTAAATCCGGTTCAAGGCAATCACGATAGGCAGCACGACAGAACCAGGGATTGTAAACCCACGAACCCCCCCGCAGTACTCGAGGAGATTGATTATCCTTATTGTTTAACCAAATACTGCCATCTGTTGGCGCACCTTCATAGTCTTTGTGCCAGTGATCAGCACACCACTCGTAAACATTGCCATGCATATCGTACAAGCCAAAAGCATTGGCTACCTGAAAACTGCCGACAGGGGTTGTCTGTTCCCGATACTTACCTTGGGAAGCCAAACCGTAAGTGTCGTTACCATCATAGTTACCTAGGTCAGTAGTAATAGTTTCCCCAAAGTGGAATGGGGTAGTTGTACCACCACGACAGGCATATTCCCATTCTGCTTCGCTGGGTAGTCGATATTCCCTGCCCGTTTTCTGGGATAGTCTGGCACAAAATTCTACGACATCATACCAGGATACCCGCTCCACAGGTAAGTTCCTCCCTGGAAACTGGGATGGATTGGGATCTAGTTCACGGTTAATTGGAGGTAAAGTCGCGATCGCTTGCCATTGAGCTTGGGAAATTGGATAATTACCCATACAAAATGAAGGTACAGTCACTTTGTGCTGTGGACTTTCAAAATTACGCCGTTGTTCTTCTGTATCTGGAGAACCCATCTGGAAGTTACCAGCAGGGATCGCCACCATCTCTAAGCTTACTCCCTTACCTAAGTCTTCGGTAAAATAGTGAGCCGTACCTTGATGGCGCTCAATTTCTTGACCTTGATTATCCACTGTTACCACATCAAACTCCAACAGTGGTAATCTTGGGGATGTTGGCTGTGGGGAAATTGTAGCAGTAGTTGTTCTGACTCTTGAAGGGCTAGTTAGGGGTGGAGAAGCCGTTGCTGAGAGCTGAGAAATCCTGAGAAATGCCTTGATCACATCCGGATCTGAATCAGTAGTGGCTGCATTTACCCGAATCCACAGTTGCTTTGCTAGTTCTAAATCATCTTGGGATTCTGCTCGATAAGCATTAAGTTTTAGGGTGTCGATATCTTGGAAAGTCGCATAGCGGGGTACAATAATCAGCTGACTCTGACTAGGTTCAACGATCGCGTAAGGTGTTTGTGGAGGTTGCTGATACTGGCGATTAATCTCCGGTACTCGATGGTACAGATATTGCCCCAAGCGCTCAACTGTAGCACAGTTATTCTCTCCCTGAATCTGCAATGCTTCTAAGGCAGCATAGGTGAAGGAACCTTGTTGGAGAGAGGGAATTTCGTAAGCTTTTTCGTTGGCACCACAGGAGTAAATAGTGACAACTCCTTGCTGCGGCTCTTTGCCAATACCCTCTCCTGCTGAGTCCTCCTGATTCCAGCAAGCATCTAGCAGTAGTATTATATTATCAGCTCCCGATCGCTTTAAGCGTTCAGTAACATAACTCAGGGGTAAGGCGGTGTACTTGATATCACCAGGGTCAGTATCCGACAGGAATAAATAGTCATGGCCTTCATAATGCAGACCATGGCCAGAAAAAAAGAACCAAAGATTGTCCCCTGGTTCTAGCAAAGGAGACTCAAACTGCAAGCGCAAAAAACGCCCCAAATCTCCAAAAGTAGGGCGGGTGGGAATCGGTCCTGTACTAGTGGCAACTGGTGGGGAATTTTCTGTAAACAAAAAAATACCCTCAAAACCTAACTCTTGCTGAAAAAAATCCCCCATACTCTGGGCATCCTTTTTTGCATAATCTAGGGAGTGAAGATGAGTGTAGTTATTAATACCAATTGCGATCGCCCAGTTTTTAGCCATCTTACCTAATAATCTTTACGCTTGAACTTAAAAGTTATGTTCCATATCTTAACTTTTGAAATTCTTTCTGTGCTAAGTTCTACTAGCTATAGCGGGAGATGGGGAGATAGATGGGAGAAGAAAAAATCTATTCCACAGTCGGAAACCGGTAATTAATACTTCTCGCTCTCTACGATTATTGTCCTCCTTGTCCCCCTTGTCCCCCTTATCAATCAATTTTACCTAGGAATCTTATTCCTCCGAGGGGTCTTAAAAGCCGAAGACAACGGAAATCTAATGGGAGTAATTTGACTTTCAAAGTATTACAATGGTCCGACTATAACCTTGAGACATCGCACCACCCATCCCAAGGAAGTCTGAGTAGAGGCTCTTGGGCTNTTCTCTCAAACCCGAAACTTGAGATTAGCAACTTTTATTAAAGCCCAAACTTAGATAGTCTGCACATTTAGTAAGTTAATCAATATTCCGGGTTTATTAAGCGATGAGATGCAATTCAAATCTTCGGCTTCTATTATTAACAATGGAAACCCATGCCTTCAAGTATTTTTAAGTTTTTGTAATAATTAAAAATTACCGATAATGGAAAAACAAACAGAATTTTATTGTATAAATAACAACCATTTATTCTACAATAAATAAAAAATAGTAGTTTATAAAATAAGAATTTGTTGTTGTTAATATAGAAATTTGCTGTTGATACTAGGGAGTCAAGTTGGGTGTTTATTAGCAGTTTATGGTGCTGGAAGTACTATCAGTTACAATCTTTAAAAGCCTAATTTTGTTAAAATCAACTTTCCGGGGTTAAAGAGTTTGACAATTTCACCATTGGGGGTAGTAAGTTACTGAAGGGAGATGGAAGATTTATCCTGGTGACTAAGACTATTTGTTTTTGGGCTGTGGTAGGCGATCGCTATTTGATTGATGTAGCAAAAATCACTTTTAGTTAGAGGGTAGTTACGTAGATATGGTGCGGGTTTGGTTAAATTTTCCCTGAGTGGGGTAGGCGGCGAGAGAACCCCGACTTCTTCAAAAAGTCGGGGTTCTGGGTAGTGGGTGGGGGATTTGGGATAAAATTGCGATTAGCTTCGCTAGCGCCGTAGCGATCGCTCTACAAACAACTACCTAGCACCGCTCATGAACCAGCATCCCACCAACTGGTACTTCCCACTTCTAGCTGTAGCAACTGTCGGTAGTAGCTTCCTTCCTAGCTGGCAACCAGCTCAAGCACAGTTAACTCCCGATAATACTTTAGAAGGAGAAAGTTCCGTAGTTGTTCCCATTGAAGCTTTAAAAGAGGAAATTCAGGGGGGTGCAGTCAGGGGAGCTAATTTGTTCCACAGTTTTCTGGAATTTAATGTAGACCCTGGGAGCAGTGTTTATTTTGCGAATCCTGCTGGGATTCAACATATCCTGACTCGGGTTACTGGAGATCAGGCTTCAGATATTTGGGGACGCTTGGGGGTAAATGGTTATGCTAATTTGTGGCTGATTAATCCTAATGGCATCAATTTTGGCCCTGATGCCAGCCTGGATGTACGGGGTTCCTTTGTGGCGAGTACGGCGGATGGGATTCAGCTGGGGCAACAGGGAGTATTTAGTGCCACTAATCCCCAAAATAGTCAGTTACTGACAATTCAACCAACAGCATTGTTTCATCAGGCTTGGGCAGATCATCAAGCCCAAATTAATAATGAAGCTGATTTAGCTGTAGCACCGGGACAAACTTTGAGATTACAAGGTGGTACAGTCCAACTGACTGGTTCCCTCACTGCACCGGGAGGTAGGGTAGAGGTGTTGGGCAATCGGGTTGGTTTGTTGGGGGATGCTGAGATTGATGTCTCTGGGGTCAACGGTGGCGGTACGGCCTTAATTGGGGGAGACTATCAGGGGCAAGGGGAAGTTCCCCAGGCAATTCGGACTTATATTAGCCCCGATGCAAGGATTAACGCTGATGCCCTAACTAATGGTGATGGGGGTAGAGTAATTGTTTGGGCAGATGACATTACCCGGTTCTATGGGGAGATTAGCGCCCGTGGTGGTTCTGAATCCGGGGATGGAGGTTTTGTAGAGGTCTCTGGTAAGGAACAGCTGGTCTTTCGGGGTAAAGTAGATACGGATTCCGACACTGGTAATCTAGGAACTTTACTCCTTGACCCTACAGATATTTATATCGCTCCTGGTGCTGGAGACGGTGATAACAATGGAGACGATTATTCCTTTGAGGGAGATGTTAACGGTAATGTTGGTCAAATTATCGATGACGGAGCCGGGCCTAATGACGATGACTTTGCTAATCAGGAAGTAACTATCTATGAGACTGAATTAGAATATCTGAACACGAACACCAATGTGATCCTCCAAGCCACCAACGATATTACTGTTTCCCCAGACCTAGAGTTAGATGACCTCTACTTTGGCTATGGTACAGGCTCGATCGAATTGATTGCCGATGCTGATCAAGATGGAGCTGGTGATTTTATCATGGATCCCAATGATACTATCTTTGCCTATGGACGGGATATCACCATTTCTGGCAACAACTTAACCCTCGGCTCCATAGAAACTAGCTATCAAGATCTTGATGGTGGCGCAATTACCCTTACGGCGACGGGTGATCTTGAGGTAAACTCCCTACAATCCCTTTCCTTCTCTGGGAATGGTATGGCAGGGGATGGAGGTGCAATTACTCTCACCGCTGGCGGTGATATTACGATACTAGCAGGTCAGATAGACTCCAGCTCCGATGCGTTTAATGGCAGAGCCGGGTCTGGAGGGGCGATTACCCTCACCGCTGGCGGTAACATTTCTACAGACCAAATAAGGTCACGCTCTCGCTCTGTGTTGGGGGAAGCAGGGGATGGAGGAGCAATTACCCTCACCGCTGGTGGGGATATTGAAACCCTGGAACTAGAATCTTTTTCAGAGTTTGATCTAGGTAATGCCACTCCCACGATGGTAGGTGCTGGGGGAGATATTGAGGTGGTGAGTCAAGCTGGCTCGATTACTACAGGCAATATCCGCGCTACTGGCAATAATGGCAGAGGCGATATTACCCTGGATGCAAATAGCGATAATGGCATTAAAATCCGACCCACCGACGATACTCAAAGACCAAAAATTGATGCCTCTGGTACTGGGGATGGGGGGAATATTACCCTAATTAACCGCACTGGAAGTATTACTTTAGAAGATACGGAAATTCTCAGCGATACTTTACTTGCCGGGAAAGGGGGTGAAATCCGGATTGAAGCAGATTCGGTTAACTTAACTCGTAGCGATATCACCACGGCAGCGGTAGTGGGAGCAGTAGAGGAAGCGGGAAGCATCTCTATTCAAACGGAGGATTTATTCCTAGATGCCACTAGTCTAGCTACTTCTGTGGAACCGGCAGCTGGGGGTATTGGAGGAGAGATTGAGATTTTGGCTTCGGGCAAAGTTGAGCTGAGGAATGCTGCTTTTATTGATACTGCGACTTTTAGTACCGGAGATGCTGGTGATCTCACCATCAATGCCCAGAGTATTGCCCTAGATAACAGTAGCAATATCTTTAGTACCACTTCCGCTGCTGGCAATGCTGGCAATGTTACCTTAACTGCTACTAATGCTATCTCCCTCACCAACCGCAGTAACCTCAGTACAGCGGTGGATACTGGTGCGACAGGGGATGGGGGGCAAGTCAGCCTCACTGCTGAATCTCTGTCAATTACCGGTGGTTCCCAAATCCAAGCTCTCACTAGAGGTAATGGTAACTCTGGTAAGGTAATCCTAGATATCGCTGAAGAAATTACTATCTCCGGTATCACTGACGGCTTTGCTAGTGGCGTGTTTACTGCTACCCAGGCTGCCAATAGTGGTACAGGAGGCAATATTGAAGTAGCAACGGGTAATCTATTAATCGCCGAGGGAGCAGTGCTAAGTGCTCAAACTGCCAGCACTAATAATGGCGGCAATATCAATGTTGTTGCCGATACAGTGGAGTTGAGAAATGGGGGACAGCTGCTCACCAATGCCTTTAGCAGCGGTAATGCTGGAGATATTCATCTCAACGCCAGCCAACAGGTACTAATTACCGGCATTAATGCCAATCCCGGCACTGCTCCTCCCCCCGTACCCAGGGCTATAGTCACTACCAGAAACCAAGGCTCCCTAGCAGAAGTTGAACCCAATGATTCCCTGGCTGAAGCAATGGTGCTCAGAGATGACCTCTTTTCTCTCAGTACTGCTGATGCCGCTATTCCCGATATTAGCTTATCTGATCGCTTACCCTATGTTTCCCTAGCTGCTACTGGTTCTAATCCTGCTACCAGTGACTATTACTCGTTTGAAGTAGTGGCAGGAACTCGTGGCTTTTTTGATATTGATAATGGTGTTAATGGTGACGATCCTAATGATCCGGGAAATGTCGATTTAGCAATATCTCTTTTTGATAGTGACGGCAACCTGCTCAAGACTTCTTTCGGAGAAGGAAGAGCCAGTACTTTACAAGGAGCAGGGGGGAGTACAGATGTCAATGACCCCTATCTTCAGTTTACCTTTAGGGAGTCTGGTACTTACTTCCTGAAAATTACCAGGGATGTAGATATCGATGATGTAATAGATGATACACCTAATGCTCGTATCCCTGCTCCCAGTACTTACACCCTCCAAGTATCCCTAGGAAACCCCAACTTTGCGGGTAATGTCGTTAATACTAGTAGTGCTAGTGGGTTATTTGCCCAAACAGAAGGAGCGGGTACAGCAGGTGATGTTACCATTAATACTCCCCAGTTAACTATTGAGGATCAAGGTTTAGTTGCTGCTACTACTGCTGCTACCGGTAGTGCCGGTACTATCAGTATCGAAGCAAACGACTCAGTGGTACTCAACCAAGGCAGTATATCTACCGCAGTGGAACAGGGAGCTATACTGCCTAATACAGCAGTTGCTAGTAATATTGAAATTGATACCAAGGAGCTAAATTTAACCAATGGTTCCAACATTTCCACGGCAACTGCTGGTATAGGAGATGCGGGAGATGTCAGGATTATTAATAGCGATCGCATATTTATCGATAATAGTAAAGTCTCATCTGCTGTAGAATCTTCTGGAGTTGGTACAGGAGGAAATATCCGCTTCAACACCAATGATTTATCCCTAGCGAATAACGCTACTGTTTCTTCTGCTACTGCAGGTACGGGAGGTGCGGGAGAAGTGGAAATTCACGCTAGCGATGGCATATCGATAAATAATAGTACTGTCTCCTCTGCTGTAGAATCTTCCGGTATGGGTACAGGAGGTAATATCCTTTTCAACACCAATAATTTCTCCCTAGATAATAAGGGTACAGTTTCTTCGGCTACTGCTGGCATGGGGAATGCAGGAGAAGTGGAAATTCACGCTAGCGATCGCATATCAATCAATAATAGTACTGTCTCCTCTGCTGTAGAATCTTCCGGTATGGGTACAGGAGGTAATATCCTTTTCAACACCAATAATTTCTCCCTAGATAATAAGGGTACAGTTTCTTCGGCTACTGCTGGTACTGGAGATGCTGGGGGAGTGGAAATTCACGCTAGCGATCGCATATCGATAAATAATAGTACTGTTTCCTCTGCGGTCGAATCTTCCGGTATGGGTGCAGGAGGTAATATCCTTTTCAACACCAATAATTTCTCCCTAGATAATAAGGGTACAGTTTCTTCGGCTACTGCTGGTACTGGAGATGCTGGAGGAGTGGAAATTCACGCTAGCGATCGCATATCAATAGATAATAGTACTGTCTCCTCTGCAGTGGAATCCTCTGGAATTGGAGCAGGAGGCAATATCCGTTTCAACACCGACAATTTCTCTGTAGCGAATAACGGTACGGTTTCTTCCGCTACTGCTGGTATGGGAAATGCAGGAGAAGTGGAAATTCATACAAGCGATCGCATATCAATAGATAGTAATAGTACTGTCTCTTCCGCCGTCAACCCTACTGGAGTTGGTACAGGAGGCAGGATCAATCTCCAATCTCCTACTGTTGAAGTAACTAACGGAGCCAGGGTTTCCACTTCCACCGAGGGACAAGGCACTGCCGGTATTATCGATGTTACTGCCAACCGCTTTTTAGCAACCAACGGAGGACAACTACTTTCTACTACCTCCAGCAACTCCAATGCCGGAAACATTGAATTGAATGTAATTGATGACATTACCTTAACAGGTGCAGGTACTGGACTATTTGCCAACAGTACCCCCGGTTCCACCGGTGATGGTGGTAGTATCATTATCGACCCAATTACCATGACTATTGAGGATGGTGCAGGAATCGCAGTAGACTCTCAAGGGGCAGGTATTGGAGGAGAAATTCACATCAGTGCCGGTTCTCTGACTCTTGATCAGGGTTTTATCACCGCCGAAGCCTTCAGTGATCAAGGAGGAGACATTAACCTCGATATCGCCGATATCCTACTGCTGCGTAACCATAGCCTCATCAGTGCCACCGCAGGCATTGGCAGTGGTGCAGGGGATGGAGGTAACATTAATATTGGTGCTCAATTCGTTATTGGTGTCCCTAACGAAAATAGCGATATCATTGCCAATGCTTTCCTAGGGGATGGCGGCAGAATCGAAATCACCACCAATGCCATCTTTGGCTTAAAATTTCGAGAAGAAGTCACCCCCTCCAGCGATATTACCGCCTCTTCCGAATTCGGCACCGACGGCATCTTTATTTTCAACCGCCTCAGTTTTGACGCCACTCAGGGATTAAACGAGTTACCAGGAGTATTCGTAGATGCCGCTAGCTTAATCGGCAAAGATGCCTGTGCTCTTATCGATGGGAAAATCGGCGGAGGCAGTTCCCTAATCATCATCGGCAAAGGAGGCTTACCCCCAAATCCTGGAGAACTCCTCAGCAATAACAATGCTTTAGTAGAGTGGGCAACTCATGAACCCAGCAACCAACGTCCAGCAGTAGTAGTTAGTCAACAACCAACCGACAGCACTGGAACACCAATTTACCCTGAAATGCGACAAGCTCAAGGTTGGATCATCAACCCTGATGGTACAGTAATCCTTACCGCTGAACCCCAACGAGTCACCCCCTACAATCCGGGTTTGAGACATCCTGGGTGTTAGGTGGTAGGGGTGTGGGGAGTAGAGGCAATTCATGAATTGCTTAAGGATTCGTCTTTACCGAATCTTCACATAATTGAGGTGCTTACTTCATCAAAACTTTGCATTCAATGAGTGCTAATAGTGGTTAGGATTCTAAGCATACTCAGCAATGTTCAGAATAAAACTTCTCCACATAAGTAAAAAAGCTTGCTCCATCTAACTGAGAATCTTTCGCCAAGAGTTTTGTTTTTAGCAGTGCCGGGTATATGTCGGGTGACTACTAGGGAGTATATCAATGGCTACTTTTACAGTTACAAATTTTCTAGATTTCGGGACAGGTAGCTTTCGTCAGGCAATTTTGGATGCCAACGGACTAGGGGGTGCAGATGAGATTTTATTTGACTTGGGGCTCAGTGGTGGCACCATTAACCTCACTAGTGGAGAGTTATTGATTACGGATGACCTGACTATTAGTGGTTTAGGTGCTGACTTTCTCAGTGTGGATGCTGGTGGTAATTTCTCCCGGGTTTTTAATATTGATGACGGAGATGATGGCAACTTCCTTGATGTGTTCATTGATGGGTTGACGATTACGGGGGGAAATAGTGGAGCCTTCGCCGGTGGAGTTGGCGGCATCTTGAATGCAGAGAATTTGACGGTAAGTAACAGCATCATTTCCGGCAACGATTCTTTCTACGATACTGCTGGGATTAATAACTCAGGTAAGTTGACAATAACCAACAGCATCATTTCTGGCAATAATTCTTTCTACGGTGCTGGTGGAATTAATAACTCAGGTAAGCTGACAGTAACCAATAGCATCATCTCTGGCAATGATTCTTTCTACGGTGCTGGTGGTATTGAAAACTTAGGTGAGTTGACAGTAACCAACAGCTCTATTTCTAACAATGAAACTGCCTACGGTGCTGGTGGTATCGAAAACTTAGGTGAGTTGACGGTAACCAACAGCTCCATTACTGAAAATTTTGGTATAACCATAGGTGGTATCGAAAACTCAGGCGAGTTGACGATGACCAACAGCACTATTTCTGGCAACCGTAGCGAAGGTCCAGCTAGCATCTCTAACTCAGGTAAGGTGTCAGTAACCAACAGCACTATCTCTGGCAATCAAAGTGAATACGGTGGTAGTATCTCTAACTCAGGTGAGCTAACACTAACCAACAGTACTATTTCTGGCAATATTGGTGGCTTCAGTAGTAATATCTCTAACTTCGGTGAGTTGATAGTGGCCAATAGCACTATCTACGGCAACTCAAGTATCTTCGATAGTAATCTAACTAACGATAACGATGGCTCAGCTACAATTAGTAACACTATTATTGCTGGAAATTTCACTCTTGCTGGCGGTAATACTTCAGCCGACGTTTCTGGAGATTTCACTAGTAATGGCTTCAACCTGATTGGTGAAATCACCGGTAGTACTGGTTTTGAGAACGACTTAACATTTACTTCCCTAGGTGGCATCGGCATTGAAGATGTACTAGACACCAACTTAACCAACAATGGTGGTTCCACCCTAACTCATGCCTTAATTTCTGGTAGTCCTGCCATTGATGCTGGTAACAACAATGATATCAATACTCTCACGGATCAGCGAGGTGCAGGTTTTGAGAGGATTGTGGATGGCAATAATGACACAATTGTGGTTGTTGATATTGGTGCATTTGAAGTACAACAGCAGCAAACTTCTGTTCCAGAACCATCCTCAATACTGGGTATATTTGGCTTGGTGATTGTTGCCTTTGGCTCTATCCTGAGGCGCAAACGAAAATTTTGATCTGAGGTTTCTTGAGCTGGTGAGGTATATTTCAATCCCCCTAAATCCCCCTTTCCAAGATGCCGGTGGCGAACTTAATACTTGGCAATAAATTGTCCAATTTAGTTGACAAAACCAACGATATGATTGTTCTCCCTCTGCTCTTCTACTCCTCCGCTCCTCCGCTCCCCATTTTGTAAACAAATATGAATTTCGCCACCAGTATCTTCCAAGGGGGACTTTGAAATATTTCCTTTTACCACATTTGTTTTCAGCAGTGCTGGGTAGATATCAGGTAACTACTACGGAGTATATCAATGGCTACTTTTACAGTTACAAATTTTCTAGACTTCGGGACAGGCAGCTTTCGTCAGGCAATTTTGGATGCCAATGGATTAGGAGGTGCAGATGAAATTTTATTTGACTTGGGGCTCAGTGGTGGCACAATTAACCTTACTAGTGGAGAGTTATTGATTACGGATGACCTGACTATTAATGGTTTAGGTGCTGACTTTCTCAGTGTGGATGCTGGTGGTTTCTCCCGGGTTTTTAATATTGATGACGGAGATGATGGCAACTTCCTGGATGTGCTCATTGACGGGTTGACGATTACGGGGGGAAATAGCGGAGCATCTGCTGAAGGCAGCGGCATCTTTAATGCAGAGAACTTGACTTTAACCAACAGCATCGTCTCTGGTAACATTGGTAACTTCAGTGTTGGTGGTATTTCTAACTCAGGTGAGTTGACAGTGAACAATAGCACCATCTCTGGTAACATTGGCAACTTCGGTGTTGCTGGTATTTCTAACTCAGGTCAATTGACTATAACCAACAGTTCCATCACTGAAAATGCTGGTCGAGTTATAGGTGGTATCGATAACTCAGGTGAGTTGACAATGGTCAATAGCACCATCTCTGGCAACAATAGTAAAAACATAGCTGGTATCTCTAACTCAGGTGAGGTGTCAGTGACCAACAGTACGATCTCTAGCAATTATGGTGAATACGGTGGTACTATTGGTAACTCGGGTGAGTTAACACTAACCAACAGCACTATCTCTAGCAATAGTGGCCTCAGTGGTAGTATTTCTAACTCAGGTGAGTTAACACTGACCAACAGTACTATCTCTGGCAACTCTAGTTTCTTCAATAGTAGTGTCACGAACTATAGCGGTGGCTTAGCTACTGTTAGTAACACCATTATTGCTGGAAATATCAATTATTCGAGTTACGATAATACTTTAGCCGACGTTTCTGGGGATTTCACTAGTAATGGCTTCAACCTGATTGGTGATATCACCGGTAGTACTGGTTTTGAGAACGACTTAACCTTTACTTCCCTAGGTGGCATCGGCATTGAAGATGTACTAGACACCAACTTAACCAACAATGGTGGTTCCACCCTCACTCATGCCTTAATTTCTGGTAGTCCTGCCATTGATGCTGGTAACAACGATGATATCAATACTCTCACGGATCAGCGAGGTGCAGGTTTTGAGAGGATTGTGGATGGCAATAATGACACAATTGTGGTTGTTGATATTGGTGCATTTGAAGTACAACAGCAGCAAACTTCTGTTCCAGAACCATCGTCAATGCTGGGTTTATTTGGATTGGTGATTGTTGCCTCTGGCTCTATCCTGAGGTGCAAACGGAAATCGTGATCTGGAGTTTCTTAAGCTGGTGAGGTACATTTCAATCCCCTGAAATACCCTTTTGAAAGGGGTGCGTTCAGGTCTCATCATGTACCTCATTTAAGTGATAGCTACTATCTCTGAGTATGCAATGGGCAATAAATAGGGCTTGCTGCATAAGTGTGTAAGCTATACCAGACAGTGCTTTCAGTCATTTTTTACCTGAAAAAGTGCAAGGAAATTGTATTGATAGGCTCATTTTTCTTGCACAAATGATGAACATTTTGCGTTCTCTACAATTATTATTTCCCTTGTCCTCCTTGTCCTCCTTGTCTCCCTTGTCTGACTTATTCAGCAGACCCTAAATAGGGGAAGAACAACTTTTATCAGGTTTCTTTGCTCCTGATATTAAATCCACGTTTTTCTGTCCTCTGCTTACCCGACTTGTTCGGTAATGGACTTGTAGAAAACTCAGAGGAGTCTGATATTGGCTGCTGTTGAGGAGTGCTAGTGGTCGTGGTTAATTGCTTTTGTGCCTCGGGTACATCTGCCAAAGCTTCATCGGGTAGTACATAGGAGGAAGCAATCAATTTTTCATCCCAGTCGATAATCTCAGGAAAGCGGATACCTGGTAATACGGCAACGGCAAAGATTTCCTGCACCGCATCTTCAAACTGCAAGAAGGCGACGGTTTGTCCGGTTTTTATATTTATCACCCAAACCCCACAGATGCGTTCCTCCAGCTTCTTTGTTAAGGGAATACCACTAAATACTGCTGTCTCTCGTACTTGGGAAAGACCTACAAAAGCTAAATTTCCCCAGAAGTCTAAACCACGGGTAAAGCCTGGTAGCTGAGTTACTGTTTCTATTTTCCCAGAAACCAAGTCAGTGATCGCTAAAGAACCATTACCAGATTCTAATACCCAGAGATGATGGTTATACCACCTAGGGGAGTGAGGCATGGACAAACCCCGCAGCAGCACTTGATTGGTTTCTACATCCATCAATATACCACCATCAGCTTTATTCTCCCGCCAGCCCTTGAGTTGATCTGTTTCCCCCAATGCTGTCACATACTTAGGCATAGAATTGACCATACCTAAGCCGTTAAGATGACAACGGTCTTCTGGTGTTATTGCGGTGATAAAATGGGGACGCCAGCGAGGTACAAAGCTGTGGTTAAAGTCTAGGGTACACAGACAGGAAAAGCGAGTATTGATAAACCAGAGTTCTTGTTTCCCCCAGGCTAGATCGTGGATATCAATATCTCCGGTAATATGGGAGTTACGAGGTAGATAACAAGCATCGTGTTTACCGACTGGTTCGAGTTTATGAGCGACAACTGGCATATTACGAAGTTCCCAAACTTGGGAAGCTGTGCCGACAGCTAATCTGCCGATGTCAGCAGCTAAACCCATCGGTTTGGGGAAGACACGGAAGTGGGTGTTAATGGTGTTGCCATCGGCACGGAGGACAATCAGTTTTCCTGCTTGGTAGGTAGAGACAACCAGAGAAATCCCCAGTTGAGTTAGGATTTGGGGAAAGTTGCTTGTATGGACGCTTCTTAAGGGTTCGTCCTTGGGAACTGTCTGGGAGGAGTGGTTCATTTACATTTATATGAAGGTGTTAGATAAGGTTAATGGATAGATTCTGAATTCCTGAACGTCTGAACTCCTTAACTGCTTATGACTACCAACGCTCCTCAATACATCCTAGCTCTCGATCTTGGTACAACAGGCAACCGCGCCATTGTATTCGATGCTCAAGGAGCGATTGTTAGTCAAGCCTATAAAGAACTGACACAGTATTATCCCCAACCTGGTTGGTTAGAGCACAACCCAGAAGAGATTTGGCAAGATACTTATACTTGTATACAGCAAGCTCTGCAAAATCAAGGGATTGCTGCTTCAGAAATTGCAGCAATTGGTCTGACGGTACAAAGAGAAACCTGTTTACTGTGGGATAAAACCACCGGCAAGCCTCTCCACAAGGCCATTGTCTGGCAAGATCGCCGTACAGCTCCTCTGTGTCACCAGTTAACGGAACAAGGGCAAGTTGAGAATATTCAAGAACGTACAGGACTGGTGCTGGATGCTTATTTTTCTGCCACAAAACTGGCTTGGTTACTAGATTGGATAAAGTACAATCGCTCGGATATAAATCTTGACAATGTAATTGCCGGTACGGTGGATACTTGGGTACTCTGGCAGTTAACAGGAGGGCAAGTTCATCAAACAGATCACAGTAATGCTAGCCGCACCATGTTGATGAATTTGGCCAAGGGAGATTGGGATGAGACTCTGTTGGATTTATTTGGTATTCCTGCCCAAATAATGCCCCAGATTCAGCCAAGTATGGGGAGTTTCGGCCAAACTGCTCCTCAACTTTTCGGAGTAGAAATTCCCATCACGGCAATTTTTGGCGATCAACAAGCAGCCTTGTTTGCCCATGGATGCGATCGCCCTGGTATGTTGAAATGTACCTATGGTACTGGTTGCTTTTTAGTAGCTCAGACAGGAACCCAACTAAAGCGATCGCACAACCAACTCTTGTCAACAGTTGCCTGGACTACCAAAACCCAAAAAAATTATGCCCTAGAGGGAGCAATGTTCACCACCGGAGCCTGTATTCAGTGGCTGCGGGATGGCCTCAAACTAATTAGCTCAGCAGCAGAAACTCAATCCCTAGCTCTTCAAGTAGCAGATACTAACGGCGTCTACTTCGTACCAGCCCTTAGTGGTCTTGGGGCTCCCCATTGGGATATGACTGCCCGTGGTGCATTCCTTGGCATCACTGGAGGTGTTCAGCGGGAGCATCTGGTAAGAGCAGTATTGGAATCTATTGCCTATCAAGTGAAAGAAGTAGTGGAAGCCATGAATAGGGACAGTGATACTACCATCTCTGTTCTGAAAGTAGATGGGGGACTCTCTCAAAACGATTTCCTGATGCAATTCCAAGCTGATGCCCTAGGCATCCCTGTGGAGCGTCCTGTTATCCTCGATGCAACAGCTCAAGGAGCAGCCTTTGGTGCTGGTTTAGCTGTTGGTTTCTGGGAAGATTACTCTCAACTGGTGGCCAAGCGCCAGATTGGTAAGACATTTGAGCCAGGAGAAGGAGCAGCCAAAGCACAGGAAAACTTTGCTATCTGGCAGAAAGCTGTTGAGCGGGCTAAAAATTGGGTTGAGTAGGTAAAAATTGTTTAAGGGAATGGGGAATGGGGAATAGGGAATGGGGAATAGGGAAGGTCGAAGGTCGAAGGTCGAATTAGGAAAATACCTAAGACCTAAGACCTAAGACCTAGCACCTAGCACCTACCACCTACCACCTAAAAGAAAGCACTAAGAATTGTTAATATTCTCTTGTGTTCTTAGCCAGAAGTGGTAAATTAAGAATTGAAGCTAAAAAGCTTCTCTGACAGATGCCACAGCGCAGTCCAAATATGAAATCAAGAGGTAATAAACGCTGTTAAATCTAACGTCTGTCTCATCAAACAAAAGCCAGCAGCAGTCAGCTAGAAAACTAGTGTTTCCTAAGTATAGTGAATAGGGAGCAATGGAACTGAAATTATTTGTTCAGTGCATCTCTAAGTATTATTTTATTAGGTAGGAAACTCTTTAGTAAGTCTTGGTTGACTGTTGCTATTGTGATCAGGTTTTAATAATTAGCAATTAGCAATTAGCAATTAGCAATTAGCAATTAGCAATTCTACCTTATCCTTTTCTCCGCAAAGCATCAATTCCTTCCCATTTTAAAGGTAGTCCTGTTTGTTGTGAGACTTCACAGCGCTCAAGATAAAGACGAGCCGCTGAATCTTGTTTATTTATTTGCAAAACCCGCTCAAAGTGCTGCTGTGCTTCGGTAAAATGTTGCTGGTAGTAGAGCCAAATGCCGTGTTCAAAGTCAGTGTGGGTTTGGTTTTTCAGTTTTTGGAGGGATGCAGAATCACCGTCGTAAATTTCAAATACAGCCACTTGGTCTTGTTTGCCTTTGACTTTGACTCTGTCGAGAAACCGGCAAGTATACTTTTGAGGATCGTCTAACTGAGACAGGGTTTTAACAGTAGTGACGATACCCGCATTGTAGAGCTTAGTTAGGGCTTCCAGGCGAGATGCTAGATTTACCGCATCGGTAATTACCGTGCTTTCGAGTCGTTCTTCCTCTCCAATAATACCCAGCATCATACTGCCGCTATGGACTCCAATACCAATAGCGATGGGTTGGTAGCCACTGTTTTGGCGGTGCTGATTATAAATGACTACCTGCTTTTGCATCTCAATTGCGGCTTGGATAGCATCATCAGCAGCTTCGGGAAACAAAGCCATTACCCCATCACCAATATATTTATCAATAAAACCATTGTGTTGACGAATAATTGGACTAACTTGGCGCAGATAGGAGTTGAGAAAATCAAAGTTTTCCTGGAGAGATAAGGTTTCTGAGAGGCTAGTAAATGAGCGAATGTCAGCAAACAAAATAGTCATTGTTGCCTGCACCGAGTCTCCTAGCTTGACATCATTGAGGCTTTCTTTGTGCAGAAAACTCAAAAATTGACTAGGTACAAACCTTGCTGCGGCGGCGGTGACTTGTGCAAGTTCTCTTCTGCTATCTTCCAATCTAGTGAGAGTGCGAAATGTTCTTAAGGCACTTACTAGAGTGGTAAAGAGTTTGCGAGTAGTTAGTTCAGTTTTAGTTTGATAATCATTAATATCATAGTGAATAATCACGACATCTTCTGGAGCTTGTCCTGGCTGACCAGTGCGCAAAATAATCCGTACTAAAAAATTACCTAGTAAATTGCGAATATACTTTACCACCTCTAAACCTGCCTTGTCACTTTCCATGACTACATCTAGTAAAATCAGGGCAGTATCGGGATGTTTTTTGATTAACTCTTTTGCCTGTTTGCCTGAATAAGCACTAAAAAAGGTTAAAGGTTTGCCGCCAAAGGTGAACTCCTTCAGGGCTAGTTTGGTAATATTGTGAATTTCGACTTCATCATCGACAATCAGGATTTTCCAACTATCTACTTTGGTGGTCGGCGAATTTTCTGGGTAGGTGACAAGTAATTGACTATCTTCTTCATTAGCAATGAGTTTATTATTATCTTCGTCGGCAAAGATTAGTTCAGCATCATCACCTTGAATAATTGACTGTTTTTTATTTTCCTTTGACATCACACCTACCACCTCACACCTAATACCTGATTGAACTGTTCATTAATTAATAATGAATAATTAAAAAAAGTTTAAAGCCTTACTTAATTGAATATAAGGAAATCTACTAGCACTTTTTTATCCTTTTAAGGAGAGGCTTTAAACCGGATTGATTAATTAGCAATTAGCAATTAGCAATTATCCATTGGTAATTTGATTATAAATTTTGTTCCTACACCCATTTGGGATTCACATTCAATCTTGCCACCTAGTTTTTGCGTGACCAGATTGTAAACAATATGTAAACCCAAACCAGTACCACCCTTACCCCGCTTCGTGGTGAAGAAGGGAGCAAAAATTTTGCTTAAGTTTTCTTGAGGAATGCCTTGGCCATCATCAGCATATTCAATGAGCACCTGCTTATCTTCTTGTTTCAAGTCAAATACCAGTACTCCGGAATCTTCCGGCAAGTAAGCATGGTGAAGGGAGTTCATTACCAGATTGGTGATGATTTGAGATAATGCACCAGGATAAGTATCAAGGGTGAGACTTTCATCTCCCCGAATTTTTACTTGATGTTGAGTGGTTTTCAGCTTGGGCTTGAGGCAAATCAAGATTTCTGCTACATACTGTTTCAGCTGAAAACTTCGTCGGTCTTCGGTTGATTGATCTACCCCTACCTGCTTAAAACTCTGAATTAGGTCAGCTGCACGGTTGAGATTGCTCAAAAGCATACCACTGCTCTGCATGACGGTATCTAGAAACTTTTCTAGTTGTGATCGCTTCAGCTTCCCACTTTGATAAGTCTCGAAGAAAGCAGTGGTTTTCTCTGCTAACAGAGAAGCAGCAGTAACTCCGATACCAATGGGAGTATTAATTTCATGAGCAACCCCTAGTACCAAACTGCCTAAGGCTACCATTTTCTCAGACTCTACCAGTTTATCTTGGGTGGCTTGGAGTTCTGCTAAGGTATCGGAGAGTTCTTTGGTCTGTTCAGTAACTTTCTGCTCTAAATTATGGTAGAGTCGGGCATGAGCAATCGCGATCGCAGCTTCTCCAGATAATAGTTGTAGAATTTGCAATCTCTCAGGAGTAAAGGCTTCAGTGGTCAGATTATTCTCCAAATAGACGATACCACTGAGTTGACCCTGGTTCATCAGAGGTATACAGAGAATTGACTTAGGCTGATGCTCTTTGATATGGCGGTCATTACTGAACTTACCTTCCACAGTAGCATCATTTAATAGCACAGTTTCTTTAGTGCGCCAGACATAGTTAACTATACTACGGGCGAGGTAGGGAGTGTCCTTGAGGCACATGGATTGCAGTACGCTAATGTGTTCATTACTCACCTCCCCTGAGGCTTCTACTAGTAATTGTTGATCAGTCTCCAGCATTAAGTAGCCAATTTGTGCTCTTGCGTTCTCAAGGAGAATATTCATCACTGAAGCAAGTAACTTATCGAGGAAAATTTCACTACCAATGGCTTGGGAAGCTTTCATTACAGTGGCTAAATCAAAGGCTCCTCCTACATTGGTGGCACTGTTGGAATAGCTAATTGTAGATAGCCTGTTCATAAAATTGTTGGCTCTTCTCTGAAATTGCCCCAAGCTAATACTCGCACTTTCTCTACCTCAATTAAATTATGGTCATTGCTTAAGGTACAAGTCGTAGCGCCCTGAGTTCTGCTTCAGTTTAAGGGAAGGTTAAGTTTTTATGTTCCTCCTATCCTCAATTATATCTTGGTGTTATTGAAAAGCCAGAGTATTTCTGGTGCTTAGCTCTAGCTACAGGGTTACACCAAATCCACTATTCTAGCTCCGTTATCTTCTCCCTGAGCTCCCCCAGTTTAGGGATTTGCAACTCTCTCCTTAACTGAGCAATGTGGGGGGATTAAAAACATATCGTTACAATAGACTAAGCTAAATACGAAACTCAGTTTTGGCATTCACTCAAAAAGCCTATTTCCAAGGTTACACTTTTTGATAAACTTGCTGAACAACTTGGGGTGCTATACCTGTATCAAGATCCACCTCAACCGACTTTGACTCAGTTGGGAGAAAACTTAGCCTTAGCAAACTTGAGCAATAACCTTCGACTTAACTTGATTATTAAGCTGACTCAACCACTGATAAATGAATAGCAATCTCCCATCACTTTCTGTTGCGGACATCTTATTGGTTGATGATCAACCAGAAAACCTGCGCTTGTTGACTACGATGTTGAGTGAGCGAGGATATAAAGTCAGAAAGGCAATTAACGGGACTCTTGCCTTGAATGCTGTAGACCTGAACAAGCCCGACTTAATTGTACTCGATATCAAGATGCCAGAGCTGGATGGCTACGAAGTCTGCCAGCGGCTGAAGGCTAGGGAACAGACAGCAGATATCCCCGTAATTTTTATGAGTGCCTTAGAGGAAGTATGGGACAAGGTCAAAGCTTTTGAAATTGGGGGGGTAGACTACATCAGTAAACCATTTCAAGTTCAAGAGGTTTTAGCGCGGATCGAAAATCAGCTAACTATTCACAGGCAACAAAAACAACTAGAACAACAGCAACAGCAACTAGCCTCTCAAAATTCCCAACTGCAACTACTGCTAACGACCACCAAAGCAATTCACGAAGCTGCTGACTTTCACTCGGCTTTAGAGGCTACCCTCTGCCAAGTTTGTGAGAAAATTGCTTGGGATTTTGGTGAAGTCTGGATTCCTAATGAAGAAACTACAGTACTCGAATATGGCTCAGGTTGGTATGCTAGGGACAAAAGTTTTGAGCAATTCAGACGTAAGAGTGAGCTGTTAAAATTTTCTACTAATAAGGGCATTCTTAAGCAAATTTGGTTATCTAAGCAACCTTACTGGTTCCCAGATGTTTCGGTGGAGTCGTGCCAAGTTTTTCTCCGTTCCCAGTTTGCTAGGGAGGTAGGCTTAAAAGCCTGTTTCGGAGTTCCGATTATCTTCAATGAGCGAGTACTGGCAATCTTGGTTTTCTTTAAACAAGAAGCTAGCCCACCAAAAGGGCGCTTGATTGAGCTAGTCAGCGCTCTTGCCAGCCAGTTGAGTTCCCTCATTGGGCGCAAGCGTTCTGAATCAGCACTGCGTGAGAGTCAACAACAACTAGCGGCAATGGCTGCCAACATTCCTGGTACTGTTTATCGAGGCTTGGTTAATACAGATGGCAAGATCTCCTTCCTTTATATCAGTGAGGGAGGTCGTGAACTTAATGGCTTAGCTCCCCAGGAAATAATTGCTGAACCTGAACGCTACCTTACAACAATTCATCCTGAAGACAGAGCTGATTTTGAAGAAACCTTAAGAACCTCAGTTACAACTCTTAAACCTAGTAATCATGAATACCGCATTGTGGCTACTTCCGGTGAAGTAAAATGGGTTCGAGATAGCATCCGTTATTCCCGCTTAGATAATGGTGATGTGATTGTCGATGGAGTAGCCCTTGATATTAGCGATCGCAGAAAATCAGAGGAGCGTTTGCGATTGCTAGACAGAGCAATCGCAGCTTCTAGTAATGGCATCATTATTACTGACCCCCTCCAAACTGATAACCCAATTGTTTACGTCAATCCAGGGTTTGAGCAGATCACAGGTTACTCAATCAAGGAAATTATGGGCAAAAATTGCCGCTTCCTGCAAGGGACAGAGGTAACCCAAGCAACTCTGGAGGGCTTGCGTACAGCGCTTAACGCACAACGAGAATGTCATGTAACTTTACGAAACTACCGCAAAGACGGTACTCTGTTTTGGAATGAGTTATCCATTTCCCCAGTACTAGACGCAGCGGGGCAGTTGACTCACTATATTGGTGTTCAAACGGATATCACTGAACTCCAGCAAGCAAAAGCTGCTTTACTAGAAAGTGAAGTACGATACCGTGCCGCAGCAGAGGGTAGCTTAGATGCCTTTTTCATCCTCCAAAGTTTGCGAGATGCCACGGGAAACATCATTGATTTCACCTTCATGGATGTAAACTCTCGCGGTGAGCAAATGATTTCCCTCTCCAAAGAGGAAATAATTGGCAAAAAACTCTGTGAACTTCTCCCCATTCATCACACAGGTGGTTTTCTGCCGAAGTATATCCATGTTGTGGAAACCAAGGAAGTACTAGAGGAAGAGTTCTCCATTGTGACACCAGAAGTTACCATCGAGTGGCGTCACCACATGGTTGTTCCCCTTGCTGATGGTATTGCCATTACAACAAAAAACATTACTAAACGCAAACAGGCTGAAGCAGCTTTGCAGAAGCTGAGTGAGCAAGAACGGGAAAAAGCTCAGCAATTAGAGAAAACCTTAAAAAAACTCCAAGATACCCAAGCTCAGTTGGTGCGGCAAGAAAATATGGCTAGTTTGGGTCATTTGGTAGCAGGAGTTGCCCACGAAATAAATAACCCGATCAGCTTTATCTATGGCAACATCTACCCAGCAAGTGAGTATATCCAAGACCTGTTGCACTTACTACAACTTTACCAACAACATTACCCTGAGCCAGTCCCAGAGATTACTGAAGAATTAAATAACATTGAGCTAGATTTCATTATCAAAGATTTCCCACAATTGCTAGCTTCGATGCGGGAAGGAGCTAACCGAATTTCTGAGATTGTGCTGTCTCTGAAGAACTTCTCTAACTTGGAAAAGAAAGAGCGCAAACGGGCGGATATTCACCAAGGTATCGATAATACTCTGCTTCTCCTACAGCACCGATTTAAACACCCCCTTGGAGAGACTGAAATTGAGTTAATCAAAGAATATGGTGACTTGCCTTTAATCGAATGTTACCCCAGTGAGCTCAATCAAGTATTTATGAATATTATCAGCAATGGTATTGATGCCTTGGAATCAGACACTCGCACCTTACAAGGTAAAATTACCATAAGTACGAAAACTTTAGACCCTGATCGTGTCGCTATTAGGATTGCTAACAATGGACAGGGAATGACCCCTGAAATCCGAGACCGGGTTTTTGACCCCTTCTTTTCCACTAAACCGGTAGGTTCGGGAACGGGATTAGGACTAGCAGTTAGCTACCAGATTATAGTAGGTAAACATAAAGGCATATTAACTTGTCTGTCTGAACCAGATATGGGTACAGAGTTTTGGATTGAGTTACCGATGAATCAATCATGAGCCAAAACAATTCAAAATTTGCCGGACTCCGTCCCGCTGCGCTAACGCTTTGCTGCTACGCACCATGCTTTGCAAATGCTCACCATGCTACGCTTTCCAAAATGATCAATTCAAAATTAAAGACAATTAATGGGGGCTTTTACCCAAAATTAATCAATTACAAATTATCTTTTCCTACATTTTGAATTTTGAATTTTGAATTTTGCATTTTGAATTCAAAAAATGGTAAATATTGTAGTTGATTAAAAAATGAGTTGGGTGAAGCTTTTGCGCAACTCAAATACGAGCGATGAAGTTAATCAAAAAGGCGTATCAATCACTCAGGTGAGGCATCATACAATCAACCGTATCTAGCCAGATGAAGATTTTTAGTAGCTGTTGAGATACTCGACTTTTACTCCCCATAGCACAAGTGTGAAGCAGTTGCCTTGGCATTAAGTAGATGTCCGTTATCATTAAAATGACCATCTCCAGGCTTATGTGAGATATCATCAGCCGTTTGGTTGGTCATATCTAGAAAGGCTTCCATGTCTTTCCAATTATTTTGTAGATAATAGCCGTTTTTCTCAACTAAGTGAGGTATAAAGACACTAGTCATCCAGTGATTCCACTCTCCTTCGGGTACTTGTGCTGCGCCTGTGGCATCCGGCAGCCCAGAATGATCAGGATGAGGGTAATTTTTGCCCGTGCGCGGATCATTTTGCACTAATACTTCGGGGAGTTTTCTGTTTGAAAAGCTACTACTTTGAGTACAGCGCACGAGAGGTTCTGGATCATCGGCAAAAACAGAACAGCCATCCTTAAAAGCACGCAGGATTTTTTCATAGTCATCGTGAGCACCAAGCACATGGAAGATAATCAGATCTGGATTAAACTCGAAAACATCCTGGGGTAAGCGATTGTATTGCGTATTGTCTATCACCCAGGGTTGTCGTCCCACTATACATTGAGAAGGGCAACCTCCACGAGAGTTTACAGCAAATACTAGATTCCCATTAGGATATTCCTTACGCAGCCACTCTTCGAGCAGTTGAGTCCATTTTCCTTCAGAGAGTGACTGTCCATATACAAGAATCCGTACTTCTTGATTTGTTGTAGCTAATCTTTTGATCGCCTTGAATGGCGGATGCTCCTCTGTGGCAATCTCATTGCAGTTGCCCATCTTGTAGCTTTGCCAATCCTTGAAAGAATTATAGAGTTCAAAACCATCTAAACGCTTGTTAATGCTATTCCAAGAATGTGATTTGATTAGGTTTGAGAGAATAGGGTGATTATAAGATAGTAAGCTGGAAGTGAAGAGAGATATAAATGTACTAGTAAAAAACATAATGAACATCGGATGACTTAAACAGTTTTAACGTCACACCCATCCAAGGTCAGTAGATGGAAATCTTGTTGCTAAGTGAGCGATCGCTATCTGAAATTTTAACAAAAGCTCCAAGAGATATCTGCATCAGTTCTTTTGTTCTAAGATTCCGGATTGCTGCTGATGATAAAGGCTGACAATTTTTTCAGTAACTTGGGCGATACTTAAACCATCTGTGTTAATTTCAATCGCATCAGCTGCCTTACGCAGGGGGGAAAAAGTGCGGGTGCTGTCTTTGAGATCCCGCTGTTGAATATCCTGCTCCAATTCTGCTAAACTCACCTGCTCAAATCCCTGTTGTTCGAGGTCTTTTTGACGTCGCCTTGCTCTTTCTTGAACAGAAGCAGTTAAGAAAATTTTCAGTTCCGCATCAGGAAAGACATGAGTACCCAGATCACGACCCTCGGCAACAATACCTCCCTGACTTCCCCAAGACTGCTGCTGCTTGACTAATGCACGGCGAACTGCCGGTTGAGCCGCGATCGCAGATACCTTGGCAGTAACTTCGGGGGAGCGAATCACCTGGGTAACTTCCTCTGCATTGAGCCAAACGCGAACTGCTGTACCACTAGCATCATCAGTGGTTAGGGAAATTTGAGACCGACTAACTAATTCAGCGATGGCTGGTTCATCTTCTAGCTCTATTCCTGCTTGCATCACCTGCCAGGTGATTGATCTGTACATAGCACCAGTATCTAAGTACATTAGTCCTAGGGTTTTGGCTATAAGGCGAGTCACCGTAGATTTGCCAGCACCAGCGGGTCCATCAATAGCGACAATTGGCTTACGGTGTCGCAGCAACAGATTATCTATTAAACGAGTTGAACCCAAACGTGCCGCGATCGCTAATAATCCTACTTTATCCACCTGAGTTAAAGGTATCATGGTTGTCGGATCTACCAGTTCCACATATTCCACCTGGATATCCTCAGTGGGAGCTAATTCTGCCTTGACTAATTCAATCAAGTTGGCACAGTTGCGATTGCCTGCTTGAAAAGACTTTTGGGCTTGCTGCAATGCACTATATATTAGTGGAGCCTGGGATTTTTGCGACTCGGTGAGATACTGATTGCGGGAACTACAAGCTAGTCCAGACTCTTCCCGCACAATGGGACAAGGTACAATTTCTACACCAAGATCTAAGTCTGCCACCAGACGTTGGATAACTGCTAGCTGTTGAGCATCTTTCTGACCAAAATAAGCTCGTTGCGGCTTTACTAAGTTCAACAGTTTAGTGACGATAGTGGCAACCCCTTGAAAGAAATTAGGGCGGGAACGACCACACAACCCAGATATCATCTCTATTGGTGGGATAACTTGAGTATTGTCGTTTAATGGGTTGGGAGGAAGCATTTCTTCCGTAGAGGGAGCAAAAATCACATCTACCCCCACCTGTTCACACAGTTGCCTATCTTTATCCAACTGACGGGGGTATTCCTGAAAATCCTCCGTCGGTGCAAACTGTAGCGGATTGACAAAAATGCTGACAACGACGATGGCATTGTCTTGTCTTGCCCGCTCAATTAAACTTAAGTGACCAATATGCAGCGAACCCATAGTGGGGACAAGACCAACTTCCTGATTTTGTCGATGACGCTCTAAGTAGCAGAGCAATCCAGCTTTTGTCGTAAACAGGCGCATGAGATTTTGGCTAGAGTTTGCTGAATAAGTCTAACAAACACAACTAAGTAGGACTTGCCTCATCGAGTCGATTGATTCAGGTTTGGAAGTAATAAGCAGTAGTAGGACAGTAGTAGGACTTCAGTCCAACTTGTGGCTTTAACCGAAAATGTACAAGCTGTCCACAAAGAAACTAGAGAATTAATTGTATTAAGAAGAGGACAGCTAGGTACTGTACTTATGGAATTCAATGCAGAAGCTTATTTAGTGGATTTTGCTGATGCTCAAGGCTGTACTTATGCGATGGAAACAATTTCTGCTGACAAGCTGATGTTGTTCTTCTTTAGGTTAGGACATTAATAAAGCCTGAAACCTAGTCATGGCCTATTTTTTAATTTTTAATTTTTAATTTTTAATTGCGCTTCGCGCTATACTTTGTGCCTTTGTGGTATAAATAACCAAATCTTATACTTACATCTAAATAAGTTATTTAATTCCTATAACTCAAAAAGTTAGAATTTTGGCTCATTCACGATACAGAGCCTGCCACTACACTAATCATCGGCTCATCAAAAATTTGGGCGAATTCAAATGAAAACCACTATGAACTGGATATTACGACGTTTTACTTTGGCAGTCATGGCTTTGGCCATGATGACCTTGCCTCCTTTTGTTCCCAATGCTCTGGCCGAGACCGAAGAGCCTCCGCCTAATATCATTGTGATTTTGGCAGATGACTTGGGTTATGCCGATCTAGGCTATCAAGACAGCAAGATCAAGACACCGAATATCGACAAGCTTGCTGCTGATGGCGTGCAGTTGGAATCATACTACGGTTTGCCCCTATGCACTCCGGCACGAGCAGCACTGTTGACAGGGCGTTACCCCATGCGCTATGGCTTGCAGACTAATGTTATCTTCCCCGGACACGACTACGGATTGCCTCTGGATGAGATGACTTTAGCTGAAGCTCTTCAAGGAGCTGGTTACGAAACGGCAATGGTTGGCAAATGGCACCTCGGCCATGGTGATCGGAAATATTGGCCTCATAATCGTGGCTTTGACCACTTCTATGGCAACGTCGTAGGTGAGGTAGATTATTACACCAAGGAGCGTGGAGGTGTGATCGACTGGCAGCGCAACGGTGTAAAAGAAGAAATTATAGCACCCGAAAATGGCTACTACACCGAGTTGATTGGAGACGAAGCCGTCAAGCGAATCAAGGAACGCGACAAGTCGAAACCGTTTTTCCTCTATTTCTCTTCCCTGGCCCCCCACACTCCATTGCAAGCCCCTTTAGAAGATATCGCAGAGTATGAGGAGGAGTTTCCGGGTGATGAGAATCTGGATATGCGCAAATACGCAGCGATGATCAGCATTCTCGACGATCAGGTCGGTGATATAGTCGATGCTCTCGAAGATGAAGGTGTGCGAGAGAACACGCTGATCTACTTTTCTACCGACAACGGTGGCATTAAGCAAACAAAAGTATCCGCACCAGGTGGCGGCGGACATGCAGAGGAACCGCCAGCTTCTAACGCGCCTTTCCGTGGTGGTAAGATGACCCTTTACGAGGGCGGAGTCCGTGTACCTGCTATAGTAAACTGGCCAGCAGCCCAATTCCAGAAAAAAAAGGTGAAAGAACCTTTACATCATGTAGATATCATGCCTACCCTACTGGCTCTTGCCGGTGCTGAGGGCTATGAAGATTATCCTTTTGACGGGAAAGATGCATGGGCGACCATTGCGGAAGGGGCTCCCTCACCCCATGAGGACATTTTGATCAATGTCGAGAGCTATCGCGGAGCTATTCGCAAAGGCAATTGGAAGCTGATCAAGTACGCAACTCTTCCTGGTAAGACCGAGCTATTCAATCTCCTTAAGGACAAGAAGGAGCGGAACAATGTTGCTTGGCAGCATCCAGATATTGTGGAATATCTCGAAGCCCGGCTTGTTGCCTATGCAAAAGAGCAGAAATTCAGCGAGTGGCTCAAAATACAGCATCATTTCTGGGATTTTGATGCTCAGGGGCAACCCAATTTCGATGACGATTATTGGACGCCAGAGGATGAAGATAACATCCCACTAGAGCAAATACCAGTATTGCCGGATAACTACTAGATATTGCTTGTTCGGAACTCTACAGTCCATCCCAAGGCTATCCAGATTGTGCCTTGGGAGGGTGAACGAAATTTTGGGTGGGATGTCTTGGGCTTTGTATCCAAAAATTATCAGCTCCCTCTTCTTCCTCAGCTCCCTCAGCTCCTCAGCTCCCCACCCTTTTTTTCGACGCAGCGTGAGATTGTGTTAACCCCTTTTAGGAGGTTTTATCTATGTTTTTCAACGGTCTTTGGCACCGGATAAAAAGAGGAGTGATATTAGCGATCGCAAGTCGTAACCAAGGCGGTGACAACTAAGGAGCAGATTCGATTTTCTTCACTTTGAATACTAATTAAGGAGACAATTATGCCTTCTCGATTTTCTTCACTTTGGAACCAAGATGGGAGCGCAAAGGGTGACGCTCCTCGCTGGGCCAGCTTGCGTGCCGATATGCGCAGTGCCTTCCCCACTTACTATTCCACCGATACCGATCCCTTTGCTCAGATGGTGGGGGAAGCGATCGCCTATCTCAACAAACTCAAACCCCCCGGCAGTCCTACATCTCCGCCTTCTTCCACCCCTGGCTACCTGATCGGCGACCAGGTCATCGGCGAACCCGGCAATATTTCCAGCCCCGATTACAGTGGAGTCACTGGGGTCACGTTGGGAGATGAAATGCTTCCCGTCAAAGATGTGTTGGAACAGGCCGCCCAGTTATTTATAGGAATGCCCACCTGGAATCATCCCTTAGTGATGCCGAATGTGATTCCCCCAGCCAATACGGCGGCAATTATTGCAGCCATGATGACCAACGTTTTTAGCCCCAACATCATTGAAGGGGAATATGCCTGGGATGTAGAACGGACGGAAATGGAAACCTCGGCAATTCTGGCAGATCTGATCGGCTGGGATCCTAATGTAGCAGGCGGTCTGTTCACCTTTGGCGGCTCTGGTTGCTATTTCTATGGCATGAAATATGCCATCACAAATTGCTTGGGAGACAAATCCCGCTGTACGGGCGTTCGCACTGATGCCAAGATCTTGATGTCCCAGCAGGGTCACTACTGCAAGCAGAACTCCAGCGACTGGACCGGTCTGGGCATGAATAACTACGTCGAGATCGACACCGATGAAAACAATGCTATGGACATGGAGCATCTGACTGAGGTGGTGACCAACCTCAAGGAGGCTAAAGTGCCCATCGCTGCCATCGTCTGCACTATGGGCACCACAGATGCTTTTGCCCTCGACCCCATCGAGGAAGTGCGGAATCTGGTAGACCGTCTCTATCCGCCAGAGGAATATCCCGACGACGTGGGACGCCCTCTAATCTACGCCGATGCAGTGATTGGCTGGTCTTGGCTCACTTTCAAAGGTTATGACTTCGCGAATAATCCTCTGGGCTTTGCTGACGATGTGAAGCAAGAGATCCAAGTCAACTATGATGCCATTAGCAAGATGGTTCATGCCGACGCCATTGGCTGCGACTTCCACAAAACCGGCTGGTCTACCTATAATTGCAGCGTTGTTATGGTGAAAAAGCTGAATAAGTTTCAAGAACTGATGAGCCGTCCGGGTTCGGCCTATCTCCAAGCTCGCACCTGCTATAATCCCGGCCTCTATACCTTAGAAGTGTCTCGCACCGGAGCCTACTCTATGGCTGCTTGGGCAACGCTGAAGTACATGGGCTATGAAGGCTTCCGCTCTATCCTGGGGGGCATTCTGGAAATTCAGCACTATTTCCGGGATGAGGTAATTGCCAACGAACCGACTGCGGTTTGTGTCAATGACTCAGACCACGGGTTTGTTACTCTTTTCCGGGTCTATTTCAGCACCGTGACGGATGCGGCAGCGCAGTATCAACGGGAGTTGACCGATCCGAATGCGAAGGCAGAACTGGAAACCAATAACAAGCTGCAGGAAGATATTGCCGATTTGCTTTGGCAGTGGTATCGCTTCCCCCAGGAAAAACCGGGAGATGATTATGCTCCCTACATCAGCTATACCAGTGGTTTCCGTCCCACTGACTATGAGGATGAAACTATTGAACCCGGATTCATCTATGCGGTGAAGTCCTATCCGATGAATGTTAACGTTACTTATGGGGTGATGGACGATCTGATGCGGCTGGTGTTGCAGGCTCGGGATGCCATCGAAGCTGGCACAGTTCCCAATGCTCGGGATGATGCGGGGAGTTGTCCGATACCTTACTCTAACTTCGGAGATATCCGTCCTGTGGAATGTGGTTCCAAGGCTACTGAGGAGGCATCTGCTACCTCGGATAATTTGCTGTCGGGTATCGGACGGCAGTCGAAGAAAGGATTGAAGCGGTTGCGGAAGCGTCGCCGTCGCGGCAAGAAATAGAAGTCAACCCAATCTAGGCAAATATCCGTGTCCCATCCAGGGACGCGGGATATAGAGTTTTTTCAGAGGAAAAATAATGGCAGCTCCAATATACCCGGATGCAATCCGGGAACTCTACGAGAGCGAAATCTTTGGCGAAGCTTGGGCTCTAGCCCTAATTGCAGTGGCAAAGAACGATCGCGATCGCTATCATTTCGACACGTTGCTACAGTTGGAGACAGAAACCAAGGCCCGCTTGCGACCTCTCCTCTACAAGTATGGGATGACTCTCTTGGAGGATATGGATTTGAGCGATGTAGATGATGCGGTGGCAGACTATCAAAATTCCGCGACCTTTGCCGAGTTTGCAATAGTGACAAAGCCCACGGTTGAGGCATTCTTGCTTCGGTTTCAAGAGATCGATAGCGTTGCTCCCCCGGAAGATAAAGAAGTTACACAATCGATGATTCAGCACGAGACCGCAATTCTCACTTGGCTGGAATTAGAGAGTGCCGGTCCAAATGAAGCATCCCTCGATACCATGATTGCTGAGTTGCAGTATCCGTTGCCCGAACCTGGAAGGGTTTGATGCTGTACTTATATCTGGGCGTATGCAATGGGCGTATGCAATACGCCCCTACAGTTCCTCATAGTTTACATGCGCATACCTATCCCATTATCAAATATAGTAGCAAACAATAACCATAACCACAACCAACACTCCTATTTCTCAGAGAAAGCGATCGCCGCTGCGCGGAATTAAGAATTAAGAATTAAGAATTAAGAATGCTTATATAGTAAGGATTCTTGTGATCGCGATCGCCTCTTCCCTTCGTGTACTTTGTGCCTTTGTGGTAAAAATAATCAAATCTTATACTTCATATCAATAAGTTATTTAATTCCTATAGCTCAAAAAGTTAGAATTTTGGCTCATTCACGATACATAGCCTGCCACTAAATTAATCATTGGCTCATCAAAAATTTGGGCTAACTCAATTGCTGGAAAACTTCTAAGACTTTAGAGTCCTGATCGCTAGCTCGGAACTCCACAGGTCAATGTTCTTTATTGCGTGCAAGATCTCAGCGTCTCACGGACGCGACGCGATCGCAATGGATGAAAGAAACAAGCCAAATCCTCTTCCCTCCTGGCTCGGTGACTCGGTGACTTAGTGTTTCTTCGCAATTAGCCATTAGCCATTAGCCATTAGCCAGAGTGTTTCTTAATAGTTAACCCCTTTTAGGAGGTTTGATTTATGTTTTTCAACGGTCTTTGGCACCGGATTTTGAGAGGTGTCGTGGTGTTGGCCATGACCACCTCTCTCCTCTGGGGGACTATTGCTCCCCCTGTCTTGGCACAAACTGCCGATGGCACCACCCTCCCCTTCCCTCCCGTACCTTCCGCGAGTGAGGCCAATGAGACTCTACAAGAGTCCACTATGATCCGACGGGAAGAACCAAACTATCTCCCCGACGATCCTCCAAATATCCTGATTATCCTTCTCGATGATGTGGGCTTCGGGGAAGCTGAAGCCTTTGGGGGGGAAATTCATGCCCCCACCATTCAACGGCTCTGGGATGACGGAATTGCCTACAATACCTTTCACACCACTTCTATCTGCTCGCCGACTCGTGCCGCCCTGTTGACAGGACGCAACCACCACAATGTACACTCCGGCACTATTACCGAACGGGCACTAGATTGGGATGGTTATCTGGGCATCATTCCCAAAACAACAGCAACGCTGCCAGAAGTATTGCGGGAATATGGTTACAAAACCGCAGCCTTTGGGAAATGGCACAACACCCCCGCCAATGAAACCACCAAAATGGGACCCTTTGATCGCTGGCCTACTGGTCATGGCTTTGACTATTTCTATGGCTTTCTGGCGGGAGAAACCTCCCAATATGAGCCACGCTTGTTTGAAAATACCAATGCGATCGAACCTCCCCACGAGCTTCCTGATGGAAGTCCTTACCATTTAAGTGAAGATCTGGCAAATCAAGCGGTTACATGGCTGCGCAACCGCCGATCATATAGCCCCGACAAGCCCTTCTTTATGTACTGGGCTCCCGGTGCAGCCCACGGTCCCCACCACATCTTCGACGAGTTGACCGATAAATATAAGGGTAAGTTTGACGATGGCTGGGATGCTTTGCGAGCCCGCACCTTTGAGCGCCAGAAAGGTTTCGAGTGGCTTCCCTTAGCAGCCGATGCCGTCGATACCGAGCGACCAGAGGAGATGGAGGCTTGGGCTGACATTACAGACGAGGATGAACAAAAGTTCCAAATTCGCTTGATGGAGCTTTACGCTGCCTTTGTGGAGGATGTGGATACCCAAGCGGGCAAGATCATTGACGAACTGGAAGCCGAAGACATTCGAGACAACACACTGATCTTTTACATTTGGGGCGACAACGGTGCCAGTGCTGGAGGCTTAGATGGCACCATCAGCGAATTGCTAGGCCAGAACCAGATTCCTAATACCGTAGAGGGCCAACTCAAAGCCCTCGAAACGCAATTTGGCACCGAAGAAGATCCCAAGGGTCTGTCTGCTTTGGGAACTTCAAAAACGGACAATATGCACAATGCCGCTTGGGCTTGGGCTGGCAATGCACCGTTCCGCTATACTAAGCTGGTTGCTTCTCACTTTGGCGGTACTCGCAATCCTCTCGTGATATCTTGGCCTGATCAGATTAGCCACGACCCCAATACCGCCAACGTCCGTTCCCAGTTCCATCACGTCAACGACATCGCCCCCACCATTTACGATATCTTGGAGATTACTCCTCCGGTGGAGTTCTATGGCTTTATCCAAGATCCGATTGATGGTGTCAGTATGAAATACACCTTCGACGATCCGGATGCTCCCGACCAAAAAACGATCCAGTATTTTGAGAACTATGGAAGTCGTGGTATCTATTTCGATGGCTGGTTTGCCTCCACGTTTGGTCCTCTGATTCCTTGGGAAACTGGCTCTGGCGAAGATTTAGCAAATTGGGATTCTCGCGAAGATGTGTGGGAATTATACAACCTAAAAACGGACTTCACACAAAAAAACAATCTCGTAGAGGAAAAGGAAGAGGAAGAGCAAAAGCAAGAGCAAGCGATTCTGAAGATAATGAAGCAATTGTTCTTGCAAGAAGCAGAAGCAAATAAGGTCTTTCCCATTGGCGGCAGTCTCTGGACTCGTATTTATCCCGAAGATCGGGTCGGAACTCCTTATACGAGTTGGAATTTTGATGCTAGCACAACTCGGATGCCGGAGTTTACTGCACCAGGTCTTGGTCGCGAAAGCAATACGGTGACGATCAATGCCGATTTCAATAGCAACAATAAAGGGGTTATTTATGCCCTCGGCGGTTCTGGTGGCGGCTTGACCTTTTTCATGGAGGACGGAAAGCTGAAGTACGAGTACAACATGATGTTGTTGAAACGCTACAAAGCTGAAACTGAAACCGATTTACAGATCGAAGATGGTAACCACACCATTGAAGTAAAAACCACCTTCCTGATTGCCAAACCCTTAGCCCCAGCAAAAGTGGTGATTAAGTTAGATGGACAGAAGGTTGCAAAGACGTTGGTTAAGCGCACGGTGCCTGGTGCTTTTACCGCCAGTGAGACCTTTGATGTTGGCATGGATTTGGGTTCTCCTGTTTCGTTGGATTATGCCGATAACGCGCCTTTCAAATTCGATGGCACGATTAACACGGTGAAAGTGGAGCTTACTAATCTAGAGCAACCTCACTCTTTACCTGTATTACCAGGTTTATTGGACTAGAAGTTCCTAGAAGAATGTTGATAGTCGATGAACTGTAGCATCTCCTTGCTGGAATAGTGTCCCAGTAATGTAAGTTTTCTCAATTATCGTGGCTAAGGTAAGCCACGATTCCCTTCCTCTCATATCAAATACAGGGCTTATATATATGGATTCTTGGTGCGCCGCCCGCTACGAATGTAAGAAACACTCCCTATTCCCCATTCCTCATTCCCCATTCCCTTGTTTCTTGAAAGAAAATATACGGTAGGGGCGGGTTCACCAACCATTTTTCGGTATCGACAAGCCAATTACGTAAACCCGCCCCGGTGGGACAATAGGTGTATCATCAGCCGGGGCGGGTTTAGTTAAATTATCGCTTTTATTGCCAAGTTTCGGGTGAACCCGCCCCTACACTCCTGCCTCCTGCCTTGGAGCCTTGTTTCTTCAGAGCAATTAGCAATTAGCAATTAGCCATGCGCCATTAGCCATTAGCCAGAGTGTTTCTTAAGAGCGCCTAACGGCGCGGGGTGTAGGGTGTAGGGTGTAGGGTGTAGGGTCGGATCCTGCACCGCTATGGTATGGAAGAAACACTTCCTTCATAATTATTACCATTTTACAGGGGTTTCAGCCTGTGTTTCTTAAGAGCTATTCTCCACCACGATTAAATAATTCTGCGACTCAAATGATGAATAATTCTCAAAGTTATATTCAAAAATTCTTAATTGTTCTCAGTGTTTTTCTTCTGATTGTTACTATTGTTACTCCGAGTGCCCTTGCCGCCCCCTCTTCACCTTGTCCAGAAAATATGGTTTTCATTCCCGGAGGAGAGTTCAAAATGGGGTCGGATAAACCAGAATTTATCGAAGAACTACCTGTTGAAGATATTACCGTTAGTTCCTTTTGCATTGACTCCCACGAAATGACTAATGCCCAATTTGCCCAGTTTGTTGAAGAGACAGGTTACGTTACCATAGCTGAGCGTCCCCTATCCAAAGAACAATTTCCTGACTTATCCGATAAAGAGCGATCGCCTGGTTCTCTGGTTTTTGAACCTCCCACAGAAGGTATTCAACAAGTAGCTTATATGAGTTGGTGGCATTGGGTTGTGGGGGCAAACTGGCAACATCCCTACGGCCCGGATAGCAATATTAGCGGCAAAGAAAATTATCCTGTTGTTCATATTGCCTACGAAGATGCCTTAGCTTATGCAAAGTGGTCAGGAAAACAACTTCCCACCGAAGCCCAATGGGAATACGCTGCCAGAGGTGGTTTAAAAGAGTCTACCTACACTTGGGGTCAAGAATATTCCGCTAAAAAAGCCAACACCTGGCAAGGAATTTTTCCCTTTCTCAATACCAAAGCGGACGGCTATTTGGGAACTGCTCCCGTTGGTTCATTCAAGTCGAATGGTTACGGTTTGTATGATATGACAGGTAATGTTTGGGAATGGACTGCCGACTGGTATCGGGTTGAACGTAAAGCCATGGCTCATAGCGTTAATCCAGAAGGCCCCAGCCAAGCCGAAAGTTTTGACCCCAAAAAACCTGCCGAGGGAGCGGTACACGTTATTAAAGGTGGTTCACACCTCTGTGCGCCCAACTATTGCAGTCGCTACCGTCCCGCTGCCAGGGAGTCCCAGTCACCGGATACAGGAACCACTCATATTGGTTTTCGCCTTGTGAAAAATTTGGGATAAAGCAATTAGCCATTCCCGATTCCCAATTCCCAATTCCCAATTCCCAATTCCCTAGTTTCTCCAGAGTCTATGCCTTCTTCATCAATGTCTCTGAAGGCAACTCCCCAAACATAGCTTTGTAATCTCTAGTAAAATGACTCGGACAGTAGAACCCAAATTGATTAGCCAGGAAGACGATAGTACAATTTTCAGGTTCGCTGGCCTTCAGGCGCTCTCGCACTGCATTAAGTCGTTGTATCTTGAGATAGCGCATCGGACTCAGGCCAAATAAGTCTTTAAAACCAAAAGATAATGCACAACTGCTAGAGCCTAAACTTTGAGCGAGTTGTTTTAAAGTCAGAGGTTTATTTAAGTTGGCTAACATCTCTTTTTCAGCTTGGGCAATCAACTTTTCTCTTCGAGAAGGTTTGACGAAACATTGGGCATTTAACTTGGCAGGAATATTACTAATCAACAAAGGCAGAAAATCATCAATAATAAGTTGCTCAATATGAGAGTTTTGTAGCCAAGTAGGTTTCTGAACTACTAACCAAAATAGTTGTTTCAGATAATCTTTGATGTTTTTCATCCCATTTGGTAGCAAGTTCACATAATTTTTACTCAGGAAACTATCATCGAGATCGTAGCGTTGTAGTTGTTCTGCATAAGCATCAAAAGTTTTCTTAGGGATGATAATTTGCATCATCATTCCACCTTGAGGAACGATGATATCTGCTCCCTGGTCATCGAAACCAAAAATAGTTCTTTGAGGATCGACAAGCCTACGGTGGCTGTACAATCCCCCATCATTCTCAACCCAGGATATCCCAAACGATCGGTATTCCTTCCAGCCTTCACCCAAAGCTTGAATCCCTTGATTCACTTGACGACAAAGGAAATATATGCCACCAAGCTGAGTTGACAAAAACTCAGCTTGAAGATGACCACAAGTTAGTTGGGTAATTTCCCGCCTGCTAGGGCTCAAAAAATCATTGAAATGATCCACATCTGTAAAGGATTTGGAGACAATCTTCTGATTACCTGCTTCAGGAGCATCTTTAGTTTGGTTAGTTTTATTACTCTTATTGATATCCATTGAAAAACTTATTTTAAATTTCTATAGCTGAAAAAGTTATAATTTTCGCTCATTTAAACTAATGTTGAAGTCTTTGGACTACCCCGTTGCACAAACCGAAACCGCTCTCTAACTCAGGTGCGATCGCTAATCTCGTTGCCAATATTCTTTTATGGTGGACAAAATAGCCTACTTCGCTCTGATTGCTTATCTACACATTGGCAAGAGACGATCGCATTTTGGGATGCGTCCGGAATTTTGTTAATTTTTTTTGTAATAAATACTTAGGAACTCGTTAGAGGATAACACTGGGCGTATGCAATGGGCGTATGCAATACGCCCCTACGGTTCCTATCATATATTACAGGCGCACACCTATCCTATTATTAAATAATAATAGCAAAAAATAACGATAACCACAACTAACACTCATATTCCTAAGAGCAAGCGATCGCGAAGCACTGCTGCTCTTCAGATCGCGTCTTCCCTTCGTGTACTTTGTGCCTTTGTGGTAAAAACAACCTCTATTTAATTTAAATTTTTCAAAAGTTGGGATTTTTGATTATTCCAAGAGCTAGCTGACTACTAAACTAACGTTGAAGTCTTTAGACTACCAGGTTGCCCAAACCGATTTCCAACTCAGGTGCGATCGCGTTTGGGCATATTGGCTGAATTTTTGTTAACCATTTGTATGAGATTGCAACCATGTTTTTGCACCGAATGTTGAGAGAGATCGCGATATTTGCGATCGCCATCTCTCTTCTATTGGGAAGTATTACTCCCCCTGTCTTGGCACAAACTGCTGATGGCTCGATCCTGCCATTCCCGCCAGTGCCATCAGCCAGCATTGCCGGAGAGACCTTGCAAGAGTCCACCATGATCCGGCGCGAGGAACCGAACCGTATACCCAACGAAGATCCGCCCAACATCCTGATTATCCTGCTGGATGATGTGGGCTTCGGGCAGCCTGACACCTTTGGTGGCGAGATCCACATGCCGACTCTAAGCGATCTGTGGGATAAAGGGATTGCCTATAATACCTTTCACACTACTGCCATCTGCTCCCCCACCCGTGCCGCTCTCTTAACAGGGCGCAATCACCACCAAGCCCAATCAGGTACGATCGCAGAATTTGCGGTGGACTGGGATGGTTACCTGGGGGTTATTCCCAAGACCACTGCCACGGTCGCGGAAGTTTTGAGGGAATACGGCTACAAAACTTCTGCCTTTGGCAAATGGCACAATACTCCAGCCAACGAGACCACAGCTATGGGTCCATTCGATCGCTGGCCTACCGGACATGGCTTCGACTATTTCTACGGCTTCCTCGCGGGGGAAACCTCTCAGTATGAGCCGCGCCTCTATGAGAACCTCAACCCCATAGAGCCGCCCCACGACGAGGGTTACCACCTGAGTGAAGACATGGCGGATAAAGCGATCGCCTGGATGCGTCACCACCGTTCCTATTCTCCCGACAAACCCTTCTTGATGTACTGGGCACCAGGGGCAGTCCACGGTCCTCACCACGTCTTCAAGGAATGGGCAGATAAGTATAAGGGTAAATTCGATGACGGCTGGGATGAGTACCAAAAGCGGGTCTTTGCCAACCAGAAAGCCCTGGGCTGGATTCCAGAAGATGTGGTTCGAGCTAATCGGCCTGATGGCATAGATGATGGCATAGCAGCATGGGATGAGATTCCCGAGTCGGAACATGAGTTCCAACAGCGGTTGATGGAAGTCTATGCAGGGTTTCTCGAACATACGGATTACCAGGCGGGTAAGGTGATCGAGGAACTTGACAATCTGGGCATTCGCGACAATACCATTGTCTTTTATATTGTTGGTGACAACGGAGCAAGTGCCGAAGGTCAGGAGGGCACTATCAGCGAATTTCTTGCCCAGAACCTAATTCCCAGTACGATTGAGGAGCAGCTTGAGGCTCTCGACGGACTAGGCGGACTTGATGCCCTGGGAACCCCAAAAACCGAAAACATGTACCACGCGGGTTGGGCCTGGGCAGGGGATGCCCCCTTCCGTTATACTAAGCTAGTTGCTTCCCACTTCGGTGGTACCCGCAACCCCATGGTAATCTCCTGGCCCGATGGCATCACTCCTGACAAAACCCCCCGGTCTCAGTTTCACCATGTCAACGATATCGCTCCCACTATCTACGATATCCTGGGCATTAACCCCCCTGAATATGTTTACGGCTTCGAGCAAAAATCCCTCGATGGGATTAGCATGAAGTACACCTTCAATGATGCCAACGCAGAGGATCGAAAGAAGGTTCAGTATTTCGAGAACAGCGGCAGCCGAGGCATCTATGAGGATGGCTGGTATGCCTGCACCTTCGGTCCTCAGATCCCCTGGAATATAGCTGAATCATCAAAGAACTTCAAAGACTGGGATTCCAGTGAGGACGTTTGGGAACTGTATCACATTACCGAGGACTTCACTCAAATGAACAATCTGGCCGCTCAGGAGCCAGAGCGTTTGGAGGAGATGAAAGAACTGTTCTTGGCAGAAGCAGAAAAGAATTTGGCATTCCCCATTGGGGGCGGCCTGTGGATCAACACTTATCCCGAAGACCGGCTCGGGAGTCCCTACAGTAGCTGGCTCTTTGATGAAAGCACAACTCGTATGCCTGAATTTACTGCACCGGGCCTAGGTCGCGAGAGCAACCTGGTTACGATCGATGTCGATCTCAAAGAAAATGCTTCCGGCGTTCTCTATGCCTTGGGAGGTTCCGGTGGCGGTGTGAGCTTGTTTATGGAAAACGGAATTCTCAAGTACGAGTACAACATGCTGCTCCTTGATCGTTATAAGGATGAATCGGATTCACCGATCCCTGCTGGTCATCACACCATTACAGTAGACACAACCATCGAGGATCTCTATTCCCCAGGTGAAGTGGTTATACAAGTGGATGGTGATGAAGTCGTCCCCCCAATCACTATCGAAACAATTGTCATAGGAGCCTTCAGTGCCAGTGAAACCTTCGATGTTGGCACGGATCTGGGGGCTCCGGTTTCCCTAGACTATGCCGATCGCGCTCCCTTTGAGTTCGATGAGTTAGACGGGACGATTAACACTGTGAAAGTAGAGCTGACATCAGCTGAACCTGACTTGTTACCTTTACTCCCAGCTCCCTTGGACTAGAAGAATGCTGATGTAAAGGGATTTAGTTACGGGGTGGGTAATGCCCACCCTTATTGCTTGAGAAGAATTAACTGGTAATCTTGCTGATAGTTTAAACAAAATGATCATAATTTAAGTGAGTCTAAAAATGACTACTGATGATGCAAATTAATGTAAGATTCTTAGGATAAGTTAATCTATTTTTAGTACAATGAATCACCGCCAGTATAGAGGCGATCGCCGCTGCGCGGAATTAAGAATTAAGAATTAAGAATTAAGAATGCTTATATAGTAAGGATTATTGTGATCGCGATCGCATATTCCCTTTGTGTACTTTGTTCCTTTGTGGTAAAAATGACCTCCAAGTCTAAGCAGATTTGGTATAATCGAGTTACTTCCACTAAAGTTCTGGTGGATAAACAACCCCAAATTACTACCGTTAAGTCCACAAATCCCTCAAAATTTCCCACTTTTGACGCACCTTATTTCCAAATAGGCCAACGGTGAGTTATAAAATAAAGAAAAATACATTGCGCCTTCGGTGGGTGCTTCTCAGGTAACTATGCAGTCTCTTACCCTCACTAGTTCCTTAGACACTTTTCTTGAGCAACCCAACATTGAAACCTCTCCTGCCTGGGAGTTCATCCATGGACATCCACAGCAAAAGCCCATGCCAACGCTGTTTCATTCCCGCCTCCAACGTAATCTTGTTAACACTATCAATAGCCAAACTCAAACTTACGAAGCTATTCAGGAGCTCCGATGCATCGTGCCCCCCTTGTCTCCCGTACCCGATATTACCATTGTTAGGAGCGATCGCCTTTCAGAAGAAGATGGTCCACTGCAAGGTTCACCGGACTGGTTAATTGAAATTCGCTCCCCTGATCAAAGCACCATTAATTTACAAAACAAAATTCTACACTGTTTAAGTAACGGGACACAGCTGGCTTGGCTCATTGATATTCAGCGAAAGCAAATCTGGGTTTGGGAAAATGAAGAGCTGCCAATTGTTTATGCCAACAAGGACATACTCCCCACCCTTGGCGAGATCTCAGACATTACTGTGGAAGCTGTTATTGCCATGACCCAACAGCGATAATTCAGGAATCTATGCTCTAAGCTGCTACGCATTTAATTTGTATAGTACTAGAACACTGATTCAGTAATAAAAGTTGACAAATTGAGAAACGAAAAATTAATATTTTCAGCTCTCCTCTGCTCCTCTGCACGTTCGATTTTATGATTACTGAATCGATGCTCTAGCCGCACCCGACTCATTTGGTTTGATTGCGATTGTAAGCTCATCGATCCTTAAACTACTTTTGCTGTCTTATGCAAAGTCTCTGAAGGCAACTCTCCAAACATAGCTTTGTAATCTCTAGTAAAATGACATGGACTGTAGAACCCAAATTGACCAGCGAGGACTGCTATAGTACAACTTTCTGGTTCCCTTGCCTTCAGGTGTTGTCGTACTGCATTAAGTCGTTGCACCTTGAGATAGCGCATAGGACTCAAGCCAAATAAATCCTTAAAACCATTGGATAAGGCAGGAACGCTAGACTCTAAATCTTGAGCTAGCTGTTTTAAGGTTAGGGGTTTTTCTAAGTTGGTTAACATCTTTTGCTCCGCTTGGGCAATCAACTTAACTCGTCGAGAAGGTTTAAGGAAACATTGGGAATTCAATTTAGTGGGAATGTTACTAATCAACAAAGGCAGGAAATCATCAGCAACTAGTTTTGCAATATGAGGTTTGTTTAAGAATGTAGGTTTGTTGACTGCTAACCAAATAAGTTGTTTCAGGTAATCTTTAATTTCCTTCATCCCAGTTGGTAACAAATTCACATGATTTTTCCTCCGGAAATTATCGTCTAGATCGTGGCGTTGTAGTTGGTTTGCATAAGCATGAAAAGTTTTAGCAGGCATCATAATGTGTGTCAATGCTCCACCTTGAGGAAATATTGCGTGTGCTTCGGTGTTATAGAAACCAAAAACAGTCCTTTGAGGTTTGAGAGGGTGGCGGAAGGAGTAATATTCCCTTTCATTATCAGACCAAACTATCGCAAAAGAGATGCATCCCTTTGTACCATCACCGGAAAATTGAAACCCTTGGTTCACCTGATTAAATATAAAAAATATGTCACCAACCTGAATCGACAAAAACTCAGCTTGAAGAGAACCGGGAGTGAGTTGTATTATTTCCTTATTTTTATACTTAAAAAACTCTTTGAAACCATCTACATCTGTAAAGGATTTGGAGATAATTTTATGATTGCTCGCTCTAGAATTATCCTCAGCTTGGAAAGTGTTATCACTTTTTGCATTTACCACAAGAGCCATTTCTTGCATCTTATATTAGTAAAACTAATTTCTCCAAAAGAATAATTATTTAATTTCTATGGTTGAGAAAGTGAGAATTTTTGATTATTCCCAGAGATAGCTTACCACTAAATTGATGTTGAATGCCTTGAGTTACCCCATAGCACAGCAGAGTGGACATGACTCACTCTGCCTGGGTTAAGGCTTTACTTTTATTGCTCAGGTTTTACCGATGAATTTGAATCGAATTTGGAGAGGGATGTTAGTAGTTGCGATCGCTACTTCCCTCTTCTTCACAAAACTATCGAGTTTATTGTCAACAAAAAGACAGCAAGCAATTCTCGCCCTAACGATGGTTTGTTTGTTTGTCTCAATACCATCCTTAGCACTAGCTGAGGAAATCTGCACCGATGCAGAAATTCAGTACACCGACCAACCCTGGGATGGGGAAATTCGCTACAAAGCAGAAAATTCTACCCCAGACTATTTTGAAGCCCCAAAACCTCAGCCCGGAGCCCCCAATATCTTGACTATTGTTATTGATGATGCGGGTTTTGCTGGATTAGGTTCCTATGGGGGTCGTATTCAAACCCCTCACTTGGATCACCTTGCCAATAATGGTTTGCGCTATAACAACTTTCATGTCACTCCAGTGTGTTCCCCGACTCGTGCAGCTTTATTGACAGGACGTAATCCTCATACAGTAGGTATGGCAGGGATTCCAGAAATTTCCAATGGCTATCCGAATAAGAGTGGTTCCATTCCTTCCAGTGCAGCCATGCTACCTGCATTGTTGAAACCCTCCGGATATACCACATTTGCTCTAGGTAAATGGCATTTGACCCCAACTTGGGCGGTGAATCCGGCGACGGGACACTTTGATCAATGGCCTACAGGTAAAGGATTTGACCATTTCTACGGCTTTCTCGGTGGTGAAACCAATCAGTATTACCCGGAACTTTATCGAGACACCACTCGCGTACAAGCACCTAAGTCTCCCGAAGAAGGCTATCACCTGAGTGAAGATTTAGTAGATAACGCGATTGGTTATATCAAAGACCTAGAGTCCAGCGATCCAGAACGCCCCTATTTTATGTATCTTGCCTTTGGTGCAGTGCATTCTCCCCATCATACTCCTGAGTTTTATCGGGATATCTATGAGGATCACTTCGATCAAGGGTACGATGTAGAACGGCGTAAAATTCTCAAAAAACAGAAAGAATTGGGGATTGTTCCAGAAGATACTCAACTCACAGCAAGACATCCAGAAAATCCAAGGTGGCTTTCCTTGGATGAGGATGAAAAGCAGTTGTTTACCACTTTCATGGAAAACTATGCGGGTTTTATGACCCATGTTGATGCTCAAATAGGTCGTTTAGTTGACTATCTTGACTCTATCGATCAACTTGATAACACATTAATTATGGTTCTTTCCGATAACGGTGCCAGTTCAGAAGGAAGTGAATATGGTACTCTCAACGAACTGACTTATTTCAATGGAATTCCTACCGACGTTGATTACAATATAGAACATCAAGATGACATTGGCACCGTCCGTAGTGAACCCCACGTTCCTTGGGGTTGGTCATTAGCTTACAATACACCCTTCCAGTGGGCAAAACGCTTTCCCCATGAAGGTGGTATTCGGGTTCCCTTTATTGTACATTGGCCTGCTGAGATTCCCGATCCAGGTGCGATTCGTCCCCAATGGCAATACGTTACCGATATTGTGCCAACACTGTTTGATCTTCTAAAGATTGAGTTGCCTAAAACTTTTAATGAATATGTACAGCAACCTTTGGCTGGGGAAAGTTTTTATGACTCTTTCAAAAATGCTGATGCCGATAGTACCCATAAGGTTCAGTATTGGGAAAACAAAGCAAACCGAGCAGTTTATCAAGATGGTTGGAAAGCTGTAACTGCACATACTACCCTACTTGGCAGTATCCCTGATGGACATAAAGGGAAGTTTGGCAAAGATACTTGGGAGCTTTATAACTTGGCAGAAGACTTCTCAGAATCCCATGATTTGGCAACCGAAAACCCCAAGAAGTTGCAACAGATGAAAGCTCTATTTGTGAAACAAGCCAAAAAATACAAGGTTTATCCCTTAGACGATCGGGAAACCGCCGAACTTATTGATCTTCAGAATAAGGAATTAGGTGGAGAAAAAACTGACTTTACTTTCTATCAAGGGATGTCACCTCTCCATCAAGCCCTTGCCCCGAATACTTTTGGTACCTCCTATACCATTGATGTTTATCTAGATCGGGAGCATCCTGATTCTGAGGGGGTACTGGTCGCTCATGGAGGCTCCGGAGGAGGCTACACTCTATACATCAATGAAAATAATAAGTTGGCTTATGAGTACAACTACTTAGGTTTTGAACGATTCAAGATTAACCCCGATATTTTGGTTCCCACCGGAAAATCCCAAGTAACCTACAAGTTTACCGAGAAAGGAGATTACACCGGAACGGGACAACTTTTCCTGAATGACGAATTGATTGGCGAGGCAGAAATTTCTAAAACCGTTCCTGCTTCCTTTGGTCTTGAGTTTTTTGATGTGGGTCAAGATACTCAATCTCCTGTCTCAGAAGCTTACAAGCCAACCTATACCTTTAATGACTCCATTGAAAAGGTAACTGTTCATATTGAGCCAGAAGACGAGTCAGGAAAGTCGAGAAAAATAGTCCGAAATTATTTCGACTAGAACCCGAATCAAACCGTATCAAAATTCTGAACGGTTTGATTAACTTACTAAGCTAAGTTCGACAGATTGTGTTAACCCCTTTTACGAGGTTTTACCCCCATGACACTGAATCAATCTAGTGGCACTAGCGGTTCTAGGATTTTTTCTAAACTAAGCCGTTTCATGGTTGCCATCCTGATCTTGACCTTAATTATGGTCAGTAATAGTCCCCCTAGGGCATACGCTTATACAGGCGACTTCTCCCCAAAAAACTTTGATTTTAGTAGCTTAGAGTTGTCCGAATCAGGGCCGATCGTCCCCACCAGTTGGCAGTATTACAACAATAACCCTGATTTTGAACCCACAACATCGCCTCTGAATGAAGCCGTTGGCAACGCCACGTCCATACTTCGCGCAGCGCCAATCTCGCGGATAGGCTCCGAAGTCGATGTCATTGAAGTCGTAGATGGCGTTTGGATCTTAAGTGGTAAGCCTTACGGATCAGTGGTGATTAAGAGCGACAATAACACTCTCATCGCTGTCTCCACGGGTGAGAGTGCTGAGGATGGTCAGCTCTTCCGGGAGGTTATCCGTCAAGAAATCTCTGACCTGCCGATTGGTGCCGTCATCTACGATCACGCCCACTATCCAAAAGGAACCGAGACTTTGCTAGATGGAGACGTACCAACGATGATCATCGCGCACCCCGATAGCAATGAGATTGTCAAGAATAGCACCGGCTTTGCCAACCCAAACATCTCAGAACTGGGACCCTATCTGGATGCCCGTGCCAAGATCCAGTTTGGTGCCAATTTACCCGAGATTGGTCGGGATGCCATGCTTGTCCCTCAGACTTTTGTAGTTGGTGCAGAGAGCGCATGGATTCCGGCGGACACAGAAGTTGCAGATGGTGAGACATTGACAGTAGAAGGGATTGAGATGCAATTCTTCCATGCAATCACCGACACTGAGGACACTTTGACCATATGGCTACCGAACTACAATGGCTACGGGATTGTGATCGATAACGTTGTCTGGCCTCAAAATAACTTGTACACCCTGCGCGGCGATCGACACCGTCCGCCCCAAGATTGGATTGCAGCGTTGAAAACAATCCGAGATCTTCAGCCTGATATTATCTTGCCCGTGAGTTCCGGAGGAAACCCTATCATTAGCAAAGAGAAATGCTTTGACGCAGTCACGAGCCTGATGGACATGATGAGATTCATCAATGACCAGTCTTTACGCCTGACAGCACAAGGCGTGCGACCCGATGAGCTAACTCATCACATGTCAATGCCGGACTCGTTGTTACAAAGCCCCTTTGTCAATGAATTCTATGGCCAGTTCGATACCTACCCTGCCGCCCAACCCACCTTCAATCATGGCTGGTTTTCTGGCTACGCGGAGGACATCCACAGCCTCCCACGGGCTGTTTACGCGGATTATCTCATCCAACTGAGCGGTGGGGAAGAGAATGTTATGGCGGCTTACACGGCTGCGATGGACCAAAGTGAATACCTTTGGGCAAAGGAACTGGCAGTCAATCTCTATTACGCTGTACCTAACAACGACACCTATCGTCAGGCATTGGCTGATGTGTTCCGACAACTGGGGCAGATGAGCCCTGGAGCCATCGTGCGTAACTTCTACATTGGTGCGGCATTGAACTTGGAGAGGAAGATTGCCATCTCCCTCACAGATATTGAACCGACAGAATGGGTCACCGAAAATCCTGCTGAGGCGGTCGATCGCCTTCGCATTCGTATTGCTCCAGAGCTGGCGACTGGTGTTGCAGGTGTCCTCGAATTCAACATTGACGGGAATCGATCGGCATTGCACATCCGCAATAGCATCGCTGAGTTTATCCCCAAACCAGACGAGTATTACCAAGCAATTGATGCTTCCGTTGAAACATTAGGCGATAATTTTGCAGCGTACTACAGGGGGGAAATTGGAGTTGATGAGTTCTTGGCAAATAGTTCGTCTACCACAGGTCCAGCTCAAGAACTTTTGAGCGTTTTTGATGAATTTGCGGTAATTCCCATGTATCCGGACAACCGCGATCTGTAGCTGTATGGTACTCATCCACAGTATTCACTGTTAGGTAAATAGTACAGAGTCTATCGCCCGTTCAAAGACCATCAGGCGATAGACTCCCCGACCCATCCCCAAATTGGCTCGATATTAGCGGCAAAGAAAACCATCCTTATGCAAAGTCTCTGAAGGCAACTCCCCAAACATGGCTTTGTAATCTCTAGTAAAATGACATGGACTGTAGAACCCAAATTGACCAGCGAGGACTGCTATAGTACAACTTTCTGGTTCCCTTGCCTTCAGGTGTTGTCGCACTGCATTAAGTCGTTGTACCTTGAGATAGCGCATAGGACTTATACCAAATAAGTCCTTAAAACCATACAATAAGGCAGAACTGCTAGACCCTAAATCTTGAGCTAGCTGTTTTAAGGTTAGAGGTTTTTCTAGGTTGGTTAACATTTTTTGCTCTGCTTGAATAATTAACTTTGCTCTTCGAGAAGGTTTAAGGAAACACTTAGAATTTAACTTGGTAGGAATGTTACTAATCAACAAAGGCAGGAAATCATCAGCAACGAGTTCTTCAATATGAGGTTGGTGAAAAAAAGTTGGTTGGTTGACTGCTAGCCAAATCAATTGTTTTAGGTAATCTTTAATTTCCTTCATCCCAGTTGGCAAGACATTGACATGATTTTTACTCCGGAAATTATCGTCTAGATCATGGCGTTGTAGTTGGTCTGCATAAGCATCAAAAGTTTTGACCGGGATAATAATATGTGTCAACGCTACACCTTGAGGAAATATTTCGTGAGCTTCGGTGTTCTTGAAACCAAAAATAGTCCTTTGAGGCTCGATAGGGTGAAGGAAGGAGTAATATTCCTTTTCCTTCTCAGACCAAAGTATGGCAAAAGATATGTAATCCTTTGTCCCATCACCGGAAAATTGAACTCCTTGGTTGGCCTGATTACATACGAAATATAAGTTACCGACCTGAATTGACAAAAAATCAGCTTGAAGAGATCCGGGACTCAGCTGTATTATTTCCTTCCCTTGATACTCAAAAAACTCTTTGAAACCATCCAGATCCGTAAAGGATTTGGAGATAATTTGATGATGACCTGTTCCAGGATTATTCTCAATCTGGGGAGTTTGACTATTGTTCACATCTATCAAAAAAGTTATTTTTGCAGCACCCCACAAAAATATAAGTAAAACTAATGTTTTTAAAAAATCAGTTATTTAATTTAAATGTGCTGAAAAGTTGGGATTTTTGATTACTCCAAGGGATAGCTTACCACTAAAATGGCGTCGCGGAGACGCGGGAACGGGTTAAATGGAAATCCCACGAAAATTTCGTTCACCCGTCTAAAACGCTTGGGTTCCCAGAACTATCCGTGCTAGTTGGGATGGCTGCTGATACCAAATCCGGTTCTCATATCGGGGTAAAAATAATTCAAAATTCAAAATTCAAAATTAGGAAACAATAATTTTTACAGCACTTGATCAAAGAAAAATAACAAAACTTAACTATAAATTAAACTAATGTTTTTTACAGATAAATCATTCAATTTTTATAACTTAAAAAGTTGGGATTTTTGATTACTCCAAGAGATAGCTTCCCACTAAGCTAGTGTTGAATGCCTCGAGAGGAGCTTTGCTCACAGGCTAGAGAAAATATCACAAAAGATTAAGCTCATCCCACGTAATGCAAGTCGTGGGATTGCAAGGGGCTTCGCCCCACTAAGCTCTAAGCAAAGCATCCCGAAGGATATAGGTGCCTCTACGCTACTAACACCTCTTTTGTTATTAGTCATTGAGACAAAGAACAAACAACTAATAACAAAGGACAAATGACAAACAGCACTAACTGTATGAAAAAAACTGTACTGAAACCGAAAAGATTACTCAATCTTCTAGTCGTAGCGATATTTTGCCTAGGACTATTAGTACCACCAGCCTTTGCTCAGGAAATTCTGCCCCAACCTGACCCAGAATTTAAAGGTGATATTGGTGTTACTTACGAAACTTCCGGGGAGCCAGATATCTCGATTCTAAAATCCCCTGAAGCTCCAGATGATGCCCCTAACATTATCCTGGTAATCTTGGATGATGTGGGATTTAGTTCCTCAGAAACCTTTGGTGGCTCGATTACCACACCCACTCTAGAGCAACTGGCAGACGAAGGGATAATCTATAATCGATTCCACACAACTGCCCTCTGTTCACCAACTCGTGCGGCTTTACTAACAGGACGGAATCACCACTCAGTGGGCACTGGAGTGATTCAAGAACTGGCAACAGGTTATCCTGGTTATAAAGGCTTGATTCCCAAAAGCACAGCGACCATTGCCGAAGTTCTCCAAGAAAATGGCTACAGCACAGCTTGGTTTGGCAAAAATCACAATGTTCCTGATAACCAAACCAGTATGGTAGGTCCCTTTGACCGGTGGCCGAATGGTTTGGGATTTGACTACTTCTACGGATTTATTAGTGGAGAAACTGACCAGTGGTATCCAGCACTGTATGAAAATCAGAACCCCATCAATCCACCAGCCACAACTAGTGACGGAAAAGTCTACAATCTCACCCATGACCTTGCCGATAAAGCAATTGGTTGGATGAATAATCAGAATTCAATTGCACCAGATCGTCCTTTCTTTCTTTACTTTGCTCCCGGTGCTACCCACTCACCTCACCAACCCCCAGAGGAGTATCGCCCTAAATACGTAGGTAAGTTTGATCACGGTTGGGACGTAGAACGTGATCAAATTTTCAACCGTCAGCAGGGCATTAACGGTGAAACTGCCAAAACTCCCGGTATAATTCCCGCTGATGCTGAACTTACTGAACACCCCGAAGGCATACCTTATTGGGATGATAATGAAGAATTCGACGAGAGCGATCGCGCGGCATTAGCCAAGCAGATGGAAACCTATGCGGCTTTTCTAGAATACACTGATGTAGAGGTCGGTCGTGTCCTTGATGCTATTCCTCCTGAGGAAGTGGACAACACCATGATCATCTATATCGTGGGTGACAATGGTGCTGCAGCAGGGGGTGGTCTGTATGGAACTTGCAACACCATGAAAACTCTTAACGGATTGAGCCCTACTGTTAAAGAGCTCCAAGATTGTGCAGACAAGTGGGGTACGTTTGAAAGTGGAACCTCGCCAGCATATGCTGTTGGCTGGGCTTGGGCTACGGATGCGCCTTTCCGTTGGACGAAAGAGGTAGCTTCCTATTTTGGTGGTACTCGTAATCCCATGATCATTAAATGGCCTAAGGTGATTCCCCTGACTCCAGAGACAAGGGAGATCCGAGACCAGTTTCACCATGTGATCGATATCGCACCTACAATTCTGGAAGTAACTGGGATTCAGGAACCAGAAATCGTTAACAGCATCCAACAGCAGCCGATAGAAGGGGTAAGCTTAGCGTATACCTTTGGTTTTGATAAGAAACTTGGTGATGGAGAAAATGCTAAAGGTACTCATAAAACTCAGTATTTTGAGATGTATGGGAATCGAGCCATATACAAAGATGAAGGAGAACACGAATGGATGGCATCAACGCTGCATAAGTCACCAGTTGGCAAGGGTATAGAGCCTCCACCTTTCGATGAGGATGTCTGGGAACTGTTCGATTTAAAGACTGATTTCTCTCAAAACCAAGACTTATCCACAGATAATGCTGATAAATTAGAGGAACTCCAAGACTTATTCCTTGTTGAGGGCAGTAAGTATAATGTTTTCCCTCTCGATGATCGCTTTGTTGAACGAGGTGATGTTAGTAATCGTCCCAGTTTTACCACAGGACGCTATCATTTCGACTTCTATGAAGGTGCGGTTCGACTGCCAGAAGGGGTAGCACCAGATGTTAAAAACAAATCTCATCAAGTTACCGCTGAGGTAACGATTCCTGAGGGAGGCGCTGAAGGTGTACTCCTGGTGCTCGGTGGAGAGACGGGAGGCTATAGCTTCTACATCCTGGACAACAAACTCTACTATACCCACAACTACCTTGGCGACCACTATGACGTTGTTTCTCTCAACGACATTTGCTCTTTCGACAACGTTTGTACGGGTGATGATGTTACGCTTGGATTCGACTTTGACTACTCAGGAACTTATGGAGATGGTTTGGGTAGCGCAGCTACGGTTACCCTCTTAGTTAATGGTGAGACAATTGCTGTTGACAATGACACCATCCCAAATACCGTACCTGCACGATTTTCTCTGGAAACTCAAGATGTAGGGATGGATTTACTCTCACCAGTCAGTCATAACTATAAGGATGAGTTACCTTTCGCCTTCACAGGCACAATTAAGAAGGTGACAATAGACCTTGAAGAACCACCTTGCTCAGGATTGTTAGATTGCATACTTCCAGATAACCTTCCGTTGAAGTAGCAATTGCTTTGTCAGCTTAGACGCATTCATGTTTGCTGCTGAGATCTTTACCTATAAGGCTGTCAAGAACAAAAAAAGTGCAATGTGTGTACGTCTAAGCTAAAGTGAAATCCTTGCCTCGCCGGTCATTTAAACGACCGGCTCATAGCTCAAGTAATTTTTAGATGACTCTTGATAAAGCAGGAAAATAATTCCAAGTCTCCCTAACACCGAATACCTATCACCCATTGGTGTCAACTTAAGGTAAAATCCTTGCCCCACCGGTCGTTTAAACGACCGGCTCATAGCTCAAGTCATCTTTAGATGACTCAATCGGCTCAAAAATCTTTAGTCCACTTGAGTGGACTTGAGCTATTAGCCCAGAACTTAAGTTCTGGGTGGGTGTGGCAGCCAAGCGTTAAGCTATCTCTAGCTTAAGAGTACACTGTGTTGGGTTACGCTATCGCTTCACCCAACCTACCTTATTGTTTCGCCTTTTTCTTAACATAATTCCCATGATTTCTTCCTGGCTTTCCCCTTTAATCCGTCAATTTTCTCTAATTTGTCTCACTCTTGCTCTTTGTCTGAGCTTACCTGCCCCCTTGAAGGCTTCACCACTTAATCCTTCCTGTCCTGAAAACATGGTATTTATCCCTAGTGGAACCTTCAACATTGGCTCCGACAGTCACTACCCATCAGAACGTTCCGCTGAAGATGTTACTGTTGACAGTTTTTGTATCAATCAATATGAGATTACTAACTCAGAATTTGCCCAATTTGTCAAAGAAACTGGCTATATTACAGTAGCAGAGCGTCCTCTATCTAAAGAACAGTTTCCTAACTTACCAGACGACCAACGCAATCCTGGTTCCTTAGTTTTCCAAATGGCAGACAAGAATGCTCAACAAGTTGGCTATCTCAGTTGGTGGAAATGGACTCTTGGGGCAGATTGGCAACACCCTTTTGGCCCAAAAAGCGATATTAAGGGCAAAGACAAATATCCCGTAGTCCAGGTTTCCTACGAAGACGTTGCAGCTTATGCTCAATGGGCAGGTCTCTCTCTACCAACAGAAGCTCAATGGGAATATGCTGCCCGTGGTGGACTAGATGATGTTGACTACAGTTGGGGTAAGCAATATTCTGAGAAAAAGGCGAATACTTGGCAAGGAATTTTTCCTTTTTTCAACACCAAAGCCGATGGTTACGTTGGAGTTGCACCGGTAGGTTCATTTGCACCTAATGGCTATGGTTTGTATGATATTACCGGCAATGTTTGGGAATGGACTTCAGACTGGTATAGTGTTGGTCACGATCGCAAAACTCACAGTTCCAACCCTACAGGTCCTTCTGAACAAGAAAGCTTCGACCCTAGAGAACCGGGGATTGCTAAGCACGTAATCAAAGGTGGTTCTTATCTTTGTGCTCCTAACTATTGTAGTCGCTATCGTCCTGCGGCTAGGGAATCTCAATCATCGGATACGGGAACAACCCATATTGGCTTTCGTTTGGTAACTAATCCCCTTAGTCTCAGTTCTTAATGATGGAACACATTACGATATCAAGTTTTTGATGACCACAAAAATAGGTACTTCTTGGATATTAAGCTGCTGGATTATTCCCTCAGATGAAGATTTTCCCAGGCTAACTAATACATATCCCGTGGACAAGTGAGGTAATTATGTCAAATATCAATGAATACGATCTTGTGGCTTTAACCGAAAATGTACAAGCTGTCCACAAAGAAACTAGAGAATTAATTTTATTGAGAAAAGGACAGTTAGGTACTGTGCTTATGGAATTCAATACAGAAGCTTATTTAGTTGATTTTGCTGATGCTCAAGGCTGTACTTATGCGATGGAAACGATTTCTGCTGACAAGCTGATGTTGCTCTTCGATGAGCCAGTGGCAGTTTATGCTTGAGCTTATCTAGAAAATGCGATCGCGATATTTGCGATTGCTATAACCTTTTTCCTCGGAACTGTGTTCCACCCGTCTTGGCATACGTTTCCTATATACATTACAGGCGCACACTTATCCCATTATCCAATGATGATAGCAAAAAATAACGATAACCACAACCAACACTCCTATTCCTAAGAGAAAGCGATGGCGAAGCGCTGCTGCTCTTCAGATCGCATCTTCTCTTCGTGTACTTTGTGCCTTTGTGGTAAAAATAACCTCATTTACCAGGTTAAGTACTATAGCAATTCTCGCATCCGTGAGCTACATCTCCCATTCCCTATTCCCCATTCCCTATTCCCAAAACCAATAGCGAATGTACCTCACGAGTATGAAAACGCTATATCTGTTAATATTCCAGAACCTGTACATTCACAGGAGCAACCCCAGAGTTCACCATTCCAATTACTCTAGCAGCAGCTATAGAGAGATCAATTACTCTACCCCTGATAAAAGGACCCCGGTCATTAATCCGTACAATAACGGAACGACCATTATTCAAATTAGTAACTAGGACATTGGTACCAAAAGGTAAGGTACGGTGAGCAGCGGTTAGAGCATTTTGATTGAATCTCTCACCACTAGCACTTTTTCTGCCGTGGAAACCAGGACCATACCAAGAAGCCATACCACTACGTCGAAGTTGTTGTACTCGTTCAGGAGACAGCTGTGCTACTTGATGTGCTGGTGCTGGCATACCAGTGATTTCCTGCAAAGGGGGAGCATCACCCATCAAGCGTCGTAGGCGATTAGTTGCCTGGAGAGCATCAACTGCTAGATTCTGAGTGCTATCTGGTAAGATAGTCGCCTGGTTAACCTTAACTAACTCCTCATCTTTGACTTCAATGCTGTAGCAGTCACACTGATCATTCCAACGGACATTGAGTGCCGCAGCATCTACTTTGTCTACATGGAGTTGATTGAGCCGACGGGCAACTGCGGTGGCTCGTGTAACTGGGTTGTTGGCAGTATGATCAACATTCGGGGCGACTGCTAGGTCGATAGATTCATTTATTTGATTCGAGTTGCTTCCATTTCTTTGTGCAGCAGCCAAGCTAGTTGTCTGATTTGGCCTAGTTGGTGTTGCTGCTATTTTGCTAGCATCAGCAGTCATTGCTTGGGAATCCAAAAAAGTCAGCACAGGAATATTGCGTACATAGAGGGTTGCGGCTTTACGCCCTTCCAATTCATAAGTATAAATTTTCGCAATGGCTTCTTCTTCCTCTGCCATTGCTACTAGAGACGAAGATTCTTCTGCTCCAACAAGGCTTTCTCCAAAATTCCCATCATGACCCGTTAAAACCTTCTGCCTTCTGCCCTCTGCCTTCTGCCTTCTTTCAACTTGTTGAGTAGGTAATTGATTTGAGGCAAGAGTAGCTGTTGCTGGTATCTGCCATATCTGACTTAAGACAGAAGAATTATCTCCAACAACATAGTTAACTTCCTTCGCTTGTTGGGCATTAGCAGGTGTCGCTGCGCCAACAGCTGTTGCTAGAAAAGTTACAGTGATGCCACTCAAAATTTTTTGATTCATACGTCAGTTGTTAAAAGCCTTGGGGATTCGAGGTTGATTTTTGCTGGCTTTGCTGCAAGAACTCAAAATTTACCAGCTAAGTCGTACTCGTTCCGTTTTTGTTTTATTTGTTTGAACTGAAATAGACTAGCATGAAGTTTTCGCTTTGGCTAGCAAGGGGATCAAAAAATGAGTCGTCTTTTTAATAAAGATTTACATTAAGATTTCTTAATAAAATGGCGCTAGACCAAGCATTTGCGTTTTTTCTCTGTTGGCAGTTAATTTTTGAGACTTTACAAAATTTAATATTTAGTTTCTCATCTTTGCCCAGGAGATAGCTGCCACTCTCGCTGTGGCTAAAAGAGGTTATACTTTCAAGAAACAAGGCAGGAGGCAGGAGGGAAGAGGATTTGGCTTGTTTCTTTCATTTGTAGGGGGCGGCGTGCCACCAGTGGGGTTGCTCTTCAGAAACACTAGCAATTAGCAATTAGCCATTAGCAATTAGCAATTAGCCATTAGCCATTAGCCAGAATATTTCTCAAGAGTCAATCTAGTGGGTTGCTTGCCCCGTGTTGCACTAAACTATTACTGATATTACGAATATGCTGGATTTCTTGATGCATAGACTCTAGCAATCGGGGAAAATCTTCACGGATATATTCTAGGTCAATCGCCTCAATTTTTGCCTTAATTTTTTCATTAGTTTGAGGGTATTCCGACTGATAGAGGCTGATTAAATCTAGTAAGTCTTGCACATAGTCAAGGGCCGGTTGAATATTGCCTAGCAAAAAGCCTACTGGCTGATTAATGTCATGGGTAAAACTAGCAACTAAATTACTCAAATTTGATATCTTTTCACTTTGAGCCAATTGTAGTTGTGCTTGCTTTAACTCCTGTATAGCTTGTTGAGCTTGGTTATAAAGTTGAGCGTTTTGTAGGGAAACAGCTGCTTGAGCACAGAGGAATCGAATAATTGCTAGACGATTAGGTGTAAAAACTCCTTTCGTTGTTGGATGTTCCAAGTAGACAATAGCAACCAACTGCCCTTGATTGAGCAGTGGCACACACAGTATACTTTGGGGATGATATTTGAGCAAGTAGCCTTCAAGAATGCCAGGAATCTTCGTTTTACCTTCGTCAATCAATAAAGGTTCTAGGGTATTTTTGACATATTGAATCACGCGAACAGGAACATAGCTTTCTGTAGTTAAAAGTTGCGATAATTTACTGATTTCAACAATACCATTTTCGGTCATTTCTCCCATAGTCCGCAGTTGCCACTCCTCAGCTTGGGGAATCAGCAATACTGTCTTTTGTACACCAGCATTGAACATGACAATCTGTACAATATTGTTGAGTAGCTGGTCAAGTTCAATTGTTCGAGAAAGGGTTTGAGCTGCTTGTAAAACAGAGAAAATATCGAAAGCTTCTATAATAGTACTGCTACTATTTCTATTGCTATTTTCTAGGGATTTTGAACATGAAGAATTCAGTGTTTCTGTGAGGCTATTTAAACTATCAAAAGGATTAAATTGAGGCTGCTGTTTTTGTAAAATAGAGAAGAGAAGTTTGGGATATTGTTCTTCCAGTTGGTCAGTTTTAGCTTTAGCTCCCCAACGAGCATAACAATAGTAGGCTTCCTGCATATAAGTAGTTGCTATTGTCTCTTTACCCCAATCAAGGTAGAATTTGGCAGCTAGTTCGTTAGCGAGGGCTTCTTCTTGGAGATAGGAATTTTCTCGAGCTCCAGCGATGGCACGATCATAATAATCTAAGGATTGAGTAAGGTTACCTTGCACTCGATACAATTGAGCTTCAACTAAATCATACTTGTGCTGAAAATTTGAGGTTGCATACTGTGACCACTGATGTAACTTCTGTTGGCCTTCCTTAATTTGTTCTAAAACTTTGGGAGCAATCGAATTATTTTTTTCTGTAGCCTGAGATAAAAAGACCAGTGATTGATAAAAGTAAAAGTAAGGAACAACAGCCATACCTGTAGCCCCATCTAGATATTCTTGAGCAATTTGAGTAAATTTGAGGGCAACTTCATACTGCCCTAAAAAATATGCTAAAAAGATTTTGTGGAAGGCAAATACAAACACTCCGGTGCGATCGCTAGCTTGCTGATAATCCAAGAGTGCTTGTTGCTCATCAACAACTGATTCAGTAGATGGTTCAGTTAGCTGTGCTGTTGACCACATAAATGGATCAAGCCATCCCTGAATACCCATTTGCTTAATTGACTGTATAGCCTGACTATAACGCTGAGTCTCTTCATGGAGGTCCTGAAGGTTGAAACCACACAGAAATTTATGAACACAATAAAAATAGGCAGACAATGCAGCATTTTGTAGGTCACCGGTTTCTAAACCATAATGATAAGCATTCTGCAAATCAGCAATTGTTTCTTGACAAGGATCTTTCCAATGTTTGATTGAGCCATAAAACAGTACGTAAACTAGAGATTTAATTTCTAGGGTTTGGAACCTTTCGAGTACATTAACAGCAAGTCTCCCAAAGCGGTAACCTTGCTCAATATCACCAATTTCACCACAAAGAAATAGGCCGTAGGTCGCATAAGCATCAGCCGCAGTAGAAGTGTTGCCATATTGCAGACAAAGATTGACTTGTTTAGCAACAGCTAACATCAACAATTCTGGATTGGAAACATACATTGCTAAACCAGCAATGGTGATCATCCGCACAGCAGCCTCTTTGTTAGGATCGTCCATCAAATCGAAATTGACTACATCCTCAATCACGATTGTCTGCAATAACTCATCGTTTTGAGCAAAGGCAGTAGTGATTTGTGATGGCGTCACCTGTGAGGGCAGTTGGATCCCTAATTTTTCTAAAAAGTTAAGTCCTAATTGAATAGTTGCATCAAGTTGGTTTTGAGCAATCAGTGCTTGGGCTTGAATTTCGTAGACTTTAGCTCCATCAAGAAACTGGCGCACTTCTTGGAGAACAATTTGTGCTAGATGCTCCATGTGGTCAAACTCGCCACAGAGAAAGGCAATCTCTACCGATTCAAGATAGATTTCTAAATGATTTTGATAATCTGTTTGCCAGGTTTCCTCAGTAATCAAACTACGAGCCATATCGCAATAACCATTAGCTGACTGGTAGGCAGTAGCTGTCTTCGCTTTACGACTTGCTTGTAAGTTTAATTGGCTTAGATGATAGCGTTCCCCTCGCTCTATAATCAAAGCAATTCCGGTATTAAGATGATTGACAATTTCAAAGAGAAATTCCTCCTGCTCTGCTAAGGGAATATCAACTAACAAGTTCCGACCAATTTGATAATGATAGGTTGTTTTCTGCTCCTCTGGGATTAAGTTATATGCGGCTTGCTGGATGCGGTCATGCAAAAATTGATAACTGACCGAAACAGTATCAACGTCTCTTGCAGTACTTTGTTCTCCTTGGAAAAACTTATAAGTTTCACTAGTGGGAATCACAAACCCCTCTTGGAGCGATCGCCACAAATTCGTTGCCACATCCTCCTGATTTTGCTCATCGACTACCGCTAAGGTCGCTAAATCAAACCGATTGCCAATACAAGCGGCAATTTTCAAAACTTCCTGGGTTGCTTCCGGCAACTTCTGTAAGCGCCCAGCCATGAACTCAACTACATCATCAGTAAGAGCTGCATCTTGAACTTGTACCAAGTCGCATTCCCAATAGCCCAAGTTTTGATTAAAGGTAATTAGCTCATCTTGATGTAACCCTTTCAGAAATTGAGTGGTAAAAAACGGGTTGCCTTGGGTTTTTTGATACACTAATTCTGTCAGTGGTTGAGCGATATTTTCTGGACAGCTCAGAGTATTGGCAATTAATTGATTAATGTGTTCAAAAACCAATGGATTTAGGGTTATTGTGGAAAGAGCAGCTTGCTTTTTCTCTAGTTCTTTCAGGCTCAACATTAAAGGATGGGCAGGAAAAACTTCATTATCCCGATAAGCTCCCAGTAATAATAAATAACCTCTATCACTATCACCCATTAAAACTTGCATCAAGTTGAGTGATGCCGAATCTGCCCACTGCAAATCATCCAAAAAGATCACGAGGGGATGTTCTTGCGTCGTGAATACGGCAATAAACTTTTGAAAGAGCAAGTTAAACCGATTTTGGGCAGCACTGCCAGAGAGTTCAGGAGCAGGCAGTTGTTTGCCGACAATCCTTTCGAGTTCAGGAACTACATCGATAATAACTTGAGCATTGTCTCCCAAGGCATTGAGGATTTTGGCTTTCCAGTTAGCTAAGTCGGCATCCGATTCACTCACTAATTGCCCCATCAAGTCTCGGAATGCTTGCACAAAAGCCCAGAAAGGCACATTACGATTTAATTGATCAAATTTACCTTTGATAAAATAACCCCGTTGACTAATAATCGGCTTGTGAACTTCATTGACAACCGCTGTTTTGCCAATTCCAGAGAAGCCTGCAATCAGAAGTAGTTCTGCTCCTACCCCCCTATGTCCCCCCTTAGTAAGGGGAGATTCAGAGGGTTGAACGAAATTTGGTGTGGGATTTCCATTCCCCGCGTCCCCGCGTCCCCACATCTCCGCGTCTGCTAACTCGTTTCCCCACTCATTTTTTCCCTTACCCAGACGAGGGTTGGCAACTCGCTCAAAGGCATCAAGTAAAACTTGCACCTCCGCTTCCCTTCCGTAGAGTTTTTCGGGGATAATAAAGCGATCGCTTCGATCATTCTCTCCCAGATCAAATGGAGTAATTTCTCCTGTAGCTTCCCACTGTTGCAAACATCGCTCTAAATCATACTTCAAGCCCAAAATACTCTGATACCGTTCCTCGGCATTCTTCGCCATCAACTTGAGAATAATCTCTGAGATGGCTTCTGGATAGGGTTGACCCTGATTATCCAAGAGTTCATTAGGTGCTAAGGGAGCTTTGGCAATGTGGCAGTGCAGTAACTCCATGGGATCACTACTCTGGAAGGGCACAATTCCTGTCAGGATTTCGTAGAGGGTGACACCCAGGGAGTAAAAATCTGTGCGATAGTCTATTCCCCGATTCATGCGGCCCGTTTGTTCTGGGGAGATATAGGCAAGGGTTCCTTCTAGAACATTAGGGTTGACCAGTTGTTGCTGTTCTTTGGGCAGTAAACTGGAAATGCTGAAATCGATGAGCTGGATTTGGCAGGTTTCGGGGTGAATGAGGATGTTGGTAGGTTTGATATCTTTATGGATGATACGGTTTTGTCCCAAATAATTCAGAGCTTCGGCTAGTTGAAGAGCAATACTGAGAAATTGACTAAGATCACTAGGGTACTGTTGCCAATATTCTAGTAGAGAGAGCGCCCCATTATCAGGCATCACTAAAGCATAGCCGTTAAAGTAACGTTCTAGGGTAAGGGGTTGAACAATGGCGGGATGTTCCAGATTACGGGTAATGATGTATTGGTTGCGGAACCGGACTAACTCCTGGAAGTTGGGGTGAGGATTGCGCAGGACTTTGATGATAACTGGTTGCTGAGTGGTAGTTTGAATCCCTCGATAGACAAGGGTACGGTTTCCGGCATAAATTTGATTAACTTCTTGATAGCCAGCTAACTTGAGCATCATCACCAGGAATAAATTCAAACAGGACAGACAGTTGATTGCTCCCTCAATTATCTGACATTTTACATAAATCGTCCTTAGGGAGGACGATTTTTACTCAATTTGTACTCAATATGACCAGACATTCAAGTATACTACGGCGTTGAGGTTAGGAACAGCAGAAACCGGAGCTATCCTTAAACGTTTTAGCCTCAGGGGGTGATAACAAGGCTAAAAATGAGACTGAGTGTAGGGTTTGGGTGTGGGTTGTGGTGAAAATAGATGCAGGCTTAACTAACTTTTTCAGCTCTTTCAATAACTAAGACTCGTCATACAGTTCTCGAAGCATTGACACTGAAAGAGTGAGTCCTTGCCTCAACAAAGTATCTAAGTATTCGTTAATCGATTTAGGAGGATTCTGAAGGCGCTGTTGACAAATTTTTACTGCTGCTACGATTTTCGCTGGTCTCAAGTCGATGAGATTAGAAATAAAGTTATCGGGATGTTGTGCTTCAATATCATATTGATCGAGGATAGCTTTTGGAAAATCGGAAAGATTAAATGTGACAATCACATCTGCACGCCCTTTAAGAGCAGCTGCTAAGACATGGCGATCATCTGGATCTGGTAATTCAAGGGAGGGAATTAAGTACTCATAACTAGTAACCAAGCAATCGCGCACGTTACGATTCATTAGCTCTTTTGTTCGAGTGAGTTGCTCAAGTTTAAGATCCGGTCGTTTCTTAAGTAGGTTCTCAATCCACTCGTCTTGAATTTGTTCTGTCCATCTAGCTCAAAATAAATCAGTCAACGCCAATTGCATTAGTAGATCTCGCAAAGGTGCTGAATAGAGAACACAGGCATCGTAGAGGGCTGTAAAATTTGACGCCATATCAAGTTTCATAGCCCATCTTTAGTTCTTGAGCCTGAGCTGCAAGTTCATCTAGAGCTTGCATTCTCTTTTGATCAATACTTTCCTTATAGTTCATCAAATCTTCAAAGCGAATACGGCGATGCCGTCCTACATAACGGTAGGGCAAGTCACCGGTCGAAATCAGCTTGATCAGGAACGGACGAGAGACATTTAAGATATCCGCAGCTTCCTGAGTTGTGAGTTCTGCATGAATGGGTATAAGAGTAACTGCATTTCCCTGAGCCATTTGTGACAAAATATCAACTAGGAGATGAAGAGCTACCATAGGAATCTCGACTGTTTGCTCACTCCCGTCCTCTTCAACTAATTTGATTCTTTGGGTAGGCTGTTGTAACTGAATATGAGTAGCTAAAATGCGGCTACTTTCTTCAGAGATTTTGGCGTCTGTTTCCGTGGGAATTGTCGGTTTACTATAAGCCATTGAACGAGTCACGTAAAAATCATCCTAGATTGGGATAAAGCCTACCGCAGGAGCATGGGTTCAAGCTTGACAAAAATTTTACCTCACTGATGAGGTGTAGTTCCAATATAGGTATTAAACGAAACAAACGCAATAATCGATCCGAAAAACATCTGACTTTCAGCAGTGCCTACTCGATACAATGGGAATTATCGTGATGAGATTTAATATCAAGTTAGGTTGAATACTTACACTTCAGTGGCAATAAGGCAGGAGGCAGGAGGCAGGAGGGAAGAAAGAAGGTTGCAAGGGAGAAGGGAATTATAAGTGATTATCCGAACTTGATATAACATCTGTTTTAATTTTCTGGAGATGGGGAAAATGATTGTGGAAGTTGCTGCTGCAACTGCTCAAATAGAGAAGCTTGTTGAATAGCGATCGCTAATTGATTGGCTAGTTGTTGGCTTAAATCAACCTGCTCTTCCTCCCAATGGCGGGCTTCTGTGCATTGATGTATACAGATCAAGCCCCACAATCCCTGTTGTAAGGAAACCGGAATCACCAGATTGGCTCGAATCTGAAATTGTTCGAGGATCTCAATGTGACAGGGAGAGAGTTCAGGATGGTAGATATCATCAATCGCTAGATATTTACCTTGGAAATAAAGCTTGGCATAGTTTTCACCAAAGGAATGGTCATGGACTCGCTTGGCAAGAACAGAATTCAACCCGACCCTCACCGATTCCGCGACAAAAGTACCATCATCATAACCAGAGTCGGGGTCAAACTTGAAGATAGCGACTCGATCCGCCTCCATAAATTCCCGGATACCAACACAAGCAGTATCAAAAATCTTCTGAAGTTCCAGAGATTGGCCAATCTTCTGGGTAATTTCTCGCAATAGTTTTTCTCGCTCAGCCTTTTGGCGAATGATTTGCTCAGTTTCCTTTCGTTCGGTAATATCTCTGACAAAGGCAAAGCTGTACTCTTCACCGTCAAGTTCCAGATACTTCGCTGTGACTTCTACAGGGTAGATACAACCATCTTTAGATTGGTGTAGAGATTCTATAGTCCAGGTGGACTGTTGCTTAATTTTTTGCCATATATCTAGCCAACGGTCAGGGGAAACGGTGGGATTAATATCAATTACTGAAAGTGCTTGCAGTTCTTCTCGGCTATAGCCCAACTTAGCACAAGCTGTATTATTGACGTAATAAAAACTGCTATCCGGACGGACTAAGAACACACAATCAGCAGCCCAATCGACTGCGGTTTGGGTCATCGCTAGGGCTTTAGTTCGTTCTTCGACTTTGATTTCTAAGGCTTGGTTGAGGTGTTCTAGGGAAGTCATTGCCCGCTGGCGTTCCAACTCCGCAGCAGCACGGGCAGCAAAAATGCGCAGTAGATATTCTGCTTGCTTTAAGTCCTGGATCATCTCTGTGTTGAGAATACATAGATGACCAATAACTGTACCTTCAGTATTGTAAAAAGCAGTTCCTAAATAGCTTTCTACCCCAAACTCAACTAGGTCTAAATCCTCAGGAAACAGCTCCTGCATAGAGCATTCACCATACCATTCCCCATGCTGCATAACCAGTTCGCAAGGGGTATGAGCTATATTGTAGGCATAAGTAGGTTGCAAGGCACCGTTGACCCAAAATGCTAAGGTTCGCAGGGTTTCGTCAACTTTCTCAGTCACCATAACGTAAGAGACATTGAGGGCTGTGGCAATATGTGTCACTAACGCCGGGAAAAAGTCTTGCCCAGTGGTGGCGGCAGTGCCTAAAACCAAGTTTTGCAAAACGGTTTCAGCTTGTTGACGTTCAGTTTCAAGCCGCTTTCTCTCACTAATATCTTGGATAATGGCCAAACAATTGGTATTTTGTTCTTCCTGGAGCTCGACAAGATACACCGTAGTTTCTGCCCAAAAGAATGACCCATCTTTGCGAAGATATCGTTTTTCTAGAGTGAAGCTCTCAACCTGACCAGAGTAAAGCTTTTGTATTGCTTGGACAGAAGCCGGGAAATCATCAGGATGGGTTAACTTAGCCACCGTCATCTCCATTAATTCTGCTGTAGTATAGCCAGTCATTTGGCAGAAGCACGGATTCACCAGAGTCAATTTGCCAGTCCGCATATCGGATTCAACAAAGCCAACAGCAGCTTGCTCAAATACAGCAGTAGCTCTTGCTTCACTCAGCTTTAGATCTGCATAGAGTCGAGCATTCTTCAAAGAAATTGCCGCCTGGGTACAAAGGAAGTTGAGGATAAGGAGGCGATCTCTGGTAAATACTCCACTGGTGGATTGATTGCTTAAATATAAAATGCCAATCAGTTGACTTTGATTAAGAATAGGTAAGCACAACACACTCTTGGGTTGCTGCTGGCTAAGATAGTAGTCAATTATCGGTAAATCAGTATCAAGGTCATCCATCACCACCGCTGTTTGGGTATTTTTCACGTATTGAATGAGTTTGATGGGGAAATCAAGGTGACCCTCTAAGGGTACTGAACAGAGATTGGTGGTATCTGTTGTGGCAATAGCTTCAATAAACCAGGTGTCATTGCTATTGGGCAGAATTAAGGCACAGCGATCGCCCCCGGACTGTTGCAAAATAGTTTGAGTGAGTTGGCGTAGTAGTTCATCGAGTTTAATGATTCGAGAAATTGCTTGAGAGGTTTTGATAACAGCTGCAAAATCTAGGGTAGTATTGATGCTGGTACTGTCAGAGTTGCTAGATTTTGTCGAGGAATGGAACGAAATCTGGGGACTGACAAGGCTTAATGTTTCGAGGGAATTCAGGGGTTTTGCCGACTGTTGTAAAATAGGTTGTAACAACAGAGGATAACGCTTTTCCAAATCATCAGTTTTGGCTTTGCTACCCCAATGGGCATAGCAGTAATAGGCTTCCTGCATGTAAACAGCAGCAATTTTTTCCTTGTTCCAATCAAGGTAAAACTGGGCAGTCAGTTCGTTGGCTAATGCTTCTTCTTGGATATAGTGATTGTCTTTGGCTTCGGCTATCGCCAAATCATACAGTTCTATTGCTTTTACTTTTTCCCCCAGCACTCGATATTTTTCTGCTTGAATGAGGTAAAGTTTATGGGCATAGTTCATTGGGGCTAAATCAGCCCATTTTGCGATTTTGTTTTGATGAGATACAATACGCAAGAGTGCTGCTTCTTGTTCTATTTCCTCCAAGTTAGGATAGAGGGAAAGCCATGACAAAGCGTCATAGAAATAAAATAAAGGGACGAATACCTGCCCTGGGATTCCTTCCAAATATTTTTCGGCCTGGGCTGCAATCTCTACAGCGTGATTGTGATCGCTAAACAAATAACAAAGTAATAATTTATTAATATAGAAAAAAGCAAGATAGCTCAACTCTTTATTTTGCTTGTAATTTAGCAGTATTTTGTCTTCATCACCAGCATTACCCAGTAAAAGAGTAGAGTTATCACTTTTTTGGCTCAAATTCAGGACAGTTCGGCGATTAAGCTCGTTTAAATTAAAGACCATTCTCTGATGAAAATCTTTGGCGAAGGCACTGTATTTAGACATCTCGCGTTCAAGCTCGGTTAAATTTTTCCCAGTAACAAATGAGTGAGTACAATGGTCAAGAGTCGCAAAAGATGCAGATTCTAAATCACCAGATTCTAAGCCTATTTTGTAACTTTCTAAGAGAGGATCTAGGGTTAAACTAATATGATTTTTCCAATGTTTTATCGCAAGATAAACAACTTCTAATGTTTTGGCATGAAATTCTGTAGAATCAATTTTTTCTAATAATTTAATTGCTAAGTTGCTAAAGCGATATCCTTCATCTATATCATCAACAATACTGCAAAGAATTAAACCGTAGTTTGCATAAGCCGATGGCGAAATAGTTGTATTTCCATAGGTAACAGACAAATCCACCTGTTTAGCAACAATAATTGGGAGTAAGTTAGGCAATCCCAAATAAGCAGCATTTAACAGGCTAGATAAAATCCGCATTGAGGCTAATTGTTTGCCACCGCTCATTATCGGTAAAGAAACCAATGATTCGGGGGAAGATTTCGATAACTTTGACCCTAGTTCTGACAAATAGCGATTAACATCCCCTTCATCTGGATTATCAGGTAAGTCAATTCCTAAGGAAGAAAGTAAATCAAGTCCCACTCTAATGGCATCTGTAGGTTTATTTTGGGAGATAGCGATTTGAATCTTGATCTCATAAGCCTTAACTTGATCTAATATATTGATGGCGTTAGATAGTAATATATTTATCAGCATTTCTGCTCGTGTAAAATTGCCAGTAAGATAAGCAGTATCCGCCATCAGTTCATATAACAATAAAGTAAACTTATAGTTTTGTTGCCAGCAATCTTTTGAGAGTAACGAACAGGCAGTTTCAGAATAGTTTAAAGAGGCTACATAAGCAGTTGCTATTTTTGCTTTTTTCCCTGCAGTGAAGTTCAGTTTTGCTATCTGATACCTCTCAGACGGCTGCGTAATCAGGTCTATACCTAGATTAATTTGGTTGACAATATCAAAAATCTTGTCTTCGATATTCCTGGGGGAAGTGCGATGCAGTAACAATCTGCCAATTAGCAAATGAGTGGTTTGTATTTGGTCTTCTGGAATTAAGGAATAAGCAGCTTGTTGGACGCGGTCGTGCAAAAAGCGATAGTTAATTGCCACCATTTCCTCTACTTTATCTTCAAGCTGGTCTCCTTGGAAAAACTTATAGGCTTCACTAATCGGTAAGACTAATTCTTCTTGTAATGCAACCCAAAGATGTGCAGCAACCTCTTCTTCAGACTGCTCGCAAATAAACACTAATGTCTGTAAATCGAACTGATTGCCAATACAAGCGGCAATTTTCAAAACTTCCTGGGTAGCTTCTGGCAGCTTCTGCAATCGCCTTACCATAAATTCCACCACATCATCAGTCAGTGCTAGTTGCCGCACCTGGGTTAAATCACACCGCCACCCCCCTTGATTTCCCCCCTTCTGTTTACTAAGAGAGCAAGGAGGGTCGAAAACAATGCAACCCTCAGCATAAAGTCCCAGCAAAAACTGGGTTGTAAAGAATGGATTTCCTTTGGTCTTTTGATAAACCAACTTAGATAAGGGAGCGGCAGTTTCAGCGGAACACAGTAATGTATCGGCAACCAAATGATTAATATCGGCTTGTGCTAAAGCTGCCAGTGTGAGGGTATTAATTATTGCCTTTTGTTGACGGAGCTCATCCAGTGCCAATATCAACGGATGAGCAGGGAAAACCTCATTATCCCGATAGGCTCCTAAGACCAGTAGATAGCCAGCTTCTGATTCATTGAGCAACAATTTCAATAGGTTTAATGAGGCTGAATCCACCCATTGCAAGTCGTCTAAGAAAATGACTAGAGGATGGTCTTTGGTGGCGAAAACTTGAACAAACTTGCTAAAGAGCAAATTAAAGCGGTTTTGAGCAGCACTACCAGAGAGTTCTGATACTGTCGGTTGCTTGCCAATGATACGTTCTAGTTCCGGGATCACCTCCAGGATAACTTGTCCACTGACACCCACAGCATTCAAGATTTTTTCTTTCCAAGTCGCCAAGACAATATCAGATTCTCCCAATAGTTGCCCCATCAAATTACGAAAGGCTTGCACAAAAGCAGAAAAGGGTACATTGCGGTTGAATTGGTCGAATTTCCCTTTGATAAAATAGCCTCGTTTTTCGACAATCGGTTTGTGGACTTCATTGATTACAGCAGTTTTGCCAATACCAGAAAACCCTGCTACAAGGAGAAGTTCGACCCCCCTATGCCCCTCTTTCCCAAGGGAGGATTCAGGAAAGTTAGCAACCCGATCAAAGACAGTTAGTAAAGTATGTACTTCCGTTTCCCTTCCGTAGAGTTTTTCAGGAATGAGGAAGCGATTGCAAATATCTCGCTCTCCTAACTCAAAGGTTTCAATTACACCTGTAGCGTCCAACTGTTGCAGACATCGTTCTAAATCATGCCTTAAACCCAAAGCACTCTGATACCGATCCTCGGCATTCTTAGCCATTAACTTGAGAACAATCTTAGAAATAACTTGCGGATAGGATTCGCCTTGAGCATTAAGGAAGTCATAGAGAGTCAAGGGGGTTTGGGCAATGTGGCGGTGGAGTAACTCCATTAGTTCATTGCTATGGAAGGGGAGGATTCCTGTCAGGAGTTTGTAGAAGGTGACACCCAAGGAGTAGAAATCCGTGCGGTAGTCAATTCCTCGGTTCATTCGTCCCGTTTGTTCCGGGGAAATGTAAGCAAGAGTTCCTTCTAAACCCTGGGGATTAAGCAATTGTTGCTGTTCTTTTGGTAGTAGACTGGAGATACTGAAGTCGATCAGCTGAACTTGACCAGTTTCTGGATTAATCAGGATATTAGCGGGTTTGATGTCTTTGTGAATGATGTGCTGTTGACCCAGATAATGTAGAGCTTCAGCTAGTTGAATGGCAATGGTGAGGAATTCAGCGAGGGATTGTCCTGACTGCTGCCAATAGTCGGGAAGTGAGATTGCACCTTCATCCGGCATTACTAGAGCATAACCATTACCGTAGCGTTCCAAGGCGAGGGGCTGAACAATGTTAGGATGTTCCAGATCGCAGGTAATGATGTATTGGTTGCGGAAACGGACTAAATCATTGAAGTTAGGGTGAGGATTGCGGAGGATTTTGATGATGACCGGTTGCTCAGTGGTAGTTTGGAGAGCTCGGTAAACAAGGGTACGGATTCCGGCATAAATTTGGTCAGTTTCTTGATAACCAGCTAAGTTGAGCATCATCACCAGGGATAGAATTGAGCAGCACAGACAGTTGATTCGTCTCTCAATTATCCGATATTGGTTAGGATAGTAACAACTAGACTACTGCCCCCTGCCACCTGCTACCTGACACCTGGCACCTGCCTCCTGTTAATTATTGGTATTAATATTATTAACAATAAATGGCTCTCTTCGAGAGTCTGGTTCTTTTTTATAAGAACTTTCCATAATTTTCTGTTTGACTACCTGAGCTTCCTGTTGAGAAAAATAACCTACCAATACACCTTGCCAAACTTGCTTAATTTCATATTTTTTTGAAGGTATTTTTACATACCCTACTGGAGTATTTTCATCTTGACTTGTTCCTGTAAGCTCTAGAATAGATGCTTCACTTCCCTTAACATAGTCATATTTTGATTTGAAAAGTTTACAATTTTCATTATGAGCCCATTTATTAGACTCCACGACTCTCATCAAATTAGTCTTATCTAAAATTAAACTATTAGGAACAAATATGGCAAACTTTTGATTTGGTATTTTGGCACAAGATTTTGTATAAGGAAAAGGTACGAATTCTTGAACCAGTAAGGTAATTTGTATTCCTAAAAATATCCCGGCGATTAATGCTGAAGCTAGAGGTAAATAATAAAGCTTAATCTTCATAAAAGCACCCTTTAATAAGAACTAATATCCAGTTCGTTAGAATACTTACACTGTGATGAAAACAGGGCAGTAATGCAACCAGAATCCGCAGGCTAGGTAGAGGTTAAAAGGGAAAAAAGAAGGTTGCAAGGTAGAAGTGAATGATAATTGTTTATCCTAATTTGATAGGATGCCAAATCCGGTTTGATTGCATAGGTTATTAGAGTCGAAATGTGACAGGTAATTTTGGTAAATCATCTATCCTTAGTCATAATATTAAAATATCGTGCTACCACTGTTACTTAAAGGTTCCCACTGAGTTTGTATAACCTTAGTATATAGCTTTTCTAAACCAGTAATATTACTGCTGAGAGTGTAGCGTTCTAGAACTCTGGCTCTTGCTTTTTGTCCCAGTAAATCTGTCCACTCTTGATGATCATTTAATACCGGTAAAAGGGTCTGAAGTTGGGACGTTACTCGATGAGTATTGAGTACCACACCAGCTCCTGCTTCTAATACTTCTCCATCAGCACCAGCATCGGTTGCTACACAGGCTACACCACAAGCCATTGCTTCAAGTAAAGATAAAGATAATCCCTCCAGCAGAGACGGCAAAATAAAGACATCAGCAGAGCGAAGAAGATCAATGCGTCGCTGCTCATCTGCCTCAAATCCCCACCAAATGATTCCGTGTTCTTTTCCATAAAAAGGCATTAAAGATGCAGTTAGGGGACCATCACCAATAATGAGTAGTTTACTCTGCTCATCAAGATGGGATTGCTTCCAGGCTCGCAGTAGAGACTCGACATTCTTTTCTGTTGAGATACGACCTTGGTAGACAAACAGGCGTTGAGCCTCTAATTGTAGCTTGATGTTAGAAAAACCGGGAGAATATTTCTGAGAATCAACCCCATTAGGAATCACCACAACCTTCGTTGGTGGAACCCCCAGTCGCATGAGGAAATTCCGCTGTAGTTGAGAAAACACGATTACTTGGTCATAATGCGCTAGAAAGGGTGCGTATAGCTGATAGGTAAATAGGGGAGTTCCTGACTTGAAGTTGCGTCGCTTCCCGTCAAATGGCGGATGAAAAGTTGCTACTAGAGGAATATTGAGTTCTTCACAAATTTCCGGTAGTAAAAAATCTAAAGGAGATAAAGTCAGAGAAGCATGTACAATATCAGGCTTCAGTTCTTGGAGCGATCGCCTCAAGACTTTGTTTGCTGTCAGAGTAGGAATTGTATAAACTTGAGACTTATAGATGCAAGGTAGGGACACTTCCTGGCAACCCCACCAATTGTCAGAGTCAGCCTCCTCCTGGGCAAAGTGGAGGAAGCTAACCTCATAGCCCCTCTCTAGCAAAGCATTGGTAACTTCTCTACCGTAAGTGACGTTACCACAGAAAGGTGATTTTTTTCCGAGCCAAGCAATATGCATTCAGATTGAATATCAACTACTATTTGTTATGGTTGTTTGATATTTTTACTCTTGATATGGGAAATATACCAGTTTAATCGACCTCCAATAATTGTAATTACTGATAAACCTAAGAATACCGACTGTAAGCCAAACATGGTTTCCGCAACCCCCGCCAAGGCTAGAGGCAAGCTCAAGGCAATATTAATGGCGTTGTTTTGTAAGCCAAAAACTTTACCTCGCATCTCTTCTGGGGTTTCTTGTTGGATAGTAGTCTGCATGGGAATACCAACTAAAGCAGCAAAACCCCCCAAAAATATAGTCATGGCGAGAGTCAGCCAAAGGCTATTAGTGAAGAGTGCCATAGCTGCCAAAGTTCCTGCCATACCAACAGAACCAAATAAACCAAGTCTGGAGTGGGAAAAGCGCTGACCCCAGTTTCCTAAGATTGCCGCACCGAGAGCCATGCCAATACCACCGGCAGCCAGTAAAAAGCCAAACTGTGACGCCTTGATGATCGGTAGGGCTTCTGCTAGGCGCACGGCGAGGACAGCCAAAGCAGCAAAGACGGAAAACAAGATCACCAGTTGAATCAAAGCATTGCGAACCCGCCGGTTTTGTTTGAGATATTGCAGTCCATCCCAAATATCTGCAAAGACATGAGGTGTTTCCTCGTTAGGGATATATTTATTTTCACCAGTTTTGATTAGTAGTAGTAATAGTCCGGCAATTATATAAGAGGCTCCCACCAGCAATTCTTTGCCAAAACCCCACCCTATACCTAGTTTGGATACCAGTGCATCTGTCAGTCCTAACAAAGGTTCCCCTACGGCAAAACCAATAATCAAGGATGCCATCATTGTGGTGGTGTATAGAGAGTTGGCTGCGAGGAGGTGGCGATTCTTGACTATTAGGGGAATTGTCGCCTGTTCTGCTGGAGCAAAAAACTGTGTCAGGGTGGATACCAAAAAAGTAATCCCCAACAAGACATAGAAACCTACCGGTAAATTGTAGATGGGCGTCCAGTCTTTGGTGAACCACAAGAGCGCCGGAATTGCTAACACCAGGACACCTCGCAGTAGATTGGTTACCACCAACACAGTTTTTTTCGACCACCGATCCACAAAAACACCAGCAACCGAACCAAACAAGACGGCAGGGATGGTAAAAGCAATCATAATTGCCGATACCCAGCCACTGATGGTTTGCTCAGCTGTTTGAAAGCGACTGGCAATCAGGGTAATCATTAGCACCAGGTAAATCTTATCTGCTAACTGAGAAAAGACTTGACCACTCCACAATGCTAGGAAGTTATGGTTTTTCAGCACTGGCACAAACCCTTGTCTTGCAGGTTGAACCGACACTCCATCGGCATTTGGCTGTAAATCATTTACATCATTGGCTGGGAGTCTTTCTACTCCAGACAGGCTTGTCTCTTCCCAATCTAATGCCTGCTTGTTAGGAGGATCATGGGTTGTCGGTTCAGAATCGGATAATCGCATTCTCTCTCTTTAAATGATGAATCCAAATTAAGTTGGCGCTTACTTATTGTAAAAAATTAAAATATATATACAAATATTACAGATTAAAGACCCAAGAACAACTGGAGTGAGGTGTGGGTTTCCCTCGTCCTTCTTGTCCTCCTTGTCTCTCTTATCTGACTTATTCAGCAGACCCAAATTAATTTTTCCGCGTCTCCGCGTCCCCGTGTCCCCGTGTCCCCACGTCTATTTTCGGCTCAGGAATAGACAAAGCATCCAAGAGAGCTGCTGAGCGAATTGAACGACCGAAGTGATACTCAGCATATTCTCTTAAGAGGTGCTCTACCTTACCCCAGACTGACTTGACTGACTCAAAGGTTAATTTCTCTGTTGCCTGGTTGCGCAATACTTGAGTTAACGGAGGTAACTCTGATGCTGCTAGCTGTTGGAGCAGGGTCAATTCTATAGCATCTAGCTTACTGTTAAGTCTTAGGGGAGGCTGACTCTGGACATCCGGATGATAGTTGCCTGTTGTCTGAGCCACAATCCTTTTCCTGGGAACAACTGAAGAGGGTGAGGGAGCTACTCCTGCCTCATTACCTGCTAGGCTAACTGTACCACCAGCATCTAAACTAAACCCAACTCGCCAATCAGGGTCAGTAAAATTGGGATTGAGGGATTGCTGAGTAACACAACAGATTTGCACCTGGGGGGCAACCCCTGCTAGAGCCAGTAAGTGAAAGATACCCTGGGACAATTGTGCTAGTACCAGGGAAGTCTCTGACTGGTTAGCAGTAACATTCGGTAATTGCTCTAAACGCCGCAAATGTTCATTCAATAGCTCAAACAACTCCTCTTGGGGCTGCTCACTCAAGGCATGATAAAGTACTAATTCTGCTAAGTATTGACTGGCAGCTAGTTTACCTAAATCTTTACTCAGTCCTGGGTAAGATTCCAGAGTTTCTGCTTGAGTAATTTTGTCAAGCGATCGCCCTTTCGCCAACAACAGCTGATTGACGACAAACAAGCCAGTCCTCCCCCCCAATTTAGACTTTTGCTTGCGTGCTCCTGGTGCTACCGCTCTAATCAAGCCATATTCCCGCGTCAAAATTGTTACTAATCTGTCCGCTTCACCCAGAGGTATACTTTTCAGATTAATTCCAGTGGCTTTGTAAGTTCGACTCATAGCTTATGGGAATTAGCGATTAGTTATCAGCTTTTAGAGTATAGCTAACTAGATAATACTTTTAGATTACTATATAAGTAAGTTAAATGGGAAAGAAGAGATGTCAATGCTAGAATTTACAGCTGAGGTACGGGATGGGAAAATAGAAATTCCTGAAGAATATCGGGAATTTTTACAAGATATTCAAACGGTGAAGATTACTGTAACTAAGACAAGTAAAACAGCAGCGAGAGGAATGATTGCCCGATTAATCAAGCATCCGATCAAAGTCAAGTCCTTTATTCCCTTAACTAGAGAGGAGGCGCATGAGCGCGGCTATTAATAGTTATTTACTGGATACGAATATCTGGCTTTATGCATTTTTAGAAACAGAAGCCGGAACAAAGAAATAACTGATTGCTAGTTCCATAATTGAACAAGAAAGGGTGGTTGTCAGTACTCAGAATTGTTCAGATTCATCGATTGGGTTCTGGCATTATCGGAAGACTTGAAACTAGTCTTTAAACAAGAATTAAATGCATTCGAGGAGAACAAACAAATGCGCTATGTGACTAGCATTGAGCAGATGGGAATTGAACAAGGTAATATTCAACAAGGATAGATATTATTGAAGTCTTGGAGGTTCGATTTGGGGAAGTGTCGGATACAATTTCCCAGCAAATCTACGCAATCCAAGACCCAGCTATGCTCAAAACATTACACAGGCAAGCGATTACCATTGAATCCTTTACTGAATTCCAGCAAGCGATCGCTCTAACCATACAATAGAGAACGCAAGATTTTGTAGCAAGGTTATCGATAGGGCGGGTTTTGTCTGACGGCTATCGTCGAATGGGCTAAAATTTCCCTAAACCCGCCCCTACGAGTACACGGAATTTGAGTTATTACTTGTTACTTATTCAGCAAACCCTAGATAGAATACCTCGCACTAACTCACAAAAGCCTTCCCCTTCAGCTGCTGTAGTAACGTAAGTAGGTTGATAGCTCAATTCATTGGCATAATCGAGAATATTCGCTACTCCTACAGAAAGGGGAAATAGTTCTGGATTGAAGAGACTAGCATCATTGGGACTATCGCCAACCGTCACTACCTGCTTCGGTGAATACTGGGGAAAATAGTTGCTTAAGACCTGAATCAGGCTAGTTCCTTTATTTTGGGAAACGGGTTTAATATGGCAGTGGACTGAACTATAGGTAAAACCCCAACCCAAAGCATTACACAGAGTATCCAACTGTTCAAGTTGGGTAACTGTCAGTTGGCAATTATTAAATGTCCAATCAGTGAGGCGAAAACGATTGTCGGTTGACTCTTGCAGCTGAGGAAACTCTGACTGGAGATGGTGATAAACCTCGGCTAACTGTCGTCGGTGTGCTCCTAAATCAGGGATAGATGACAAAACTATAGGTTCTAGCTCCCCACCGGAGTAGAAGATACCCCCATTTTCTGCGATTGCTCCCAGCACTGGCAAGTAACTTACCAATCCACTCACCCATCCCGCTGAACGTCCTGTAATGATCATTAGGGGAATTTGGGCTGAACTCAAATTTTCAAAAGTTTGCAGCAAATTAGCGGTAAACTTGCCCTGCTGTGTCAGAGTGCCATCCATATCTGTGACAATCAGACAAAGGTTGTTAAAGCAACTATTAGTTATTCCCTGCTGAATCGGTGTAAAAGCCATAGATTATTCTAGAAACAATGCCCTCAGTTGGATTCTTTCAATTTGCCATGGGAACCCTCTTACCAAACCAGCGTAATTATCACTACCTCATAGAAGCCGAAAGAGCAGGAATTCACAAGCCTATTCTAGCAGCACTCTATCAAGCCCATGCATCACTTGTCCTGGTGGATGGTGAAACGGGATTAGGTATCTCCCCTGCTAATCGCATTTCCCTAGAACAGGTTAATACTTTTTTAGCACAAGTGCAGTATGGTGCAAATGTCATCCGTTCCCTAACTGAGAGTTTAATTACTAAAGGTTGGGAAGGGATTGATTTGTGGAATGCTTCTCATGGTTGCTATACCAACAAGTTTCTCGAAAATGTTGCTCAAGGATATGCACCAGCTACCAGTGAAGCCACTACAGCTCGTTTAGAGGCTTGTGACTTAGAAGCCCTACAACAAGCTTACTTTGCCGACCTAGAAACTGATGGTAAAACGGAAAAGCTACCCCAAAATCTCGCCTATCTGGAGCAAGCCTTAATTACCATAGCTCAGCAGGTTCCCAACTGCTACATGGGCTTAACCCATCAACGGGATGCAATACTAGAAATGGTACGCATTTGGCAGCAACTGGATACTCGCGAACAAGCAATTACTTTCCTTGTGCCTACGGAGCAATTGGCAGCAGTCAATGAGGATGAATCTCAATTAGATGTTCCCCTCAAGCAATTTGTTAGGCAAGTTAGTAGTAGTTATTTGGGCTACCCTTATCAAAGGGCAGCACTGACTCGGATGACTCAACTGTGGCGTCAGCTTAGTTCCCCAACAGCGGCTATCTCTTCTTTGGAAACTAATACTTCCCCGGAAGAGAACCTCAGTATTATTGATCCAGCCTTAATCGCTTTTGTACAGTGCCTTCCCTCTTCATATCAGGGGCAAGGCAGTCAACGTAACGCCCTTACCGAAGCTTTTCGACTTTGGTATCAGCTTAGTTCCCGCGCCACGGTTTTGGAGAAATTAGGTATTCCTCCGGAACAGCTAACGGTAAAAACGACTGATCATAAGGAATTGGTGAACTTAGCAGCGCAGTTAGATCGAGAATTACTGAAATTTGTAAGACGTATACCGATTGAATATCAAGAACTCCAGCAACAGCGGCAAGCGTTAATTCGCCTGGTGCAACTTTGGCGCAATTTACCTACTAACCATCAGACAATTACTACTTTACTCGAAGACCACAAACACCTGGATGCTCCTCTCCCACCTGGAACGATCATTCTTCCCAGACGCCCTGAGAGCTGGACTCCAAGCAATATTCAGCTATTTGCTCCGATCATTCCCGACGGTAATTTTACTTGGGCAGAAGCAACTCAGGGAGGAACCCAGATGCCCCCTAATCAGGCAACAGTTGATGCCATTATCCGTATTGCCAAGCTAGCTCAACGGGCACGGGAGCGCTTAGGACGACCATTTCTAGTCATCAGCTGGTATCGTCCACCGGAGCTTAATCAAGCCATCGGTGAAGTTCCTGACCATCGCTACACTATAGGAGATGCCATCAGCTTTGTCTGTGAAGGTCTAACTAGTAGTCAAATTTACTGGAGCCTCGATCCTTGGTGGCCTGGTGGCTTAGGTCGCTACAAACAATTTCCTTTCCTTAGTCACATTGATGGACGAAGCTATCGAGCGAGGTGGTTAAAGTAAATTAGAGGTTATGGACTTTGCTCACAGTGAAAGTCATAAAAGTTCTTTTTCCAATCCCCACTTAAACTAACTTTAATGCTCTAAGTAGCAGAATAATCTTTCGGGATAAATTCTGAGAATAGAACTTGCGTGGTATCAGATATTAGGAGATTAACTATGCCAGCTTATAACATTTTTGTCAAGCCTGGATTAGCTCAAACATCTGAGCAGTCTCAATCATCATCTTTACCAGTAAAGACTAATTTACTGCCCCAGTCTTCTGGTCAAATCTGGATGTTTCTTTCCATTGCACTAGTATTGTTGATAATTGGTTTAGTGGTTTATGGCAAACTCGAAATCGACAAGAAGGAAAAGAAGCTCCGCATTGAGCAGTACAAAGCTAAAGACCTTAAAAAAAAGCTCAAGTTAGCGGTTAATACCATTAGGAAAATGGAAACTAATCCGGATTTGGTTGACTCGCGGGAATTTAACTTGGATTACCTGAGAATGCGTATGGCTGACGACCAGTTCCACTTTGCTATTGTTAACCAAATTAAGATTCGGGTCAAACAGTTAATCAGCTTGGCACTTCGACCTACTCAGGCCACTAAAACTGCTGTTGGCATTGCTAGTACAAGTGGCCGTCAAGTAGATGAAATCTTTGATATAATCCACGAAACGGAACATAAAGAGAAGCGAATTAAGCGAGTACTTTTCCGCATTGAAGTTAAATTAATGAAATTACCTACCCAGGCTACTTCAATGACTATTAACCAAATTATTGACTGTATTGAAAAATATCTCAGCTCCGATGATGATAAATGGCAACCAACCATTCAAGGTCACATTGTTACTATCGACTGGGATCAAAAGGCAAAACCCACCCCTTTACTGGTTCTACAGCAATCTAACGAAAATGTTAATGTTACTTTTAGAACCAAGCGATCTAACGTTTCCTAAGCAATTTGATAATCGACCCAACTCAATCATCAGGGTGCTATCATCATTCAATCTATAATTCTCTGCTACAGTAAATATCAGAAATCGGGATGACAGGATTTGAACCTGCGACCCCTTCGTCCCGAACGAAGTGCGCTACCAAACTGCGCTACATCCCGATGGTAAAATTAATTGATAACTCTTCCATAATACCATATTATCTCCGTAAGTCAGGGATGAATTGCTACTATAATTCTGTGTCACCTCAGTGGGAGCCAAAAAAGAGTGGTAGTTAAACCAGAATGGCTGCGTGTCAAAGCCCCTCAATGGGAGCGTGTTGGCAATGTTAAAGAAACTTTAAGGGATTTAACCCTCAATACTGTCTGTGAGGAAGCCTCTTGTCCCAATATTGGGGAATGCTTCAATGCTGGAACTGCCACTTTTTTGATTATGGGACCGGCTTGTACACGAGCCTGTCCCTACTGTGATATTGATTTTGAGAAAAAACCCAAAACCCTTGATCCGACAGAGCCAATACGTTTAGCAGAAGCAGTAAAACGTCTCAGACTAAACCATGTAGTCATCACCTCTGTGAACCGGGATGACTTACCTGATGAGGGAGCTTCTCAGTTTGTGGATTGCATCGAAGCAGTGAGGACTATCTCACCTCAGACGACAATTGAGGTATTGATTCCGGATCTTTGTGGTAACTGGGATGCTCTGGGTAAAATTTTGGCAGCTAAACCAGAGGTACTCAACCATAATACAGAAACTGTGCCCCGACTTTATCGACAAGTACGTCCTCAGGGTGATTATCAAAGATCCCTCGAATTATTAAAGCGATCGCGGGAGTTAGCTCCTTGGGTATATACTAAATCTGGCTTAATGGTGGGATTGGGAGAAACCGATGCTGAAATCCGAGCTGTAATGCAGGAGTTGCGAGAAGTAAGCTGCGATATTCTAACTATCGGACAATATCTCCAACCCAGTCAAAAGCACTTGAAGGTCAATAATTTCATCACTCCAGCCCAATTTGATAGCTGGAAAAAACTGGGTAAATCCCTAGGCTTTCTACAAGTAGTATCTTCACCCCTCACCCGTAGCTCATATCATGCTGAGCAAGTTAGGGAGTTGATGAAGCTCTATCCACGATAGTTAGGGCTTACTGCACAAGTGTGGAAGCTATGCCAGACAATTTTTTAAGGTCTTTTTAACCAACAAAAGTGCAAGGAAATTGAGCTATAGCAACCGCCAAGGTGATTAGGACAAGGGGATGGCAGCCCCTTGTTAACTTGCCTTACCGAAGAATGTCTTAACCGCCCTGGCGACTGCTATACAAGATGCAATTTCCTTGTACCTTAGGGTGGAACATCCCTAACACCTATTTACATAAATCTTTACCTACCACCTATTCACACTCAAAAATTACGACTTATTCTCCCAAACCCTATTAGTTAATTGGATTTTTGAGTTATTTTCCCAGGTTTTCGACCTAATTAGTAAGATTTTTGGCACAATAACTCAAATTTACTTCTTTTTTCTCAATTTAAAACCTGAGAGATTTAAGCCTCAATATTCTGTATTGTAACTGGCATGATCGGTATTTTCGTAATTTTTAATAAAAATTATGTAACTGTTTATACTGACAATACAGCTTATTAGTTTATGGGGAATCAATCTAGAACTGTTAGGCAGTTTCTTGTTCCCTTCTTCGTTAAAAAATATTGCACAAGTATTGCAATACCGCAAAAAAACCCATTAGTTAAAAAAGTTTAAAAAGCTAGCTTGGAAGGGAAGCTTTCCTTGGATTCTAGCCTGGGGCAAAGCCTTTGCAGTACTGCCTTAGAGCCTTCTTTCCCCAGTATCCTACCAGAGGGGGAAAATAAGGAAATTTCAAAATCTTTCAGGAATCTGCCTGATTGGTGATGTAGATTAATACAGCCTTTGACCAGAGTCACCGTTTTTCAACAGTGAGTCGCTTATCTTAGCTATTAGAGGAGGAACCCCACCCTACCCTATCCACCTGATATACGCCTTGATTCATTAACCTCTTAAATAAATCTATAACAAAGAATTTGACCAATTTATGAATAAAGGCGTATATTAAATACAATGGGAACATCCAGCTAAAGATAGATTTTGGCTTCGATGTTTACACACAGGTATCATTGGAGACTAAACCTACGTATTAGCAGCAGAAATCGGCAAGGGTAACCATAACTAAAGAGGTATTCCTTGACGGTTCAGCAACAAGATAAGCGCTGTTCTCCGGTCATCAAGGGTGGAAATTCTAAAAATAAGTCCTAACGCACTCTTCACCAAGAGCGTTGTAACCGGTTGTAATAAAGAGATGATTATGCCAGCCACTCCTTTCTATGCCGACACAGAATTCGACAAAGACTCCTCTAACTACGAATTTGAGTTCAACAGTATGAGGGAAGATGTCGAACAGGCGGAAAATGATTTGGTTGATACGGAGCTTGAAAGTGCAGATGCTAATAGCTTCTTGCGAAGTGCCAACCGACGTACAACCGACTTAGTTCGCTTGTACCTTCAGGAAATAGGTCGGGTTCGCTTACTCCGGAGGGATGAAGAAGTTTCGGAAGCCCAAAAAGTACAACGCTACATGCGTCTACAAGAAAAGCGGACTGAGTTTGCGGAGCAAGGAGATGAAGTAATTGGGCAGTTTGTTCAGCTGATTGATGTCCATGATCGTCTGGCCTGTCAGTTGGGGCACCGCCCTTCTCGGGAACGGTGGGCTGCTGCCAGTGGTGTGGCAGTTTCTGAACTCAAGTTAAATGTGGCAGCAGGTAAACGGCGTTGGGCTGAGCTAGTGGAACTCTCTCTTCAAGAGTTAGAGAAAGTTCAAACTGAAGGTATCCGCGCTAAGACTCATATGATCAATGCCAACCTGCGTTTGGTGGTGTCAGTGGCTAAAAAATACCAAAATCGTGGTCTAGAGCTTCTAGATCTCATTCAAGAAGGTACTTTGGGATTGGAGCGAGCAGTGGAAAAATTTGACCCCACTAAGGGTTACCGCTTTAGCACCTATGCCTATTGGTGGATTCGTCAGGGCATTACCCGTGCGATCGCGACCCAAAGTCGTACTATCCGTTTACCAGTTCACATTACCGAAAAGCTCAATAAAATCAAAAAAGCCCAGCGTAAAATCTCCCAGAAAAAAGGTCGTACCCCAACCATTGAGGATATTGCTGTGGAGTTAGAAATGACTCCTCCCCAGGTAAGGGAAGTTTTATTGCGAGTACCTCGATCTGTGTCTTTGGAAATAAAAGTGGGCAAAGAAAAAGACACTGAACTGGGAGATTTACTGGAAACAGAGGAAGCTTCTCCAGAAGATGCCTTAATGCGAGAAGCTCTACAGCGAGATTTGCAGCAATTGCTGGCAGACTTGACTACGCGGGAACAAGATGTAATTCGGATGCGGTTCGGATTGAGGGATGGTCAATCCTACTCTTTAGCAGAAATTGGTCGTGCTCTAGAGCTATCTCGTGAACGAGTACGTCAAATTGAAGCTAAGGCTCTCCAAAAGTTACGGCAACCGAAGCGCCGTAACCGCGTGCGGGATTATCTGGAAGCTTTTGCCTAACTAGCGTAAAAAAGCTCCGAGGCAGTCTCGATGAAAAAATTTCACCACCTGGTGATGAAAGTTGACTGTTGACTGTTGAGTAGAGACGTTGCATGCAACGTCTCTACAGGATTTTGGGGTTGACTCAAAATAGGGGTAATTGACCGAGATTGGGTATAGACGTTCCACTATAACAGTCGCCAGGGCGGTTAAGGCAGGCTCAGGTAAGGCAAGTTCACAAGGGACTGCCATCCCCTTGTCCTAATCGCCTTGGCGGTTGCTATATTTATCGATTTCATTCGTTACATTATCCGCAGGCAGGGTTTGTGAGCTAAGCACTGGGTCATAAATAATTGTGAAGTTGGCATGGGGAATTAGTCGGTGGAGAATACGCAAATGAGCTTCAGCATCACCCCGACGACGAAAACGAGCAACGGTAAGCCGCTGCATACTGGGAAGCAATTTGATAATGCACCATGGACTAAGCTTTTCAAGATAAGTCATGAAATCTCCCTAGTAAATGTTTCAGGTTGGTTGCTTAATGCGCGTTGAATTAAGTTCAAGAGGGTGTGGCAGCAAGCATCGTTATCTTGTGGTTGAAGCACCCAATCACTTATGGGATAAGGCTTATAGGTGAGTAGGTAGAATTTGTCATCGGTGACATAAACAGTCCAACTAGGCTGTTTGGGTTGTTTGCGGATACGATAGCCGCTTTTTTTGAGTGCTTCTCGAATAGCAACAATTTCTTGTGCCACACGCCTTCCTTCGGTTGCTTGGAATTTATTCAAGGTTGCTGGCAACTCTCAAAAACTAAAGCCACCATACAAGGAGGATTGGTAGGAAAAAAAGCTCAAAATGATATTTACATTTGAGCCATAATCAGCTTCAGCTCTAGTTTGGTTGGGGTTAGGGGTTAACCTTAAGAGCCTCAGGAGATGAGGTAAGCTACTTGAGAAGTAGGCAGGGTTTAGGGTGTGAGGAGTGTAGAGTGTGTGGGGAGATGGGGAGGCAAAGGAGAAGTGATAATTTTTGTGATATTCAGTTATTAGTCCACCCAAAATGAAATAAATCCTATTGAAATATGATGAGAGTATCTGAAATGCTTTCTCATACCACATCCGATGAGAGCTAGACCACAAATCAGGTAACTGTGAAAACCCTGTAGAGACGCGCCAACAGTCTTTCGGACATCCTTCGTCGGGCGCGTCTCTACAATGTGATAATAAAAAATTTTATGTGATAGCATTTGTCACTGCCAGCAACTGAGCAAGCAGCACAATAGGGCTTACTGCCATCTATCGTGAGAGCAAGTGGATAAGGCCGAAACTGCTGAAGAGAAAAATATGTTTGTTTCTCCAACTTGGTTTCGGTTATATTTTTATTAAGCAAACCCTAATTGATCTAATTTTTAGGTAACGAATCTAAGGATAAGTGTTTAAACACCATTTTGAGTAACTCTGATTTGTTAAACGGTTTTGTCAAATAACCCGATGCCTTCACCAATTTCGCTTTGGCTCTGTCGATAAACCCTGTATTTCCCGTCACCATAACAATGGGGGTATTCTTGAAAAGTGGATGCTTACGCAACAAAGAGCATAACTCATAACCATCTAAGTTGGGCATCTCTACATCCAATAATATCAAATCTGGCTTCATCCTAACTACTTGCATTAATGCCTTCACTGGATCATTAATCATTACCACAGAAAAGCTTTGATCATCCAAAAATGAATTGATAGCATTTAAAACTGTTGGACTATCATCAATGCAAGCAATGCTATAGATATTTTTCTCTGTTTTTTCTTTCCCTTTAGTGCCGTTACTCTTCAGGTTATTTGCTGTTGAGCTTGGACGAGTTGTGGTTAATTGGTTAGAATTAATCTGTTGTTTTGGCGATGCACCATTTTTTTCTGAAGCTTTGGCAGTCACACCAGTTACTTCTGAAGACTGTTTACGGCGCAACTGTTCGTAACAACGCTCCACAAGTGTTCGCAGTTCTAGTCTACAAAACTTAGGAAGTTCTTCAACTTGCTGTTGCTCAATTAATTGGTAAGTTCCTTCTCTGACTCCCAGAAATGCTTCAATCACCTCTTCTGCTATTGCTTCGACGAGACTTGCTGCTTGAGATGAGTTGAGATATCCTTGATTGACCAACCAACAAATTGCTTGGTAATCAGGATTTTCACTGGAGTTACTCTCTAAGTCTGAGCCAAATATCTGGCGAACTTGAATTCTGACAGCACTAACCAGAGTAGGAATTTGACGACTGAGGCGATGTAATTGACGATCAAGTCGCTCAAAGGGGTCAACGGAATCGGAGGCGTAGAGCAATTTTCCCTGTTCTAAGTAGATTGACCACATAACAGAGCCACTGGATACTCGTAAACAACCATTAGCCTGACGACTAGATAATTGTGCTAATAACGAGAGAGGGTTTAACCTTTGCGAAGATCGGTAGCTAGTCATAGAAATGGTATTCAACTTTTATTAAACTTGGAAGCTAACTGCTTGAGATATCCTGTAAAGGATGAAAGTTGCTGCCACTATAACTGGATCCAACATGGTCTTCCTTTACCACTTACTTGATACAGAGCTTTGAGGACTTCATCCGGATGAGCTACTTCACTTGGCTTACTTAGTCGGAGATAGGACAGTTGCTTTTAAGAAAAAAGGCTCCGAGGCTCCCAGGATCCGAAGCAGGAGGCAGTCCCAATGAAAAAAATTTACCACCATGCATGAAAAGAGTGGGGAGCTGAGGAGCTGAGGAGCTGAGGAGCTGAGGAAGAAGAGAGAACTGATAATGTTTGGATACAAAGCTCAAGAAATCCCACCAAAAATTTCACCTCACCCGCAGTCAGCCTAGAACAGCTCCCATAAACCCAGGAAAATAGACCAAATCTGGGGATGGGTTGCGTTAACCTGGGGATGGTGTTGGGCGGGTTTTGATTGAAATATTCAGGTAAAATAGCCTAAATTGTCCCTAAAACCGCCCCTACAAATGTACGAAATTAAATTCTAAATTCTAAATTCTAAATTCTAAATTCCAATGGCCTTCGACCCCATTATCAAGGCAATAACCACAATTGCAGGTTCGGCTACTCCTTTAGTTAAAAATAAGCTGGAGCGTCACGAACTGGTAATTAAAATTCTCCGTAAGCTTCACCTTAATCCTGAACATCCTCCTGCTGATTTTACTGGAGTTTATCAATATTCTTTGGTGGAATACGGCGTTGGTAAACCGGAGCCTATCTTGGAATTGTTTCGGCAAAAGGAGATTCAACAGGCTTTGCGCCAAGCTTTTGAGGAAAATAAGTTTCCCTTGCTTCTCCAAGAAGCGGACACATTTCTCGATTGGCACTGCTTGGGAGATCAAATTCGGGAGTTGGAGATTGATCCGCGTCGGGAGTTTTACGAGTTTGCGGCGGTATTTGTGCAAGTAGCTAAGCGCACCCGCACTCCGGCAGAAGTGCTGACTAATCAGCGACTTGGTTCTCTTCAAAACAGTTTGAATCAATTGCAGCAGCATTTTGATAGACTACCCACGGCAGAAGGGATTCGTACTGAAATTGCTCAGTTGCTGCAACAGAATTATCCGCTACTCCAGGCAACTGAGTCAGCCACAGAAGAATCTTGTCGTGCTTTACTATTAGCTCAACAGTTGCAAGGCTGGTTTGAAACCTTAGATTATCGCTTTGAGCCTTATCAAGTTTGGGAAGAAGATTATTTTGAGCAGATTATCAATATTCCAGCAAGGCGGGGATTTGACCGTATTTTAGTCCGAGGTATTGCGGGAGAAGTACAGCTAGCGGATGTAGTGGCACTAGGGCAATCAGTGGAGCAACAGAATACTGATGAAGGTTGGCTAGTTACTGCTCGTCGCCTGAGTCCCTCAGCTAGGGATGAGGTGGAAAAGCGGGAAAATCGTCACTTGTTTTGCTATACCTTTGATGAACTGTTAGATGAAACCGCAGACTTTACTAACTATATCACTTGGTTAGAAGCAGAGGTAAAGGGTAAGGGTATTGAGCAGATGTATGTCCCCCTTGCCTGCACCAAAGAAGAATTTGACCCAGTGAGCAAGCAGCGGCTGGCAGTTAGTCGTTATGATCAGCGGGATGGCTGGATTGATGGCTATGTTGACTTGTGGTTAGATGATCCAGCTAAGGAGCATCTCTCGGTTTTGGGAGAATTTGGTACAGGTAAGACTTGGTTTGCTTTTCACTATGCTTGGACTGCTCTTCAACGGTATCTTCAAGCCAAGCAGCGGGGTGTGCAGCGTCCCCGTTTACCTCTAGTTATCACCCTGCGGGATTACAGCAAAGCCCTCAATGTGGAGAATGTTTTAGCAGGCTTTTTCTTCAGTAATCATAATATCCGCATTAATAGCGAAGTCTTTGACCAACTCAATCGTATGGGCAAACTATTGCTTATTTTTGACGGGTTTGATGAGATGGCGGCAAAGGTGAATCGCCAGCAGATGATTAACAACTTTTGGGAGTTGGCGAAGGTGGTAGTGCCGGGAAGCAAGGTAATTCTTACCTGTCGCACGGAACATTTTCCGGAAGCGAAGGAAGGAAGAGCCTTGTTGAATGCGGAATTGCAAGCGTCTACAGTTGCCTTGACAGGGGAAGCACCTCAGTTTGAGGTGTTGGAGTTGGAGAAGTTTAATGATGAGCAAATCCGTCAAGTGTTGTCCTTCCGAGCAGATAAGGTAACAGTTGAGAAGGTGATGGATAATGCCCAACTGTTGGATTTAGCTCGTCGTCCGGTGATGACAGAGTTAATTCTAGAGGCACTGCCGGAGATTGAGCAAGGTAAGCCGGTGGATTTATCTAGGGTTTATCTTTATGCAGTGCGGCGTAAGATGGAACGGGATATTACTGCGGAAAGAACCTTTACCTCATTAGCCGATAAGCTCTATTTCTTGTGTGAGTTATCCTGGGAAATGCTCTCTACCGATGAGATGAGTCTCAATTATCGCCTATTTCCTGATCGCATCCGTAGGTTATTTGGTTCAGTGGTGCAACAGGAGAAGGACTTAGACCACTGGCATTATGACATGATGGGGCAATCGATGCTGGTGCGTAATGCTGAAGGAGATTATACTCCAGCCCATCGATCGCTATTGGAATTTTTTGTTGCTTATAAGTTAGCAGCGGAATTAGGAGTACTAGCAGCTGATTTTACCGAGTTGGCACAAGCACAGTCGAGTTTAGCTGGGGATACCGCACCTCAGGATTATACTTGGTCTGACTATTTTCAGCGTCAAGTAGATGATAATGGAGAGGTTGTTGCGATTGCGCCTTTGCAAGGATTTGTCAGTGAGTCGTTGGTGCAGCTTCGGCAGACTGTGGGAAAAGGGGTATTGACGAAGGCGGTGCTGGATTTGATTGTACCGATGAACCTAACCCCCCCAACCCCCCTTCCCTACGAGGGAAGGGGGGAGCTAGATAATGGAAAAGGAGAGCTAGATAATAGAAAAGGGGAGCTAGATAAGGAAACGGGAGAATCTTACTTCCCTCTCCTTGCAGGAGAGGGGCAGGGGGAGAGGTCAAAATCAGCACTCCTCGCAATTCTGGAGGCGACAAGGGGTAAAACGGAGGATGAGGTTGGTTATGTTGGAGGGAATGCGGCAACGCTGTTAGTGAAAGTTGATCAAAATGCGATCGCAGGTAAAGATCTCTCTCGTGCTTTGATTAAAAGGGCTGATTTTGCTAATGCTAGTCTGCACAATGTCAATTTTGCCGAGGCTAATCTGGCTGATTGTGTTTTTGCTCAAACCTTTGGCAGTATTTATTCCGTAGCATTCAGTCCAAATGGAAAATTTTTGGCTACGGGCGATGCTCTTGGTGAGATTCGCCTTTGGCTTATTGCCTATAGTAAGCAAATTTTAATCTGCAAGGGGCATACCTATTCAATACAGTCAGTTGCTTTTAGTCCCGATGATCAAACTCTGGCTAGTGGGAGTTCTGACCGTACCGTGAAGCTTTGGAATATTAACACTGGTCAATGCTTAAATACTTTGCAGGGACACACTAGTTCAGTTCAGTCAGTGACTTTTAGTCCCGATGGCCAAACTCTAGCTAGTGGTAGTTTAGACCATACCGTGAAGCTTTGGGATATTCACACAGGTGAATGTTTAAGTACTTTATACGAACACAACAATTCGGTAAGGTCAGTTGCCTTTAGTCCCGATAGTCAAACTTTGCTTAGTGGTAGTGAAGACAAGACCATGAAGCTTTGGGATATTCACACAGGTAAATGCTTGAATACTTTGGAAGGACACACCAATTCGGTAAAGTCAGTTGCTCTCAGTTGTGATGGGCAAACTCTAGCTAGCGGTAGTTCTAATGGAACTCTGAAGCTCTGGAATATTCATACGAGTCAATGTCCAAATACTTGGCAAGGACACACCAATATGGTAAGAGCGGTAGGTTTTAGTTGTAATGGTCAAACTTTGGCTAGTGGCAGTGAAGACAAGACCGTGAAGCTTTGGGACATTCACGGCGAATGCTTGAATACTTTGCAAGGACACACCAATTGGGTAAGATCAGTTGCCTTCAGTTGTGATAATCAAACTCTGGCTAGTGGCAGTGAAGACCATACTGTAAAGCTTTGGGATATTCACACAGGTAACTGCTTGAATACTTTGCAAGGATACACAAGTTGGGTACAGTCAATCGCTTTTAGTTTCAATGGTCAAACTCTTGCTAGTACTGAAAACTATACTGTGAAACTTTGGGATATCCACACAGGTAAATGCTTAAAAACATTGCAAGGACACACTAATTGGGTGAGTTCAGTTACCTTTAGTCCTGACGATCAAATTATAGCTAGTGCCAGTATTGACAGTACTATTAGACTATGGAATGCCTACAATGGTCAATGTCAGAAGATTTTGCAGGAACACACAAGTTGGGTAACGACAATCGCTTTCAGTTCTGATAGTCAAATTCTAGCTAGTGGTAGTGAAGACAAGACTGTGAAACTTTGGGATATTAACACTGGTCAATGTATCAACACATTGCAGGGTCACACTAAACCAATATATTCAATCGCCTTCAGTTGTGATGGTCAAACTCTGGCTAGTGGCAGTAGAGACCATACTGTAAAGCTTTGGAATATTAGCACAGGTCAATGTATCAACACATTGCAGGAACACACTTATCATATACGAACAGTTGCCTTTAGTCCTGAGGGTAAAACTCTCGTTAGTAGCAGTGAAGACCAAACTCTAAAACTCTGGAATATTGAAACAGGAAAATGCTTGCAAACTTTGCGAGAACACACCAATTCAATATTTTCAGTTACTTTCAGTCCCAATGGTCAAATTCTTGCCAGCGGCAGTGATGATCATACTATCAGACTCTGGAATACTGGTAATGGTAAATGCTACAAAATTCTTCAGGGACATACCAATGCGGTAAGAACAGTTGCCTTTAGTCCAGATGGCAAAATGCTTGCCAGTGGTAGCCGTGATGGGACAATAAAATTTTGGGATATCCAGACAGGTGAGTGTCTCAAAACTCTGAGAAGTCCTAGACCTTATGAAGGGATGAAGATTACCGGTGTTAAGGGTTTAACAGAAGCCGAGAAAACCTCACTCAAAGCCTTAGGAGCTCTCGATGAGGGGTGAGGAGTGAGAAGTCGAACTTCTTCAATAAGTCGGACTTCTGGGATTTATTGTGATCGCGTATGGAATGTATCCAATATCTACCAATTAATTACCCTGAGAAAGTTGACCTCAAATCAATAATCTGTATTCCATGTAGGTTGGGTAGAGCGATAGCGAGATCCAAAACAGCTCCTTTCGTTGTTGGGTCTCGTTGCCTCGACCCAACCTACGTTTATTCCACCATTTTTATTTTTTTATTTGTGCCACGCCAGTAGGTTCAAAAATAATTCAAATTCCCCCAGAATTGGGGGATTTAGGGGGCTAAGTAACACCCTTTTTTACCAGATTGGAGATTACGTCAGGTTGCGCTTGTTAGTAAATCGCAACCTTCCTCACTTCAAACCAGTAAACATTTGCTACGGTACGATTGTCAAAGTAACAGCATACTCGTAAATTCCTGCTTCAAAAATTGGGTCGTCAGTCCACATATCCACTTCCACTGTCTGGTTACCAACCTCAAGTGGTAACATATCACCTACACCTAATGCCTGATCGATTGAAGTTGCTGCTTTGGCATCCATAAAGCCCTGAGGTGGCTGAAAGGGAGGATCAAAGGGATTTGGTGGATTAACAGGAGTGAATGAGACAAAGCGTACATCAGTTATTTGAAGATCGGCATTGGTATTGCAAGAAACATCAACTTGACCTGATACTCCCCCTGGAGCAAGAGAACTCAAATTACCAGGGATTGGTGGTCCTGGGACTGGTCCGTTACTAGGTGAATTCATTACTAACGTACCAGGAATTGGAGTAGCAAAACTGCACTCAGGGCCGACATTTGCTGTGAAATTAACATCTACTGTTTGAGCAAAAGCTTTCGGACTAAAAGCAACTGCACTAGCTAATACTAATCCAGAGGTAAAAATTAAACGACGAATCATTAAAAAACCCTCCTACAGGTATATGCAATGCCATACAAAATATGGCTAAGGTGTGAGTGTGATAGTTACTCCATAATTATAGGTTCCAGCAATAAATGGAGTCGGTCTTTCTACACGCATATCAATTTCTAAATCAGTAATTCCGGGGGGAAGACTTACTGTTACTTCCGCTGAGTCAGCTATTACATTTTGTGTACCAAAGCTTAAAAAAGTAACATGCCTTGTTCCATCAGGATCAGGTGTTGGACCAGATAGTAAACGAGGCGGCGAGATTGTCATTGTACCAGTGGTATTAGAGTCTACACTTACAGTAGTGGAACTAACCGACTCTATTATATGGGAACTTTTCCCAGAAGTGCTAGCTGTTGTTGTCTCTGCTATGCCCGGTACAACATTGCTGAAAGTCGTCTGAATCGGCACATTGCCATGAAACTTAACATCAACATTTTGAGCCAGTGCCGCAGGACTCCAAGCTATTGCACTTGCTAGTAGCAAAGCGGAAGTTATTTGTTTTTTGTTGTTTGTTATTGGTTGTTGGTTTTTTGTTAAAAAATATTGAGACACTTTTTACTTATTCTCCTTATCTTTTTGCTCTCCCTTAGTGCATATTTTTACACTAGGGGAGGGCGAAGCATTTGGATTGTATTACTTGGGCTTCTCCGATAGATTATCGCCCAAATGCTTTGCCCCTACATTAAATTTTGGACTTTGAAGACACGTCCTAGGGGTGGTTTCTACCTATTCTCACAATAACTGCTCAAGGCGACGGAAATCTCTATCTACTTCTGCCCAAAGAGAGCGATTGTGAGGGTCAGTTTTCAGTGCTTTCTTCAGATAAATTCTAGCCTTATCTAGCTGCCTTTGATTAACTAAATGCCTTCCCCAACTTTGATAAGCAATCGCTTTCCACTGACGTACTTCTGGGTCTTGGGGAATTCTTTGGGCTAAACCTTCAACTAAAGCGATCGCTCTTGCAAACCGCTGTTCTCTTAGCATATGCTGTAAATCTTGATAAGCCTTGCGTTTGAGTTGCTGCTCAAGTTCTGAGAGTGGTGGGTCGCACTGAGGAGGGGTTTGGCTACGAGTTACCTTGACTTTTGTGGATGAAGGCTTACTCTCAGCAGTTGCTGTTGTGGATGAGCTAGATGTTTCGTTAATATCAGAAGGTGCGATCGCACTAAGAAGAAACTTGTAAGCTTCGGTCAACTCAATAAATTTTTCTTGAGCAAGCTTCTTATCTCCAGAGTAGACATCTGGATGATACTGACGTGCTAGACGCCGATAAGACGCTTTGAGCTCAGCTAGGGAAGCTCCCGATTTTAAACCTAACAGGCGATAGTAATCTGCCGAATTCATTTAAAGAATTAATAAATCTTCTACTTAATGTAGAGACGCACCTGACTCAATACTGCTCGGTAAAGAGAAGTTATAGGCAAGAGAAGCTGGGGGAGCAGAGGGAGCTAGGGGAGCAGTATTGGAGCTTATCCGAGCAGTATTGGCAACTAACTAATGATACCTTTAAGTCTGTTGGCGCGTCTCTAGATGTTTGTACAGAGTGGCAGAAATAACCAAGTCCCTAAATCTATCAACCTTCTGCCTCCTGTCTCCTGCCTCCTGCCTTCCTGTACTAAGGTGCGCTATCTTCAATAACTTTGTCAATCAGTCCGTATTCCTTCGCCTCCTCTGCTGACATAAAAAAGTCTCGGTCTATATCTTTAGCAATCTTCTCGGCAGAATTGCCAGTCCTGTCAGCATAAATTTGGTTAAGTTGATGCCGGACTCGCAAAATCTCCTGAGCAGTAATTTGAATATCTGTAGCTTGAGCCATACCTCGGATACCACCGGAAGGTTGGTGCAGCATAATTCGAGAGTTGGGCAAAGCAAGGCGTTTCCCTTTTTTCCCAGCAGCCAGCAGGAAAGAACCCATAGATGCGGCTAAACCAACACAAATGGTCACCACATCTGACTTGATGTGCTGCATGGTGTCATAAATTGCCAAGCCTGCGGTTACCGAACCCCCAGGAGAGTTGATGTAGAGAAAAATATCTTTATTATTGTCTTCCGAGTCTAGGTAAAGCATAACCGCGATGATTTGGTTGGCAATTTCATCATCGACATCCTTACCTAGAAAAATAATTCGTTCCCGATAGAGACGATTGTAGATATCAATCCACTCAGTGTACTGGGAACCGGGCATTTGGTAGGGGACTTTTGGGACACCAATTGGCATAATTTGCTCCGAATAAAGTTAGGTGTTAGGTGTTAGGTGTTAGGTGGTAGGTGGTAGGTGGTAGGTGGTAGGTAATGGTTTCTCAAGCATTCAGCATTCCATCTCCCTATCTCCCTATTTCCCTATTTCCCCATCTCAGCGTCAGCACCAATTCATAAAACGCACAACAGCTTAAGTGGTGTTAAGAGACACCAGCTGGTACTGGTAAATCTGCTTCAGTAGCTTCTAGGATTTTGTCAATTATGCCGTACTCCATTGCTGTCTCAGGAGTCATATACAACATCCGGTCCATATCTTTGGTGATTTTTTCCACAGATTGACCTGTATGACGAGAGAGAACATCAAGCATTGTCGCTTTATTTGCCAGCACTTCTTTAACACGAATTTGGATATCCGTAGCTTGACCTTGAGCTGCACCTTGGGGCTGGTGCAGTACAATTGTTGCATTAGGTAAGCTAGCTCGAGAGCCTTTTTCCCCAGCTGATAGCAACATTGCTGACATACCCATTGCCATACCCATGCAGATGGTGTGGATGGGTGGCTTGATATAGTTCATGGTGTCACAGATAGCAAAGGCTTCTGTTTCAAAACCATAGGTACCAACGGAGTTGATGTAAAGTCTAATAGGTTTATCTGGGTCTTGGTACTGCAAGTAAAGTAACTCAGCAATGATTAGTTCTGTTACCTGGGGCACCAAGGGCATACCGAGATAAACAATCCTTTCATTCAGCAGCAATGACGGTAAGTCTGGGGGTGGTGTCCGGTAGTTAGAACGACCATAGTAAGCGGCTTGAACTGCCTGAATAGGTAGTGTCATGGTATTTGGGAGTTGCAAATATAGCGCTATCTTTAAAACTATAGTAACGCGCTTGCTAACAGGCACAGGGACAGTTTTTTGGTAGTGCTACTACCACCCCGTTTTAGTTGCTACAGGTTTTAATAGGAAGAGTAAGGAGGATAAGGGAGACAAGGAGGACAAGGAGGACAAGGAGACAAGGAGACAAGGGGGACAAGGGGGACAAGGGGGACAAGGAGGACAAGGAGGACAAGGAGAAATTTAAATTCCCAGGAGAAAAACCCGCCCCCAACCCCTCCCTCCAAGGGGAATAAGTGGGGAAGAGTTTACTTTCATCTACCTGTGGTGGTAAAAAAATATTTCATTGGAAAGCCTTCTGCCTTCTGCCTTCTGCCTCCTGCCTCCGGTTCCCCTCCTGGGATGGGTTAGGGGTTGGTTGGTGCTTCCAAACCACTAGTGCGGTAATCACCACTTAATCCTGGTTGATGTCCACAAAACTGACCACCATAGCATTTCTCATATCCATGAGTTACATTTCCAATTCCCTATTCCCTATTCCCAAAAAACAATAGCGAATGTACCATCACCCAATGAGAAACGCTATATAACTTTTACTTACTCAGGAGCTTTTAATGAAAGTAAGTTTACACCCTGCCCTTAATGATACTCATATTGATGCCAAGCAACCGAATAGCCAGCGCCAGCTATCTCTGGCAGTAGGAGCTCTTTCTACTAAGCAAGAGCGTTCAGTTCCCCTGAATTTATGCTTAATTCTTGATCATAGTGGCTCAATGAGTGGACCTTCTCTGGAAACAGTTAAACAAGCGGCTTTGGGTTTGATGGAGCGGTTACAACCAGGTGATCGCTTGTCAGTGGTTGCCTTCGATCATAGAGCAAAAGTTATTGTCAAAAATCAGGTAATTGACAACCTAGACAATGTCAAAAAACAGCTCAAACGGCTCACAGCTGATGGAGGAACAGCGATTGATGAAGGACTCAAACTGGGAATCGAAGAGTTAGCAAAAGGGAGACAAGACGCTGTTTCTCAGGCTTTTCTGCTCACTGATGGGGAAAACGAACATGGTAATAATGACAAATGTCTGAAACTAGCCCGTCTGGCAACTCAAAATAATATTACCCTCAATAGCTTAGGATTTGGTGAAAACTGGAACCAAGACATTTTGGAACAAATTGCCGATATTGGTGCTGGTACTTTGTCTTATATTGAGCAGCCAGAACAAGCAGTCGAGGAGTTTGGGCGCTTGTTTAATCGTATTCAGTCTGTAGGTTTAACTAATGCCTATCTGTTTTTAGATTTACTGCCTAAAGTAAGGCTAGCAGAACTCAAACCAGTTGCTCAAGTAGCTCCAGATACTATTGAACTACCAATTCAACAAGAAGATGGTCGCTTTCTGGTACGCTTGGGAGACTTGATGACAGATTCTGAGCGAGTTATCCTCGCTAATTTGTATATTGGTAAACTGCCAGAGGGTAGTCAAGTAATTGCTAAGGCACAAGTGATGTACGATGACCCAGCAATCGGTAAAGATGGCTTACTTTCTGAACTAATACCCATAGAAGCAACTGTTCAGGGAGTTTACCAGCCATCCCCCAATGCCGATGTCCAAAGGTCAATTTTGGCTTTGGCTAAATATCGACAAACCCAAATTGCCGAAGCGAAATTGCAAAAAGGCGATCGCGCCGGTGCAGCTACCATGCTACAAACTGCGGCCAAAACTGCCATCCAAATGGGAGATCAAGGCGCTGCGACAGTGTTACAAACCAATGCCACTCGCCTGCAATCAGGAGAAGAACTTTCCGAAGCAGACCGTAAGAAGACCCGCATCGTCTCTAAGACGGAGTTGCAGGAATGAAGAATTTAGAATTTAGAATTTAGAATTGGGAATTGGGAATTGGGAATTGGGAATTGGGAATTGGGAATTTAGAATTTAGAATTGGGAATTGGGAATTGGGAATTGGGAATTGGGAATTGATATATTTAATTCCTCCTTGTCTCCCTTGTCTCCCTTGTCTCCCTTGTCTCCCTTGTCTCCCTTGTCTTCCCAATCTCCCTTGTCTTCCCAATCTCCCCATCTCCCTACTCAGGCTTATCCTTCTTCGTGGATAGCATTAAGTTCGACTCGTTGACGCCAAACTTGTAGCCAATACCAAAATTCAAGGGCTTGATCGTATTGTCACCTTGATAGATTTTCCTTAGATCTGGCTGATACCGCTCAGCAAAGAGACCAATGGGACTGGTATAGTTGCCATAGTATGTTATGTCCCACTGCTCTTCATCTACATACTTGATGGGCATACCGGAATCATCTTGTAGCAGATTGTCACTTTGGGTAAGAATCAAATCTCGAATTTGGGAAAAACTATCCCGGTACATCAGATAGGATGCTGCTTTAAGGTAGGTAGTCGGGGTTCCCAGTTGTTCGACAAATGCCTTAAGTTGGGGAGTTTTTGCCAAACCCTCATTAGAGATATCCGTGGAGAAATAATGTAGTGTTCGTGGGTCTGATTCTCCTTCCGGTAAAAAGGTAATTTTGACACCGGAAATAGAGTTATCGCTAGCTGCTCCCTCCCCTTGAGGCTGAATATTGGCGTTTTCATCCATACTAATTGGCTGAATATCCATAATCTGGTTATTCGTGCGAGCCATAAATACCAATATAATCGGCAGGGCTCCTTGCTGAGCCAAATCTACCTGCATATCATTGGTGCGGAAGAAGCTAAACTTGAGGATTTCTGATAAAGCACCAACCACTCCCTGTAATTTAGCATTCCTTTGGGATTCAGAAAGTTCTTCGAGATCCGGAACTTCTCCCACCGGTTCTAAAGCTAACATGACATACTCACTACCCTTGGGGAACATAGTAAAGCCATACAAAAAATCTGGTCCGCTAAAGGGATAAAAGATAGGGGGTGAAGAGGCATTAATCGCTTGCAGTTCTCCTTCAGACCAAGCTCTGGCTTTGGATAGTTGTTGAGCTTCCAGTTGTGACCAAGCACCATTTAAATAGCTAGCATGACTTTGCCAAGCGCCGCTTTCGGTCATTTGGGCAATTGCTTCATTGTCGCTGACTTCCATACCAGCAAGAAATCTAGCTGTTGCAGTTAACTTGGCAGTTTTTTCCTCGTCAAACTCCACCACAGCTTCTTCTTGTGTTGACTCAGCTTCAGCAACTTCAGTCGTTTCTTCTGTTCCTTGCTCCGCTGTATCACTATTGCTGCCGCAAGCCCCGACAAAGACTAGTATTCCCAACAGTGCTAGCAGTACAGATAGGGATTTTTTGATGTTCATGATAATTCCTGGCAAAATTTATTTCATTTTGGTTTAATCCTGAGAATCTGAGGAAACAAGTTTGTTCCTAGCAGCGATTAAGTAAACTGGCAGACCGAGAGCAATTGTACCTAATCCTGCCAAAGATTCAACGGGTTTATCCATGAAAATAAAGACCAATATCCACAGGCTGATTGCCAAGAATAGGAGTGGTGTTACTGGGTATCCCCAGGTTTGATAGGGTCTTTGTATTTCAGGATACTTAATTCTGTGGATAAATACCCCCAAAACCGTCATAAAGGAAGAAAGAGTCAGGGTAAATCCTAAATAGGTAATTACGGCATCAAAGCTAGAAGTAATTACCAAGACTATAACTATAGCTAGTTGCAGGAGAATAGCATAGTAAGGAACACCACTGTTATTTTTTCTGGCAAGCAGTTTAAACAAAGGAATATCCTCCCCAATTACCTGGGTTACCCTCGGTCCAGCCCAAACCATAGAACTAATGGAAGATATTAGTCCAAAAGAGATCAACATACCCATAATTTTTGCCCCGGAGGAACCAAAAATACTCTCGGCAGCAATGTATCCTACTTCTAGTTGTCCTGCTAAATTATCGATGGGGGTGCTGTACAGGAAAATAAAGTTGAGTAACAGATATAACAGCATCACCACTAAAGTCCCCAATAGTAAAGAGCGGGGAAGATTTTTCTCTGGTTCTTCTATCTCATTAGCAATGTAGATTGAAGCATTCCAGCCGGAATAGGAGTAGGTAACATATACCAGAGAAATGGCGAAGGGTGTGCTGGCAATTACCGGTAAATCTCCTGGATTTGGGAAGAAGTTGAGTCCCTGAGATTCAGCGAACACCAGTCCACACAGGATTAAGATAACAATCAACAGAACTTTTAAGATGGTGAAAATCTGCTGGAAATAGCTTCCTGTTTTCACATTATTCAAGTGAATCAGGGTGACTGCAATAACAACCAATAAAGCGATCGCAATAGGATTGATAACCGGGAAAACACTGGTAAAATAGTTACCTAAAGCGATCGCGGCAGCAGCAATTGGCGCAGCAAAACCGACTGTTACCGATACCCATCCCGACAGAAAGCCAATGATCGGATGATAAATCTTCGAGAGGTAATGATACTCTCCACCGGAGCGAGGCATTACCGCTGCCAATTCCCCGTAAGCAAGAGCACCACAAAGGGCAAAAATTCCCCCTACTATCCATAAGAACAGCAGGGAAAAACCTGATTTGATATCTATTACTTGGAAACCGAGACTGGTGAACACGCCGGTTCCAATCATATTAGCTACGACAATGCAAATAGCCGTAAACAGGTTAATAAGACGAGGGTTTTGATTTTCCTTCATTAATTGGGTAGGAGTGTTGCTGTAGGACTAAAAAATTCTATTATCGATTCCCTGGGATGTTATACCAAATTCGGTCTGAATGGCTCTTTTTTTGGGTAGGGGTGCACCGACTTACATTGGTATCAACTTAAGCCTAGACATAGCTGACTAGCTGGATTCCCTAACTCACCTTGGATTCAAAGATACTGTTGGCGAATTAAGAGGGGGTGTCAGCCTCCATTGGTGTCAACATAAGGGGAAAAGCGGAACCTTCTCAATAAGTCTGGGTGAACTCGCCGCAAACCAGTGAAGTTAGAGGCAAGCAGTTGAGGTAGGCGAGTTCATCGAGGCTTCACTTTCTTTGGGTGTAACGGATACAATTACAGTTATGGGTACAAAATTAACTCCTATTCCTCAGATACCAGACACAGAGCTGAGTGACCAAGAAGCTTTACTGTTGCAGTTGCTGCGGGAGCGAGAAGAGTATATCGAGCAACCTTTAAAATGAAATAGACCGTATTAAGGGACACAAAGGAAAACCCAAAATCAAGCCTAGTTGCCTAGAGCCAAAAAAGAAAGCACTACAACAACACGAAGATAAGCAAGACTCAGGCAGTGAATTGCTAAGACAAAAGAAGAAACGTCCTGGTTCATCTAAGCGCCACAAAACTGCCTGCTTGCCCATCCATGAGACGAGAATCATCCAACCGACAACAGAAATTCCGACCGGCTCAGAATTTAAAGGCTACCAAGATTACACTGTTCAAGAGCTGATTATCAAACCTCACAACATCCGATATCGACTGGCGATTTGGAAGACACCAACACCGAAGCTACATGAAAGGACACTTATCGCCGCAGGTGCGGGTACAGGGTCACTTCGGTCCGACTCTTAAGAGTTACCTTCTCTACCAATATCATCACTGCCATGTGCCTCAACCATTGCTCTTGAAACAGATGTACGATTGGGGGATTGAGCTCTCCGCCGGACAATTAAACCGACTCTTGGTGGAAGATAAAGAAAAATACCATGCTGAGAAACAAGAAATTTTGCGAGTTGGCTTAAGTGTGTCGAGCTATATCAACACCGACGACACCAGTGCCCGTCATCAAGGAGTCAATAGCTACTGTACCCACATCGGTAATGAATGGTTTGCCTGGTTTGAGACAACACCTCGGAAGAATCGCATCAATTTTTTGGAACTTTTAAGAGGTGACACAACAGACTATGTCATTAGCAGGGAAGCTCTAAGCTACATGAGTGAACATCGACTGCCCCAACACCAGTTACAAAACCTTAGTCAGTGGCACAACCGTGTATTTAAGAACACACAGGAATGGTTGACGGCTCTCAAAAGCTTGGGAATTGAAAAAGACTCTCATCTCAAAACGGCTACAGAAGGGGCCCTGCTCGGTGCGGTCTTAGCTAGTGGAGTTTCTTCAGATTTGGGGATTATCAGTGACGGGGCAGGACAATTCCGATTACTCTGTCATGGGTTATGCTGGGTTCATGCTGAACGCCTGATTAATAAATTAATTCCCTTCACCTCAGCTCAAAAACTAGCCATTGAAACTGTTCAAGACCAAATTTGGCAGTTGTATCAAGACTTAAAAGCTTACAAAACTTCTTCCTCGCTTGCTCAGCAACAGCATAAAGCAGACCTTGAAGCTAGATTTGACAAAATTTTTACTACATCAACTTGCTTTGAGACGCTCAATCAAGTTCTTGAAAGACTCAACAGACGTAAGAGCGAACTACTCAAAGTTTTGTCAAGACCGGAGTTGCCACTACACAATAATGCCAGTGAGTAAGACATTCGAGAATTCGTTACTAAACGAAAAATTAGTGGCAGTACGCGCTCGGATTCCGGACGGCGATGTCGAGATACCTTCGCCAGTTTAAAAAAAACGTGCCGCAAACTGGGGATTTCCTTCTGGGAATACCTCACCGATCGAGTGTGTGACAAAAACCTCATTCCTCCATTGGGACAACTTATTCTTCAGAAAGCCGGAAGCCTGGGGTCACTCGCCGCCGATAAAAGCTCTACTTCTTTTGCCTGATTGATTCGCGGCGAGCGCCCCCAGACTTATTGAGAAGTTACCTCGCATTGATTTGTAAACGATTGTCGAGGAAACTAGTGTAAGGGGCTCAAGGGAGCGGGGTTTAGCGAGCAATAAAATTTGCGATCGCTAAAAGTAGAAGAATAGAGATGGTACTATTGAAAAGGATGTGATCGCAAATGACACTTCATCCCAAAAATGAGTGGGTAATCCCTATGGAAACAGCCAAAGTAGCCCGTGCTGCGTTTCCAAAAGGGAACGTTTACATGAAGATGCGCGATCAGCTAGGTCAATTCTACCGTGATGAAGACTTCACGACTCTGTTTCGGGCCGATTGTGGTCAAAGTGCGCTGTCTCCAGGGCAATTAGCACTAATTACACTGATGCAATTTGCGGAAGGGCTCACAGACAGACAAGCAGCTGATGCAGTAAGAGGTCGCTTGGACTGGAAGTATGCTTTGGGATTAGAATTGACCAATAGTGGATTTGACTTTAGTGTCTTAAGTGAATTTCGGGAGAGGTTGGTAGCAAAGGGACGGGAACACCAGCTCCTCGATGAAATACTCAAAATTTGCCAACAACAAGGCTGGCTCAAAACCAGAGGTCAAGCCAGAACCGACTCAACTCATGTACTAGGAGCAATCCGGCAATTGAACCGAATTGAGTGTTGTGGAGAAACTCTACGCCGTGTCCTCAATGACTTAGCGACCGTGGTTCCTTCCTGGTTATCAGCAATGGTCACCCCAGATTGGTTCGACCGATATGGAGTACGCTTTGAACAATATCGTTTGCCCAAAACTAAAACTCAACAACAAAAACTAGCCACTCAGATCGGGGCAGATGGTCACTATTTATTATCACTAATCGATGAAGACCCAACGATGGGATGGTTAAAGCAAATTCCTTCAGTAGAGATTTTGCGACAAGTATGGGTACAACAATATTACCTCTGTGGAGAAAAACTCCGTTGGCGGCAACAGAAAGATTTACCACCCAACAAGCTACTAATAGTCTCACCCTATGACCCAGAGGTTCGCTATCGTACCAAACGGGATACAAATTGGACAGGTTATGCAGTGCATCTGACAGAAACTTGTGATGAAGATACTCCTAATCTAATTACTCATGTGGAAACGACACCGGCGACGACCCATGATGGAGCCATCACAGACAAGATTCACCAAGATTTAGCTCTCAAGGAACTCTTGCCCGCAGAGCATTTGATGGACACAGCTTACGTTGATGCCCAACATTTAGTCACCAGTAAAGATAACTACGATGTTGAACTTATTGGTAAAGTTCCCCCAGATTCGAGTTGGCAAGCCAAAGCACAAGAGGGATTTGACATCTCCTGTTTTGCCGTTGACTGGGAAGCTCACAGTGTCAAGTGTCCTGCGGGCAAATCTTCAAGAGCTTGGCGACCCCGTCAGGATGATTATGGCAACGAGGTGGTTGAAGTACGGTTTAACCGTCATGAGTGTGCTGCCTGTACCAATAGACCACAATGTACTCGTGCCGTCAAGGAACCTCGCTTGCTCAAACTCCGACCGCAAAAGTTACATGAAGCTTTACACACAGCACGAAACAACCAAGTTACTGATGATTGGAAACACCGGTATGCCAAAAGAGCTGGAGTAGAAGGTACCATTTCTCAAGGTAAGAGATGCTTTGAGTTACGACACTGCCGCTATTTGGGTTTAGCCAAAACTCGTCTGCAACATATTGCCATCGCTGCAGCGATGAATCTTACCCGCTTAGTCTATTGGTGGAAAGGGTCTTCCAAAAGCCAAACCCGACTCTCTCGCTTTGCTGCTTTAGCCCCATCGACCTGAGAGGAAGTTATTTAATTTTCTTTGTTTTCACTATAAGTCAACTTAAGCGCATTCAGCCTTGAGGCTGACACCCCCTCTTAATTCGCCAACAGTATCTTCAAATCCAAGGCTAATAGCTTAAGTCCATTTAAATGGACTAAATTCTTCGGTTTCACTTAAGTTGACACAAATGACCGACGTGCGCCCTATTCCCTATTCCCCATTCCCCAAGGCGTAGCGCTATATTTGAATCAGCTCAACATTAAAAACTTGTGCAAACGTTGTAGCTACCAAATGACGTACCTGTTCTACTCTAATCCCAGGGATAAACTCAGCAAGACTACCAACGGGTTTATTGGCAATACCACAAGGCACAATCTTCTCAAAGCCTGATAGTTCGGGACAAACATTGAGGGCAAAGCCATGCATAGTTATCCAGCGGGATGCTTTGATCCCAATTGCGGCTACTTTACGTCCCTCTAGCCAGACACCAGTCATCCCTGTAATACGCTCTCCTTTGAGTCCGTAAATCCCTAGAAGTTGAATTAATACCTCCTCCAACTGTCGCAGATACCAGTGTAAGTCTTGCTGGTAATACCGCAGATTGAGGATTGGATAGCCCACTAGTTGACCAGGACAATGGTAAGTCACTTCACCACCTCTCTCTACCCGGTAAGTCGGAAAATCTACCACATTTGGGTCAAACTTCAGAAACTCAAGACTTGCTCCTCGACCAAGGGTGTAAACTGCGGGATGTTCCAACAACAACAAAACATCATCCAGACTAGGGTCTTGGATACGTTCCGTTACGAGCAATCGCTGCTGTTCCCACGCCACAGCATAAGGCACTAAATCCTGATTATAGAGACAGCATCGACGGGGCAAAACCTACTCTCCTACAATCCAACTTTTATTGTATTCCTCTCCCTCAGCTCCCCCAGCTCCCCCAGCTCCCTCAGCTTCCTCAGCTTCCTCAGCTTCCTCAGCTCCCCCAGCTCCCTTAAGACATGTTTGCCTTAACTTATCACCAATAGGGGAGGGGTAACGAAGCATTTTGGCAAGAGGTCTAATGTCAAATAATGCAAAGGAATCTGAAGAGAAGTCAAAGGCGACTGTTTTCTAGAATACAAGGTGCTACCGTAAAAGTATCCCCCAAAAGCAGCCATACCTACACGGCTGTAATTAATTACATAAAACCTTAGAGGAGGGAGTAGATCTGTATGAAGCTTGTAATCCAGGGCAAGAATATCGAAATCACCGAGGCAATTCGTGAGTACGTACATCAAAAAGTGGAAAAGGCAGTAAATCATTTTCAAAACTTAACTACTGAGGTAGATGTGAATTTGTCGGTGGCTCGTAATCCCCGGATCAATTCTAAGCAGACTGCGGAAGTTACCATTTACGCTAATGGTACGGTCATTCGTGCTCAAGAAGGCAGTGAAGACTTATATGCAAGTATTGATCTGGTAGCTGACAAAATTCAACGCCAACTAAGGAAATACAAGGAAAAACTACAACGCAAAAAGAACCATACTCAGGCGAAGATGGCAGATGTGGTAGTCGAAGGGCCAGCAGTAGAGGATCTGATTGGCGATCGCACTCCTGAATTACCTAACGAAGTAGTGCGTATGAAGTATTTCGCGATGCCGCCTATGACGGTCGAAGAAGCCTTAGAACAACTGCAACTAGTGGATCACGACTTTTACATGTTCCGGAATACGAAAACCGATGAAATTAACGTGATTTATGAACGTAACCACGGTGGGTATGGAGTGATTCAACCCCGCAACGGCAACGGTCATACCAATCACAAAAACGGTAAAGTTGCTAAAGATCCAGAGTACGTAACTCACTAGTGCAGCGCGGCGGAAATAAGTGACCAGTTTGAGATCGAGAGAATCCTTACTCTATAAGCATTCTTAATTCTTCATTCTTCATTCTTAATTCCGCGCAGCGGCACTAGCTTTAGTTTGTATCGCTTCTCTGATTAAGTTGGATTCCTCAGCTACTAACCTAGGTAGGACATAAAGGTTGAGATCAGGTATACCACACCAGACCAAAAACCTAAGACCTAACGCCTAAGACCTAATACCTAATCTCAGCTTGCTCTTACTCTACGAGTTAGCTTAACCTAGGAAGTGTAAGGTGAACGAAAATCAAGCACAGGCGCATTTGCTTAAGAGTAATTTTGTGCAACTTCGCTCATCCCAATTATTGGTTTTAACTTAAGGAGGAGATAACGTGACCCAAGTGGTTGTAGGCGAAAATGAAGGAATTGAGTCAGCGCTGCGCCGATTCAAGCGCCAAGTCTCAAAAGCCGGAATTTTCGCAGATATGAAGCGTCTGCGTAATTTTGAGACACCTATTGAAAAGAAAAAGCGTAAAGCGATCGCTAGAAGACGCAAACGCAGATACAACTAGATATGGGTACGCGGGGACGTGGGGATGCGGAGACACAGAGACACGGAGACACGGAGACACGGAGACACGGAGACACGGAGACACACCATACCATAAATGAATTTGCACTCACGGTAGTCAAATTTCTTTCTTGGTTACTGCCTCCTGTCTCCTACTTTTTTCTTGAGGTTCACGAACAAACTCCTGTAGCAGGAGGTTGAGTTTTTACCTCGATTCCTTTATGCCCAGATGTAGTTAATAACTGTGAAACAACCAATTGTGCTCTTTCATTAGCCTGCTGTAGCAAATCCTCTCGACAGGCAGTTGCCTCGATTTTTTTCAGAGTTTCCTGTTGCGCTAGCATCTGTAACTGGGGTGCGACATCGGGCCCCAAACCCAAGAAACCGCGATCGTAGTCATATACTTGAGAACGACTCACGTCAATCTTGCTGTCTAGTAGCTTAGGAGGTGGTAACTGTAACTCAATTGTATCATTAACAATATTGACATCCTCAACTTTTAGCTCTCCTAAATCAACTCCAGCCCGTACTTCACCATAAGCAATGTAGAGCAATTGAGTTGAGCCGACTGGATATCCAGCAATGAGTCTATCTTGACGGGTTGGTACCACTGCTTCCATTGTAAAGACAGCAGTTGTCAGTTCACTCGCCCCACTTATTTGACTGACAATCAAAGAGCGCACATCAACTTCCGGTGCAGTCTCAGAGATGCTGAATAGTCCCTTGACTTTATCGACGAAACGAGCTCCTGTGAACATCATGCCAATTCCTGAAGTCATTACTAACAGCGCTACACTGGCTGTGGTCATGAGCATTATGTTTTTGGGTAGCTTATAGATAATGCGGCTAAATCGACTTTTCTGTAACTGTTCCCTCATATCCTTACTCCTTAATCCGGGCAATATTGGCGTTAATAGTCCTTGCTAGTAGATATACTTTGTCTATTTGTCTAATATTAATCCGTCTATCTAAGTGATAGTATGATGCTCTGGTGCTTAATTGCCAACTATAGCAGTCGCCAGGGCGGTTAAGATATTCTCAGGTAAGGCAAGTTAACAAGGGGCTGCCATCCCCTTGTCCTAATCACCTTGGCGCTTGCTATATTTACCACTTATATAATATTTCTTTGTTGGGAAGCGAAGACATTCTGACCTATTTAAATTCAGCCAATCATGACTTACTTTCGCTCAAGCATTGATGATTTAGCCGGTTATGTACCTGGTGAGCAGCCACCACCGGATGCCAAAATTATTAAATTGAATACTAATGAGAATCCTTATCTTCCTTCCCCTAAGGCGTTGCAGGTGCTACAGGAACTCAATGGAGAACTGCTGCGCCGTTATCCAGACCCCATGGCTACTGCTTTTCGTCAAGCAGCTAGTCAGGTCTTAGGATTACCTGCTGACTGGATTCTGGTTGGCAATGGTAGTGATGATCTCTTAACGATGATTATCCGTGCTTGTACTGAAAAAGGTAGAGGAGTTGTTTATCCGACGCCGACCTATGTCCTGTACCGTACTTTAGCACAGATACAAGACGCCGACATTGTAGAAGTACCCTACCTGGAAGATTACACTCTACCCGTCGAAGAGTTGATTGCTGCCCAAGGAGCAGTAACCTTTATCGCTTCTCCAAATAGTCCCTCAGGAACCATTGTGCCAGTAGAATTGCTGGAGAAGTTGGCAACAGGCCTATCTGGTGTACTGGTTATCGATGAGGCATATACGGATTTTGCCCAAGTCAATGCTTTGGAATTAACCAAAAAGCACGATAATGTGATTATTTTGAGGACTTTATCTAAGGGTTACTCGTTAGCTGGATTAAGACTTGGCTTTGGTTTAGGGAATCCAACCCTGTTAGCCGGATTAATTAAAGTTAAAGACAGCTATAATATTGATGCGCTCGCTATTGCTGTAGGAACAGCGGCCATAGCAGATCAAGACCACAAAAATGCTAACGCCCAAAAGATTAAAGACTCTCGCACTGAAATGGCTCTGGACTTGGAGGAATTAGGTTTTACTCTCTACCCTTCTGAGTCTAATTTTTTGTTGGCAAGCTTATCGCCAATCTTTGCAGAAAAATTTTCGGCAGATAGTGCAGAATTTCTTTATGAAATACTGAAGCAACGGGGAATATTAGTCAGGTACTTCAACCAGCCACGACTGACGGATAAGTTACGGATTACTGTTGGTACTCCAGAGCAAAATGCAGCTCTGATCAAGACCCTAAGAGATTGTTTAAATTGAGAGTTGAGAATTGGGAATTGGGAATTGGAAATTGAATAAAATGTGGTTTACATTCTAAATTCTAAATTCTAAATTCTCCTAAATATCTTTCAATATCTCCCTACCCACTGCCTGATAAGCTTTCCACCCACGATCAGAGTATCTATTGGGATAGTCTTTAATCAAAACACCAGCCAATGGCGCCTTCTCAAAAGCTACCAGCTTAGGAATTTCAGTTTTGAACATGGGTAGTTTTAACTCTTCCAAAGTTCGCCTAGCATCTTTTATAGCTGAAGATCTAGGAGGTACTTGAGTAAATAAAATTTTGAATTTAGCCTTTGTCTCTTTGAGCAAATCAATCATTTTGATTAAGGCATCCAAATCTAGTCCCTTAGGAGGTGTTGGTAGCAGTAACAAATCTGAAGCATCCGCTAAATCCTGTAACTCATCGGGAGAGGGTCTAGCAGCAGTATCGAAAACTGAGTTCTGGTATTGCCCTAACCACTTCCCTGCGGCGGCAATCGCCACAGTTTTGAACGGTAGTTTTTCTTCCCGGTTCCAGACTAGAGCACTTCGGTTTTTGTCAGAGTCTACTAGTAGAGTAGGTACTTTCGTTTGTAAGTATCCGGCTAAGTGAATGGCGGTAGTGGTTTTTCCCACGCCTCCCTTGTAACCGACAATGCTGATTATCAAAGCTATTGAGCCTCAATTCTATAATTCTGAATTAGCATGATTTGAGCAGAAATTCAACTTTAAACAACTATAAAACTAATTAGGGCTTGCTGTATAAGTTGTAGTTGTCCAGTTTGAATAGGTGTTCGGTAAGGTTTTAGGGAATTTTCACGCTGAGGTGCAAGAAAATTCCCTATCGATACCAAAACCTTCTTGCGAAGGAGACGGTAGCAGGGGTAGGTCAGCTAAAGTTGAGAGTGACCTTTACCAAGATATAGGAATTTGTACTCATGTCCCTACAAGAGCAATTGGTGAAAGCTGGTTGGTGCTATGAGAACCGTTGTCCGGAGCATTCTGCAAGAAAAAGCGAAGTCTACCAAGACTGGGAGATTGTGACTTACCCAGAATTAGCCCTACACCATCTGCCTACAGGGGAATATTTTATCAGCTCGACCCACCCTAGACCTAGTTTGAAGGAAACTACACTAAAAATTATCAAAGCTCTCATTGATTCGGATAAATAGTATCCTGGCAAAGGTGTTGTGTCTTCTAGGGCGGGTAGGATGTCAAAAATGAACCATTATTTTGCTACAGTCGCCCGTGGTTTAGAAGGGATTGCAGCTCAGGAGCTGGAAAATTTGGGAGCCCAATCAGTCCGTTCTGATTTTACTGGAGTACATTTTGTTGGTGACTACTCTTTGATGTACCGAGTTAATCTTTGGGCAAGAACAATTTTCCGGGTACTAGTAACTGTAGCGGAGTTTCCTTGTCCAGATGCCAAGAGGCTTTATCAGGAAGTGCACAATATTCCCTGGGAGCAATACCTACAACCTCACCATACCCTAGCAGTTAGGGCAACAGGAGGCAATCGCCAACTTAACCACACCCACTTTAGTGCTCTACAAGTCAAAAATGCGATTATAGACCAACAGCGCTGCCAATTTGGTGAGCGATCTAGTATAGATACCAAAAATCCCGATGTATTGCTTAATGCCCACATCCATCAAAAACGGTGTATTTTAAGCCTAGATAGTTCCGGTACTAGCCTTCATCGACGGGGATATCGACCAGCAATGGGACTAGCTCCCCTCAAGGAAACCCTAGCAGCAGCTTTACTGACAATGGCTGATTGGCAACCAACTATGGCATTTTTTGACCCCTTGTGTGGCTCCGGAACTCTACCACTAGAAGCAAGCCTTAAAGCCTTAAATATTGCTCCAGGGTTGTTTCGTAACCATTTTGGTTTTGAGCGCTGGTTAGATTTTGATTCTAAGTGTTGGGAGCAGTTGCTCCAAGAAGCAAAAAACAGCCAGATAGCTGAACTAAAAGTACCGATTTTGGGAAGCGATCGCAACCTGGATATTATTAAGCAAGCTCGTATTAATGCAGAAAATTGTGGTGTTGCTCAGCAGGTAAGCTTTACCCAAACTGAACTATCTCAAGTGGAAGCACCAACAGACTCCGGCATTATTCTTTGCAATCCCCCCTATGGAGAAAGGGTAGGAAATGCTAATCAACTAGGGGATTTCTACAAACAGCTTGGTGATATCTTCAAGCAACGGTTCAAAGGATGGACAGCTTTTGTTTTATGCGGAAATAAGGAATTAGCCAAGCGAATCGGACTAAAAGCCTCTCGCCGCATCCCAGTTTACAACGGTTCAATTCCTTGCACGTTACTTAAATATGAGCTGTATTGAAAGGTAGCGGGTGGTAGAAACGATGAAAAAATTTTTCCCCATTTCGTTCACCCAGGGAAGGCTGTACACAAAGCAACAAACAACCAACAACCAACAACCAACAACAAATAACAAATTTTTCTAGATAATATCTTTGCGTTTTTGCACCACCACAATTAAACCAAACATACCAGCAATCAAGGAACTAAGAATGCTCCAATGGCGGCTTACATTGACATTGAAGGTCGCGCCATAGTCTTTGTGGAAACTGCTGATAATGGCTTCTGCTTTACCGATTGCTCCTTCGTATTTCTCCTTCCAGTTGGTATACTTTTCTTGCCACTGGTCTACATCTTGTTGATATTGATCCACTTGCTTCTGATAAGCAGCAATCTCATCCTGATACTTTTGCTGAGCTAAGGGTGACCGGATTGCAGAGGGCTGGGGCAGTTCTCCTGGGGCTTTTGGTTTCACTGGTTCTGGTTGATCTACAGTCGGTTCATAGGCTTCCCGAATTCCAGGAAACTGGCAAGTTTTGAAGACACTTACTCCATAACAAGTACATTGCTTCTTTTCCCGATCACTTAGTTGTTCTCGCTGCTCCTCAGATAAATTCCAGCAGGAGTCTTCAGCAACATCTTTACCCAAGCCGGTAATCGTTACTAGAGCTTCAAAAGACCACTTAGTTAAGGATATTTGGTTAATCATTTGTCCTGGTGGGCCAAAGGTATCTACCGGTAACACCCCACCACCGAAGATAATCTGGGGTACAAGAAAGATAATGGCAATTAAAGGGGCTACATTTTGATTGGGTGAAATCGCTGAACCTAATAAACCCATAACCATCCCAGCAATGGTAGCTAAGACTAGGGTAATATACATACCAACTACAACTTCTATAGAGAGGGGAAGGTCTACCGCCAGAAACTTAAATGCGAGGAAAATAGCCGCCTGATAGAGAGCTAGTAGAACACTTACCCAAACTTTTGAAAAGATGTAAGGAATAATCTTGAGACCGATCAGTCGCTCTCTTCGATAGATATCCAACTCCTTGACAATTTCCCGCATTGTGGCAATACTACCAACCATTACTGCAATTAGACCAGTGGTGAAGAGCATAGTAATAGCAAGTTTGGCATCACCGGTTTGGACATCGAAGAGTTTTTGGTTCCAGGCACAGAAGTCCAGCAGTCCCAAGAGGGGAGCAACTGCTAGCATCAGAATTAAGCTGGCGCGATCGCGAAGTAGAATTGCGAGGTTACGCTGGGAGAGGATCAGAAATTGTCGCCAGCTGGAGATGCGCTTCAACATCCCTCCTGATAGCTGGGTTCGGGGACGCTGTTTTACTCTTGGCTTAGTTGGTAGTTCCAACGATTGCTGCCGCCGGACAACATATTGCTGATATTGTGGCGATTGCAAGTAACGCTGCTGCCACTGTTCAGGACATAGTTCGTTTTCCAGTTTGCGGTAAATTTCATTAAATCTCTGGACACCAAAGTATTGGGGAGCTTCTTGGGGTGGTCCAAAGTAAGCCAAATTGCCTCCCTTGGCCATAAATACTACCAAGTCGCACAGCATCACATTTTCCGTGGCGTGGGTAATCAGTAAAATAGTACGACCTTGATCCGCTAGCTTCCGCAACAACTGCATCAACTCCGCTTCTGTGCCCGGATCTAACCCAGAAGTGGCTTCATCCAGGAAAAAGAGACTGGGTTTAGTTAGAAGTTCTACCCCAATAGATACTCGCTTGAGTTGTCCACCACTGAGAGTTTTCACTGGTACCTTGCGGCGGCAGCTTAATCCTAAGTCTTCCAGTACTTCATCCACCCGTTGGCGTCTTTCCGCCTTAGTCGTATCTGCTGGCATCCTTAACTGTGCAGCATAGTTGAGGGCTTCCTCAACAGTCAACTCTAGATGGACAATATCCTTTTGAGGAACATAGCCGATTTCCGTGCGATAGACATTAAAATTTTTGTAGAGGTCATTGCCGTTAACTAGTACCGTACCACTAGTAGCAGGACGAAAGCCATTCAGAGCATCCAGCAGGGTAGATTTGCCCCCACCACTCACTCCCGCAATAGCAACAAACTCTCTTGGTTGGATGGACAGGGAGATATCATTGAGCAAGTTAACCCCCTGACAAACCATTTTCTTTAAATGCATGGCATCTAGTCGCAAGTTGCCTGCCTGGTTATTGCCAATTAGGGTTTCGTTGATTTTGAGGCTGAAGCGATAGGGTCCGATGGTGATAGTATCACCTACCCTCAGTATTTGCTTTCCCACAACCCCCTTGCCATTAACAAAAGTGCCATTAGTCGAGTTGAGATCAAACAGGATAAAGGAGCCATCTTGCCGCTTGATTTGGGCATGAAAACGGGACACGGTGGGATAATCGATCACCATGTCATTTAAAGAGTCCTGTCCAATACTCAAAGTCTGGTAACCTTTTAAGTCCAGCACCTGTAATTGTTGGTCGGCTTCTACCTGAGGTATGCTGGGGGAAGCAATTGCAGTGGTAGACTGGTTCCAACCTCTAGATAGTTTAGGGGTTTGAATGCGAAGCTGTCTGTGGAATCGCAATTCAAAGTTACCAATGCTAATTAGATCATTCTCTGCTAAAGGTTGAGGGGTATGAGGTGACAGTTTGATGCCATTGAGATATGTGCCATCGGAACTATTGAGATCCGTAAACACATAGGAGTTGTTTTCCTGGCTAATTTGAGCATGGTGACGGGATACAGTCAGATCACTGCTCAAAACTAGAGAGTTGTCTGGTGACCGACCAATAGTAACCAAATCATGAGCAAGCAAAAACTTCTGAGCAGAAGTATTATTCTGACAAATTTCTAGTTGAGCAAGAGATCCCGACATAGTAGCTTTGCTGAGGGCATCAACAATATTTTTCTTAATCTAACTTTTCCTCTTAAGGATACTTCTATCCGGACGTCTATCTAGGGCTTTGAAGGCAGGAGGCAGCTGACAAGGGAGGTTTTTTACTTTCGGGTTGGGACAAGACAAGAAGGACAAGGAGGACAAGGAGACAAGGGAGGAAAACAGTACAAATTTTTGTTCGGTTGTCAAAAATCCCAGATGCAGCAAAAGCCCAGTTTTTCGTAAAAAATCAACATATGGGTACTGCGTCGCAAAGGGTTCGTGGGCAGCAGAAATGAAAGAATTTGGCAATCCTCTTGCTCATTTAGTGGTTGTTGATGGTTTTGAGCAATCTGGAAAATTACTTAGATGTGGGTGATTTTTATACTCCAGAAGCAGCGATGGAAAGGCAACAGCATTTCCGTCTAAGGGATGACATGATTAACCAGCAGCCAGTAGAGGAAGTGAGAAGCGAAGTTCGCCATCAGGCAATTAAGCTAGTTGAGAAGTTGCCAGAATCAATGCTTGGTGAAGCGATTAAGGCATTGGAATCTTTAGCTGTTAAGGCTCATAATTTCAAGTAGCGATCGCTTTCTCATTAAAATATTTTACTAGTTGTAATTATTGTAATTTTTTGCTATTCTATTGACAATGGGATAGTTGTGCTCCTGTAAGGTATAAATTCCTATTACTGACTTTAAAAAAACATTGTGGAACTGGCATCTTGCCAGTTAAGAATAATCTGGTAAATGTAGAATGGGTTAATAGGGAATCAGCGATTGCCTACAGCAGTAGCGTAATTAGAGCCCACTGACATAGTGTCAGAATACAACAGTGGGCAATCTAAGGGTCTGTAGATGTTTCAGTTGCAGCTGCCTTGATGTTTTGTGCAATTTTCAGCAATACCTGATTTCGCTTTCCACTTGACAAAGTATCAAGGGGCTTAGAAGTATCATGAGCTGCCTGATAATCTTTAATCTTTGATTCTTTGTACATGCAAGCACTCACATAGACCCAAATAATTGTCAACCCTTCTTCTTCTGCTGCCGTTAGTAGAGGTGGTAATTCTTGCTTATCAATAAACTCAGATGCTAGGAAATTGGGGCTTACCATTAATACCGCTACCTTCGCTGCTGCTAGAGCCTTGGTAATTTCCTCTCTCCATTTGGCTCCTGGTTTGATTTTGGTATCATCCCAGACATTGAGGTTATTCCGTATCAAAGGCTTAAGCATAGTCTGGAGTTTTTCCAGCCAGTCTTTATCCTTATGACTATAGCTAATAAAAACCTGGTCACGCTCAATAGAAGGCATATTTGGCATTGCCTTGTTTCCTGATTTAACCGGCTCACCTTCAACTAGTGCCTCAGTTATCCCTATCTCTATTTTAATCTGTAGAATCAACTGATTGATACTGAGCTGGCGATCTAAACCTACATCTTCTCGAATTACTTCCAACAGAGCACAGATTGCAGGTTGCTCAGGAGCGATGCTGCCCAAGACCACCAGTTCCTCTATCATGTTGGTAATGAAAGTATCTACAGGTGTATTCATTGCCAAGCGGTTCAACACAGGTGTATCCATGCCTAACGCCCTAATCAAATAGGCTCGACGCTCATTCTCATTCCGCAAATAGGGTCTGAGTAGAGGTAATAATTGTTTGATACTATTGCTGCTGATTGCCATTATCTAATTATCTGAATTATGAATCACGATCATAAATCTTGGATGCATTGCTATATTTAAGACTACTGTGCTACTCCCCTCACTACTTATTACTATCGCTTAACTATTATTTATGCGCCAAACCTTGATAGTCGTATCTTCACTGCCACTGGCTAAAGTTTCTCCATCAGGGCTGAAAGCAAGACAATGAACTAGACCGAAATGCTCCAGCGTTTGAAGTAGTTCTCCCGTCTGATAATTCCAAATTCTCACAGTATTATCTTTACCACCACTAGCAAGAAATTTTCCCTTAGGACTAAACGCGACAGCAAAAACTGAACCTGAGTGTTCCGTAAGAGTACGTACCAATTTTCCTGTTCCAGAATTCCATAATATGATTAGCTGGTCACTACCAGCACTAGCAATCATCTGTCCATCAGGACTGATAGCCACAGAGTAAATTGCCCCAACTGAGGAATCAAACCAGGATACTAAGGAACCGATAATATTTGAAGGTGAAGGTCGATTCAAGGTATGTAGTAATTCCCCTGTACGCCAATTCCATATCTTGATCGCACCATCAAATCCTCCACTCACGAGAAGCCTCCCATCACGGCTAAAGGCAACTGAAGCTACATCCCACCCATGCCCTTTGAGAGTGCGATATAGTTTGCCACTGCTTAATTTCCATAGCTTAATTGTGGCATCAATATTCCCCGTGGCAAGGGTCTGTCCATCTGGGCTAAAGGTAACACAGGAAACACGAAAATTGATCAATCCTTGGTCAAGCACTCGCTGTAGTGTTCCCGTCTTGACATCCCACAATTTGAGGTTGCCATCTCCAACCGCAAGGTTACTGCCACCAGCAAGGGTTTTCCCATCCGGATGGAAGGCAACGGATAGAACTGCACTGGAGTGTCCCTCAAGGGTGTAAAGTAATTTACCAGTCGCCAAATTCCAAAGCTTGATGGTCTGATCAATACTACCACTAACCAGTATCTGACCATCAGGACTAATGGCCACAGAGCGAATTAATTCTGAATGTCCCTTGAAAGTTTGCACATCCTGCCACAAATGATTCGGTTCTAATGTGTTGAGCTCTTGCTTAATCTGAAATATCAGTTTGTCTATTTCTGACTGTACATCTACACCCACTTCTTTACGAATCACTTCTAACAAAGTACAAAGCGCGGGTTGACCAGGGACTATTTCACCAAAGTTTACCAGTTCTTTGAGCAGTTCAGGGATAAAAGTGTTGGTAGGTTGCTTCCAAACTAGGTTCAACCGGTCAACTGTCTCAAATCCTAATGCTCGGAATAAATAAGCTTTACGTTCTCCTTCATCTTGCAAATAAGGTCTAAGTAAATAGAGTAATTTTTGAATAGTTTCGCCGCTTATCGAAGGTGTTGTAAACATTAGTTACTAGAACGAAAAAGAACTACAGCAAAAGCCCCAAGTCCTAAAGTAAGAGATGCCGTGTTTGAAGTTAAACTTTCAGGTTGTATCTTTGAATGTTTATAAATATCCGCATCAACAGACAACTCAGTTAGACCGTGATAAATGCAAGCTTTCAGATATGGTTTAGTATGATCAACCATCTTTTTTTCAAAATAAACTAAAACTTTTGCTCCTGATAGAGAATAGTCAGTTACGATATTTTTAATCTCGATTGAAGTTGAAACACGAAACAGCCAATCGTTTAGTTCTTTTTCAAGCTTGTCCCAGTCATCCCCTAAAAATCCTGAAGCTGTTGTAAATTGACGTGGACTTACTAAGTCTATTGGCTTGAGAGTTTTATTGGAATCATTGACAGAAGTATGACTCCAGTTTCCTTGATTATTGCTTGTTCTTGGCAATTCCTTTTTAATCGCTTGAAGTAACTCATCTAGGCGTACCTGGATATCTACACCTACATCTTCACGAATTACTTCCAATAAGGCACAAAGCGCAGGTTTACCAGGAGTAAGTTCACCGAAAGCTACCAATGCTTGTACCATATTCGGAATGAAAGTATTTACGGGTTCGTTCCAAATCAAGTTCAATACATCTGCATTGGTTCCTAATGCCCTTATCAAATAGGCTCGACGCTCACTCTCATTTCGCAAGTACGGTCTGAGTATAGGCAATAATTGTTGGATACTATTGTTGCTGATTGCCATTACTCAACTATCCCTGTAAATGAGTATAAATCTCCGGTGCGTTATTCCTTATAGTTATTCAACTAAATTAATATCGCGAAATTCTGCTTTGATAGCACCATCATAATAAGAGCTATCGAGATACGAACTAATTTCAAGAATTTCTATTTTCTCTACTTCTTGTGGTATATTTTCAAAATAAATAACTCCTTCCATTGGAATGTCTTTAATTAGGTTATTGTTGGTGCTAGAAGTACTAGAATTACTGCCAAGTTTGACTCTTGTAGCAATGCTTTCTTTGCCAGCTTCAATTATTCTACTTTTTCCTCTATAGTTGTCTGAGTATAAGTAAGTCCTGGTATTTTCGTTTGTACTTGTGATGAGGACAGAACACGTAATATTTTGGTTGGTTGCGGATGTCAGAGATTTTTTGCATTCTTGGAGTTCAAAAACAAGCTCCTGAATTTCCACTGAATTAGTTGTGTTTGGGCTCGACTCAGGAGAAGGACTGGACTCAGGGGAAGGGCTTGTAGGAGATATTGTGGTTGGTGGACTTGTATTTGCAGCCTTGTTTTCATCTTCGAGCTTTTCTAGCTGTTTCTCTAGTTGCTCTTTTGTAACTTCAGAATTTTTTAGTTGCTCTTCTAGATCTGCTTTATCAGTTTCTAGTTCTTTAACTTGCTTTTCCAGATTAACTAATTCTGCGGAGTTATCGACTTGAGCAGTGGCTAAATTTCCTGGAAATCTAGCGACAAGAAATTTTTTTAACTTATAACCTCCGTAAGCAGCAAAAGGATTAGTTAATATTATGAGTATCAAACCAAAAATTAGGTAGTTTTTCCTTTGTCGTCTTTTAAACTCTCTGTTCACTTGTTTACGTACCTCTTCAATATCAGTTTCAACCATTAATTCTGATAGTTCTAGTTCTCTTAAACTATCTCTAACTGTATCAATTGTGATGATTCCTTCACGTTCCTCTTTCCTTTGAGATAGAATTTTTACTAGTTTTTTAAACTCATCTTCGTTTAAACCTGGTTTATTATTCATATAATACACCTGTCGTTAAAATATGTTGCCCTAAGTTAACTAGCTATTGATCGGTTTTCCCGATAATATCTGCTGAATAACTGCCCGTAAATTTCGCCAAGCTACCTCCCCTTTAAAGTTTTCCCAGAAACTAGATGGGTTGTCATAAAAATAGAGCTTCTGTTGACTGAGTTCATAAATTATTGGTACTTCATACCACAACACATCTGTTGTATGATCTAAGGGATTGGTTGTCTGTAACTCAGTCGCAGTTTTCTGCTCTACTCTGTCAACCAGGGCAATTGCAAAACAAAGGTGAGTTGGCATTCTAAAATTGTATAAGGCTTTACCAACCGCAGAGGGAGTAACTTGCTGCCTTGCCAACTTCATGCATTGGGCAGAAAACTGCCGTAAAGTTTTCATGTTGATCGCAGAAAACTCAGAAAACATGAAGAAAGCATCACCACGCATATTCATCACTACAAAGGGTAACTCAAAATCGGTGATTTGAGCAACATAGTTCAGTCGCCTGTCAGCATTAACTACATCTTTGCGGATATTCAAACATCCTTGTTCTTTCAGTCGTTGTAGTGTGACATAAAAATATTGAGCTACAGCTTTCCGATACCCTTGAGGAACTTGATTGTCTCTGGGATTTAGTTCTTCTCTGATCTGTTGTAGCAATTTATCGATCTTTACCTTTACATCTTCCCCTACATCCTGACGAATTACCTCCAACAAGCAACAAAGCGCAGGTTTACCAGGAGTAAGTTCACCAAACGCTACCAATGTGTTCACCATATTCGGAATGAAAATATTGATAGGTTCGTTCCAAATCAAGTTTAATGCATTTGCATTGGTTCCTAATGCCAATATTAAATAGGCTTGACGCTCACTCTCATTCTTCAAATGGGGTCTGAGTAGAGGTAATAATTGTTGGATGCTATTGTTGCTGATGGCCATTACCTAACTATCCTTTTAATTGGGTGTAAATCTCTGGTGCATTGCTCTTCAGATCATTCAACACAGCAATCATACTTGTACCTGCATTACGTAAATAACGTTGCTGTGTTCCTGGTTCAATCAACATCCCACCACTGTGATGAATCGCAATCACCTTAAATTCATCATCAAACACCGGTGAACCGGAAGAACCAGGTAAAGTACTAGTGGTATATTGCACGAGGTTGGCATCAGCATAGGCGATAAAGTTATTCTGCATGGAAATTTTCTTCAAATGTCCACCGGGATGCTGGATAATTGCCACGCGATCATCTCGCCGCATTCGCTTACCCTGGAGAATTAAGGAGTTACCAAAGGATGGTAAATCCTTTAGCCATACAACTGTATAGTCTAACTCAACATTCGTATAAAATGCACCACCCGGTAATGCCTGCGCTGTCTGTATTTTACACTCATTACCGTTTATATCTAGCTGGTAATTAAAAGTATATTCAGTCTGTTCAGCTTGCTCCCGATTAGCAATAACATGATTGTTAGTCATCAACAAATCCGGTGCAATCATAAAACCCGTACCTGTACCCTGGGGAAGCTGTAGATGAACCACTGCTTTTGCTGCCTCAAGAGCCAAATTCAAAATATAAATGTGGCGTAAGGTATTTTCCCCAACAATTTTTTCCTGTACATCAGCCACACTGGTAGTTCCTCGCCATCTGTCAATCAAGCGGCTACGACTAGCAGGTACATCAAGAGGATACTTCTGAAATAGTTCTAAAATGAACTCGGAATCTTCATCACTAGTAAAAGGCTGAATGTAATTGAGGAAAACGCTTAAGGCTTCTTTGCCATAAGCTACCTGTCCGTATTCTGATAAGAAACGTACCACTTCCACAGATGTCCCCCTGGGAGCACCATCCAAATCTAACCCTCCTAGAATCACATCCACTTGGGGTACACCTTCCAAGGCTCCAGCAACTAAACGTATGCGATCGCGCACATTGGCAAAGTCTGGTAACTTTTGAATAATGCTGGTTAGTCGTCGAAAATCAGGCTGAGATAGTTGAATAGTCACAGTTACTGTTCCTATGTGAGAGGACT
>JAAHFP010000059.1 GCA_010672925.1 Symploca sp. SIO1C2 | reverse complement strand
AAGCTTATCCCTGGATGCAACAACCCAGGTCTGTATTGCGACAAGTATAAGGGCTACCTAATTTATTTACTTGTGGGCATAACCCTTATACTTGTCTCAGGCGAGGCGCTTATCTTAGTGCCATTCGGCTGCCATCCCCTTGTCCTAATCGCCTTGGCGGTTGTTACAACACACCCATCCTAGGAAAGCAAAAATCAATTCTCAATTCTCAATTCTCAATTCTCAATTCTCCAAGATGCTCTTCCCTAGGCTGATAGACAAATTTATACTATTATTCCTTGCAAGTTGGTTAACAAGTTGTGGGAGTTCTGCCCGTGTATTAAATTTTCCTTTTGATGCAGCAGGACGAGGCTTGAATAGTACCGCCTCAGAATTAACTCCCCACTTGTCTAGGCGGTATATTGTTTTTGTCTCTGACCGACGCAATAGTCAGGATATTTATCTGTATGATGCCACTGAGCGACGTTTGATTGATTTACCGGGATTGAATTCTCTGGATGTCATCGCTTCTCACCCAGGAATTTCTGAAGATGGTAAGACCATTGTATTTGCTGCTAGTCGTCAAGGTCGCTCAGACATCTACCTCTACAATCGGGAAACCTTTCAGTTACGCAACTTCACAAAAAATCTTGCTGCTGAAGTACGCAATCCTACTATCAGTGCGGATGGTAGTAGAATTGCTTTTGAATCTAGCGAGAATGGTCAATGGGATATTGTTGTTTACAACCGCTCTGGGAAACCACTTGATTTGCCGAAACTTTTTTAGGGAGTGGGGCATTGATGACGGGAATTGAGAATTGAGAATTGGGAATTGAGAATTGGGAATATAAATTTTTTTGACCCTGATGAAAGAAAATCCTTCTCTCTTACCTCCTGCCTCCTGCCTCCTGCCTCCTGCCTTCTGCCTCCTACTTCTCACTAGCAGCTGCGTTAACCAGTTTAATTCACCACCACAAATTCTTTCAGGTGGAATCAATAGCCAAAGAGCTGATGAATCTCCAGCTTACAGTAGCGATGGTCGTTACCTTGCTTTTGCTTCCGATCGCAATCGTAGCCGAGATATCTTTCTGTACGATTTGCAACAAAAGCGTCTAGTTGATTTGCCCAATCTTAATCGCCGTGACTCTAGCCAAGATCAACCAGCATTGAGTAGTGATGGTCGTTTTATTGTCTATGTTTCCAGCGAACGAGGTAAAACAGACATTCTAGTGTACGACCGAAACAAACAAAGCTCAAGACTTCTGACTGCTGGTGTCAAAGGTTCTGTACGACATCCAACAATCAGTGGTGATGGACGCTATGTGGCTTATGAAACGAGTCAGTTAGGTCAGTGGAATATTGCTATTGTGGAGCGAAATATTGAATAGGTAGTAGGTGGCAGGTGGTAGGTAATATCAAGTTCGGATAATCACTTATAATTCCCTTCTCCCTTGCAACCTTCTTTCTTCCCTTCTGCCCTCTGCCTTCTGCCCTCTGCCTTATTGCCACCGAAGTGTAAGTATTCAACCGAACTTGATATAAGGCTTGAGGCATTGGTGACAAGTTAAAGCAAAAATGTCGTTGCCAAGGGAAGGTCGAAGGTCGAATTGAGAATATAAATTTTTTTAGCCCTTTGGTTTTTACTTATATAGCGTTTTTTGAATTATCAAACCCTATATATAGTACTTGAAACAACACACGACCTTTCAAATTGTCACCATTGGGTTTTAGGTATTAGGTGTCAAGAAATTTGACACAGCGTTTATTCGGAAAAAATTATTGATATCAAAGCTTTGTTTGGCATAGCTAACCTACTTATGCAGCAAGCCCTAAGTAATACCAAATCCGGTATCAACAAACCCGTTATGTCCACATTGTAGAGACGCACTATAGCCGGTATATAAAAGATTTAGAGGTTTGCTGAAAACGGGGTTATTCAAAGCGGATTTAATATGAAAAATCTATATATAGTAATAATTATTTGCTAATTTATAAACAAGCATATAAGTACTTGTCTAACCTAAAAATACAGGATATTCTTTCATAAAAGTTTCTTTTTTTAGGTATTTAATGCAAAAAAAAGACAATGCAATAGGGGAAATACATGTTGGTGAAATCATGTAAAACTCTTGCCTGATAAAGCTTTAAACTCTCTAATACTGTCAATAATGTATGACAAATTATTACGTGCATAAAACGAATAATATAATGGTGTCATAATTCAAAAAGATTGTTCCAAACGGGAGGCAGGGACGCCATGAAATGGCACATCCGTCTGAAGCTAGAACATCTGTCTACAAATAATATAATTATTCCTCACTGGCAACAATTTATTGTCAAGAGGGAGTTAGTAAAAACGCAATTACATCCTGATGTGGATGCAGTTTTAGACCGCTACAAATTTCCCGTTTGGGTGACAAGAGAATACGATAGTGCTGATCGCCAATGGAGTCATAGCGAAAGCGACTGTGGATTCCATCGTATCTACCGTCTTATTGCACAGCACAATCGGAAGGTGCCCTCTGCACTTGTGCGGGATTTATCCCAACTTCCAATTGTGGAATCCGCTACCATTGGGGACATTGGTTATGCGGACTTGCCGGAATTGCAAGCAACGCAAATGAGTGTGGGAACTGGGGCGCGATCGCGTCAAACAATTGGGGTTCCCGGCGCCCACGAATTGTTTACCAGTGGAGACCATCGCGTAACGGTGGCGGTTCTCGATACTGGTATCGATCTCGATCATCCGGAATTGGCAGATGCACTTCTACCGGGATACGATTTCGTCGATATTATCAACGGTGCGGGGCAATTTGTCGGTGACTTTTTAGGGTTTGATGACAAGCCGGATGATGAAGTCGGACACGGAACTCATGTTGCTGGGATTATCGCAGCCAAAGGTATGCAAATGCCACCGGGTGTGGTTCCCCAATGTAGAGTTTTGCCGGTGCGGGTTTTGGGGGCAATGAAAAAAGGCAATAAGCGCGTCGGTTCAGGGTTAATTGATAATATCAATGTCGGGATTAAATGGGCAATTGATCATGGTGCAGACGTCATTAACATGAGTTTGGGTGTTAAAAGTACGGGAGGTGGATTGCCCCATCAAGAAGTTGTAGATTATGCCCAACGCAAAGGTGTCACGTTAGTAGCAGCCTCGGGAAACGATGGTAAGGAAGAGTCTTACTATCCAGGTGCTTTACCTCATGTAATTACTGTCGGCGCAATCGATGAACTTAATCGAGTTGCTCCCTTTTCTACCTACGGAAAACAAGTGGATTTCGTTGCACCGGGAACTGATATTTACAGTAGTTATCTGGAAAACAATTATGCCTTTTCTACGGGAACTTCTCACGCTGCACCTTTCGTAGCTGGAGCAGTGGCGTTGCTGAAATCTTATGCCTTGATTAAGGCAGGAATAGAATTGGGCGATCAAGCCATTAAATATTTGCTCCAACAAACAGCCGATAAGGTAGATCCACACTTCAAACATCGCAAAGCAGGGTTTGGCAAGCTCAATCTCCTCGATGCGTTGCGGTTATTAGACTACAAACTGAGGTAAACCATGCAAGCAGAAATCGATTGGCTTCAACAACTGGGAACATCTGAAGACGATAAAAGTTTTGCAGTTGTTATGGATAGCGACAACAAGTACATCTATGTCTGTGGATATGTGGGGGGTGACTTGTCCGACGGTAGCGCGAGTAGCTATTGGAATCCCTGGGTTGGTAAATTCTATGCCAAATCGGGAGAGCAAATCTGGCTCCAACAACTCAGCCATGGGGAAGAATCTGAAGAAAATTCCATGGGTCGCGATCTTGCTGTAGACGATGATGGCGTTTACGTGCTGATTCAAATAGGTACAGATGATCTGACAGAGGCAGATGCGACCGGAAAAACTTCGGTAATCAAATTCAACCTTGACACCGGAGATCAAGAATGGACTTACAACTTTGAGTCTAAAGATGATGCTGCTCAAAGACCCCACTCTATTGGGAAAGATGGCAACGGTTATTTGTATGTGACTGGCTTTACGGCAGGCTCGATGCTCTCACCAGATGGCGATCCGAAGGAGACTACTGGCACATTAGATGCTTGGATTGCCAAATTGAGTACAGACCCGGAGCTCAATTGGATTGAGCAATTCGGTAGCGATGGGAGTGAAAGCTACAGTAGGGATCTCACAGTCGATGTCAGCGGTAATGTCTATGCAGTTGGCTATAGCACAGTCGAATCTGAAGACCTAGAGGATATTTGGATTACCAAATACAGCAGTGATGGGGTGTATCAGTGGAGCCAGTCATTGAGTAGCACAGGCGACAACCAAGAAAGAGCTATAGGCGTTGCCGTCGATGACAGTGGTGGCGTTTACGCGACTGGTTTTACCTATGGTAACTTAAAAGAATTTGACTTGGCCACATCGTACAATAACTATCAGGCATGGATCGCAAAATTTCAGACAAGTACGGGAGAACAGGTTTGGCTCGACCAATTTGGCGATGTCGCTGACACCTTTGATGTCTGGATGCGGGGAATTTCGGTCGATAACAACGGCGGTGTGTATATCGGAGGATGGACTGACGGTCAGTTCGGTGATTTAGAGGCAGTCACTTCCCGTGATGCTCTGGTTGCCAAGTACAATGCCTATACGGGAGAGCAAGTTTGGCTCAAACAAATCAACTCGTCTGACGATAATAGCGATGCTGCCTACAATATGAGCGTCGGTTCCAACGGCAGTCTATACTTAACGGGCATCACAGCTGGTAATATATCTGGGATAGAGACCTCTCAGGGAGGAGATGACATTTGGATCGCTCAGCTGCGAGAGGCACCTCAAGACCATGACGAACTCGCCCAGATTTTGAAGCGGTACATCGATTACAAAGTTTCCCAATCCACTGAAACTGTGTTGGAAGCCTCTGATACTACCACTACTACGACTAACAGTATTAGTGACACCAGCAGTAGCCTCCTCGAAGTGGCTGCCGACGTTGTCGCTTCTGATGGCAACACCGACGAAGATGAAGAGTCAACAGCAGAGAGTCCTATTAGCGTCATCGGGGTAGTTGCTAGTCTTACCGGCAGCGAATCCTAGACGGATAACTAGCAGTGTAGAAAATCTCAATTTTAAGCAAGAATTCAGCCAATCGCACACCTAACTAAAGGAGCAAAGTCATGGTAACAACCAGTTCTGTCGATGCCGTTTTAGCAATTAATGCCCCAAGCGTCACCCTTGATGATTACGCAACCCAGGCACTAGAAGCAGTAGAATCTTACTACGAAACCACATTCTACACGGAGACATTCTCCACCGTTAGTATCACGACAGTCGATGGTGCTAAGGGAGTCATCATCTCAGAATCATTGACTGGCGTCGTATCCCAAGTCACTGAGAATCTTAACGATACTTCTCTAGACTATGTTGTACAACTGTTGCTCTCTAGTACAACTATCTACGCGGGGATGATTTACTTGGCGTACCAAGAGGGTTCGATTGACGAAGACTCAATGTACAACGCAGTCTTGCGCTACGTCCAAGAAAACCCACTAACTCGTTTTTACGGACAAATGTTCGGTCTAGTTTGCCTGGACAAACACATCAGCTCTATTGATCTGGGGGACAATAAGTGGCAGATACTCGATGATTTGATTGAAGACAGTGGGCTTCCAATTATATCAGGGGAAGTTGAACCCGCAGTCGAAGAAATACTCGACACGATTAACGAACGCGGCCTTTTGTACTATTATCTTGATGAGTTTATTGGAAGGCAAACAGATATCGATTCGAGTAAGTTCACGGACAGCATTAAAGAGAAAATGCTGGATCGTCTCGTTGAACTTGAGGTGACGATTGATGAGGACAGTTATAACGAAGGCGATTACGATAAATATTTTATCCTAGCCTATAACTACGCCCAAACCGGGGCTAGCGATTCTGAAGATCCGATCGATCTCGTTTATTCTTCTAAAGACTTTGAAAATACCTGGGATTTTTCCGTTGATCGCTTTGAATCTATCGAGAATGAACGGATATCTAAAAATAACATCTTGGCTGCTGGAGCCCTCGACTACATCTATTGTGTTGGTGAGGTGATGCAGGTTTTCGATATAGCGAATGCTCTAGTTTTGCGTTGGGCGAGTGGGTTGCTTGACATTCCCGATGGTGATACAGCTTCAGCATTGTACCGGTTTCATAAGCGTCGCAGCGAGCGCTCAACCCCCGAAGAACGAGCTATGCTCTACAAGCGGGTTCTCAACAAAGGTAATGGACAAGTGCTCTCACGCATGGCAGTCAACAGTGATTTTACCACTTTGTGGGAACAGTTGATTTCCGAGGTAATGAGATATATCCACAAAACCGAACGCAAAGCTTACTGGAATACCTGGCAAGAAAGCGGTGTGAGAAACACTCGCATCTATGAAGTTACAGAAGATTTGCAATACAATCTCAGTGACTATATGACGGGTATGGCTCATTTGCAAGTCACAGAAGATTACAACCACCTCCAAGAAGCGATGGAAATTGTTAATAGTGACGATGTTCGTAGCTATTACGGCGGTAAACGTGAAAGTCTGTGGAATACTATCGAACGCATTGCTAAAGAGGAATTCGGTAAAGCTCCCAATACCGAAACTATTAAAACCCTAGCTGTAGATGGGAACAAAATCTTTGAATGGATCGCCAACTTTAACGAGAATGCTGTTAAATCTAGCCAGTTTGATCAACTGCTCACTTCTGTAGAAGCCTGGGTTTTAGCGCGGGAAACTCTCAACGGTAAGCACTACAATCACTCACCAAGATCTTTACCCTCTAGACATCCTTCTAATAGCCCACGTATGGGTAATGGCGGAGCAAACTTTGTCGCTTACGACATTAAACAGGGCAATATGGATGACGACGATTTTGAATTCGATAACTTGGCTAGCACTGGCGTTGGTAGTAACGAAGAGTTTGATCGGTGGTAATAAGTAATAAGCAGTAGTAGGACTTCAGTCCACAAAAAATCCAGAAACAAGAGTAATAAGTAAGATTTACTACTTGAATTGATTTTTGTGCCTATTACTTTGATTGTTGCTTACTACTTGTTAATTAATTCTTGTTACTTCAAGCAATATTTGAGGCACACAAATATTGAAAGAGTTGATGCACAGTCGAGATTACCCGAGTAAACTTTAGGGATAAACAAACTATGTCGAACGAGTTAAGCATTGATGAACAAGCGCGGGCGATGGCTCGAAGAGAACTGGGTAGAGACCCGGGATTTCGTAAGAAACGCGAAAAGGAACAGTTTGCGCTTTACAAACATCGCGTTGGCGAATTAACTGAAAAATTGTCGCGACAGAAACAATTGGTTAATGCCATGGCTGCTGGAGACTTAATTAATGATAATCGCCACTTAAATCGCCGCATCGATCAACAAGGCGCAATTGCTGGCAGGACGATGCGCCAAGTCGATTTTCCTCAATTCGTCAAAGACTTGCTCAAAGGGGTATTCGACGCCAACTTACAAGTCACTCAGGAGCAAATGGACTCCTACGCTGACTTAGTTGATCGCATTACCCAACCGGCCAGCAAGTTTATTGATACTGTTGATGATGCCACTGCTTATGCCTTTTTAGCAGAAAATCAACCTGACCGCTTCCAAATTATTGGTAGTAGTAATTTAGGTGGAAACTTACTTGGTTCTGGCAATCTTGGCAGCTTGGATGGGGGCAGTACTAGCAATACTAGTAGCCAAATTAGCCTGGGAGATGCCAACGGTAACGCTGTCGATACTAACAGCGAAGATATTCGCGGCGAAATCTTACAAGCTAAATTGCAATTGGTAAGGCAACACCAACAGTTGTTGGAAGAAATGTTGCTTATGGGGGTGACGCGCTTAGTCGTTGATAATGGAAAAGTTAAAGCCAGCCTAGATTTCCAAATTACTGCTCAAGAGCAAATTCGCAAAGGCGATGCTGCCCAACAAAATAAGCAGGAACTTCGCAGTCGCACAATTGGCATGGGTGGCTTCCTCGGTATGTTTGGAGGCGGCTATGGCAATAGTAAGAGAAATACAAAAATTTCAGTTTCGACAGCCCAAGTGCAAAGTGCTGCCACAACTACATCTAGCACTCAAGTACACGGTGAAGTAGAAATCAACTTCAAAACCGATTACTTTACTTTGGATAACTTCCAAAATATTTTGATGAACCGCGATAACCCAGGTTCAGTCAAACCAAAAACCGACCAAACTCAAAACGGAGACCAATCTTAACCCCTCGAGTAAAGGTTGAACTTTAAACCGTAGGGGGATGCAAGTACCCAAAACTAGGATAAATGCTTCATTCCTTCTTACTTGTTACTTGTTACTTGTTACTTGTTACTTGTTACTTATTCAGCAAGTCCTACCTACCACCTAAAAAATGGCACTGGCAATCATCCAATTTAAAGCTAATCAAGGCAAAACAACCCGTTTTCACATTGATATTGGCACAGTGAATCGGTTCTACGCTTATAGCATTGGGGATGATAAAACCTTTACTCGAAACGGTCTGACATTTTTGGAAAATGCTCGATTTGTTTCTCCCGTTTTCGGTCCTTTACCACCGGAAACCCTGGGTCGTACTTTTGTAGAAATACCGAGCGATCGCTTCGATTTCCGCTACCGTTACTTGCAACTGTATAGCTTTCGCGATCGCCAGCGCAATGGCCCAGCTCTTTCCCCAATAATTCCGGTTCCCATCACCTCTAACTCTAAACCCATTTCCCTATCGTTTTCTTCCCCAAGTGTTATGGACAATCAACTAGTCCCTACCCAGCCCTTTAGCTACCAACAATCCTACAGCACTGAGATGGGATTGTTCAGCAGCATTGGCAAAGTTGTCGGCAAAGTAGCTTCTGGTGTTGTTAAAGCAGTCAAAGCTGTCGCACCGGTTGCCGCCCCCATCCTAACTAGCGTTTTAGGCCCTGAAGCAGGAGTTGCTGTTACGGGGGTGACTAAATTACTCGATACCTTATTCCCAGGGACGGGGGGACACTCGCAACAGATTAAGGCGCAGCTGCAAAACCCCGATACTCTCAATCAAATTGTGAGCTTAATCTCTCAACTTCAGAAGGCAAAGGCAGCACCAAGTACTGCCAAAGCCCTGAGTTTTGAAAGCTATTCCCCTTTTCCTGGCAAAGCAATGCTCCCGTCAGGAGTGTTTGACCAGATGCCAGCTTTAATGCCATTGTTGGGGCGTTCCTTGCACCCAGAAACCGTGCGGACAATTTCGTCCGGGCCGATGAGATCGCGGGTTTTACTCGGGACGATTGCTCACGGAGCCTTAGAAGTGGGCAAGCATTTTCCCGGCTTTATCCAGGCAATCGCCGACGAACTTCACAATGACGATCCCGATCTTCTTCCCCTGCGCAATGGTCTCAAAGGTCGGGAACCAGAATACCACCGCCAGGAAACAGTGCAACTCCACTTTGCCAGTATTCACCCCCAAATAACGGGGGGAGCTTCGCGGGTGTTGTATCGCATTGATGAAGATCTTACCTTTCCCTTGATATTAGATACCCCCCGTCCCATTAGCCGGGGAACAGTGCGACTGTTAGTGAAGAATCCGGAAACTTTGGAAGTGTTAGCTGAAGAAAAATATCCGGTGGAAAACTTACACTCAGGGCCGGTTTATGGTAGTTTCCGGTTGAGTCGAGGACAGTTGCGATCGCTCAAACCTAACGAAGAATATCTGATCTGTGCAGTGTTGACCTGGACAGCCCACTCCAGTCACACAGGCAACAAAAAACGCTTGGGAACCAGTACGGCGGTTTTGGTGACTTTGGTGGGAGACTATATCTTTGATCGCCTAGAAGGTGTAGAAGAAACGATTCCCCTCAACGACCCCAAAGAGTATCGTCCCTACTGGCATAAGGTTTGGCAAGGAGATTTTGCAGAAGATGGCCAGACTATTGATCTAGACTGCAAGTACTACTATGTTTTGGAGCCAGAGGAGCGAAATAATGCCCGGATGGAAACCATGCTCCACATGGATGATCAGCACAGAGGCGACCAATCTGGCAAGTTGAAAACGGGTATGGTGCTGAGTCCAAAGCAGCTAGAGCGTTTATTGGCTTGGATTTCTGATAAACCCCGCCTTGACGACGAGGAGATGGCGGCATTGTGTTGCTGCGAGTTTCGCGATAGTTTCCATCAACTAGCACGGACTCAGGTGGAGTTTGAAGGAGATGAGGGAGATAACGCCACTCTTTGGGTATATCCGGAGGTAGATTTGCGGCGAGTCGTGCTCAAACAGGTGATGGATAGCGATGCTAATGGTCACGTTTTGGAATTGAGCGATCGCACTGTTTGTTTTCCCATTCCGAGGGTTGCTCACTTTATAGGCACGAGTTCGTCAAACACATACTAAGACTCATTACTGCCGCATTCTTTTCTGAGAGATCGTCAAACTAGGAGTAAAAAAAATGTTTTCCTCTGAATCATATAGCAACAGGTCAGAGTATTGGAAAGAGCAAGAGAAGCGTATCATATCGCTTCAAAAGGAACTCGAAGAAATTCCAGCATGGACACAAGAAGCAGCCAAGGAATTTGTCGATGGTGATTATGCCAATCTAATCGCTCGAAATCTCTACAGGATTAACTCAGAACCCAAAGATTTCGGATGGTGGTACAACTATTTAATCACACAAGTGAGCTTAAAGAGTATAAAAAATATTGAAATTGTCCAAAAATTGCTCACATTAATCTACGGATCTCCTAAAGAGCTGAAATTGCATCAACAAATCCAGAAGATAAAAGAATCAAAAAAAGATATTTTAGATTCTTTTATTAAGCTAGAAGAGTTAAAAAAAATAAGGAAAGAACAGCTAAACAAAGAGCTAAAAAATGATACTAGTAAAATAGACCAAGAATATGAGCGCAAAAAGAAAGAGATAGAATTAAAGATTCCCTATCTCCTCCCGCCTAAAAGTGATAAGGTAAAGAAAAAACTTTTGGAAATAATCAGGGTAATAGGATTTGTTCCAATTATTCCCAAAAATGTTCAAGAGCTCACGGAAAATAATCCCGAAGACACAAAGGATTGGAAAACAATTAAAAATGTCTTTCCGGAGTATATTAACTTTACCTCTGCCAATAAGCAGAAAAAAATAACAAATATTCCAAGTAAGATAGCGATCGTTTATCGAGGAGATTCAAGGGATTTTAAGACAATTATAGGTCACAAAGGAACAATAGCGAAGGTCGAAGTAAACTTAGACAACACAAATGCAAATTGGAATCCGTTCAAGGACGATCCGTGGATGTATGTACGTGAGTTGGCAGGGGATAACTGCTTGTTTTCTGTTATTAGCATTGCTCCAAGACAAGATCTTGCACTCGGCTTCCCTCTACTTGACGATTCGTCGATTTATCCAGTCAAAATAAACGTCGGAATGACTATAGAAAAAAACCTCAAGCAATGGACTGATACAGATTACAAAAAAGCTCAAGAATCTAAATTTAAAATTTTTGTTGCAGATGTTAAGCTTCGTCATAAAGTAAAGAACAATTTTGAAAAAAAGAAGTTGTTTGTAACCGAAAATTATCTTTACATTTCCCGCCTATTTGGAGAATATATCAATACCCAGGAAATCTCAGAAGAATTATTCGGAAACCCTTCTGGTCATTGCAAAGAGCGGGGCGTTCGCTCCGTCCCACTAGAGCATATCTTAGCTGGTATCAAACTTCGACGTTTCCATTTAGGCCCTATTCGTACAGATGGAATACTGGCGCAGGTTCTCGAAGTTAAATATGCCTACAAAGATCACAAAAGCAATTTTTTCCACGAAAAGCCAAATCTGAAGTTAATTGCGTCGCAACACTTCTTTGGGGATGAACAGCTTGCAAATCAATTCATTTCCAAAATTCAAAATGACTATAAAGTCGGTAGTTACCTAGAAGGGGAATGCGAGAATCAGAATAATCAACTATTCATGAAGGCGACAATTAAATATGAAATCAAAAGTTTTAAGTTAATCAACAACTTTTCTTCTATTTTGTCACTTCCTATGCAAGCTTTCTCTCAGTCTGACTTAATGCTAGACTCTTCCCATGAAGCTATTCTTCTCAACGGCGAAAAAGTAATCTTTGACAAGGCTGTTACTACCACTCCTGTCACTATAGAACCCAAAACCACTCCCCGACAATTATACATTAACAAGAAAAGTTATTGAGCGCACGGTTTATTTTCCTGTACCTAGTGTGGCTCATTTTGTGGGTACGAGTTCTTAAGGAGTGCGATCGGGGTGCGCTAAAATAACCTGAATTTTTCTGTGAATTTAGACACAGTTTTCTCTAAGTAGTTTTAAATTTTTAGGAGACTTAAACATGACAGTATCAAATTATGGAGATTCGCTCCCTAATCCTTATGTGCTTCGTGAAGAGGACGAGAAAAAGAAGCCAAAAATCGCGATCATACTTGTACCTGCAATCGGAGCCTCCAACCTCTATGAAAAAGGTATTAAAAATTCAAACAGTGGATATGCACCAGATAATAGCGTGCTGATGGTTCGTAACTACGTAACGCCACCTGCGACAAAAGTCGCTAATTACCTCAGGAAAAACGCTTTAGACTGGGAACCTGAACAGAGTGATCAATATGGATGGAATCAAGCTTATTCAGGAACTTACCATGATTTCTTAAATGATTGCCAAAAGTACGACAAATTTCCATTTAAGCCTTTTGTTTATGTTATAGGATATAACTTTTTTCAATCAAATTTGCAATCTGCAAATAGAATTGCACTTAGAACTAAAGAGATTCTACAAAAGTCTAAATTTGATGGTTTTATCTATATCACTCACAGTATGGGAGCATTACCCGTCCGTGCCGCTCTTAAAATGGTAGATATAAAGCACAGTACAGTCAGCCATCAATTCCTTTCAATCCATAAAAAATGCCTTGGCGTCATCCACGTCGTTGCTCCTAATTTTGGTGCCCCCGAAGCCTATATACGTTTTCATCGAGGGGTGACCATGGACAATGCTGATGTTGCGGAACAATACGTTCTCGGAAGAACGGGCTTTGACTTTGCAGTTAAAGCCTGCTTTATCCCGTCTATGTGCGAAATTTTGCCGGTTAGAGAGTATGCTAAGCAAACAATTATTGCTGTAAAAAATGATAAACAAAACGGTATATCTGCCCTATCTAATCCCCTTGAAAATTTAGTAAAAAATGTACTTTCAAAGCAGAAGAGTCAATTCAAGAAGGTTGATGGCTTAAATGAAAAAGTCTGTCTGGATTCGCTAAAAAATAATCTTCAGAGTGCTATTAAGTTTCACGATTTCCTAGGGAGATATTTTTACCATTCGACTAGGCTAGTTGTTGTTTCGGGAATTCCGACAGTAGGGATAGTAAATGAAAAGATGCAATCTAAGACTGTAATTGGAGACGGAACAGTAACATTGTCGAGCCAGAAAGCAGCAGGGAATATAGATAGACAAAACATTGTAGAAATTGTATCAGATGGAAAGCTTAAGCATGGGGATACCTTCAATAAAGTTGGTAAAAAAAATGGCGTTTTCAATAGCATTTACGATTTATTGATAGACCTGTACCAAACTTCACGTAAAAGCAGTCTTGCTGACTCTGATACTATACCATTATCTTCTGAATTGTCTGCTCTAGAAGTAAATAAACACCCCATTTTTCTTAACGGTCAACAAGCGATCTTCAACAAAGCTGTTGCAACTACTCCCGTAGCTCTTGAACCCAAAACCACTCACCGCTAAGCATACATTAACGGTAAAGGTTATCGTCCCTACTAGCAAATGACCAAAGCCATGCCCGCCAACACTTCTCAACCTAACCAACAAACCCTCCACTCACCCTTAGCGGAAGTGGTAGGACAGCTCACAGATTGGGACGAAATCCTCGCAGAACCTCAAACAGGTTCGACCATGCATGTAGAAGCAGTAAAACTAGAAATGCCCTTAGAATTACTAATCCAAGCCGACGAAACGGGCAAACTTTCCTTAAACGGCTCTGCCCCCACCCAAACTACAGAAACCACAATTATGCCGGTGTTTCACCGCCTCAAGCTCCGTTTGGAGGTTGATCATGGTGACTAGACCTAACCATTCCTGGCACTTGAGCACATTTCTCGACGCCCTGATTTACGAACTCGATCGCGCTCAAGATACCCTATCGGTAAAAGGAGCTAATCGCAAGCTGACTTACATGGTTAGAGATATGGCTTTAGACTTGCAACTCTTTCCCGAATACCAAAGCGGGCATATCAAATTTACCACCGCAAAACCGGGAGAAGCAGGTGCATCTAAAATGACTTTGCAACTGGGTTCTATTCGCGATCACCAAATCCAAGAAGTGACTCAACCCATCAGTCGCGACGATATCGCTATCGAAGATACGGACTTACCAGAAGCGACGCGCCAAGCCCTAGAAAAATTGGGAATCCGCTCAGCCCAAGATTTGCTTCAGGTGGAGGAAGAACGAGGTATCGATCTTGATGCCCATACAGAAGAACAACTCGATCGCCAAGCCCTCGATCGCGTATTAAACCAAGCCCACCGCCGTCAGAACTCACCCTTAGTTTCTCATGCCAAGTTTACTACAATCTACAACGAAAGCGTCTTAGTTTTAGAAGGCAAAAACTTGATGCTCTCTCCCAGTGATGGAGAGTTTCCAGTGGCAGTTCTCGACGGAAAAAGAGTTCCTGTTATGGCAGCAGGAGAAAACAAAATCGAACTCAAAATTAATCAGGAGCAACTAAAAAATCAGCCGGGAAAGCTCGAAGTCGCCCTCGATCACTACGCCGTTATTAGTTTAACTTTAAAGTCACATTCTTGAAGTTAATTGATGGCTCACGAGGCAAGCTGAACAATCTTATTAACCTCAAAATCAGCCTATCTGAAATCTAAAATTACTATGTACGCTCATCGCCCTAATGCTAGAAACCGCCTTCTCGCTCTAGAACAAGAATTGTTCCCTCGGGGGCGATGGGGTCAGCACAATCACTTTGAAGAAGGCAGTCCCGATGAAAAAATTTTTTCACCACCAGAAGCTGAAAGTAGACTCTTTCCCACTTCCTATTCCCCATTCCCCATTCCCGACTTACAAGTCAGGGAGCAACAGGCAGTAGACAGGAGGGAATATTTCCGAAGCTCAGCCGGGAGACCGCAAAAAACGCAATTGCCTTCACCTGCTCCGAGTAATAATCGTTTGTTCGATTTAGAACAACAACTCAGAAGCAATACACAGGGATTTGAAGAAGACAGTCCTAATGAAACAAGTTTTACTGCCGAGTCAGAAAGTGGTATTTCCCATTCCCCATTCCCTATTCCCCACTTACAAGTCAGAGAGCAACAGGCAGTAGACAGGAGGGAATATTTCCAAAGCCCAGCCAATCGGCAAAAGCGATCGCCAAAACAGTCTCCAAAAACACCAAAATTATCATTTAAAGCCTACGTTTTCGATACTGGAGCGTCTATCATAGTAGAATACCCAGGTGATGGGGTGAGCGAAAAAAGGGTTGGGGGAACAATCAAAAAGCAGACGCGGGGACGCGGGGACGCGGAGACGCGGAGAAGAGAAATCTCAAGCAAAAATTCGTTCACCCCAGGTGATGGGGAAGAGAATCATTTACCTCAGTGGACAAGCCAATCAGAACCAGAACTCGTTACCACATTATCCGATGAGAGCAATGGGAAAGACGACTGGATTTCCGAAACCGTTGCGACACAGCAAAACGTTCCTCGAACAACCTCAGAAGCGATCGCAACTGCTCCCAATCAAAATAATTCCCACAAAAATAGATTTTCTTCCAAATTCGGCAACATCGGCGACGAAATGAAACATGCCACCTATTTCGACTTGGGAGAAGTGGAAATAGAGAGTCCTTTCGACGAATTTGATCGAAAAATGGCTCAAGAACAGTCTTGGGCAAAAGCACAAGCAGCACGCAAATTTGAGGCACGGTTCGATGAATTCGATCGTGACATGAGCTTGGGGGAGTCTTCAACTAAAACCGATTTACCTCCTCCAAGGGGACGCGGGGACGCGGGGACGCGGGGACGCGGAGACACAGGGATACAGAGGCCTAGGGATGCAGAGAATACTCAAACCAAATCTTCGCGTCAGCCTCAACTAACTACTTACGATCGCACCGAGTTAAATCTCTTTTCCCCTGCCCTTTCTGACGCATCTATAAGCAAGTCTGGAACTGCTATCAAAGCGATCGCTAGAACAGAAAGCCTTGTTGAAGTATTGCCCTATGATTCCCTCCTTTGGCAGGAAACTAGCCCGATGTTATGGCTGTTTGACTTTGGCTTAATTGCATTGTTACAGCTGATTAGTCCTGCACTGGCGATGTTGCTACCTGTAATTGCCCGTGTTCTGGGTGAACAAAATTTTCGGTGGGATTTCTTGAGCTTTGTGTCCAAAAATTATAAGCTCCCTCAGCTCCCCCAGCTTCCTCAGCTCCCTCAGCTCCCTCAGCTCCCCACCCTTTTTTTCACTCACCCCCGTTTTCTCCTCTATACCCTGGCGTTTCTGGCAGCTTTGGCCAAAGTTTTTCTCCTGACTTTAGCGATCAAAATCTGCTTTGTGACTCGAACTACTGCTGAGCCATGGCCAAACTTTTTAGCTTCAACTGTCAGCCAGAAGCCCCGCGCTATACCCATAGGATTAGCGTCAGGAGTATAGGACTACGCACTTAGGTTAGGACATTAATAAAGCCTGAAACCACGTCAAGAGTCTAATTTTGAATTTTGAATAGCGCTACGCGCTATATGTCACTAGTTTAAACCGAGAAGTAACAATCATGAAAAACCCTAAATCCACCAACCGACTTTTCGAGCTTGATCAACAACTGGAAAGTGAGCGTCAGTCTCCTCCCCCTCCAACCGAATCCTCAACCTCAGGTTCAGGTTCCTTGTTCAATCTCGACCAAGCAGTCGGAAAACCCAATCAACCACTCCAGCCCCGAAATCATCCCTCACCCCCCTCGCCGTCGGGTTCAGGTTTCTTGTTCGATCTCGACCAATCAGTCGCAGAACCCAATCAACCAACCCAGTCTCAAAACCACCCCCCTCAAATCCGTTCCTTTGACGATGGCAGCCCCATTGAAATGGTCACTGCCGAAGAGGATAACTCCCCAATGGAGGCTCAGGCTTTCGATTTCAACGAACCCATTGTTGTTCAAGAAGAAAACTACACTAAAGCTAGTTCCTGGGATGAAGACTATACCGAAGCTAGTCCCTGGGATGAGGACTATACCACAGCTAGTTCTGGGAAAGACTATACAAAAGAAATGGCAACAGGAAGCGTACCTTTCGAGGCGACCCATTCTTTTGAACCGGAGCAACAAGTTTCTTATGCAGCCGAGTCTCCCAAAGAAACTTCATCTCATGACGACAGTCTTGCTAAGGAAATGGAAGTCCTTCGCCAGAAAGTGCGATCGCTCGAGCAACCAGCAGCCTCAACAGCGCCATCTTCTCCTGACTCTGAAGTCCTAGGGGATCGACTTCAGGATATTCGCAACGAAATTAAGCAATTGCAGTGGCAGAAACAGCAGCAGCCAAAGGGAAATACAGAAGCAATTGCAGATCAAATAAAAGCCATTCGTGAGGAACTGCAATCGCTACGCCAGAGTCGGGAAGACGAACATCTCAGCCAAGAAGACTGGGAAGCGTTGGAACTTGAGCCGACTTTCCAAGACTTCGACCAGAAAATTGATGAGGAGCAATCCCCGTCAAAGTTGGAAGCCGCTCATTACGCTCCTGTAGAAGTAGTTCCCCCTGAAGCACCACACCCGCAGGCAAGAGCAATGGAGGTGGGACTATCCCAGCAGTTTGCCGAATTTGACCGGATGATGGATGAGGAAACTACTGATGCCATAGAATTGGCTGAGGGTTTGGAATATGGAAGCGGAATTGGCTCTAAACATTACGCGAGTCAACTTGGGGGGGTAGAAACTATTGATATGTATTTGGATGCAAATCGAACAGGAAAGCGAGACGGTGATGCTAAGCAACTAAGTAGCAAGCTAGTCTCAGGCAATGATCTCAATAAGTGGACTTGGGGCGAAAATGGTAAAGGAGCGATTATCCTCTACCAGGGTTTAGCTTTCGATAACAATGATAACAATGATGACAATAATGATGACAATGATGATGACAATGATGAACACAAATCTGATGAACCAATAATTAGTACAATTAAATCACCGTTTGCACCCCTAGTTTTCTATCCGCGTTTCAATAATGAAGATAGTGAAAAAGAGCCAACACTTGAAGGAATTCTTGAAGTGAGTATAGCGGATCATGATCGCATCCAAATCTACGACGGCATCGATTCTGATGCCAAAAAACTTCCAGAACCAAAAATAGATGATAATGGAAAAAATTACCAATATACATTAGATACTATTCCCAAAAGTGGTATAGTTTTGGGTATGGCAGCTAAGCGCTATAATATGAGCAAAAAAGATGACAATCCAATTCAGTTAATATTCATACCGATAGTTAATGGGACTACGAAAAATCATCAAACAGCTCAGATTATGGTAGCACCTTGGATGATGGCTGATGTTTCATTACCTACAAAACAAGTGTACTGCTGTAAATTGCAAGATCTCGCAAATATAGTTAATCCTTCTCAATCAGAACAAGAAATTGAGTGGAAAAATGATAAATTAGGCGAAATCAAACTTGAAAACGACAGTAAAAATAAAAATCAAGGTAACAAAAATAAAATCATCCGACATAAAGCAAATATAAAATTCATTCAGGAACTTTCTAAGATACTTAGTCATGCTGACTCTGAAATTGAGTTAAAAGAAATCCCGGTTGACTCTATCCTAGACGTATCCAATGGATTTACTCAGGATGCTGTGGAAATTGGCTATTCTTATATGCCAGGTAAAAAAATACATACTTCAAGCCTTCGTTCACCTCAGAAACGCTGGAATTATGACAAATTAAAATACCGTTTCCCTAATGAGATATCTGCTGAACATTTTACGAGTAAGGCTAATCGAGATGTCTCTACTATGTCTTTCGGAAATCTCGAAGTCACCCCTCCTTTTAAAGGATATCCCTGGGGAAGAATTTACTACTCAAAAGGAAACATAGAAACTGAAGAAAAAAATAGAAATCAAGACAATTTCTTTGAAGATTATGAGAATTTTTTGAAAGCACAAAAAGTACAAAAACCTTTTACATTGGATGCAAGTTGGTTGGGTGTGGGTCATGTTGATGAGATGATATGCTTCCTACCAGGAAAAGATAAGTTGATTGCCTGTGTTGCTAGTCCAGATCTTGCTATTAAAATAATGACTGAAACTCTAAAAAATGACCCAAATGCAGAATTCATGAAAGAACGAAAATTCAAGTGGGATGGAAACACAATTACATCAAAACTCAAAGTATCTGATTTTTTGAAGGGGATCGATAAACATGGAAAAAAATTCTCTGATATTAAAAAATACAACGAAAATGAAGTTAATTCAAAAATAAGTGAAATGGTAAAAAAACTTAGGAAAGAAATTGACAAAAAACTCCTAACTATAGTACCTATTCCTGTGATCTTTGAGAAGGATGGAAAAAGCAAAAGAGCTACAGCTCTTACTTCCAATATGGTAAACATGTTGGTTGTTAATGGATATTGTATTTTTCCTAAGCCTTATGGACCAAGCTTGAGCACAAATGATAAAGAGAAAGAGAAAAAGAAAAAATTTAAAATAAACACAAAATTTGTAGATGACAAAAAACCGTGGGCTTCACCGAACAATATCGAATTCACGGTACAACAAAATGAAGATGTATTTGAACAGTACATGTTCGCCATACTCGCAGAACTTGGATTTAAAAGTTCGTCAATTGATGCTTGGGATTTTTGCCATTCAGCAGGTGGAGAAGTTCACTGTGCAACAAATGCTCTGCGTCAACCTGTTGCAAAAAATGCTCAATGGTGGGAATTATCCAAATAATTTGCTCATAGAGTTGAGTGTGATTGCTCACTATAGGTTGGGTTGGGGCGACTTAGTTTGCTTCTTGAAGAGTAACCCAACCTTTACCTACTATTCATGTTCAATGTCTTTTTCACAAGAAACGGTATTTTTGGCACAATGAGAACGATCCGCAATCAGCTTAGCAACACCTTAGAGCAAAACCAACAGCTCTCAAAATCTCTGCTGTGGAGGTTCCAACGCAACTTTTTTGATCACCAAGGGGTTGAAGCTTGGAACCAAGGTACCGTTCCCCATTACATTACCAGCAACCCCTTTATTGCCAGGGCCTATGCCAAAGTTATTTTCGGTTTTCTGCGAGATTGCCATGCCCAGGGTCTCAATACAGAGCAGCCCATCTATATTATGGAACTCGGAGCCGGATCAGGTCGCTTTGCCTATCATTTTCTCAAGAAATTCTTCGAGTTCTTCCATCGCTCCCCTCTTCAACATATTTCCGTCAAATACGTAATGACGGATTTTACCGATCACAACTTAGAATTTTGGCGATCGCATCCCTTTCTCTACCCATTTGTCCGCAGTGGTGTTCTCGATTTTGCCCGTTTCGATATGGAACGCGATCGCCAAATCACCCTCGACCGTGGTGGCTATATCCTCTCTGCCGCAACTCTGAAAAATCCCCTAATTGTTCTTGCCAACTATGTGCTCGATAGCATCCCTTCCGATGCATTTTCGGTTCGCAACCGACGGTTATATGAGAGCTTAGTTACCCTAATTCCCTCTCAACAAACATCAGCTCTTAACGATCCCAAGTTAATCAATCAGGTTGAGATTAACTTTGAAGACCATCCCATCTCTTCCAACTACTACGAAGACCCCAACTTCAACAAAATCCTCGAAAACTACCGTCAACGCCTGCAAGATACCACAGTTTTATTTCCCAGCGTTGCCCTCAAATGTATTCGTAATTTGCGCTACCTCTCAGGCGATCGCTTGCTGTTGATTTCCGCAGACAAAGGACACAGCCACGAACAGGCACTCCTGAATCGCCATCATCCATCTCTAACACGACATGGACATTGTTTTTCACTCATGGTAAATTACCATGCGATCGGTCGGTATTTTCTCCAAGTCGGCGGTCAATTTCTCAATGTGGCTCATCGTCATGCCAGCCTCAACATCTGTGCTTTTTTGTTAGGCTTTCCTTTCAGAGACTGCGTAGAAACGCGACTGGCATTTACCGAAAATATCGAACAACTCGGACCAGACGATTTTTTTACCCTGAAAAAAGCGATCGAGAAACATTACGATACCCTCACGCTTCCCCAGATTTTAGCTTTGCTGCGCTCAAGTCGCTGGGATGCCAATATCTTCCTTGGCTGTTTTCCCTCCTTGATACAACATCTAGACACTGCATCCGAAACCCTTCAGCAAGAACTATATCAAGCAATCGAATGCATTTGGGACACCTACTATCCCATTGGCGAACAGAATGATTTGGCATTTCACCTGGCAAGGTTGCTCTATAAAATGACATATTATCGGGAAGCCTCACTCTATCTTCAATACTCTCTGATGCTGTACGGTGCTAGTGCCAATACGCTCTACAATCTGGGAAAATGCTACTATCGCCTCGGACAGTTGGATCAAGCTATCGAACAGCTAGATAAGGCTTTGGAGGTCGATCCGTCTATGGAAGCAGCGCGATCGATGCGGAAGAAAATAGGGGATTCAATGCGATTGATCCTGGTTTAGTACAGCAACCGCCAAGGTGATTAGGACAAGGGGCTTAAGCCCCTTGTTAACTTACTGTACCTAAGAATGTCTTATATCAAGTTCGGTTGAATACTTACACTTCGGTTGCAATAAGGCAGAGGGCAGAAGGCAGAGGGCAGAAGGAAAGAAAGAAGGTTGCAAGGAAGAAGGGAATTATAAGTGATTATCCGAACTTGACATTAACCACCCTAGCAATTTGCTATACTAAATCCGGTTTCCATACCCCTCTGATGTGCAATATTGTAGAGACGTTGCATGCAACGTCTCTACAGGGTATGAAATAAGGGGTTATAACCTCGTCAGTGCTTCCTCACTTACCTTTTCTACTGGAGCTTCAGGAAGGAATTGGGATATCTTGCGGTTGGCTGCTTCCTGGAAGCGAATATTGTGCATAGGAACCGCTGCCAGCTTGACTCCTTCTTGATCAAACCTTTCTTTAATCCTGTAGAGAACTTCTGGGTAAAGATCCCAAAATTCCTCTGTTTTCGTCCACCCACTGACATCAATATTAATGTAGTATTTCTCAAATCCCCACAACATGGTGGAGGGAGCTGGATCTTCGAGAATGCCTGGGTGGGATTTCATCGTTTCTACTAATAATTGCTGCACCCTAGCCAAGTCTTCATCAAAACCAATCTGGAACTGAAAACTTAACTCCCGCCTTTCACTAGTAGTCAAGTTCTCAATGATGCCATCCCAAATCATGCTGTTGGGCAGAGTATACATCTCACTGCCAAAGCCTTTGATTTTTGTATTCGCTAAGGAAATAGAATCTACCCATCCCCATAGTCCAGCAACTTTGACTTCATCACCGACATCGAAAGGCTTGGCAAGCATCAGCGTCAAGCCACTAGCAAAGTTACCTAGGTTGGTTTGTAGTGCAAAGGCAAGGACAAAACTAGCACCACCGACGAGGGCTAAAATCGGGCCTAAGCTAACTTCTAATGCCGTGAGAGCCAACATGATACCAACAACAACTCCTCCCCGTTTGATGACGATAACGACAAATTCACGCAATGTTCTGGATATATTTCCGAATCGCACAAATATTTGGTTGAAGAGTATACCTATGACTTGAGATACAATAAACGAGGCAACAACAATCCCTACAAAAGTACCGATATTACCTGCCCAGCGCAGACCCCCTTCTTCAGATTTAGCCCAACTGATAAGCCTTACCCCTAGACCTTCGGTGTCTGTTACATCTAATTGTAGACCGCTAACTACTTCAATATATTTGCGGTAAACTTCGCCATTACCACCTTTCTCCTCTAGTTGATCCAAGATGATTTTAAAGCGATCGATGATTGCTGTTTGCTGAGACTGGAGATCCGTAACCGTTGCTACTAGTTGGTTTTTTAATTCCGACTCTTCTTCGGCACTCTCTTGCAATTCTTCTGCCGCTTCCTCGAGTTGCTTTTGTTTTTCTTCAAGGTTATCTGTACTATCAACTACTCCAGGGGTACCAGCAACTTTTTCTTCCCCATCAATTTTAATTTCAGTTTCTTCTAGAAGGGCTGCGGCTTCATCGATAATCTTGGAAGATGATTGCTCTTTATCTTCAGTTTCGCTAGGGTCAACTCCATCAATAGCTTCCCGTGCATTTTTGAGTTCTTCTTGAGCTTTTTCGATCTGCTCTTCAGCTTGCTGGTACTCCGGTGAGTCGGGTTCTGTCTTCTGTTTTGCTTCTTCTGCTTCCTCTAAAGTTGCGATTGCTTCTTTGAGTTGGTCGATTTTTTCCGTTGCCCTCTCGTACTCAGCAGAACCAGGAGTTATCTCCTCTCGTTCTTTTTCCGCCTTGTCAAGGGTTTCCTTCGCTGCATCTAGCTCAGCGGTTTCCTCTGCTTTTTCCAAAGCTTCTTGTAGTGCTTTGTCTTGTTGGAGCCCCTCTTCGATAGTAGCTGCTTCTTCAAGAGCTGCTTCTGCTTTTTTGATCTCTTCTTTAGCTTCTTCTACCTTTTTTGTAACTTCTTCGTACTCTGGTGTACCTGGAGCAGCTTTTGCTTGAGCTTCCTCGGCTGCTTCAAGAGCTTCCTTAGCTTTGTTTAACTCACTAACTGCTTCTTCCTGTCGGTTGATCGATATATTCTGCCGCTTGACGGCAATTTCTGCTTCGCTAATTTCTATAGCCTTAGCTTCGAGCAACAGCATCCACCCTGCCGCCTCATTTTCCAGTTTTTCTATGGTGAGAGGTTTTACTAGCAGTTCTAATTCATCAGGGGGAACATCAGGATTTTCTGTAGTTGTTGCTGCGTCAGCGTCTCCTGTCGCAGGCTCAACCTCTTGCTCTTCTTCAACTGCTTCAATGGTTATTTCCTCCAATTCAGGAGGTTCAGCTTTTTGCGCTCGCGCAGGAGACCATCCTACAGTGCAAGCGCAAATGATGCTAGCGGTAAGAACAATAGTACGAATTTTATAGCGAAACATTGTCTTTGATCTTTATTTCTATGATATAGGGCAATCCTCAATGAGATTCTACTTTATCAATGAAAAGATGAAAAATGTGTTTCATTAAGACTTTTCTATGCCTTCTTGTGCTAGGTCAATCAGCTGATTAACTAATTCTGGGAAAGGGATACCGGTTGCAGCCCACAGTTGGGGGTACATACTGGTGGCAGTGAAGCCCGGTAGGGTGTTAATTTCGTTGATGAATACCTCTCCAGTCGCTTCAACGTAGAAGAAATCCACCCTTGCTAAACCGGCAGCATCGACAGCAGCAAATGCCTGAGTTGCCATCTCTTGAATTTGATTGGTGATGTTATCGGGTATTGGCGCGGGAATGAACAAGTCCGCTCTGCCTTCAGTATATTTGGTTTCGTAGTCATAGAAGTCACTGTCATAGGTAATCTCGCCAACTACGGATGCTTTGGGATTTTCGTTGCCTAAAACAGCACATTCTACTTCCCTGGCGACAACTCCAGCTTCTACAATAATTCTGCGGTCATAGCTAGCAGCACTATCCAAAGCTGCTTCTAACTCAGAACGCGATCGCACTTTGGCAACTCCCACAGATGAACCTAGATTAGCTGGTTTAACAAAATAGGGATAATCTAGGGTTGCTTCAATTTGGTCACAAAGCTTAGGAAACACACAAGGACCAGACCAAACTTGTGACCGTAGAACTTCAACGTATGGCACTTGGGGTAATCCTGCTTGGGCAAATGCTGTCTTCATTGCCAACTTGTCCATGCTCAAGGCTGAACCAAGAACACCGCTGCCGACAAAAGGGACTTGCATCAAAGTCAGCAATCCCTGCACTGTGCCATCCTCTCCATTAGGACCATGAAGGATAGGAAACCAGACATCTACTTCTGTTACCTGGGGAGGAAATTGCCAAAGATTGCCCCTAGTTGCAGATGGTAGAGGTTTTCCTGATGTTAGTACTTGTTGAGCAACCTCTCCTGCTTGCCAGATACCATCTTTTTGGATATAAACTAGCAATAGTTCGTATTTTTGAGTATTTTGCTCTGCTCTCAAAGCTTTAGCGATCGCTTGCGCGGAAACAATGGAGACTTCATGTTCTCCGGAACAACCACCAAACAACAGTCCCACCTTTAATTTTGTCATAACTAATCCCTCTGGTACTCCTCATTGCAGATACAGTATCATCCTTCGTGTTCTTTGTGCCTTTGTGGTTGCTCCAACTCTTCTAACCCACCAGTTTGAGATCGATAGAATCCTTACTTTATAAGCATTCTTAATTCTTCATTCTTAATTCTTCATTCCGCACAGCGGTACTAGCCAAACCACTTTTGGCGAAGTTGTTCGTAAGTTCCATCCTCCATAAGTTTGAGGAGAGCTACATTAATCTCTTTGCGATAAGGACTTTCGAGGGGAACAGCAAGACCATAGGAGAGGTTATCAAACACTGCACCAACGACTTGGGTTTGCCCTTTACCATCGTGGCTAGCATAGTGTTCCAGGATAGGGGCATCATAGACAAAAGCTTCTACTTCCTCAGATTGTAAGGCAAGAAAGGCGTCTTCTTTGGTGTCATATTCAACAGCAGCCATGCGCTGATTTTGTAAGTAAGTCACAGCGCTGCTGTGGGTAACGGTAGCGACGCGCCTGCCAAATAAGTCTTCGAGATTGTTGATATCACCTTGCAATTCTTGAATAGTGAAGGTAGTAGCAACACTAGCAGTAAAAAAGGCGAAGACAAAATACCCAGCACACATCCAGATCAGACCAAAAACACGACCAAAAAATCTTTTCGGTGTTTTATCCCCATAGCCAACAGTCGTCACTGTAACTGCAGCCCACCAGAAAGCTTCCCAAATGCCTTGTAAATAAGTCTGAGGAAAGTCAGAATTGTGTTTACGCTCTGTCCACCAAATGACGTGAGCTATCAGCAGTAAAACCAGAATAAAACCCCCAATACCAAGGTAGAGCTTAGGTGAGATAAAAGCCGAAAGGATTTTGGTCATTAGATTGGGAGTTTCTCCGGAGGCATTTACTGGCACTAAAATCTGTAGGCCAGTGGAATAGTAAGGTAAAGAAAAATCTAGAGCTCTTTCCCGCTCTGAGGTAATGTTAATTCCAGTAATCCCCACATCTGCTTCTTCACGTTCAATATCATCCAGGAGTTTGGCAATCGAGTTCACCCCATAAAGTTGGTAATCAACTCCCATCTCCTCAGCAATCATCTCCCAAAGCTCGATGCTAAAGCCCCCATATTCTCGCTGTTCATAGGTTACAAACGGTTCAAATCTCTGAGTTGCAACTTTGAGAGTTGGACGTTGTGTCACCTTAGCATTTAAATCTTCGTTGCCACCTGCCTCTTCTGTTTCCTCCAGTGGGGAAGTCTGGTTGGCTTGCCCTTGATCAATGGCTGCATCCTTGGCTAACCTTAACCATGGGGTTACTTGAGAGCGATGGTCTTTAATCCAAGTTTGGGCATGACGGATAATATCAGCATTCTCTCCTTCACCAGCCAGCATCAGAGCATTTTGAGCTGCGATATCAGCTAAAGGAATTTCCAACAACTCCAATAGCTTTCTCACATCTGGTCTAGCTTCTAAGAAAGCAGTATTGGCAACTATGCGAATATCATTAGGAGGAAAGCCGATATTGCAGGGTTCAGAAGCACATCCAGGTAACTGGGCAATAGTTGTTTGTTTTTCTAGATGAGCTTGCTCCTCTAGCAGACTAGGAAATGGCACTTCCAACCACATCGTATCCTTGCCCGGTTGCAATCTTCCTAAAGTCCAGTTAGGAGTCCAATTGTAAAACAGGAGGGGTTGCCCCTGTTGATACTGGGCAACGGCATCGCTCATTAAGGGAGAGTAATCCCCTTGTACTTGCTCGACAGTATCCTCTAACCCATAGACCTCCAGGTGATGCTCAATGGCTGCTGCACAAGACCAATCTACATTACAACCGATTAGTTCAGCTTTGCCATTACCGTCTGTATCAAATTCCTGAGCAATCTTCGGGTCTTTGAAGTCTGCTATACTTTTAATGTCAAGGCGATCGGCGCTAGGTTTATCAACCATATAGCCTTGTAGAGCTCCGCCTTTTTCGATAAAGCCAACAGCTTCTACCTTGTCTTGAACATCCGGTTGTTCGTGATATTGCTCAAAATTGGGAAGCCAACTGTTAGCCCACAAATCGACGTCACCTTGAGCAGCATCCCGGTAGAAGTTTTCCGTAGTGCGGGTAATTGGGCCTTTTACTTCGTATCCGAGATCTTCAAGCAATAATTTGAGAACTTCTGCCTGAAACCAGCCAGTATCCCAAGTAGGGCGAGCAATTTTGATAGGAGATGAATTTGCTGAAATACTGAGGCTTGGTGTTGATACTGTCAAAATAATCATCAGAGCAACACTCAAACATAGCAAACCAAACTGAAACGGCTTAAGGGGAAACTTACTCATCGTCTAATTTGATGAAATTTACTACCTGAGCAAAAACTATGCGGATAATTAGCAAGATTGAGCGTATTCTAAAGATAATGATGTATCTTGCATTGCTAAAATATTAAACCACCAACAACTATTACAGCGCTTTGCCCTGTAATAAAGTACACTAACCAGACAAAAGTCCCCCTTAATAAGGGGGATTTAGGGGGATCAAATGTACCCCATAGCAGAGCAAAATGCTGTATGCTCTCCCCAGTTTGATCTCAGTCAATCCTCATTTAACTAGGATTAAATTAGTAATAACTAAAAGTTCATGATTTTGCCTCTTTCAATAATTTGGAGATACTCAACTTAATGCAAACTAAATACCTCGCTATCTTAGCTGCTTCAATCTTGAGTCTGGGACTTGTGGCAGGTTGTTCCAATCCTCCAGCAGAAACAACTAACTCTCCAAAAGACACAACCGATACTGAAGTAGCTCCAACTAACTCTCCAAAAGACACAACCGATACTGAAGTAGCTCCAACTAACTCTCCAAAAGACACAATCAATACTACAGCAGACACCACCGCTCATGAAGTAGAAACGGCACAAAGTACTCCAAATAAAACAAGTACCGATGAATCAATCGAATTACGCTTTTATACCGAGAATGGAGTAGCAATTAGAGGAACAGATCCGGTAGCCTACTTCCGGCAGAGTCAACCAGTACCGGGAAATTCTGAATATACTTACGAGTGGATGAATGCCACCTGGCAATTTGCTAGTGCTGAAAATCGAGACTTGTTTGCTAAAAATCCTGAAAAATATGCCCCACAGTATGGTGGGTTTTGTGCTTGGGCAGTCAGTCGGGGTTATACTGCTTCGACTCAACCCGATGCCTGGAAGATTGTTGATGGCAAACTTTACCTCAATTTTAATAGACAAGTACAGAGAAGTTGGGAAAAAGACATTCCTGGTAATATTGCTAAGGCTAACAGCAATTGGCCAGGGGTGCTGAATGAAGGGTAAAACTCTTGTTGAGCAGGCATCTTGCCTTTCCTTGTTTATCTCACTAAGTAATAATATTTAACATTAAGCATTTATTGTTGGTGTGACAATCATGAATGATTGTCACACTTGAACTTGCTTAAGGATATGGAAAGCATCTTCGTGGAAGAAGATGACTCCCAAATGTATGGCTCAGGCGAGATTTGAACTTGCGACCTTGGGCTTATGAGTCCCCTGCTCTAACCACTGAGCTACTGAGCCGAAATATTTGCACCTTTATTAACTTAGCACATTTGTGTGAATTTTTACTAATTGTGAAAATAATTGTTGAGCTGCTTATTCTTGGAAAAAGCTAGGCTTACCATAAAGTATTGACAAAGGCTTTATGGTTCAACAAATCAAGGGGAAGCATATGCAGTATAAAATTAATACATTAATCATACTAGCTTTAGGGATTGGATTCAACTCTATCTCTACTCCAGGCAGCGCTCAAACTCTCCAGCAGCCAATAATCTTTGGAGAAGAGTTACCAGCTTCATCGCCTTCATCTGCACCTCCATTAAGCTCACCGCCAGCTTCTTCATTACCCCAAAGCTCACCCTATGCTCTTCCTGACTCACCCTTGAGCCCATCTGCTCCTAGTTCCCCAGCTTCGGAAACAGAGTATGATTATCAAGCACCAAATCCACCTAGCCAAGCTAATAATGCTACTCCTAGAAGCTCCTCTCGCGATCGCTTCTATTTTGTGATTATTCCTGGGGCACAAAAAGAGTTGTCCAATATGGCTGCTCAGCTAGTTCAGCTGGGTGTAGCTCCTAATGGGGTTCGCCAAAGAACTGTTCCAAGAGGACCACATGTGGCTATTGGTCCGTTTGATAATCGAGGGTTAGCAGAGCAATGGAGCAACTATCTTCAATCTCAGGGTATGAATGCAAGAGTATTCTTTGGGAGGTAGATAGGTGGTAGGTGGCAGGTATGGGATTTATGCAAAGTAAACATCAACGAGAACAGATTGAGCAAATAGTAGTCAATGCCCAGCAGATGCGGGAGATTGAAGAGCGCATCTTTGAGGCAGGGATGCCGGTGGCAGCGTTGATGGAAAAGGTGGCAGGATTGATTGCTTGTCGCGTGCGATCGCTTTATCCTCTTTTAGGGAATACTAGAGTTGGTGTGTTAGTTGGACCTGGTCATAATGGTGGTGATGCTTTGGTAGTAGCTCGTGAGTTGCATTTTCAGGGTTATGAGGTTCAAATTTACCGACCATTGACCAAACTCAAGGAACTTACCTCTCACCATGACCAGTATGCAGCAAGTTTGGGTATTCCTTGTTATCAGGCAATTCAGCCTTTAGCACAATGCGACTTGCTCATTGATGGTTTATTTGGTTTTGGGCTAGTGCGATCGCTCTCTGGTAACATTGCTGAGGCTATAGAGTTATTGAATCAGTGGTCTCAACCAATTGTGAGTATTGACTTACCTTCTGGCTTGCACACTGATACAGGGGAAGTCTTGGGTACAGCGGTTCAGGCTACTCGCACTTTTTGCTTGGGGTTATGGAAGCTGGCATTTTTACAAGATCAGGCGTTGGAGTATATCGGTGAGGCAGAGTTAATTGATTTTGATATCCCGATCAAGGATATTTGTTCGGTGCTGGGAGAAACACCAGAAGTTCAAAGAATGACTACAACCCTAGCCAAAGCTAGTTTGCCTCTACCTCGTCCCAAAGTAACTCACAAGTACCAAGAGGGTCATCTCCTGGTACTTGGTGGTTCCCAGAGGTATGCTGGAGCAGCTATTTTGTTGGGATTGGGGGCTCGTGCTTCCGGTGTGGGAATGCTCTCGATTGCTGTGCCAGAATCTCTGAAACCTTTATTGGTAAGTCAGTTGCCAGAAGCCTTAATTATTGGTTGTCCAGAAACACCAACAGGAGCGATCGCGCAGTTACCAGAAACAGTTAACTTGAGTAAATATACTGTGATCGCTTGTGGCCCTGGTTTGACTTTGGATGCCAAGCCGCTAGTGGAAGAGGTCTTAACTGTTGCCTGTCCTTTGGTGTTAGATGCTGATGGTTTAAATATCCTGGCGGAATTAAGAACTATTCCTACTTTGTTGACTCGTCGAATGCCTACGGTGTTAACCCCTCACCTGGGGGAGTTCAATCGCTTATTTCCTGACTCAGCAGAATTGCTACCAGATCGAGTTAGTGCAGTACGTAAAGCTGCTCAGTTGAGTCGTTCCATTATCCTGTTAAAGGGAGCCAGAACTGTAATTGCGACCCGTTCCTCGGAAAAAGCGATCGCTAGTCCAGGAACTTCTCTATGGCTGATTCCTGAGAGTACACCGGCTCTAGCTCGTGGGGGTAGTGGGGATGTACTTACTGGATTGTTAGGGGGTTTAATCGCACAGCCAGCTAAAGCTGAACAGTCAGTGGCAGCAAGGGTAGCAACAGCTGCTTGGTATCATGCTCAAGCAGGGATTTTGGCGGCTAAAGAGCGGACAGAGTTAGGAGTAGATGCCTTTACTTTATCTCAGTATTTAATACCAGTAATCAGTAAGTTAGTGCAATAATTATTGTTTGTTATTTGTTATTTGTTGTTGGTTGTCTGATTCCCTAAACCTAAACTCTTCACTTATTACTCTTTAGGAATAAGGCTCCGAGACTCCGAGGAGCTAAGAGAATCTGACTTGTTTCTTATCTTTTTTTTCGACGTGAAATTTTATTCTATTCCCTATTCTCTGCATTGTCAGAAGCTTGTTAAGCAAATTCTAATTATTATTTGCTATAGTAAAGCTGCTCATCTTACTATACCTAGCATGAACTTTGATCCCATAATTATCATCATTACCATTTTAGTCATTTACTTTGTTTGTTTATTATTTATTTTTCTCCACAGCCTCATTCAAGTTGACCTTGTTTATCATTACCTTAGAGCGCAACGACTCAAAAAACACAATAAAACACTTAGTTTACAAGAGTTTCCTTTAGTAACCATCCAACTTCCGATATATAATGAGCTGTATGTAGTAGAAAGATTACTCAAAGCCATTACCAGTTTGGATTTTCCTAAAGATCGTTTAGAGATTCAAGTTCTAGATGACTCAAGGGATGAAACACCACAAATCATTGCTGCTCAAATTCAAGCCCTTAAAAACCAAGGCATTAATATTACTCACTTGCAACGCCCTACAAGAAAAGGTTACAAAGCAGGAGCCTTAGCTTATGGCTTGGAAATAGCTAAAGGTGACTATCTTGCCATCTTTGATGCTGACTTTCTACCTGAGCCAGATTTTTTACTCAAGACTTTACCCTATTTTAGCGACAACAAAGTTGGACTAGTACAAGCAAGATGGAGCCATGTAAATGAAAATTATTCCATTTTTACCAGAATTCAAGCTTTTAACCTAAACGGGCATTTTTCTATTGAACAACAAGGTAGAAATGCCGGAGGATATTTTATTAACTTTAACGGAACAGCAGGAATATGGCGTAAAGCGACAATTCAAAGTGCTGGAGGTTGGCATTCAGATACCTTAACTGAAGATTTAGATTTGAGTTACAGAGCACAATTGCAAGGATGGAAGTTTGTTTACCTTGAAGATGTAGTGGCTCCGTCGGAAATACCTGTTGCCGTTGAAGCAATTAAATCTCAGCAGTATAGATGGAGTAAAGGAGGAGCAGAAACTGCCCGTAAACATTTACTAAATATAATATTTAAATCAAAGCTTCCTTGGCTGACGAAGATTCATTGTACGGCTCATTTACTTAACTCAGTAGTTTTTATTATGGTACTATGTTTGAGTATCTTAAGTATCCCAATTTTACTGATTAAACATACATATCCTGAATTCAGTTTGTTTTTTACAGTTATTAACGTTTTTTTCTTGGCTTTTATTAACTTGTTGTTGTTTTACTTTGTTTCAACTACAAATAAATCATCAAAAACATCAGATAGAATAATCTATTTTGTTTTCACATTTCCTGCTTTTTTATGCTTTTCTATGAGTTTGGCTTTGCAAAATGGCATAGCTACGATTATGGGATTTTTAGGAAAACATACTACCTTTGTTAGAACTCCAAAATTCAATGTTTTTAATCAAAAACAAAATTGGTATGGTAATAAATATTTCAGTAAAAAAATCAAACCTTTGACTTTTATCGAAATTTTGCTGGTTATATATTATCTTTCCGGTGTCTATCTAGGATTTGTATTGCAAGATTTTGGTTTATTACCCTTTCACCTATTTCTAGCTTGTGGTTATACTCTGTTATCTGGAGGTGTGATTTATCAAGTATGGAGACCGAATAAATAAACTAGACATGCTTCGTAAAGGGAATGGGGAATGGAGAATTGGGAATAGACTCATCAAAATTGGATGTACTTTACTGATAGAGAACTGCTATATATCACCTTGTAGATTGGACTGTTGCAGCCAACTGTGTAGGATATTGATTACGACTGGAGCAAAAGGTTCTAGTTTGCCCTGTTGGGGTTGTGCTAGATATTCTATCAACAGTTTCAACAATTCTTCGTCCTCTAGACTTTCATTAGGATCAATACTATTTGTCCATAGCAAGGAGTTGAACAACTGCTTACGTTTTTCAATCAGAGAACGGTTATTTCTTTCATGGTCTCCCAGGTTTAAAACTTGAATTTACGTAAACGGGCTATAAGCCAACTGAGGGAGGTGGCTAAAGATTGAAGCACAGAGGTTTTCCCTGTACCGTTATTACCGACAAAGACTGTTATGTTACTGGGATTCTTCTGGGTGGGAGCTAAGGGAATTACTAAGTTTTCAAATAGTCCAGTATTCTTTAAGATGACTCGTTTGATTTCCATATCAGCAAAATTCAATCCTTTGGGGTCTGCATAAGTAAAGATATATAGCTACCGCCAAGGCGATTACGACAAGGGGCTTAAGCCGAATGGCACTAAGATAAGCGCCTCGCCTGAACCAAGTATAAGGGTTATGCCCACAAGTAAATAAATTAGGTAGCCCTTATACTTGTCGCAATACAGACCTAGGTTGGTGCATCCAGGGATAAGCTTTGGGGCGACGCTTGACCACTCTGGGCTCAACACGTCCGGGACGTGATGGTA
>JAAHFP010000058.1 GCA_010672925.1 Symploca sp. SIO1C2 | reverse complement strand
TTTTTATCTACTAAATGAGCTTGGACTATTTTTTCTCGCAAATCTACTGAATATGCTTTCATCACCTCTGAATCACTATAAAAGACTTTCACCTCTAATGTACCTCATAACAGCGCAAAGCGCTGTATGCCTTGGTACAAGAGATTTTGGCAATGGCTGAGGGAATTAAGAATTAAGAATGTAGAATGTAGAATGTAGAATGTAGAATGTAGAATTGGGAATGTAGTAACAGGACAATGTATAATGTAGGTATGACTGACGCTAGGTAGGTAAACCTTGGTTAAAGACTTTTTCCATCAAGCTGCTAAGAATGCTCTAATTAAAGATCAATGGTTAATTACTCATGAGCCATTTAACGTTAGCTATGGAGGAGTCAACATGGCTATTGATCTGGGAGCAGAAAAGTTGCTTGCAGCAATGAAAGGAGATCAGAAAATAGCTGTCGAAGTCAAGAGTTTTTTGGAGCACTCCTCAGCAATTTCCGAATTTCACACTGCTCTAGGACAATACATTAACTATAGAACTGCATTAAAAAAAGAAGAATCTGACAGAATATTGTATCTAGCTATTCCTACTAAAACCTATGATTCTTTCTTTTCTCTTCAATTCACAGAACTAACCGTTGAGGAAAATCAAGTTAAACTTATGGTCTTTGATGTAGAACAAGAGGTGATTGTTACATGGAAAAATTAGAACTGTATCGCTCTTGCATTAAAAACATTTTACTAGATCATAGCCAGTACAAGCCAGCTCACGGAGAAATTGAAGTACAACCTATTTTCGATCGCGACAGAGATCATTACCAGCTTATGCACCTAGGCTGGAAGAAAGACCAATGGGTTCATAGTTGTATTCTTCACTTGGATATTACAGAGGGTAAAATTTGGTTGCAATGGAATGCCACGGAACGAGATATTGCAGCAGAATTGGTTCAAATGGGAGTTCCTAAAACTGACATAGTTATTGGTTTTCACTCTCCCTTTATGAGGAAATTTACAGAATATGCAGTGGGGTGAATGAAGGGAGAATGGAGAATTTAGAATTTAGAATTTAGAATTTAGAATTTAGAATTTAGAATTTAGAATGTTTGTAGGGGCGGGTTTAGGGTCACAATTAACCCCTGTTGACGATAATCTTTATACAAGTGCGATTCGTTGATATCTCAAAAGCTGCTCCCGGCAGTAAACAAAGGTATCCAGGTAAAAACCTGAACTTCTGTTGTGTACCGTAGGACGGAAACTCGGAGTCAATCTCTTAATAGAGAAAGAGTTACGGTAGCCTCGTTAGTTTATAAGCATACAACTTATGGACTAAAGCACGAGGAAAGGAAGATAAGTTGGATATTTCAAACACCATCAGGATTAAGTATGCTCAGACACTCCGAAACCAAAATAGTACGGCATACCAAAGTCAGGGGAAATAAATTCCCCTACGACGGAGACTTAGTTTATTGGAGTACTAGAGGTGCTAAACTCCCCGGAATCAATACCAGAGTGAAAAACCTCCTCAAAAAACAACATGGTGTATGTCCAGTATGTAAACAACACTTCCTACCAGACGATTTGATGGAAATTGACCACATAATTCCTACCTCATTAGGGGGAAAAGATTGGTACAACAACCTTCAATTACTGCACAGACATTGTCACGATTTCAAAACAACTAGAGATGGTAGTGTTTCTTTACTAAATGTCGAGGATACGCCATTTTGAAGGGAATTTCAAGTCAAATAACATTCCCATGTCTGTACCCATAACAAGGGCTACTCGAACCAGGAGCCGTATGAATTGAAAGGTTCATGTACGGTTTTGAATGGGAGGGATAGCAGGCGACTGCTATCTCGACCCCTAATAACCCGCCCTTGCGATACAGCGCTTACCGCTGCAATGAGGTACACCTGAATAAGTTGTCAAGATTTGATATATTTCTTCCTAGTCGATTTTACTGTACCTCGTAACAGCGCGAAGCGCTGTAACTTTGCGGATTTTTGCATTAACTGGGGGACGATGTTGGGCGGGTTTTGATTCTAATATTCGGGTCAAATGGTTTAAATTCTCCCTAAACCCGCCCTTGCGATAACCTGGCGGATTTTTGTATTAACTGGGGGACGGTGTTGGGCGGGTTTTGATTCTAATATTCGGGTCAAATGGTTTAAATTCTCCCTAAACCCGCCCCTACAGATGTACCGAATTTTATTCCCAATTCCCAATTCCCAATTCTCAATTCTACTTGCGCTTAAGTGCTTTACCAGTTACAACTGCACCGATTGCCAAGAAACCCAAGAGGCTGGTGGGTTCTGGTACCGTTTCAGTATTATCTTCATCCTCTAACCGAGTAAATGTCAAATCGATATCACCAGTGGAAACAAAGCCGCTACCGGTAACAAAAGGACCAGGACTAGGAGCAATTCCTGCTCTAAATGAAGCACCAGACAATTCAGTTGAATCGAAGAAGAGCAAAGCATCCGTTACAGCAGGAGGGGTATTGAGCACACCAGCTGAGAGAAAATCAAAGGCTATTATATCCCCACCTGAGACAGTCCATGAGTTTGTTAGAGGGCTGCCGATATACTCACCAATACCTAAACCGGTAGTGTTGCTGAGCACTTCAACACTAGATGCAGCGCCGGTTCCTTCATCTAACCCTCTAATGATACCAGTTACAGCTCCCCCTCCATTTAACTCATTGTTAAAGGAAAAGCCAAAGTTAATCGCAGCGGCAGGCATAGCGAAGAGGCTGCTTCCTACGATACCGGCGCTTAAGGCTAAGAGGGTTTGCTGTAAAGTCTTCATGACTGTCTTCGTTGTTCAGGTTGCATCATTACTTTCAATGTAGCTGCAATTTTCAGTTGGTAAATCAAGCTTCTGTGAAATTACCTAGGTTTTCTGTAAAGTTTAGGTAAAGAATAAGCAATGAATACAGCAGTTTGATCTACTATGCGGTACATTGTCCATCTCCCTGAATCCACCTTGTCAAGCTATCCGTTAGGCACAGGTCGGTTTTTGCGCAATGGATAGCTTGTCAAAGAGGACTTTTTTCTACTGTACTTTGTTAGAGCGCAAAGCGCTGTAATGCTTAATGAGCGTTTGACGAGGCAGGAAATAGGATAAAATTCCACGTCAAAAATGAAGATAAGAAACAAGTCAGCTTCCCTTGGCTCCTCAGATCTTCCTGTTCCCCTCCTTGGAGTGCTTAGGGGTGGGTTGCGGCCTATTGATGTCAACTTAAGATCACTGGCTCTAGTTTATTCTCTGTTGATATCGATTCAACAAACAACTGACTTGTCAGCAAATAGGTAGAGTTTAGTACAATGTTACAAAAATTAACTCAATTTGAAGCATTTTTTGTCGAAATTTATTATATAAGCATTACCTAGTTTAGATAATGTTTTTTCTTTTATCTACACAAGTTCAACATAAACATAATTTATATTATAATCCTCAGTTTATGATGAGTAAATTAATCCCTGTATGCTTTGCTTAGAAATAGTTTATAGGGAATTTTAATAAAATTAATATAAGCTCAAAGCAAGGCTGAGAAAGAATTTAATTTATGTCATCACTTCATGACATTAAAAACAAAAAAATGGGAACATACAAAATTACGTAAAATTTCGGATAGACAAGATAGGGGTTGAGGATGTTCGATTGATAAGCATGTAAACAAGAGAGGGCAGTTATATCAATGTCCTCTAATTAGAAATAAAAAAGGAGTCTCTATGACTTTTCATACCAAAAGTTTAAAAACGATTAAGAAGCTGTTGGCAAGTCTCAGCGCAATCTGCTTTGCCATAACATTATTTGTGACACCGGCGGCACATGCACAGGAGATTGCTCCTAATGCGTACTTCGTCTCACTTCATGATCCTGGTGAATCTCAAGCTATCCCAGAGGGAGAATGGCACATCCACATTTATAACGAAGGCTGTGGCTACCAAGCTGTTAGGTTGTCTGACTGCGATGTTCGTCGCACAACCATGACTCCTTATAGCTCGTTTGTGACAGAATGCGAAGGAGATGAAATTTCCGTTACCCTACGCAAGCAGACTGATTTTGACGAGTGCACCAGTGATCATAACCATGTCGAACTCCTCTGGCATACCCATGGCGCTCACTAATATAATGTCTGTTTGAATAACCCTAATTAGGTTTTGCTGAAAGCGATCACTTTGAGTAAAGTGATCGCTTTTTATCAACGATAACCAAGGGAATTTAGAATTGGGGATTGTTTGGATTAACCGGGGGATGGTGTTGGGCGGGTTTTGATCCCAATATTCGGGTCAAATGGTGAAGAATTGTCCCTAAACCCGCCCCTACAATAGGTAATATTCAATATTTTAATCAAAAATGCCATAATGTCGGTGCGCCCTATTACAAGCTAAGCAATAAGCGATCGCACGAAATTTGCCTGCTCTAAAATACCATATTTCCAATTATTATCAGCTGTCAGCTTTTTGGCTAAATGACGACAATGCTTCAATTCCCAATTCCCAATTCTCAATTCCCAATTCCAAAACCTACCAAATAGTTGCTAAATCTAGGACAAAACCCGGTAAAACATTTTCTCCCGATACTGTTTGGGGATTATCTAAGATTTCCACCTCTTGCTGAGGACGATAGATTTCTACTTGTCGCTTTTTGCGGTTGATTAACCAACCTAGCTGCGCTCCGTTTCCTATGTATTCTACCATTTTTTCACGAGTAGTAGACAGTGAATCACTGGGAGACATTAGCTCTACCACAAAATCGGGACATAAAGGTGCAAATTGGTTTTGTTCTTCGGGAGTTAAAGCATCCCAACGCTCTATTTTAACCCAGGAACAGTCTGGGGCGCGTTTGGCTCCATTGGGCAGTTGAAAACCACCGTTAGAATCAAATACTTTACCAAGATTTGTCTGGCGATTCCAAATTTTTACTTGAAAGGTTAAATCGGCATTACGTTCACTCGTAAGGCTACCCGTAGGTGACATAACAATTAATTTTCCTGTGGCTGTGGTTTCAAATCTTAAGTCGTCGTTATCGTGGCATAGTTGCCAAAACTGTTCGTCGGTAAGATTGAGTTTGAGTTCTAATCGTGGAGGCAAAGAAATTGTTGGGGTTTCCATTCTTTATATTAAGTCTTAGGTTGTAGGTTGTAAGTTGTAGACGCCGGGGCGGGTTTAGGTAAATTGTCGCTGTTATTGCCAAGTTTTGGGTGAACCCGCCGGGGCGGGTTTAGGTAAATTGTTGCCGTTATTGCCAAATTTTTGGTGAACCCGCCCCTACTAGCTTGGTAAACATAAAAATTTAGGTTGGGTGGAATGTAGTGAAACCCAACGAAATATCCTCCACTAATGAACCATTTTAGCTGGGTCACGCCATTACGATAGTTACTCGAAGATAGCGATCGCATTCTGTTGCTACTTATATTTTACAGGCGTACACCTATCCCATTATATAAAATAATACCACAAAGAGGGAAAAACACAAAGAGCAAAAAACGGAGTATAGTTCCACCCAGATAGCACTACTGGCTACGGCTAGGAGATTCCTCAACTTTCCAAACCCAGTTATTACTTACTGTTGCCTATTGCCTGTTGCCTGTTGCCTAGCGCGTAGCGCTATACCCAAAGTACAGGATATTAAAAATTTTCTATTGCCCAGGAACATAAGGTCGAGCAACCAACACTATATATACTGATACCAAACAATCTATCCCTCATCTACGGGTGCAAGGAGCACAACTAATGACGGATAATCCAGAGAATCAACCGCCAGAGTCCAATTCTACTAGTCCAGAACCAGAAGTTGCTCCCAACAGAGTACGACGCTCCAAGCTACGCCTGATTTTACTAGGTTCGCTTGTAGTTGTGCTCGTCGGTATTGGGGGAGGTATAGCTGGAGCCTGGATTTTTATCCAACAAATGCTCTCACCCTTGGTGGAGAAAGAATTGACGCGCTTACTGGATCGACCCGTGGAGATTGGGGAAGTGGAAAACTTTTCCCTGGGTGGTTTGCGGTTTGGTTCCTCGGCACTGCCAGCCACATCAACTGATTCGGATCGAGCGACGATTGAGGCGGTACAGGTGGGATTTAATCCAGTGAAGCTCCTGTTGAGTCGTACCTTAGAGTTGGATGTTTCCCTGATTAATCCGGATCTCTATGTAGAGCAAGATGCTAACGGTGTCTGGATTGCGACCAAAATTCAGTCAGGAGAAGAGGGTCCGCTGAAAGTAGACCTGAAGAAAATCCGGGTGCGTAATGGGGATATTGTCTTGGTGTCTAGGGGAGATCAGGGTAATCTCAATGCTCCGGTGGAGGTTGTCTTACCTCACGGTAAGGTAAATTTGTTGGAGGATGGCAAGCGACTGCGTTTTGATGCCCAGGGTCAGTTTGCTGATGGAGGCAATTTCACTATTAAGGGGGAAGACTATCGTCCTAATGAGTCAACTAATGTGGTAATTTCGGCTCAGGATGTAAAGGTGACGGAAGCTGGCAGGTTAATCAAGTTACCCTTGAGCCTGCAAGCTGGTCAAGCCTCTGGTAATTTGGAATTACAGTTAAGACCGAATCAGCCTTTACAGTTGTTCGGCCTCTTAAATATTAAAGACGTATCAACCCAAATAGCTCAGTTACCTCAGCCTTTCAGTAAGAGTAATGGTCGTTTGCGCTTTCAGGGAACCAAGATTGCGTTGGATAAAGTTACCGGAGAATTTGGTAAGATTCTCGGTGAGGTTAATGGGGTTATTGATACCGCAGCGGAGTTTAACCTGTCGGTAACAACCCAACCGGTGGAAGTGAAGCAGGCTTGGCAAACTTTGAAGCTTAATAAGTTGCCGGTGCCGATAGTGGGTAAGGTAAAGACTGACTTGCAAGTAACTGGAGCGATCGCTCAACCAATCGTTTCTGGTAAACTGACTAATACTAATGTCACTAAAATCGATAAAGTTAATTTCGATAAGGTTAGTGCAGACTTTCGGTTAACTACTGCTGACCGAAAGTTGAAGATTAATAACTTACAGGCTCAGCCCCAGGTTGGTGGTTTGGTAAAGGGTAAGGGGGAAATTGGACTAAAGAAAAACTCGAATTTAGTCTTTGCTCTCCAAGCTAACCAGATTCCAGGAGACGCGATCGCTTCCGCCTATAATATTAAATTACCCCTTCCTCTAGGAGCAGTATCCGGGGAGACGGAAGTGGTAGTGCCTCTAGCCAATAGCCAAAACTATCGTGCCAAGGGTAGTGCTAATCTTAACCTGGCTGGTGGTGCTGTTCAACTGGCGAATATACAGGTAGCAGAGGGACGTTGGCAGGGTTTAGCGCAGTTGCAAAATCTGGCTTTAAGTCAATTAGTACCGGATCTGCCGCCGAAATTTCAGGGACGTTTCAATGGTGCTTTTAATCTGGCAGGGACTCTGGCTTCTTTCAAACCAGAAGATATTATTGCCCAAGGTGCTGGTAACCTGAATGTGGTGGGTGGCTTGGTCAGTTTAACTAATGTGCAACTGCAACAAGGCCGAATTTCTTCCCTAGTCAGGGCATCTGGTATACAACTAGAGCGTATTGCTAAAGTACCACCTCAATGGCGTGGTCCAGTAAATGGTCAATTTAATTTAGTAGCCAATCTAGATGACTTAACTGTATCCGGAATTAGTGGTCTTGGTTCCGGTAGGATTAATGTTGCAGGTGGTCGCATCATCGCCAATGAAATCCAGTTATCCCGTGGTCGTTGGCAAGCAGTGGTACAGGCAACTAGTCTGGAGTTGGGGCGTTTGTCCCCTGATATACCACCAAATTTAAAGGGTCCTTTCAGTGGTACATTTCAAGCTGCTGGTAGTCTGGAGGATCTCTCTCCCGATAAAATTAATGCTGCTGGTGGTGGCAGGTTGAATATCGCAGGAGGTGTAATCAGGGCTTCTGACTTTAAATTAGCAGCAGGACGTTGGCGCACTAATGTAGAAGCTAATAATGTCACCCTAGAAAAATTAGTACCGGCACTTCCCCCTCAAATCAAAGGACCTTTCAGTGGTACTTTCCAAGCTTCCGGCAATATCGATAGCATTTCCCCTAAGACAATTAATGCTGTTGGTGGTGGTAACCTGAATATCGCGGGAGGTACTGTTAGACTCTCGGATTTGAAGCTAACAGCAGGGAATTGGCGAACTAATGCGGCAGCGGAGCAGGTAGAATTAGGTAGCTTAGTACCAGAACTTCCCCCTCAATTTAACGGACTCTTCAGCGGTAATTTCCAGGCTGCGGGTAAGATCGATAACATTACACCGAAGACAGTCGATGCCGCTGGTGGTGGTAACCTGAATGTGGCAGGAGGTGTCCTTGGTTTTTCCGACTTAAAATTAGTCGCAGGCAATTGGCAAACTAAGGTAGCAGCTAATAGGGTAAGAGTAGGGAGTTTAGTACCCCAGCTGCCTCCTCAATACAATGGACTCTTAACTGGTAACTTCCAAGCTTCCGGCAAGATTGACCAAATCTCACCTGATAAAGTTAATGCTACTGGTGGTGGTGACCTGAGTATAGCAGGAGGTACTCTCAGAGCCTCGAATTTGCAACTAGCGGCAGGCAATTGGCGCACTAATGTGGCAGCTAATAGGGTAAGAGTAGGAAGTTTATTACCCGAGTTACCACCTCAATACAATGGACTCTTAACTGGTAATTTCCAAGCTTCCGGTAATATCAACCAAATCACCCCCAATACCGTTAATGCTACTGGTGATGGTAACCTGAGTATAGCAGGAGGTACTCTCAGAGCCTCGGACTTGCAACTAACCGCAGGCAATTGGCGCACTAATGTAGCAGCTAATGGTGTCAGCTTAGGTAGTTTAGCCCCTCAGCTACCTCCTCAATTCAACGGTCCTTTTACCGGTACCTTCCAAGCTTCCGGCAATATCAACCAAATTACTCCCAATACCATCAATGCTAATGGCAGCGGTAGCCTTAATGTTGCAGGAGGAACTCTTAAGGCAACTCAGTTCAACCTTAATTCTGGTAACTTACAGGCATTAGTAGAACCCAGGGGTATTCAGTTAAGCAGCTTTTCTCCCGCTCTTGCTGGCAATTTAGATGGTAGGGTTAATGTATCCGGTAGTATCCGCAATCCTACACCAGTTGCTCTTGGACAATCTTTGAAAGCAGAAGGCCAACTCAATTTTAGTGAAGGACTGGCTTTAATTGAAGGACCTCTGGCTACAGAATTTCGCTGGAATGGGCAAGGGATAGAGTTGCAACAGGCTCAAGCGCCAGGACTAGCAGCTAGTGGTTTTATTGGCGTGAATGTAGCTAGTCTGACCAATCAAGCAGGCTTAGCAGCGATTAACAATTTTGATTTGGATGTCAAGGCAACAGACTTAAATCTAGCTAAATTACCCATTCCCACCGCTGACTTCCAGGTAGTTGGTTTAGCGGATTTTGCCGGTAAGATTGCTGGTACTCCTAATGCTCCTGATGTTAATGGTAGACTGGCCTTAAAAGATTTTGCCATTGATAGTCTCAAATTTGACCCCCTACTCACCGGTACAGTAGCGGCAAAACCAGGAACCGGGGTAAACTTGCAGTTGGTAGGAGCCACTAGGGATGATCAGATTCAGGTGGCTCTCGACTCTAATTACCAACCAGTTTCCTTCTATATCCAGGGACGTCAACTGTTTGCTGAGGGGGCAAGTGAAGAAGAAGCATTACTAGCAGTAGCCAAGGGTACTAGGCAAGGGGAAATACTTTCAGTAGAGACAGAAAACTTCCCCATTGGTTTCCTCAAAAAAGTAACACCCCTACCCCCTCAAATTGCCTCCCAACCCCTCTCCGGTAAACTTTCCGGCGATTTAGCAGTTAACCTCAATAATTTTGGCTTGGAGGGGAATGTCGAGATTGCTAAACCGATTTTTGGTACTCTCCGAGGGGATATTTTCAGTGCCAATTTAGCCTATCAACCCAACGGCACTATTGCTCTTACAGATGGGAAATTCCAAAAACAAGACCGTGAGTACCTCCTTTCCGGTAACTTCCTCCCTACGGCCCAAGGTCCAGAATTTGCTGGTAAACTTCAGGTAGTCCGAGGAGAACTCCAGGATATCCTCACTGCTTTGCAAATCTTCGACCTTCCCGATGTCAACCGTCGTGGTTTATTTCCTTCCTATGACCAAGCTGCTGACCTAGATATTGTAGCAGTAGGTTCTCCAGAAAGTTCTTTGCAAAATCAACTAAGGCGTCTTTCGGAAATTGAACAACTGCTCAAACGGCAGCGACAAGAGAGGGAAGAGGCTTCTCCCTTACCTGAATTTGCCGAAGCCCAAGGTAGCTTTACTGGTATAGTCAATCTCAATGCTTCCCCCACCGCTGGCATCGAAGCAGACTTTGACTTGGCGGGGGAAGATTGGCAATGGGGTAACTACAGTGCTCAAACCATGGTTGCCAAAGGAGAATTCCAAAATGGCGTACTCACCCTACTACCATTCCGCTTAGCATCGGGAGAGAGTTTAGCCAGCTTCTCCGGTAGCATTGGCGGAGAAGACCAATCCGGTCAGTTACAGCTGCGTAATCTACCGGTGGCTCAAGTGCGCAGCTTACTGCAAGAATTTGTGGAGTTACCCCCTGCCGTTGGTTTTGGTGGGTTAATTAATGCTACTGCTACCCTCTCCGGAAGTATCAGTAATCCCCAAGCTAGGGGGGAGGTGACAATTAGTGATGCTACTTTAAACCAAGAAGATGTGGAAGAAGTGAAAGGAGGCTTTAACTATAGTAATGCTCGCCTCAACTTTGGTACTACGATTCGCCTAGTTGCTGATGCTGAACCTCTAAGTATTGGAGGCAGCATTCCTTATAAATTACCTGTGGCTACAGTAGAGCCAGAATCCCAGAATCTTAATCTCAATATCGATGTCGAAAATGAAGGATTAGCTTTATTAAACCTCCTGGTGGGGCGTCAAGTTGCCTGGGTAAAAGGAGAAGGTACAGGAGATGTGAAGTTATCCATTAATGGTATCTATGACCAAGAAAATAATCAAACTAAAGATCTAGTCGCCCAAGGGACAGCAACGGTAAACAATGCGACAATTAAAGCCCAAGCTCTCCCGGAACCCTTAACCGAGGTTACTGGTAACGTTGTCTTTAACTTTGACAGCATTGAAGTTTTGGACTTAACAAGTAACTATGGTGGCGGTACAATTACTGCCTTGGGAACTATTCCCATCAATAACCCCACTCCCCAAGAAAATCCCCTAATTGTCAGTATTGGGGAACTAGAACTCAATCTTAAAGGTCTTTACAGCGGTGGTGTGAAAGGGGGAGTTGTGGTTGCTGGTACTGCTAGAAGTCCCCTGATTAGTGGTGAGTTAGATCTGTTTGATGGTCAAGTAAAATTAGCAGAAGAGCGTCAACCAACCATTGGAGATGATTCAGAAACTAACTCTCCGATTCGGTTTAGTAATTTAAAACTATTATTGGAGCGAAACATCCAAATTAGGCAAGACCCCCTACTGAATTTCCTGGCTTCCGGTGACCTAATTCTTAACGGTTCCCTAGATCAGATTCTTCCTGAAGGTACCATTGCCTTAGAACGAGGTCAAGTCAATCTCTTTACTACCCAATTCCGCTTAGATAGACGCTACGAAAATCTTGCTATCTTTACTCCCAATCAAGGATTTAACCCAGATTTAGATGTACAGTTAATCGCCTCAGTACAAGAAACCAACAGATTGCGACGTTTAGGTAGCACTGCTGCGGTAGGTAGTATCTCCACAGAGATTAGCGACGACTTCTTAACCAGCGATTTTGGCAGTACCCAAACTGTTCGCATCGAAGCTAAAGTACAAGGACCTGCTGATAAATTAGTGGAATCTTTAAGGGGAACCGAAGACCAGTTTAACGATAGCCTAAGCTTAACCAGCGATCCACCCCGTACTGAATCAGAAATAGTAGTACTGTTAGGGGGTGGTTTTGTAGATACTTTAGGTAGGGGCAATAGCACCCTGGGTTTAGCTAATTTAGCAGGTACAGCACTCCTAGGAAATGTTAGCAATATCATTGGAGATGCTGTTGGTTTAAGTGAGTTTCGCCTCTTTCCAACCACCATTACCGACGATGAAGATCGAGCTTCTGGTTTAGGATTGAGTGCAGAAGCTGGGGTAGATCTTACTGATAAATTCTCGGTTTCTGTGTTAAAGGAGTTAACTAATTCCGAACCTCCCCAGTTCAATCTGCGCTATCGGTTGGATGATAACCTGCGAGTGCGTGCGGGAACGGATTTTTCTGAGGATCACAGGGCAATTGTGGAGTATGAGACTAGGTTTTAGGTTTTAGGTGGTAGGTGGTAGGTGATAGGTGGTAGGTGGTAGGTGGTAGATTTTATACGAAAATTTGCATCAATTGCGATAACCCGCCAGGGGTTCAAACCCCTGTCTAATAGCGAAAGTCCACTTAAGTGGACTGAATTCCAAAGTGTTTGATACTTTGTTGAGAATGGTTGGTACTATATCACAATTCGTATTTGCGATCGCTTACAGCACCACCGTAGATTCTTGCCAATAACACTAGTGCGATCGCATCCCATTTTTCGGATAAATTAAATTCACCTATTGTAGGGGCGGGTTTAGGGATAACCTAGACCATTTGACCCGAATATTTGCATCAAAACCCGCCCAACAACGTTCCCCGGCTGACCGAAAAAAAACAAGGATACAAGCCCCCGGATTTATCCGTGGAAAAAACAAAGATTTTATCATTATTCCAAGCCCCTGGCTTTAGACATGGGGTCAATCTAAAATCTAAAATCTAAAATCTAAAATTGATTGACACGATTATCCTAGGGGCGGGTTTAGGGATAACCTAGACCATTTGACCCGAATATTGGTATCAAAACCCGCCCAACACCGTCCCCCGGTTGACACAACCAATTCCCAAAAACAGCAACGATTGCTCGCTTGCCATTAAACAATTGATATAATGATTAGAGCAAAAAGATAAAAAATATTAAGATGGATAGACTAAATTACGTCAAGATTCAAGAAGAATTACCACAAATTATCGAAAAAGTCTGTAATGAACACAATCCTGTGATTATTACCACAGAAAATAATCCTCCTGTTGTTTTAATCTCCCTAGCAGATTATCAGTCTTACGAAGAAACCCTATATTTACTCAAAAGTCCTAAAAATGCTCAACGTCTGCGAAATTCTATTGCAGAATTAGAATCAGGGGGAATAATGGAAAGAGAGTTATTAACATGAAACTGATTTTTTATGAAAATGTTTGGAAGGATTAAATCATGAGCATTGTTTTGGAGTGCGAGGCACCACCGCTTAGGAAAGATGAATCAGGAGCAATTCGGATAGGAAACTCAAGGGTGCTGCTTGAACTAGTGATCCGAGCTTTTCAGGATGGTGCTTCTCCTGAGTCTATTGTACAAAGATACACCAGCCTTTCGCTTTCGGAAGTTTATACCACGATTGGTTATTACCTTCGACATCAACAAGAGATCGACTCCTACCTTAACCATCGTGAGCAATTAGCGGAGTCTGTTCGTCAAAAACTCTCAACTGTTCAAACGGATTTAAGTTTGATTCGTTCCAGACTGCTAGCTCAAAAAGAATCCTAAGGTTCATTATGCTTCAATTGTTGAGCGATGAAAATTTCAACGGTGATATCGTTCGAGGACTATTTTTACGTCAACCTAATCTGGATTTTGTTAGGGTTCAGGATGTTGGCTTGCGAGAAGTAGACGATCCGGCAATTCTCAATTGGGCAGCAAACAATGAGCGCATTGTTTTGACTCATGATCGTGCAACAATGCCAAACTTTGCTTACGAAAGATTGTTAAAGGAAGAACCAATGTCCGGGTTGTTTGTAGTTAATGATCGGATGCCAATTAGACAAGCAATTGATGAGTTACTACTACTTGTTACCTGTAGTACACAAGAAGAGTGGAAAGGGATTGTACTATATCTACCATTATGAAAAAAATTCGGTAGCGATTGCCTACAGCACTAGCGAAGCTAATCGCACTTACAAATTAAATTCACCTATCGTAGGGGCGGGTTTAGGGATAACCTAGACCATTTCACCCGAATATTGGCATCAAAACCCGCCCAACACCGTTCCCCAGTTGAAAAATCAATCCCCAAAGCCACCAACAAGCGATCGCTTGAAAGCTCATTATAGATTTTCAATATTGTAGGGTTTGTTAATTCTTGTTGTAATTCATATATCAATTATTTTATGGAATTGACATCTTGCCAGTAGCCGTTATCGGTGCGTTACGCTTCGCTAACACACCCTACGAGAGCTCAAAGTCCCCCAGAATTGGGGGATTTAGGGGGCATTCAGCAGTTGGGATATATTGCAAAATATCTCGCCAGTACATTTTTTCCGAGAAATCACCTTACAACTGCTCATTCCCAACCGCTAACTGTTGACTAATTTGTTCCTTAAGCCAAGTATTAAAACAATCATTGAGCAACCGCTGGCGCATAGCATCATCTAATTGGGCTGGAATCAACTCCTCTAAACGGACAATTACCAGCCATTCTCCCAAACGTGTCGGTGGTGAAAGTTGTCCTGGTTTACTTAAACGTAGTATTTTGGCTAAAGCTGGGTGAGGTTGAGTCAACTCCACAGGACCAACTAACCCCCCTGTCTGAGCCTCCGGTCCTTGAGAATATTCCCTTGCCACATCGGTAAAAGTATGCTCTCCTTCCTGAATCCGGAAATAGAGTTCTTGAGCAATCCCTGCATCTTTCGTGCGCACTAGGGAATAAATGACTCGGTCTAACTCTATCTTACGGCTAAGGAAGTAAGATTCGAGTTTGTTGCTCCAGGTTTCCTGCTTGTATTTTTCGATTTTTAATGCTCGCGTTGCCAATTCTGCAAATTGCGCCGTAGTCATTCCCTGCTGTTTGAGCCAAGCTTGTTGAACTTTGGGGTCAGTGATTTGCTTTTGCTTGCAAAACTGCCCAATTGCTTGACTGGTCTCTTCCGGGGTACAGTGGATAGAAGCGAGCGCTTGATCAATAATCACTTCTCGGATTAACGGCTGTAGCAGTTGGTATCCAGCTAGTAGGGGAATAATTTCTTCAGCGGTAATCGTGCGATCGCCAACTCGTAAAATCGTAGTCATTACTTCTCATTCTTATTCCCTATCTACTCTTTGCCCATTCTCTCACAGCTTTGCGAATTGCTAATTTTCCTTGAAGACGGTATTGCTCAATCAGGGCAGGTAGCTCTTTTACTGGCAGCGTCGGAAATACTAAACTAGTTTCTACTTCGATATATTCCTCATTTTGTAGCTGGTAAATTGTTACCTCTCCTGAGTCATAACACCAAATTTCTGGCACACCTAAACGAGCATAGATGGGAAAGCGACTCAGAGACTTGCTGGTGACATCATTTCCGGATAAACAGTTATCATACCCTTCAACCTTGCAAGCTTCTTCCTTCCCTTCTGCCCTCTGCCCTCTGCCTTCTGCCTTATTGCCACCGAAGTGTAAGTATTTAACCGGACATGATATGAAATCAATTTCCAGTGCCAAGTCTGGTGGAGGGTCTTGATTTAAATCAAATTCTAACTTACCTCGAATTTTGGGCTCATTTTGAAAGTAAAAACAGTTATCCGGTTCTACCCCTGCTCTTTTCAGTTCCCGCTTCCAAGTCGTTGAACCTAAACTTTCATAGTCTTGCTCTAAAGTTTCTGCGATATCCTTGATAGCAATGCTGAGGGTTTCTTTGTAATATTCGTGTTCTGGTAAAGGGGTGATAATTTCCAATGTTCCATCATCATAGGTAACTCTAGCGGCACGACTTTCCCCTAAGTCGGCCAATAGATTTTCAAATTGTTGCCAACTAACATTATGCAAAACAACTCGATCTGCACGACGTTGGGTAAGTAACATAATTGCTCTATAATCCCTATCAGCAATATTTTAACTGGCAAGATGCCAGTTCCACGGATATTTAAATGGACTTCATTAATCTAAAATCTAAAATCTAAAATCTATTACGCTTTAAAAGTCAACACTGGCTTCAGACAAGCTACTACCTTCACCATTTCTGCCTCCACCTGAGCCTCAATTACTGGCCTAATTGGTTTGTAAGCCGCAGGTGCTTCCTCAATTCTACGTTCCTCCCGCATAGTAATGCAGTCAACACCCTTTAAACCCAAAGCTTCTTCAGTTTGGGAAGCCCCTCTGCGACTGAGTTCAAAACGGGACTTGACCCTTCCGGCACCATGAGAGGCAGAATAAAGGAAAGCTGGGTTGCCTGTACCTACCAGTAAGTAAGAAGTTGCCCCCATGGAACCAGGGATAATCACTGGTTGTTGAGCATAAGCAGGACATGCTCCTTTACGGGTTATCCAGCGATGCTGGGGAGACAATTCCTTAGTAATTGCCTTATCTGCTAAAGTCAGGTTGTGAGGCAAGTCATAAACTAAGGGAGCCTCCACATCTCCATAGACTTCCCGCAAGCGCAAACGCAGGAGTTCCGCTAATAGTAGCCGATTGATAAAGCCGTAGTTGGCAGCAGTTGCTTCTGCTTCCAGATAGTCCCTAACCAAGTTGGGATTAGCTTGAACCGAGAGGGGGAAAAGTCGAGATTCTGGGTATGGTTGTCCTTTTTGCCAAGCTGCTTGAGCACGATTGCGCCACATGCCGCCAATATATTTGCCGACATTACGGGAGCCTGAGTGAATCATCAAGGCCAGTTGTCCTTCTCGCACTCCCCAAGCATAAGCAGTCGCCTTGTCTTTTACTCGTTCAACTACCTGAATTTCCACAAAATGGTTGCCGCCACCGATAGTTGCTAAGCCACCATCCCGCACTAATCCCTCGTCTGGAACCAATTCTTCTGGTGCCCACTTAGTAGCACCATTCATCGAACCTGCCAAATAAACCCGGTCAATTTCCGTTGCCAATTGGTCAAAGTCGGACTTGACAAAACTGCCTGTAGAGGAATCTAGCATAGCATCTAACCAGCCAGGAATCCCGTATTGAAAGAGAGCGCGACTAGTTTTGGCAGTCATGGTGACATCACGAGTGCCAAAGAAGTAGTCTCCCTTCATCAACTCTACGAAGTGATGGCGCTTTTCCAGGAACTTATCCAAGGATAAATCCACAACATGCGATCGCATCCCACAGTTGATATCGGAACCAACGGCAGCGGGAATAATCATCCCTTCCGTCTGCACTACCGAACCAATGGCAACTCCCGCATCACCGGGGTGAAAGTCAGGAGTAGCACAGGCATGGCAAACCTTACCACCGACTGGATGACTAACATTAGCAAGATTTGCCAACTGTTTGAAAGCTTTGGCTTCCACCGGTAATCCTTCTGGAAGAAGTACTTCAGCTGCTGGTGCATCCGGGGAATGATGGAGGCGAATGGAATAAGTCTGATTATTGTAAGTTACATCTAGACCCTTCCGAGCCAAAGCCCGGAGGAGTCGATTGAGATTTTTCGGCTGCATAAGTATCCTTGGCGGGACAAAGTGACCCGCATTATGTGTAGAGATTAAGAAGACTTTGGTTCAGCAGCCGCAGTCGATATTTCTACTATATTAACTTAGTATAGGTTTAACGTACTGGCGCGACACCCAACCTACTTATTCCCTTGTTTCCGAAATGTTAGTATAGTTGTACAGGTTTAAAGTGTAGATAAAGCTTATGCTAGCGATTGAACAGAGCTACTCATACACAAACGCTAAAGAATGTCTGCCTAGTCTCTTAGACCGGGTAACGGACAATAATGAAGTTGTGGTGATCACCAGAACCAATAAGCCTGATGTAGCACTAATTGCCAAGGATGAGCTTTCTAGCTTATTAGAGACAGTCTATTTGTTGAAATCCCCAGCTAATGCTCAGCGTTTGCTCACAGCATTATCTGAGTCCAAGCAGGAAGATAAGCAACCAGCTTTAACCCAGACAGTCGATGGGCTTTTAGAGGAGTTAGGCATTGAGCAAAAAGAAAAAGCGCAATAGCTCAGAAGAAGATTTACAGAAAGTAACTGCCTATATTCCCATCTTTAAGCAGCAATTCAGAGAAGACCTAGGTTGGTGGTATAGAAATGAAGTAAAGAAAGCTTTCAAAGTTATTGATCTAGTAGAAGCTATTCTAGAAGACCCCTTCCTGGGCATAGGCAAGCCAGAACCTTTGAAATATTTAGATTCCAATACCTGGTCAAGAAGGATTGATCTAGAGCATCGATTAGTTTACAGGGTAACACAGCAGCGAATTTATTTTTTACAGGCTCGTTATCACTACGATTGATAAAACTGGGCAGTTGAGCAATAAATCATGGCATACAGTGATTTTAAAACCTTGTTGAAAGTCACAACTACATTAGGCGTGCAAGATCTCAGAAGAAGCCGTCATATTTCATAAACATACCCTACAAGAGCAGCGACCGTACTCTAAATTGGCTTACGTGATCGCGCTAAAATTAGACAGCTATAGTAATGTTAATTTTACCCATGCCTGAGAACAATCCAGATACCATCGCACAAAATCGTCGTATTAACGAACTCACACGAAAATTCGCCAAGCTAGAGATAAGCATCAATACTTTGGAACAAGCTATTGAACCTCAAGGCTGGATTAGTCAAGCTTTTGAACAGGTTGAAGAACATCTAGCTGAACAAGATAGAAAAATCAATCGTTTAGAGCAAAATATGAATCACAATTTTGCCGAACTTCGTAGTTCTCTTAACCACATTATTGACCATTTAACCAAGGTTTCCGATCTCCCTGAAGAATAGAGACAAGGAAGATAAGGGAGACAAGGGAGATAATAATAGTAGAGAAGAATCGTCCATACAGCCAGCCCTAATTACGACAAATAAATGAAGTCGGGGATCTTGAGCTTGTCGAACAATTATTTCTTATGGAGACTGGAAATATAAACCACAAAGGCACAAAGGACACAAAGGATGCTACAGAGTGAGTTGAATGCGGAAGAGTGGTTGAACCAAGCTAATGTAGAAGATATAAAGAAGGAATCTGAGTTCCCTTTTGAAAGGGCGAGGCGAGTCACACCTGAAGAAAATCATAAATTCAGAGCAGCGATTTCTGAACAGTCTGGCATGGAGTTGAGAAAGCGAGGTGGTTATTACTAAGGATTGTGATATGTGACTGAGCAATATAAGTATTTTTACTGAAGCGATATCTCCTAAGCAAAAGTTAAACTTACCAGTTCAGTAATTCTATTATCTCTGCCTCAGTGCAATTAAATACTACGGAGAGTAAAGTTAATGGTTTCCGATATACTCAAGCCCAATGTTCATGAGCTACAAAAAGACGTTATAGAGCTACTAGGGCAAATCAGTACCCTAATGAATTATGCTAGTACAGCCCTTGGCTCTGATAGCTCTGGTGCAAAGTATAGAGAATTTCAGCAAGAAGTTCTTGAGGTAGCCCGTAATGTAGAAGACTTGGAACTAAGAATGGCAATTGTTGCGCCAATGAAGGCTGGCAAGTCCACTATTATCAACGCGATTGTCGGTCAAGACTTGCTCCCCAGCCGCAACGCTGCTATGACAACCCTTCCTACTGAGATTTTCTTTAACGCTGAAGTAACAGAACCAACTCTGACGTTGAGTGCCGAAATCTTGTCAGTGTTCCAAGAAACATTTTTGTTTTTTAAAAGTCAGATTAAGGAATTAGGGGCTGAGCAAATGCAGGAGAAGATATCTCAGTATCCTCATCTGATAGAACTGTTACAGCAAATACAAGATACAGTAGGCTTTCCAACTCATGCGAGAACTTCTGGTCGTAAGGAGATTGTTAAGGCTTTAACAGGTTTAAATGACATTATCCGTCTTTGTAGTACTATTTCAATCCCCTCAAAAGATCCTCTTGTTCAACTTACAGAGGTTCCATATATTGAGACAAACTTTTGGCGATTTCAGGGAACTCAGCAATCAGAAAGATTGGGCAATCTGGTGATTGTCGATACGCCTGGACCTAACGAGGCAGGAGAAAACCTCAGACTGACGGCTGTAGTCGCTGAGCAACTGCGGAAAAGTTCAATCGTTTTGATTGTCCTAGATTTCACTCAGTTAAACAACAAAGCAGCCGAGGAAGTTAAAAAGCAAGTTCAGCCAGTTATCGAATTACTGGGTAAAGAAAATCTTTATGTCCTAGTCAACAAGGCTGATCAACGTAGAAAGGGCGACATGACTCCTGAGCAAGTGAAAGAGTTTGTATTTGCTGACTTAGGGCTGAGTGAGTCTAGTGATACAGATCGAGTGTTTGAAGTATCGGCTATAAGAGCGTTTTCTGCGGCTACATTCATGCTAGAATTACAACAACGTCCTGGTATTGCTATTGCTGATATGGAAACAGCAGAAGCTCTAGCCCAAGAAGCCCTTGGTGCAAGGTGGGAAGCAAAACTTAGGAAGGCAAGTATAGAGGATCTACAAGAAGAAGCTGATTATCTTTGGGAAGAATCAGGATTTAAACCATTGTTGGATAAGGCAATCAATGCGCTTATGGAAAGTGCCGCTCCCCGAACCATGAGGTCTGCACTCAACCTTTGTCGTAACCGTCTACTGGAATTACAGGATGATTTAGGACTCCGCAGCAAAGCTTTTTATGAGCAGGCTGAAAAACTTCAAAACGAGGTAGATGCGCTGGATGCAGACTTGTCTCATTTGGAATTGTGCCGCAATCGATTGCGGGAAGTAGATAAAATAAGAGGAGGACTTCAGCACAACCTTAATGAAATCCTTGAACTCCTCAAGAATGAGGCTAAAGTAAGCATCCAAGACTATTTTGTAGAAGAAGATTATAATCAAGCTGACTTTTTGAAGAAAACAGATATCAAAATGCGGGAAGTGTTTTTGACAAATATTGCAGATTTTGAAATTTTCCCAAAATGGCTTTCTCGACGCTTGAAATCTAAATTAGAATATAAAACTTCTGGTGTGGTTGAGTTGCAAAGTGAAGGAGAAGCTGAAGATTTCTCAACTCAGGCAATTAGTTGGGCACAACAAAGAGCAGAAAATTTGCTATCAAGTGTTCGTCAAGAGACTGGAAAAGAAATAGAAAAAGCACGTATAGGGTTAACCAATTTTTTGAAGAAAGAGACAAAGCCAATCATTGCACGAGCACGTAATCGATTAAAAGAAGCTTTTGATGTAGACCTGGTATTGCCACCACCAAGTTTAGAATCCGATGATATGGCTTTAGCTAAACCTCATGTCAGAAGCCAAACTCGCTATGTAAACCAAGGCTATGGAACTAGAAAAATTAAGAAGAGGGCATGGTATCACTGGCTTTGGGTTGTTCCATTTGAAGAGACAGAAAGATTTAAAATACCAGATAAAAAAGAGAATTACTACACAGTTTCACTAGAAGAATTAGTTACTAAAATTAACAAGTCTATTGAAGCAAGTGTTAACAGTATTAATCAAGGAATTACCAAATATCTTGATGAAGATTTCCAGCAGCGTATTGATATCTTTTTTGAAGGTCTTGATACTTATCTCCGTAACTATCGAGACAGTTTAAAGCAAGCACAGGCAGATCAGCAACTTTCCCTTGAAGAAAAAAAGAAATTAGTAGAGCAACTTAGCTCTCTAGTTCCAAAAGCAACTGAACACATCAAAAAAGCAGATGCTTATATCGAGCGGACAAACCAATTCATGAGAGGTGAGTGATGACTAACTTTTCATATTCCCGTGCATCAGACAAACTAGGACAAAATGCACGTATCCCTAGACCATCTACTCGTTCCCTTGAAGAACTACAGCGCAGAATTCCTGTAGTTGGCGATAAAGCCCTAATTGATCTTGTCAATGGTATACAAGTCAGCAAAGATCTCATCCGCTATCGCAAAAATCGGGGCTTCTTCGGACAACTAATAGATACCCTGGATGGAAGCGATCGCAAACGCCAAATCCTTCTAGACGGCAATCTCATCGCTGGACAAGAAGCACTATATCAGTGGGTATTAGAATTAAGTGACTCACTTGACATTAGCCAAATTGCCCTAGAACTTACCCAAAAGTCATTACTAGAAGCACGCAACGCCATTCGCGACCAGAAGCAACGAGTGCAAATACAAGAAGAAGCACTGCTGGGACTAAGTCAAGGACTTGATCGCCTTGCTCAACAGGTTGGCACACGAATCAATGAACTAGAAGCACGAGTGCGGAAGTTAGAGGTGCGGGTTGCTGCTAGTGAAGACTTAAACCGAATTGTAACCACTTGGGCAGCAGAACAAACGTACACCAAACTGCCTTGGGCTGTGCAAGTTCCCCTATTAGCGCGGGAAGTCTTCAGCAGTTCCGTTGCTACTTATGAACTGGAAACCGGAGATACAACTCAGTATCGCTCGTTACTGGTGAATAAAATCCTCTCTATCAGCAAACAACTACCTAAAAGCTTCTTTGGACTCGCTGACTTACTAGACCATTCTTGGAGAGAAATGGCAGAAAGCGATCGCACCTTAATAGCTGCCTTACTCAAAGTTCGTTCAATCCCGCAACAGCGCCTTCAAAATACACCGCTATTATTTGCATTAGGAACAACCCTCGAACTGGCAACTCTGCCAGAAGAAGCAAGACCAAGTAAACCGGGACAAAGTGCGCTCGCTCTGTGTCGTGCTCACATTGACTCCATTTCCCGCACCACTGATGCACGAGAATTTATCACTACCGTCATTGAAGAAACCGCTAATGACTGTATAGCTATCTTATCCAGAAGTTGAAACCTATGAAATCTATTACTCCCCAAGTTGGATTTGTCTTAGTCGGTGGCGGTGCTAAAGGAGCGTATCAAGCCGGTGCGCTCAAGTATATTGCTGAAGAAACAACCATAGAACCCCACATTATCGCTGGTACAAGCATTGGAGCTCTTAATGGTGCTGTCTTAGCTGCAAATCTAACCTTTGATCAAGGTGTCCGTCGCCTGAATGAACTTTGGGATCGACTCGGTGATGAACTCATTCTCCGTCCCAATACGAGTACAGTACTCAAAACATTGAGCAATGCTGCTCAAACCACCGTACCCACTTTTGAAAAGTGGTCGCTCGATTTATTGGTACAGCTACAGTTGCTACCAAAACACACAGCTATCTTTGACCCAGAACCCATTGAACGTCTATTGCGTGAAGCTGTAAACTTAACCAACTTGCGACAAGGTAAAGAATTATGGGTAACAGTCTTTCCTTCCCTCAAAATCCCTGGCATCGACTACGACTTACTGATGAGCTTGGTCGATTTAATTCGCGCTAGGATTGGCACAAAAGCACAATGGTTGTGCGCCCAAAACTTTCAAGATGATGAAACTCTCTATAACCTACTCCTTGCTAGCGCGGCAATTCCCTTGGCATTTCCTCAACGGGAAATTAACGGACAGTTTTATGTCGATGGCGCTTTAGGTGACAATATTCCGCTTGGCGCACTGGCAGCACAAGGATGCACTCATGCGATTATTATTCACCTAGACAATGGGGAAACCTGGAACCGTCATGATTTTTCAGAACAGACGGTGATTGAAATCAGACCAGAACAACCAATTAACAGACTTGAGACTCCCATTCTTGGCTCAGTCAGCAGTCTACTGGACTTCAGTAATGATCGCATCGCTGAACTTAAAGCGCGTGGTTATGAAGACGCTAAACGCTGCTTAGAGTCAATCATCCCAATCTTCCGAACAGTTCAATCTCAGCGTCAGTCTTTCGATTCACTTGTTCACTCAACCTCCCAGTTGCTGAATGATCAACATCTGTTCTAATTGAACTTATATCAAGTTCGCTTGATTACTTACAATAAAATAGGCAACGCACACATTCTCAGATTCTGTTGCCATCTACTTGGTGCATTGAAGTTTTATCATGAGTGATTATCCGAACTTGATATTACACTATTCTCAATAAACCATGGCATACAGTGATTTTAAAACCTTGTTGAAAGTCACAACTGCATTTGATCTAATAGTTGATGACACACAGCATCTCTTCAACGAATTAGAGCCAATCGAGCCTAGCGACTATCTTAAAAGAACCCTCAATGAGTATTTACCCTTAGCCAACGCCATTAATACAGAAAAAGCTCGTTCTGAGTTAATTATTTCCCCAATACTGCTAGAAGTGAGACGCATTTTCGACTTTCAAGTAGGCTTTTTCTCTGGAACTGATTTTACCGTTGAGCCGGAAGTTGGATTAAATGGATATTGTGATTATATTCTCACTGCTTCTAGAGAAATCTATGAAATCCGCTCACCGGTAGTAACCCTGGTAGAAGCTAAGAACGAAAATATCAAAGGAGGACTTGGGCAATGTATTGCAGAAATGTTAGCTGCTCAAAGATTTAATCAACAACAGGGAAATAAAGTAAAGAGTATTTATGGCGCAGTAACTACAGGTACAGCATGGAAGTTCTTGAAGCTTACGGGTCAAATGGTTTTTATTGATTTGAGTGATTACTATATCAAGGAAGTAGATAAGATTTTAGGTATTTTAGCTTATCCTTTTGCAGAGGTGAAGAAGCAATAGGCAATAATCGATTTACAAAACCTGCCCAATTCTGTCCCTAGGTTATCGTTTGGGCAGGTTTTGATCGGAATATTCGGGTAAAAATTTCTAGATTTTCGCTAAACCCGCCCCTACAATTTCAACATCACTAGTTAACGACTCTATTGCTGCCTGATACTGACTGTCGGCTGCGGTTCCTATCTGACTGAAACTAATTGGTTCTAAGGGCACTTGTACATCCGGTGTAATACCCAATTTATGAATATCTGTGTGGTTGGGAGTCTCGTACTTAGCAACGGTAACAGCTAATCCTGAGCCATCAGATAAATCGAACAAAGATTGAATTAAGCCTTTGCCAAAAGTTTGTTCTCCGATGATCTTTGCTCTACCATTATCCTGCAAGGCTCCAGCAAGAATTTCACTGGCACTGGCAGTACCCTGATTAACTAAAACTACTAAGGGGTCTTCGTTAAGAGCAAGACTATTGGCTTCAAAACTACCTAATGTTCCTTGTCGGTTGACGGTGTAAACAATTGTGCCCTCATCTAGCCACAGACGAGCAATTTCGATACCTGCTTGCAACAAGCCCCCAGGATTATTCCGCAAATCCAGAATGTAGGCATCTGCTCCCTGAGACTCTAGGCTATCAATAGCATCGGCGATAGCTTCTGTTGCATTGGCACTAAATTGAGTGAGGCGAATGTAACCGACTGGAAGACCTTCCGGCTGCTGGGCTAAAGTGAAATATACTGGATTGAGAGCAATGCGATCGCGTACTAGCTCAATATACTTAGGCTCCTCGTTCCCTGCTTGAACTTTTAAGGTAACTTTCGTACCCGCAGGTCCTCGCATCCTCGCCGCAGCTTCATCAATGGTTAGGGTTGAGGCTAGAGTACCATCAATTTCCAAGATGCGATCGCGGGCTTTAATTCCTGCCTCACTAGCGGGAGAACCGGCAATGGGTGCTACTACTTCCAACTCTCCAGTCTGACTATTAAAGGAAATTTGCAAACCAACACCGGATAGCTCTCCGGAGGTACTGACTTGTAAACTATGATACTGTTCTGGTCGCAATAACCGTGTAAAAGGTTCGTCAAGAGTCCCTAACAGCTTTTCAATTTCCTGGTAAGTTTCTTCACGATCCTTCGGTGGCTTTTTTAATGCCTTCTGACGCAGTAACCACCAATTCTGATGGTTAAAAGTATCATCTAAGTAAGTTTGAGAGACAATGCGCCAAGCCTGGGAGAACAACTGCTCTTCCTCAGAGTATCTTGACTTTGGGAAAGCAGAAGCTGCTGGTGTCCACCAAGTAGACCAAAGTATAATGTGGCAAATTACTAACAGTCCGACTAAGAAAGCTCGTTTATGCATAACTAAAATTTTTACTTTTCTCTCATTTTAGCCGCTAAACCTGACTAAGCTCTAATTCACACTGTTGAAATGTATAATTGATTGCTGCCAAAAGATTTTCTAGCTCATAAATACTGTAGGCTCTGATATTTCTATTAAAAATATTACTTTTTAACTGGCCAAACTGCCAAAGTTGACCGTTAGACACTATCCCAAATACCTTTTGATTTTTTGCTCCATTAAGCTTATTGATTGCCACCATTTCAGCCAAACATTGACCCCAGCCTTTAAGAAAGTCATCTTTTTTGGCTTCAACAACAATAAAAAAAGGCTTTTCAAATATCTCTTTGCCTAAGGGCGACCTTTTAGCTAAAATGTAGTCTGGGACTCCCGATAGTTTTTCATCGTAAGCGATCGCTTTGTGACTCCAGAGAGTGAATTTCTCTCGGTAACTCCGGTACACCTCTTTCAATACGGGAAAAATTATCGTTTCACAAACAGCATATTCTGATTCTTCAAACATAAATTCCTTCAAAGAGAATTCTAATTCTTCTTTAAAGTAATCTCGGAGATTAATCTCAGTTTCTACTATATAGTTTTCCTCTACAGAAGTAATACTATATTCTTGAAGAACTTCACTAATGTTTTTGTAGGAGTCAAAAGACATGAACTTTACTTGGGGTTTGCTGAATAAGTCGTAACTTTCAGGTTGATATAGGTGTTAGGTTTTAGGTGTTAGGTTTTAGGTGTTAGGTTTTAGGTGTTAGGTTTTAGGTGTTAGGTTTTAGATTTTAGGTTTTAGGAAATTTTCCGCGAATGTGCAAGGTTTTTGAGCCTATTAGATCCCATTTCCTTGTACTTGGTGAGACAAAAAATGATTGAAAGTCTCGTCTGACATAGCTGACCCACTTATTCAACAAGCCCTACTTGATATTATATATAGATTTAAAGGTGCGTTACTGAGTTAATGGTGCGTTACGCTACGCTAACACACCCTACGACTACTTACCCACCCCTACAATATATAGCAGTGATCGTATCTGTGAGGTATATCTCCATTCTCCATTCTCCATTCTCCATTCCCAATTCTAAATTCTAAATTCTAAATTCTAAATTCTAAATTCTAAATTCTTCATTCATCAATCACTGCACTACGGTCAAGTAATAAGAGCGATCGCAACTGGTTAGTATCCATTTCCGTGAGCCACTGTTCTCCCGCATCTACTGTTTGCTCTGCTAACTGTTTCTTGCTTTCGATAATGTCGTTGATTCGTTCTTCTAAAGTGCCGGTACAAACAAACTTATGCACTTGCACATTGCGGGTTTGACCAATGCGAAAAGCGCGGTCGGTTGCTTGATTTTCTACTGCTGGGTTCCACCAACGATCGACGTGGAAAACATGATTAGCTCTAGTTAGATTCAATCCCGTACCTCCAGCTTTGAGGGAAAGGATAAAAATACGAGGGCCTTCAGGGTCATGCTGAAAACGGTCAACCATTTCCTCCCGCTGCTTTTTGCGGGTGGCTCCGTACAAGAACAAAACTTCCCCGCTAAACTGTTTTTCTAAATAGGGTTTAATTAGCTTACCCCACTCAGCAAACTGGGTGAAAATTAAAGCACGGTCATCTTCAGCGATTACTTCTTCCAGCATTTCCTGTAAACGCATTAATTTACCTGATCTGCCAGCCAATCCTAAACTTTTCTGCTTTAAATAATGGGCAGGGTGATTGCAGATTTGTTTGAGTTGCATTAACAAGGTCAAAATCTTGCCATGACGCTGGATGCCTTCCGCTGATTCAATATCTTCTAGAGACTCATCAACTAACTTTTGATAAATTGTTGCCTGTTCCGCAGAAAGACCACAGAATACAGTCATTTCTTGCTTATCGGGTAAATCTTGAATAATCGATTTATCAGTTTTGAGGCGGCGCAGGATAAAAGGTTGCACTAGGGATCGCAAAGTGCGCAAAGAATCCGTATCCCCAAATTTTTCAATCGGTAGAGCAAAGCGGCGCTGGAAAAATTGGCGCTCACCGAGATATCCTGGGTTGAGAAAATCTAAAATTGACCATAACTCTGCTAACCGATTTTCTACTGGTGTTCCTGTCAGGGCAACGCGAAACTCTGCTGACAGTTGCCGTATTGCTTGGGATTGCTTGGCACTGGGATTTTTGATATTTTGTGCTTCATCCAGCGCTACACCCTGCCATTCAACACCTTGAAGGGTGGTAAGGTCTCGATAGATCAAAGGATAACTCGTAATTACCACCTGCTTGTCCTTAACTGCCTTGGCAAATGCGCTCCTTTTGGAGCGTTTATCCCCGTGGTGAACTATAGTTTTAAGGGAAGGACCAAATTTCTTAACTTCTCTTTCCCAGTTCCCTAGAACCGAAGTGGGACAAACGACAAGGGTTGGTTTATCTAACAGTTCCTGTTCTTGGAGATGCAACAATAAGGCAATAAACTGGGGAGTTTTACCTAATCCCATATCGTCTGCCAAACAAGCACCAAGTCCCCAACGTTCCAGAAAAGCCAGCCAACTGACCCCTCTTAACTGGTAAGGTCTTAGTTGCCCTATAAAGTTTGCTGGTGTCTCAATCAATTCTATCGACTTGTTGCCGGTCAGATTAGTAATCAACTGTTGCAAAGCACCGGATGCCTCAAAATTGACTACCGGCAGTTTCCCCATAGTGGTAGTATCGCCAGTACTCAGCCGCAGAGCATCTTCTACCGAAAGACTCATCTGGTTTTGGGTTGAGGCTAAGATGGTTTGAGCTGCTTTCACATCTGGCAAGTTTAGTGCCATCCACTCCCCATCTACTTCCACTATCGGCGACTGTAGTCCCATCAGACGGTCAAACTCTTGTTTAGAGATGGTTTTGTCCCCAATCGCCAATTCCCACTTAAACTTCAGAAGACTGTTTAACCCCAGGCGTTCCTGCTTTTTCGACTTTGGTATTTCCGCACTGATGCTGATCCCCAAACGCTTGGCTCCTGCTCCTGGTGCTAATCCTGGGGGTAGAACAATTCCCAAGCCATTGTTTTGCAGACGCCAAGCACTCCCCTTGATGAATTCATACACATCTACTGGTGTGAGCTCACAATAGGAGGGGCATTTTTGGTGCAAGCTGGGTTCGATGGGGGGATAGAGTCTTACTGCCAACCCTAATCCTTTGAGTAATGTCTCCTGGGGTTGCTCAATGGTTCTTCCTTGATACTCCAATGCCCCAACCGATTGCTGCCAAATGGTCTGAGCATCAACCAAAAAATCTGGCTTGTTAACTGCCTGCAAACAATATACCAATTGCCAATTCCCTTCCCCTGGGTTGGCTTCTTCCCTAGTTGGTGGTTGTAGTACCAAGCAGGTGCGAAAGAGGTTTTGTCCTAAAGTTTGGGAGTTTGGTGTGACTAAGTTTTGTTGTACTGGAGTTGTCCAACTTTGTAGTGCCGCTTCTAAACGAGCCACATCTGAGGGTTCTCCTTGAAGAGGCTCAGCAGTTTTAGAGAGTGCTTTCAACCACTCTTGTACTGGAGCAACCGTTGCTGGAGGGGAAGCTTCCCCTAACCAACTGCGTACTTGGCTATCGATGGTACTACTTAAAAAACTCAGAAGCAATTCCTGAGGTGAGATTAGGGATGGGGGGTGAGTGAAATTTCCATTCTCCGCGTCTCCGTGTCTCCGCGTCTCCGCGTCTGCTGACTGGTTTCCCCAACCCTTTTTTTCACTCACTCCATCCTCTTCTCTAAGATAAGCAAGGCAAGCTGACGGCATAAGCTGGGAAAATTTCCCTAAACGCTCTTGATCTAGAGAACTATCGAGGAGAGGTTGCCAACTAGCCAAGACATCCCCATTGGGTTGTCGATATATTCCTGCTAAAAACTTATGCCTACTTAGCAAATCCAAACTCCACCGGGTTATCTGGCTCCAATAGCGCAAATCTCCTCCCACATAGCTATCTGAGGTTTGGAAGGAACCAAGAGGCAGTAGTTGGAGGAACTTGACTGCGGCTAGAGGCTCCAGGCAGAACCCCTCAACTGTCCACTGTCGAAGTTCTAAAGACTGCTCTGCTTCAGTTTCTGTAGGCATTGTTGCCGACATCAGTGGATAGGCTGATTCCTTTTTACATGGGGGTTGAGTCGGTAGAGCAATTACCTGAGTTTGCCATGGCGGTTGCACCTCACCAGTTACACGAGAGGGATTTTTCTTCCCTGAACTTCTACCAGTCCCTACAAAGTAGGTCGAGTTGGGGGAGGTAGGGGAAAGACTCTGAGAATCCAAAAAAGACGTCAATTGCTCCTGAGTCATTGCCCAGGGATGACGAGGGGTACTATTAGTTGTCGTTGCTTCGACAGACCCCTTGGTACGCCAAGTTTCTCCCCAGATAAATAGATTACCACCCCGTTGATGAGGTATCCAGCTGCCATGTAAAATTGCCATGCTTACAAAGTTTTGAATGTTGTTACACCAACAAGAAATCGCCTATAAGATTTTTTGAATTGATGAGCTATAACTAGTTACTCATTTTCTACTTAGGGGATTTTTTTATCTTCTAAATAGTAGATCAATTACCAAAGAATAAGTCTACGCTATTTTTTTGTTATTGATCATTGTAAAAAGAACTTTCTGACACCTGACATAGACGAGCTGGCGGTTTCTCGAAAAGTAGGACCTGTATACTCAACAGGGATGCTGTGCTGCTATCGCATCATATTTACCTCAAACCAGTAGCAAAGCATAAATGCTACGATTGCCACAGAGAGAAAAACAGGATGAAGAAGGAAAAAGTACCTAATGGTAGAGTTAGACAAGTCGATATCTTTCGATGGTAGGGATATTAAATTGAAAGTGGGTCTATTCGCCCCACAATCCGGTGGCTCTGTATTGATTGAGTCTGGTGACACTGCCGTTTTGGTAACGGCAACCAGAGCCGCTAGCAGGGAAGGCATAGATTTTCTACCTTTATTGGTTGACTACGAAGAAAGACTATACGCAGCAGGTCGGATTCCAGGTGGGTTCCTGCGGCGGGAAGGGCGTCCACCAGAGAAGGTGACCCTTACCAGTCGTTTGATTGATCGTCCTCTACGTCCTCTATTTCCCAATTGGCTTCGAGATGATATTCAGATCGTAGCAACTACTCTGTCAATGGATGAACAAGTGCCGCCGGATGTTTTGGCGGTAACCGGAGCTTCCATTGCTGTATTGCAAGCCCAAATTCCATTCTATGGCCCAATGGCAGGAGTCCGTGTCGGTTTGGTGGGAGATGATTTTATCATTAACCCAACCTACAGGGAAATTGAATCAGGAGACCTGGATTTGGTAATAGCCGGTTCTCCAGAGGGAGTGATTATGGTGGAAGCTGGTGCTAATCAACTGCCAGAGCAAGACATTATTGAAGCAATTGACTTCGGCTACGAAGCTGTGCAGGACTTGATTCAGGCTCAGCAAGAGTTGATGAAGGATTTAGGCATAGAGTTGGTGGTGGGAGAGCCACCAGAGGTTAACTCACAGCTTTCAGAGTTTGTGAGCGATCGCACTACGGAGCAAATCAAAAAAGTCCTCTCCCAATATGACTTTGACAAAAATGCTCGGGATGCTGCCCTAGATGAGATTAAAAAAAGTTCTGTCATCGCAGCTATTGAGGAACTACCAGAAGAAGACCCAATCCGCACCGCAGCGACGGAAAGTAGTCAAGTAGTGGATAGTGTCTTCAAAAAACTGACGAAGAAACTTATGCGCTCCCAGATTGTGGAGGAAGGAGTCCGGGTTGATGGACGGAAATTAGACGAAGTGCGACCGGTTTCTTGTTTGGTGAGTGTCTTACCCCAACGAGTTCACGGCAGTGCTTTGTTTAACCGGGGACTAACCCAAGTGCTTTCTACGACAACCTTAGGGACACCAGGGGATGCTCAAACCCTTGATGACCTTAATCCAGAAGGAGAGAAGCGTTATCTACACCACTACAATTTTCCCCCCTTCTCTGTAGGTGAAACCAAACCATTGCGCTCCCCTGGACGTCGTGAAATCGGTCATGGAGCTTTGGCAGAGAGGGCGATTGTACCAGTATTACCCCCCCAAGAAGAATTTCCCTACGTCATCCGAGTTGTTTCCGAAGTACTTTCTTCCAATGGTTCCACCTCAATGGGTTCAGTTTGTGGTTCTACCTTAGCCTTGATGGATGCAGGTGTTCCTATTACCAAACCGGTTAGTGGTGCGGCAATGGGTCTGATTAAGGAAGGGGATGAAGTCCGCATTCTCACCGACATTCAAGGGATTGAAGACTTTTTGGGGGACATGGATTTCAAGGTAGCTGGTACTGACACCGGCATCACAGCCTTGCAAATGGACATGAAAATCTCTGGTCTATCCCTAGATATTGTTTCCGAGGCGATTAGCAAAGCTAAACCAGCCAGGTTACATATCCTAGAAAAAATGCTAGCGGTGATTGACAAACCCCATACCGACCTCTCACCCTTTGCACCTTGCCTGCTAACCATGAAGATCGATCCAGAAATGATTGGTCTAGTCATTGGACCAGGAGGCAAAACCATTAAAGGAATCACCGAGCAAACTGGTGCTAAGGTAGATATCGAAGACGACGGTACAGTCACTGTCTCTGCCGTTGAACAAGACAGAGCGCAAAAAGCGATCAAATATATTCAAGGCATGACTCGTAAGCTAGATGAAGGAGAAGTTTACGCTGGTCGTGTTACCCGAATTATTCCCATTGGCGCTTTTGTCGAATTAGTCCCTGGTAAAGAAGGAATGATCCATATTTCCCAGCTGGCGGACTATCGAGTAGGTAAAGTTGAGGATGAGGTTGCTGTAGGAGATGAAGTGATTGTCAAAGTCCGGGAAATTGACAACAAGGGTCGCATTAATCTTACTCGTTTAGGTATTCACCCAGATGAAGCAGCAGCAGCGCGAGCAGCTAACTAGTGTTTAGAAGGCTCCGAGGCAGAACCCACCCTTAACCCCTCCAAGGAGGGGAACTCCAAGGCAGAAGGTAAGAAAGCTTGTATAGTAAGCTTTTTAACCTTTTTTCAAGCTTTAGGTTATTTTGGCTGTGCTGCACTAGAAAGGTTTTGAGCGTATTTTGGGACGGTAATTTTGCTCCCGTCCCCGGCTATTTAAGATTGATACATATGTTATTCAATAGTATTTTGTAATCAATAAAGATGTTTTCTTACAAAATCACATCTCCCACCAATGCCAGAGATGAACTTTTCAAATTGTTAGATCTGGTAGTAGAAAATCATCAAGTTTATATTATCAACCGTCGTGATGGTGAAAATGTAGCCTTAATTGCTGAGTCCGATTTGGTAAGTTTGATTGAAACAGTTCATCTTTTGCGCTCTCCTGCGAATGCGCATCGGTTATTTGAGGCAATAGAAGAGTCGAAAACCGGAAAAATTCCATCTCAGTCCATTGCAGAACTTAAGCAGGAGTTAGGAATTGAGCAAGAAGAAGAAAAAGAAAGCTCAGAATGATGAAATTAAGCCCATTGTAGTTAATCGCATTCCGGGTTTTAGTTCTAGGTTTAAAGAAGACTTAGCTTGGTGGTTCAAGCAGGATTTTCAGAAAGCATCGAAAATCTTAGATTTGGTTACTGCCGTTATGCAAGAGCCCTTCAAAGGACTCGGCAAACCAGAACCATTAAAGTATATGGATGCAGATATCTGGTCACGAAGAATCGATTTAGAAAATCGGCTGATTTATCGAGTGGGAAATACTCAAATTGATTTTCTCGCTTGTCGCTATCATTACGAATAATACAGGTAATCAAGTTTAGCGATCGCGTTGAAATATAGCTATTATAAATATAGACATAGTTTTCGATTGGATGCACATCTCTTTATCGGGTGAAAACAAAAGTGATGAACACTGAGCTAGCTTTATGGCAAGTCATGATTAGTCTGCCTGAATCTCTGAAGACGGAACTCTTGCACTATGCAGAATATTTACAAGAAAAATATCCCAATAATCAACAACCTCAGAAAAAGATAGAAACTGCTCAGGGTTATGGTAGTTGGGCAGGTCAAATTATTATGTCAGATGATTTTGATGAACCCTTAGAAGATTTGGCTGAATATATGTAAGATGAAATATCTTTTAGATACTCATGTTTTTCTTTGGTATTTACAAGGTGATGCCAATTTATCGATTAAAGCTAAGAATATTATTGACGCCAAAGAAAATTTGTACTTTAGTATTGTTAGTCTTTGGGAAATTGCTATTAAAATTAACATAGGCAAGTTGCAAATTTATCGACCTATTGAAGATTTATCCAAAGAATTGCAATATGTAAATATTCAAATTTTACCTCTTATCAATAAAGATATTGAGTTATATTCAGCACTTACTTTGCAGTTAAATCATCGCGATCCCTTTGATAGAATGTTAATTGTTCAAGCGATGAATCACTCTCTTACTTTGATTAGCAGAGATGTCAAGTTTGATAATTATTCTATTCAAAGGTTATGGGATTGAAATTAATAATAAGCAGCAAAGAGAGTGAATATGACTCAAGAAATTATTGTAGTACAAGCAAGTAATGGTAATGTATTTGCAGATTTAGGTTTAGAGAACTCTGACGAATTACTTGTCAAAGCAGAACTTGCTCGTAAGATTAGCAACATGATCACTCAGCAGCAAATGACACAGGCTGAGGTGGCAAAGCTTTTAGATATTGATTAGCCAAAAGTATCCGCTTTAATCAACGGAAAATTAGGTGAGTCAACACTCAAAACTCTACCCGAATGTTCTGCCATCCCAACCCCAGAGATATCCTTGTGCATCGGCAAACTCAATATAGATGCGGTTCGTCGGGACACCGATTGCTTGGTTAATCTGCTCACAGAAGTCTTGACTCATGGCTTTGGTTTGCTGGGGACGCATACTGCCAACACTCTTGATTTCTACATAACAAACTGGATCCGTGGTTCCGGCAAAAGTCATCGGCACATTTGCTTCTAGGGCAGTCATCACATACGATTCTGGCTTACCTAAATGTTTGGCAAGGCTGGCAGAGAGTTGTTTGAGCAACTCTTCTGATTTATTGGTCTCTGGTGCAGTAACGGAAGTTTGAACTTTGATTAGTGGCATAAGTTTAACTTTTGCTTTGAGCTAGTGATTGAAACTAGTACAGCGTTTCCCACGCTGATGAGGTACAAAGCACCTGGTTTTTGGGAATGGGGAATGGGGAATAGGATCTGTACCTCACTCTTACTGAGAAATGCTGTATTTAAGTCCTTAGCTATTTTAGGATGGGATGGCATCAAGGTGTAGAGAGTGTGGGAAGTGTTGGGAGTGTGGGGAGATACAGGTGTTGATTTTGTGGTTATTTTTTGATACTATTATACCATGGAAAAATGTGCGCACATATATAGTGCCTTGAGCAAGAGCTGAATTGATACCCTCACCACAAAAGTATCCCTTGCTAGATTAATGAGCTTCCTTCCTAATGACCGAAAAAAACAAGGATACAAGCCCCCGGATTTATCCGTGGAAAAAACAAAGATTTTATCATTATTCCAAGCCCCTGGCTTTAGACATGGGGTCAATCTAAAATCTAAAATCTAAAATCTAAAATTGATT
>JAAHFP010000057.1 GCA_010672925.1 Symploca sp. SIO1C2 | reverse complement strand
TCTCCCATCTCACCGGTAGTCTAATAATCTAACCGGTAATGTCTGTTAATTTAAATTAACAGACATTACCGGTTAGATTATTAGACTACCGGTGAGATGGGAGTGCCCAATTTAACATTACCGGTCGTGCCCTTCATTATACCCTATCAAATAACCAGTTCCAGAACCATTGCTATATAAGGGTTTCAGCAACCACCAAAGACCGAGATAATGACCGGTTATGTTGATTTTACTTGACATCCATTACCGGTTATGTAAACCTGTTACTGGTTATCAACATTTCATTACCGCTTGGACGGAAGACTCCAATTTAACATTACCGCTCACTGATGTCCGATACTGAAAGCCCCTCATATCATGGGTTTCAAGGAATAGCCTAGAGTCTCATGGTAACCGGTAACATCACTACCATCCCCCTTATTACCGGTTAGTTGATTGAATATAACCGGTTATTTATCAGGTATCACCGGTTGTCAACATTGTAACCGGTTAGCTTACAAACATTACCGGTTATGGTATGCAAGGGCTTCTCATGACAATCGCGACTGTTCCTTGGCGTCCCACGAGACGGGTCACCACCCGCTCTACTTGACTCCCTCAAGACAACCCATCAGCAAAGCACAACATTGGTGGTGTTTGAGAGCGATCGCCTATGGCGGTGCTGGAAGCAATCGCGTCGCGCTACCGTAGGTAATCGCAAGAGAGCGGTGCTGGAAGCAATCGCTTTTATTCAGATAACCGGTAACATTTACTCCGAATAAACCGGTTATATTAAACGTGACCGGTCAAATATCAAACCGGTGACCCATTAGGACTGCTCCACCCCAGGACTGCTTTACCCCAGGACAGCTCCAAGGGAGCATTGCGCTTAGAACAGCCTGATAGGTCTGGATGATGGAAAAGTACCATAATCAGATTTAGGACGGTTGTGAGCCAAGGAAAGCGGGAATAGAGGTCACTGGTGGTAGACCGGGTTACTGGCAACTCAGCTGATGTGTTGAGACTGGTGACCCATTAGAACAGCACCAAGAGAGCATCGCGCCTAGAACTGTCTGATTGGACTGGATGGTAGAAAGTATTTAAATTAGATTTAGGACTGTTATGAGCTAATCTGACTGGTGCAAAGTAGCATCCAAAACTTTAGGAGGATTTGATATGGCTAAAAAAGTCTCTATCATTAATATGAAGGGTGGAGTAGGAAAGTCAACTCTCACTGTAAATCTTGCTTGGTATTTCGCTGCTATTATTGGTTGGGATAAAAAAGTATTAGTTGTTGACCTAGATCCACAATTTAATGCTAGTCAATACTTAATTGGTGTGAGTGATTATCGAAGAATTCTTGAGGAAGAAAAACCAACAACATGGGATATTTTAGAGCAAAATATACGGTCACCAAAAGGTCAGAATATAATTGAAGAAATCAACGCTCCAATCTATAACGTTATTACTTTTAATGATGGGTGTAAAGTTGATTTGATTCCATCGAGACTAGAGTTATCGTTTTCTCTAAGAAATCCTGCAATGAAGGAAAAAAAACTAGCTAAATTTCTATCAAAATTAGAAAATGAATATGATTTGATACTGATTGACTGTGCTCCTACAGAATCAGTTCTTACTACTGCTGCATATCTAGCAAGTGACTATGTACTAGTTCCTGTAAAACCTGAATATTTGTCTGCTATTGGACTCAATCTACTAGTTACTTCTATGAATGATTTCAAGAATGAAAACGAGGAACATAATTTGATTTTGGCAGGAGTTGTATTCAATATGACATCCGATTATTTACCAGAAGAAACTTATTCAAAGGATACAGTACGACTGATAGCACAGAAGAATGGATGGTATGTATTCAATGCAGAAGTTCCCTATTCTCGCTCTTTTCCAAAAGGTGCACGGCTAGGTAAACCAATTTTCAAAACATCTAAAGCTCGTACAGAAAAAAAATTTAAATTCTTCGAGTTTGCAAATGAGTTCGCTGAGAGGATTAATTTGTGGAAGATAAAATAAATTCTGAACTACTGATAGAACTTGCTAAACTTATCAAGAAATATTACCCTGATTTTTCAGAAAGTCTTGCTGATTATCTTTCATCTCAAGATTTGATTGAACATTTAGTTTCGATTCTTTCTAAAAAGGATCAAGAAGTTGAAAATGTCTCGAAAAATGATACTAGTATTTCTCCAGTAAAACAATCTCATAAAGGATTACGAAACACTCTTATTGAACTAAAAAAAACAGAACCAGAAAAATCAGAATTACTTGTAAAATTTTACGACGGATTGAAAGACAAGACTTTTTTACCTGACATACAAGATATTCGTAAATTTGTATCAGAACAAAAGTTGAAAAAAGTAAAATTAACTTCTCGTCGTGATGCTATCAATCCTCTAATCAAGTCACTCTTACCTTTGTCTCTTAAGGAACTAAAAAATAAACTATGTCTAGTTATGCCAATCACTCTACAAGATGACCGCAGTCTTGAAGGTTGGTCTGAACTAATTTTGAATAAACCGCAGCGGACTAAACAAGATGAGGGACTGTCGAATAAGTAGGAAAGACTTTTTCCAAAGATGAACATAGAAATGTGAACTACTTAATCAACGGATAGACATCCTCCCTGATGAGGTCTGTAGAAGTCTTACCCTGGCTCGTCTCACCCTTTCGGATGTAGCACCAGTCCCCTTGACTGGAGTCTTGTACTCACCCTCACCAAACAGTTCAGCCTTACTCACTGAAGCATGGAAGTTTTTTCTTTCAGGATATGTGCCATGAAAATAGACCGCCACGGGAAAGTGAAGTGATTGGATAGAGGTATATGAAGACTTCAAGGGAATTTAAGGACGGTGTTAGGATTTTTGCTTAATTTGTATTGCCTTTTTGATTGTTGACAAAGGAAGAATTAGAGTGAGTGGAACATCCTGTAATTCAAAAAAACCATACTTTTTATAGTATTCTTTAGCTTTTTCGTGTAGTGCGTCTACTCTAATCGCGTAAACTCCTATTTTATCTGAGGTTGTAATCGCACTTTCAAAGGCGTGTTTTAAAAGTTTTTTCCCAAGTCCCATTTTTTGAAACGACTTATCAATAGCTAATTTACCAATAAGCATTACTGGTATGGGGTATCTAGGGAATCTTTTTTGTTCTTCCTGGGACAATCCAGTGGGATTAATTTGACTCATGCAACAGGTATAATAACCTGCTATTACTTGGGGATTATCACTAGGCAAAGCCACAAAGGTTTTGTTTATGATTTCATTTTTCAGTGCATATTGTTTTAAGTACTTGTCTAATTCAGGCTCCCCAGAATTAAAAGGATCTCTTCTAATGCTGCTAGAGGAGCGTCCAATAGCTGATAAAGAAACGATATTCCAATCCACAATACGTTTTTACTCAGAGTGATATTTAATCAAACACAGACAGCAAACCTGATGAAGGTTCTGGGGGGTTTTCTAAAATTGATAACAAAAATCGACTATCTCGTTCAGATAGAGTTAAGTTATCAACCCAGACTTGAATTTCAACTTCTGTGTTATGAATCGATAATTTTTGCAGGTCTAGGGCAATCTTAAAAGTATAAAGAGAGAGTTTTAAAAAAGTCCAAAAAACCAGGAATGAATTGATTTTACTGTTTTTGGTTATTTTTGATTCTATTGTAGCTGACATAGAAACTCCTTACGTAAAAAATAGCGGACTGATAGGTGGGGAAGCATGATAACCGTAGATAGCAGCATCCCCACAATTGGGGCTTCTGCCTAATCGCTGCTTAGTCTTGGTTTTGTTCTCTATTCGTATCTGACCCCTGGCTGTTTCTTCATAGAAAGTGTTAGCCCAATCCTCCATAAGCTCTTCCTCATAATCCCCAAGGGGTGCAATAGCCAGCTCTCTTTTTTCTAAAGCCTCCCGCACCTCCCAGAACTGCTCAGCCTTAAGGTTGGCAAAACGTTCTTTATCTTTAGCTGATACCCCCCAGCGGATACCTCTGGCTAAAATATTAGAGCGCTTGATAATGTCGAGTGAGCCAGCACCAACCCCAACATTATCAACCCCAACAGCACCATTACCCCAGCGCTTCATATCGGCTAACACCATACCAGCCGCTCTCCCTGTATCGAGTTCATCTCCTAATGTTGGTTGCGAACGCACGAACCAAAGTACAGACCCTTGCCACCTAGAAATTGCACTCTCATCACCACCATCACCCACATCCAAGCCATAGCGAGGTCTGTAACGTTTCAGCTTCTCTCTCCATTCGAGGGGTGTGAGTTGGTCAAATTTCACCCTTCCCATGAGGAAATAGCGGCGGGGGATGATGGATTTACCGGAATCTAACGGGAACCGCGCCTCTACCCGTGACTCCCAGAAAGCTGACCCTTCCCCATACTTAATCCTGGCATTCTCAATCCACTCTACTGAAATAGCACCATTAATCTCAATGGCGGACATCTCTTCCAAGTATTGGAGCATGGTATCCCGTGCTGGCTTACCCCAACTTTGACGATCCAATACCTTACCATTCTCATCAAACAGATGCTCTCTGAGTTCTGGCTTAATTCTGTGGATACCATCTGATTCTTTCTGGTATGCCCACGCTACATTAGGATGAGTCCAGGCGGGTATTTGTATATGAGAGCGCTTACAGGCAGCGGCAAAAGGTGTCCCGTCAGCTAATGGGTTACCAATCCTCAGCATTCGATTATTTGAGCCTACCAAACACGAATCTGCTCCCTCATCAACCTGTGGAGAAATACCGCTTGCCTCATCAACGATCAGCAGTAGCTTGTCCCCATGTATGCCCTGAAAACCATTAGAGTCAGTGCTTCTGGAGGTGAAGCCAAATGCTCTAGCATCCTCGTTGAGATTGATAAACAGTTCCCCAGCTCTGCCACCTAATTTGTGCTTATTTCGTCGAAAGCTTTTCCTGGCTTCACTCCACAAGATTTGTTTTACCTGACGTTCTGTAGGAGCAGTGGTGATACACAGTCCCTTTACTGCAAACACCCACCATATTGTCAGCACTGCACCTGAGATAAAAGATTTACCTACACCGTGTGACGCTTGTACATTAGTTACCTTGTTGTCACGAACACTTTCTAGAATAGAAATCGTGTCTGGTGTGAGATAGGGGATACCCAAAACACAGTGAGCAAACTCAACAGGTTTGCTGGAATACTCAGAGAAATTCTTGGCATTATTTGACAGTGCCAGAGTGTTCTTTTTGACTAGACGAGATGTTTTTGGAGTTAAATCACTCCCGTATAACCTCAGCATTTTTAACTTTCAGTAGATGGAAAACGTAACAGTTCAATTCGTCTCATTACCCAAATGTTCAAGATTTTCAACAACAACTTTAAATCCGCGTTTCTCCAACAGTTCAATTGCCATATTTACTTCATTCATATATTTCAATCCCATCCAGTTTCCAAAAATCTCAGCAGCTTTAAGTCTACTCCTTGTTGTTTCTTCAGGATTCTTCATTACTTCTTTCAATAAGCTAAGACTTAAGTCAATCATTGAGCTAATCTCCTCTCTGTAATCTCGGAGAATAGACTCTTTCGACTCCCGAATAATCTCTATTGAATTTGTAGCTACCAAGTGTTTAGCTTGATTAAGTTCGGTCTGGAAAGCGTCTATTTTTTTCCAACGCAAAACTGTCCTTTTAGATACTCCAGCAAGTTTAGCCACCTCCTTTATTGTCAAGCCGTTTGCCAGGGCTTTAGCGGCTATTGCCTGTTTTGAGGTCAAGGATACTGATAGCATTGGTAATGACATAGGGGGGTGACATTCTTATTGCCCCTAAAGGCAAGGATTATAGTGACATTGATGCTGAAAAAATGTCACCTTTTGTTGGACTTGTCACCCTCAAGGGGTGACAGTGAGACATTTTCAGTATCTTCTTTTTCTGTACCCATTGTCCATAATGGCTTTCACGCTTATGTCACCTGGCGACATCATTCATAGAGGCAATCGCCTAAAGCTCAAAGAAAGTTGTAGGATTCGTCAGCTTCTCATACGCCTTCTCAACGTTATAAGTATGCAACTGGCCTAAAACGCTCAAGGAATCATCCGTCCAGTACCCGTCATCGGTTTTTCGCCAATCTGGGGATGCCTCAAGCATAGCTTCTAACTGCTGCTTCTTTAATCTTTCTTCCTGCTCCTGGGCTAATCTCTCCTCTGGGAAAACAGCTTCAGTAGTCAGCAACCCCATTAGCTTGGGAGGTTGCTGTAAAAGCATCTCAACTGCTTTGAGTCTGTCGGCTGTACGGGTATCGGGACTCTGGGCTATCTCCAAAAGGATGCTCATACAATCAGGGGAGTACTTTACAGCCTCTAATAGAGCTCTCTTGTAGGAGTCCATGACCTGCTCATGACCCTCTTTGATTGATTCTCTTGCTGAGTCCAAGCCCCTCTTGAATTCCTCCGAGTTCAACCACCGATAGACAGTAGAACGTGCCACACCAGCAGCATCAGCCGCTTCCTGATGGTTACAACCCATTACCAGTTTCTCGATGACGATTAGCTGTTTTTCACTCAGAGACATACGAGACACCACGCGACAGGATGGGACAAGAGGGTTATCAGTTTTCTATGAAACTTTGAGAAAAAGCTGATAACAGTTTCATAATACTCGCCAAGCATAATTGACTACAGCTCCCATCATACTTCACTTTCAGGGGTTATATAAATAACACAGTCCACTGTCTCGGTGCTGTCTCATTGCAGCTGTAGAGACTAGTTGCCAATCTCCCGGTGCGATTAATTCTTTTGAGATTGGATCTCACAGCTGCAAGCTATGGGAACCCACTTTCAGCTCCAGGCTAAAAATCAGAAATGGTAGCAATTAGAAGGAAGCAAAAGCAAACTCTGTCATCACTTGCTCGTACAACAAACGGGTAATTTTCTTGACCCCCATCAACATAGACCTAAAAATGTGACCTTTTTCTGAGCTCTCCTTTGAGATCCGCCTCAGCTGTTCAAACTCAGCTTGGGAAATTTCTTCGGTTTGGAAAGTACATTGCCTTTCATCATCAGGCAAGCCAGTCCCCCCAGTCTGGTGTGACACAACACCACTGGTTTTTAAGAAATTATCGGCTCGTTGTGTCACAGACTCAAGAGAGGGCATAGCCTGAGTTACGGGTTGTGACACACCCTGATTAGAAGCCACTTTTTTCCAATCAAAAACGAACTCAGAAATCTGGGAATTTATCCGCTCTGCCACAGACTCAAGAATGGCTTGATGTAATGGCTGAAGTTTATCTATGCAGTATAATCGCACTACCTCGCCCTCAATTCTCTTTCGCTTACACTTTGTCTTGAGCTCAAACTTTTTGAGAACTTTACCCAGATACTGGCAAGGCGAGGTATCCTGAGCAGATACACCGATATTCCGTTGACGTTTGAGGTCTTTGCCTTTTTCCCAGAATTCCAGCACCTCTGGGGATTTGTTATGCCAGCTATTCTCTGGGTTGAGGAACCACCCAATACCCATAGAAAGCAGGGTGTGGACTTGAAGCCATTTACTCCGATAGGTGGCTAGGTGGATTTTCTTTTTACAGTCGGGCTCATCCGGGTCGGTAAAGATGCTTAGTTTCTTATACCAGCGCTGTTGCTGTAGAAGCTTAGCCGCAACAGGGGTGAGCAATAAGAACTGTTCCTCAATCCTTGAGATAAGATTTCGGTCTTTATTTCTTACGGTGTGGATAAACTCAGGGTCAAAGGCTGGCTTCTCAAAAACCACCTTGACTGGGTGTGACACAACAGCACTGGTTTTCTTAGAATTATCGGCAGGTTGTGTCACGGGGTCAAGTCCTTGCGCAGCCTGAGTTTCGGAATGTGTCACCCCCTCGTTTTTGAGGTTGTTAGTACACCGTAAATCTTCTGTATTATTGTCCGTGGTTGACTGCGGGGTGCTTGACTCAGAATTTGCCTGCTCTTGTACTGCTAATTTCTGTACTTCCTTGAGCTTTTCAGTAAAACCAACTTCATTGGCTTTAACCCCATCAATTTGAAGAATTTTGTGTTTTTCGGCAGTCTCAACCACTGATGAGGGTGCTAACTTCCTTTCCTCAAGGATCGATTTATTCTCAAAACCTGGGAGCCTTGAGAGTAACCGAGACTTCACAACAGAGCGCCGTTCGTCAGGGGTTTTGTTGAGTTTACGGGCTAATTTATCAGCTTCACTAGAGTTGATTGTTTCTACTTTGTGAGTGGCTTGCGCCTCGGCGAATTGAACTAACTCCTGCTGCTCTCTTAAATCAGAGATATCATCCTCCCGTCCCCTGACAACAGTGACATCCCAGCCGCTATCCCGTAGGGCATACTCAAGGCAAAGTCTGGGGTGCTTTCGCTCAAAATTCTCCTTGGCGATAACCCGGCATTCATACTCATAATGTGGGTCTATTGATTTTTCAACTAATTCAATTGCCAAATCAAGCAGTTTGTTCTTTCTCTCAACTTCACTAAGACCGGAAAGAGAAACCTTAGCACAATCCAAGGTGTATTCTTTGAAGGCTTGTTGCAGTTGACCCGATGTTAGATTTTGAAAACCTATTTTTGTGTGCAAGCTGGAATGATTTTGACAGTAAACAAACCTGATTGTTTGAGGGTCACGATTACGCCCTAAAAATTGAACCTGAGTATCCGTTGCCGCCACACCAAAGAAAAAAGCGAATTCGTACTTGAAAAAACTCGGCATTGTGGATTCTATGCTATCGATAATTGAAGAAGCTTTTCTCATATCAATGCTGACTCCAGATTCAGCGCTAGGAGAAAGTATCACTGTATTGATGCCATACTTGAGGATAAAAGCCTTGGGGTCGCGTAAGAATTCCTTGCCCTCTTCAGTATTTGAAGTTGTACTATCTAGTCTAAAAACCTTCCTCCCTTTCTCTGATAGCGTCAAATCCCATGCCTCGCATTTGGCTTGAGAATCAGAACTGATGATAATGGGAATGTCAGGCGGTAGCTCCATCATTGTTTTATGGAGAAGAGAGTAGTCATCGGGTTTGGCATCAAACTCAATCGACTCGCCTACAAGAGAAGCTAATCCAGTGTCTACATCTTCGGGGGAAGCTTGACGGTGGCGACTTGAGCCATCGTATAGATAAATCTTACCTCGGTTACCAATGTAGGTATTTTCCACCTTGGTAATTTTCCGTCCGCTTAGTTTCTCAAAATATTCAATAGTGAAGTCAGTTAAGTTTGCATCTGATAGAAAGAATGAATCCCCATTCTGTAATGCATCAACTACCCGCTGCTTAATAGTTTCCCTGTAGAGACTGACAGCAGTATTGGAGTGATGAAGGTGACGAGCAACGCTCTCAACCTCATCAAAAATGATTTTCTTGTCCTCAAAATGATGGGGGGAGAAGTACCCCCAGGAGTCCACTGCTCCAGCAATTCTTGAGTGAGGGTCAGCCAGAAGTATCAGTTCACCGTTGGCCTTTAAATCGCCTTGGATTTGATTCCAATGCTCTCCATTGAGCTTGTGTCCATTAGAACAGAATTGCTCCAGTAGTACATTTCTGTAGCCTCCTATAGCAGCTCCATCTGATGGATTGGCTAGGTATTTCTGGTTAGCCCACCAACTTTTCCCAGTTCCCAGTCCAGATTTTACCGCTAATCCTTCTCCAGATTTTGGAGGCTCCCAATCAAAGTACTGTGAATTAATTGTGTGGTCAGGAGTGAATTTCCGTAGCTGGAGCCATTCCTTCCCCGTCTCGGAATTGAGAGCGCTAAAAACTCGCCTCAACTCCTGCATTGTTGTACGGGATGCCATTAAGCTTACCGTAGGCAGTTCCTCGATTGGCTTGAGGTATTTCTGCGCCTGATCCTCCCTTTCTGAGTAACCACCATGTTCAGTAGCCAGCTGTTTGAACTGCTCAATAGAGAGATATTCAATTTGGCTATAGCGCTCAGGAGGGAGCTCATCAATATCTGGATCATTTTTGGTGGACTGTCCCCACCAAGCAAATTGAATGGAGTAGCCCCACTCTTTTAACACAGAGGCGACCCTAAAGTATTGGGCAATAACAGTCTTATTGGATGTACTCCCTGCATCAGGGTATAAGGTTATTGGCTCACCTGGAGAGTACTTCTCTACCGTCTGCTTGAGTTGCTTCTGGCTACTAGCCCACTGACCACCAGCAGCACCAATGACAAGCTTACCTAACCGCTGGCTAGCCAGGAAGGGTTTAGCTCCTGTACCCTCGACTACAGCAACACCCAAGGGCTCACCTACTGGCTTGTGGATAGCCAAAGGCAGTTCAGGGTCAAATCCTTTGTGGTAAATATGAGGAGACTGACCGCCTGGGTTTTTCTTAGTGACACTGCTAAGCCAGCGATAGCGACCTTCCCCGCTCCTAACTTCCCTGAGCCGAACCTGACAAGCCACTATTAGCCCTTGGGCATTACGGATGGGGCAAAGATACCCTCTCCCTGTTAGCAAGCGCTTGCCGCCTATTCCCATGCCAGGTAGTAGATGGCTGTACTTTCCTTTGAGCAACTGCCAGTTTTCAACCGATTTGAACCCAGAGAGCTTAATTTGCTCATCTGTAAAGCCCCTACGAACTAAATCAGCCCTATCCTCTGGGTGGAGAGTCAGTTCAGCTAGCAATCTTGAATACTGCTCATGCCGCTGCTGCTGTGATAGAGTAGCTAGCGCCTTTTGCTCATCAACTGATGCTTGCTGCCTTCTCCTAGCTTCAAGGCGCTGCCTCCACTCCCTCTGTTGTTGCTCTGTCCACTCTTGGGTATTATCAATTTTCCAGGTTGACCAGCCCTTACCTTTATCCTCCTTAATACACTTGTAGCCGTTTTGAATCTCTCCGAACTTAGAGCCACTGAAGCTCATACACAGCAAGATTTCTCCATCCCGGTGTGTACGGCATTTTCCCGAAGTATCGCCGCATATTTCGCAGGGGTTGGATTTCTTGGAGGGGATGAATTTGCTCACAGCACACCTCCGAGTCCCGTGATCGCTAAGGCTTGCTCCAGAGTTAGGCAAGCGCCCAAAATCCTCCCCGCCAAAACGACTCGATATCGGTACTTTTCCTTCGCTCCAACACCTGGCACGCTGCTTATTTGGGGTTTTGACTTTGGCTGAAATAGCTTGCGATTGTCAGTATTTTGTGCTGAATTCTTAATTGTTTTCATGGGTTGTCACCGTGTGCTGAGAAACGGGAGACAACCTCTTGCTTTTTTTGAGTCTTGGAGAATTCCCTTGGGGGAATTAGTGATTCACTAACTAGGGCTAAGATGCTAGATTTGAATTAGTTTTTGTATTTGTGGTTGATTTTTTGTTCTCTGTTGGTGTTCTACTAAAGCACCTGACTCAAACGGAAGCAAGAAGTTGACCGCTTTTTCGTGTTATATCCAATTGTGTCATAGCATTTAGGGGAAATTTTAATGGAAGCATTAAAAGCTGTATCCCTTGCCAGATAAAGGTTTCAAATTTAATTTTTGTAAACTTTCTAAAAATGTCATTACAATGTCATCAAATCTCAATTTTATTGAGAGGTTTTGAGCCTCTCCCTTTTTGAGTTGAACCAACCTCAAAAAGGGAGAGGCGTATAACTGAAGCCCAGTAAGCCTCTGATAGCTTTTGAGCGTAAAAAATCTGAGGCGTTCTGCACTCCCAGTCCTACGCATTCAGCTGCTCTCTGTCAGTCACACTTTCACCTCTTGCCCAACACCAATAGCTTCAAGCATTTCAACCACCTGCTTACCTCTTTTAAGTCGCCTCCAGTCAGGTGTGATGGGCTGATAAGAGCAGTAGCAAACTATAATCCTTTGATCGGTGTCACCAGATGCGAACTGCTGAATCCTATTTACAACCCAGTCTCCATCCCGACCGTGGGTGACTCCCCCTTCCTCTGGGTTATCAAGGTTGGCATACTCTCGGATACGAGCGCCTACTTCGGGTAACTGACCAGAACTATCCCATTCTTCACTGAGAATATCTGTGATTGAACCAGAAGGTAATAATTGGCGTTCCTCCCATCCGTGGTCACTCATTGTCTCAGATTTGTAAACAATCCAAGTTTCAGGGTTAGTCATAACGTTTATCCTCAAATGAAGTTTGTTGTCCGTAGAAAACACAGTTGACTTTGAGAGTTGGGTCGCGTGTTCGTCTGATAGTTTTTAGCCTCCATCCATACTTACGCCCCATCTCCCTACACTGATTCGGGTCTGTTGCTGAATGGATGTTTTCCTCATTGGGAGTCGCAATCATGATTAACCTTCCTCACAGCTTTATGAGAGTTGACTGGTTTGTTTTGGCTGTTCATTGGCTTTTTCTGTTTCTTGAGTTTTTTTTGTAAGCCAGAGTTGTATAGCTTCCTCTAGAGCTTCAGCTATAGTGATTCGGGTTTTAGTGCAGTAAGCCTTAAAATCCCTCGACAAATCTTTTTTAACGTGACCCGTGACCTGTTCATAGTCGGGGTCTTTTCTACGGTCTACCAATCTTCTAACTCTCATTACATCTACCTCTATTGAACCATTTTCATCAAAATATCCTGTGTGTGAGATATTTTTATATTGCGATATTGCGATATTGCGTTTATACTAGCAAATGTGAAGGCATAGTGCAACGACTGCACAGCACTGCATAACACTGCAAGGAGAATGCAAAATGGCTAAAACGATTGATGTGACTGAATTTGAGACGATTGAGGCGACCAAGAGTGAGCCTGCACTGCACGATGCACTGCAAGGCACAGTGCAAGGTGAGTGCAATGCACTCATGGACAGTGCATCCATGCACTCACCCCAGTGCAAAGGGTTCACCATTAAAGAGCTTGCACAGCAGTTAAAGGTAGCCAAGCGGACGGCTTACAAATACGTTAAGGACGTGATTGAGGTTTGGTATTGGCTATCTGAATCAGAGTTCCGTAATGAAGGTATTTATACTCAGTTTGCTCTCTCTGAGATGCTCAAGCTGAAGGAAATGAAGTCAAAAGAGGCTTACAGAGAGCTAGTCCACGATGAAAATGCTGTTGCTATTCAACAAGAATCTCAACCAGAAGTGACCGGAGGATTAGCCCTCATAACCCAGGAAGACAGTCCTTTTGCTGGATTAGCAGTTCACACCAAAGCTTCAGATCGCGTCCAGGTCTTGCAAGGTGAGTTAGAGGTTATCTCCTCAGCGGCTGATGAGGATTTCGGGGATTTTCTCTCAATCACAGCAGAACTGGAAGCTGAGGACTCAGCGTGGACTCAGCAGGATGAGTTGGAATGGCAAACCCTACGGAAGAAAAATGCCCAGAAATGGCTGAAGCGTCGAGCAATTCTGGAGCGTGACAAACAGCAAATTTTACAGGGAGATGTCCCCTTAGCAAAAAAGTCCTAGTTGATAGGGGTCGCGACCCATTGCAAGTATCGCAACCCCAACAGAATATACCTGTACCAATCATGCCACAAACTGTACTGACAAAACCAGGTTCAGAAACTGCTACAGCCTTCATAGACAATGAACCTTACTATCCCCAGTGCTACCTTTATCAACCTACTGAAGTAGAACTGGAGCGCAATTTAAGCAGGCTAGACATCCTTTTATTCTCAGCTGGGGTCAGTCTAGAATCTGCTCACCAAGCAGCAAAAGTTATCACTAGCATCAAACCTGGTTTCATCATTTCCCGTGCTGAATATCAGGCAATTCATCAAGCATTTTCAGAGATGAAATGATTCAGTTACATATTGTTGTTGCAGACAGTCCAAGCAATTAAGAAGCAGTTATTTTACATGAATGCCTAGGAGACAGCTATGAATTTGGCAGAATACCAACAGCAAGCCGAAAGAACTTTCCAGCCCCCGTCAAATCTTGAAAACTCGCTAGCCTATATCACCTGGGTGTTAGGGGTTTCGGCTAAAGCAGGTGAGTTATCTTGGCGGGTCACCCAACTCATTGATGAGAGTGACGGTGAAATGGATTATCAAACCACTCTACAAATTATGGAGGTGATGGGTTTCATTCTTTGGAATATGAGTCAATTAGCTTCGGAATTGAAAATCAATTTAAGCGATATTGCAGTATCGAATCTTCAAAAAGTAGCTCAACTGGATAACCCTTAATGGAGAGTAGCGCTCTAGGCGTCCAAACTTCGAGCGCTGTCTCCAAAATGCAATCCCTTGAAAACCAAAGGACTAACTAATTATGTCACAAACCACCACAGTACAAGATTTCGCACCGTTACCCCAGTATTCTCAGACCAAAACCAGTAACCAGACGTGGGTCAACGTAACCACCACTCGCACTGACCCTGACGGGACTACTACCCAGCATCTCCAAATCATCAGCAAGCGATAGAGCCAGTAGCCGGGTGCAACTCCCGGCTTAATTCTATGGAGGAAGAAGCCACAAGACAAGTAGACCAAGACCAAGTAGAGGAAACATTTGAACAGTTTGATTTTGATGATTATCTACTTGATTTACTTGAAACAATAGATACTACCCAGCAAAATTTGCAAGTGAAACATGGAATATTTACCCACAAATCGGAGGATTTAAGATGCCAAGACCAAGCCTAAGTAAGAATGCTTCACAGCGTAGAGGAAAGACTCTCGCTAAGAAAACTGTTTCAAAAGCAGCTTCTACAGTAAAAGCAGTCCAGAATACTGTCAAACAAGTCAAAGACGCTGCTCAATACAGTGAGATGAGTGGGTTGAATCCCCTCGGTGTGGAAAGTGTGCAGGATGAATTACCAGAGTTCCAGCCTGCTGATTATCGCGTTAAAGACCCGCTAAACCCGCCTGATAGTTTACCACAAGTATCTCTTGGTGAGTTTATCAAAGCTAGCAGAATATACGAGGGTGCAACACGCGCTGTACAACTAACAGGGAAAGCATTTGATTTAACCCGTGAAAGGCTTCTAGTTGAGGGTAAGAAAGCTAAAACTTTCGGTGCTGGAGTTCAAGCTGCTACTGCATACGAGAAAGTTAAATCTGACTTAACAGACTATCAAATTCAACTGCAAAATAACCAACAGAAAAATATTGAACTGGGAACTGCTAAATTACGCACAAGTACAGCCCAATCAATCGCAGATCAAACAGAAAAAGAACTGTCGGAAAAACTCGCTCAAGCTAAAGCAGGTGCTGAGTTAGCGCAACTGCAAACTCAAGAGAAGCAGACCAAATTAGCCGAATTTAAACTACTACTAACACCCCAAGTATAAGCAATGAGAAAGCAGATAATCATTGGTGGATTAACTGGATTCAGCTTAACGGTTTTAGCACTGACAACAGGACTGCTCAAGCCTACTATCAAACTGGTAGCTTTGAGTAGTCTGGGAGCGATACCTGTAACAGTAATATCGAGCGAATTCATTCACCGAAAAGCTAATCAGAAAGTCAAACAACTAGACAATAAACTAGGTTTGGCCAACTCGGAACTGAAGAAATTACAGAACGTTCAAACAGATAACAGCAAACTTTCTAAGTGCTTAGCTAAATTGAAAACTGAATTATCGAGAGTGGAAAATTTACTGTCGAGTTTGAAAACAGAGAACTGTAATCTGAAAGAATCACTTCAATTTACTCAAGCACAATTAGCAGTATCTTCTTCACAGCAAGCCAAGCTCTCAGAACAGGTTATTGAGTATGAGGAATCTTACTCCAATGAGCTTGAAAGCGAGGTACAGCAGAAGGTTCAGGAATATATCACTCAGGATAGAGAAGCGCTCAAAAGTAAATACAGAGCACTCTTAGAGGAAGGTGAAGTCATCTATGCTGAGGCAATGTCAATAAGTGAGAAGTACAAGGCTTGGGCTGGTGAGGTAGCGTATAGGCATCAAGACAGAAAAGCTTACATAATGGGACTCACGGGTGAATTCAACAAGCGGATTGGGGAGGCTCAAGGAGCTTGGGAAATTGAGCGCGGTCTTTTGCTCACCCAGATTGAAACTTTAAATGAGAAGGTAGCAAGGCTCCAGCAACAATTAGCTGGTGACCTAACCGAGCCTGAGTATGGTCAATTTGGCTATGCCATTGAGGGGAAAATAGCCAACGACATTGGCCGCTGGACTTGGGATAACTTGCAAGTCCCCTTGTCAATAAAAGGCTACCAGAAGCGCTCAGACGGGTCTGTAGATGTGGGATATGGTTACAGCCAATCAACACCAGTAGAAGCCCTAAAGAGGGATTTACAGAGGTATTCAGAGGACATTGCTAGAAGCCTAGGTATCCACAAAATCGTAAGCGTCCGCAAACTTGAGATAGCTGATTTATTGGTTCTCAGCTTCCGTCGTGAACCGGCTATTAAGCAAGATGAACTTAAGCGCTTGCTCACCCCACTAGACAAGTTAGCTACCCAAGTAATCCGTGAGATGTCCCGAAAGGGAACTGTCAGAATCATGGGAGCCACTGGGGATGGTAAGGGTGTTTGCGCTCGATACCTCCTATCAAGGATAGTCACTACTCTTTCTTGGTATATCAGGCTTCATGACCCACAGCATGGCAGTGACCAAGACCACTGGGGTATCCCCAAGGTTAGTAAGTCAGGTAGAGAACTAAAGCAAGCTCTTTCAATGATTACTGCTCAAATGAAAGATAGGGAAGTTACTAAGGTTCATTCCCCAGTTACTTTAGACATCCTAGATGAGATTGACACCCAGTTAGAGAAGGAAGATAAAGGACAGTTTCTCAACCTAATTTCTAGAATTCGTCACCTGGGAATGAAGTTAATCTTGATTGGTCAAAATCCCAAGGTGAGTCGTGCTGGTTTTCAGTGGTCAGACATGGCTCAAATGATAGCCTTCTACCAAGGTGGAAGTGCTCTAGATGCCATCAAAAACAATCCATCGCTTGAGTTAAAGAGGGATATCTTGCTCAAGCAATACAATGAGATATCTTCAGTGTATGAAGGTAAGAACGAGTGGCTTGATGATAACAAAAAGCACTACTTTGGGTTATGTGTAATTCCTGGTAAGAACCCACAATGGTATGAGTTACCTGTTGCCGACTCAATTGAAATTGGTAGCGATTCACCTCTAATAGGAAAAAGTTTCTCAGTTTCTGTTAGTAGCCAAGAGTTTGTAGAGGGACAAAAAAACGCCAAACTTGAGCCTTACGGAGTGTTACAGCTTGGGCAAGAGCCAAAAAGCGCTAAGGGTGAAATCATTACACAGCAAGAGATGGCGGCGAAATCTGACCCCCCGTCCGTAATTCCCCATGTAGGGGGTAGCGTCCCTAGCCGTCACACAGCCAAAACTATCTGTAAAAATCACCCTGATGTGGAATTAAGACAGAGGAAAGATGGACGCTACTATTGTCCAGGATGCAAGAGAAAATTGCGTAAAGATGAGTTAGCTGTGGAGGTGTAGGGATGGTATTTGATGACAGCGCCTACAGAAACAAACCAGGTTACATCTATCTCATCCGCGCCGTAGGAACTGATAGATACAAGATAGGGCTAACAACGCGCTCAGTAGAAGCCAGGTTTGCTGAATTAAACAGTTCTCAGTCACCATTCCCTTTAGAGCTGATTGATTGGTTTGAGACTGATGATGTCACAGCTGATGAAGGTTATCTCCATGAGAAGTTTGCTAGCTACAGAGTCCACAATGAGTGGTTTTCTTTCGATAAAAGGACTCTCAAGAAAGTCAGAATAGAGTATCAAGATACGGTCGTTTTCACTTGGCCAAGCTTGCCTAATTTGAGCTTGAGGAAGGGTATGAGATGGACTAAGAATCGAATTGCTTTAGCAATGGCAAGTATCGGGGCTTTATGGCTCATTGTGGTGCTTTCTGGATGCTTGCCAAAAATCACACCCAACAACAGTACTCCTTCGCCACCACAAGAATCATTAATGGCTATGGCTTCTGAGTAGTCTGGGTATGGTCATTGTGGGTGAGATGGGTGTTGAGTCCGGAAAATAGGGTTTTTCCGGACTCATTTTCGACTGGGGAAAGTAGGCTTAGTCCTGTGACTGCTCCTAAGACTTGCTCATCTCTAACCTCAATGTAGGCTTGGAGTTGTTGCAGGTTTCGGTGACCCGACACCTCTTGGATTACCCTCAGTGGTGTCCCATTGTCACTCATCTGGGTTAGTGCTGTCCTGCGGAAACTGTGGCTACTCACACCGATTAACCCCACCCGTTTACAAGCTTTTCTCAAGATTTTGTCTGCTGAGTCAGGCTGGAGATATTCACCAAAACGACCAGGGAAGAGATAAACAGTCCCTGCGTTTGGGTAGTAGGTGGTTAATAGTGTTCTCAAATCAGAGATGATGGGGATAGTGCGAGTTGCTAACTTTCCTTTGGTGTTACCTTTGCGAATTATCAGTTTGGGTAAGACCATACCAGAGTTATCATAGACATCCCCAGTTCGTAGAGTACAAGCTTCTCTCACTCGACAGGCACAGAATAAACAGATGCCGAACAAAGCGCGATCGCGACTAGTTTGAAACCCCTCACTGAAGAGTAGCTGAATCTCTTGTTGAGACAAAATTTTAGCCTTCCCGTGGCGGTCTATCTTCATGACACATATCCTGAGTATTAGTCTCAAACTATCATTTCATTACCGGTTATATAAAATACTTGACATGACATTACCGGTAACGTTATATTGTAACCGGTAAGATAAATTGATAACCGGTAATGACTAAGACACTTGAACAAGCACTCTTAATTTACGAGTCAGTTAGCTGCTTGAGTGACCTAGAAACTAGGGCATTAGGTATCTATAACGCTTTGGATGGTTTGATGGGAGAGGAGGATATCGCTTCTATTGCCAGCGCTGAGAACGAATATCTCAGAGGTCGCTACAGCGCTAAATCCGTCGGAACTAAGATGAGTCAGGCTGGGTACTACAAATTAATCCGTCAAATTACTTTGGTTGATGGTGAAAACGCTTACCAAGAGACGAAACGGGATGGCTCCAAAGTACTTAAACACTACTTTTTTCGTTACTGTGGTTTGAATGCGCTTGAATGGGATGAGCGTAATGCTTCTAATCGCGTCTACAAAAGATTACAGCAGAATATCGAAGTAGACCCTACACATCAGATTGAGACTGGCTATAAGCTCCTACAAAGTCCTAACCCTTGGGAGATTGGTGCTGGTTTAATAGCTGTATCTGGCAGACGACCTCATGAAATTGTTGCGCGTGCTAAGTTCACTCCTGTTGAGGGTGAAGAATATCAGGTTCAATTCGAGGGTCAGGGAAAAAAGCGAGGTGAGGAGCCAGTTTTCCCCATCTCTTTGCTTGTACCGGTTGATGAATTTTTGAAAGCATTCAAAAAATTTAGAGCTAATCCAGACCTGAAAACCATACTCAAGACAGCTAGAAAAGAAGCGTCTGGGGATATTCCCAAGCAGAATCGCATTATAGATAAGCTTTCAAACAAACGGCTCAATCGTGTGGTCAAGGCGGAATTTGAAGAGATTTTACCACCACGTAATGAAGTTGAAGACCGTCTGGAGGATGAGGAAGCTGATATCAACAATACAGCTCTTAAGTCAGCCTATTTAGCGATCGCTACCAAGAGGGATTGTTCTGGGTCACCAGCGCGTCAAATGCTGTTTGCTTCTAAGTTAGCAGGTCACTTTATTGATGTTGATCCTGATGACCAAAAGCGTCTGAAGAAAATTGACCGTGAATTACAGCACTTAGTCACCACGCTGGGATATATGAGTTACCACATCAAGGGTGAGGTTCCTTTCTTTCAACCCCAAAAAACAACTGTACCATCAAACCAGCTATCCCGCACACGCTTACTACCTGAAGATAGAAAGCAGCTAGATGAATGGGAGGAGCTGTGGGGAATGCCAAACCAAGCCGAAACAATGCATAAGGTGTTCGAGCTAGCCCGTATTGCTTTAACAATCCAATCACAACCCACTGAACAAAAGGAACAGGAGACAGAATCAATGGATAATCCCTCTCTCAGCCAATTAGAGCAAAAGTTTGAAGCTTACCAACAGCAAACTGAAGAGAAATTCAATCAGTTATTGAAACTGCTCCAAAATCCGCAAACCACCGAAACATCCACCATACCCGAAGTACAACAACCAAAACCTGAAAGGAAGCTGACCCCCAAGCAACCATCACGGGACTGGGCTTGTGTGAGTAAGGCTGAACTGTTTGGTGAGGGTGAGTACAAAGCACCAGTCAAGGGAACAGGAGCGACCTCCGAACGGGTGAGACGAGCTATTGAGGCTATTATGGCTTGGAATGACCAGTTCCCTTCTGAGAGTAATCGCGATCGCAAGTGGTCAATCAATATTCGAGCAGTTCGGGACTTAGCTGGTGTTAATAATCAGGCTGTTAAGGACTTTATTGAGAGTCATCCACTGCTGGTTAGTGACCACAACATCAAGCATGGCATAGACAACCAGTATCATAACCGGTGTCACAAGGCTGAGGGAAAAACTTCTACAGACCTAATCAGAGAGGATGTTTATCCGTTGATTCGGTAAGAACTTCATCTCTTAACACTGAGACTGTTAAGAATTGTGAGGAACTAATTCTTCCTCAACAAGCTTGTTTCAATTTCCTGCAAAATCTTGATAGCAGCGACAACAAAAAATGATTAACCTAAGTGTTGAAGAGCGTAAGCAATTAATTACCTTACTAAAAGATTTACCAGAGTTGGCTACAGAGCGCTCACGCCGACAAATTTTGGAAGATGCTGGCTTGGGGCAGTTAATTCCCATGATAGATGTTTCTGGTAGTACTTATGTTGCTATTAGCGAAATCGTTAGCTATTTGTCTAAATATGGGCGATTAACTTATGAAAATGAAACTCTAGGAATGTTTTTCAACACTTTGAAGGGAGTTACAGGAATTCAGCAGCAACAATTTCTGGATAGGTTGTTAACTAAATATGACATGATGACACCGATTGCCGCTGCACCGAACATCAATCAGTGGCAAGGTAGAGAAACCCCAGCAAATGTATTTGAGAAGATTATTGGGGAAAATACTTTACGTCCAATTGCTTTTCTGGCTCAAGGACTAAAAGTGGCGCGGTCAGTTGCTTATATTGGCGTTCGCACCAGTGATGCAAGTTGGTCGGGGACTGGCTTTTTGATTGCCTCTAATTTGATATTGACGAATAATCACGTCCTACCTAATGCTGATGTTTTAACTAATACATTATTTCGTTTTAAATATGAAGATAATTTTTTAGGAGAGGCTCAGACACCCAGCGAATATCGAGCCAAGTTGAAGGGGATTTTTCATACTAATAAAAAACTGGATTATACGGTAGTTCAGCTAGAATGGGAACCAGGGATTGAGTGGGGGTTTTTACAGTTAACTGCGAGAGATATTCGGCGGAATAGTCGGGTGAACATTATCCAACATCCGATGGGAAGACCCAAAGAGATTTCATTTCAGAATAATTTTGTTGAATATGTCGGAGCGAATGTTGTCCAGTATGTAACTTCTACTCTAGGGGGTTCGTCAGGTTCCCCAGTTTTTAATGATAGTTGGGAAGTAGTAGCACTGCACCATGCTGGAGGAAATATGCGGGAACCCACAACACAGCGTCGTTACTTTCGCAATGAGGGGATATGGATTGGCAGTATTCTAGCTGACTTGCCCGATGAACTGAGAGAAAAGTTAGCGAATTAGACCAAACAAAGTACTGATGGTATTAAGAATAAAGTCTTAAATCATGCTCAAACCTCAGTTATTGAAATTACTTTCAAAGTTACCAAATACTCAAGAAGTTAAGCAACGCAAGGCACTTCTAATGTTTGTGGGGTTTGAGCAGCTAGCATCGAAAATCGACTGGCAAGGGAACAATTTTACCTTTTTTGCTGGATTAATAGAAATTCTGACCTCAGAAGGACAGGCTTCGCTATTAGAGTTTATTGACCAGCTGATTGAAAGTCCCTGGAGCGGATTAGAGAGTGGGGAGCGGCTTAAATCTTTAAGGTCTGAAATTGCCGAGCTTGGGGTTGCTCAATGGCGCAGGGCGTTTTTGGGAGAGGTTGATGGGAGTCATAGTCGGCAGCATCCGCAACAAAACATTCCTCGTAGCGGTGCGGTGAAGTTTGTTGGACGCGATCAGGAATTGGAAACACTACACAACCATTTACAACATAATCAGGCTGTCATTATCTCTGGGATGGCTGGAGTAGGAAAAACAGAATTAGTGATTCAATATGCACATAAATATTGGGAGGAATATTATCCAGGTGGTGTCTGTTGGCTAACACCAAGAGCATCTAATATAGACACTCAAATTCTTGACTTTGTTAACCTCGAGCAGGAATTATTTGTTCCCAACTCATTAGGGGGAAAACTTCTTAATACTGAACAAAAAATAAGGTGGTGCTGGAAAAATATTGAGCGGAAAAAACTGCCCACATTGGTAGTTATAGATGATGCGACTGATTATGAGAAGATTGAACCTTATCTGCCATTTTTTCATTCATGTTTTAAACTTTTATTCACTACACGAAAACAATGGTTAGTTCAGTCTTTTGTGAGACAACCTTTAAAGGTTCTTCCTGAAAGTGCTGCTAGAGAGTTGTTGGATACTTTCTTAGGAACAGAGCGTATTGAAAAGGAATTGCTCCAAGCAACAGAGCTTTGTTCTTTGTTGGGCTATTTGCCTCTTGGTTTGGAGTTGGTGGGGCGATACCTACAAAAAAAAGTAGATTTATCCCTAGAAGATTTCAAGGAAAAACTAGAAAGAGAGGGATTGGAACAGAAATCCCTTAGAAAACCAAAATCAAAGGTAGGGATGACAGCAAAATATGATATTAAAGAAGCTTTTTCTTTGAGTTGGAAAGAACTCGACATCTTAGCACAACAGATAGGTTGTTTGCTTAGTTTATTTGCATTAGCACCTATTCCTTGGAATTTAGTTGAGTTATGTTTTACTGACCAAGATTCAAAAGGTTCAAAAGATTTGGAAGAAATTAGAGATGAGAGTTTATTGAATTTGAATTTACTTGTTTATAATGAGAAGAGAACTTATCAAATGCATCCACTTGTTCAAGAATTTTTCAGAGAGCAACTTCAACAATCAGACTGGGGGAAACTTATTCAAGAAAAATTTTGTCAGGGAATGGCAAATATAGCGCAGAAAATTCCTCAGTTTATTACTCAAGATCTAATCTTAGAATTTAAGACAGCTATACCTCATATAGTAGAGGTTGCTGCCACATATAAAGACTGCTTAAGTGACGAAGATTTTTCTTTTCCTTTTGTTGGTTTAGCTAGGTTCTATGCAGGTCAAGGAATCTACGAGCAAGCAGAGTTTTGGTATCAACAGTACTTATCAGTCTCTCAAGGTCGCTTTGGAGATAAACATTTAGAAGTAGCTTCTAGCTTAAATAATCTGGCTAATTTTTATCGCAATATGGGTCGCTACAGTAAAGCTAGACCCCTTTTTAAAAAAGCTTTAGATTTGTGTACAAGCCTTCTTGGAGAAAAGCATCTGCATGTAGCTACAGTCCTCAATAATTTGGCATTACTATACTGCGAACAAGGTCGTTATGGTGAGGCTGAAGCGCTTTTTCAAAAAGCCTTGAAAATTAAAGGACAGTGTCTAGGACGAAATCATCCAGAAGTGGCTAGTATTTTGAACAATCTGGCTTATTTATATTCTTCTTTAGACAATTACATTCAGGCTGAAATAAAATTAAAACTAGCCTTGGAAATTAGGGAACAGTGTCTAGGACGAAATCATCCAGAAGTGGCTACTACCTTAAATAATTTAGCTCATATTTACGAAAATCAAGAGCGTTACAGAGAAGCTGAACGAAAGTGTCAAGAAGCATTAAAACTAAGAAAAAGTCTCTTAGGAGAAGAACATCCAGATGTAGCTCAAAGTTTTCATAATCTTGGTGTAATTAATGCTAAACAACAGCAATACAACAAGGCTAAATTTCTTTTGAAAAAAGCCTTAAAGATATTTGAGAAATGCTTAGGCACTAGACATCGTTATACTGTTTCTACCCGTAGAAGTCTTGAAAATATTTATGATGATATGGAGTGGTTTTTGAATTAATCAAATCATATCAATGATAATCTACCTCTATTTTAAAGATTTTTATCTGAAGTTACTCTGCTTAGAGCGTAAATATTCTTGTTCAATATCTGAGGTAACTTATAATCTTTTAAATATTTTCTCCAATTGGCGACGTTTTTTTTCTCTCTCTCTTTTCCTGATTTGTTGCCAGACCAGATAAAAACTTAACCCCACTAATGCAATAGCAATCCAGCCATACTTATATGTAGAAACTGAAATTATCCCGAGTCTTCTTTTGAAATCTGTTTCTAATTTCCGCAGTTTTGAACGATGTTCTCCCTGAGCATTATTTACATATTCAGACAGAAATCGTAAGCGATCTCTTTGTCTTACTTTGTTGTCTTCAAGTTGAATTCCTATAAAATAAGCAAATCGCCCGTGTAACCACGCTAAGTCTCTTTCTGGTCTATACCAATTGTTCAAGGTAAGTCCAGCCCGAAATGCACCAGCTTCCCATTCACGTAACTCCTTTTCTGGACAGTTTTCTAGCTCCTCCATACAACCTTGTAAGTATTTATCAACCTCGTCATAGGCTGCGAGCTTGGCACTAGCCAATAGAGGTACTATCCGATTCTGAATGGAATTTCCTAGCTGAGTATTTCCAAGATCGCTGATAAGCAGAGCAACTAATTCACCCATTTGCAAGACCTCGATGCGGTCTCCTGGGAAATTCTCAGAGAGTTCAATGGCTCGATTCAAGTGTTGTTCAGCAACCTTATCTTCTCCATTCCAAGCAAAGATAACTGCCGATGCTGCTTGCAAAAGAGAGTCATTTGGAACTGGGTAATTGAGAAACTGCTGTGCGGCTTGTTTCTTTAACTGTTCCACCTCTTGTTTTAGCTTCTCTTCCTGTTTTTGTTCTATAAGAAAAGGATATTTTTGTTTCTGTATAGCTCGTTGTAAAGTATCGAAAGCAGAAGCCCAAGCTTCGTCAGTATCACCAGGTTTAAAAACTCGAAGACTAAGGCTTGCCCATTCCTTTTCAAGTTCTCTCTCACTATTGTCAATCTCCTTCAGCCAGTTAAATAGGTCTGTCTCGACTTCTTGTTGTTCATCTATTTGATTTTCAGAAGGCTCGCTGCTTTTCCTGGTTTGAGAATATAGATGACTACAGCTTTCTGGTTGTGGACAAGCAGCCTCCAAAAGTCCCAAAGTAGCCGTTATCGAAGCAGCAAGTTCCAAAGGGCGAGAAATTTTTCGATATGCAAGGGGACGCTCTTTAACATCCTCAATCAGTGGTGAATAGGGAAGTTCTCCTAGAGCTTGAGTGTTCTCGTCTACTTCCAAAGGAAGATCCGAGGGGGCGCGAAAGAATACTTGGGGTTTGAACTCCAGACTAACTAGTCCTGGCTCTACAGGGTTGAACTCTAGATATATCTGTGGATAGCTTTCTGGGAAACCTTCCCACTGAGTGGGCAGTTTACGGTATTCAGCATCGGTCTTTAGCAATCGCAGAGCTTCATTGTAGGGATTTGTCGGTCTTGGTTTTGGGAAAGGGACTTTACCAGATACAATACCAGCGAAGCCCAAGTCCCCGTCCAAAAGTCGCTCCCCAATCTCCGTACCTTGCAATTCCTCATCAATATAATTGTTTCCTCCCACCGCCGTTTGATCTACGGATACTTGGAACACGAAGGTATCGGTCTGTTCCACTACTCTAATAGCTTCTTGGACTATTTGGGGACTGACTTTGACCGTTAGTTGTTGCCCTTCAATGTTCGCACGAAGATATCCGTCACTGTAAGAAATATCCGACGGTTCTAAATCAAGCTCACGAGCCTTCTTAATTTCTGCTTGTAGTCCCCCAATCCCTGATGAGAGTCCGGCTCTAGCCGTTCTTGTATAGAATGAGTGCGCTCTCCAACTGCCTTCATCAAATAAAGGATTAGATAAAGCTGATTGGGGAATAGATACACTAGCCAGAACAGTAACGGCTATCAGTCGCTGACACAGGAAACGCCTCATATGTACCTGCCCAATAAAAGGCATTTTGAAAACCCTTAGTTAGCAAGGGTCAGATAACTTTCTGTCGCTGATTTCTCTCTAGGTTGTTGAGAATCTTCTCAACAAAGTGTTAAGAAAGTCAGCGAAAGTTAGCTGTTCATCTTCAATGTTTGCGCGACGATATCCGCCAATATCAGAGATATCCGGCGATTCCAAAGCGAGATCGCTTTTAATCTGCCTCTCTCCTCCACCAATACCGGATGAGAGTCCGGCTCTAACCGTTTTCGTATAGAATGAGTGTGCTCTCCAACTGCCTTCATCAAACAAAGGATTAGATAAAGCGGCTTGAGGAATTAATACACTAGCTGAAACAGCTGCTACTATCAGTTGATGAGATAGAAAACGTCTCATATGCATCTAGCAAGTTATTAAGGGCATTAGACTATAAGGTAAAAGCCATCACATTCCACATTTGGGGTAAAGAGTCTCCTGACACCTAGCAATTGCACAGTAGCTCAATCTATCTCACTGACTCGTCTTGATTGGGATATAGTTGCAGCTTCCAGCATTGCTACCTTTGTCTCAAGATTGGTTATCCTCTCAGCCAGAGGAGCGTTATCAGTAGTCTCAAAGTAATGTGCCAATTTGGACTCTATCTTAACAAATGAAAGTCATATCAGGTATGCGATTCAGGGATTTTGTTACAGAACTTAAGCCCAAAATGCCAGGATGATACCTGTAGAGAGCCAGTTTGACATCGCCTTGAAAGCGGCAGCACTTGGTAGGCACGGGAATCTAGATATAGTTATTATTAGCTGACGTAGTCAATCGCAAAAAGCACCAGCTTGCGCTGAGCTTAGACAAAACAAAGTGCTGATGGTATTAAGAATAAAGCGTTAAATCATGCTCAAACCTCAGTTATTGAAATTATTGTCAAAGTTACCAAATACTCAAGAAGTTAGGCAACGCAAGGCACTTCTAATGTTTGTGGGGTTTGAGCAGCTAGCATCGAAAATCGACTGGCAAGGTGACAATTTTACCTTTTTTGCTGGATTAATAGAAATTCTGACCTCAGAAGGACAGGCTTCGCTATTAGAGTTTATTGACCAGCTGATTGAAAGTCCCTGGAGTGGATTAGAGAGTGGGGAGCGGCTTAAATCTTTAAGGTCTGAAATTGCCGAGCTTGAGGTTGCTCAATGGCGCAGGGCGTTTTTGGGAGAAGTTGATGGGAGTCATAGTCGGCAGCATCCGCATCTGAGGTAACTTATAATCTTTTAAATATTTTCTCCACACAATGGGATTTATTGTGATTAGTTTCGATTTAATTAGATGTAGTGCATTACCTCAAATCCTTAACCCCTATACATCACGGGGGAGCTGCGTTGAGCCGTCTGGGACACCGAAGACTCTTCAAGAGCAATCCTCTACTAGCTCAGCCTTCATCCCATCAAAGCTCTATTGAATCAATCTTCACGCAACAGCAAAGCTAAATTGAATCAAGGTGAGTAATGGGGTTTTTTCCTTTTTTTTTGTCGGCAGTAGTCGGTAGGCAGCACTTGGTAGGCAGGATTTGGTAGGCACGGTTTGATATATATAGTTACTATTACCAGTGCTGCCTACCGTCACACAATTGTAGTGTTCTGTAGCTTATTAAGGTTGTGGGTCACCAATGTTAGCACCGCCTTTTGCGATCGCTAGATTGGCTCACAACCGTCCTAAATCTGATTAAAGTGACCGGTGAGCAAAGTTATAGAGAGGAGAATCTCAGGGACTTCCAAGAATCATTGCAGTTATTGTCAGCCTAACAGATATACTTGTACTGAGAAAGTGAAGCGAGTCCAGGGAAGAGAAAAATATAGTATGAGGCAGTTATATACGTTACATCACAAAGCTTGAGAACAACCATTAAGATGTATTGTACTCACAATATCAGTCGTGACCTCGATGGAGCTACTCTGGTAAGCGGTCATACGATTGCTAACCGGTGATAATAATTACTTGCCGTTTGAGGTGACCGGTTATGTAAAACTGGAGACCATAATTGACCGGTAATGATTAAAAAGATGACCGGTGCTAATCCAGGATAACCGGTAATGTCTGTCCAGTTAAATGAACATCACCGGTCATTCTACCTGTCTTTGGTGGTTGCTGAAACCCTTATGTAGCAAAGATTATACGACTGGTGATTTAATGAGGTTAAGCTCTGGGAACGACCGGTAATCTTAAATTGCCCACTCCAAATCCACCGGTAATGAATACTATATCACCGGTAGTCTAATAATCTAACCGGTTATCTAATATGGTTACCGGTGGATGAGAGCTTCCAATTTGAAAGTGTTGTGGGGTGAGGGTTTCAGCCACAGGAATATTGAGCGGTAATGAGTCAGCTAACAACTGGTAATGACTTTTCGCTAACCGGTAATGATTTGAGGTGGGTCACCAATTAGGAGACTACTGGTGATGAGTTCTAGATAACCGGTTACCTTATTATAATTACCGGTTATGATAATAGTTACCGGTAAGGTTTTAGATAACCGGTGATATTTTAGATAACCGGTAACAAGATGGTGATGAGTAGTCATACCGACTTGACTCAGGGTCAACGGAAACATTTTGACGACCACCGAACACGAAATCGAAACATTGGGTCTAGGACAACGTATAAGGGGTGTTAACAGTCTAAACGATAGAATATACCTGCAACTGATTTCAGAAGCTTGAGAGCCAATCTCGTAGGGGTTGGGGGAATATCTGGTTTATGAGTCTAGTCATCTTGACCTAGCGTCAGGATTCTCGCTTCGATACTTCTTTCCAAATCATCAAGAGAGTTGCCATCAGCATCTAAGAATTGAGCAGCATCCTCTGGTAATCGCTTATAGCCTGCTAACAGGTCACTGAGACGTTCTGGTTTACTCAGGATAACTTCTATAGCCCGAATACGGTCACGGGGTCTTAGAGTCTCATTTCGAGCTAGTGACATCAAGATTTCGATGCACTCGAAACTGTGGCGACTCGCTTCGAGCATTGCGTCTTTGTACGTTGCGGTAACCTCGATGTGAGCCTCATCAAGACCTTGCTGTACTTCATCTAGTCGCTGGCTAAATTCCTCATCTTTGAGCCATTTAGCAATGATGGGATGGCTTACCCCACATACTCGACTAGCCTCACGCTGACTGCCACCACGGGCTAAGACTTGAATGGCTCGATGTTGTTTGTCTGTGAGCATTTGCAACTATTGTTCGTTATTGCCAATTTTACCAATTTGGTGGGTTTGGGGATGTCTCGGATGGGGTATAGAATTTTGTATGTACAATGTGAAATTTGGAAGTGCTAATCGGACGCAAAACCCTATACCCCATAGTTAGCGATTTTTGCGTCCAATATATGTTCAAACCCGCGTGGTTATGGGATTCAAAATGTGCCAAAATCCCCCAAAAATCGAAAAATTGGATTTTTTGGCACATTTTTTGCCTACCCTTTGAGAAAAATTAACCTGACAAAATACCGATATATAAACGTACAAATGGGCTACCATGTATAACTAAATGTTACAAATAATTGACAAATAATATAAAGTGTGAATTAGGTCATTTTTAGACCGGTTTAAAAGGTCACTCGGATAACATCACCCTCAGAACTCAGTCTAAGGGCTTGTGGGTTCAAGATAATTTTGTAGCTTCGAGCTATTCAAGCTACTGTTTGCAAACCAGAATCAATTCGAGCAGAGCAATATGTACCTGGAATATTACAATACCTACATTCCCAGGTGCTAGCTTTTGGACTTGGGGGTGTGGTGTTTACAATGGTTTCAATGGTTTGACGAAGTAGCTGTATAAACTGATTATCAACAGCTTCGGCAGGAATATCTACAATATCTTCTCGATATATCAACCGTCCATGTGGTTCCATTCCTTGACATCGTTTTTTGGTTTCTGGTGCATAGCGTAGTAGCAGCATATAGAGCAGTACCTGAAATCGGTGTGAATCACGATGTTTACCACTTTTACAGTCTTCTACAACTACGCAACCATCTTTGATGGCTACTATGTCTGGTCTACCAGCAATACAGATGTTATAGTCTCTACCGTTAACTTTCAGAGAATTGGCATTTTCTACATATACTGTGAAGCCTTCAGCTCGAAGCTGAGAAGCGCGTTTAATGACCATTTGGTCGTGTTCCGATGAATCGTAGTCGCTAGGTAATTTGTCAAATTGGTATTGGGCTAGCTTCCATACAGCATATTCGCACTGTTTCTCCCCAGCCATAACTTTAGCAAGCCAAGTAACCCAAGCGTATGGTGTTACTCGTTTTTTAGCCGGTTTTAACATATTTTTCACCGTAAATAATGAGTTCTTTATATTTATTCTTTGGACAACGGGAAAAACCGGAAGTTTTTGCTAAAGTCACTTTTAATTATCACATTTTTTGTTAGAAACTATTTGAAATTTACAGGAAAACCTTATATATTTTCCAACAAGTTACAATGTAATTGCTAAGTTAAAAACTCTGTAAACGAGGGTTGAAATTATGATTAATTGTGAAGGTTTAGCTATATTTAAAAAAGTTTCTGTAGAAGGTGAAACTGAAGTATTTTTTATTGTTGATTGTTCTCAGTTAGAGTGGGAGTCCGAGTCTCAAGGTGAAAGACCTATGGGAATGGAATTAGCTCACTCTACAACAGTTGAACTTGATGATGAATGTAACGTAACTTGGGAGTTGTTTGAATATCCTGTTGGAAGTGGTACTCCTAATCATGTGCAACATGAACTTAATGGTGTGGTTCTTTTGCACGATTTTGAGTTTTCGTTCGACTATAGTGAAGATGACATTGAGGAACCATTTAAGGATTAACAATTCAGTCAACTAAAATATAAAGAAACCGTCCCATAGACTCTTATCTTATCAACGGATAAACATCCTCTCGGATAAGGTCTGTGGACGTTTTACCTTCAGCCTTGTGACACCGGTTGTGATACTGGTTGTCAATTCCGTGCTTAATGTTGTGGTCACTAACCAACAGTGGATGACCCTCAATAAAATCCTTCACAGCCTGATTATTAACACCGGCTAAGTCGCGTACAGCTCGGATATTGATTGACCACTTGCACTCTTGATTACTCTCAGCAGGGAATTGGTCGTTCCAGGTCATGATAGCCTCAATAGTCCTTTTTACTCTTTCCTCTGTAGCACCAGTCCCCTTGACTGGAGTCTTGTACTCACCCTCACCAAACAGTTCAGCCTTACTCACTGAAACCCAGTCCCGTGATGGTTGCTTAGGGGTTTGCTTCCTTTCAGACTTAGGTGCTTGCACTTCTGATGTGGTGGGTACTTCTGAAGTGTTGGATACTTCTGGTGTGGTAACCACTTCGGTAGTCTGTGGATTTTGAAGTAGCTGTAACAACTGATTGAATTTCTCATCAGTTTGCTGTTGGTAAGCTTCAAACTTCTGCTCTAGTTGTTTGATAGTCGCATCATTCATCGGTTCAGTCTCCTCTTGTTTTGTTTCAGTAGTCGGTTGTGATAAAGCAATACGTGCTAACTCGAACACCTTGTGCATGGTTTCAGCTTGGTTTGACATCCCCCACAGTTTTTCCCATTCATCTAGCTGCTTTCTATCCTCTGGAAGTAAACGTGTTCGAGCTAGCTTGTTTGAAGGCACTGTTGTTTTTGGAGGTTGAAAGAATGGAACCTCACCTTTGATGTGATAACCCATGTATCCCAGCGTGGTAACCAAGTGTTGCAATTCACGGTCAATTTTCTTCAGACGGTTTTGGTCATTAGGGTCAACGTCAATAAAGTGACCTGCTAACTTAGAAGCAAACAGCATTTGACGCGCCGGTGACCCAGAACAATCTCTTTTGGTAGCAATAGCGAGATAGGCTGACTTAAGTGCTGTGCAGTTGATATCAGCTTCATCATCCTCACGGTTTTCATTCTCGTTACGTGGTGGTAAAATTTCCTCGAACTTAGCCTTGACCACTCTGTTTAGACACTTATTGGAGCGTCTATCGATAATCCGATTCTGTTTAGGGATATCCCCAGAAGCTTCTGTTTTGGCTTCATTAATGATTGCTTTGACATCTGGATGCGCTCGAAATTTCCTGAAAGTTTTTAAAAATTCCTCAACAGGTACAAGCAAGGAAATTGGGAAGACTGGTTTCTCACCTCGCTTTTTTCCCTGACCCTCAAACAGAACCTGGTATTCTTCACCCTCAACAGGAGTGAACTTAGCACGGGCTACAATCTCATGAGGTCGTCTACCAGATACAGCTATTAAACCAGCACCCATCTCCCAAGGGTTAGGATTTTGTAGTAGCTTGTAGCCAGTCTCAATCTGATGTGTGGGGTCTACTTCGATATTCTTCTGTAATCTGTTGTAGACGCGATTAGATGCGTTACGCTCATCCCACTCTTGTGCTTTCAAACCACAGTACTGGAAGAAATAGTGCTTAAGTACTTTGGAACCATCCCGTTTTGTCTCTTGATAGGCATTTTCCCCATCAACCAAAGTGATTTGACGGATTAACTTGTTATATCCAGCCTGACTCATCTTGGTTCCAATGGAGTTGGCACTGTAGCGTTCTCTGAGATATTTGTTTTCAGCGTTAGCAATCTGAGCTATATTTTCCTCACCCATCAAACCATCCAAAGCATCATAGATACCTTTGGCTCTAGTTTCCAGGTCACTGAAGCAGCTAACTGACTCGTAAATTAAGAGTGCTTGTTCAAGTGTCTTAGTCATTACCGGTTATCAATTTAGGTTACCGGTTACAATATAACGTTACCGGTAATGAGATGTCAAGTATTTTATATAACCGGTAATGAAATGATAGTTTGAGACTAATACTCAGGATATGTGTCATGAAGATAGACCGCCACGGGAAGGCTAAAATTTTGTCTCAACAAGAGATTCAGCTACTCTTCAGTGAGGGGTTGCAATCCAATAGAGACAAAGCTTTGTTCGGCATCTGTTTATTCTGTGCGTGTAGAGTGAGAGAAGCTTGTACTCTACGGACTGGGGATGTCTATGATAACTCTGGTATAGTCCTACCCAAACTGATAATCCGTAAAGGTAACACCAAAGGAAAGTTAGCAACCCGTACTATCCCCATCATCTCTGACTTGAGAACATTATTAACCAACTATTACCCAGACGCTGGTGTTGTGTATCTCTTCCCTGGACGTTTTGGTGAATATCTCCAGCCTGACTCAGCAGACAAAATCTTGAGAAAAGCTTGTAAACGGGTGGGGTTAATCGGGGTGAGTAGCCACAGTTTTCGGAGGACAGCACTAACCCAGATGAGTGACAATGGAACACCACTAAGGGTGATCCAAGAGATATCAGGACACCGAAACCTGCAACAACTCCAAGCCTACATTGAGGTTAGAGATGAGCAAGTCTTAGGAGCAGTCACCGGACTAAGCTTACTTTCCCCAGTCGAAAATGAGTCCGGAAAACAGCCATTTTCCGGACTCGAAACTCATCTTACCTATAATGACCATACCCAGACTACTCATGAGCCATAGTCAATAATGATTCTTGTGGTGGTGAAGGAGTACTGTTGCTTGGTGTGGTTTTTGGCAAGCATCCTGTCATCACTACAATCAGCCATAATGCCCCGATACTAGCCATTGCTAAAGCTACTTTATTCCGACTGATTGTAGGTAGTCTTGAGAACGCTGGAAGGCTAATCCTGGGTAGTTGTGGGAGTGAGAAACCAACATCATCACGATACTCTTTACGAACTTGCTTAAGGGTTTTGGTGTCAAAAGAAAACCACTCGTTATGTACGCGATAATCTACAAACTTCTCATGAAGATAATTTTCATCATCCGTGACATTATCAGTCTCGAACCAGTCGATTAACTCTAATGGATAAGGGGATTGAGAACTGTTTAACTCAGCTAATCTCGCTTCTACAGAGCGTGTTGTTAGCCCAATCTTGTATCTGTCACTTCCTACTGCATGAATCAAGTAGACGTAACCTGGTTTGTTTCTGTAGGTGCTGTCATCAAATACCATCCCTACACCTCCACAGCTAACTCATCTTTACGCAACTTTTTCTTGCATCCAGGGCAATAGTAGCGACCATCTTTTCCCTGCGTCAATTCCACACCAGGATGTTTTTTACAGATAGTTTTGGCGGTTGGGCAACTCTTGGCGCTACCCCCTACATGGGAGATTACGGACGGCGGGACAGAATTGGTGGCCATCTCTTGCTGTGTATTGATTTCAGCTTTGCCACTATTTGGCTCTTGGCAACTATCAGTCACTACGGACGCCTCTACCTTGGCGTTATTTTGTCCCTCCACAAACTCCTGATTACTAACAGTAATTTCAAAGCTTTTACCGATTATTGGTAAATCGCTATCAATTTCGATTTCGTCTACTACAGGCAGTTCATACCACTGTGGATTCTTTCCAGGAATCACACAAAGACCAAAGTAGTGTTTTTTATGGTCATCAAGCCACTCATTCTTTGTTTCAAACACCGAGGATATCTCGTTGTATTGCTTGAGTAGGATATCCCTCTTTAACTCAAGTGCTGGATTATTTTTGATGGCATCTAAGGCACTAGATCCTTGATAGAAGGCTATCATTTGAGCCATGTCTGACCACTGAAAACCAGCACGGCTAACCTTGGGGTTTTGACCAATCAAGATTAACTTCATTCCCAAGTGACGAATTCGAGAAATTAGGTTGAGGAACTGTCCTTTATCTTCCTTCTCAAGTTGAGTGTCAATCTCATCTAGGATGTCTAAAGTGACTGGGGAATGAATCTTAGTAATTTCCCTATCTTTCATTTGAGCAGTAATCATTGAAAGAGCTTGCTTAAGTTCTTTCCCAGACTTGCTAACCTTGGGGATACCCCAGTGGTCTTGCTCACTACCATGTTGTGGGTCATGAAGCCTGATATACCAGTTCTGGGTAGTAACTATTCTTGAGAGCAGATATCTTGCACAAACACTCTTACCATCCCCAGTGGCTCCCATGATTCGGACAGTTCCCTTTCGGGACATCTCACGGATTACTTGAGTAGCTAACTTGTCTATTGGAGTCAATAATCGTTTGAGGTCATCTTCTTTGATTGCTGGCTCACGACGGAAGCTGAGAACCAATAAATCAGCTATCTCAAGTTTGCGGACGTTTACGATTTTGTGGAGACCTAGGCTTCTAGCAATGTTATCTGAGTGCTTCTGTAAATCCCGTAAGAGCGCTTCTATTGGGGTTGAGTTACTGTAACCATATCCAGTGTCTACAGTCCCTTCAGAACGCTTGTAGAAGCCTTTGACAGACAAGGGGACTTGCAAGTTATCCCAACACCAACGGGCTATATCATTGGCTATCTTTCCCTCTACTGAGTAGCCGAACTGACCATACTCAGGCTCAACCAAATCACCGACTAATTGTTGCTGGAGCCTTGCTACTTTCTCATTTAGAGCCTCAACCTGTGTGATTAGATGACTACGCTCAACTTCCCAAGCGGATTGTGCCTCCCCGATGCGCTTATTGAATTCACCTGTGAGTCCCATCATGTAAGCTTTCCTGTCTTGATGTCTCTTAGCTACCTCACCAGCCCAAGCCTTGTACTTTTCACTTATTGACATTGCCTCAGCATAGATGACTTCACCTTCCTCTAAAAGTGCTCTGTATTTACTTTTGAGCGCTTCTCTATCCTGAGTAATATATTCCTGAACCTTCTGCTGTACCTCGCTTTCAAGTTCATTGGAGTAAGATTCCTCATACTCAATAACCTGTTCTGAGAGCTTGGCTTGCTGAGAAGAAGATACTGCTAATTGTGCTTGAGTAAATTGAAGTGATTCTTTTAGATTACAGTTCTCTGTTTTCAAGCTCGACAGTGAATTTTTCACCCTCGACAATTCAGTTTTCAATTCGGCTATGCCAATAGATAACCGGGTATTATCATCCTGGACATTCTCCAACTGCTCTCTGGAGGCTCTAGCACCACCTAATGCTTTCTCTAAGGAGAGAACTTTTTGATTGGCTTTACGGTGGATATTCTCACTGACAATTATGCTAACTGGGATGATTCCCAGACTACTCAAAGCTACCAGCTTGATAGTCGGCTTGAGCAGTCCAGTTGTCAGTGCTAAAACAGTTAAACTGAACCCAGCTAATCCACCAATGATTATCTGCTTTCTCATTGCTTATACCTGTGGTGTTAGTAGTAGTTTAAATTCGGCTAATTTGGTCTGCTTCTCTTGAGTTTGCAGTTGCGCTAACT
>JAAHFP010000056.1 GCA_010672925.1 Symploca sp. SIO1C2 | reverse complement strand
AGCAATCATATTTTTGCTAATACAATTAGCTTTATGCTCAGAACAGTACTCAGGAGTGACTTTAGTCCTAAGAAGCATTGATCGTCCTCTTGTAATTTATTGGTTTATTTATTTAATTCTGGGAATATTTATTTGCAAAAACTTGAATTACTTAAGCTATTTAAGTGAAAAAATTAATTTACCAATCAAGATACTATTGATTTCAATTTATTCTTTTGCTTGTTTTTTGGAAAATAGCTGGTTATTTAAAATCACAGAAGGAGATATTCCTCCTTTTGATTATGTTATGATTTCTTGTATTTTGAGTGTCCCAGTTATTTTTATATGCTGCGTTAATCTTACAGAAGAACAGTTTAATTCAAGGTTAAAAAATACCATTTCACTATTATCAAAATATAGTTTAGGCATTTTCTGTTTTAATGGCATCATTAGCCAAGTTTTTTTATCATTTGGTACTAGATGGTTCAGTGAGATAATTTTCAATTTACCAGAATTATTAATTATGAAATTGGTCGGTTGGATTGGTTTACTTGCTATCTCCCTTGGTCTTTCAATGCTTTTCAACAGATTAGGCTTAAAAAATGTTGTTTGTTAAAGCAATTGTTACTATAGCAATTCTCGCATCCGTGAGGTACATTTTTCATTCCCTATTCCCCATTCCCAAAACCAATAGTGAATTTACCTCACAAGTATGAGAAACACTATATTAATTAAAAACTATGCGAATCAAAAAATGGATGATCCTAACAGTATTGCTCTTGTCAACAGTAATTGTGACAGTTTTTAGCTCGAAATTAATTTTGAGTAATCAAACAGAAATAGCTAATACAACTGACTCTATAGAACTTGAACAGTATCAGAACCTTGATCAGAGTAAATCCCTCAAAACAACCTTACGTTCCCTAGCCCAGGCACAAGGAATACAAGTAGGAGCAGCGGTACTTATGGAACCTTTCCGTGAAGATGCTAACTATCGAGGAATCCTCACACGAGAGTTCAACTTACTTGTTCCTGAAAACGCTATGAAATGGAGAATACTGCATCCTGAACGCCACCGCTATGACTTTACTGATGCAGATGCCCTTGTAACCTTTGCTAAAACTAATCAGATGCAAGTTCAAGGTCATACTTTAGTCTGGCATCAGAGTCTTCCTAGTTGGTTAGCTGAAGCTGAGTGGACTAGAGAAGAAGTATTAGAACTAATGCGCCAGCATATCTACACCGTTGTTGGACATTATCGAGGACAGGTAGAGTCTTGGGATGTGGTTAATGAAGCCATTAGCCATAATGGAAAGATGAGAGACTCAGTTTTTCTGAACAATATTGGTCCAGAATACATTGAGATGGCATTTCGTTGGGCTCATGAAGCTGACCCACAAGCACGTCTATTTTATAACGACCATGATGCAGAAGAACTAGGGAAAAAATCTGATGCGATTTATGAGTTAGTTAAAAATTTGCTAGAACGCAATGTTCCTATCCATGGTGTTGGTTTTCAGATGCACACTAGTCTTAAGAAACCCCCCAATCCCCAAAAGGTAGCAGCAAATATTCAGCGCCTGGGTGAATTGGGTTTAGAAGTGTGGATTACAGAGATGGATGTACAAATCTACGATGGCAAGGGAACAAGAGAGGAAAAGTTGGCTGCTCAAGCAGAGGTTTATCGAGATATACTACGTGTTTGTCTAGATGCCCCTAACTGTAAATCTTTTGCAACTTGGGGGTTTAGTGACAAATACTCTTGGATTCCTTACTTCTTTGACCGTCCAGACTCACCGTTACTCTTTGATGAATCCTATCGCCCCAAACCAGCATACAATGCTTTAGTTGAGGAACTTCAAGGGGCTTCCCAATAGAAAAACAACTAATTGCTATCTATAGCTATTCATGAAAAAATATAAATGGCTGACTGTTTTAATCTTTATATCCTTAGCTTTAACTTTAAAATTATTCACTTTTAGCTTTCAATTAAATAGTAGAGCTGAGATTCCGAAAGAGATTACTACCTCTTCCGCTATAGGTCAAGCCCAGAATAAAAATAATCAGAGCTCAACCGATACTACCTTGCGTTCTTTAGCTAAAGAGCGAGGAATCAGTATAGGCACAGCAGTACAGGCTAGACCATTAAGGGAAGATGATACTTATCAAGAAGTGCTAGCTCGTGAGTTTAATCTGGTAACACCAGAAAATGCCATGAAGTTTGGGCAATTGCATTCCCAACGCGATCGCTATGATTTTACTAATCCTTCTACTATAGTCAATTTTGCCCAAGCTAACCACATGCAGGTATACGGACACACCTTAGTTTGGCATAACAACTTACCAGACTGGTTAAAGAAAAAAGAATGGAGCCGCCAAGAATTGAGCGATATCTTGCGAGAACATATTTACACAGTAGTTAGTCGATTTCGTGGACAAATAGTTGTTTGGGATGTCGTTAACGAAGCGATTGAAAATGACGGTTCCCTCAGAAAAACCATTTGGCGGCAAGGAATTGGTCCGGAATATATTGAGATGGCATTTCGTTGGGCTCATAAAGCAGATCCACAAGCAAAATTATTCTACAATGACTATAATGGAGAGGGATTAGGCAAAAAGAGTGATGCCATCTATGCCTTGGTCAAAGATTTGCAGCAACGGGGTGTCCCCATTCACGGTGTCGGTTTTCAGATGCACACTCGCATCAAGAATCCCCCCAATCCCCAAAAGGTAGCAGCAAATATTCAGCGTCTGGGTGAATTGGGTTTAGAAGTGCGGATTACAGAAATGGATGTACAAATCTACGATGGCAAGGGAACAAGAGAGGAAAAGTTGGCTGCTCAAGCAGAGGTTTATCGAGAAATGCTACGTGTTTGTCTCAATGCTCCTAACTGTAAATCTTTTGCAACTTGGGGGTTTAGCGACAAATACTCTTGGATTCCTTACTTCTTTGACCGTCCAGACTCACCGTTACTCTTTGATGAATCTTATCGCCCTAAACCAGCATACAATGCTTTAGTTGAGGAACTTCAAGGGACTTCTTCCTCAACAAACAACTAATCGCTCTTGATAAACAGGAGGCAGGAGGTAGGATGAGTTAGGAACTAAGTGTTTCTCTCATTTAATTTTGCTCCTCAGGAGCTCTAAAGGAATTTCTGTCTATGGAGCCAGCACAAAATACTGATGATGCAGCAATGGGTTGCTTACTGGGAGCTTTGGTAGGAGATGCAGCTGGAGCAACCTTAGAATTTCTGCCACGCAAACCAACTAAAGAAAAAGCGAATCGTGCCATGATGATGCCGGGAGGTGGTATTTGGCGAGTTGCTCCAGGGCAAATTACTGATGATGGGGAACTGACTCTCTGTTTAGCTCAAGCCCTATCCCAAAGCAAGAATTTTGAGATTGAAACTGTTGCTCAAAGTTATGCTCAATGGGTGGCATCCCAGCCTTTTGATATCGGCTCTACTACTTCTGCTTCTTTGGGTTCCCCTTTTCAGTTTCAGTGGCAAGAAGCCTTGGAGCAAGAGGGATATGCAGCAGTAATGACTCAAGCAGCGGCTCAAAGATGTATGAAGTCTAAAGCCAATGGTTCTCTGATGAGAATCTCCCCTTTGGGAATTTGGGGATATCGATTAAGCAATGAAGAACTAGCAAGATTTGCCCAACAAGATTCTCGCCTTTCTCACCCTAACCCCAGTTGCTGCTATGCTGTTGCTTGTTACACGATCGCTATTGCTAGCCTACTCAGAAAACCAGGCGATCGCCAAACTGCTTTTGATTCTGCCAAAAGTTGGTTAGAATCACAAGCTCAAGTAACTCAAACTAGTCCAGGACAAGCAGAAGTTCTCGGTTGGTTGCAAGATGCGGAAAATAATGTCGATATTGCTTACTCTCCTCAAATAGGCTTTGTTAAAATTGCTTTTACCCATGCTTTTCGGCATTTATTGTTGGGTTCTGATTATGTCGCAGCTATTAGGGAAACTCTGACTGGAGGTGGAGATACGGATACCAATGCCTGTATTGTCGGTGGATTAATTGGTGCAGCTTGTGGGGCAACAGCTATCCCTGAAGCAATGCAACAATCGGTTCTCAATTGCGATACTCAAAGAGGGAAACAGCTTCGACCTCAATTTTTCAGTACAACTCAAGTGCCTGTATTAGTTAAAAGTTTAATATAATTAAACTGGCAAGATGCCAGTTCCACAGCCTATCAAATCTGCGGATAAAGCTTTACCCTGCTTGTCTGGGTCATGCTTGAGTTTTTCTATACGCGACAGAAGCAACTGTTGTTCACGGGTGTCTTTAATTTGAGGAAATAGCTTCCTTACCTGTGTGGTTAGGATGACTTGGTATTCTTCAACAGGCTCCATTATTACTGACTTATTACAATCCTAGTTCTGCCTTTAATTGTTCTAGAGTAATCGTTTCTCCAGAATCCGCTTGTTGGATACCTTCTTGCAACTGAGTCATAAATTCTGGGTCACTGAGAATTTCAACTGTTTCTAACAGGGATTCAAACTGTTGCAAGCTCAAAGCAATGATTACAGGTTGGCCATCTTTGGTAATGATAGCTGGTTCCAAAGCCAACTTATCCGGTAATTCTGGTAATTGTTGTTGTGCTTCTGTAATAGTCAGGTACTTGGGCATAGTTACGGCGGTTTATCTGTGTTCAGTGTAACATGGCGCAATAAGGGAATAATTAAACTGGCAAGATGCCAGTTCCACAGAAGAGGAAGAATTTGTCAGTGTGATTGAAATGTGTTTACCCTGACCGAAAAAAACAAGGATACAAGCCCCCGGATTTATCCGTGGAAAAAATAAAGATTCTATCATTATTCCAAGCCCCTGGCTTTAGACATGGGGTCAATCTAAAATCTAAAATCTAAAATCTAAAATTGATTGACTTAATTTTGCGATCGCACGGAGAGTGCTGTTACCTTTTGTAAAAGGGTTATCTATTGGCAACTTTATTGCTTTTGATGCAAATCGCAGCTGTGTCAGGATTTTTGACAATGCTCACATTGCCATTTTGCGATCGCACAGGCAAACAATATGCCACAATTACGGTTAAGGATAGCCGGAGCTCAGAGTACCATGCCCCTACTACTCAACAGAACTACCGATCAACGAATTGTTTATCATGGAACCTGGGAACAGTTTCAGTTGATCCAAAAGGGCTTTGATGGTTCTCCTGGGGTGCGCCTATTTTACTATGACGGGACGATCGAGATTCTTATGCCAGGACAAGACCACGAAAGTTTTGCTCGCATCATTGGTTACTTAGTCACTACTTTTCTGGTCGAACAGGGAATCTTTTTCAAGCCGACAGGAGCAATGACTCAGGAAAAATCAGGAGTTGCCTCTGCTCAAGCAGATGAATCTTACTGCATTGGGAGTATAAAACCGATTCCAGATTTATCAATTGAAGTCGTTTTTACTAGTGGTGGCATCAGTAAGTTAGAACGCTATAAAGCTTTGGGTGTTCCAGAAGTTTGGTTCTGGGAAGATGGATTACTCCAACTCTATCATCTGCGAGACGGCAGCTATCAATCAATTGAGTGCAGTCAGCTACCCGGACTCAGTACACTTGATCTTGATGTGCTCAGACGCTGCATTTTGATGGCAGAAACTGATGCTGGAGAAGCTATCAGAGCATTCCGCCGAGAGATAGAGGGTTAATCTTTTAAGAAACGATTTTAGATTGTTTTAGATTATATAACAGTGATCGCTGATTAATCATTAGACCTCGGACATGCAATGACCTCACAGCCTATAGAAATAGAAGGTACTTGGGAAGAAATTGTTGCTCACGCGGCTGAACTAGCTGGGCGTAGGGTACGTGTTATTGTTCTATCAGACCAACCAAAGGCTTTGACTCCTGAAGCCGTACCGCATTTCCTCCCCCCGTCTGGTCGCTCCTTGTTAAGACATGCAGGTACTTGGGCTGGTGAAGACTTTGAGGACTGTCTTTATTTAGTTTACAATACTCGTTCTGAAATAGAGTTTTAAGCATGTATCTGCTCGATATCAAAGACCCAATTATTTTGGTAAAATATAGATAAAGCGAAGTATAATATAACATTCTCGAAGTAAAATGACCTCCTTTCCACAGAAGAACCAACTAAGACGGGGAAGAATATTTCCAGAAAAAATTATTCCACCAGCAGAATTAGCAAGACGCAGAACGAAACGAAACCAACTGAACCAGCGTTGCCGAGTTATTTTTGAAAGAATTCGCCCTGAACTTATCGAACAATACTACAACTGGTTTATTGCTATCGAACCTAATAGTGAGGATTATTTAATTGACCCCAAACTAGAAGGAGTGATTGCTAAAGGACAAGAGCGTTATCTCAGTAACGATGTCAAACTAGCCATCTTTCGGCTCAATGAAACAGGAGCCTGTGGCAGGATATGATTGTTGGCAGATTTGGTGAGAATGGAGAGTTGTTCTTTGAGATTGAACTGATTGCAGCGAATGATGAACATTTTGCAGTTGAAGCAATTCTGGATACAGGTTTTACGACAGGCTGGCTAGCAATTAATGATCAGGATATCGAGGCATTACAGTGGCTTGCCATTGACTACGAAATTGAAATGATAACGGCGCGGGGTAGTGAACCTTTTGAACTCTATGAAGGAAGAGTAATTATCGATAACCAAGAGTTTACCATTCCTGTTCATGTTGGAGAGGAGCTACCAGATATTTTAATCGGTTCTCAATGGTTAGAGATTATTGAACTAATTGTCAAGAAGCGACAAGGTACTTTGACGTTAGAAGTTCTGAAGGATGAGTAAGATATTGTGAAGACTTAAAGCGGGGTGAAGAGTTTTTATGCGCACAACCTTGCTATTATGATTAACAATAGCAAAAAGTAATGAGGATTGCAAGCAATAGAGGAATAATTAAACTGGCAAGATACCAATCCACAGAAGAAGAAAGAAAGAAATCCAATTCCCTTCTCAGCAGTGGTTAGGGGTGGTTTATTCAGTTTAAAAATGATTTGAAAAATTGAGCCAGAAAATACTCAATTCAACTCACCACTAGCTGACTTGGTAGACTTAAAGTCATTAAATCCGGTTGATACATCTGATAAACACGGATGGGATTTACCTGCACTTCCCCAGGAAATTCTCCATGAAACCTGACCTGAATTTGCACTGCTGCGTTTAAATTAGAAGCAAAGAGCGCTACCTTGTTCTGGTTAACCTCGACATGTTCAAATTGGGGAGGTAGGGAAATCAAGTCAATATCAGGATTAAAGGTTAAACCAGCAGCAATGGGAATTTCGATTAATACTGCTTCTAGAGGTTGATTAGGGGTAAACTCTACATTTAAATCGGTATAACTCCCGGTGGCTAATTCTAGGGAATGCCATTGTACATCTAAATTCCCGATATGATTGAGGGTTGATGTTAGCGCTGTTTCTTTAGGTTGCCGATAAATCTGGAGTTCGAGTAAAGCATGAGCAGTAAAACCATCTCTAGCTTGGAAAGAAATGTGGTTTTCACCGGTAAGGAATTGATCTATATATATCCGTCTGGCTTGATAGAGTAAATCCAATCGCTGTAGAGACGCGCCATGTAGAGACGCGCCTGCCGAAGGATGCCCGTAGGGCTGTTGGCGCGTCTCTACAACATTAGAGAAATCAAAGGTGGTAACTTGTTGGTTATTGAGACTAATACTAACAACTCCCTCTACATCGGCAGCAGTCCAAGCTAAATGTCCAACTTCCCCAATTGCCCAGGATGCATACAGGGTATCACGGGTAGAATACCAACCAGTAGCACGTCGGTGGGCTAACAGATAATCTAATCCTTGTTTTAGCGCTTTCCTTACTAGCATCTCTTCAGGAAAGGCATGACCCAGAGCTATCATACAATAAGCAGTAGTTTCGATCGCGCCAGTAAGACTACTTTTACCTCTCCAGGAACCATCTGACTGTTGGCTTTGCAACAACAATTCCTTAAGTTGGCTCATCAACTCCCCTTCTGCTTGCTGATATTCTGCAATCCGCGTTAGGGAATCTAAGACTAAGGCTAGGCAAGTTTCGTCATCTTGGTAACTAGTCAAGTTTTGTTTGAGCCAAGTTAAAGTTTCCGGTAAGGGAATCTTGGCTAAGCTAGCACCGTGGAAGATAAAGGAAGTGTTACCGGGTTCCGATAGAGTAGAAGGGAAGGGAGTTTCTAGGCTTTGTTGTGGTTCCCAGCTACCGGATTGACTACGGGATTGGAGGAGATAACTAACGGCTTGATCTAGGATTTTTGGTTCAACCTCAATAATTTCTCCAATTAAGGCCAACAAGCTGAAGGCTAAAGCAGTGTGGAACATCGAAGTATGTTTACCACTCCACAAACCAAAGCCACCAGTACGTTGATTTCTGAAGATGGTAAGATAGCGATCGCGTCCCGCCTGGAGATTTTCCTTTAATTTTTGGACATACTCAGGGGTAAGTTGTTCGTGGCGCTCTAGATATTTGTAGAGAATAAAATTAGGTAAAGTGGAAGCATAGGTTTGCTCACAACAGCCGTAGGGATATTTCGCTAAAGATTCGACTCCTTCAATTACCGCTGCCTGTGCATTCGGCATTAGGGAGAGGATTCCCAGGGTAAATATTTCGTCTCCTGCTAAGTTAAAAGTCCATTCTATCGGTTTTTCCGGTGATAAGGGAGCAGTATAGCGCTGAATTTCCGGTTCTCCTGGAGGCTGCACTCTCAGAGGTGTGTCTAATTGAGAAAGTTCCTGGAAGTTATCTGTGGTTAAGGACAACAAAACCTTAGCATTACCCACTGCCACTGCTTCAATTTGCCAGTTTACCAAGATACTTTCCTTAGGCGGTAGAACCGTAATTACTTGTTCATCTAATCCTGTGCGGATTTTTTCCGTCTGGAGTTGGAGGGTAACTTCATTAAATTCTTGGTGAGAGAGATTTTGTACAATAGTTCTGAGGGTACTCTTATCTCCCCAAACCATTTCCGAGGGATTTTTGATTACAGTGAACAGAGGATTTCTGACGGTTACCCGCTGAGTGGCTAACCCAAAATTAGATTCCCCAAGGATAAAGACTACGGCATCGTACTCAGTAATGGCATCACTACCTTTAAATTCAACAGTTGCTGAAGTTGAACCCTGGGTAATATCGATAGGTTCTAAAGATTCCACCTCAATAAAGTCTTCCCTGACTACTAAAGATGGGGAAGCAAGATTTTCTTCTTCCAGTAAATTGAAGTTTAAACCTTTGGTGGCTTCAGGAACTATAGAATATAGTGCCCTCACATTATCAATCCCACGCATTCTTTCCTCTGCAAAAAAAGCCATCGGGACTGCCCGCAATCCACGCCCCATATAATCCATTTGAGGCGGTATCTCGATGACCTCAGCAAGCATTTGCCTTAATTCCTGTTCAATATTTGATGCTTCTTGGGGAGGTTTTGCCCATTTTGCTTCTAGCTGAGGATTTCCGTATCTCTCTAAACGATAGATTTGACATTCTGCAATTGCCGGGAAATTCTGTAATATCTGAACCACATCATTACCCTGGTAAGTGCTAGATAACAATGTCTGGATAAATTGGTCTTGATCCTGTGACCAAACCTCTTTTGGAGAACGTATCAGAATCAACCTACCTTGCCAATCATCATCAAGATAAGACCAACTATGCCATAAGGTTTGAGCTAAACTAACTGTAGTAGTTTTTAGTTTTTCTTGGATTGTTGGCCATTCATTAATGGAGACAGAAGCAAACTGCCTTAACTCCCTAATTGCTGTTTCTCTGATCAAGTGATTACCCAAAGCATTATCTGCCGTTGCCCGAGGAATTCTACGGTCAATTAACCAGGCAACCAATTTAGCATCTTCGGTGAGGGGTTGGGGAAAATTAACTGTTAATTGAATCGGTTCTCCTGTGGCAACTTCCTTTGTTCCGGTAGTAGTAGCTTGCCACAAAGTTGATTGGCTAACAGCTTCACTGAGTTTTACCGGTAAACTAATCTCCCTTTGGATAAATTCAGGGAAATCTCTCAAAACACTCACCTTTAGTTTCAAAGCTGAGCTGACTTGCTTTGGCAATTTAAAGCTAACTTGTCCTAACCCTGCAGTTAACCTAAAATCGACAGAGCGTAGTACCACATCTCCGATTAGCTCCACAGAACCAACGGTGAGCTTTTCCACAATATCCTGTCGTCCCTTAGTTCTAATATCTAGATTAACTGTTTCTGAGGGAGCATATTCTGTCTTATCTAAAAAGACATCTAACCAGATATCTTGAGATGTCCAAGGCATTACCCGAATAGAATCTTCGACTGCTTGCCAGATACCATCAACAGTTGCTGATACTGATAGCTGAAATTTCAGCGGATCATCAATATCCTTAAACTGGACTGGGATACTAACTTTTCCCCTAGCATCAGTAACTAAATTCGGTGGAGCCAAGTATTCCCAACAATTATCTTCTCCAGTAAGCGAGAATTGAATTGGTACCCCCTCAATAGGTTCCAGTAACGGATTAGTTAGCTGTACTTCAATATTAGTGGGAATATCCGGTTTAATTGCCTCCAAGGGAGAAATAATGTTGAGAGTAAGATTAAAAGGTTCAGTAACAACGGTATAATTTCCCTGACAAGCACCAGTACGGGACTGCTGGTCTTCAACGGCTAATTCCCATTCATAACTTCCCGCTTCTACACATTCTAGGTTAAGTTCATAAGAACCAGTAGGTAGCTGTAAGTTATCCAGTACCGTTTCCTGAGCAACCACTTTTTCCCCAGTTGACTGTATATGGTGTAAGGTTAATTTTGCCTGCTTAATCTGCTCTACTGGCTCACCAAAAAAGTAGCGTATATTGACTGTTTCCTTAACCTGGGAGCCTAACCAAAACCAACGAGGGACTTGATGTTGAATTTCAATTTCTGGCTTCTCGAAACGAACAACCTCAAAAATTGCTTCATCAACTTCCTCTTCTTCCTGTTGTAAGACTAGTTTCCATTCTCCCGTAGGGTCATATTCTGATATTTCTAAGCGAAACAGCGAAACTAAACATCCCCATTCAATTTCAATGGCTCTTCTTTCTAAACCGCTAGGATCAATTAGGGTTAAGGTTAAAGTTTGCCCAGATAGTTGCACCGTACTATTGTGAATAATTTCCCGATGAACAATCAATCCCTGAACATCTGCACCAGGACGCACCTTAGCAGTCGGTAACCAAATCATACCTCTGGTATCTACTTCCAGGTTTTTGAGGTGAATTAGGCATTGTTCTAGATTACCATTATCCTCTGTCCAAAATCTCAAAAAAGCGGGTAATTTTTCCGGAAGATACAGCAATTCACGGGTATTATCAACAACCCAAGTCTCCTGCAATTGCCGGGAGTCGGCAATCTGCAAGGAACCTTTTTTCTCAACCCAAACCCGATAATAAGAACCTTTGTCTTGTGGCAGCTGTTCTAAACCCCAAATTTGAAATTGCATAATATTGTTATTGGTTGTTTGTTATTTGTCGTTTGTTGTTTGTTGTTTGTTATTTGTTATTGGTTGTTGGTTGTTTATTATTGGTACTTTAATTACTCTCTATCTCCCCAATTCCCAATTCCCAATTCGACCTTCGACCTTCTCATCTATTCATGTTGAAACCCATCCGGCATAATTGCCCTTCTAAGATCAGTATTACGCAAGGTAATCTGATTTAGATTGGCATCAATTAATACAGCTTCAACTAAAATAGCTCCAGTTAAGTTAGACCAACAAAGCTTAGCTCGGTAAAAATTAGCTCTAGTCAGATTTGCTCCCCGTAAAGTTGTCCAACCTAAGCTAGCTCCTCTAAGTTTGGCTTCGGTGAGGTTTGCGCTTGCCATATTGCTGCCATTCCCTTTAATCTTACTGAGGTTTCCTTGACTCAGGTTGGCTCCAGTCAAATTGGCTCCATTCAACAGAGCATTGGCAAGATTCACCCCCTTCAGGTTGGCTTCAACGAGAATCGCATTGGTCAAATTTGCCGATTCAAGGATGGCATCTATCAATATAGCTTGGGAAAGATTGCTGCGACTTAGGGAAGCTTCATGGAGTTTAGCTTTACTCAAATTTGCTTGCTTTAAAATCGCTTCACTGAGAATCGCTTCTTGGAGATTGGCTCCAGTTAGGTTAGCTCCAATAAGATTAGCAGCACGCAGATTAGCATCCGTCAAGTCGCTTCCCCCAAGATTTGCCTGCTCTAAATTGCTGACAATTAAATTTGCTTCCTGTAAGTCACTTCCTTGCAAATTAGCTTGAAAGAGATTGGCCTCCCGCAGGTTGACGCTTTTCAGGGAGGCTCCAGTAAGATTAGTATGGCTCAGGTTTGCCCTTCGTAAGTGAGCTTGGTTGAGGTTAACTCCAATCAGAGACACACCTTGTAAGTCTACGTTGCGAAAATCCCTCTCTCCTGCCGCATATCGCTCCAGCAATTCACCGGCATCCATGATTATACACCTCTCCTATGTTAAACAATGTCATACAGTACACTGAATAATAGGGTAAAGGTTAAGGGAGCAAGGTTAAAGGAATAAGTGATTATCCGAACTTGATCTAACCTCTCCCAGGAGCAATCCACCCCTAACCCCTCCCAGGAGGGGAATAGGAGTCTCCGAGGGAATAAAGCTTGTTTAGTATGCAATTTGTATTTGCGCGTTAGCTTAGGAAAACTCTAAGAAATCAATTATCCGATATTCGATCAGTTATAAGGAGGAAAGAATTGAGGGCAGAAAAAATCAATGTCAAACAATGTGCGAAGTAAAGCAGTAACCCAGGGAGTGCAGAGAGCCCCTAATCGAGCTATGCTGAGGGCTGTGGGTTTCCAAGATCAAGATTTTACTAAACCAATTGTCGGTCTTGCTAATGGATACAGCACCATTACTCCTTGTAATATGGGGTTGAACGATTTAGCCAAACGAGCAGAAGCAGGTATTAAAGAGGCTGGTGCCATGCCTCAGATGTTTGGCACAATTACGGTGAGTGATGGTATTTCCATGGGTACGGAAGGGATGAAATATTCCCTAGTGTCACGAGAAGTCATTGCCGATGCCATTGAGACAGCTTGCAATGGGCAAAGTATGGATGGGGTTCTGGCCATTGGTGGCTGTGATAAGAATATGCCCGGGGCGATGATTGCGATCGCTCGAATGAATATTCCCGCTATCTTTGTCTATGGTGGCACGATTAAACCAGGGCATTATAATGGACAAGACTTGACGGTGGTGAGTGCTTTCGAGGCTGTCGGGCAATACAGTGCAGGGAAAATAGATGAAGCAGAATTAACTGCAGTGGAACGCAATGCTTGCCCTGGTGCTGGTTCCTGTGGTGGTATGTTTACTGCTAATACCATGTCTTCTGCCTTTGAAGCAATGGGTATGAGTTTACCCTACTCTTCTACTATGGCGGCAGAGGATGCAGAAAAAGCGGATAGTGCAGAAAAATCTGCTTTTGTGTTAGTAGAGGCAATTCGGAACCAATTACTACCCAAACAAATTCTGACTCGCCAAGCTTTTGAAAATGCCATTGCGGTGATTATGGCAGTTGGTGGTTCAACCAATGCCGTCTTGCACCTACTCGCTATTGCCCATTCTATCGGTGTTGAGCTATCTCTGGATGACTTTGAAACCATTCGTGGCAAAGTACCAGTACTATGTGATTTGAAACCCAGTGGTAAATATGTAGCGACGGATTTACATCGAGCAGGTGGAATTCCTCAAGTAATGAAAATCCTGTTAACTCATGGTTTGCTCCACGGTGATGCTTTGACAATTACTGGTCAAACCATAGCGGAAGTTTTGGCAGATATCCCAGAAGAGCCATCTAAAGACCAAGATGTGATTCATTCTTGGGATAATCCTATCTATACTCAAGGACATTTGGCAATTCTGAAAGGCAATCTGGCGACAGAAGGAGCAGTTGCTAAAATCACTGGTGTCAAAAAGCCCCAAATTACCGGTCCAGCAAGGGTATTTGAATCCGAGGAAGCTTGCCTAAAGGCGATTCTGGACGGTCAAATTAAAGCTGGGGATGTGATTGTCGTCCGCTACGAAGGTCCAAAAGGTGGCCCAGGAATGCGGGAAATGCTAGCTCCCACTTCGGCAATTATTGGTGCTGGTTTAGGGGATGCCGTCGGTTTAATCACTGATGGGCGGTTTTCCGGCGGAACCTATGGTATGGTAGTCGGTCACGTTGCCCCAGAAGCAGCAGTGGGCGGTACAATTGCCTTAGTCAAAGAAGGGGATACGATTACCATTGATGCTACTGCGCGATCGCTCAATTTAGAGATATCGGAGGCTGAGTTAGAACAACGCCGTGCTAGTTGGCAAGCAAAGGAACCTAACTATACCACCGGAGTGCTAGCGAAATACGCCAAATTAGTTTCTTCTAGTAGTGTCGGTGCGGTGACGGATTAATTGGTGAGTTAAATTGAGAATGGTTAATTGGCCATTTTCAATTTAATCACTTGGATATATTCACCACAAAGACATAAAGAACACAAAGGAGGAAAAAGATAATGGAAACAGCAACAATTTCTTTACCTCCAAGACTAGAACTCAAAATCAACCTAACCGACGAACAGTTTTGGCAACTATGTCACGATAATGATGATTTAAGGTTTGAAGCAACTGCAACCGGAGAATTAATTATCATGCCACTTACTGGGGGAATCACAAGCGGACACTGGTGGCGAAATTAACATTTGGACACATTTGCAACAAGATGAAGGTTTTTGAAGCCCCCCAGCCCCCAATTCTGGGGGAGCCCGGATTCAAAGTCCCCCAATTCTGGGGGACTTAGGGGGCATTCAGCAGCTGAAATATATTACGCAATATTTCGCCACCAGCATCGCGAAGCGTAACGCACCACATTACGAGTACAATTATTTTTACAAATTTTCAGGGTACGGGACTCGACATTAAGGAGAACTCACTACAAAGACACCAAGAGCAAAAACTTGGTATATTGGGCACAATGGTAGAGAGTAAGTTACTGCGATACTTATAAAAAGATGACTCAAACCCTAAGTGAGATTGCTTTACCACCTCCATTTCCCGATCATACTCAATTACCAGAATCCGACGGTACATTTGTGAAAAATTTTCAGGAGCATCCTCAAAGCTTAATTCTGACAGATTCCATCGATTCAACCTTGCAACGGTTACATCCAGATGGGCAATATTGCATTGGACAAGATTGTGGTATCTATTGGCGAGAAACTGAGCCGCCAGAGAAGGGGGCTGAAGCACCAGACTGGTTCTATGTGCCAGATGTGCCACCTAAATTAGATGGTGATATCCGTCGTTCCTATGTACTGTGGCGAGAATATATCACACCCGTTATCGCCCTAGAATTTGCTTCTGGTGACGGTAGTGAAGAGCGAGACAAAACTCCTTTATCTCGCTCAGAAACTGGAAAAGTGACCAAACCCGGTAAGTTTTGGGTTTATGAGCGAGTGATGCGCATTCCCTACTATGGCATCTATCAAGTAAGCAACGGTACTCTGGAAGTCTACCAGTTGGTGAAAACCTACTATGAGAAGATAACTCCTAACGAGCGAGGACATTATCCCATTGACACAATGCAGGTAGAGTTGGGATTATGGCAGGGGCCATTCTTGAATAATCCAGAACAACCCTGGCTTCGTTGGTGGGACTTAGATGGAAATCTGTTGTTAACGGGACATGAACAAGCTCAACAGGAACGGCATCAAAAAGAGCAAGCATTGCAACAGTTAGAGCAGGAGCGACTTGAGAAGGAACAGGAGCGGCAAAAACGTCAGCAATTGGCAGAGCGGCTTAAGTCACTAACTCCTGAGCAGCTTCAGGCTTTGGGAATTGATGCTCAAATGTTGGATTGAGAGTTGTTCGTAATTGCGATCGCTCTTTTAGCACTACTATGGGTGGTCGTACTTGCTAATCTAGCGTTAGCTTAACCTCTGGTATCAAGATAAAGATCCTATTTTTTATATTCCTTCAGGTCTTTTATGATCATTTGTTTTCCGTGAGCAATTTCATTCCTTCTAGTAACCAAAGCGTTAAGTTCCGTTTTATATTGGTCTACCAGCGTACAATTAAGGTATACTCGTTTTGAATTCTCCTTGAAATCTTGAGGATATCTTACCGGGTTTTGTCTTAGATATGGCAACTATTTGGTAATTGGGTAATCACTGAAGGGCTCAAAGGTACTCACTTCACTTCAAGTCAAGTATCTCATGTTTGGCTAATGCGATCGCGCAAGCTTGCTCTGCCAGCAAGCACCCGAAAAGAGCCGCTTCAGGAGTTCAGGAGTTCAGGAGTTGTGGAGTACTCATAAAGGAAGGAACAAGGCTAGGGAAATATCCTTGCCGTAAGTAGCGCTTAACTTTAGCATCAGCTCCTTTAAATTCTGGTAGACCTTTGTATTCTGTATCTACCACATGAGCATTCACCATCGTTGAACCGAGATAAGCCTCTAAAATTGCCAATTGCAACTTTATCTCTGTAGTCTTTGGAGAAAAGACAGACTTAACTACATCTAGATGTTTAGGATTAATCACCCTTTTACCGGTAAATCCAAATACACGAGCAGATAACTCGGCTTCAGCACGCACACTTTCGACTTCATTGACGCGAGCCGAGATACTGTCAAATGAATCTAATCCTTGCGCTTTCGCTGCCAGAGCAATTTTCGCTAGGACTTGTTGTAACAAAACACTTTCGGTAGTTGACATACGTTCGACTCCCATTTCCATAGATAAGTCTCCCACACCAAAGCCAAAGGCATCACAACCGGGTCTTAAAACACTGGCAATCTCGTCGATTGCTCTCAATCCCTTGATGGTTTCAATCGTAACGATATAGTTTTTATCTTCCCCGATAGCGTTGATCACTTGCATAATTTGTGCACTTGATTCTCCCTTAGGAATAGTGATAGAATCAAAGGGGAATGTTTTTACCGCTTCAATATCTTTTGCCAATAAATCAGGATTATCCATATTAATCCTGACACTGTATTCTATATCACCGGGTTTAGGTGGAATAGTTGCAATATTGTCACGGGCGACTTGTTTTTGAGCTATTGGGATGCTGTCTTCTAGATCCCAAATAAAACCATCAGCTACAATCTCTCCATTGCCAATCTTTTCCTTGAATCTAGGTTTATTGAGAGGAACGTACAGTTGCGCTCTTCGTCTGGGCTCCAGCTTAAATTCTTCCGCATCACAGTAATCTTGTAGATATTCACGTAGTTGTGGAGAAATCAGAAAGGACTCCTCCAGTAATGATGAGTTGAGAGTTATTGCGCTTGCTGTGCTCAACATTCAGAGAATTCGTATTTTGGCAATGACATGGTATCATACCCACTGCTGTCACTCAACACAAAAGCTAAGTTAATATTTGTTTAAATGTAAGTAATTACACAGAATTATTTATATACTTTATTACGTTTTTTTTATTGACAACTTATTTAGAAACACTATATAACTTAGATGCAGTTTGGCCAAGAAAATATTACTGCAACAATTTGACAAACTTTATTATGAACAAATTCTCTAATTATTCAGTCCTAATCTTGCGTACTGAGCGCACCCATGATGACTTAGAGTTAGTCGTATCTGAATTAAAAATAAGGGGTATTCAAGTTTTTATTTTTAATGTGCAACTGGTAGCTGAAGGTGGTTTATCTTTCACTGATTTCATTAACAGCTACATTTGGGAAGAAATAGATATAATCGATGTCCGATACTGCCGGGGCATAGCTAGAAATTGGCTCTCTACCTATAAAAGAATATTTGATGAGTTGCAAGACTTTCTTCAAATTCAGGAAACACGAGGAAATGTCATTACGGTTACTCCATCCTTTGCAACCTTGCATTGGGTACTGTATAAAGCGGGTTATATAAAAGAGCTACAGGAGCAGAAAATCTCGATGATTCCTACGATGATTATCCCTCCACCACCAGATGGGCATTCAGAATTTGACATTGTGGATTATCTTAACCAAGCAGGTAGTGAAGGAATTGTCTTGAAGCCTGCTGTTGGTTCTGGGGCTAATAAACTAGAGTTTATTAGAAAAGTAATAGATTCAGAATACCAGTATCAAGTCAAATCCTATTACTTAGATAATCATCAGGAAAAGCAAATAGTAAATTTTATTAAAAATTACCGAGAATTAAACAGTCATTTTCAGGATTACTGCAATCAAATTAATATTCCTATTTTAGTCCAACATTTTGAAAAAATTACCTCGGAAATTTCTATGGTTTTTGTTGGAGAAATACCACATTGTATTGAAAGAACTACCGCACCAAATATGGGAATTGCTCATGAAAGATTTGGTGGAGAGAATATACTAATTATCAATCCACCAAACAAATGGCTTACCTTTGCTCAAGAAGTTTATCAAGCCTTACCAGAAGTTGCTAAAAAAACAATTTCTCTTCGTATAGATATGTTCGAGCGCCTTGATGGAAAGTTAGTATTGAGTGAAATTGAAGGTGCTTCCCATAGGACTTTCTTTCCTGAAGTATTACAATTTTGTAAAGAACACCCGTTAGCAGAGAAACGAAGAATTGAGCAACTTGATTTAAATAAAATTAGAGCACTTAAAAAGTATGTTGAATTGCTCTGTAGTTTTAAACTTAGCTAACTGGAGTTTAGACTAGAGGAATTATTAAGAAGAAGCTATGTTTTCTAAGCTTATAGGAATCAAGATTAAGGAGAACTCACCACAAAGACACAAAGACTATGCCGCAATCGCAATACAATCAGGTATTACTCCAACTGCTCAAAGAGTGCCTCCCAGTCAATTACAGCGGGTCTGGAACCCTTGTTCACCAGCTCAAAAATCTGTCCTTCTGTAGTAGGATTACCAAGACATTCCACGCAAGCTGATGCTACATCAATCCGGCTAGTTTGACCTGAGAGGGTGTCTCCTGTACCCAGCACTACTGCCAATTTTCCCCCTGTTGTTGCCTTGAGAAGGGTGTTGAGGTCATAGGAAGTGTAGGGACCGTCGATGAGCCTTCCTGGTCGAATAATAGTGTAAGGTAATCCTGAATTAATAATTGCTTGTTCTCCCTTGTACTTAGCATCCAGCACACCAAAGGTATTGAGCAGACTGTAGGGTGGTTTATCCCTGCGCAGAATACCGCAGGAAGAGACGAATACGAAACGCTTCAGGTTTGTTGGAGTTGCTGCCAATAAATTGCTGACTCCTTTAGCATCAATTTCCTCCGGACTATTTTTGGCTTTGGCGATGCAATAGCCTGGTTTGAAATAGAGTTTGAGCCATTCAATTAAGTTGGCGATTCCCTTAAACTCTTGGTTTTGGTCGAAATCCCACTTAGCAGAAGGAAATGCTGTAGTTCCAGTGGTGCAGATAATCTGGGTGACATCCTGGGTAGCAGCTGGAAGGGTTGCTGGATTGCGTATGTCACCAACGACAATTTCCACCCGATTATCAAACATTTTCTGAGCTTTGGAGGCATTGCGGGTTAAGACACGAACCTGGAAACCTTTGGACAGTAGCTTACCCACCGTTAGTTGACCAACTCCGCCGGTAGCACCCACAACTAATACTAAGTCTTCTGTTGAAGTCATCATTTGTTATTGGTTGTTTGTTATTTGTCGTTTGTTATAGCAACCGCCAAGGTGATTAGGACAAGGGAATGGCTGCCATCCCCTTGTTAACTTGCTGTACCTGAGAATGTCTTAACCGTCCTGGCGACTGCTATATTTGTTGTTGCGGGAAAATTATTCTGAATCTGACAAAAGCTTAGTTGGTAAACCATCAATACTTTGGATATTTTTTCCTTGCCAATAGGCATTTATTCCTTCTTTACCTTTATTCGTAGCCCACTTTATCAGAGTTTCTCTTTCTGCTTGAAATTCATACAGTGGCACACCAAAACCGCAAGAAGTTTGTACTGATTCAACTTCTAGGACAATTATTTGCCGCTCTCCTGGTAGAGAAGTAAATAGAGAGTAATACTCTTGCCATCTTGATTCTCTGGGGCGAATTACCTGACCTTGACCATACAAGCGTAAAATTAAAGGCTCTTCAGAAAAGCTGCAAAACATCATGGTCATTCTGCCATTTTCTTCGAGATGGGCAGAAGTTTCGTTACCACTACCAGTTAAATCTAGATAAGCCACCGTTTTACTGTCAATACAGCGAAAAGTATCTATACCTTTGGGTGACAAATTTATGCGGCCTTGAGTTGGTGCGGTTGCTGTAAAAAATATTTTCTGTTCTTGGATAAAGTTTTGTAATGATTGATTAATCTCATTGTAAAATTTCGCCATAAAATAATCTTGAGTGAAACAACTAAAGCAATCTAAAATCTAAAATTTAAAATTCTTTATCGAGAGCAATTATAGCAATATTTTGGTTGAGGGCGAATTAACATCCACTCTCAACCAAAACAGGACTAAACTGAACCAATACGATTGAGAGGCCAAAAGCGGAAGAAAGCACGACCAATGACCTGCTTTTGAGGTAAAAAACCCCAAACATGGGAATCATTGCTGTTGTTACGGTTATCTCCCATAACAAAAAGCTGCTCATTGGGTACAGATACGGGTCTCATCTGGTAGGCTGGTGGCTCGGCAATGTAGTCTTCGTCTAAAGGAGTATCATTTAGGTAAACTTTGCCCTCTTGAATTGCAATAGTTTTACCTGGTGTGCCAATTACCCGTTTAATAAAGGCTTGATTTGAGTCATAGCCTCGAATTTGTAGCTGTAGAGGTGGATTGAAGACAATAACTTCCCCAGAAGCAGGGGGACGAAACAGGTAAGAAATTTTTTCCACTACCACGCGATCGCCTACTTTTAAAGTTGGTAGCATGGAATCTGAGGGAATGTAGCGAGGTTCTGCCACAAACGCCCTAATTACTAAGGCTAAGGCAAGAGCGATCGCAATAATTTGCAGATTATCCCATACTTGCCCCCAGAAGTTAGAGCCATCGGATGTTGGTTTTTGTTCTTGTTTGTTAGCAGTTGACTTTTCTTCCTCCGTCTCCCCTGTTGTCAGATTAGCTGACTCAGAAGACTCATTGCTCACTATCGAATTTTCTTTCTTGAAAACCATCTATCTCTCCGCAACATTACTGTGCTCACAAATCAAGACACGCCACCGTATCATAAAGGTAGGCGTGTCTCTAAACCATACTACTTGGTTAGCGAGGTCAAAAAACAGGAGGCATAACCCACCCCTAACCCCTCCCAGGAGGGAAACTGGAGGCATAAACCACTCTTAACTTCTCTTTGGGGGAAAGAGCTAGAAAGAGACAAGGAAAGCTGACACGTTTGCTCATCTTATTTTTGACGTGGAATTTTATCCAATTCGACCTTCCCAATTCCCAATTCCCAATTCCCAATTCTCAATTATTCATTAAAAAACCTGTGCTGTTCGATCAACATCCTGCCCGATTTGCTATTTTAGCAACTACTTGCTTACTGAGTTTATCAACTTCTTGTAGCAAAGAGCTTGAGAGTTCCTTAGCTCCAGATCCTAATCTAAAAGAGAAGCAAAATATTGTTGAAGAGTCATCCCCAAGCAACTCTCAGATTCCCCCATCAGAGCAATTACCCAAGGATTTTCCTTCTGAGATGCGCTATCCTCAAGCTCAGTTAGAGAAAGTTGAGTCCCTCAAGGCAGCGGAAACTCCAGGTAAGCTGACTATTTGGTCATCCTCGGACCCTAGCAATGTTATCCTAAGTTTTTACCAAAGGGCTTTCGAGTCTAGCAACTGGGAAATTATCTCTGAACTACCGGAGGATGCTGAGGGTACTTTGGTTGCTCGTAAGCAGGAGTTAGAAGTTACTATATCGATTCCTTCTGTTAGCAATAGCAACTCTGAACCAGCAACACCAAGAAATCCGAGCCTAACAGAATTTGACGTTAAGTATACTCGTAGTCCTGAGCAAGCAACAGTAGGGCAATCTGAATCGGAACCAGAAGAATCACCAGAGCAATCTGACTTGGAACCAGCAGAATCTAAGGAGTCTTCCACAGTATCCCAAGATTTCAGTGACTTTGACCAAGTTCCCCAACAACTGCGCCAATATGTTGAAGATTTGGCAGCTTTGGGGATATTCACTTTTAAGCAATCTAACTCTGAAGATAATCCAGATACTGAAAGTACTAAATTTGAACCCAATAAAACCGTCAACCGCCGTGAATATGCTCGGTGGTTAGTAGCGGCAAATAATAAGTTACATGGCAACAGCCCAGGAAAGCAAATTCGTCTAGCTTCGGCAACCGCTAAGCCAGTTTTCCAGGATGTCCTCAACACTGATCCAGATTTCCCCAGTATTCAAGCATTAGCAGAAGCAGGACTAATTCCTAGTCCTCTGAGTGGTGACGCGACAACAGTAACATTTCGTCCAGATGCTCCCTTAACTAGGGAAAGTCTGATCTTGTGGAAAGTGCCTCTAGACAACCGTCAGGTATTACCTAAAGCTTCAGTGGAAGCAGTTGAACAAACTTGGGGTTTTCAAGATACCACCAAAATTGATCCTAAAGCTTTGCGAGCTGTATTAGCGGATTTCCAGAATGGAGATTCTGCTAATATCCGCCGCTTGCTGGGTTATACAACCTTATTCCAACCAAAGAAAGCCGTGACTCGCGCGGAGACAGCAGCGGTACTTTGGTATATTGGTTACCAAGGAGAAGGCATATCCGCTAAAGAAGTCCAGAAACTCAACTCTTCTCAGGAGGAGGAACAGGAATAATCACTTGTAAGTGGGGTTTGCTGAATAAGGAGGAGCAGAGGAAGAAGAATACAATTTTCTGACACCCTTGGGGTATTTCCATATATAGGTTTTTTGAGAACCACTACGCCATATATGGGAGTTGACACTCATGCACGCTCCTTTTAACTTGTCACCCCCTGAAGTTAAAAAGCTTACCGTACCAGCTTTCTTTTCTTAGATACTCTTCCCTCCTTAGAGGGGTTAGGGGTGGGTCTGTCTTCTGCCATCAATCAAGTATCTCAACAATCCCCAAGCGACCATCAATACGTACCCGTTGACCATCGTGTAACATCTGAATGGCATTATGGATATCCATCACTGCTGGAATACCATACTCACGAGCTACAATGGCACCATGAGAAAGACGTCCACCTACTTCTGCAATTAAACCACCAGATTGGGCAAGTAGGGGAGCCCAACCAGAGTCGGTATAGGGTACAACAAGAATAGTTTGACGGTCAATATTATCCAAGGCTTGTAAGTCTTTGACTACTTTAACCCAACCCTCAACTTTCCCTGGACTAGCACCAATACCTTGCAGCTGTTGGTTGGTAGCGGGAGCAATAGAAGCAACTGGTGCTGGAGGATTATTCCCGTAAACAAGGGAAGGTATAGTTGCCAACTGACGGTTTTGCTCTAGTTGATTGCACCGCTGTTGTATAATTTGGGGAAGCTGTTGTTTGAATTGCGAGTCAGTATCAGCAACTAAAGAGCGGATTTCGGCAAATTCCAGGAAAAAGATATCCCCTGGTTTTGATAGTAGATTCTCTTGCAGCCAAGTTGTTTCTAGTGCTACAAAACTCCAACGCAGCTGAGCCAATAACTGAGAGTAAACTTCGGTAACTCGACCTTTAAGGTCTAAGCGTACTTGTGCTAACTGAGCTCGTATACCCTGTTGCTTTGGTGGTAAAGACACTGGAGGAGGATCCGAGAGAAATTGAGTAAACAGTCGCCGCACTACTCTGGGGTCTTCTTTCCAGGTAGAAACAGCAATATCCGTGGCAACTTCACTCAGGTAGCCATAGTTCTCTAAAAATTGCTCAAACTGCCCTACAATACTTTGACCATCCGGGCTTTCTGCTAGGGTAGTAAACAGAGAAGCACCACTATCACTAATTACCTGTTCCTCGGATAATAAAAGACGAGCGTCTGCTGCTATTTGAGCTAGCGATCGCAAACTGGCAACTTCTGGTGCTTGGCTGTTATCTAATTCTGTATCCTGAACTCGCAGTATGGCTTGGCGCAGGGAGCTACTCAGGGGAGCTAGGATGCTGTAGTAGGTGGCTCGTTTCAAAACCTCTAAAATAAGGTCTATGCGTTCTAGTAAAGCTGAAGGGGAAAGTTTAGACAGGGTTTGAGCGCTTAACTGACTTAGGGTAGGAGCAAATTGCTGTTGGTAATCTAATGCAAAGTCTTTCTCTAGGCTCCATTCCTTACCTAGTAATCGCAGTAATCCCGGCACATTCCGCAGAGTGGAACTAATCGGGGGTTTGGAGAACTTGGCTCCCCTGGTGAGAAATTCTAAACTTTCCGTTGGCAAACCCATGCGGCGAAAAATTTGCCCTAACAGAGTAGCATTGAAGTAAGCATGGGAATAGTGTAGTGTTGCTGTTTGGTTAAAATCTAATCCTGCTGCTCGTTTACCTAAAACTATAGTAAAGATTTCTCCCCAAATACCACAGGTTAAGGGACGATTAATCGACCAAGTCAGGGGTCGAATTAAACCAGGAATTACTTCTGCTGCAATTTTACGAGTCCAGATTGGTTGTAGGGTAGTAATCGGTCGTGCTTGCAGCAACCATAACTGTTGACCATCATAAGTCCATTCTATATCTTGGGGAATACCGTGGTATCGGTTCTCTAACTCCCTGGCGAGGATAGCTACTTGTTTTACTAAAGCTGGGGGTAAATCGCCACTACCTTCAATTTGCGATACCAAGTTGCATTCAGAGGTAGCAAATTCATTTTCTCCCCGTCCCCGCGTCCCCGCGTCTCCGCGTCTGTCTAAACTACTATCTTTGAACGCAACTGCTGACTCCTGGAGATAGACTCGATACTGTTCTGGTGTCACTTGTCCTGATACTACCCTGGTAGCATCCCCTGGCAATCCTTCGATTAGTATCGCCTCTCCTTGTTGAGCAATCGGATCTCGGCTGAAGGCAACCCCAGAAAAAACCCCCCGGATTTGTTGCTGAATCAACACTGCCATTGAGATATCGGGCAAGGAGTTATCTTGCCGGTATTGAGCCGCTACTGGTTTCCGGTAAGATGCGAGGACGAGGGTAATCGCTTCCTGTAAAGCATAGGGACTGGTAACATGCAACACGCTTTGATAGACTCCTGCGGCAGAAGCGAATTCCGAATCTTCCCCTACTGCCGAAGAACGAACTACTAAAGGTTGAGCTTCTGAAACGTTGAGGTATTTAATTAGAGGTGTGGCATCATCTCCCGGTGGCAGCACCCAACCAGGAGGTATGGGATAACCCCACTGCTTTAATTGAGCTAGGGTGGCAGCTTTTTGTCCCACCTGCTGAGCATCTAGCTTATCATCAAGAGAAACTATGGCGCGATCGCCTCTAAAAAAACGAAACACCCTTTGAGATTCCCCCTTAACTTCTTGACTGGGTAGATCTAAATCATCAGGGATTTTTCGGTAAATCCAACCTAGTAATAAACCAAGGATAGCTGCCAATATCACCCGTGACGAGTCCTGAGGATAGCGTAGTGCCAAAATTAAGGGCATCAGAATCAGTACCCCAATCTTGCCACTCTTGCGATCGCGGAGAATGGTAAAACTTATTGACCCAATTAAGAATATCAGGAAAGACGCGACCAGGTCATGGACTACAAAGCCCCAGACAACATTGGTAGTCCCTGCTCCTTTGCCGAGCCAATAACGACCCATTACTAGCATAATCAGAGCAATTAGCTCCCAAGCTGGTTCCGTCGGAAAGAAATAACGAGCCAGTAAAACCGCAGCAATGCCTTTGCCTGCTTCCGACAAGACAGCTAGGATACCCACCAGGCGTCCCCCGTGGTAAAAAGCTGCGGAGACAGACACATTACCAGTACCCAGCCGTGCCAGTTGATGTCCTGTTAGTGCGTAGGTAATCCAAGCAATTAGGGGAACTCCCCCTAACACAGGACAGACGGTGAAAATGAGCAAAGCTCCCCAAACCTGAGTTAGTGTCATAGTCAAAAGGATTAGTTATTGGGGAATTATTTTAGCTAAACCCGCCCCTAAATAGTAATTACCCTAACACCTCTGAGATTTTTTGGATATGCTAGGTGCGATCAGACTCAAGACAGTACCAGAATACTTTCTGTTGTACTAGCGGCAAATTGAGTTATGACATCAAAACTATCTCTCAAAATTTGAACAACTTTTAATGTTGGATTGTTACCAATGCGAAGGTAGATAAATTTGGGTGGATGGCCATAAAGCAAGCTACGCTGATAAAAGTCGGAGTCTTTAGAAACAATCACAAAACCATTAGTTTTTGCGTATGCCCAAATTAAGGCATCGTCCGTGCTTGTTAGGGAAAGAGTTTTAACGTGCTTTGAATAAGGATACAAATCAATAATTCTGGGAATAACCCTGTCCGAAAGATTCTCATCTAAAAGTAGTTTCACGAGGATGCAACAAATAATTTCTTCTCTCGATCAGCAGCAAAGGCAAGACAGGCTCTAATGTCTTCGGAAGTCAGTTCAGAAAAATCTGCCAAAATTTCTTCTTCCGTCATACCACCTGCTAGATACTCTAAGATATCAGAAACAGTAATGCGCATTCCTCGAATACAAGGCTTCCCGCTGCGTTTTCCTGGTTCAATTGTAATAATGTTGTGATAATTCATGATTTCAACTATGATAGTCTACAAAAGTTATCAGGTATAGAGCCGGTAATAAATATGTCTCGCCCATAACGGTCAGATGCCGGACTAGTTAGCAAGGGTAGATTGAAACTAGCGATCGCGGCTGTGGTAAAGTATAGTCCAGGATTCAAATTGACACCAGTCTCTCTAATAAATAAGGGGACAAAGGTAATTAAACCTCCAAAGCTTAAGCCAACAGCGAAGAAAATTTAATGGCACACGCTCCGGACATTCTCGCTCCTCTCAAATTTAGTCATGGCAAGAATGTAGGGGCGAATAGCCATTCATCCCTACTGACTTTAGATATACTCACTCAGGTTTAGTTGCTGCGATAAAAACCATGTGATCGCTAAATTTCAACACTGACTTATCCTGATATTTCTCTTCCATTTCCTTTAAACCTGCTGCCAATTCAGTATCATTAAATTCAGAAAGAAAAAACATATAACGATTTTCTACCATTGCAAAATACTGACTTTTGGGGAATTCTAAAGGGTACTCTATAATATCAGAATCGACAGCAAAACCTACTTTTTGAAGTAAATCAATTAGTTCTTGATAGTGAGGTTGTTTTTTTTCGTACAATTCTAGTGCTTTAGCAAATAAAGGATACTCAATAATGGGTGGTAAGAGCAATAACAAGAAAATTCCCCCAGGAATTAATCTTTGCCATAAATTCTGGAATAGTAGAAATTTTTCTTCTATATAATGGATGGCTTCTTTTAAGAAAATTTTGTCATAAAATCCTAGTTTCTGAGAAAATCTTACTCCATCCATTTTTATGGGATTCAATCGACTATTTGCGGGGATTTTTTCTAGCATTTCCGCAGAAGGATCAACGCAAATAATCGGTTGCTGTAATTGAATGTGCTTGAGAATTTCTTTGCTATAAATTCCTGTTCCACAACCAATATCTACCAAGGTATCTGTGGAAATTAGATGTAGATGCTCGATGATTTTTTGAGTTGTGAATTTAATATATTCAGGAGAGTATGACCAGAGATTATCGTAAATATTGGCGATGTTTGTGTAATGATTTTTGGAAGGGTAATTCATTGTAATTAAAAAGTATATAAATGAATCAACTTGTGCCCAAATAAATGCTTTAGAACAGGCTTTAGTTTCTCGATTAAAAAAATTGAGAAACTATCGCCATTGGTTATTGGGTTTTCAAAGAAATCAAACGAAACCCAATATGGGTAGTTCCCGTATCCGGCGATTGAGACTCCCTAGCCGCAGGACGATAGCCTTCTTCTTCTGCTTCGAGTTTTAAGAGTTCTTGGTGACTCTCACAGTAGCGGATTGCTTCAGAAACAGCAGCAAGGGGTAGATCCCAGTTATCTGCTGCTTCTTCTAAAGACAGTTCGTTAACAATCATATCTCGCCAAACACTAAAAGCACGTAGTTTGCGTCCCTTGATATAAAGTTGTTTTCGCCAAGGGTGAGGACGTGGCACTAAATACTGCCATTCCTCTTGATGAGGTGGTGCTTCCAATTCAGGAATCAGTAAGCGTATTTGTTCCTCTTGATTGTGCAGAAATAGTTCACTGCCGGGTTTGAGATGCTGTTTGAGAGTTACTATTACTGTAATAGAGCGAAGAATCGTTTCTTCAATGTTGCTAGCACCAAGAGCATTTTTCAGCCAGTTCAGTTGTGCTTCCTGTTCTGGCGTTATCTGCAAGTTATGCTGTTTGGTTGCTGGTATTTCTGGGGGAGAAGATGTCGATTTAGTCATATTTACCCTCTTAAATACTGAACAAGCAAAAGGTTCTTCCCACTCAATCGAACACGACCGATTTTTGCTGGCAAAGCTTGAATTTTTTCTCCTTGGCTCCTCCCAGCTATTTTATAACCTTTTTCCTCCACCTACTTAGGGTTTTTCGTGGAAAATTCCCTAAAACCTACCACCTAACACCTTCTTTCTACAGCATAGGCATCCGGTTCCCTTCCTATGGCAAACCGTAGAGAGTGGGAGAGATTCTTGCTGGATTGAGTGAGGAAAGTGATCAGTGCGAGAAATGACAGAATACTAGCCAGATAGAAAATTCCTTGGTAGTCTAGCCAGTCGGCAAGCAAACCAAAAATTGGTGGTGAGATTGCGCCACCTAAATCAAAGCCACTCAAGCCAATTGAGTAAACTATACCCCTTTCTGTTGACCAAGAACGGTCAGAAAGTAAGGCAATCATAATCGAGAGTATGGTTCCTGTACCGATTCCTTGCATTACCCCTGCCAATAAAAATACTTGGGGAGTTTGAGCTTGGGAGAGGACTAACATTGCCAATCCAAAGCTGATGAGAGACCCGGTAATAAATATGCCTCGCCCATAGCGGTCAGATGCCGGACCCGTTAGTAAGCGCAGATTAAAACTAGCGATCGCGGCGGTGGTAAAGTACAGTCCAGGATTTAAGTTGACACCAGTTTCTCTGATAAATAAAGGAACAAAGGTAATTAAACCGCCAAAGCTTAAGCCAACTAAGAGTAGTACTAAAGCAGGAATTCGCATCCGAGGGCTAGTAACTAATTGCCACAGAGGGATAGCAGCAGCTTTTTTGGCCTCAGGAGCAACTACTTGAACCATTCTCTGTTCCCTAACCTGACTGACAAACAACCAACTTAGCCAACTCAAAGCTGAAATCGCCACAAATAGAGCAGTGTAGCCCACCAAGGCTTGGATAAAGCCTCCTAGTGCTGGACCAACTCCCAAACCAATCGGTGTAGCTAAGTTCATGTAACTAAGTAACTCACCCCGCTTGTCTACTGGGGATAAATCTGTCACCAGTGCTAAATAACCAGTGGTAAAAGCAGCAAGGCTAATGCCGTGGAATCCTCGAATGAGCATTAACATACCAATCGAGTCTACTAACAGGTAGCACAAAGGCGCGATCGCACCAATACTGACACCAATCAGCAACACTAGTTTGCGTCCATGCTTGTCTGCCAAGCGTCCTATTATGGTTCTAAACAAGATGATGCCGATGGAAAAGCTACTGATTACTAATCCCACCTGCTGCTTAGTACCACCCATATCCTCAGCGTATGGGGACATAGTGGGCAACATCGAAGCTACACTGGACCAAAACAACAAGCTAGCAGTAAATAGCATCAGTAAATTTTTGCGTCTTTCTGCTTCCAGCTGCCAAAAAATCTTCACTTGCTTCTTTACCCTGGCGAAACTTTGAGAAATGTGAGCTTAATTCTCTTTATTATTCTTAACATTTATTTCTACTATTTCCCTCACTCTATAGATGGGACGACCCTGAGATTCATGGTAAGTGCGCATCAGGAGCTCTCCTAACAAACCAAAACTCAAGAGCTGCACACCAGTTAGGATCAGGACTACGGCTAAGATAAGTAGGGGGCGATCGCCAATACTTTCACCGAAACCCAGTTTGAGAATGGTTAGATAAAGCCCTAAACCAACTCCTAGAGCAAAAGAAATAATACCCAGCAACCCAAAGACATGCATCGGTCGGGTCAAAAATTTCCTCATGAACAAAACCGTGAGTAAATCCATCAGTACCCGAAAGGTGCGTCCTAGTCCATACTTACTATATCCATGACGACGAGCATGATGGCGCACCGGTAACTCAGTAATTCTGGCTCCCTCAATAAAAGCTAGTGCCGGTAAAAACCGATGCAATTCACCGTAGAGGTTCATATCCGCAACCAATTCTGAGCGATAAGCTTTGAGAGAACAACCATAGTCATGAATTTTTACCCCAGTAATTTGTCCAATCAGCCAGTTGGCAATCAGAGAAGGCAGTAATCGAGTCAAAGCTTTATCCTGGCGATTTTGACGCCAGCCACTGACTAAATCGTAGCCTTCGGAGAGCTTGGCCAGCAATATGGGGATATCAATGGGGTCATTTTGCAAGTCACCATCTAAAGTAACAATAGCATGACCTCGTGCATAATCGAATCCTGCTGCCATTGCTGCGGTTTGGCCATAATTACGCCGCAACAGTACTGCTCGCAAGTTAGGATAGGTAAGAGCATGTTCTTTGAGCAGTTGAGCTGAGCCATCCGTAGAGCCATCATCGACACAAATCAATTCATAGCTCAGTTGAGTAGAGGTTAATACAGACGTGATCGCTTTGATTAATTGAGGTAGGCTCTCTACCTCATTGTAAATGGGAACAACTAATGATACCTCTGGTCTTGTAAGAGTTGCCGTTAAGTTCTGAATTGGGGATTTGATGGTGGTCACTGATGCAATATTGATTCTTCTGATTTAAAAATAAATGAAAAATTACGATGTAGTTATAGTTGGTGCTGGTCCAGTCGGGTTAGCCATAGCTGTTGGATTAAAAGCTTGTGGTATTGACAACTTTATGGTATTAGATCAAACGACGGAATTTCGTCGGGTTGGTCAAGTTATTGATCTGCTTCCCAATGGCTTAAAAGCGCTGAAATCTTTGGATGATTGTGCTTATAAGGCTGTAAAACAATCAGGATTGGACTTTTCTCAACAAACCAAAAATAGTCAAGACCAAAAAAATGCCAAATGGGTACAGAGAAATTTTAAGGGAGAAGAAATCCAATCCTTTCCCTTGAGTTACGATACCTGGCTGGCGGAGTATGGGGAAGGTCGAGTTTCCATTCCCTGGTATGACTTACAAACTACCCTCAGGCAACAGCTTCCCCCAGAACAAGTTCAAGCCAATCACCGTTGTGTGAATTTGAGCAAGGAAACGGCAACGGGAACTATCCGGCTTGATTTTCTTTCCAATACGGCTAAAGGTATCAATCCTTATGCTCATTGGTCAAGTCCACCAGAACCATCCCCTGGATCTGAGTCTCAACCAGAAGCCTCCACGTCACTTAGGGCGAAATTAGTAGTTGCGGCTGATGGCATTAATTCTACAATTCGTCGTCTGCTTTATCAAAATACTCCTTATGAGATTTTAGGAGAACCAGACTATTCAGGTTTTGCTGGAATTTACTGCTTACAAATAGAGGATAATCTACCTGATGAGCTAAAAACCGAAATTCAGGAGAAGTTTTTGCAACAGGATCGTCTTGTTACCGTTACTACGCAAAAAGTTAATTCAATCCAAGACTTAAGGATCGTTATCTTTGGCGTAAAAAATAGTTGGAGATATTTTATTCATTTGCCTATAGAGCAAGAAAAGTTGGCAGGCAAAACATCTGAGGATTTAGTAGGGCTGGTTTTGGAAGCTTTAACCCAAGATGATTTTCCTGAAGCTATTAAACAATTAGTGACTTTTTCTGTGCGATCGCAAATGAAATCGAGACTTTTTTATATTCATCGAGCTACTCTGGATGATAGTCTAAAATTTCCTGATACAACGAATTTAAAACCCTGTCTAGCTCAGCAACTACCTTGGAGCCGAGGGCGGGTAGTTTTAGTCGGAGATGCGGCTCATGGAATGCCTCCTTTTCTGGCTCAAGGAGCAAATCAAGGATTAGAAGATGCTTTGGTAATCTCAACCTTGATTGCAAGATTAATTAACAGTAATCTCTTATCTGAGGAAGAAGCGATCGCTGATATTTTTCACACCTATGAGTCTTTGCGTCGTCCCTTAATGGAGAAAGTTCAACAAGCAACCTTAGACCGCACATCTTATTATCAGGGAGAGCAGTTAACTACATATCAACAACAGGTGTATAATCGTGATTTTCACCAATTAAAAGCTTCTTTTGTCTAGGGTAGGTTGGGTAGAGCTTGAAGGAAACTCAAATATTAGTATATCAACTTTTGGGTCTCGTTCCTCGACCCAACCTACGCATATGTTGTGATGAATGTCTTGTACAATGACCTATTCTGCCAAAAGATTGAGATGCTCCTCTATTTGAAGGGAATCTCAATCACAAATTCTGTCCCTTTTCCTAATACGGAATTACAACTGAGTTTACCTTGATGATACTCCTCCACAATCTGATGCGCGATCGACAAACCTAATCCGGTTCCTTTCCCTGGAGGTTTTGTTGTAAACATCGGTTCAAAGAGCTTCTGCTTAACTGATTCTTTCAAACCAGGACCATTGTCACTAATCCGAATAACTACCCAATTACTCTCGATTACTTCTGTGTGAATCTGAATAGTAGGGATGGGGAATTGGTTATTGGTTATTAGTTGTTGGTGCTTTGTCTGGCTAGTTTCACCATTGGGTGAGAGCTCACCATATTGTCTATATTCTACCCTTTCAGGAACTGTAGTTAATTGTCGCTGAGCTACAGCTAGGCTCAATGGGGAAGAACTTTCCCTAATTTCTTCTTTCCTTTCTTCAATCTCCGCCTCTAAAGCATCAATAGCATTGGCCAAGATATTCATAAACACCTGGTTGAGGCGTCCAGGATAGCACTCTACCAAAGGTAAGTCACCATAATCTCTAATAACTTCAATGGCAACAGATTTATTCTTACTTTGCAATCGATGCTTCAACATCAATAGAGTGCTATCTAACCCAGCGTGAATATCTACTGGCATCTTCTCTGCAACATCGGAGCGGGAGAAGTTACGCAAAGCTAAGGAAATATTACTCAGACGTTCAGTCCCTACTTTCATGGATTGGAGAATTTTAGGCAAGTCTTCTAGTAAAAAGTCTAGTTCAGCCGCTTCCAACTCTTCACGAATTTCTGGGCAGGGATTGGGATAATATTGTAAATAAAGTTGCAAGATTTTGTTCAAATCTTGGAAGTAGTTTTCAGCATGGGTAAGATTTCCAGAGATAAAACCAACTGGGTTATTAATTTCATGAGCTACCCCAGCAACTAGTTGACCGAGGGTAGACATTTTTTCACTCTGCACTAGTCTAACTTGGCTCTGCACCAGCTTAATTTTTGATTGTTGCAGTTCTGCCATAGATTGAGTGAGTTCAGCAGTTCGTTGAGCCACCCGTTGTTCTAAATCTTGGGTCAACTGTAGCAGTAAGTCATTTTTTTCTTCTAGGGTCTTACTTAAATTGCGTAGTTTAAGATGTACAGTAACTCTGGCTAAAACTTCTTCTTTTTGAAATGGCTTAGTAATATAATCTACTGCCCCCAAAGAAAGACCTTTAACTTTGTCTACCGTATCGGCAAGAGCGGTCATAAAAATTACAGGAATGTCCTGAGTTAAAGAATTTTTCTTTAACCGACGACAAGCTTCAAAGCCGTCAATTCCTGGCATCATCACATCCAATAAAATTAGCTCTGGTGGATTATATTCTGCTTGTTCGATGGCACTTTCACCATCAATTGCCACTGCTACCTCAAAGCCTGCACTACTTAAAGACTCTGATAGCACTTCCAAATTGGTGGGATTATCATCCACAATTAAAATAATTCTCGATTCTGTACTCTGAGTCATTGTTTATTGAGCGTCACTTAACGCAAATAAAAATCAATAATCTGCTTCAAACTAGCCAATGATTATTCTTTAATATATTGCTTAATCAAATCTCGAATTTTTTTGATTTTAAATCCTTTGGCTAATTGTTGTAGCTCTCTTGTAAAAGGAACTAATCTTTGATCCAACTTTTCCAGTCTCTCAGCTTCTCCTAGAAGTTTATTGACCAAACCTTTCCTGGCTAAATCATAGAGCAAAGCTAGTTCCTCAGCTGGGGGAGGTACAATTTCCTCTTGAGTTGTCTCACCCTCAGATTCATCCTGCATCTTGTCAACATTCTCTTTTTCCTCATAAACCCATTCAAGTTGCAGATGCACCCTTAACATTTCTAGCAAGCTTGCTGAGAGTACTGGTTTAGGAAGAAATCCGTCGGCCCCAGCATCAAAACTTTTGTGCTGATCCGTTTCAAATACACTAGCTGAGGAAGCAATTATCACCACCGATTTGGTTTGGGGTGACTTTCGCAGACGTCGGATCATCTCAAAGCCATCCATCACTGGCATCACCAAGTCTGTAATGATCAAGTCAGGACTAAAGGATTTGACTTTGTCTAAGCCCTCTAGACCATTGTTGGCTTCTTCCATTGCCAAACCGATTGGTGCTAACAGATTAATGATAACTGAACGATTTTCCCATCGGTCGTCCACCACTAGTATTTTTTGTTTGTTTCCTCTAAAGCCAATAATCTTTCCTTTATAAGCACCCCTGATTGTGTTTGACCAGTCTGGGACTGTAGACAACTCTAAATCTAACCAAAAAACACTTCCTTGACCAGGTTGACTCTGTACCGATAAACTGCTCTCCATCATCTGAGCAATTTTTTGACTAATCGCTAATCCCAATCCTGTCCCTTGAGTCCGACGAGAATTGTCTCCTACCTGCTCGAAGGGTAAAAAAATCTTGTCGAGTTGGTCAGTAGAAATACCTACGCCAGTGTCTTCAATTTGGAAGCGAATTTTTTGATTAACTACTTGTCCTGTGTCATTTTTCCTCTGCTCTTGTACCGAATCACTAAGGAGAGTTACACTAAAAGTCACACCTCCAGTATCAGTAAACTTAACCGCATTACCAACAAGATTAATCAGCACTTGTCTGAGGCGTTTTTCATCAGTGTGGATGCCTTGGGGAAGTTGACCTATGGGTTGATAAATAAAAGAAATTTCTTTTTGTTGAGCTCGGAGACGGCCAATTTCCGCTATGCCCTCCAGAAAGGAAAGAAAATCAAAATCCGTCGGATGGAGTTCCATTTTTCGGGCTTCAATTTTGGATAAGTCGAGAATATCATTAATCAGAGTCAAAAGATGGGAGCCGCACTGATGAATAATACCTATGCCATAGAGCTCTTTCTGGGTCATAGTCTGTGAGCTTTGCAGGATTTGGGTATAACCCAAGATGCCGTTGAGAGGTGTTCTCAGCTCATGACTCATGTTAGCCAGGAATTCACTCTTAGCTTGGTTGGCAGCATCCGCAGCTTCTTTTGCTTCCTGGAGTTCAGTGGTGCGTTCCTCAACTCGCATTTCTAACTCCTCATTGTTTTTTGCTAAAGCAGCAAAGGAGTCACGCAACTGAGATGCCATAGTGTTAAAAGCCCTAGCTAAAACACCAATTTCATCCTCACTCAACACAGGAGCTTTCAGGCTCAAATCCCCACCCGCTACCTGAATAGCTGTATCAGTAATGGCCAAAATCGGTTTGCTAATCTGGCGTGAGAGCAAATAGACTGCCACCAGCAGTAGCTCAGCGGAACTCAAGCCAATCAGCAAAATCCTCCCTGCTAACTTGCGAGCAGGGGCAAAAGCTTCCTTTTGATTGATCTCAGCTAATAACGCTAGGTTAGATTTGTCCAGCCAGCGATAGACGCCAAGAACTGGTATCCCCTCATAATTAAGATATAGCTGAGAGCCATTGTTTCCTCCCATTGCAGTATTAATACCAAAACTAGTGACATCTTCTGGATATTTTTCAGCCTCAGACTGTTTTGATAAAATCAAGATATTTTTTTGAGCTAATTTAGCCACTAAATAGGTTTTACCACTCTTCCCTAAACCTGTCCCTTGCTCTAGTAACTCATCTAATTCTTGGAGCTCTACCGCAGTTGCCAGAGTGCCAATGGGGTTACCGAATTGATCATGTATTGGTATGGCAAAGGCAAGCTCAGGATCTCCGGTGAAAGATGAATTGCGAAAGAACAGTTGCACATTTTTGGGTTTGGTATTGGAGTCAGTGGTAATCTTGCTCCGCAGTTCCTCTGTGCCCTCTAATAATTTGTTGTTAGAGAAAACTACGATATTTTTGGAGGTGAGAAGGGAAATTTCTTTGAGGTTAGGTTTGATGTCAGCTAAAGCAGCAAAATACTGCTCAAGGGTTTTATAGGCTAGTAGATATTCCTCCGATGGCTGCCGGGACTTTTTTTGAGTCAGGACTACTTCTGCATGAGCCTGTAGCTCTGGCAACTGAGCAGATAACAGCAAGTCCTGATGGTAACTGTTTACCCATTCGTTGATCTGATAGTCTTTGAGAGAAGCAGCAACACTAAGTCGAGCAAAGACGGATTCTTTGAGGGCATTTTTGGCTAGAAGGTAGGCGGTAAACGCCACAATGCTGACAGTGACCAAAGACAACAGGGAAAACGAGATCACAAGCTTAGAAAGCAGGCTTTTTTGGAATAATTTCATAACTGCTGATGGATAAGCCGTCAGTAGACTTCTTGCAAAAATCGCCAACAGGAAACAGGGAATAGGGAACAGTGGTGACTAGATGACCTGATTCCTTAGCAGAAAATATTGCCTGTTTTCGATTATATGCACTATTCTTGCTGTCTCGGAGTCTCCTAAATTCCTGCGAAGTCTGTCGTGGGCTTAAGTCCACAGGTTTTTAGCCTAAATTTATTTACCTCAACCGCAAGAAGGCTCCCGCCATAATATGCAGATTTGGCGGTGAGATGAATTGCGGACAGGATGTAGGCTATAATTATTTATGTCAGACATAGTAACGTAAAATGCTGGTATTTGAGGCAAAACTTGAGGGAAAAAATAAGCAGTATGAGCGGCTTGATGAAGCCATTCGCACTGCTCGTTTTGTCCGCAACTCTTGCCTCAGATATTGGATGGACAACAA
>JAAHFP010000055.1 GCA_010672925.1 Symploca sp. SIO1C2 | reverse complement strand
AGCTTCAAGAAGATTAGTTTTCATTCCTGGAGAAGTAAGAGAGTTCCACATATTCGTTCACTGAGAATAGTTTACGCACTTTTTCTGGCTGTCCTAATTTTCTCTCATCACAATGAATTAGCCCTGCCTTTCAAAGGGGGACGGGAGGGGGATTAAATGGGGATTTAGGGGGCATCCAGTAACTGAAATACATTACGAGATATTTCGCTACCAGCATCGCAGCAAAGCAGAACGCACCGTATGATGGGTACAACCATATTTAATCATCTAACTCCCCAGGTAAGATTCGAACTTACGACCAATCGGTTAACAGCCGACCGCTCTACCACTGAGCTACTGAGGATTGCAGTGTTAATGTTTAACACCGTTATCTATATTAACTATAAAACATATATTTTGGCAAGCACTTTGAGCAAATTTTTTTTAAACGCCTGTGGGAGCTGGGGGCTGGGGGAGCTGAGGGGGCTGAGGAAGCTGGGGGAGCTGGGGGAGCTGAGGGAGTTAGTCTTGTCCAAAAATTAATTGGGAGCATCTACTTCTTGGAGTTCTCTAACTAGATTTGAAATAAGATTGAAACACTTTATCCTATCTCAGAGCCTTCTGCCTCCTGCCTCCTGCCTCCTGCCTCCTGCCTCCTGCCTTCTGCCTTCTGCCTCCTGCCTTCTGCCTTCTGCCTCCTGCCTCCTTTTCTTGAACAGCAATAATTGATATACTCACGTAAATTATGACATCGATCTAGGGGTAGATTTTTATGAAAATTTTAACTTTCGTATCGTAAGTAACAACTAATTGAGCAAACCCACTTTAATATATCTCAGCTTGAAGGGGTTTATCTCTATCAACAAGCTTAGCTAAAAATAAGGATATATGGATTATGACCAATGGATTCGGGCGACGTAAGTTTCTCCTCTACAGTTCTACAGGTTTGGCAACTAGTCTGTTACTGAAAGCTTGCGGTGCTCCCTCAACTGATTCAGCAACAGATTCTACCGGAGATGCAACTGCTACTGGGGGTGGAGATAGTGGTGACACGATCAAAGTTGGTATTCTCCACTCCCTCAGCGGCACTATGGCGATTAGTGAAAAGAGTGTAGTCGATGCTGAGATGCTGGCAATTGACGAAATCAACGAAGCTGGCGGTGTTCTCGGTAAGCAAATTGAAGTAATTCAGGAAGACGGACAATCAGATTGGCCGACTTTTGCGGAAAAAGCCAAAAAACTGATTGACCAGGATAAAGTTGTAGCAGTATTCGGCTGCTGGACTTCCGCTAGTCGCAAGGCGGTAAGACCAGTCTTTGAAGAGAAAAAACATATGCTCTGGTATCCAGTGCAATATGAAGGTCAAGAATGTGATAAAAACATCTTCTATACTGGTGCTGCTCCTAACCAGCAGATTGAACCGGCAGTTGAGTGGTTACTAGAAGAAAAGGGCAAAGAGTTCTTCCTAGTGGGCTCTGACTATGTGTTTCCCCGTACTGCTAACACAATTATTAAGGCACAGTTAGAAGAAAAAGGCGGCAAAACTGTCGGAGAAGACTATCTACCTCTAGGTAATACAGAAGTTACCCCCATCATTACTAAGATTAAAGCGGCGCTGCCAGATGGAGGAGTAATCTTCAACACCCTCAACGGTGACAGCAACGTGGCTTTCTTCAAGCAGATGCAAGGTGCAGGTTTGGGACCTGACAAGTATCCTGTAATGTCAGTGAGTATTGCGGAAGAAGAAGTTCAAGCCATTGGGGTAGAGTATCTCAAAGGTCACTATGCTGCCTGGAACTACTTCCAAACCGTAGATACCCCAGAGAATAAAAAATTTGTTGAGGCATTCAAGGAAAAGTACGGCGCAGACCGAGTGACTAATGACCCAATGGAAGCTGGTTACATTGGGGTTTATATGTGGAAGCAAGCAGTAGAAAAAGCTAAAACGGCTGATGATCTAGATGCAGTGCGGGAAGCAGCCTATGGTCAGACTTTGGATGCTCCGGAAGGTACAGTAACGATGAACGCTAACCATCACCTTTCTAAGGTAGTGCGGATTGGTGAAATCGCAGAAGATGGTCTCTTTGAAATTGTCTCTTCCACTGACAAGGCAATTGCTCCCATACCCTGGAACCAATTTGTAGCGGAAACTAAGGGATATGCTTGTGATTGGTCTGATACAACCAAGGGTGAAAAATATAAAACAGAAGAAAGCTAAGCTGTTATGCACCGAAAAATTGTAAATTGTTTCTGACGCAAAGATTAGGACAAACCAATTTCAATGCTTCTTAGCTTAACAAAATCCAATTTTTCCAAGCTTTACTTGTTCCAACAACCAAGAGAAGGAGCGTGCTAGAAGGACTTTTAGGTAGTTTATTTAACGGCATCAGTATTGGTGCAGTTTTATTGATTTCGGCACTAGGTCTAGCAATTGTGTTTGGGCTGATGGGGGTGATCAACTTAGCTCATGGTGAGTTGATGATGCTGGGAGCCTACACAACTTTTGTGGTGCAAAATGGCTTCAAAATGCTGGGTGAATCCTGGTTTGAAGTTTATATTTTCTTTGCCCTCATTGCTGCTTTCTTCGTAGCCGGTGCCGTCGGCTTATTGTTGGAGAAGGGGGTAATCCGCTATCTCTATGGACGCCCCCTAGAAACTTTGCTGGCAACTTGGGGCGTCAGCTTGATTTTGCAGCAGTTTGTCCGCAGTGTAAATTGGGTATTAGTGATTGGGATTGCCCTGTTTTGTCTGTTGTTTTTCGGGGGAATGTGGATTCTCTCTCGACGCCCAGATATTGAGCGCATCCGTAACTGGATAGTGACAGTAATGTTACCCCTATCCTTAGGTATTGCGATCGCTACGGGCTCATTCTTAGGTCAAACCTATAAACTAGCAGTAACCAAGCCTTGGTTTGGTGCTCAAAACGTAGATGTTACAGCACCTAGTTGGCTACGAGGGGGTTTGCCAATGGGTAACTTTCAACTGCCCTACGCCCGCTTGTTTATTATTGGCCTAACTATCCTTTGTGTGGTGGCTATTTACCTGTTCTTGCAGCGTTCAACCTGGGGTTTGCGGATTCGTGCAGTTACCCAAAATCGCAGTATGAGTTCCTGTCTAGGAATTCCCACTCAAAAGGTAGACGCTTTAACCTTTGCTCTTGGTTCTGGATTAGCAGGGGTTGCCGGTTGTGCCATCAGTTTACTGGGTTCGGTAGGTCCGAATACCGGCCAGAATTATGTTGTTGATACCTTTATGGTGGTAGTTGTCGGCGGTGTAGGTAAATTGGTAGGCACAATTGTGGCAGCTTTAGCAATCGGTACAGTGAATTACACCATTGGTTCAGGAATACTTGCTTTAGCATTTGATCCAGAGAAGTCGAAGGCGTTATTTGATGTCTTTACCTTCTTTGCTACCACCAGCATGGCCAAGGTAATGGTATTTGCTCTAATTATTGCCTTCCTGCAAGTGCGACCTGGGGGAATTTTCCCACAAAAAGGACGCAGCGTTGATGCCTAGAGTGGAGAGAGATGGGGAGATGGGGGAGATGGGGAGCTGAGGGAGCTGGGGAAGCTGAGGGGGCTGAGGGGGCTGAGGGAGCTGGGGAAGCTGAGGAAGCTGAGGGAGACAAATGACAAATAACCAATGACCAATGACCAATGACCAACAACAAATAACCAACAACAAATAACAAATAACAAATGACAAATGACAAAAAGCAAAGTAAGTTGCTGGTGGAGGGAGGAATTGTCGTTGCGATCGCGCTAATTCTGATCTTCTTGATGCCAGCAATTCTTTCGGATTTTCGCCTCAATCTCTTGGGGCGATTTTTAGCTTTAGCGATCGTTGCCCTGGGTATTGACTTAATTTGGGGCTATACAGGGTTGTTGAGTCTTGGTCATGGTATCTTCTTTGCTCTGGGAGGTTATGCCCTGGCGATGCATCTGCAATTAGCACCGCTGGAAGCTGGTAGCCTACCGGAATTTATGGGGCTCTATGGAGTCGAGAAACTTCCCTGGTTTTGGGGAGCATTTGATGCCTTTGGTTTTGCTGCTCTTGCTGTTATTTTTATTCCTAGTTTACTCGGAGCTGTATTAGGCTATTTAGTATTCCGTAATCGTATTAAAGGGGTTTACTTTTCCATCCTCACCCAGGCCGCAACTATTGTTTTTTTCAACTTTTTTAATGGTCAGCAGAAACTCTTCAATGGTACAAATGGTCTGACCAATTATGACACTATACTGGGAGCAGATGTTAATAGCAATCAGACTCAGTTTAGTTTTTATGTGATAACAGTCCTGTTACTAGGGATATGTTATGCTCTGTGCCGTTGGCTCACTAGTGGTCGTTTTGGACGCCTACTAATTGCTATTCGTGATGATGAGAGCCGGGTGCGCTTTACTGGTTACAATCCTACTGGTTTTAAGGTTCTAGTATTTGCTATTTCCGCTGGTTTAGCTGGTATTGCGGGAGCCATGTTTACCCTTCAGACAGGGATTATTTCCCCTAAGGCAATGGATATTGCTTTTTCGATTGAAATGGTAATTTGGGTAGCAGTGGGGGGTCGGGCAACTCTGGTAGGAGCAGTATCAGGAGCAGTGGTGGTAAATTTTGCTAAGAGCCTACTGAGTGAGCAATTTCCTGATATCTGGCTATTTTTCCAGGGAGCTTTGTTTTTAGTGGTGGTAACAGTTTTACCTTATGGGTTAGTAGGGTGGTTGCAATCTCTGCTGAAGAGCCGTAGGCAAGTGTTGACTTATCCTAGCTTAGAGGAGGATCTGGAAGTACAGCAGGAACGGGAGGAGTTGGGGAGGTAGGGATCTTTGCAAGCAGTCCCAATGGCACAGCAGTATCCGTTATGAAAGATTGAATCAATCTAAAATCTAAAATCTAAAATCTAAAATTGTTTCTTGAGAGAACCACAAAGACACAAAGGACACAGAGCATGAGTGGGAAGATTCTGCAGATTGAGAATTTGACGGTGAGTTTTGATGGGTTTAAGGCTCTCAATGCTCTCAATTTTAGTATGGATGCTGGAGAGTTGCGGGTGGTAATTGGTCCCAATGGTGCTGGAAAGACTACATTTTTGGATGCAATTACCGGTAAGGTACAACCGACAGAAGGAAGGGTGTTATTTAAGGGGCGGAGTTTGCGACACCTCTCAGAACATCAAGTGGCTCGTTTAGGAATTGGTCGTAAGTTCCAAACACCTAGAGTCTACCTGAAACTGACAGTAAGGGAGAACCTGGAACTTGCCTGTAATCGGCATAAAAATGTCTTTGCCAGTTTGTTTGGCAAATCTTCAGCATCTGAACGTCGAACTGTGGGAGGTTTGTTGGAAACTATTGGTTTAATCCCCAAAGCAGATTTACCAGCAGAATTACTCTCTCATGGAGAAAAGCAACGGCTGGAAATTGGTATGTTAGTGGCTCAGTCGCCGGATTTGTTGTTGGTAGATGAACCAGTAGCGGGTTTGACGGATGAGGAGACGGAAAATGTGGGAGAGTTGCTCCTGGCTTTAGCGGAGAGTCATTCCATTGTGGTGATTGAACATGATATGGAATTCGTCCGGCAGATTGCGCGGAAGGTGACCGTCTTGCATGAAGGGTCGGTACTCTGCGAAGGTAGTATGGAACAGGTGCAGAATGACCCTCAGGTGATTGAGGTGTATTTAGGACAAAGACCATCCATCAGTTCTCACCAACTGAAAATGCTGCGGATTGTTACTGCTATGGCTTGGTCAGATGGTAGCCTAGCTGCGGAAGAAATAGAGGTGATGTTATCCCGTTTTAGTAAGCTATTTGCTACTGATGTTGAAGAACAGGAACAATTGCAACAGGAGTTGCGGGATTATTTAGCGCAAGATTTAGATATTAATGAGTTGGTTGCGGAGTTGGAAACTCCTGAAGAGAGGGAGCTAATTTTGCAACTGAGTTATGATGTGATTCAAGCTAGTTCCCGCACTGCTGATGAACCATTGATTAATGACGAAGAAGCGGCGGCTTACCAAGAGTTGGTGAAGCTTCTCAATTTACCGGAAGAGGTGGTGAGGAGAATTGAGAATTAAGAATTAAGAATTGAGAATTAAGAATTGGGAATTGGGAATTGGGAATTGGGAATTGGGAATTGGGCGATCGCGTAACTCAACAGGGTTATTTTGTGCTATTATTATTTCATAATAGGGAAGGTATGCGCTTATATATAAACTTCAGAGTTAAGTTTTCAATAGAAGGATAGATATAGCAGTCGCCAGGGTGGTTAAGACATTCTCAGGTACGGCAAGTTAACAAGGGGCTGCCATCCCCTTGTCCTAACTACCTTGGCGGTTGCTGCATAAGCGTGTAAGCTATACCAGACAGTGCTTTCAGTCATTTTTTACCTGAAAAAGTGCAAGGAAATTGTATTGATAGGCTCATTTTTCTTGCACAAATGATGAACATTTTGCGTTCTCTACAATTATTATTTCCCTTGTCCTCCTTGTCCTTCTTGTCCTCCTTGTCCTTCTTGTCCTCCTTGTCTCCCTTGTCCTTCTTGTCCTCCTTGTCTCCCTTGTCTGACTTATTCAGCAAACCCTAACTACCTTGGCGGTTGCTGTAATATCAAGTTAGGATAAACAGTTATAATTCCCTTCTACCTTGCAACCTTCTTTCTTCCCTCCTGCCTTCTGCCTTCTGCCTTCTGCCTTATTGCCACCGAAGTGTTATTCTACCGAACTTGATGCAATAAGCCCCTACTCAGGTGAACAATCTTGATTGCGTTGAATTGCGGTTTCTATCTCCTCATCTAAAGTAATTTCTTCCTCCTCCTGAGTAGAATTGATAACTATAGCTGGGGCAGTTGTACAGGCAGACTCCTCTAATCCTGACTCGGGCAACTCTTCTAATACTGATTGCCAAATAGAGGTAAAGTCGGGGATATTGTTAGTGCTAGAGTCGCCGGTGACTAGAATTGGAGTAGAGTTACCAGGAACTATCACTGGGCTAGAATTAGCTGGGACTACTACTGGAGTAGAGTCACCAGGCACTACCACAAGAGTAGAGTCACCAGGAACTATCACAAGAGTAGAATCACCAGGGACTACCACTGGAGCAGAAATATTACTCAGGTCGAAGTTAGCCTCACTAACTCCAATGTCCGCTCTTACTTGGTAGTCTCCTAAAATAGAGTTAGCAGTTGCTGTTGTACTAGCTAAACCAGTAGCATCGGTTGTCAAAGAAATACTACCCAAGCTGGCACTGGCTCCTGTGCCGGGAGGAGAGAGGGTGACAGTTACTCCTGAGACCCCGTTACCGAATTCATCGGTAACTTGAACTTGCAAGTTATCAGCAAAAGCAGTGTTGATGGTAGTGTTCTGGTTATTGCCTGCTAAGATATTTACAATCGCAGCAGCACCAGGATTGTTGGTGAGGTTAAAGTTATTCCCAGTAGCTCCGGTAGCATTAGCTTCTACTTGGTAGTTCCCGGCGATGGTGTTAGCGGTAACCGTGGTAGTGGCGATGCCTTGATCATTGGTGATTAAAGAGATACTACCGAAACTGCTACTAGCTCCTGTTGTTGGAGAAGTGAGAGTTACAGTTAATCCTGGTAGTACGTTGCCAAATTCATCCTTAACTTGGATTTGGAGATTATTAGCAAAAGCGGTGTTAACAGTAGTGCTCTGGTTATTGCCTGCTAGGATAGTTAAGATACCAGCACCAGGCTCATTAGTGAGGTTGAAGTTAACCCCAGTAACTCCGGTAGCAGTTGCTGCTACTTGATAAGTTCCTGTAGTGGTATTAGCAGTAGCTGTAGTAGTGACAATACCATTAGCATCAGTGATTAGAGTGGTATCACTTAAGTTAGCGTTGGCTGTTGTGCCCTGAGGAGTGAGAGTAATAGTTACACCAGGAAGAGGTTTATTGTCAAAGTCTTCTGTTAACTGAACTTGTAAATCCGTAGCAAAATTGGTATTAACAGTGGAACTTTGTCCATTTCCTGCTACTGCACTCAAGGTAAATCCTTGAGCTTCAAAAGCACCAATATCTACTGTAGTATTAATAACCCTAGTTGCTCCTCGTTGGTCATTGGCTAACATCATTAATTGGGCGTTATCTCCTGCATCAAGAGCAGGACTATCCGGTAGGAGAGCATGGGTTTGAGTAGGACCACCGTAGTCTCCTAAAGGTGCGAGTTTAGGATCGCGGGGGTTCATTGCATCCCCAACAAGGGTGCTGGTGTTAAATGCTGTTATGCTATCGATGCCAATCAGGTTGTTGCCATTATCAGTGATAGGGGCATTATCAGCATCACTTCTGCCTACATCAGTATCTGTGGGGGCAGTGTTGTCAGCAATGATACTGTTACCCACTGTTACCGTGGCTGCACCCGCCTCAGATCCATAATTGTAAATGCCGCCACCATAGTTGGTCGCCATATTACCAGAAACCGTACTATTGCTCAAGGTTACAGTAGCTCCATCCGCTGCATTTCCATAGTTGTAAATGCCGCCGCCTTTGTTGTTTGCTGTATTGCCAGAAACTGTACTATTGCTTAGGTTTACCGTGGCTGCATCTGCATCATTGCCATAGTTGAAAATACCGCCGCCGTTGTTGTTGGTTGTCTTATTGCCAGAAACCGTGCTACTGGTTAGGTCTACCGTAGCTCCATTCGGGGTATTTCCATAATTATAGATACCACCACCATTGTTGGTTGCTGTATTACCAGAAACTGTACTATTGCTCAGCGTTAGTCTGGCTGCATCCGCACCATCATATCCATAGTTGAAAATGCCGCCGCCGTTGCTGCCTGCTATATTATCAGAAACCTTGCTATTGTTCAGGGTGAGTGTAGCTGCATTCGCCTCATATCCGAAGTTAAAGATGCCACCACCTCGGTTGGTTGCCGTATTACCAGAAACAGTGCTGTTGTTCAGAGTCAGGGTTCCCCGATTCAGAATTCCCCCACCATCATTAGCCATCCCATTGGAAAGGGTCGTATTATTAAGCTCTAACTCAGCTCCTAGTAAAATATGCAGCAAGCGGAAGTTAGGAGTCATGCCACCTGCATCCCTAGCAATGGTAAAACCCATACCATCAATCGTCAGTTTGTTACCACCGTCATCGGTAATCGAAGGTAAACCATTAGCCCCATCGTCAGGATCAGTATTATGCACCGCCGTCAGAGTAATATCCCCTGTCAAATTAATCGTATCCGCTTCACCATTCCCATTAGCTGTAGTAATGTGGGCAATCAAATCAGCAGCATTACCGGCGGTAAACACCTGCAACTTACCAGTAAAATCCGCTAATACCTGTGACTCAAACCCTAACCCAGCTTCAATTTCTCCCGTTTGCTTCTCAAATACCCAATTACCCCCCAAAGCCTCACTACCAGTTAAATCCGTCGATGCCGCGACATCAGCACCAGTATAGTTAGCCAAGGCAATAATCAACTGCTCTCCTGTGATTCCCAAAGCAGTAAAGCAACTATAAAGTAAGATATCAGCTCCCGCAGTTAGTGCTGCACCCCACTGTTGTAATTCCTGTTGATACTCCCCAATATTTTCCGAGTCAACATAATCCCTGCCTAACCAAAAATTCCCTTCATTACCTTCCGTGAGTAGGTGAATCGCACTAACCTTGCCTCCTTGATTAGCGATCGCAGCCAACATCCGAGTTACAGTAGCAATACCCTCCCCTTCTTCATGGGTAACTACCTGGGAAATTGTCCCTTGCTTCCCCCCATAGAGGAAAGCTTGATAAGCATCTTCCCCTTGATAATCATTAATCCCTTCATCAATAAAGGTGGTTTCCAGGTTATCCCCAATCTCTTCGGGAAATAACACCACTACCGGATTATTGTTGAGTAAATCATAATCCGTAGGTTTGACTCTCCCTGCTGCCATTAAGGTAATATCTTCGGCAGTCACTTCTCCAGCAATCACCGTGTCACCATCTTCAACTACTGTGTCACGATTAACTAACCTAACGCTACCATCCGCCTCAACGATCGCATAATTAACATGACCAACTTCACTACCCCCAGTCAAATAACGGGGAATATCCACCGACTGAATACCGGTTACAGTATTATTGCTCCCTCCTGCTGGTGCAGCATCTAGGACAAGATTTAATACCATCCCTTCATGGGAAAGCCTCACTTGATTATTCCCAGGAACCGCCGCTAAGGTAATCTCTCCTCCTGCCATAGTCCCAGTGGAAATAATACCTCCTCCCACTGCCCAAAGACTAGCTCCGGAATTGACCTCTAAGTCCGCTTCATTAATAATCCAACTAGGATTATCCTGGTCAAAGATTAAACTAGTGGGATTACCAGTTAAGTTGCGATAAACATTAGCGCCATCAGCATTAAAGTAACCATTACCAAAACCCATCCTGGTAGCAGTCGTCACACCAAAACTACCAGGCACATCCAAACTAGCTCCTTGGTGAAACACCCAACCGCTAGGGTTCATTAAATAAAGGTTGGAGTTACCTCCAGTTAGTTGAATTAAACCTTGGATAACACTGGCATTGCCCCCAGTTACTCTGCCCAAGATATTGTCGATTTGGGGGTTGGAGAGAAAGTTTGCAACTTCATCGGGATTTAAGCCAAATTCGGTAAAGGAATGGAATAAATTTGCTCCGGCTTGGGTTCCCCCATCAATATTATAAGTATTGCCATTATGATTAATTATTGTTCCCGTAGCATCTGGTGCAGGGGTAATGGATTGAGCCGCAACGGGAGTAATCTTCAGGTTGAGTCCCCAACAGCAGAGTAAGAGGGATAATAATTGGGTAAGGTAATGTTCTAATTGCTGGTACATAGACAATAGCGGTTGCTTTTACTGGCACAAATATTTGTTCGCCAAAGCATCTCCCTCGGAACTGGAGTTAGTCATTGGCGATGTTAGTATGAATGATTTTGTGGAAATTCAATTAAAGTTAATCTACATTAAGACATAGTCCTTAAGAAATGTCAAAGAAATATAAGAATTAAAAATTGATTGGAATACCTCACTCCGGTTCCCTTGTTGGGAGGGGTTTAGGGGTGGGTTGACTCACCCCGTGGAGGGTGTATGTTACAAAAGACCTCAAAAGCTTATCCAGCAAACTCTCATAGACTCTTTACTTATGACCATTTTTTGAATTCAAAATGCAAAATTTGCCTCGCTTTGCTCACCATGCTACGCAAACAAAATTCAAAATGTAGGAAAAGATAATTTTGAATTGATTAATTCTGGGTACAAGCCCCCACTAATTTTCTTAAATTTTTAATTGATAATTTTGAATTTTGAATTGTTTTGACTTATTACTTATTACTTATTACTTCAAAACCCGAATCAATCGACTCGATGAGGCAAGCCCTACATAGAATAACTTTGCCAAGCCTTCCAGAAGAAGAAAAGGGAAAGCATTCCTAAGTAAGTCTGAAAGATGAAACTGACTAATTGATTAGGTAACTTAGGCAAAAAGCGTGTACTAATTTGCGCTCCTCCAAAACCCCCTATACCCAAGAATAGACCCTCAAACCACAAAACATTGCCATCTACCGCATGTCCTAAACAAGCTGAAATAGAGGTAATCACAACTACTGCTAAACTAGTCTGAATTGCAGTTTTAATCGTTTCTTGCAGGAATAAAATTTGCAACGGTACCATAATTACCCCCCCACCGATACCAAATAAACCTGCCAAAACTCCCGCTATGCTGCCAGTGGCAATGCTGGTAATCGTACTTTTGTTCACCCTGCTGAAGGCATCTTTCTTTATTGGTATTTTTGGGAGCCCTTGCTGTTGTTGTTTATTGAGCAATTTGCGCAGTTGTACTAGGTAGATATTAAATAAAAGCAGCATTCCAAAAGCTGCTTTGAGCCAATAATCGGGAAATAACTTGGTGAAATAGACTCCAATTTGAGCTGTGACTATAGCAGGCAACCCAATCATCAGCACTCGTTCCCAGGTCAAAGCTTTCTGCTGCCAGTTTTGTAAAGTACCAGAAGTTGCTGTAATCACGATGGACATACTGCTAGTGGCAATCGCTTGAGGATAGTTATATCCCAATGCCATTAATAAGGGTACAAGAACCGTGCCACCACCAATACCGAGAAATCCTGCGAGAATTCCCGCTACAATACCAGCACCTGCAAAAATTATAGGGATGTTCATTTTAAGTAATAAGCACCTGATGGGGAATTCAAAATTTGCCTCGCTTTGCTCACCATGCTACGCAAACAAAATTCAAAATTCAAAATTCAAAATTGATTTTTGCTCAGATCCCGATAATAAACAAGTCAGTAATCTAAAATCTAAAATCTAAAATCTAAAATTTCCAATGGCTCAACTTACAACCACTGCCTGATAACAACCTCTGTACCTACATTCAGTTCGGAATTAATTTCAAACTCATCCATTAATCGTTTAACTCCAGGCAAACCCAGTCCTAAAGTACCACTAGAGCTAAAATCATCTTGCATTGCCTGCTCTAAATCAGCAATACCTGGACCCCGGTCTTTGACAATAATTTCAAGACCTGTCCTTCTTCCTTGGGTAAGGGGAACAATAATCACTTCACCAGAACCGGCGTATTTCAAAATATTGCGGACTAATTCCGATACTGCTGTAGAAATCATTTGACATTGATAGTTATCAAATCCTAAACGATTAGCTGTCTGCTTGCTAGCCATTATTGCTCGGATGGTATCGGCTTCAACTCGTATGTGAATCTGGCTTCTTTGTTCATGTATCATAGAAATTATTGGCCACTAGTGTTTTGAAGGCAGGAGGCAGGAGGCAGAAGGCAGGAGGCAGAAGGCAGGAGGCAGAAGGCAGAAGACATAATATTTCTTTCAATTCTAAATTCTAAATTCTAAATTCTAAATTCTAAATTCCTCCAATACTCACAAAGTATCAATTAAGACGAAAGCATCATCCAAGTTTAAGACAGCATTAATACCATCGATATCCGCATCCAAATCAACCAAGGCAGAAATTACTCCCGGTTTTAAGCCAGAAATAATTGTCTTTGTTCCCATTATTTCTACCATGTTAATAATTTTTCTCAATTCAGTAAAATCAGTCAAATCGATGATTTCTACCCCTGAGACATCAAGAATGACTCCACTAGCTCCACTACCATGTAATTTTTCTAATAAATCTTGACATAGCTGTTGCAACAATTCTGGGGTTAAATTAATCTGAATTGAAGCGACTACACAATTCTGAGATATTTGCAAAGGGATTTGTTGCTGATTTAATTGAGCCATACTCGATGATTATCATATCCCAACAATTTTAAGATTTTGACGCTGAAAAGCTTTATTTAAAGCATCCATCATCGTTGAAGTCGTGTTGACTGTACCGACATCAATTCCCAATTGTACAATTGTTTGGGCGATCGCTGGAGAAAGTCCCGATATAGTTGATTCACAGCCCATCAGTCGAGTCGCCTTGGTAATTTTGATCAAGTAATTAGCCACAGCAGTATCAATCACTGCTACTCCACTAATATCCAGGATAAATTCTTTAGCCTGGGTTTTAGCAATCATGCCTAGGACAGAATTCATAATATCTTGAGACCGTTTAGAGTCAACAATGCCCACCACAGGTAACAGGAGAATACCCTGCCAAATTTCTGTGACTGGGGTTGACATTTCCAGTAGAGCCTTACTTTGTCCAGAAATTAACTCATTCATCATATAGGTGAACATTTCACAGACAATACCGGCATCTAAATGCAACTGTTTGGCAATGGCATCAGACATCTTCATCTGTTCATTTTCTGCCAAGTTTTGTTTTTTCACCATGTCACTGAACAGTTGATCGAAAATGCTCATGCCAGCGAAAAATACTGTCATCGATAACCCAATCCTGGCATGAGTTTCTCCGATGATGCGACGCTGTTTAACGTAATTTTCATTGATATCACCAGTCATAAACTCTTGCCAGTAATTATGTTGTTTCTGGCGAACATGGTTGAGAATTCTTTGATCTGAGAAAAACTGCTCATATTCTGGTTGGGTTTCCAGCCAACTGTACCAATTGCCTACTATGTCTTCCACTTGCGGCAACATCAGAGAACCTGATTTCTTGATCAAACTCAGATCTGTCTCGTCTATTTTGTATAGTCCTTGCAAAACTTTGGCACTGCGATGATCGACAGCAGGGATATCATAACTATTTTCTGATAAATTCATGGGTTAAATCCTCAATGTTTAATATCCGCTTGGTTTAGCGTACCCAAAACTGTTAATTGTTTACTTTTATACCACTTACCGAAAAAAGTTTACAGTGGATAGACGAACCCCCCTAACCCAAGTTGCACTGTGGCACAAATCACCATTGAAGTTCCCGACTAATTCTTAGAACAGATAGTCTTCCCCATCTTACTGCTGTGGGGTAAATGAAGAAATATTGATGCAGGGGCGCAAGGCTTGCCATTGGTGTCAACTTAAGGTTAAACTCTTATCCCACTGGTCGTTTAAACGACCGGCTAATAGCTCAAGTCATCTAAAGATGACTCAATTTTCCCTAAAATCTTCAGTCCACTTGAGTGGACTTGAGCTATTAGCCCAGAACTTGAGTTCTGGGTGGTGTGGAAGCTAGTCTTTAAGCTATCCCTAACTTAAGTTGATACCAATGAATGCTTGCGCCCTCAATGGTTGTGCCCTCAATTCAACCTACAAGATTGCGATCGCACTGAATATTGCTACAATGCCCTTTTACGGCTAATTACGCGATATCAAGGCTGTCACAATTTCCAACAATGTTTCGCTAGCAGTATCCGCTTCGCTAAAGCCGCTTACAAGATTCGCGATCGCACTACAATATCTGCGCTCAGAGTTTTTTTTATCAGGGGGGTTGCCCAATGTGACCTATAGATAGTATATCTATGGAAAGCACTGGCTCGAAGAGCCAGCACTCAGTAAAACAAGACAGAAAGCTCATGAATTCTAAAGATCCGCTCCCTAAATATCGGGGGATACAGATTATCCTGACAAATTTTTTGTCTCTTGTATCCACAGTCGCTCTTCTCGTAAGGAGGCTCAGAGATAAAATTCTCTTTCTGAGAATTTTCCTAGTTCTGCCGTACATTATTGCCTTCGTTCGGCACAGTCCAAAAGATATATTTGGTCTTTTGGGTTTCACTATAACTGTGCTTGATTCCTTACTGAGCTGGATAAGGAGGAAGTAGCCTGAGCTTGCGAGCGACTGTACAGGATTATTTTTCTATCCTTAATCACTGTTACATCTATGTTGTCAAGCCTTAAATTTTTGGCAATACGCAGTTAATCTTGTGTATTTGTTTGTTCTAATTACGGCTAAGCATATTAAATGTGCTTGGCCTTATTCAATAAGGGTACAACAAACTCAACGAACTCCCATCATGTGTTAATAACAAGTTATTATCGAGTTAATGAGTTTGTTATCGAGTTAAACTTGCCATAATTCCAGTAGTTCTAGCAGAACCAGTTATGCCACGCTCCCTCAGAGTTGACAAAAAGTATATCCCACAAGTTAAATCAGCCCTCCGAAACAAGGGTTACTCAAGGCAGATTGATCTCGCGGCTGATCTAGACTGCTCTCTGACCACCATCAGTAGCTTCCTCAATGGCAGACCTGTTGACAGGAAGTATTTTAGAGAAATCTGTAAGGTATTGGGGCAAGACTGGCAAAAGATTGCTGTTTTAGAAGATAGCAGTGAAGGTAATGACACAGAAGCATCTATCTATGTGCAACGTCCTGAGCTTGAAGATAAATGTTATCAAAAACTTGTGAAGCCGGGAGCCGTGATTCGGATTAAAGCACCTAAAAGGCTAGGTAAAACATCACTGATAACTCAGGTTATTCAACAGCTGGAACAAAAGCAGAATTACCAAGGAGCTTACTTACCCTTTCGTTTGGCGGAACAAACCGACTTAGAAGAGCTTGATAAGCTTTTAAAATGGTTGTGTATCAGTGTTGGTCAAGCTCTAGGGCTAGAGAATAAGCTAAATACTTACTGGGATGAAAAATATTCTACCAGTAAGATGAATTGCACCAACTATTTTGAAGCTTACTTGTTGAATCAAAGAGCAGACAGTCCTGTCATTTTATGCTTGGATGACGTTGATCTGGTTTTTCCTTATGCAGCAGTTGCCCAGGATTTTCTAGGGATGTTACGGGCTTGGCATGAAAAAAGTAAGATTAGCAAGATATGGAAAAGACTACGCTTGGTGCTTGTTCACTCAACAGATGTCTATATCAAGCTAGATATCAATGCTTCACCGTTCAATGTGGGATCAACAATAAATTTACCAGAATTTACAGACAAACAAGTCAATGATTTAATCAGTCAGCACGATTTACATTTGACCCAAAAGCAAACTGAAAAATTGACAGATCTGGTGGGAAAACATCCTTATTTACTACAAGAAGCTTTAAATGATCTGAAAAATGCTCAGGATAGCTCATTTGATGACTTGTTAAAAGAAGCCCCCATAGAGACGGGAATTTATAGTAGTCATCTGCGCTCCTATTGGCCTAATTTTAAGAAAACCATGAACTAGGTAAAGCACTCAAGACAGTAGTTGAATCAGCTCAACCAATGAAGATAAAATCACATCTCAAGCAATTTTATGTTTTACATAGTCTGGGATTAGTACATTTGCAGGAGAATAAGGTAAAAATTAGCTGCAATTTGTATAAGAAGTATTTTCAAGAGCGCATAGATAGTATTTTATGGAGGAGTATAAATTCTGAAAATAGGAAAGTACATCGGTAAATTAATTAACCAATGAATTTTAGTTTTCAGAGTAATTTATGAACACAATAACCTATACCAGCTTTGAATACCAGATTGGAGGCAGTTTACCTCCCGATGCTCCTAGTTATGTATCGCGTCAAGCAGACGAAGAACTCTACGAAGGGTTGAAAGCAGGAGAGTTTTGTTATGTGTTGAATTCCCGGCAGATGGGTAAGTCCAGCTTGTGCATCAGAACTATGGAAAAGCTGCAAGCTGAAGGTATTGCCTGCGCCGTCATTGATCTGACGATGATTGGTAGTCAGCAGGTAACAGCAGAGCAATGGTATGGTAGTTTAATCAGCAGTCTGAGTAATTACTTTGAACTAGCGACAAAGTTTAAGCCTGATTGGACAAATTGGTCTAGTACACGCGAGAGGTTTTCTCCTGAAGAGCGCTTCACTGAATTTATTGAAGAAGTGCTACTAACCAAGATAACTCACAATATTGTCATTTTTATCGATGAAATTGATCAAGTTATCAACCTCAACTTCAAAGAAGATTTTTTCGCTCTGATTCGAGGTTTCTATAATAAACGAGCTGAAAAATCAGCATACAGACGCCTTACCTTTGCATTGCTAGGAGTTGCGACTCCCTATGACTTGGTTAAAGACAAAACCAAGACACCATTTAATATTGGCAAATCAATCCCACTCAATGGTTTTCAGTTACATGAGGCTCAACCACTAACAGAAGGCTTTAGCAAAGAAATTCGCAATCCTCAAACAGTCTTGAAAGCAGTGCTATATTGGACAAATGGTCAACCATTTTTAACCCAAAAACTGTGCAGATTAATTGTTACTACTTATAATGATATTAAGGAAGGAAAAGAAGAAGAAAAAATAGAAAATTTGGTACAAATGCAAGTGATTGATCACTGGGAAATTCAGGATGATCCGGAGCATTTGAGAACAATACGCGATCGCATCTCCGGTAATGAGCAAAACGCCCTACAGCTCTTGGGAATTTATAAAATAATTTTACAACAAGGACAAATCACATTTGACAACAGTCCAGGGCAATTACAATTGCGATTATCAGGTTTAGTCATTAATAAAGAAAACAATTTAAAGATTTCTAACCGTATTTATGAGTCAGTTTTTAATAAAGATTGGCTCAATGGCCCTTTTAAAATACGACCCTATGCAAAAGAAATATTAGCTTGGGAAGCATCTGATTATCAAGATGAATCATGGTTATTACGAGGTCATAAACTACAGGAAGCCAAGAAATGGTCTGCAAACAAAAACTTAAGTATTCATGATCATAGGTTTTTAAACAAAAGTCAACAATTGGCAACACAGGAAAAATGGGAAAATTTTAAACGAATTACTTTTATATTAGGTATAGTATTAACTTTAGGCAGTACAGCATTTGCTATTGACAAGTATCAATACTCTCAAAAGTTAGAAATTAAATCAGCTTACTTAGAAAAGAAGTTAGCTGAGTCTGAGAAAAAGTTAGCTGAGTCGGAGGATAATATAACTAAGTCGGAGAATAATGTAGATGCCTTAGAGAAGGAGTTAACTGAGTCTGAGAAAGAGTTAGCTAACTTTATTAAAGATCAAGTCAGTGAATCTATTACTGCTTATGAAAAATATATAAGTAGAATTGAACAAATAACAGAGAGTGATAGAAAAGAAGAACTTTATCGAAAACTAGGCCGTACTTTTTTTGCTGATCAAGAATATTCTAGAGCCATTGAAGTTTATGAAATGAGTTATGAATTAGCAAAAAACAATAACAGTAAGGAAGGGATAATTGAATCTCTGTATTATCTAGGCCATGCCTACAGAGCATTGGGAAACGAAGAAAAAGCACAGGAATACTTTCAGAAGGGTGAAAAAGAACTGCTCAACAGTTACTATTCTCAGTATCTCACCCAAGGTACAGCATCTTTTTCTGGTTTTAGTGAGCAAGGTCAACTCACTGCTAGCCTTGAGAAATTTGATCCAACTGAAAAGACAGCTGCTCACCGTGATTTACCCTTTGGCACAAGGGTGCGGGTAACAAATCCAAAAACAGATCTTTCTGTAGTAGTGCGAATCAACAATCGCGGACCTGCGCGTAAAACAGGTCGAATCATTAACTTGTCTCAATCTGCTGCTCAAGAGATTGGACTAACGAAGAAAGAAGGTATCATCCGAGTGCAACTAGAAGCAGCAGAGGATTAACTTAGATCTTGCACGCCTGTCGAAAATTGACTTGTGAGGGGAGGCAAAAGGCAACAGCTCATCTGGCAACAGTGAAATAGACGTAGGTTGGGTGAAGCGGTAGCGTAACCCAACATGGTCGCAGGTTTCGTTGGGTTTCACTTCGTTACACCCAACCTACATTTTTAGGTGTGTCACGGTACACGGATTTATCTCTGGGATGAAAGTAACGGGAATAAAACTAATTTGGTTGGTATTCCTGATGTTGCAATAACCAAAACAGAGTCCGAACCATTGTTTCTAACTTCTTTTTGGACTGAAGTCCTACTACTGGTTGAATACTTACACTTTGACTTCTTTTTGGACTGAAGTCCTACTACTGCTCATTACTCATACCGTTTCTTAAAAGTACGCTCCTAAACTCCTCGACTCTGACAATCTTCTTTGAGATGACGCATAATCTCTCGGTGAATATCACTATTGACTCGAATCCCTCGTGCACCATCTTCGAGACGGATATCATCGACATAGTAGTTGAGGACAAATTGGATATAGGTGTATCCTTCGTAATGAACTACCCCTTCCATTCTGACTTGAGGTTCCTGCCACTGACTGCGGGCTTGCTTAAAGCGATCGCGTAACCATTCTACTAGCCTTTTGACATAATCATCTAATCGAGTTTCTTCCTGAAGTGGATTGAGAATTTTCTGGTGCAACTTCTGAACTCGCCGCTTGAGGAGTTTGATTTTATGCTCCCAAATTTCTGGTAACACGTATTCATCTTGATCTACCACATTGGGGTCTCTTAACCACATGCGATACCATTGGCGCACTAGCCTGATTAAGGAATCTGCATCTTGGGTTTCTTCAAGATTAAAAGATGCTGGAACTTGCTTTAGTTTGAAAAACGAACTTCTACGACGAACCGATTGATGGAGCACCGTCAAACCAATTAATTCCAGTACATCGTTAAATTCTTGTTGAACGGTTTCTATTTCGTCTTGGGTTAACCCCCCTTCTTCCACAAACTGAAGAGTAATAATTAGCGCTTCTAGGGATTGTTCAATCTCTTCTAGTTTTTCATTGACTGCATTTTCCGCTAACAGGCGCTTCTTGCCATTTTCTTTTTTGGCAACAAAGTCATCGGCAACATCTGTCCAGTCATAATACCTTTCCAAACAGTCCAATTTGGTATCAATATCTCCCAAAGTATCGGGATGAGCTTGAATGATCTCCTGCATCACCTGCCTCGCCTGTTCTAGATCACATTTGGGGGTTAACTCAATGGTTGTGAAAAAATAAACCGGCTCAATCGGACGACTCAGATTAGTGATCCTCTGGCTTTGCATCACACTATTAGGAATATAGACCTCTGTGTGAGTTTCAAACATATAGAAACGAGTCACCCGCACTCCAATTTTGCGGAGGATACCTAGTTGAGTACCACTTTCAGTTTCAATCCGGAGCACATCCCCAAACTGAAATGGACTGTCTAACAGTAGAACAATACCACTGAAAAAATTAGCCAGAATATCCTTGACAGCAAAACCAATAACAAACGCACCGCCGCCTAAAGTTAACCAGGCTCCAGTTAAATCTAGACCAAAACATAATTGCAGGACAGCAGAACCACCCACCAAAACAATTACTGCGGGGATAACACCTTCTAGTAAAGGAATTAAGACATCATCCCACATCACTTCTGTGATGGCAGCATACTCCTTCAGGTAGTAGACCAAAACTTGTTTAAATAACTGTAGAGACCAATAACTGATGGTGATGATAATGCCACCGATGAATAGTCGGTCTAACCAAGCAACAGTTGCTAAGCTCACTGTATTTTGGATAGTTATTTTAAAACTAATCAGTACAAATATAGCTAAAATAGGAGAAGAAGAAACGTTCAGCGTGACTAAAGCAATGTCCCGTTCAAATTTGCGAAAGAGCGATCGCAAAAGATAAAACAAGGTAAAGTATAGACCTATTGCCCCAGCAAGCTTTGTTACAAAATCAATCAGGACATATAGCGCTTCTTGTAGTATTTCTTGAAGTTCAACGGCAAATAGGTCAAGCTGCATCACGTCCCTCTCAATAACTTATTCCATCTCTAACCTCAGGCTAGGAAGAAACTTCTGGAGATTTTTTAAAGATTTGCCCTGCCAAGGCATGTCATTGGAACCCAAAATTACTAATTGAATGTCCTTTTTTTTGCGCAAGCCCAGCACAAATTTAGACAACATACTAATACCAGAACTATTGAGAAATGCCAACCCTTTGAGGTCAATCGTCATCTCTTCAGGAGAACTATCAGCAATTTCACTGAGGAGTTCATTAATAGGAGCGTATTCCTTAGGACCTCCCAACGCTAACTCCCCTTGAAAACTGACCGAGACGGAATCCGCATCATATCGAACGACGTAGTCTTCACCTTTAATTTCTTGGACACTCATGGGGTTAAACTTCCTTGTACATAGTTTGACATCAGGCCAATCAAAACCGTTTGATTGACCAAGATCTGTAATCTATCTAGAGTAATATTTTTACACTTAATATATTACTCTTATTTGAGAATTCTTACTACTCAAGTGAACTGAAGTTAGACACTTACCTGAGCCATAGTCGTCACTGTGATCATTCCTGGTGCTGAGGGTAGTGGCTCAAACTTCCAGCCTAACTTAGCTTGGTAATCATTGATCATGGTTAGAAAACCCAAGCCAGACATTTCAGCATTTTCGTCCTCAGCACTGGCTTCAACTTGCTGTATATAAAGTTCCTCTGGATCAGAGGCTAACAGGGTTTGGATAAATACTTGAAACTTCTCTGCACTGTTTAGATCAATGCTGTTCTTGGTGAACATAGCCACAATCAGCTCCGCTGCATCTAAAAAATGAACACCAAGTTTGACCTTACTGCTGGAGGTTTCTAGATTAAATTTCATCGCATTTTCCAACAGTTCATTGGCAATATAGCTGACTGCTCCTTTGATTTCTTTAATTCGCTTTTCTTCTTCTGGTTTATTTTTATTTAGGGGCAAAAAATTTGCAATATAGTCAGCCATAAAATGAGCTGAAAGTCGTTGATTGCGCCATCGATTCTTGATGCGCTCAGATGTAGGGGTAAAACTGAGTTCTAAGGAATCATGATTAGGGGGAAATGCTTGAATAAAGTCGCCAAAAGTATGATTCATAGTATACTACCCCCTAGACAATTAAATTTTAGATACACTATAGCGTTTCTCATTGAGATGAGGTACATTCGTTATTGGTTTTGGGGAATGGGCATTGGTGACAAGTTAAGGTAAAGATGTCGTTCTCAAGGGAGCGGAGGAGCGGAGGAGCTGAGGAGCTGAGGAAGAAGAAGACAATTTTCCTTAACCCTTATTGAAGCGATCGCTCATTTTTCTAGAACCGCACATTAGAATAATAAGGAAAGATTGTTTAGATTTGTGTAGCCTCGACTGGCTAGAGGAATAATTATGGCTGCCGCTGTTTTAGTCCAGAATCTCCAAAAGCGCTACGGTGATGTCGAAGCTGTCAAAGACATCTCCTTTCAAGTAGAACCGGGTGAGATTTTTGGCTTACTTGGCCCTAATGGTGCAGGTAAAACTACAACTATTCGCTGTTTGTGTACCTTAACAGCACCGGATGCTGGTAAAGTAGAAGTATCTGGGATATCCGCCCTTGATCACCCTAGGGCAGTGCGCCGCAGAATCGGCTATGTTGCTCAGGAAGTTGCCCTAGATAAGGTGCTAACCGGTAGAGAACTGTTGGCGCTGCAAGCTGACCTTTATCATCTTCCCAGTACTTTTGCTAAAGAGCGAATCAATCAGATGATTGCTCTTCTGGGGTTAGAGGAATACGTAGACAAAAAAACTGGTGGCTATTCCGGTGGTATGCGTCGGCGCTTAGATATGGCAGCAGGATTACTCCACCAACCAGAGGTTTTGGTGCTAGATGAACCAACGGTGGGACTCGATATTGAAAGTCGCTTTGTCGTCTGGGAGTTTCTGCGCCAACTACAGAAGGCAGGAACCACAGTCTTGCTAAGTAGCCATTATTTAGAAGAAATTGATGCCTTGGCTGACCGAGTGGCAATTATTGATAGAGGCCAGGTTATAGCTGAGGGTACACCTTCCCAATTAAAAGATCAAATAGGAGGCGATCGCATTACTCTACGCATCCGAGAGTTTTCTCCCCCAGAAGAGGCTCAGAAAGCCAAAGATTTGTTGCAAGCTCTCCCCTTTGTGCAGGAAGTGATTATAAATAATGCTCAGGGTAACTCCCTCAACCTAGTAGTGCAACCCAGAAGCGATGCTTTGCTGACTATTCAGCAATCTTTGCAAAATATCGGTTTACCGACTTTTGGTATTGCTCAGTCAAGACCTAGTTTAGATGATGTCTACCTCGCTGCTACTGGTAAAACTTTAATGGATGCTGAACTAGCTGCTGCCGGGAAGCGAGATGTGAAAGCAGAGCGTAAACAAAGTATGCGCTAAAAATATATCACCTACTACTGGCAGGATGCCAGTTCTACAGTTTTACTGGCAGGATGCCGGTTCCACAGTTTTACTGGCAGGATGCCAGTTCCACAGTTTTACTGGCAGGATGCCAGTTCCACAATTTTACTGGCAGGATGCCGGTTCCACAGTTCCACAGTTTTACTGGCAGGATGCCAGTTCCACCAACCTAACACCTAACTATGAGCACAACTGTTACTCCATCTAAACCTAATATCAGCTTGCCACCAGAGGCAGCTGGTAAAATTCCCGTTAGTGATACTCCTGGTATCGGTGAATTTATCCAGGAAACTCGGGCTCTAACTAAGCGTCTATTTATTCAGTTAAAAAGACGCCCTTCTACCTTAGTGGCTGGGTTGATTCAGCCTCTGATGTGGCTAATTCTGTTTGGAGCCTTATTCCAAAATGCTCCCCAAGGACTATTTGGTGATAGTTTGAGCTATGGCGAATTCCTGGGTGCAGGGGTAATTGTTTTCACTGCCTTCGCCGGAGCCCTCAATGCGGGATTGCCCGTAATGTTTGATCGGGAATTTGGTTTTTTGAACCGCTTACTAGTAGCACCTTTAGCTTCCCGATTCTCCATTGTTGCTGCTTCCGCTATCTATATTATTGCCCTGAGCTTACTGCAAACAGTGGTAATAGTCACAGCTAGTGCTTTTTTAGGAGCAGGTTTACCCAATTTATTAGGTTTGGGGATGATTGGACTGATTATCTTCCTCCTAGTTGTGGGCATCACTGCCATGAGTTTGGGATTAGCTTTTGCCCTACCTGGTCATATTGAGCTGATTGCAGTTATTTTTGTGATGACCCTGCCCTTACTGTTTGCTAGCACTGCCTTGGCTCCTCTTTCCTTTATGCCGGGATGGTTGCAAATCGTTGCCTGTCTCAATCCTCTCAGTTATGCGATTGAACCTATTCGCTATCTCTATCTCCACAGCGATTGGTCTTTAGCTAGTATTGTACTCGAAGCACCTTGGGCGTCCATGAGCTTTGGCGGAGCATTACTGATACTCCTGATTTTTGCTACCGTGGTGTTACTGGCAATCCAACCTCTACTACGTCGTCGCTTTGGTTAAAATTAGGAAGTAGGCAACAGGGAGGAAGAGACTTTCATAACCTAATGGTGAAAAATTTTTTCATCGGGACTGTCTTCCACATTCTCCATTCTCCATTCTCCATTCTCCATTCTCCATAAAATGCTATGAATATCAGTACCCAGTTTTCTTCTGTATTGCCCTCAAAGCTAATAACTCGCCTCACTCTGAGCATAGGCATCTCCACCGTAGTGATTGGCATTACCTCTGCTGTGCTACCTCAACTTACTTGGGCACAAGGCGCCGATGCCTTAGGAGATATTGGTCCACAAAATGAAGTAGATTCCTTAACAGGAGCCGGTGGAAATGTAAACCCTTTTGACTTGATTCATAATGCCCAACAAGCTGGTTCAATCAGCCCTTTTGAATACAGACGTGGACTACCAGACACTATAAATAATGCGGTCGATGATTTCCGGCTTCAACAAATAGAGCAGTGGAACAATCAGCAGTCTGGAAACAATCAGCAACCTGTTTCTTCAGAAAGCCCATCGGCAACTATTGAAGAGGAGAATTCAATTTAAAGGGCGCACATCAAAGGGCGCACGTCAAAGGGCGCACGTCAAAGGGCGCACGTCGGTGCGCCCCTACATTCCCCCATTTTTTATTCATAAGGGGGGTGCTACGCTTTCGTGAACTCCCACAGTAAGCAACTTTACCAAAGTCCAGGTATTGGTCTAGGCTGAGCCTGCGGAATTGGGCGTGGGGCTGGGGCTGGGGCTGGACGAGTTGTCGGAGCAGGACGAGTTACTGTTCTCCTGCGTTCTCTTTCAGTGAACTCGATGGTTACACGCTCCACTTCACGGCGAGTGACAAAATCTACAGGTATTACGTCGTCATCAGGATCGTGGGTAGTTCCGCTAACTGCGTCACCAACTTCGATGCCAAGCTCATCTTGTAAGTCCTCTGAGATCCACAAATCTTTGGTATCGCCATCTGTTGTTCTTACAGTCACTACATCGTCATCAATATCAGTGACAATACCTGAGATGGTTACCCTATCCCCTGCATGGGCTAGCTGAGTATTGGTTGGCTGTTGTGTCGTAGTCTGAGTATTTTCGAGCGCTAGCACAGAAGCTCCCGACACGGCAGAAAGCAGAAGTGCTAAGGTTGTTCCTGTGAAAACTTGCAGTTTTAACATCATATGTATTACATCCTCACGGTCTTGGAGTAAATAAAGTATTATTGCTAGCACTGAGCTTACCGCTAAACTGGAGCTTTAGGGGTGAGCTACTAGCAATGAATGAAAGAAGTACATTTTTCAGGAGTGTTCACTTGTCAACACAAGTTACTAACCGAGATTAAATTTACTCTTATTTTGATATTTTGGCAACTAAGACCGAGCTAGTATTAATAGATTTGATGAGTTTTCCAGATCTTACCTATATTTGAGGAAAGCTGTCTGGTGCCCAGTAAATGTTCAATTGTAACTTTTAACACTTTTTACCATCTCGACTGGCAGGAGCATATTATTAGCTAGTGCAACTGTGTGGAATTAAAAATTCAAAACTAAAAATTCAAAATACTTATAGAGTAAGGATTCTACCTATTTAAAACTGATGGGTTATTTTCGCAATCATTTTTAAAAAATTTAACCCGCTGATACCATTGAGCCAGAGGAGTATTAACTAGAATAGAGTTAGCAGAGATTCTCACAGGAGTTGGAAGATGAATGCTATTCTGGGTACTCTTTTTGGTCTAGCTTTATTATTAGGGATCACTGGAGTAAAGATTGACCGAGAATACGAGCGAGGCGTCATTTTTCGGTTAGGTCGGTTAAGAGGTGTTAAGGGACCAGGAATGTATTGGATTATCCCCCTTCTTGACCAAAAAGCCCAAGTGGATATCCGCACTAAAACAGTGGATATTGCCCCTCAAGAAGCTGTTACTGCTGACAGCGTTACCATTAAAGTTAATGCAGTGCTCTACTACCGCATCCTGGAGCCGTCGAGAGCCATCAATAAGGTGGAAAACTACCAGATGGCGGTTTATCAAGCAGCAATGACCACTTTAAGGAATGTAGTTGGGCAAAATATCTTGGATGATGTTTTGCAAAACCGGGACAAAATTAACCACAAGGTGCAAGAAATTGTAGATGAAATCACTGAGTCTTGGGGTGTGGTGATTGAACGGGTGGAAATTAAGGATGTTGAGATTCCTTCTGCCATGCAGCGGGCTATGGCCAAGGAAGCAGAAGCGGTTCGGGAAAAACGGGCTCGCTTAATTAAAGCTTCTGCAGAACAGGAAGCCTCCCTGAAGTTATCAGAAGCATCCCAAAAAATAGTAGAGAATCCAGCTGCTTTGGAATTACGCCGATTGCAAATGCTCACAGAAATTGGCTCTGAGAACAACACTACTACGTTGGTGATGATGCCATCTGATATCATCACTTTAGCTAAGCAATGGACAGAGGTGCTGCAAAAGAACAGTAAGAGTCCGCCAAATGAAGTCAAGGAAGCAGGGAGTAGAGAACAGGGGGAAAAGTAAGACTGGATTATATCAAGTTCGGATAAACAGTTATAATTCCCTTCTCCCTTGCCACCTTCTTTCTTCTCTCCTGCCTCCGGTTCCCCTCCTTGGAGGGGTTAGGGGTGGGTTCTGCCTTTATCTAAACACCAAATCCGGTATAAACAAACCCGTTATGTCCACATTGTAGAGACGTTGCATGCAACGTCTCTACAAGATTTCGAGGTTTGCTGAAAACGGGGGCTAACATTACTAACGTTGAGCTACCTGGGGAGGAAGTCCTCTCAAACCTGTCATCAATTGCAAAGCATAAATCTTAACAGGACGAATCCGGCGCAACATCCATAAACCCAACCGGCGAATCCCGACCACTGGCAACCAGTTGTTAGAGAACATTCGGTCTAGGGTATCGGTAAAAGCCAAAATTACCAGATTCTCCCATTTTCGCCAACGCTCATAGCGCTTGAGTACCGCCATTGTGCCAATATCTTCCCCTTTCTGGTGCGCTTCTTGCAGTACTTGTGCCAAAGCAGCAGCATCCCGAATACCCATATTCAGCCCTTGTCCACCAACGGGATGACAACAGTGAGCCGCATCCCCTATTAGTGCTAGTCTTGATTTTGTATAGCGATCGCTTTGCATCAGCTGCACTGGAAATAATAAGCGATCGCTTTCGAGTTCCAAGCGCCCCAATAGTCCCCCTGTACGGTGTTCGAGCAGTTCTAGAAACTCTTTTTGGTCTAAATCTCTCAAAGCCTTTGCTTCTGCATGGGGTGCTGTCCACACCACTTGGCAGCGATTATCTGGTAAGGGTAAAACCCCCATTGGACCACTAGGCCAAAACCTCTCAAAAGCAGTATTATTGTGGGACTTCTCCGGCTTAATTCTGACAGTTACGCAGGATTGCCAGTATTTCCAGCCATGAGTGCCAATCCCCACAGCATGACGAAGACGCGATCGCGCCCCATCTGCCGCCACTACTAAGCGAGTTCTAAGCTGAGTCTCTACGCCATCTACCTTGAGGTGGATTTTTGCGACCGAGGCTTGATACTCTACCTCCACTACCTCAGCCGGACATAGCCAGCTGACATGGGGACAATCTGCCAAAAATTCTTGCAGTGAACTCAGGATAGGACGATGTTCTCCTACGTATCCTAAAGCTTCCGTACCTAAGTCAGTTGGTTGAAACTGCACAATACCATTATGGTCTGCATCGGAAAGGCAAATTTGTCGAAAATCCGTAATCTGAGGCAGTATTTTATCCCAGACTCCAATTCCGGCAAAAATCCGCCCCGATAGAATAGAAAGAGCATAAGCTTGCCTTCTGGCCACTGCCACAGACTGAGGTTGCGACTCAATTAAAGCTACAGTTAACCCAGAGTTTTTTAAAGCACAGGCAAGGGTTGCTCCCACAATCGAGCCCCCCACAATTGCTAAGTCATATACTTGTTGTTTGTTATTGGTCATTTGTTATTTGTTATTGGTTGTTTGTTATTGGTTGTTTGAGAATTGGGAATTGGGAATTAGGAATATCTCCCCATCTCCCCATCTCCCCCAGCTCCCTCAGCTCCCCCAGCTCCCTCAGCTCCCTATCCCCCCAGCTCCCCATACTCCCCATGATAGAGCTATCAACTCATAATCAGGGACATTAGTTCATCGGTCATATCAAAGTTAGCGGTAACATTTTGCACATCGTCTAGCTCTTCTAGAGCATCCATTAATTTGAGGAGCGATCGCGCTAAGTCTAGATCAGTAACCTCTACGGTATTTCCTGGAATCCACCGCAACTCTGCTTCAACCACCGGTAAGCCTTGTCTTTTCAAAGTCTGATTGAGGGCTTCTAGGTTACTTATCTCCGTAAATACCTCAGACAACTCTGTATCAGTTTTGACATCTTCTGCTCCTTCTTCCAAAGCCACTTCCAACAGCTGATCTTCCTCAACTGTACCAGCCAGAGTAACTACACCCTTTTGCTCAAACATCCAGCTGACACAGCCAGTTTCACCAAGATTGCCCCCATTTTTCGTAAATGCTGAGCGCAGATCCGCAGCAGTGCGATTGCGATTGTCCGTCAAAGCTTCAATCAAAACTGCCACACCACCAACTCCATAGCCTTCATAACGAATCTCTTCGAGATGAACCCCATCTGCTCCGAGTTTTCCAGACCCTTTAGCGATCGCTCTTTCTATGTTGTCATTGGGAATGCCAGCGGCTTTGGCTTTATCAACTGCATTCCTTAGCTGAAAGTTCGCCTCTGGGTCAGGAACACCGCTACGAGCAGCGACAATAATTGCCCGTGATAGTTTAGCAAAAGTCTTGCCCTTAACGGCGTCAACCCTTGCTTTCTGTCGCTTAATATTTGCCCATTTACTGTGTCCTGCCATCTAGTTCTTTGTCCTATGTTGTTAGTTTTTTGTTGAATAGTCTCGTCATATTAACCAATAACAAATAACCAATAACAATAACAAATGAAATAACTGTTAAAGAGATAGAGGTAAAATAACCTTGACAGTTGTTTGTTCTCCAAGGATACTTTCTATGGTTAACTGACCGCCATGTAATTCGGCTAAACGTTTAGCAAGGACTAATCCTAAGCCTATACCTTGTTGTTCATATTCTTTGCGATCAAACTGTAAGTAGGCTCCCAAATCGGCAATCTGAGCCTTGGTCATACCTCTTCCTTGATCATTAACTGATAGAATAAAAGTATCATTTTCGACAGTGCTGACTACTTGCACCGGTGTTCCCACGTCGGAGAATTTAAAAGCATTATCAATTAATTCTTCAACCATAGTTTTGAATCGGCCATCAGACATTCGCACAGAGGCATCTTGCAGTTGTGCGTGTACATCAGCTTCCCTTCGTCGCTTCCGTGCTACTTGCTGAGTAAGCTTAGTGATAATCTCTTCGACAGAGCTACTCATACTATTTTGCAGTTGATCAATCCGCTCTGGATCTGTTGCTAGAATTTCCACTTCTGTGTAACGTAGAAAGTTCTCGGTCAACCGTAATAAACGTTTACCAGAGTTATAGATAGTTTCTGCCATTTCCTGGATTTCTTCCGAGTCTAAGGAATCAGGATCCATCATTAGTTGAGACGAACCCAGAATCCCATTGAGAGAAGTCCGCATTTCATGGGGTAAAGCCAAGGTAATGCTGTTACGCAAGTCATCAAATTTTTTCTTGATCTCCCTTTGTCTTCCTAACCTAGCTTCAATGGCACTCTTCAGTTCCATGATGGTAAATGGCTTAGTTAAGTAATCATCTGCACCCAGATTCATTCCGTCCCGTCGATCTGTTTTGTCGGCTTTAGCAGTGAGAAAGATAAACGGAATCGTCGCTGTGGCTGAATTGTTGCTAAGTTTCTCCAGTACACCATAACCGTCAAGTTCTGGCATCATTACGTCGCAGATAATTAAATCCGGTAAGTGCTTTTGGGCTAATTCGACACCAATTTTGCCATTACAAGCATCAATGGTTTGATAATCCTCAGCCTCAAGAAAATCTAGGAGATTCTCTCGCACCAATTCTTCATCTTCAATCACCAAAATTTTTGTCATTGCCTTGTTATTTGTTCAGTTTCGCTAGTTCCTTGAGACAGAGGGAAGTGGCAAATGCTTACTTCAATATTAAAACCTCTACAGGGCAGTAACAGGAAAGAGGGAAGCCAAAAAATATGTTGCATGGGGTGCACACTACTCTACCCCAACTTCCCTAACCGACCAACCAGTTGTCTCAAAGTTGCCTTGGGAACAAATTTTACCGTTGCCAGATGAGCTGTTGTTCCTTCTCTCGAAGGGAGTTATTGGTGCTGATGCACCTAGACGCATCAGATTAGGCAGAACCAATGGAAATGCGTCTTAGCTTAGTGTAGCGCGACAGAAATAATTCCCCCCGACCCTCCTGTTGCCTTCTCGCTGTTAAGCTAAACTTATGAGCAAGCAACTGGAAGAAAGATGAAGCAACAGATTGCCTTTCTTGGACTTGGTTTGATGGGTAGTTCAATGGCAGCGAATTTAGCCCGCAGTGGCTATTCTGTAACAGCCTGGAATCGCACTCCTCATCGCCCTGGTATTGAGGTAGCTGCCAATGCTGGAGCAAAAGTCGTATCGTCAATCCAGGAGGCAGTGGAAACAGCAGACGTGGTATTTCTGTGCGTCGGTGACGTGCCTGATGTAGAAGAAGTAATCTTGGGAGTTGGGGGAGTTGCTGAGTCGGCTCGACCTGGTACTTTGGTAATTGATACTAGTACTATTGGGCCAAATGCTGCTCGAAATATAGCTGCCGAGCTTAAGCAACGTCAACTACGCTTTCTTGATGCTCCTATTTCCGGCGGAGATATCGGAGCCAAAAATGGTACTCTGACGATTATGGTTGGGGGTGAGCCGACTGATTTTGAGGAGAGCAAGCCACTGCTAGAAGTTTTGGGCAAAACGATTCGCCTTTGTGGGGCAGTTGGTAGTGGGCAGGCGGTAAAACTTTGTAACCAAGTACTTGGTTCGGTTCATATGATAGCTCTGTGTGAGGCGATGCAGTTAGCCCAGCAACAGGGAATTGACCCTAACTTAATCATAGAGGTTTGCAGTACTGGTGCTGCTGGCTCCTGGGCTTTATCCAATCTAGGACCGAAAATTGCTGAGTCGGATCTCCAACCTGGTTTTATGATTAAGCACATGCTCAAGGATTTGAGATTAGTACAGGAAGCACTAAAACAGTCGAATTATCAATTACCTGGAGTGGATATGGCTGAGGAGTTATTTAAAATAGTTAAAGATCTAGATGATGGTAAGGGAAGTGAACAGGGAACCCAGGCAATGATTCGTGCTTATTCTCAGTAGGGTTGAGGAATGTCTCAATGGTTAGGACAAGGGGATGGCAGCCCCTTGTTAACTTAGAATGCCCTAACCTAAACTTGTAGCGCTATATAATCTGCCCTGCTTTTACAGAAAGAATCTGTGAAGACTTCAACCATTGGGAATCAAAAGCTCCTAAATGGGTGGTGGTAATCAAAGTCTGAAATCGCTCTTGAATCGCTTCAAGTAACTGATTTTGTCGATTAAGATCTAGTTCTGCTAACACATCATCTAGCAATAGTAGAGGTGGTTCTCCTACCACTTCTTCAATTAACTTTAACTCCGCTAGCTTCAAAGCTAATACTAATGTCCGCTGCTGTCCCTGAGAACCATAGGATCTTGCAGGAGTTTGGTTAATGGTAAACTCTACTTCATCTCGATGGGGGCCAACCAGAGTTGTACCTTGATGCCTTTCCGGGAGGCGACGCTGCTGAATTTTGTCGAGAAATGCTTTTTGTACCTCTTCTGGATCATCTTGCTCGATACTGACATTGGGAGCATAGTTAATATCTAGCACTTCCGTTGCCCCACTGATACTAGTGTGCCATTCCCTGGCAATGGGAGCCAGTCGTTGCAGCATTCTCCCTCGACGCCTAGTAACTCGTGAGCCAGCAGTGGCTAGTTGGGCATCCCAGAGAGCTAGTTGGTCAATCTGGTCTTGGTATGGTAACTCATCTGTGCCTTCCATTTCCTGCCTACGAATTTTTTTGAGGAGAGCATTGCGTTGCCGCAGTATCTGATTATATTGCTGTAAGATATAGGCATAAATTGGTTCTAGCTGAGTGAGAATGGCATCCAGCCAATGGCGACGCCTTTCCGGAGCCCCCCGCACTAGCTCCAAATCTAGACTGGAGAATTGCACTGCATTGAGGATACCCAAAAAATCTAGTTGGCGACGTAAGGATTCCTTATTTAAGGCAACAGTACGCCTTCCTTGATTACGTAGGGTAATAGATAAATCCACTGAACCATAGGCTCTCTCCAAATTAGCCCGAATTTCCCCAACTGCAGCCTCTTCCCATACTAACTCGCGATCGCGCACTGAGCGATGACTTTTAAGAGTTGCCAACAACTCCACCGCCTCCAGCAGGTTCGATTTCCCCTGAGCATTGTCCCCCACCAAAATCGTCTTAGGAGCATTAAAATGCACTAAACAATTCTGGTAGTTACGAAACTGTCGGAGTTGTAGGGTTTTTAGGTACATTGGTTATTGGTTATTTGTCATTTGTCATTTGTCATTGGTTATTGGAACTTTAGCAAAATTCAAGCCTCGATATAGCAATTCTCGCATCCGTGAGGTACATCTCCTATTCCCCATTCCCCATTATCTATTTCCCATTCCCGATTCCCCATTCCCAAAAAACAATAACGAATTTACCCCACAAGTATGAGAAACGCTATAGTATTTCAACTTCTTAATTATTCAAAACGACAAAAATCATTAAGATAGTTATACATTTCACGAAACAAGGGACATTTTCTTTGAACCTCATCGGGATTGATTGCTCTCAATAACAAAGGAGTATGTAACCCTTTAGAAAAGCGTGGCTGATTGCGGTCAGTTTCATCTTGCACAGTTGACTCAATTAGTGCACTTGAGAGTTTATCTAGGCAACAATCTCTTTGTTGATCATACTCGCTAAATGATTCTGGTTCATCAAAAGGAATATGCTTTTTCGTACTCAGCCACCAACGCATACGCTGATGTCTATTTCTAAAATCTGAACTTTTAGCTAGGGAATTATCCCAATCAGCAATAATCCAAGCTTCCAGTTCAGGGGCAGCAAAACCAACATACTTATCAATATCAGCACATCCAGGTATTTGTAAGATCTCTTGCAATATTTTTTTGCTTTGTACCACAGGATCTCGACAATCCAAATCATCAAATACTAAAATGAGGTTACATCTATTTGGTTCGTTTTTCAAGGCAATTGGTAATTCTTTCTTAATTTGCTCAATTAAGCTTTTACCTGTTTTACCATAACTAGCTGCTTTATTAGGTTTTGGACCAGGTTTTTTACCGACTGGTGTTTTTCGTTCAAATCTACACCCAGGAAAAGTTTTTTCTAGAAAAGGAATCAATCCTCTAACTTCAGCTTCACCACCTCCAGCAAAAACCCATATTACCACGGCCATCCTCCAATACTAGGATCGCCAACACGGTAAAGGTCTCCTAATTGCCATCCCTCTTCCAGTTTTGGCTCCAGCATTGCTTTGGAAAGAGGTTTAATGGAAAAATGCGTTCTATTGTCTGAAGCAAAGCAAAGAACATTTTCTAAGCAATCTGTAAAATGATCTAAAAGGTCAGGGCTATGGGTAGTAACAATTATTTGAGTTTTTTGGGCAGCTTGTTTGATCCATTCAGCCAAAATTGGCATCCATGCTACGTGTAATCCTAATTCTGGCTCATCAATAACTAGTAATGAAGGCAAAACTGGAGAATGCAAGAGAGTAGCCCAACACAACATCCTGACTGTTCCATCAGACATATCTGTCAAAAAGAAAGGTTCCGGTATGCCCTCAAAGTACCATTCTACAGTAAGAGATAAACGACCAGAACGTATTGGCCTCAGGCGGCGAGTTTGAGGGAGAATCAACTTCATTGCTTCATTAATACTATCCTCAAAGTCGATATTTTGTTGGTTTAAATTGTCCAACACCAATGGTAAGTTATCTCCTGATGAAGACAAATAAATATCGCTTCTACCTATTTGCGGCTCCGCTGTTCTAATTTGATGTAAGTCCATATTATTGGCATTGTAAAACTGCCAGTTGGTAATAAATTCTACTAACTCTCTTCTAATTTTATAAACAGGCGCATTTTCTGGAGGAAATGGGCTATTTTCAAGTAGTCGGGGAAGAACTAAAAGACCCAATATATTGATTGGAATATCGTCTAGACTTGGAAAAAAATCTGATACCATAGAACTAGAGCATGTTACAGTTCCTTTGCCAGCTTGTCTATTATGAAAGTGATAATAATAAAAACTTTGAGATAATCCAAGCCCATGTAAATCTTTTCCACTATATAAATATTCTTCAGCAATACTAACTCTTGTTTGTTTGTCAACATAAAGCTTTAAAACCAATATGCCACTATCTTGGTTGGGGATGCCAGTCTGGAGAATTTGTGAAAATCCATAAGAGATGCCTAATTTAGCGGGACTTTCAACATTACTATCTAAAATTCTATTGCCTCCAAGTTTGGCAACTGCATCCTCAAAACTACTGATACCTCGACTTTCATCTGGAAGACTGGTTAGGCAATCTTTTAAAAATTTCAAGCAACTGAGCAAGTTACTTTTGCCTGAACCATTCGTACCTATCAGTATATTCAGATTTTTGATGGTAACTTGCTCATCTAAACGAAGATTCTTGTAATTGTTAGTTTTTATGAACTGAAGAATTGGTTGGCTCATTTGGTATCACTAGTCAACAAACAACAAACAACAAATAACAAATAACTAACGACTCTTGTACCAACGAAAGAATACCTTTTCCAACTCCACCCAAACAAATAATGAGGTACTAAAACCGAGACAAATGGCAAGTTCTTGTAGGGTTAGGGGTTCAGTACCAAAGAAATTTTGTAAGAATGGTACATAGACTAACATCAGCTGTAAGCTAGTAGTAACTGTCACCGATAGCAGTAAATAAGGATTAGAGAAAGGGTCTAATTCCAAAGTTATGCGGGTATTGGAGCGAACTGCTAAAGCATGACCCATTTGAGCAATGCAGAGGGTGGTGAAGACCATGGTTTTCCAATGCTCTGGAAAATATTGATAAGCTAGGGTCATCAAGGCAATAGTCACTACAGCGAAGACAATACCGATACGAATCATATAGGAACCCAGTCCCCTAGCAAAGATACTCTCACGGGGGCTAAAGGGGGGACGCTGCATCACATCTGGTTCCGCTGGTTCTACGGCTAGGGCGAGGGCTGGTAAACCATCGGTGACTAGGTTCATCCAGAGAATTTGCAAGGGAATCAGAGGTACATCCCCTAAGCCAATAAGGGGTGCAGCTGCAATAGTCAACAGTTCACCAATGTTGCTACCCAGGATGTATCGAATAAACCGGCGAATGTTATCGTAAACGGTGCGTCCTTCTTCTGTAGCAGCAACAATAGTAGCAAAGTTGTCATCTAGTAGCACCATATCGCTGGCTTCTTTACTAACATCAGTGCCAGTAATACCCATCGCAATACCAATTTCAGCTTGCTTGAGGGCTGGAGCATCGTTAACCCCATCTCCTGTCATCGCCACAAACTTATCGCGACTTTGGAGTGCTTGTACAATTCTTAGTTTATGCTCTGGGGAAACACGGGCGTAAATGCTAACTTCGTCTACTTGTTGCTCTAATTCTTCCTGGGAGAGGGCTTGTAATTCCTTACCAGTGAGGGCATGATCACCTTGATTGGCAATTCCCAAACCATAAGCGATCGCTTTTGCAGTAAGCTGGTGATCTCCAGTAATCATCACTGGTCGAATTCCTGCCTCCTGACATTCTCTTACGGCTTCGAGTACTTCTGGTCGAGGAGCATCCCACATTCCTACCAATCCTAACCAGACTAAGCCTTGTTCCGTAGCTTCAGAGTCTTCTTCTGATAAAGTTTCTAGGTGCTTGTAGGCAAAACCCAGCACTCGTAAGCCTGCTCCCGCCATCTGGTTATTGCGCTCCAGAATTTTCTGCCTTTGAGCATCCGTTAGTAACTCAGTCTGCTCCTGAGCAAGAAATAAACTAGAACGTTCCAGCACCAACTCTGGGGAACCTTTGGTAAACATGATATAAGGTGTTAGTTGTCCATTGTTCCTTGTCGGTTGTTGAACTACTGACCACTGACTATTAACTGCTGGTAGTTGACAAATCACACTCATGCGCTTGCGCTCGGAGGAGAAAGGAAACTCACCAACACGAGGCAGTTGCTGGCTCACGGGTTCTTTATCCACACCTCCTTTACCGGCAAGGGTAATCAGGGCTCCTTCCGTAGGGTCTCCTAAAATCTTCCACTCCCCTTGCTCATGCTGCAAACTAGCATCATTACACAGAGCACAAGCCAAGAGTAGGGGTTCGAGTTCTGGATATTGCTCTAGGGTTACTTCGCTGGTGGAGTTAGCATCAGATGCGGCGGCAGAGGGCAAATAGTAACCACTAGTAGAACTATTTAAGTTCCGATTCTCTGTAGAAAAATTCTCTTCTTGTTCTCCATTGAGCAACAGAAATTCACCCGCCGGAGTATAACCTTCACCAGTAATTTGGAACAGCCTACTGATGGTACTTACCCATTCTACTACCATCTTGTTTTGTGTCAGAGTCCCGGTTTTATCGGAGCAGATAGTGGTTACGCTCCCTAGGGTTTCCACCGCCGGGAGTTTGCGAATCAAGGCTTGGCGACGTACCATCCGCCTGGTTCCCAAAGCTAAGGTGACGGTAACTACTGCTGGTAAACCCTCTGGCACTACAGCTACTGCCATACTCAAAGAAACTTCTACTAGGTGTTGGAAAATACCCCCATCGAATTTGCCGGAACTCAGCCAGCTGTTGAGCATACCACCACCAATCACCAGCACTACTAAGGCTAGGGAACCGCTAACTAAGGCATTGCCCAACTGAGACATCCGCTGTTGCAAAGGAGTCGGTTCACTTTCTACCTCTCGCAACATTTCGGCAATCTTCCCTAGCTCCGTCTTCATACCAGTGTTGGTAACTAGGAATATGCCCCTTCCATGGATAACTTCAGTACCTTGGAAGACTAAATTAACGCGATCGCCTAATGGGGTATCTTCTCCTAGCTGCACTCTAGCATCTTTATCGACAGCATTAGCTTCTCCCGTCATTGCAGATTCCCGCACCTGCAAATGGTAATCCTCTATCAACCTTCCATCTGCCGCTACCTGTCCCCCAGCTTCCAGCAGCACGATATCTCCTGGTACCAACTGCTTACTGTCTAATTCCACTATTCTCCCATCTCTTCTAACTTGCATCTTGGGAGAGGCTAAGCGTTTGAGGGCGGCCAAAGCTTTTTCTGCACGGCTTTCCTGAACAAAACCTAGAACCGCATTGAGGATTACAATAGACAGAATCGCGATCGTATCTTTAAAGGGAAATCCACTTTCGGCTAACCCATCCTGTTGCAAGTTGATGAGATCTAAAATTCCAGAGATAATGGCTACAGCAATCAGCATCAGCAACATAATGTCACCGAATTGCTCAAGGAAAATTCCCAAAGAACTGCGAGCTTGGGTTTCCTCTAGTTCATTTAAACCATAATGTTGTAACCTTTCTGTTACCTGCTGAGAGGTTAAGCCAGTTTCAGCATTAGTGTCTAATGCAGTAAGAGACTGTTCCACTGACAGAGTATGCCAGGAGCTACTGGAGTCTGGTAGAGAAGGAGAAGGACTAGATGAAGTCACGGGGAATTTTGGCTGGAGTTACGATACCCCATCGATCTTGACACATTAAGGCAACTAGCTGCTTGATTTTAAGGTAGAAGGCAGAAGGCAGGCATTGGTGATAAGTTAAGGAAAAAGTGTCGTTGTCAAGGGAGCGGAGGAGCAGAGGGGCGGAGGAGCAGAGGGGCGGAGGAGCGGAGGAGCGGAGGAAGAAGAATACAATTTTCCTTAACCCTTGGAGTATTTCCATATATAGGTTTTTTAGAACTACTACGCCATATATGGGAGTTGACAAAATGCACGACTTTTTAACTTGTCACCAATGGGGGGCAAGAGGCAGGAGAAGGAAGTTTGTATGTCAGGACTTTAATATTTGGACAAGACTAGCTTCCCCAGCTTCCTCAGCTCCCCCAGCTCCCTCAGCTCCCTCAGCTCCCCCAGCTTCCCCAGCTCCCCCAGCTTCCCCAGCTTCCCCAGCTTCCCCAGCTCCCCCAGCTCCCTTACCCTACTAATGACCAACATTTACCTAGGGATTATTGGGAATACGATCGATTTGTGCGTAGCCACTGAAAATTAACTTATCACCTTGGGTCTCTAGGCGATTAATCCTCATCGTGACACCATCTAAGTTGAAGCGATCCAAATCAACCATTTTATTCAAAATCTTATCGAGTATCTCGGTTAAAGTTTGAGAAACTGATTGCAAAGACTCAGGTACAGCATCTAGTTCAAATTGGGAATTTTGAAAAAGTATCCGACGCCGCCGCTCTACTGCCAGAGTCGATGTTAAACTAACCGGTACTAAACCATGATTGGGTAAGTCAGCTTGAGCTAAAAGCTGTATCCGATTGTTGGGTTGTAGCTTCAACTTGATATCGGTGAAGGAAACTGGCTGACCACCAGACAACTCAGTTAAAGCAGGTAGGGAAAGATTTTCTAAGCGTTGTTTCACCAACTCAGCTTGGAAGGCTTGGTTGATATCAGATTCAGTCAGGATTACTTTAGCAATTGCCTGGGTGGGTTGCTTGAGATTCATTTCCCCCTTGAGCACCGAACCGAAGTCGATAGAAACTGCATCAGTTTCAAAAGACATCTCATCGGCTCGGAATTGCCGACGAATCACCAAACCACGACCACTCATTTTAAAGCTGTCAATACTGCCCTGCAACAACTTGCTGGAGGGAAAACAACGAACTGAAACTTCTACTGACTCGCTCCGTGTAAATAGGTGGCGAATCGTCTTGCTGGCAACTGTGTTGAGCATTTGCTCTCCCCAGTCAGTGCCAGAATTTCCTGTTGTACCGGCGAAGCCACCAAACATAACCATTGCGCATCCACAAAAGTTCTTCTTCCTTTGTAACAAAATGTAAATAACT
>JAAHFP010000054.1 GCA_010672925.1 Symploca sp. SIO1C2 | reverse complement strand
TTTAGGAGAGAGTCTAGCGGTGATGACATGGGCAGCTCCTCTGGAAGTGTGGGAATTTATCCAATTGAGCTTCTTTATATCAAAAAACACAATAAACTCCAATGTCGAGATACTTGCTATAAGTAGTCTTGACTCTCCGCTATCGCTCCGAGACAAGACTAAAGCCAAGGAGTCTTCAGCACTTTTATAAATAAAACTTATCACCCTAACTACTGGAGAGCCAGTTACTTTAAAGGCGTTGGGAATAGTTAAGTTGACCATTTTTAATAGAATTTAGAATTGGGAATAAAATAATATATAGTATTCAAATTAGTTAATTATTAATTATCCATTATCCATTATCCATTATCCATTAGTTTTCCCTCTTAAAACCGCGATCGCTTTATCCAAACCTCGACGATTGAACTCAAACATCGGTAACATATGAGCAATTTCACCAGCGGTTGTCCCTTGCCAACGATTACGAGGCATAGGATTGAGCCAAGCGAGGTAACGAACCTGTTGCCGCAGTTGCTGGAGAAACTCCGCCGTCAATTCAATCCTTTCTGGATTCCATCTGCCACAAGCAGCACCCCCATCACTAAAAATCAAAACACTGGTACGTTGGGGGTGGAGATGCTGGAAAAATTTACTAACTTGTTCAGCCTCTACATGGGCTGGGTCGTGGTAGAGGTATCCTGTGGGACAATTGTGGAAGTAGTAAATCTTGACCTGATGTAGACCACTACCTTGTAATGCCGTTTGAGTTAATCGCTGGGATAAGGAATGAAACGGAACCATCGAACCATCGCGATCGATTAAGAGAATTAATTCGATTCGATTTACCCTTGGAGGTACGAATACAGGTTTGAGTAATAAACCTTGACAACCAATTTCGTTGACTGTGGCTTCTACATCTAATTCTAATGCTGGTCCTTCCCTTACTAATCGGCGCAAGTAGCGCCAACTCTGTTTCATTTGCCGACGAGTAACAGGCAGGTAATCAGTATTAAAGAGAAAGCCTTCTTGAGTAACAGCCTTTCTCAATGTCTGAGCAATTTGAATTTCATCTGTTACTCCCTTGGTTAATTGAGTAGGAAGAGTTGTAATTTTCCTGTTCTGATTTGGCTGAGTTGGGGATTTATCGGCAAGTTTGCGGCGCTTAGTTCTGACTATCCTGCTAAAGAGCATAATAGAACCGAGCACTAGGGTCATTAAGATAAGTAAAAAATTGTCCGAAGTGAAAAAAATGTCTGCAATGAGAGGAGTGGGAATTGGTGTAGGGATTTGAGTAGAACTAGGAGTCGGTGTAGGGATTTGAGTAGAACTAGGACTTGGTGTAGAACTAGGACTTGGTGTAGGTTTTAGCTGGTTATTAATCAGACTCAGTCCTACCAAAACTGGTCCTATAGCCAGAACCAGGATACTGCCTAAAGCTCCATAACGAATTAGTCTAGGCGTAATTTTCTGCTGCTTGACTTTAGGAGTGGATAAACCTGATTGTCGTAAATTTGTAGTAGGAGGATCTTGCTTTTTTGGTTTAGTTCCAGGGAGCAAGATGCTCCCACTATTGTTTGTGTCACTTTGGAATGCTCTCTTAGAATTGGACTCAGACAAAACTGTTGTACTAGGAGAAACAGGTTGCTGCATCACCTGCTCAAAGTGATAATCAAAGATTTGCTTTTCCTCAGCCGATTTTACCCATAAGTTACAACATAACCTAGCCAAAGCTGCACGATTTGGCAATCCAAAACCAGCCTGCAAAGAGCGCAAGAGTAAGTAATACTCATCGATCCCTAAAGGTAAACCTGCTTCTTGCAGCCGATGAAACAACTCTAGTAGGGGCAATTCATCAATAATCATTGCCGCCTCGGTTTAAATAACGGCAATGGTGTTCCCAGCTTTTGAGCAGTACCCAAGGATAGGGGAGTTTACCCTCCAATTTTTCCAGAATCTCGTCCTGGGGATAGCGACTCAGAACCTTAAACCAATCCATTAATTCACTAGTACTTACTTTCTTACCTATCTGCTGCTGTTCCATTTCCTGGCGTAATTGTTTAAAGCGAGTCACCGCCTTAGCGACTAACTCCTGGGATGACTTGGGAAAACGAGCCTTGAGAATTTTCCTTAAGTGGTGATCACTAGGAAACTCTAGATAGTAGAATAAACAACGGCGTAAGAAAGCATCCGGCAAGTATTTTTCATCGTTACTGGTGATAAAGACAATTGGCACTGTTTTAGCTCGGACGGTTTTACCTATCTCCTCCACTCTAAACCAGGCTTGATCCAACTCCATTAACAAGTCGTTGGGAAAATCAATATCCGCCTTATCAATGTCATCAATTAGTACCACAGTCCGCCGCTGCTTCAAAAAAGCTTTGCCTAATGCTCCCCACCGCACATAGGTAGCTGGATTACTAATACGCTTAATCTCTTCCTCTTGAAAAATCCGACTACTAGCTGCTAGCTGAGCATCCCGCAAACGAGCCACAGTATCATAGGTATACAAGCCATCTCTGGCTCGACTAGTAGACTTAACAGGCCAAATTTCCAAAGGTAAACCCAACTCATAAGCCACCGCCGCAGCCAACCTTGTTTTACCACATCCTGGCTCCCCTTTGAGTAGCAAAGGACGCTCCAAGAAAATCGCCAAATTAACTACTTCCACCAATTCTAGGCTAGGAAAGTAGGGATACAACCGTTGTCCATAAGCATCTTTTTCCCCATCCTGAGGCTGCACTTTACCTGTATATTGGAGTTGTTGGTTGCCTAGAGTTTCCACTGTCGATCTACTTCTTCATAATAGTTAAAGCCACAGCGATCGAATATTTCAGTCAGCACATATTCTGGAATACCCTCACTCTCTTCGAGGATGGCTCTCACTGTATCATCAAGGTCATGGGTGAGTTCAATCGGTAATTGATCAACCTCTGTCTCCATCCAGTCCAATAATGATTCCTCTGTAAATTGATTAATCTTAGGAGGTTTCACCGGATAGGGTTGAGTGGGATTGATTTCCTCAGAAAACAGAGCATCTAAATTACCTACCGTTCCTTCATAGTCTACTAGAAACATCAATAACTGGAAATCACTAATACCATAATTTCTTGCTTTTTTCGTCAACGGTTGCCAGAAATTCTGAATAAGCTCCTGTAAATAGGCTGGTGGCATACAATCCACATCATGAAAGACAAACAAGACATTCTGAGTTTGCCAACAACGATAAACTCGCTCCGCAATTTCTACAGGTGAGATGCCTCTGCCGCATAGATTAAAATAACTACCAAGTTGCCGCCACAAAGCACTCACATTGGTACGTCGTACTTTGCGACCCAAGTCAATCTTTACTACCTTACCACTAATACTTTGAGGAACATACTGCCCTACTAAGCGATTCAATAACCACCGCTGTCCATGTTCAGGAGAACCGTGAATCAAGAAAGCTGATACTGATTGAGCATCAACTAATTGGCGGAATAGGCGCACTTGCCTTTTGTAGCCTAGCTTTAACAAAAGCTTATACAGTTGTTCACTACTTACTGTATTTTTGTCCAGTAACTCAATTTGCTGGCTAATTTCCTGAAATTCTGCTTCAGCTGCTTTAATCTGACTTTTTACCCTGATACGCTGTTTAGGAGTAAGGTCATCTATTTGCAAGGATTTCTTGAGTTCCTGAATTTCCTCTCTCCAAGCATCACATTCTTCTTGTAATTCAGCTAACTTTTCCTGCTTGTATGGTTCATGAGACATTATAAGAATTTAGAATTTAGAATTTAGAATTTAGAATAAAATTTTCTACATCTGTAGGGCTAGTTTTAAGAATTTAGAATTTAGAATAAAATTTTCTACATCTGTAGGGCTAGTCTAGTGATAACCTAGACAATTATACCGGAATATTGCCCTCAAAACCGGCCAAAGCCATCCTCAATTTAACCCAAATAATTCCCAGCTCGAACAATAGTGTGGGTTTTGTACCAAAATTGTCGCCAAATGTACCTTGCGGTGACCCTAAACCATTGTCAATTTAAAGTGAAACCCATGCCCCACAAGGAACTTAAGTTCCTTGCTAATAGCTCAAGTCATCTTTAGATGACTCAATCTTTCCAAACATATTCAGTCCACAAAGCATAGACTTTAGCTATTAGCCGGTGAGTTTAAACTCTGGGTTGGTGTGGAAGCTCAGCGCTAAGCTATCCTTAACTTAAGTTGACGTAATTTTATTCCCAATTCCCAATTCCCAATTCCCAATTTCCAATTATTCATTCTAAATTCGACCTTCTAAATTCTAAATTTTCTCTTTCTGTTTCCGCTTCCTGAATCTGCCTTTTGAGCTTTATCCTTTGCTTAGGAGTTAAATCATCAATCCGCAAAGACTTCTTAAGAGCCTTAATTTCCTCATTCACCGCATCATACTCTTCCCGTAATTCAGCCAATTGCTCTTCCAGTAGAGGACTAGTTTTTGACTCCAAATTAGCATCATGTACAACTACATTCGGGTTGTGCTGCAACACAGGAGTCTGATACCCAGCAATTCCTGCCAATTGAATACTATTACAACCAAAATCAAAAGCATCGGGATAAGAACGACCAGCCCCTAGAGCATTATAAAAGCCCACAGTAAACTCAATCGCTGCCTTGTCCTCAATGGGCTGACTCATACCAATAACATAACTAATATATTGCGCAATCGCTTCTGCTTGGACTTCGGAATAACAGGCATTGAGAATCACACATTCCACTTGAGAGGCAAACAATTTAAACAAGCCAGCCAAAGCTGCCGTATCCACTAGTTTAATATTTCCTTCCCCATCCTCTAAAGCTAATCCCTGCTCTCCTGTTCCATGCCCAGAGAAATGTACAATTGCGGGATTACAGCTTAACATGGCTTGCTGCACATCTCTAGGTCGTACTGCCCACCGCTGTTTTAACTCAAACTCATCCTTTATACCAGCTTGCCGCAGCACTTCATCAATTTCCCGCACTTCCTCATCTAAACGCAGTTGGGTTGTATCTTTTGGATTTGCTGCCAAAATCAAGATAGTTTTCATTAGAATATGAGTCCCGAACTTAGTCTTTTTAGATCTAGCCGCGTTGAGATCCCCGACTTCTTGGAGAAGTCGGGGATCTGGGGAATTTCAAACAAATCATACTGAGCCTATTTAGATTAAAGAATTGAATCAATCTCCTAAGACGATGAACTTTCCGTAGACAAGGTTGCTGGTGTCTCTTCCTGAGATAAGGAATCTAAGTTTTCGATAACAAAAGGCAGAGTAGCCCCCAGTAAGCCTCGTTGGATTCTTTGTGGTGTTTCTGGAAGTACTACAAACAGAGGATAGATTTGATCCACTCCGTCGCTGAGAATATGTTGATAACAGGGAGGCATTAACCACTCATATTCTTGAGACAGCAATACTTGGGTTTGCCGCCAGCGCATAAGTAGTTCCGAAAAGTCTTCATGAGGACGGCAAATAAACACCAGAATTTCTACCCCCATCTTGATTTTCCATTCTGGATCGCACATCAAAAGGGCAACATCACAGGGTAGGCAAACTGTTTCTTGCAAAGCAGCAAAATTGGTGGTATTCTTTACCCCCATAGGCTTAGAATGGCGTACTCGCACTACCGGTAAAGGTATGGTAATCACACTCTCATCGGGTCGGCGCATACTAGGAATTTTCTCTAAGTAAGGTCGGTATTTTTTGAGTAGTGCGATCGCAGTCTCACAATTGCTATATTCTGCTAGCAATGTTTCATAATCAGATTGTTTAACAGGCATGAGAATTTTAAGTTGTCTACACCCCCCCCTGTAAGAGGGTATGAGGGGCTAAATTTTATTCAAGAGATTTCGTAATTCACTGGCTTGAGTTGAAATACACCCCTCTAAAATTAATTTGTTAACCCAGGGTATCAAAGACCTTAAACATCGGGAGATACATGGAAACTAGAATAGTTCCCACCATACCCCCTAGTACAACAATCATGATTGGTTCAAGGATACTTGTCAGGGCTTTAACCGCTTGTTCTACCTCATCTTCATAAAAATCGGCAACTTTCATCATCATGGAATCTAATTCCCCTGTCTCCTCACCGATACTAATCATCTGAATCGCCAACAGAGGAAAAACTTCTTCTTTTTGCAGGGCAAGGCTAATCATCCCTCCTTGTTGAATCTCTAGCTTAGCAGAATCAACTGCATTGGCAATTACTTGGTTACCTGAAGTATCTCGGACAATATCCAAAGAATTCAGTACTGGTACTCCTGAACGGGTTAAAGTACCAAAAATGCGGCAAAAACGAGCAACTGCTGATTTTTCATTGAGATCACCAAACAGGGGCATTTTTAACTTAAATTGGTCTATTTGCACACGACCCATTGGTGTCTTGTAGTATTGCTTGAAGGCAAAAGTCAGAACAATGACAATCGCGATTGGGATGAAAATTTTCCAGCTTCTCAGTATCCCACTGATCCAGAGCATAAATTTGGTTAAAGCTGGCAATTCTGTACCCAGATCAGTGAAAATTTCCGCAAAGATTGGGATCAAAAACATGGTCATCCCCAAAAATACCAAAACAGCAATGCTTCCTACTACTGTGGGATAAGCCATAGCTGCTTTTACTTGGTTCTGTAAGCGGTTCATGTCTTCGAGGAGTTTGGCTAAGCGGTTGAGTACCTCATCGAGTACACCCCCCACTTCACCAGCTTGAACCATACTGACATACAAGGTATCAAAACACTGGGGATGTTTGTTCATGGATTCAGAAAGACTAGTTCCCTGCTGAACATCACTACTGATGTCCAAGAGTGACTTTTTCAGCTTGGGATTAGCACATTGATCCGATAAGACACCAAGGCAACGAACCATAGCTACACCGGCATCCACCATCGCCGCAAATTGACGGGAAAAAACTGCTTTGTCTTTGACTGTGACTGTAGTAAACTTTTCTCCAAGTTTTGATAAGTCAATATCAAAACCTGCTTTGCTAACTTTGACGATATTGCTATATTTATTTTTAAGTATTGCACGGGCTTGTTCTTGGGAAATCGCCTCGACTTTCTCTTTCTTGGCATTTCCTTGAAAGTCTTTAACTTCAGCGATGAAAGTAGGCATGGCTTTTTGATTAGGTGGTAGGTTGTAGGGGTTAGGTGGTAGATGTTAGGTGGTAGGTGATATGTGGTAGGTGGTAGGTGGTAGGGGTTAGGGGGTGAGGTGAAATTTTGGGTGGGATTTCTTGAGCTTTGTATCCAAAAATTATCAGTTCTCTCTTCTTCAGCTCCTCTGCTCCTCCGCTCCTCCGCTCCTCCGCTCCCCACACTTTTTTTCGCCCACCCGGTGGTAGGTGGTGGGTATTGGTGACAAGTTAAAGGGTCGTGCATTTTTCAAGTACCATATAAGCGTGTTTGATAACTCAAAAAACCCTCTATAAGGAACAGCCAAAGGGAGAAAATCTATATTTTCTTTCCCCAATTCGACCTTCGACCTTCGACCTTCCCTTGACAACGTCATCTTTACCTTAACTTGTCACTAATAGGTGTTAGATACTAACATCTAACACCTCGTCTATAGTTAGCGAGCAGTCCTTCCGGTTCTTGCAGTTGTCTTCGCACCAGCACCAGCACCCATCGCACCTGCACCAGCAAGGATACGCTGCATTTCCTCAGGCTTAGAACTCTTGGAGACTGCGGTTTCAAAAGAGATAGTTCCAGCTTGAACTAAACGAGCCAAAGCTTGTTCCATCGTCTGCATTCCCATTTTCATACCTGTTTGAATAGCAGAGTAAATACCAGAAACCTTTCCTTCTCGGATCAGGTTGGAAATAGCTGGGGTGACGATCATGATTTCTTGAGCCATTACCCTGCCAAACTCACCAGGTTTCGGATTTTTCTTTTTGGCTAAGCATTGACTAAAAACTGCGATTAAAGAGTTAGACAACTGAGCTCGGACTTGAGCTTGTTGTTCTGGGGGAAACACGTCTAGCATCCGGTTCACTGTCTGAGCTGCGGAGCTAGTATGCAGAGTACCCATAACCAAGTGACCAGTTTCCGCTGCACTAATTGCTAGAGAAATTGTCTCTAAATCCCGCATTTCTCCTACCAAGATCACATCTGGATCTTCCCTGAGAGCTGCTTTCAAAGCATTAGCAAAGGTTTTGGTATCTTCTCCTTTTTGACGTTGGTGAATTAAGCTCTTGATATTAGGAAAGACATATTCAATTGGGTCTTCTACTGTTAAAATATGTTCCGGCCTAGTTCGGTTAACTAAATCAATCATGGCTGCCAGGGTGGTAGTCTTGCCAGAACCAGTTGGTCCGGTAACTAGAACTAATCCCCTTGGTCTTTCGCTCATTTCCCGAACTACGTCTGGCAAACCCAACATATCAAAGTTAGGAATCTTGGAAGACAAAGCCCTTAAGCAAGCTGCGTAGTAACCCCGCTCTTTGTAGACATTAACGCGGAAACGAGCTAATCCCTTGACACCATAAGAACAGTCAAGTTCCCAGTTTTGCTCTAATTCTTTACGCTGTGAATTATTGAGCATACTGAAGATCAGCCTCTGACATTCTTGGGGACTTAGTGGGTCCTCAGCAAAAGGTTGGAGCTTGCCACTGATACGGAAATAGACAGGAGCTTGGGCTTGGATGTGCATATCCGAGCCACCCATCTCAACCATTTGCTCCATCAAGTCTTCAATCATTAATTCCATAGTGTTCCCTTATGATAAAAGTTGCTGTTAGTGTTGGTTATTGGTTGTTAGTTATTTGTGGGCAAACTAATAACCAATAACAAAGTACTTTTAATCCTGAAAACGAGGAGTCATACAATAAGGACAATCTAGCCAATCCTGCTGTAATTCAGCAGAACAATTCCGACAAGTGAGAGAAGTCTTACGTTTGGCTTTGAGTTCTGCCTCTAGACCAGAATCGGTAAAAGTCACCCGTTCTACTTCTTCAAGGGTCGTGTAACCTTGCCTTACCAGGTTTAAGCTGTAAGCTAATAAAGTGGTCATCCCCTCTTCTACTGCAGCTTCCTTAATCCGGTCTGCATTTGCTTTTTCACTGATTAAGGTTTGTAACCGCTCGTTAACCTGCATCACCTCATAGACACCAACACGTCCCTTGTAGCCATTACCATTACACTTACCGCAAAGTGTACCTTGCATTCTAGCTTCGGCTATTTCATCAGTGGTCAGAGTGTTAGCTTTATAAAAAGTTATTTCCCCTTCATTGGCAGCGGCTAAACCAAATCTCGCCAATTCATTGGCATTAGGTTGATAGGCAATGCGACATTCACTACAGACTCTTCGCATTAAGCGCTGAGCCAATACGCCAATGAGAGCCCCGGACACCATGAAGGGTTCAACCCCCATTTCATCCAAACGAGGGATGGCCCCAGCAGCATCATTAGTATGTAAGGTAGTCAAGACCAGGTGACCTGTGAGGGCAGCTTCAATTGCGGTTTTGGCTGTTTCCGGGTCTCGTGTCTCACCCACCAGAATCACATCCGGGTCTTGACGTAGAAAGGAGCGGAGAATGGACGCAAAATCCATCCCCTTTTCCCGTAATACCTGTACTTGGGTAATACCTGGTAAGGAATATTCAATCGGGTCTTCCGCTGTACTAATATTTACCCCTGGGTCATTCCTCTCTGCCAGTATGGAGTACAAACTTGTCGATTTTCCTGAACCTGTCGGTCCTGTTACCAGGATTAGTCCAAAGGGACGACTCGCCATTTCCCTGACTACTTCCAATGTCTCTTGGTCAGTAATCAGCATATCTAAACCCAATTGGGTAGATTCGTTATCCAAGATCCGCAATACTACTTTCTCCCCATAGCGGCTGGGTAAAGTACTGACCCGGAAGTCAACCTTGCGACCCTGGTACATCCGTCGAATCTTACCATCTTGGGGCAGTCGTCGCTCAGCAATGTCAAGCTCTGACATAATTTTGAAACGAGCAGCAACCGCTGGGGAAATTTTCTTGGGAAAAGGTTTATCAAAAGCTGGACGTAGTACCCCATCTTTACGGAAGCGTATACGTAAATACTCTTCTTGGGGTTCGACATGGATATCGGAAACACCTTCTTGCAGAGCCTTAGCCAAGATTTTGTTCACCAGGTTAATTACCGGAGCCCCTTCTGCTCCCTTCAAAGATTCACCTAGATCCGCTTCGACTTCATCTTCGGCTTCCTGCAAGTCGATATTGTCTAAATTCTCAAAATCAGCAGTGACATCTACCGAGGCGGCGGCTTCCTGCTGCTTCTGACGTTTGAGCTGTTCATCAAGATACTCATCAATCAGGCGTTGATAGTCTTCCATCGTGATGACCATCCGCCGCAAGCCGATACCCCGAGGTCTCAAAATGCGATTAAGGTCATCCTGGGCGTCCAGATTATCAGGATCCGCCATTGCTACCAGCACTGATTTAGGCTCAGTGTCAGTTTTAGATACAGGCACCAAGCGACAGCGACGACAGATATCAATGGGAATCAACTCATCAATAAGTTGACCAACTTGGGTACTGGCAATATCACTAATTTCTGGGTCGAGAGAATCAACTCCATAAAGGATTTTCAGTTCAAACAGCTGTTGTTTCTTATACTGACGCAGTAATTCTGGTGATAATTGACGCCCCGTAATCTGCTCAATAATTTCTGTCAGGGGTCTTCCTGTCTTACGAGTTTCCACCAATGCTTGCCGCATTTGGTCATCGTCAACTACGCCTGACTGAACTAGCTTATTGCCAAAGGGGGAAAAATCGTTTTTGACAATCAGGGCGCGACTGCGTCGTGGTGATGAAGATTGAGTCATAGTTAGGTGATAAGATCTCCTTGATTTACCAAATCATGCCCAAAAACCGTAGCTGAAATAAGATTTTAGAAACTTGCATCAGGGTAACCAATGGTGTCAACTGACACGTTGGTATGGCTCTGACAGAGGAACACAGCTCCTGTGTTGATTGAGTTTAGTCTCTGGTAGCCATGAGTTAAATGCTTTTGGGATGAGTCAGTTTAGGTGCCAAGGCACTTTAGTTACAAATACAAGATATTAGAATCATACCTATTATTTGTTGAGTTAGTTCCTCCTTTGGACTTGGCAAAAGTTAAAGGCCGTGTAATTCTAGTGAGATAATGCTACATTTTGGTTATAATCTGGACAACTTTACTATTCTAAGGTAAGGGTATACAAAATATGCCAGCACTAGGCTATCTGTAACTTACACTAATTAGCATTCTAAGCATGATGACAACATCTTGCCTGGGTACAATAGATTTGTTTGATGAAAGATGATCGACGAAGAAAAGCAGCCAGATAACATTTCGCAGCAGGCAGATGAGCCGGTTGCCGTTAGTCCAGAGAATCTTGGTGGTGAAGCCCCAGGAGAAGCAATGGGTTCGAGTACAGAAACTGACTTAGGGCCTGAATCTAGCGCGGATGAGCAAACTAGTGAGGCTTCAAGCTCCTCAGAAGCAACTGGTGAGCTTGAACCTTCAGTAGTTACAGCATCAGAAAGTGAAGGAGTATCAGTTGAGAGTGTTGATATACCTCCCCCAGAAGAACCAGTAGTAGAAACTCTGGAAAAGGCTGATACGGCTGAAGTAGAAGCCTTAACTCAGGAGAAGGAGGCACTAAAATCTCAATTAGAAGATCTTAGTCAGCAATACGACTCCCTGAAAGGTCAGTCGGTGCGGATGGCAGCAGATTTTGAAAATTTCCGCAAGCGTACTGGGAAAGAAAAAGAGGAATTAGAACAGCATATCAAGCAAGTTACCCTCATGGAGTTACTGCCAGTAGTGGATAACTTTGAGCGGGCAAGATCACAGATCAAGCCTCAAAATGATGGAGAAATGAATATTCACAAAAGCTATCAGGGTATTTATAAGCAACTGGTAGACTGCCTAAAACGTATTGGGGTTTCTCCGATGCGTCCAGAAGGTAAAGAATTTGATCCAAATCTTCATGAGGCAGTTATGCGAGAATCAACAGATGAATATCCAGAAGGAACGGTGATCGAACAACTGCAACGGGGATACTTCCTCAATGAGCGGGTGCTTCGTCATGCAATGGTTAAGGTTGCCGCAGCTATGGAGCCCGTGGTAACCTCGGAGGAAAATGACTCAGAAACTACAGAAAATTAACAGCTGGATTAGCAGACTGTAGATTTTAGCCTCTAAAATTAAGTACAAGAGTAATGTTGAACTAGGGTGAATTCAATTCACAACCGGTTCAACTTGAAAAAAACATAAATTTACAAATTTTTAAGCCGAAGCGCAATGGGAAAAGTCATCGGCATCGACCTAGGCACGACCAATAGTTGCGTCGCTGTTTTAGAAGGGGGTAAGCCCCAAGTTATTACGAACTCGGAAGGAGGACGAACTACTCCGAGTATAGTCGGTTTTGGTAAGTCAGGTGAGCGTTTAGTCGGCCAGTTGGCAAAGCGGCAGGCAGTGACCAATGCTGACAATACTGTCTATAGTATCAAGCGTTTTATCGGACGTCGTTGGGATGATACTGCTACGGAGCGATCGCGAGTTACTTACACTTGTGTTAAAGGTCGTGATGATACCGTTGATGTCAAGATTCGGGATCATAACTATACTCCTCAAGAAGTATCCGCTATGACCCTGCAAAAGCTCAAGCAGGATGCGGAAAATTTCCTAGGGGAACCAGTAGCTCAAGCGGTAATTACTGTACCAGCTTACTTTACGGATGCCCAAAGGCAAGCCACCAAAGATGCTGGAACAATTGCCGGTTTAGAAGTATTGCGTATCATCAATGAGCCAACGGCGGCATCCTTAGCCTATGGTCTAGACAAACAGGAACAAGAACAGCAAATTCTCGTTTTTGACTTAGGTGGTGGTACCTTTGATGTCTCTATACTGCAATTGGGGGATGGCGTCTTTGAAGTTAAAGCTACTTCTGGTAACAATCACCTAGGGGGAGATGACTTTGACAATGTGGTTGTTCTGTGGATGATCGAGAATTTTCAGGAAACAGAGGGTATCGACCTAGGAACAGACAAAATGGCTCTTCAGCGCTTACGAGAAGCGGCTGAAAAAGCCAAAATAGAATTGTCGAGTATGGTTTCTACTTCTGTTAACCTGCCCTTCATCACTGCGGATGAGACAGGTCCCAAACACCTAGAGATGGAACTATCCAGAGCTAAGTTTGAAGAACTAGCCAAGGAACTAGTAGAAGGGACTATAGAACCGGTGACCCAGGCTCTTAAAGACGCCGATTTACAGCCGGAGGATATTGACCGCATTTTGCTAGTTGGTGGTTCTACTCGTATACCAGCAGTACAAGAAGGGATTAAAAAATTTTTTGGTGGCAAAGACCCAGAAAGATCGATTAACCCTGATGAAGCGGTAGCCCTGGGTGCAGCAATCCAAGGAGGTGTCTTAGGTGGAGAAGTCGAAGACTTACTCTTGCTGGACGTTACCCCCCTCTCATTAGGTATTGAAACATTAGGAGAGGTATTCACAAAAATTATTGAGCGGAATACCACCATCCCTACCAGTAAATCTCAAATATTCTCTACTGCTACAGATGGACAAACCTCAGTAGAAATTCATGTTCTACAGGGTGAACGTGCCATGGCAAAAGATAACAAAAGCTTGGGTAAGTTTCTGCTCACCGGCATTCCCCCAGCCCTCCGGGGAGTACCTCAAATTGAGGTAGCTTTTGAAATCGATGTTAATGGGATTTTACAAGTCGCAGCCACAGACAAAGGTACAGGTAGAGAGCAAAGCATCCGAATTACTAATACTGGGGGATTAAGTTCATCTGAAGTAGAACGGATGCGGCAAGAAGCGGAAAAATATGCCGAGGAAGACCGCCGTCGCATAGAATTGGCTGAACTCAAGAACAAAGCTGATAGCCTCTTCTACAGCTGGGATAACACCTTAAAAGAGCATGGAGACTTGATTCATAATCAACTTCAGGCTCAAGAACTCCTTGATAAAGGCAATGAGCAAAGGGAGCAGATCCAGGCAGCAATGACAGACAGTTCAGTCACTGTTGAGGAAGTAGGACAAATGGTCAATGACTTCCAACAAACTCTGTTCTCAATTGGAGGTATTATTGCTTCTTTTGCTAGCAAAGGTGAGGCAGAAGACTTTGAAACTTTGGACGAAGAACCCTCAATTATGGAAACCAGCAACATTACTCAAGCAGCGCCAGAGGAAGAAGAAGAGTTGGATTTCAATTTTGATGACGAGACTGTAACTGCCGATTATGAGCCAGTTGATTGAGGTAGTCCCAATGAAAAAATTTTTTTCACCACCTGGTGATGAAAGTAGTTTCTTCCCTATTGCCTATTGCCTATTTTCAGATTAGAGAGCTCATCAACAGGTGGCAATTAGCTGTTTTTTTTGATAGATATAAGAATAGTACTTTGGTGATCTTGCTCCGCAACAACAGTTGCCTCACAGCAAGCACCTGAATTAAACTGAATCTGCCCCTACTCAAGTAACCAAATACAGATCAGTGCTCTATGCCTGACTATTATGAAACTCTAGGTGTCCCCCGTGACGCCGATACAAGACAAATTAAACGTGCTTACCGCGACCTTGCCCGTAAGTATCATCCTGATGTAAACAAAGAAGCAGGGGCTGAAGATCGGTTCAAGGAGATTAATCGAGCTTACGAAGTCCTTTCAGAAGCAGAAACCAGAGCGAGATATGACCGTTTTGGAGAAGCGGGTGTTTCTTCTAGTGCAGGAGCAGGTTACCCAGACTTTGGTGACATGGGCTTCTCCGAAATTTTTGAGAGCTTCTTCGGCAATTTCGCCGGTGGCATGGGTCAACAAACGGCTCAAAGGCGTGGTGGTCCAGTTCGAGGTGACGACCTAAGGCTAGACTTGAAGCTGAAATTCAAAGAAGCTGTCTTTGGTGGAAAAAAGGAAATCCGCATTCCTCACCTAGAAACCTGTAAAGTTTGTAATGGTACAGGTGCTAAGGCGGGAACAAGACCCCGTACCTGTTCAACTTGCGGTGGTAGTGGTCAAGTCCGTCGCGCCACCCGGACACCTTTTGGTAGCTTTACCCAAGTTTCAGTATGTCCCACCTGTAACGGTGAAGGACAGGTAATTGAGGATAAGTGTGAAAGTTGTGGGGGCGCAGGTAGGAAACAAGAAACGAAAAAGCTCGAAATTACCATTCCAGCAGGGGTAGATAACGGAACTCGCTTGCGGGTTTCCAAAGAAGGTGATGCGGGAGCCCGCAACGGTCCTCCTGGAGACTTATATGTTTATTTATTTGTCAAGGAAGACTCAGACTTTAAGCGGGATGGACTCAATATCCTCTCCGAGATCAAAATCAGCTATTTGCAGGCAATTTTGGGTTGTTCTGCCCCAGTAAATACAGTAGATGGACCAATAGATTTAACTATCCCTGCCGGAACCCAGCCTGCTACAGTATTGACCTTAGAAGGTCACGGTGTGCCTAAATTAGGTAATCCCGTGAGTCGAGGTGATCACCTAATTACAGTCTTGATCGACATTCCTACCCGTATAACTGCTGAGGAAAGGGAATTGCTGGAGAGACTAGCAAAGATTAGGGAAGAGCGTACCGGAAAAAGTGGTATAGAAGGATTTCTAGGGGGACTATTTGGCAGTTAAAAGGAGGCAGAAGGTGGAAGGCAGGAGGCAGGAGGTTTTCATCGGTAATGATGGAAATTTTAAGCCACTATGCTTTCTGAGCAATACCAAAGTAACTAAGCTTTTAGTTGTTCACCAATTTAATTTTGATGGGTTGTTCTATCTCCGCATCCCCGCGTCCCCTTGTCTCCGCGTCCTACTGAACTGTCAAATTTGTCATGGTGAGCTATTAGCAAGTGGGGTAGCATAATGAGTAACATGGCTCCATCAACCATTAATCAAAAACCTGATGCCCAATTGGATTTGCGTGGCACTCCCTGTCCAATTAACTTTGTGCGCACCAAACTCTACCTAGAGCAGATGACACCAGGAGCTTTGTTAGAAGTCTGGCTTGATCCTGGTGAGCCGATTGAGCAAGTACCGGATAGTTTAGCTATGGAAGGCTACCCCATTGAATCAGTTGAAGACCAAGGGCAATACTTTGCCTTGCAAGTAAGGCGTCCCTTAGAATCAGCATGAAGGGGGAACTGCCTAAGAACAAACCTTTGGCATCCTCCATACCGCTAGTTGGGACAGTACTAGCAGTACAAGCCAACTTCTACAGGGTAAGATTAGACAATGTGAAGCAGGTCTTCCTTTGTACCCGTAGGTCACGATTGAAAAAAATCGGCCAGCAGGTAATGGTAGGTGATCGCGTTTTGGTAGAAGAACCAGATTGGGCAGATGGACGAGGAGCGATTGCTTCAGTTATGCCCCGCAAAACCCAGCTAGACCGCCCGCCAATCGCTAACGCTGAGCAAATTTTCCTAGTCTTTGCCCTAGAAGAACCTACCCTAGATGCCTACCAGCTGAGTAGGTTTTTGGTCAAAGCAGAAACTACCGGCTTAAAAGTCGGTTTGTGCTTGAATAAAGCTGATTTAGTAACCACTCTCACCATACAACAATGGCAGCAACGTTTGGGAGATTGGGGTTACCAGCCTGTACTACTCAGCACCCATAATCGTACTGGACTTGAGCTACTCAACGAGAGACTAGAGCAAAAAATCACCGTTTTTGCTGGTCTTTCCGGTGTTGGCAAGTCCAGTCTGATTAATCTACTAGCACCGGGAACTGATTTACGAGTTGGAGCAGTTACCAGTAAACTAGGTCGAGGACGGCACACCACAAGGCATGTTGAACTGTTTGAATTACCCAAAGGTGGTTTGTTAGCAGATACCCCTGGCTTCAATCAACCGGATTTGAATTGTGCTCCAGCAGATTTATCCCTTTATTTCCCCGAAGCAAGACAACGCCTAGCCACATCAAGTTGTCAATTTAGCAATTGTCTACATCGGGATGAACCCAACTGTGTAGTCCGAGGTGACTGGGAGCGCTACGATCATTATCTCGATTTTTTAGCAGAAGCGATCGCGCAGGAAGAAGCTTTGAAACAACAACCTGATGCAGAATCTAGTATGAAGTTAAAAATTAAAGGTTCCGGGAAGCATCAATATGAACCAAAGTTAGCCAGCAAAAAATACCGACGTCGTTCCCGCCGTAGCCAACAACAGGCCCTAGAGGAGTTTTATCAGGAAGCAGAGGAATATTGAGCATCCGATTCGTTTTTAAGGACTTTTTGGGAATGGGGAAGCAAAAAAATCATGGTTACCACTAACACTAGAGTCTGACTTTATCAGAAGTAATATCGTTTATACTGGTTCATTAAGTTGACTAAACATTACTTCACTTTTTGATCCTCGGAGTCGCTTGGCTATGCTCCAAAGACTGTATGTAAACAACTTCAGATGCCTGGAGAACTTTGAACTGTCTCTCAATGGGATGTCATCTGCACTTTTTAGTTGCAAATAAATACTATGGTCCAGTTTTTTGTTTTTGGGACGAGCCTGATAACTACATTTCGTTGTCAGAAGTTGGACATTTTGTTACATCATTACGACGCTCGTTTAAAAATAGTGGTCAAATTCTAGCGACTTCTCATAATGAAGAAGCAATCCGAAAGTTTTCCGATGAAAATACTTTTGTACTCGATCGCAAAAGTCATTTAGAACCAACTTTAGTGAGATTGCTCAGTGAGATAACTATTAATGGCAATCTTATAGATACCCTGATTTTAGGTGATATAGAATTATGAGCATCAATAGGTACAAACCGCACGTTTTTGTATTACCTGAAGATGATGCTAATCGCCAAATTGCAAACAGCTTTGTTCTCCATCCAAACCTCAGGGAACGTGTCATTCAAGTTTTGCCGCCTGCTCGTGGATGGAAAAAGGTAGTCAGCAAGCTTGTAGAATTTCATATTCCTGAAATGCGGCATTTTTCAGAAGAAAGGGTAGTTTTGCTAATTGATTTCGATCAAGACGAGGGTCGATTGAGTTACGTAGATGAGCAAATTCCCAATGATTTAAAAGAAAGAGTATTTGTCCTTGGAGTTTTAAACGATATCACCTGGCTACCTTAGAAGATACTAGCGCGATCGCTAGTGCAGCAGGCATGAAAATAACCTGTCAGTTCAAAAAGGTGAAAAAGCTTTCTTTCCTTGGAGCCTAGAAGTTACCCTCCTTGGGGGGGGTGAAGGGTTGGTTGGTGCGACCTACCTTCCTCAAGTCTCAAAGGCTCAATTTCAAGACTGCTTTTCCAACTCTGACTTCATTTTTTCGAGAGTCATTTCCATTTGTTCAAACATTTGCTTAGGTGTGATACCAAACTGACCCAGCTGGGTATTGAGCTGTTCCACCGTCATCTGAGCCATAAAGTCATCGGATAACTCGAAACGCTTCATAAAAATACGATAGCGGTCCATCATCGATTCCATCTGCTCGATGAAAATCTTTTTGCCCTCTCGGTCAAATTTGCCGTAGCTGCCTCCCAACTGCATTAAGGAATGATAATCTTCAAACAGCTGTTTTGCTTCTTGTTGGACTATTTCTGAATCAAAGAAACTCATTGCTCCTGTTATACAACCGATTTGATTGTATTGCTGCTTCTAATTACATTGTAGTGTAGCAGTGAGTTGGCGCAAAATGCGGTTTTCCGTATTCAGCTTAGGAAACTCCAAGAAAGAAATTATCCCAATTTTTGGACTTGCCTTACTCCCCCAACTTCCTCAGCTTCCTCAGCTTCCTCAGCTTCCTCAGCTTCCTCAGCTCCCGCAACGATGGGATGTTAAGCCCCTTATTTCTTAGGTTCAGCAGCCTTAGCTTTGAAGTAACCCTCCAACACTTGGCGAACCATTGGTCCAGCGGTACTACCCCCACCGCCACCGGAATGTTCAGCAAAGGCGACAACTACAATTTCTGGATTCACCGCTGGTGCATAGGCTCCAAACCAAGCATGAGGTTTACCGGGAGGAGCCTCTGCCGTACCACTTTTACCGGCAACTGGTGGTAGATGGGATACATTTAATTTCTGTCCTGTACCACCAGTAACCACTGCTCTTAATCCCTGACGTAACTTATCCACTGTTTCTGGCTTAAGATTCATTGACTTGCTCCATTTGTCGGAATTTTGCCCATCAAGCAGCAGGTGAGGTTTAACTTTGTAGCCTCCATTAGCAGGAACGGCAAACATCATAGCGACTTGTAAGGGTGTTGCTTGAGTAAATCCCTGACCAATAGACATATTAACCGTATCACCCACAGTCCATTCCCAGTTAAATCTCTTCTGCTTCCAGGCATCATCTGCAATTAAACCGGGGGATTCTTCATTGAGCTCAACACCAGTTTGGTAACCAAAACCAAATTTACGAGACCATTCGATCAGTTTTTCTCCTCCGATACCTTTGCCAATTTGTCCATGAAAGGTATTACTACTCATTGCTAGAGCACGCACATATCCCAATGGACCAAAGCCTGCCTTGTTCCACTCACCAAAAGCAGTACCACCAACCCGTAGATAAGCAAAAGTCGGCAAGACAGTGTTGGGAGGATATTTGCCAGTTTCCATGCCTGCTGCTGCGGTGACTATCTTGAAGGTACTTGCAGGAGGAAAGCCACGTATGGCACGGTTAACAAAGGGGTTGCCTCTCCCTTGCAACTTAGTCCAGGTTTCTTGGGTAATACGGGTAGAAAAAATATTGGGGTCAAAAGTTGGACGACTAACCATCGCCAGTACTTCCCCATTATTGGGATCTATCGCCACAATCGCACCTTTTTGATAACCCAAAGCTGCTTCAGCGGCTTTTTGCGTATCTATATCTAAAGTGATTTTGATATCTTTACCAGCTTTGGCATCTTTTTTACCCAAAACCTTGACTACTTGATCCGCACCATCCACCTCAACTTGCTGTCCACCCCATTCTCCCCTGAGCATCTCCTGAAAAGACTCCTCGACCCCCATTTGACCAATTACGTCACCAGGACGATAACCTTCCTCTCGACGATCTGCTAATTCTTCTTCATTAATCTCGCCAGTATAACCCAAAACATGAGCCGCTAAATCCCCATTGGGGTACTCTCTTACTGTTTCTACATCAACATCTACCCCTTCTAGTTCATTGCTATACTCCGCTAGTGCTGTAATTTGTTTAGGACTAATGCTACGGGCAATGCGGATGCGGGAAAGAGAACTGTTGTCAGCATTTTGCAAGCGTTTTTCAATATCTTCTTCTGGGATATCCAAAATCTCTGAGAGGCGCTTGAAAGTTTCTGGCCATTTGTCCTTTTTCAAAGCAATAGGCCAAACGAACACTGAGCGAGATAGCCTAGTGCTGGCTAAAATTCTACCTTTGCGGTCAAAAATATTACCTCGTACAGGGGGTTTAGGAATGATACGAATGCGGTTATTTTCGGCCAGTTCCTTATTGCGTTCCCCTTCAACTAGTTGTAAATAAGCTAAACGAGAGGCAATGCCCCCCAGTAAAAAGGCGCTGATGAGCAGCATTACCACCACAGATTGGTAATTACGTCCTACAGTACGGGTAGAAGATTGACGCCCAACTGAGAAATTATGAATTACAGTCATAGGAGTAAAGTTAGGGGATTGAGGATTGGTTGAAATAATAACTTACCCAGACTAGCAGTAGCCAGATAAAATAAACTGAGGAATCACTGTAGCTTGATGCCCAGTGATGATGTCAAAGAGGCTCAACCTCTGGTGAGGTAAGGAATTAACACCAAGCCTTTAAATAATTACCATGTTTCAAACTTCTACCAAAGAACAACCTTCTCCGGAAACAGCTGCTGAACTTGATATTGAACTCCGCAAAGTCTTCAAGGTCTTCAATGGAGAGACTGCTGTCCGAGGTGTTGACATGAATATTCGTCGGGGAGAGTTCTTTAGCATCCTCGGTCCTTCTGGCTGCGGTAAAACCACAACCTTGCGCTTAATGGCAGGGTTTGAGATGCCTTCGGCGGGGGAAGTACTGATTCAAGGGCAGTCAATGAATCAAGTACCACCCCATCGACGACCGGTAAATACAGTATTTCAGAGCTATGCTCTATTCAATCACTTGAGTGTATCAGAGAACATTGCCTTCGGTTTAAAACTAAAAAGGCTCAAGGCGTCGGAAGTGGAAGATCGGGTAAAACAAGCCCTCAAACAGGTGAAATTAGAAGGATTAGCTAATCGATATCCTAATCAACTGTCTGGAGGACAACAGCAACGGGTGGCTCTCGCCAGAGCATTGGTGAACCGACCAGCAGTAGTATTGTTGGATGAACCCCTGGGGGCTTTGGATTTCAAGCTCCGCAAAGAAATGCAGATAGAGCTATCTAATCTACATAAAGACTTGGGGCTAACTTTTGTTATGGTAACCCATGACCAAGAAGAAGCTCTCAGTCTTTCTGACCGCATCGCCGTGATGCGTACCGGTAAAATTGAGCAGATAGGCACTCCTACAGAAATCTATGAATCACCCCGGACATCCTTTGTGGCAGATTTTATTGGAGAGGCCAATTTGTTGGAAGGGCGTATAGAAACAGTTGAGGCTTCTCAAATTAAAGTTGTGACTAAGACTGGTTTACAGATTAGAGTTGAACCTCAGTCTCCCAAAGACCATCTTAGTAGTTCTCAGGAGGTAGTAGTTAGTGTACGCCCTGAAAAAATTCGCCTCAGTCTTTCTCCTCCCAAATCCACAGATAATTGCTTTGAGGGTCGTCTCAAGAATGTGATGTACTTGGGTACTCGTGTCCATTATCTAGTGGAATTACTCAGTGGCGATCGCTTAACTGTAATGCTGCAAAATACTCCTAACAAACTACCAGACTCCCACACTCCAATTTTCGCTCGCTGGGCAACTACGGATTGTTTGGTGTTGGAAGAGTGAAGATGACGCGGGGATGGGGAGATGGGGAGATGGGGAGACAAGGGAGATGGGGAGACAAGGGAGATAAGGGAGACAAGGAGGACAAGGAGGACAAGGGAGACAAGGAAGGTATTGATAGTCACCAATTCCCAATTCTTAATTCTTAATTCTTAATTCTTAATTCTTAATGTCCAAATATCCCAAAAGCCGCACTAGACGTAATTTCCTACAACTAGCTGCCTCAGCTACTCTTAGTAGTGTGGCAGTATCTGGATGTGGTTGGACTCTGGCTAATGTCAAGCCAGCGCCTAGTGGTCAAGGTTCAGAAAATGAGTTGTACATCTATACCTGGTCTGGTTATACGGATCAGGAGTTACTAGACCGCTTTACCAAAAAAACCGGTATCAAAGTTGTAGCAGATGTTTTTGATTCCAATGAAGCGATGCTGGCTCGACTGCAAGCAGGAGGTGGTAGCGCCTACAGCGTTATCTACCCTTCTGATTATATGGTGCAGAAGATGATGGAGTTGGATTTGTTGACTCAATTGGACTTTTCTTATATTACTACTTTGGAGCAGTTGTTTCCCCGCTTTCTTAATCCGGAATATGACCCAGATAATTTGCACAGTATACCCACAAGCTGGGGAACTACTGGCTTAATTTACAACAAACAGCAATTACAACCACCTCCAGATGATTGGGATTATCTTTGGAATTACCAAGAAAAATTAGCCAAGCGGATAACATTACTCAATGATGTCCGGGAAGTTATGGGAGCAACATTGAAAATGTTAGGTTACTCCTACAATACTCAGGATACTGAGGAGATTAAACAGGCATATGAAGAGTTAGTTAAGTTAAAACCAAGTATTGCTTCCTTTAATTCAGATGCTTGGCGACCACAAATTTTGAGTGGGGATTTAAAAGCAGCTATGTGCTATTCTTCCGATGCCAATGAAATCATTGAAGAAAACCCTGATTTGGAATATGTGCTGCCTCAAAGTGGTTCTTCTGTGTGGATGGATACTATGGTAATTCCTAAAACTGCTCCTAATCCTAAGGGTGCCTATGCCTGGATTAATTTTATGTTGGAACCAGATGTTGCTGCTCAAATGTGTGAGAGATTGAGTTTTGCCACACCGAATAAAGAAGCGTACAAAATCTTACCCTCTGAAGTTCAAGATAATCAAAGCTTGTTCCCCTCAGAATCCGCTTTAGAGAATTGTGAAGGTCTGTCTCCTGTAGGTAATGAAGTTGAAGAAGTTTATGACCGCTACTGGACTAAACTGACGAGTGGTTAGGGCTTGCAGTAAGTTAAGATGAGCCAATTTTAACCAAATTCAATCAACAGTTTCTTGTGGAACAGGCATCTTGCCTGTCATCCACTCTCCTATAACATCGATAAGTTTTCCTCATAAGTTAATATTTGATGATAAGTAATCTGCTAATTTATTAATTGTAGGTTGGGTTAACGTAAGGAAACCCAACAAATATAGGTCAAAGGTTAAGCTTGTTGAGTTTCGCTCTTCCATTAAATCGATAAGTTTTCCTCAAAAGTCTTAATTCGCTTATCTAGTAATGCTCCTGCTTTTATTTAGCGAACCCTAGCTAAACTTAGTTGTCCAGATTAGAGATTACCAAGATTACTCATTAATAATTTTACAATATAGCCAGAAATAACTCCCTGAATAATCGAGATTGTAAAAGTTGAGATTGCTATGACAATTGACCAAAAGTTTGATTTACCACGCTCAGTAAGAAGTCGTTCATCTCCCTTATTCAATTGAATATAGCTTAAAGAAGAAATTTGATCTATATATTTCTCTCCTAAACTTCCGAACCAAAGAGCTACTTTTCCAGAAAGCATTATAAACATCAGCGAAATAATTAAAAATTTTGCCAAAACTTGATCACTATTACCTTCTGCAAAAGTTTCATTAGTATATGAACATACCCATAGAGAAGTAACAATTAAAATACTTCCCTCAGATAAACGTGGTAACCAGTGAGATTTTTTTTGTAGGAAATCGATAAATCGAGAAGTACTAGCTATTTTAATTTCATTAACCCATGAATCTAAGGTCGATATAAAATTTATTGCTACCATATAATCCACATACTCAACTTTCGCAATTATTGGTCTGCCTTGCAAAAGTTTCAAAATTAAATTTGGAACTGTAGATTTCTCATCGGTTTGATTGTTGCCTTTTAATGCGATGCCAGAAGACATATGTACCATTATTCTGTATGGTTGAGGTTTCTCCGTATTAGGTAGTTTTAGCAAGACATTATATTCAAACATGATACTTTCAACTGGAGATGTTTGACTTGTGTCATAAGCCATAAACCGATCAAATGAGCTGAAGCATGATTTATTATCTACCAAGTGTTGAATCGTAATGTTTTCGCTTTTGCTGATAATTTTCCACTGTGAAGAAATTCGCTCAAATTTAGTATAAAGTTGTTTAATATCATCACGAGTGATTTTGTAATTTTCACTGTAAAACTTTGTCATACTTTCAGTTTTATCAGTAACCGCATGATAAAGGGCTTGTGCTAATTTAAAAGATTCTGAATCTTCTAGTATTATGCTTGAACTCAAGTTTTGCTTATCCATAATTTCGTTCACTCAACAGATTTTAAATCTTAGCAAAAATTTTGATAAACATATAGATATTGAGGCAATTAGGATTTATATTTCCCATCTCGCCACAATTAATTGACCCATTGAAAAAACAATTAAACTATGCTAAGCTAACTTCCTGCATAATTATACAAGTTAACCATGATCATAAAGAGTAAAGTTATGATCAAACCACAGTACGTAAAATATATTCTTGACCCTATATCCAACCATTGGCCTCATGCCATTGTACCTGAATACAATCAAATCTTCTTGGTCTTCAGTAATAAATTGCGGAATAGGTTGCTTTATTTGAGAAACAGGAATCTTCTCGAAACCTAGACCATGTCTAGGCTGACTTTTAATTTGAGCCCAAGTTATTGTTCGCCTCTTAAAGATAGATTCAGCAAATTGAGCTTTACATTTATTGTCAAGTGCTGAAAAGCAATAGTCACCATGTTGAACTCTTTCTAAAGAAAAAATTGGTGGTTGCTGATCATAATTTGGAGTTTGAGGAGGATAAATCCTTCTCCCTTTACTAGCATCGGTATTTCTTATCTTCTTCTTATTCTTCACCAATTAATTGATCCTTGTTTTGAAGAAATCCTTCATTTCATCATGAGGAATCTCCGATGCATTTTTCTCGTGATTGATCCATGGAAGGTCACTGTAACTCATATTTCGCAACTTCGAGGCGTCAAACTGACCAAAAACTTCACAGACTTCTTCTAACAACTCCCTTTGCTCTTCACTAAACTCATCAGGACTCCCATCTTGAGGCTCGGAAATGTGGGAACGTCCATAACTCTTGTATATACGATATACAGGAGGACATACAGGGCCATGAGCCCATGCTTCAATGGCCTCCTCAAACAAGGGACTATCGAAAATAGCCAGATGAAAACCCTGAGCATAATATAGAAGCTTCTGAAGCTTCATGTTGGAGATAGTTGCATCGTCCTCAGCATTTGCTTGATTAATGAAGTAGTTAGCTACATCAAATGCACTGAACATTAATCTTGCCTTAAACTCACCTTTCTAAATTATATCGCAATTGCAATACACTATCCTAGAATAGAATCAATAATTGAAGAAGCGATCGCGTCTCTATTTCTTAGTTGAAGAGATTAAGGTAATGAGTTTCTACAAACAGCACTTATTTCATAAGGTAAATTATACCCCTATAATTGGTTTGTAGAGACGCGCTATGGCGCGTCTGGTACATCTAGCGGAATAACGAAAAATCCTGATGTGAAATGTTAAATCACAAAATAATTAACAAGATCGGGAACTACAGGAATTTATAATAAAAGACATTAAAACCGCTACCAATCAATTCAATCTCTTGATACCAATGGCAATGTCAGCATTTTTAAAAACGAGAACATAGTTGTTGGCTTGCATCCAGTTGGTGGCGGTTGGCTCAAAACTGATACCCATCACGCCGGTTTGACAACCCTGGTATGCGGCCTTTAAGTTAGCCTGGGCAAGTTTCGCTTCGTCGGCAGCTAGACCATTAGTAAAAGTATTCCGGTTTTCAAAAGACTGGCATTTTAACTCAATGGCAATTTTGTTACCAACTGTTGGGTCTTGGTTATTGAACAACCAATCTACCCTTTGATTGTTATTCTGATAGATAGACCATTCTCTTAAAATATCAATAGTGCTGTCTTTAGAAAGGATATAGGCTGCTACTTCAGCTTGAGTCCATGCCTCCCATCCTCCTTTTAATGGATAATAAAATTTAAATTCTGCAGATTTTACGTTAGCCCATTCTGTAACTAATCCAGCAAACTGATCGAATGTAATATTCATAGTTTTGTTTTTTGTTTAGGTGCTTAACCAATTAATTGAGCCTTGCTTTGAAGATATTCTTTATTTCATCATGAAGAATCTCCGAATTAAATTATAGCGCTCTTACATACTAAAAGGTCTTCACAGCAATTAGAATTGAACTTATCGTAGCGGAAGCTGAGTAAGGGAAAGGAGTTTCACACCAAGGGCTAAACTCCTGAACTGCAATAGAATCAACAATTGAAGACGCGATCGCTTTGAATCATTGTTTGTGGAACAGGCATCTTGCCTGTCATCTGCTCTCCCATCAAATCTATAAGTTTTCCTCAAAATTATTAATTCACTCAACCTAATCTAAGGGAAATGGGACTCTGGAGAACCCCGACTTCTTGAAAAAGTCGGGGCTCTTACCTAACATGTCTCATTTAAGAGATTAAGGTCATGAGCTTAATCATTTCCGATGATTTTCTACAAACAGCCCTAGCATCTTGTTTACAGCATCTTATTGGTCAAAATTTCTTCTAGCTGGCTCTCGTAGAAAAACTTATCCTGACCAAAAGCAGGTTGTAAATCACTCAACCAAGTAGCATCAGCATTAAACTGGGCAAAGAATGGTCGCTTGCACCAGTCAGGTTCACGGGCTTGCAAAAATGATAAGGCAAACACCTTTTCTCCAGCGATTTCAGCAACACCATCAATTGCGACCTTTCCTGGCAATGCTGACATCACTGGACCTCTAGCAGTTCTACCTAAACCAGATACCTGTTGTATTGCTTGTTGATAAATTTCCCAAGTACGAACCAGGGAAATTTCAAAGTACTCTTTGGCTCCTGTTTGTCGCTCTACAAACATATAGTAAGGAATGCAGCCCAAATTCACCTGCATTTGCCACATTTTTGCCCAAGTTTCTGCCGAGTCGTTGATATGGCGAATCACAGGGGCTTGGGTACGAATTTGTGCTCCTGTTGAGCGAATACGTCTAATTGCTTCTTGGGCGATAGGAGTATCAAGTTCTTTCCAATGTTCGTAGTGACCCATAATTGCTAAATGTTTGCCCCGTTGCACCACTTTTTCCAATAAGCGCAGCAAATCGTCGGCATCTGGATCCGTGACGTAACGATAAGGCCAATAAGCGAGGGATTTTGTACCAATTCTAATGGTTTGGATATGGTCAAATTCCGGTTCTAGTAAAGGCTCAATATAAAGAGCAATCTGCTTTGTTTTCATGGTCATCGGATCGCCCCCTGTCAACAAAACATCAGTCACTTCTTGATGTTGTTGCAGGTATTGTTGAAAAATTCCTGACTCCCTGGTGGCAAATGTTAAGTCGTCGAGTCCCACAAATTGAGGCCAACGAAAGCAAAAAGTACAATAAGCATGACAGGTTTGTCCTGCGGTGGGAAAAATTAAAACTGTCTCCCGATATTTATGCTGGATTCCTGGTACAGGTTCTCCATTGAAAGTCGGAACATTGTATTGTTTTTGTCCGGCAGGATGAGGATTGAGTCGCCTACGAATTTGATTGACTGCTTCCCGAAGTTCTTTCTGAGGAGTATTTTCTTCAAGAAGTTGATAGACATAGTTCAACTCTTGAGAAGGTAGCATTTCGGGATGGGTAAAAGTTAGACGAAAAATGGGATCATCTGGGACATTGTTCCAATCAATCAATTCTTCTATGACATAGTTGTTAGTGCGGAAAGGTAATACAGAAGCAACCGCTTGCATTTGCAAGCGTTCTTTGAAAGAAAATTTAGATAACTGCTCTAAATTTTTGATGTCTTTTGCTTGATAGAACTTGATTTTTTTTGACTGCATATTCATCTTTTGGAGTAGAAAATATATGGATAAATACCTAATACTAGAGTCTAGGGGTGGTTAGTTATCGTGGTGTTTTTTAACCATTTTCAGGTATTGATCTATGTTAGCTTCAGCTGGAGTTTTCTGGAATTCACAAAAGGCCAACTGGACTCTAGTAAATTACGGCACAAGTTTTGACAAAATAGAGTACTAACTAAAATTGCCGTTTCACACTCTATTTTAATAATGTAGTCCTGAAAGTCAAGCTCATAAGTATATTCTATGATCTCTTAGCTCCTCAGCTTCGATGAAAAAGGCTAAAAGCAAGACTCCTAGATTCGATGACGTTGTTGCATCGGATATTTGTAAAATCTGCTATTATAGTAAAATTGAAGATGCTTGGCAGATACAAGTTGGCTGAAATTACACCTTTTCTCTAGTTCTTTGGAACGATAGACAGGTGTTAAAAAACATGCGACCAGACTATGAAATAACAAGATGGGTAAGAAATTCACAGAATTTGATACAGAAAAATACTACAATACAGTAGAAACTCAATATCAAGTTCCTTGGAATCCTGATGGCAGCAAACATTGGGGTTATTTTGATGATTTGGATGCCCCTGATGAGGAGGAAGTGTTATTCCAAGCTTCCGATCGCTGGGATGAGTATATGCTGGATCAAAGTAGCATCAATGCTGAGTCTCGTGTTCTAGATCTCGGCTGTGGAAATGGCAATACAGCTCTTTATTTAGCTCAAAAAACTGGTTGTGAGGTGGTGGGTATAGATATCAGCGAAATCCATATTGCTAATGCCCAAGAAAAAGCTGCCAACTTTCCTGAACTAAACCTTGCTTTTGAGAAGGCGTCTGCGACTAATCTGCCGTCAAAAGATCAGCATTTTAGCCATGTTTGGAGTCAAGGAACGCTCTTGCATATTCATGAACGAGACCTGGCCTTACGAGAAATTCATCGGGTTTTAGGAAAAAGTGGAATTTTACTCTTTGATGATTTAGTAGCTTTAGTGCCACAGGCAAGTGAATCAACCTTACAGTATGTGTATGATCGTCTTCACCTTACTGAGCTGTTTAATCCTGAGTCTTATGTAAATACTCTAACTAAAGTAGGATTTAAAGTCTTAGAAGCTCTGGATTTAACCCTGCACATGAAAAAGTTTTATGATATTCAAGCCAAGCGAGTGCAAGCACAATTTCCTGAACGGAGCATTGCTTATCAAAAGACGAGTGAGGCAGCTGTAGCTGGTGAAATTGGTTGGTGGTTTTATCTTTGTCAAAAGGTTTAGACCCGTTATTGCTATATTTTGCTTACATTGTATTGAACTTGGGAACTACTAATGATTCGACAAGAAGACGTTTCAATTGAGTTGAAAAACGCCGAACCACTCCAATATGGTCGAGAGGAATATCTTAAATTCCACGAGGAAATTTCGTCAAAAGAGCGGGAAATTACCGTCTTATTTCAAGAAAAGCCTGTTTTTGATATTATGGTTCCCAAAGGGGTTTTTAACCCTTATGGCGGAATTGCTGCTCAAGCTTTTGTGAGTGGCGTCCTTAATGAGCAAATTAATGCCGAAGGGAAAAGAACTCTAGATCTTGGATGTGGTTGTGGAATCATCGGTTTGTCTTGTATTCTCAAGGGTAGTACCAATGTCGTGTTCTCCGATCTTCATCCCAATGTAACCGCAATCAGCAATCACCCCCTGTTCCGAGAACAAGACCGGGTTACAGTACAAGATTTGTGTGCGACAGAACAAGACGGAGCCTACGATTTAGCCTTTATGCCATTTCCCAGCCGGTCTATTGATCGTCCTATTGCTTCAGATTCCTACGAAATGGGAATTTTAAGGAACGATGATCTAGTTTTCCGGGGGATTGAGCAAGTAGGGCGAGTTTTAGCATCTGGAGGGGAATTTGTTTTCTTTTATCGTGTCTTTAATGACCGCTTTCCTCTCTATCTGGAAGTGACGTCTCAATTAGCGAAGTACTTTGACCTTACCACTGTTAAACTACTTTGGTATATTGGGGAAGCAAAGGGACATGGTCTGTTGCTTTCTGTCAAAAAATATTAGTGCATCTTAGCTTATGCTGGCTAATCCACGCACACCTCATCAACAGCATAGGGTTTAGCAGTTGCTTCTTGTTCAACTAAGCAGGGATTTGTAGGTAAGCCACCATGATCTAGAATATCTGCTGGATCATCAGGAGTTTGCCACCAACAAACGAAGGCGGAAAGTTCTTCTGTTTTAGAGGTATTAGTAAAGCCATGGGAGAGGTAGGGAGGGTGTACGATAAAGGTACCCGGTCCTACCTCCTGCACCTCATCGCCACCGTACCAAGTTCCTTCTCCACTGTAGATATAGTAAAACTCCCGTGGGGGGTGGTTATGGGCAAAGTAGGTCTTTTCTGGACGTAGGAAAAAAGTGTAGCAGGCAATTCCTTCGCTGTCGTAGGCAGGCTTGGCAGCTCCAGGTTCCATTAAAGTATGATAGTAGTGAAAAGAATTCTCGTTTGCTATACCAGTTCCTTCATTTTGAGTGTACCATTCGGGATAACTGGTATTGATCCTAATAGGCAAATCTTCTATGCGAACGACGGTGGGGGCTTCATCAGTTAGAGGGAAGGTTTTCTTATCGTTGCTATCGACATCACAAACCAGTCGGCTCACGGTACTCTCAAAAGGATTTGGTGTGCTCCCCGTGGGACAGGATAGTTCTTGAGCTAGCAAAAGCTCTTGATTCTCGTTATTGTTACGAACTTCTTGATTTTCTCCTGATAATTCTTGGCTTTGGACTGTAGCTGCGGAGGAGAAGCAAAGCACTATGGATAGATAAAGGATGCGATTAGTCATAGTTAGGAGTTTTTTATGGGGAACTAAGGTAGTAATAAAAAATAAACTCTACACAATAGGCGGTTTCTGGTATCATTGTAATATAAAAGTGATACAAAAAAATCAGAAAATATACTGAATACCATCAAAGATAAATTTGAAGAAATTTTTTATTTATTAGATGAATGTTCAAGCACTATAAACTGTAGTGATTTTAATGACTAACACCACAAATAATAAAGGATATGGACAAAAACCATGACTCGTCAGCCATTACTTGATCCTAATCGTTCCTACACATTCAGTAATTATTTTGAGTTAGGATTTACAGTAGATGATTTGGTTACTGAATTTGGTTATTCATTTGAGCGAAAATTCCTCACTTTACCACAATATTCTGACGAATTAGACCGAATAACTGATTTAAAGCAACGCATTGAGGAAATATTACCTTACGTAGATTTAGAGAATGAGGTTACCCGTCGGGAAATGCTCATTGCACCAATTATCTCAGATTTAATTCATTATTCCCGCGCTAAGTTAAGAAGAGAATACTCGATTCAAGTTAACAATCGATTGCAAGGTAAATTAGACTACTTGCTACGCTCTACAACAAATTTGATTGTTATTGAAGCTAAACAAGCGGATATTAATCGAGGATTTACTCAATTAGCTACAGAGATGATTGCCCTTGATCAATGGATTGATTCCCCACAAACTGAGATTTTAGGAGCTGTGACTACGGGTAATGTTTGGCAATTTGGTGTTTTAGATCGTCAATTAAAATCTATCTGTGAAGGAATTAATCTTTATCGGGTTACTGAAGAATTGGAAGTCATCATCAGATTTTTATTAGCTAGGCTTGTTTAAATGTCTTCAAAATACCGGTGGGTATGAACCATAGGGAACAACAGGTAATAAGTCTATAGTCGGCATATCTGAATACCTGATTGCTGGTGCAAGTCTGGTGATTGTACCGAATGGTGAGGCTTCGTTAACCAGTTTTGGTGGGAAAGTAAATGCAGATGGATCATCGGTGAGCCGACGGGGAAAAATATCGGCAGCTGGACAGGAACTGTATTGTTCTGGACTGACTAAACCTAGGTCTTGTGCCCACATACAACTCCGCACCAGAGAAACCTTCACATGGTAACTGCCCCCTTCTGTGGCACGTCGCAATAGAGCCACCATCATGCCAGCAGCAGCAAAATAGGCTGTGAGTAGATCATTTAGATAATATACCGGTGATGTTGCTGGCTGCTCCCTAGAGCCTTCCGTAACAGAAAAGCCACTCACCATTTGTGCATTCTGGTCAAAACCGGGGCGATTTTTCCACACCCCATCGTGTCCAAAGGCATTGATCGATAGACAGACAATACCTTTTTTGTTCAGCGCCAGGATATCTTCCACCGTCAAACCAAATCTATCAGCAACCTTGGGGCGGTAGGAAAAGGCAAAGACATCAGCTTGTGCAAAGAGCGATCGCATCTTCTGCTCATCATTTGGGTCACCTAGATCCAAGAAAGCAGACTTCTTGCCACGGTTTACCCCCAGATTGATCGTTTTTGGGTCTAGATGGTGAGGCGGAGCAATGTGGAGGACATTAGCACCAAACTCTGCAAGGCTCATTGTTGAGCGTGGTCCGGCGAGAACATGGGTGAAATCCAGTACATTAATCCCCGCTAATGGGGCAGAATCACCAGGTTCTAGTCCCCTAGGTTCTCCATCTGCAACCTTTTCAATGTCGATCACAGGGTTTTGCAGGAGTTGCCTTCCTTGGGGATGTTCACGCCATTCTCCCTTGTCTCTCACCATGCAACAAGGCAGACCCAATTCGGCAAGTTTCTCTTCTAATTCAAGAGCATTCCATTGTCCGATGACTCTTTGAATCGCTTTGCGGTTGTTGCCACAGTCGAAGAAGTTCAAGTAGCGATTCTGTAGCTTAGGATAAGGTGGTCCTGCCTGAATCCAGACGTGCCGACCATCTTGACACTGGTAGCAGTAGTTGATCTCCACCAAATTGGCACCGAGATCCATGTTATACCCCTGCTGCCAGATAAAGTGAACCGGATGGAGGTAATGGATGGCATCGTGGATATCGATCTCTAGGTTATTGTTTCTTCCAGTGCGGTGCTTCCAAATCGCGGAGGCAGCGACGGCTCCCAGCAACAGTGCAGTGGAGACGGATTCCCCCAGGTGGTGGGGGGAAGCCAAAACTGGATCGCAGCCAAGGCGAGTTACCTCGCCTGGAAAATGTGGTTCCAAGCCAAGGGAATTGATGAGGGCGGCAAGCACCGGAAGCTCACCTTGAGTAAGACGAAATTGCTTAGGCATTGATACCCCTTGCACCCTAAAACAGGATGCTCCCTAATTAGCTAGGAATCGCCACTTCCTTATCGAAATCATCGCGAGTCAGGTTAAATATATCGTACTTATCCGCAAGGTTCATCAGACGAATTTGCCATTCTGAAACCTCTAGATAGCTCATGTGCTTAGTATTGGCGCAAGGAGTCCAAAATCCCCCTAAAATAGCTGGATCTTCAAAGGCTAGCAATTCCAAATCCCGAATTTGTTGATCTTGGGGAGTTCCAGGGAAAGGACTAATAGAAACTGGCCTGATCTTAAAATCTATTTCGGGATTGATTGCTTTAACTTCTTGATAGAGCTTAAATATCGCCTCTTCTAGGTAGAGAAAACTATCATAGTCATCATCAGGCAGCCCAATAATCACGCCATAACCAATCCGAGGAACACCAGTACTGACGATTGCTCGTATTATGTTACAGTGTTCTTTCCAGGGCATCAGCTTGTGATATGACTCCCGACCTACTAACGGACGTTCTGCAGGGATATAGGAATGGAAACAGCCAACCTTGCCATCCCAGCCCCAAAGTGCCTGTATCAGTTCTTCATCAGGAGTCAGATCTCCATCGGGACGGATAGCTCGCCCCAAAGTGGCCTTTTTTAGCTCCAAACCATTTGACCAGGCAATAGGAATTTCTCGCTCCCTTAGTCCATTGACAATATCCAGAATTTCCTGGCGTCCGCCTTCAAACAAAATCCGCCCCAAAAATTGATCTGAGTAACTTTGAACCCCAAGAGCTCCTGCTTCTTTTTGAATCTCAAACCATTCAAGGGACTTTTTGGGCGACATCCGCAGATATCCTAAACGATAACTTGGAGTCTGGCAAAAGTCGCACTTGCGATCGCAACCCATATCGACGAACACCGAACCGTGAGGTAGGAACGGCATATCGTTGTAGGTGTGCTTGTCTCCAAAACACTCCTTAACCACATCTAAAGATGGCAGAGGCCAATCTTCTGGGTGCAGGCCGGGAAAACCTTTTGGATATTCAGTGCCATCAGGCAATAGTACCCCCGATAGCTTTTTGCGTTCCGGCCTTCCCAGCACATGATCGAATATAGCCCAATTACTTCCCCCGGATTTATCTTTAACAATTGCTGTAGCACCAGCTTTCAAATAGATATCCGGTCTGCCAATCGCATCCGAACCTCCAACCACTACCGGCTTACCCGTACTGGCTAGATGCTCGATTGTCTTACAAGCAGATTCCCGTTGACGGGTAAAGTTAATCGTCACTCCCCAAGAATCATAAGCATCTGGGTCAACGCTGGAAATCTTCTTGCCTACCAATATTTTTTTTAAGGTTTGACCTCCCCATTCAACTTGGTCGTATTCTTCCTCCTCATCTCCTTCTCTCAGGTTCACTAGTTGAGCGTCAAAACCACCAGAACGCAATTGAGATATCAGAATCTGCTTGCTAATCATCGGAATACCCTGGGACAAGTTATGCCAACTGACTCCGTTCTCTGCGCGCAGATCCACCTCTGGAACTTCAACCAAGCCAATTGAGGGAGCTTTTGTCATAATTGTCATGATATTTCTCCTGTTTTGGTCGTTTTAGATGATTGTCCCTAGTGCAGCACAGCGGAAATAACTGAGCAGCTAAAATCTCCTTGTCCCTCTTGTCTCCTTTGTCTCTATCGAGGTGATCAAAGACTTCTGCCGTGTTGCACTAGTGGCTATGCTGGCACTACAATTTTTCCAGTATCCTTGGCTTCTGTCGGCAAATTTCTAAACCGTTGAGGAACTTGCAAGTTCTTTGAGTCACCAACACTAGCTAAACGGAATTGCCAATTAGACACTTGTTCGTAGGAAAGATGATTGGTATCCACACTTGCTGTCCAGAATCCAGCAAAGATTGCCGGGTCATCGAACCGCAGCAGACCGGATTTACGAATTATTTCCCCTTGTGGTGTTCCCAATATGGGAGAAATCACAAATGGAGCGATTTGAAATACCAGTGATGGATTAATCGCTTTTACTTCGTAATAGATTTCCCAAAGCGCTTCCTCTAGCCGCAACATACTCTCATCGTCATCTTCAGGAAGCCCAATAATCATATGATAGACAATCATGGGAATACCTGCTTGCACAATGGTTCTCACTATTCGTTTGTGTTGCTGCCAGGGGAGTAACTTAGCATAGGCTTCCCGTCCAAACACCGGTCGTTCTGCAGGAAGACCACCAGCCAAAGTGCCCTTTTCCCCATCCCAATGATAGAGAGCTTCAATCAGTTCTTCATCAGGGGTCAGATCTGTGCTTTCATAGTTGCGTCCCCGTCCGAGAGTCATCTTTCTTAGTTCTAGACCATTAGGCCAAAGAATAGTTAAGCCCATGTCCCGTATTCCCTTCATAATTTCGAGAATTTCATCTCGACCATTAGGAAAAATAGTCCTTCCCAGGAATTGATCTGAGACACTCACTACGGATTTGGCTCCCGCTTGACGCTGTATATCTAGCCACTCCAGTACCCGTTTAGGAGACATGCGGCGATATCCAGTACCGTAGGTGGGAGTTTGACAAAAGTCACAGTGGCGATCGCAACCGATGTCTGGGAAGATAGACCCAATGGGTTTTAAATGTTCGGGAAATGGATCCATCCAATATTGGGTTCCTAAGCACTGTTTGGCCACTTCAAAGGATGGTAGAGGCCATTCTTCGGGATGGAGGGGGGTTTTGTGTTTAGCATATTGAGTTCCATCGGCTAAAACAACCCCACTGAGGTCTTCTTTGGAGCCTTTTCCTAGCAGATAATTAAATAGAGGCCAATTAGCTGCTCCCGACTTGTCGAGTACCACTACTGAGGCACCATTGCGTATATAAATCTGGGGGTCAGCAAAGGGATCGGAACCCCCCACAACTACTGGCTTACCTGTGCTAGCCAGGTGCTTTAACACCATCATGGCTATTTCGCGGTACAAGGTGAAATTAACGGTAACGCACCAAACTTCACAACTGTCAGGATCGACACTCTTAATATCAAGACCAACATAATTTTTGGTCAGTTCAATGCCTCTCCAAGTGATGCGTCCGTAATTTTCGTGGTAATCTCCGTCTCGGAGATTAATAAATTTTGTCTGGAATCCTCCTGCTTGCAGATTCGATAATAAAACCAGTTTGCTAACAATCGGTTCCCACTTCCGTAAAGAATAGAAGTCGTTACCATCGGGGTCTGATAGCTTCAACTGAGGTAATTCAACTAAACCAATAGTAGAGTTGTTGGACATTGTCATTATATTTTTCCTGATAGTTGTTTTGTTTTTTGTAGAGACGCGCCATGGCGCGTCTCTACAAGCCAATTCTTGGATAAATGAGGAGTATATAATCCCCCATTCGCCAGCAGTATCCTCCTAAGAGGGGAGCAGGAAATAGGGCACAGTCTACTTTCATCACCTGGTCGTGAAAATTTTTGACCGGGACTGCCTCGGAACCTCCTGCCTCCAAAACTTATACTGCCACCGCCAATTTTTCAGTATTCTTTGCTTCTGTCGGCAACTTTCTGAACCGTTGAGGTGATTGCAGATTTTTCGAGTCACCAACTTGAGCAAGGCGGAATTGCCAATCAGATACTTGCTCGTAGGTTAGGTGTTTGGTATCGATACTAGCTGTCCAGAATCCGGCAAAAATGGCTGGGTCATCAAACCGAAGCAAACCAGATTTGCGAATTGCTTCTCCCTGGGGTGTTCCCAAGATCGGAGAAATTACAAAAGGAGTAGTTTGGAAGATGATATCTGGATTAATTGCTTTAACTTCATGATATACTTCCCAGAGTGCCTCTTCTAGCTGACATAGGCTATAGTCGTCATCATCAGGCAAGCCAATAATCACGCCATAGCTAATCATGGGAATTCCGGCTCGAACTATGGTATGTATAATTCGCTTGTGTTGCTGCCAGGGAACTAACTTAGCATAGGCTTCCCTTCCAAAAATAGGTCGTTCAGCGGGAATGTAAGCAGCGAGGGTTCCTATACGACCATCCCAATGATACAGAGCGTTGATCAGTTCTTCATCGGGAGTTAAATCTTCTCTTTTACCACTGTGTCCACGTCCCTTGGTCATCTTTCTGAGTTCTAAACCATTAGGCCAAAGAACTGCTAAATCCAGTTCCCGCATCCCTTTCATAATCTCTAGAACTTCTTCTCGTCCGTCAGGAAAAATTACCCTTCCTAGGAATTGATCCGAGACACTGACTACGGATTTGGCTCCCGCTTGGCGCTGTATATCTAGCCATTGCAACACCCGTTGGGGAGTCATGCGACGATAACCTGTGCCGTAAGTGGGAGTTTGGCAAAAGTCGCAGTGGCGATCGCACCCCATATCTGGGAAAATAGACCCAATAGGTTTTAAATGTTCAGGGAATGGATCCATCCAATATTGGGTTCCCAGACACTCTCTAGCCACTTCTACAGAAGGTAAGGGCCATTCTTCCGGATAAAAGGGTGGTTTGCGCTTGCGATACTCTGTTCCGTCGGCTAAAACTACCCCAGTAAGGGCTTCTTTGGGACCTTTTCCTAACAGATAATTAAATAGAGGCCAATTAGCTGCTCCTGATTTGTCCTTAACCACTACTGCCGCACCATTGCGCAGATAAACTTGGGGGTCAGCAACCGGATCCGAACCACCCAAAACTACCGGCTTGCCTTTACTTGACAGATGCTTTAACAGGAGAATTGCTATTTCCCGGTATAAGGTGAAATTAACGGTAATGCACCAAGCTTCACAACTTTCAGGATCGACGGTTTTGATATCTACACCGACATAATTCTTGGTCAGTTCGATGCCTCTCCAAGTGATGCGTCCGTAATTCTCTTCGTAATCTCCATCTCGAAGATTAATAAATTTAGTCTGAAATCCTCCTGCTTGCAGATTCGATAATAATACTTGTTTGCTAACAATCGGTTCCCATTTCCGCAAAGAGTAAAAGTCATTGCCTTCGGCATCAGATAGCTTCAGCTGAGGCAATTCAACTAGCCCAATAAGAGGAGCATTTTGTGTCTCACTTATCATCAACTTCCCCTAATTCATGTTATTGCAGTTACTTTGCTCATTCAGCTTCAGCTTGACTTTGGCGAAAATTGGGCTCTATCGTTTGGCTTAATCCAAGATTAATAACAGAGCCGATCTGAAGCGAATAATCGCCAGAATACCTGATTTTATTTCTAGAGATAAATTTTTGTAATTTTTTTTAATATTTAATTTATTTTGTATTGATATTTTACACTGAATTATCTTATAATTGTAAGATTAAAAAAATGGCTCTTCTAGGAGAGCCAAAAATATTTTATAGCGTTTCTCGGACTTATAAGGTACAAAGTTTTTGGGAATAGGGAATGGGGAATGGGGAATAGGAAATGTACCTAACAGATCTGAGAACTGCTATATTGGGACTGCTTTCAGTTAAGCTGCATTCTGCAATTCACCAGTACGGACAGGTATAGTCTTAGTTTGATTACCGCGCCTTAACTTGATCTGGATTACCTGATCCACACCGCTATTTTCAACAACACGCTGCAACTGCTCAGCAGATTTAACCTGTTGTCCATCAATCGCGATTACTACATCCCCTCGACGGATTCCTGCCGCTGCTGCTGGGGTATCGGGGAATACTTTGATGACTAAGACGCCATTAATTTCCGGTACTAGGAAGTTAGAGTTGGGGTCGTTGTTGTTCTCTTTAGCAATATCCGGTGTTAGGGTTACCATCTGAATACCGACATAGGGATGAACAACTTTTTTCCCCTGTGCTAACTGATTGGAAATGTCTTTGACAGTGTTAACAGGAATTGCAAAACCAATACCCATTGCACCAGCACGAATCGCGGTATTGATGCCAATCACTTCCCCTCGATCATTCAACAAAGGACCACCGGAGTTACCGGGATTAATTGCTGCATCAGTTTGAATAAAGTCTAGTCGCTTGTCGGGAATCCCTGCCTGAGCACTAGAACGTTTGAGGGTACTGACAATTCCTAGAGTAACGGTATTATCTAACCCTAAAGGATTACCAACTGCGATCGCCCAATCTCCTACTTCTACTTGGTTGGAATCTCCCAGAGGAACAACGGGCAAATTGCCACCTTGGACTCTGACAACAGCCAAGTCTGTTACTTTATCCACTCCCTGCACTTGACCCTCAAATTGCCTTCCATCTTTGAGGCTGACAGTTACCTTATCTGCTTGTTCTACTACATGAGCATTGGTGAGAATAATGCCACTACTATCAATAATAAAGCCTGAACCTTGACCTGTGAGACGTTGTTGTTGGGGCATTTCGGATAAAAAGTCTTCCCCGAAAAAGCGCCGGAAGAAGGGGTCATCAAGAAAAGGGTCAACCCGGCGAGTTACAGTACGTTCCGTATCAATCCTAACCACTGCTGGCCCTACCCTCTTAACTGCCGCTGTTACAAAACTGCCCCGGGTAGCAGTTGACAGGTTTTGTGCTAACAGGGTTGGTGTTGTTGACTCAGTTGCTGGCACTGGAGATGCCTGGGATGGCGATACGCGATAAACACCAACAGTTAACAACGAGCCAATAAAGATAGCCAGTAGATAATTGCTTATTTGGCGTAGGAAGAGAGAAAGTTGTTTTTTCAGTCGCATGGTATCAATCTCGTTTTTGATGTTGAGCCAGCCGCTGGTGGCTGACAGTCATTTTCCCAGCACGGCTACAAGATGCAGCAAAGCCACCACATCCCTATTGGTTTGACCTGAAGCTTGGGATAGGAGTTCCTTGCCAAGATCTAATCAGGGGTTGCGGATAACTTGACACTCACTGATAGTACTGGTTCGATTATGCTTTCATTGTAGTGCATCAATTTTTGTCCACTTTTCCCCATGCCCTATTCCCTACTTTCAAGTCAGAGAGCAGAAGGTTGCAAAGTAGAAAGAAGTTATAAGTGATTATCTGAACTTGATATAAGTATCCAAAAATTATCAGTTCTCTGTTCTCCCTTGTCTCCCTTGTCTCCCTTGTCTCCCGGGTGAACGAAATTTTGGGTGGGATTTCTTGAGCTTTGTCTCTAAAAATTATCAGTTCTCCCTTCTTCCTCTGCTCCTCCGCCCCTCTGCTCCTCCGCCCCTCTGCCCCTTGTCTCCCCACCCTTTTTTCGCTCACCCTTGTCTCCCCACTCTTTTTTTCCCTCACTCCTGGGGATTGGCAAAATATTGCACTAGGATCACAGAAGAGGATAAATTCCTTTCTCAACCGATAATTTGGAGCTGAGCCATTGACTAACAAAACCTTTGCCAAGTCCGGTGAGAATCAAAACTATCCTCATCAAGGTTGGAATCATCATCACACCGAGCATGAGCATGGTGAGAACCATTGTGAACATCATCATGTTCACGATGAAGAATCTCTGCGGCGCATCATTAATCGGCTTTCTCGCATTGAGGGACATATCCGAGGTATTAAGACGATGGTAAAGGAAAGTCGTCCCTGTCCTGATGTTTTAGTCCAAATCGCTGCTGTTAGGGGAGCATTGGATCGAGTGTCCAGGATTATTCTCGATGAACAT
>JAAHFP010000053.1 GCA_010672925.1 Symploca sp. SIO1C2 | reverse complement strand
CGTACCGCCTCATTTTGAGCAAACTTGATTGCATTGATTGCTTTTTCTGTTAACCTCTCAAAACCAAAATCGAACCCAAAGCAACTATTATCCCCCTTGTCCTCCTTATCCCCCTTTCCTCCTTATCCCCCTTGTCCTCCTTATCCCCCTTGTCCCCCTTATCCCCCTTGTCCCCCTTATCCCCCTTGTCCTAATTAATGTCGGATATAGTCATAAACTCCCAAATATTTTTCCCCTGGATGGTTCCAGGAGTAATCATATTCCATACCTTGGGTAACCAGTGACTGAAACTCTTCATGGTAGTCATACCACAAGCCAATAGCCCGATTCATTGCTGACTCCAGAGCATACTTATCTGTTTGGTAGAAGACATAACCATTACGTTCCTCCGGCAATTTCTCCGAGTCGTAGTCTCGGTCAAACACGGTATTCACTAAACCACCAACTCCCCGTACAATCGGTACTGTACCGTACTGCAAACCAATCATCTGGGTTAGTCCGCAGGGTTCGTAATTGCTGGGCACAACAATCATATCTGCCCCTGCATAGATAAGGTGGGATAATTCTTCGTTAAAACCAATTTCTAAATGACAGTCAGGGTTATTATTTAAATGATTTTTCTCGTGCTGGAACCAAGAATTAATACTTGGTTCAGTTGCTGAACCTAAGAGCACAAACTGCGCTCCTCGATTGAGAGCGTGGTAGATAGCATGGTGGACAAGATGAACTCCTTTTTGACCATCCAATCTACCAATGAAAGCAATCAGAGGTTTATCCACATCTCTGAGTAGCAAGCGCTCCCGCAAAGCTTTCTTGTTTTTCGCCTTTCCTTCCAAGTCGTCTTTGTCATAGTGGTGAGGAGTGTAGCTGTCTATCTCCGGATTCCAGATATCGTAAGCAATGCCGTTGAGAATGCCACCAAACTTATGATTGTGTAGTTCTAAGGTGTGACCTAGTCCACATCCAATTTCTGAGTAACGAGCTTCCCAAGCGTGATGAGGGGAAACCGTATTCACAAAATTGGAGTAAACAATGCCTCCTTTCATAAAATTGACCGCTGTATGGTCGAAGTTGTCCTGTAGGCGGTCATAATGGTAGTAATAAGAATCATTATTGAGTCCTGTTGCCCACAAAACCTGAGGTCCAGCTATTCCTTGGTGCTTAAAGTTGTGAATGGTATAGCAAACCCGTTGAGTATCCATACCATGCCATTTATACATCTCGAAGAGCATAACTGGTAATAAACCCGTCTGCCAGTCATGGCAATGGATAATATCAGGACGCTTGTTGGTTATCAAAAGAAATTCTAAAGCTGCTTTGCTAAAGAAGGCAAAGCGCATATGATCGTCTAAAGCACCATAGTAATGACCCCGGTTAAAGAAATTATCACCAGAGTGAGGTTGAATAAAAAAGCAAGTTCGCCCATGTACCCAGCCACAGTAGACAGAGCAGTGGATTGCACCACCATACCAAGGCACCCACAAGTCACGATAAGCATCGTGGAGTCCCCAAATATGGTCGTACCGCATACAATCATACATGGGTAGAATAATATCAACGCCATGACCCCGATTCTCTAACTCCCGACTGAGTCCGTAAACAACGTCGCCTAATCCTCCAGCTTTGATCACGGGAGCGCACTCAGAGGCGATCTGGACTATGTACATCTATATTCCTCATCTTAACAAATCTTTATTTTAGAATATATTGTTGTTGGTTGTTTGTTATTTGTCCTTTGTTATTTGGGAAGTTCAAACACAAGCGAGAAAATCTCAGTCAATTTCCCAATTAATTTTCTGTGATTATCTCTCCAACACTAGACATTTTTGCCGATTGAAGCAGCTGAGCTTTAGTACGTTTCAATTCTGCTAGAGTCAGCTGTAGTGCTTGCTGTGCTTGTTTTTGATCGCTAATATCCTTAAGGGAGCCAACCATACGGAGGGGATTACCCCGTTCATCCCACTGTGCTTCTCCCCGTGCCAAAATCCATTTGTAACTACCATCTTTACAACGTAAACGATATTCCACTTCATACTTAGGACTCAGGCGTTTGAGGTAAGCGGCAATTGCTTCTAAAGTTTCTTCAAAATCTTCAGGGTGAAGCAGATTTCGCAGTGCTTCGTAGGTGTTCGCCAATTCATCTTCTGCAAAACCCTGCATCTGCTTGAGTTCTGTTGAAATAAAGGTTTCCCCAGTTTGTATGTTCCAATCAAAGATACCATCTCCTGTACTCCGCAGAACCCACTTCCAGCGCTCTTCGCTTTTTTGGAGAGCTTCCTCCTTAGCCATCCGGTTAGTGATATCCTGTTGCACGCCAATAAAATTAGTCAGGTTACCTTGGGCATCGTATACCGGAGAGATGGTTAATTCTTGCCAGAAAGGAGTCCCATCTTTGCGGAAATTACGCAGTACAGTGTGGCAGTTTCGCTTTTCGTCAATGGCTTTACTGAGTTCTATTCCCTGCCAAAAGCGACAATTTTCACCAATCACTTCTTTGGCTGTATAACCAGTGATGTTCTCAAATCCGGAATTGACGTAGACAACAGGGTTATCTGACAATTGAGCATCAGTAATAATAATACCATTGGAGGAAGCTGCGATCGCTCTGTCTAAAAGTCGCAATTGTCTTTCGGCAGTAATGCGAACTTCTATTTCTTGTTGCAATCGCAGATTTTGCTCCTCTAGCTGTTTTTTCAGCTTTTGGTTAGCTAAATGTACCTCAACTCTGGCGATGACTTCCTCCGGTTGAAAAGGTTTGGTAATATAGTCTATGGCGCCGACAGAAAAGCCTTTAACCTTATCCGATACTTCATTTCGGGCAGTCAAAAAAATAACTGGAATATCTTGAGTCCGTTGATCTGCTTTTAGTTGCTCACAGACTTGATAGCCATCTATACAGGGCATAACAATGTCCAGTAGAATTAAGTCCGGAGGTTCTGCTAAGGCTGCAACTATTGCCGATTCACCATCCAGCGCCGGTCTAACCTCATACTCATTCTTGATTAACAGCTCTGTTAACAAGTGTAAATTTTCTTCACTATCATCTACAATAAGAATTGTTTCTGGGGAAAGATAATTGTTCATTTCACATTGCACTGTGTGGCTTGCTTAATCAGACTGGCAATTATATGATACTTAAAGCCATGGGCTAAAGTGGCTAGAGCATCCGCTAGAGGAGTATTGAGAGTACGAACTTCCTCAATCAAGCTGTTTACCTGAGTCATTTTTGAGCGAATGGCGGCTGCTTCTAAAGCATGGAGTAAATCCTTAGGCAGAATTGCCAGGTTAGTTGGTGCGAGCAGTGCTGTCATCTGTTGTGTAGAATCAGCTTGTTGGTGGTGGTAGATTTGCCTGTTATCTTCTTCATAAAGATAACTTACTCCCAAGTGCTTATTCATTTTCTCAAAAATATCTGTCTCGTGGAAAGGTTTAGGGACGAAATCATCGCAGCCAAGGTCGAGGACAACTGCCTTGTGTTCTTCTAAAACACTTGCTGTAAAGGCAATCACAGCAGTAACTTGACCTCTGGCGGTAGATTTAATCTTTTTCGTTGCCTCATAACCATCCATTACAGGCATTTGCATATCCATAAAGATCAGATCCGGTTCCCACTCTTGCCAAATTGCGATCGCTTCTTGACCATTGGCTGCTTCTCGCAGTACAAAACCTAGAGGATTGAGGAGTTGAATTAACAATTGGCGATTGGTAGCTTTGTCATCCACCACTAAAATTTTGTAGCGGGGTTGGTTGGGGGCTAGAGCAACGATCTTGCGGGTGGGTTGGTTGGGAGCTATCTTGTTCGTATCTCCTAAGGGAGCTTGAATATCAAAAATAAAGCTACTGCCTACACCCACTTGACTGTTAACCTTAATTTCACCTCCCATCAGCTGCACAAATTGACGACTAATTGCTAAGCCTAACCCTGTTCCTTCCTGGGTATCTTTCCCGGTTTGGGTTTGGCTGAAAGCTTGAAATAGTTGCTCTTGTTCTTCTGTGGCAATACCTGAACCGGTATCTTCCACTTCAAATTGAATTGTTATTGGTTGTTTGTTGTTTGTTGTTTGTTGTTTGTTGTTTGTTATTGGTTCTTGGTCATCAGTTATCTTTTGGTTATTGGTTGTTGGCTGTTGGTCATTTGCTTGACCATTGATAAATGACGAATGACTATTGACTCGTAAAGTAACACTACCTTCTGTGGTGAATTTGAGGGCATTGTTGAGTAAGTTAATTAAAACTTGGCGTAATTTTAGCAAGTCTGTATAAAGATAACGAGGGACATTTGACCCTCGCTCCAAGAGTAATTGTAAACCCTGATTTTCGGCTCGCAACCGAAACATATCTGCGGTTTGGTCGAGCAAATTCCAAAGGTCGAAATTTTTGGGATTTAGGGTTGTTTTTCCGGCTTCAATTTTGGAGAGGTCTAAAACATTGTTGATCAGGCTCAACAGATGTTCACCGCTTTGGTTAATAATGCGAATATTATCTCGGTGATCGGGGGTTAGCTCCGGAGCACGAGTTAATAAGTAGGAGAAGCCCAAAATGGCATTCAGGGGAGAGCGTAATTCATGACTCATATTAGCAATAAAAGCGCTTTTAGCTTGGTTCGCTACTTCTGCTTTTTCCTTTGCTACTGCCAATTGTCTATTTGACTCAGTAAGTTCAACTGTTCGCTCTGATACTCGTTGTTCTAGAGTTTTAAACGCAGCTTGTAGTTGGGTTGCCATGGTGCTAAAAGATTGAGCAAGCTCCCCAAGTTCATCCTGACGAGAACTATGTACTTCAGCCTCCTGCTCCCATTGACCCTCACGTAAATTTTTTGCGGCTTGGTTCAACTTCAAAATTGGCTGGGTAATCCAACGTGCTGTAAAAACTCCCAGAATAGTTGCTACAAGCAAAGCTAAAAGGCACAGAAAGATTGTGATTCTAGTATTGGCATAAATTTCTGCCATAAAATCTGACTCTGGTATCACTACCACAATCAGCCAATCTAATCCATCTTTATCCTGGTAAGGAACAGTATTGACAAAATAGCGTTGACGCTTTCCTTGCTGAGTTTTCGGTGGCGCATTACTCACAAAGCTGAAATTACGGGTATCGCCATTTTGACCCTGATGCAGCAATGCTTGAGCAGTAGTTTGGGTTAACCAATCATCACTTTCAACTGCATTCAGACGAACAAGTTTTATACCATTAATATTCTCAATAAAGGGTTGCTCAAGGGTTGAGGTTGCCACTAAGTTACCCGAGTTCTCTAGAATAAAGACTTGTCCAGATTTGGAAAATTCTAGATTGCTGAGAAAAATGTTAAGGTCCTCTAACAATACATCCGAACTTAAAACCCCCCTGAACTCCTCGTTGACATAAATGGGCGTTGTCATAGTGATTGAGGCAATTGGAAGGTTAAGTACGGGAAAAATCGGCGTCCAGTTAGGTTGGTTAGCGTCTTTTGCTATTTGATACCATATCCGTTGATGAGCATTAAACTCAGGGGTAGTATGCACAACTTTTAGGCGGTTGCGTCGCTCATCTACCTGATAAAAGCGACGGATATTGGGTACGTCCCCCAATGCATCCCATGTCACTATCGTATCTGGAGGAATTGGAAAAAGACCAAAGCGGTCTCGGCCTGCCGCCACAATTTCACCACTTGTATTGGCAAAATTCATAGTCGTAATAGACGGAAACGCTTGGACTTGTCTAAAAAATTGTTGCTCTAGTTGGTCAAAGTCATTGATCTCAAGTTCTCCAGCTTCTAGACTGTTGCGATTCAATTCAACTAAATGTTTTGGGATCTCAAGGAAAGCATCAAGGCGATTACTTACATTCTGCCCCGTCTCCTCCATTAACTGATTAGCTAAATCTGTAACTGCTTGTTGACCACTGCGATAGGATATATAACCCACTAGTCCTACCACAGCAAAAATTTGCAACAGGAAGGGCAAAATCAACACCTGGCGTAAGGGAACCTGATGGAGTCTCGGTAAGAACATTTTTCGTAAACTATTCATCCAAGGCAGAAGGCAGGAAGCAGGAGGCAGGAGGCAGAGGGCAGGAGGCAGAAGGCAGGAAAGCTTTTAAGGTAAGCTTTTTGAATTTTGTTTGCGTAGCATGGTGAGCAAAGCAAGGCAAATTTTGAATTTTGAATTTTGAATTCCGTACAACGGTACTAGTTGAACTCTTACCAATTCCCAATTCCCTTTGCGCAGCATGGTGAGCAAAGCGAGGCAAATTCCCAATTCTCAATTCTCAATTCTCAATTCTCCATTGCATTCCTCAATCAACTTCTTAATTTTATCAAAACGATATTGGTGCACTAAATCAGTTAAAGCTGTAGCTAAAAGTGGGTGAAGATCACGGATTTGGTGCAGCAAACTCAAGATTAGTTCTTCATTGAGAGCAGTGGTAGCCTGATCAAGCTTAGTTAACCAATCCGTTGGCATAAGCTTGAGATCTGTCGCTTTGAGGTCATAACTGGGTTTTTTTACCAAAGTTTCATGGTTTGCTTCACAAATATATTGAACACCCAAATGCTTCGTTAGCATATCGAAAATCACCGACTCTCTAAAGGGCTTCCCTACGAAGTCATCACAGCCTGCTGAGAGCACAATGCTTTTTTCCTCTTCCAACACACTGGCTGTAAAAGCAATTACCACCGTATTACGATCTTGAGTACTACTTTTAATCTGCCGTGTCGCTTGATAACCATCCATTACCGGCATCCGCATATCCATAAAGATCAGATCCGGTTCCCACTCTTGCCAAATTGCGATCGCTTCTTGGCCATTTTCAGCCTCTCGCAGTAAAAAACCTAGAGGATTGAGGAGTTTAAGTAACAGTTGACGATTGGTAGTTTTATCATCCACCACTAAAATTTTGTAGTAGGGTTGGTTCGGAGCTAGAGCCAGGATCTTGCAGGTGGGTTTTTGAGGAGCGATCTTTTTAGAATCTCCTAAGGGAGCTTGAATATCAAAAATAAAGCTACTGCCTACACCCACTTGACTTTTAACCTTAATTTCACCTCCCATCAACTGCACAAATTGACGACTAATTACTAAGCCTAACCCTGTTCCTTCCTGGGTATCTTTCCCGGTTTGGGTTTGGCTGAAAGCTTGAAATAGTTGCTCTAGCTCTTCTGTGGCAATACCTAAACCGGTATCTTCTACTTCAAATTGAATTGTTATTGGTTGTTTGTTGTTGGTTGTTTGTTGTTGGTTGTTTGTTGTTTGTCCTTGGTTATTGGTTGTTGGTTGTTGGTTATTCGCTTGACCATTGATTAATGAAAATTGACTCTTGACTAATGACAATTTTGTTGTGATTCGTAACGTAACACTACCTTCTGTGGTGTATTTGAGAGCATTGTTGAGCAAGTTAATTAAAACTTGGCGTAATTTCAGTAAGTCTGTATAAAGATAACGAGGGACATCGGGAGCGAGCTCTAAGAGTAATTTTAAACCTTGATTTTCGGCTCGCAACCGAAACATATCTGCGGTTTGGTTGAGCAAATTCCACAGGTCAAAATTTTGGGGATTGAGGGTTGTCTTTCCCGCTTCAATTTTGGAGAGGTCTAAAACATTGTTGATTAGGCTCAACAGATGTTCACCACTTTGGTTAATAATGCGAATACTATCTCTGTGATCGGGTGTTAGTTCCGGAGCATGATTTAATAAGTGAGAAAAGCCCAAAATTGAATTCAGGGGAGAGCGTAATTCATGACTCATGTTAGCAATAAAAGTGCTTTTAGCTTGGTTTGCCACCTCAGCTTTTTTTTTCGCTATTGCCAATTGTAGATTTGACTGAGTGAGTTCAACAGTCCGCTCTGATACTCGTTTTTCTAGAGTTTTAAATGCAGCTTGTAGTTGCGTTGCCATACTGTTAAAAGATTGAGCGAGTTCTCCAAGTTCATCTTGGCGAGAGAGCTCTAACTCAGTCTCCTGATCCCATTGACCCTTACTCAAACTTTTGGCGGCTTGGTTCAACTTCAAAATTGGCTGGGTAATCCAACGTGCTGTAAAAACTCCCAGAACAATTGCTACACTCAAAGCTATTAAGCAGAGGACTATCGTGATTCTGGTATTGGCAAAAATTTCTGCCATAAAATCTGATTCTGGCACAACCGTCACTATCCGCCAGTTCAATTTACCTTGGAGTGGCATAATTTGAGCTAAATAGCGTTCTGAATTGAACCGGAACTCAAAAACTTGAGGTTGGGTAGTGTTAGTCAATAAATGCTTAGTGTTGAGCAGATACTCAGTTGTGGTACGGGTAATCTCATTTTGGCTTTGGGTTGCGGATAAGCGTCGGTGCTGAACATTGACATTTTCTGCTAACTCATTGCTAGGTTGGGGTGCAAAGGGAACTTCTTCTGTTGAAGTAGCAATCAACATTCCATTGGGTTCAATCAAAAAAACTTGTCCTTTAGTTCCTACATTCAAGCTAGCCAGAAATTGTCCCGTTTCAATCAAAGCACTTGTCACAATACTGACTCCCTGGAATTGCTCCTTAGCATCATAGAGCGGTAACATATGAGCAACATGGATTTCCGGCTTATTTTTTCCCTTTGACAAACTGACCACCAAAGACCAGTTTCCCTGCCGTGCCTTACGAGTTGTCTCATACCAGGGATTTCCAGGGGGATCGTTGTGAGGATCATAATCGTTTCGGAGCTCCTGAAGCTCTAAATTATCTCCATTTTCATTAGCAAAATATCGATAAAAACCAGGATCTTGAGAGGCATCAAGTTTGCGAATTACGAGAGTATCCTGAAGAAGTTGTTCGACTGAAAGAAAATCTCCTTCTTCATTGGCCAAGGCAACAGTACTGACTGTTGGAAAAATTTTATTTTGCTGAACAAAGTGGTTTTGGATTGCTGGCAGATTGTAGATATCCAAGAGATTTTTTTGTAAGATTGTCGCATTACTCCGGTTAACAGATGCAATCAGGGCAAAATATGACTCTAGATTATCTTTAACGCGATCGCCAGTCTCCTCCATCAACTGATTTGCTAAATCTGTGACTGCTTGTTGACCACTGCGATAGGATAAATAACCTACCAGTCCCACTACAGCAAAAATTTGCAACACGAAAGGCAAAATCAGGACTTGGCGTAAGGGAAGCTGATGGAATCTCAATGCGAGAATTTTTCGTAAACTATTCATCCAAGGCAGAAGGCAGAGGGCAGAAGGATATGATAACTGTTGAGGCAAACATGATATTAAACTCTTACCAATTCCCAATTCTCAATTCTCAATTCCCCATTCCCCATTGCATTCCTCAATCAATTTCTTAATTTTATCAAAACGATATTGGTGTACTAAATCAGTTAAAGCTGTCGCTAAAAGTGGGTAAAGCTCACGGATTGGTTGCAGTAAACTCAAGATTAGTTCTTCATCGAGAGCAGTGGCCGCCTGATAAAGCTGAGTTAACCAATCCGTTGGCATGAGTTTAAGTCCTGTGGCCTTAAGTTCATAACTGGGTGCTTCTACCAAAGTTTCATGGGTTGCTTCACCAATATATTGAACACCTAAATGCTTCGTTAACATATCGAAAATCACTGACCCTCTAAAGGGCTTCCCCACGAAGTCATCACAGCCTGCTGAGAGCACAATGCTTTTTTCTTCTTCTAACACACTTGCTGTCAAAGCAATAACCACTGTACTGTGAGCTTTAGTACTACTTTTAATCTGCCGCGTTGCTTGATAACCATCCATCACCGGCATTCGCATATCCATAAAGATCAGATCCGGTTCCCACTCCTGCCAAATAGAGATCGCTTCTTCACCATTACTAGCTTCGAGCAATTCTAACCCAAGGGGACTGAGGAGTTTAATTAACAGCTGACGATTAGTAGTTTTATCATCTACCACCAGAATTTTGTAGCGGGGTTGGTTAGGAGCCAGATTCAGAATATTGCAGCTGAGTTGTTGAGGGGCTCTTATCGTAGTATTTCCTAAAGGAGCTTGAATATTAAAGGTAAAGGTACTACCTACACTCACTTGACTTTTAACCATAATTTCACCACCCATCAATTGCACAAATTTACGACTAATCGTTAAGCCTAACCCTGTTCCTTCCTGGGTTTCCTTTCCCGTTTGGGTTTGATTGAAAGCTTGGAATAGTTGCTCTAGCTCTTCGGTGGCAATACCTAAACCGGTATCTTCCACTTCAAATTGAATTGTTATTTGTTGTTTGTTGTTTGTTGTTTGTCCTTGGTCATCGGGTGTCTGTTGTTGGTTGTTAGTTATTGGTTGTTGGTCATTTGCTTGACTATTGACTAATGACGATTTCTTGGTGACTCGTAAAGTAACACCACCTTCTGTGGTGAATTTGAGAGCATTGTTGAGTAAGTTAATTAAAACTTGACGTAACTTCAATAAATCTGTATAAAGATAACGGGGGACATCATTCGCTCGTTTAAATAGTAATTGTAAACCTTGATTATTGGCTCGCAACCGAAACATATCTTCAGTTTGATCGAGCAAATTCCACAGGTCGAAATTTTGGGGATTTAGGGTTGTCTTTCCTGCTTCAATTTTGGAGAGGTCTAAAACATTATTGATCAGGGTCAACAAGTGTTCGCCGCTTTGATTAATAATGCGAATACTATCTCGATGATCGGAATCTAGTTGGGGAGAACAGGCTAACAACTGGGAAAAACCTAAAATAGCATTCAGTGGAGAACGCAATTCATGACTCATGTTAGCAATAAAAGTGCTTTTAGCTTGGTTTGCAACTTCTGCATTTTCTTTCGCTATTTCCAGTTCAACAGTGCGAGCGACTACTCGTTGTTCTAGGGTTTCCAATAAGGCTTGTAATTCCTTGGCCATACGGTTAAAAGACTGAGCCAATTCCCCCACTTCATCACTACGATTGCTCTCCACTTTGGTTTCTTGAGGCCATTGTCCTTGACTCATTCTTTTTGCGGCTTGGTTTAATTGCAAAATTGGTCTAGTAATCCAACGAGCCGTCAAAACACCCAAAACTGTAGCAACCACCAAGGCCAAAATACAAAGAATGATCGTTATTCTCCTATTGGCATTAATCTGTGCCATAAATTCTGACTGGGGGACAATGATGGCAATTATCCAGTCAGGATGGGATATTTCCGGGTTGGAAAATTCTAAAGGTGTTAGTTGCAGCCAATATTGCTCTTGCTCCAGACGGAATTGCGATCGCGTCATGGTATTTTTTTCTGGGGATAAGGTTTGCCAGTAGTTGGCAGCGGCGGCAATGGCGGGGTCTTGGCTATCACTGGGTTGCAATCGTTGGAAGGAGCCATGATAGTTGCCATACTTATCCGTTTTATCCTTTAATTCGGGGGTAAGAAACGGTTTCTCATCTACCGAACTAGCCAGCAGCCAGCCATCTTCATCAATAATCGCAATTCGACAACCATCACAGATATCTAGAGAGTTCAAAAAATCTTGTATTAGTGTTAAACCAACATTAACTGCAAAAATTCCTTGCAACTGATCTTGCTGATCGAAAAATGGGGTATAGATGTTAACCGCTAGTATTGGCAGTTTCCCCACTTGGAAAGATTTTGTCCAACCAGGAGCACGATTACTCACTGCACCTTGATACCAAAGGGTTTTCTCGATAAAGAATGGATCGAGTGCGAAAAGCTCTTCGGCACGATTGCCCCATTGATCTAAAAGATACATAGTTAACCTTTCCGGGCGTTCTGCATCAGAAAGCATTCCTTCAATCCTTCCTGGTTGTTCGCTTCTGCGGTGAGTTACTCGAAACGTGCCGTCAGGAAAACCCAAGAAAATACCAGTCACAGTTTCAAATTGTTTGATGCGTAGCCATAGGAGCTTCTCAATTTCTGCCAAATTATTTAAATCTAGTGCTTTACTTCGGACAACTTCAAGATTCATTTTGTTAATTTGCATTGCTGTCTGAAGATTCTGCTGAATATACAAATTCACCTGCTCTACCACTTCCGTCATCAAGCGTTCTGAGAGATTTTCTACTGCTTGTTGACCACTACGATAAGATAAATAACCCACCAGTCCGACAGTTCCCACCAATTGCACTACAAAGGGCACAATTAAAACTATGCGTAAAGGGAATTTATGATTCATAGAGCTAAATAATGTATGTTCATATAGCGTTTCTCATTGGAATGAAGTACAAAGTTTCTGGTTTTTGGGAATGGGGAATAGGGAATGGGAAATTTACCTCACTAGACTGAGAAATGCTATGAACTGATCAGGACTGTCTAACAAACAACAAATGACCAATGACCAATGACCAATGACAAACAACAAACAACAAATTATCTCAACTGCTCTTGCTGCTGGAAGCGGCGGATATTACCAATCATGACTGGGACAATTACCAGTAACAAAATAACTGCGATCGCGCTACCCCTACCAAAGTCTCTTGAATTGAACATTTCCTTAAGCATTCGACTGGCAATAACTTCCGTGCCTTGATTACCATTAGTCATTACCCAAACAATATCAAAGACTTTGAGCACCATAATCACTACCGTTGTTGCCACAACGGTCATGGTGGATTTAATCATCGGAATGGTAATTTTCCAGAATATTTGCCATTCACTCGCTCCATCCATCCGTGCCGCTTCGATAATATCTTGAGGAATCCCCTTAACCGCAGCGGAGAACAAGATAGTGCAAAAACCCGTCTGCAGCCAGATCATAATGGCAATCAAGGCAAAGTTATTAATAGAACGCTCTACCAACCAACCAATGGGCTCAAATCCCAGACTCGTAATTATGCCATTGAGTAAACCAATTTGTGCGGTTCCTGCCGGACGAAAAGCATACATAAAGCGCCAAATCACGCTTGCACCCACAAAGGAGATAGCTAAGGGCAAAAAGATTAAAGCCTTAGCGAAAGACTCATAACTTACCCGGTCTACCAGCACAGCGATGATTAGTCCTAAGGCTATACTGAAACTAGTTACCAGCACCAACCACAGGATATTATTGCTGAAGGCTTTCAGCATTGTGCTATTGGTAAAAGCAAAAATATAGTTATCTAGCCCAACAAAGTTTTCAGAGCGCTGATCTAGAAAACTGAGGTAAACAGTATTCAGGGTGGGGAAAAACAGATATGCACCCAGTACTGTGAGGGCAGGAGCTAGGTAAATCCAAGGAGTAACTCGGTTACGCCATTTATTGGGTAAGAAGTTAGTCAGGTAATTTAGTCCATAAAATATGGCAATCACCCCGCCTGAGCCGAGGATGATAGCGAGGAGGATACCGAAGATTTTGCTTAAAGTAGGCATTGCTATCGGTCTAAGTATTTCTACAGGGAACGATTAATCTTGAGCGATCGCGATTTACCGAAACTCAGTGAATATTCTGTATTTCATTTTGTAGTACCCACTAGGTGGTAATATAGCTCAACATTTTACCATTATAAGTTAATATCTTTCGAGCCCAAATTAATATCTTTCGAGCTCAAGTTAATATCTTTTGAGCCCAAGTTAATATCTTAGAGCCTAATTTAGGGTTATTAATAACTTGAAAATGAACCAGTTTTTGCCCACTTAAGATAGTTTTTAAATTGCTCAAACCCAAGCGATAGTTGAGTTTGAACAATTTATATAGTTTAATTATTAGGTTCGGAGTTTAAGAGTCTTAACCTAGGTTGTAAAAAATCAATCGAAGCTGCATAGTTATTTTAGTGGTCAGGGTTGAAGTGAGGCTTCCCCGTCGCTTCCGGTGAAGCCTGCTTTTCTTAGAAGAAGGAGAAAAGTAGCTCCACTGTAAAATTTATAGGTTATTAGTTTAGATTTTATTTGTAATAATTTAACATTCTAAGCATAGAAAAATAGTTAATGTGTTCATACTTTCAAGCAACGTATACGTAGAATGAGAAGAAATGTGGCTACAATTTCCCACACCAAGATGCGTCAAAGATTGTAGTCTAACAGATAGATACCAATTCTTTCTGTACCATCTCCATGAACCAAGAAGCTTACAACCAGCTGTTCACCCGGATTGAAACGCTAGTACTGCACCATTCTCCTAGTGGTGTAGAAGGAGAAATTGATCAGTACCTACTCAGTCGGTTGCAAGATTTGGGAATAGAAGCTTGGCAAGATCACTCAGGGAATATAATTGCCAAAATTCCTGGGAAGCAAGCAGGTGCAATCGCAGTAACTGCTCACAAAGATGAAATTGGTGGCATTGTTAAAGCTGTAGGTAGCGAGGGACGTTTAGAAGTCCGTCAACTGGGGGGAGCTTTTCCCTGGGTTTATGGCGAGGGAGTAGTGGATTTATTGGGGGATAAACAAACCATTATTGGCATTCTGTCCTTTGGCTCCCGTCATGTTTCCCATGAATCTCCCCAAAAAGCGCAGCAGGAAAATCAGCCGGTGCAGTGGAAAGATGTCTGGATTGAAACCAAATGTACTGCCGAAGAACTAGCCGCAGCAGGAATAAGACCAGGAACCCGCATGGTAGTTGGTAAGCATCGCAAGCGACCAATACGTCTGAAAGACCACATCGCTAGCTATACTCTTGATAATAAAGCATCTGTGGCAATTCTCTTAGCCCTAGCGGAACAGGTAAAAACTCCAGTGGTTGATACTTACTTAGTCGCATCAGCTAAAGAAGAAGTAGGAGCAATCGGAGCCCTTTATTTCACTCTAAATCAACCGTTGGATGCCTTAATTGCTCTAGAAATATGTCCCCTGTCGTCAGAATATCCGATTCAAGATGGGGAAGCACCAGTACTGCTGTCTCAAGATGGCTATGGAATTTATGATGAAGGATTAAATGGAGAATTGCGACAGGCGGCAGCAGCTAAGGATATTCCCTTGCAGTTGGCAGCCATTAGTGGCTTTGGCAGCGATGCTTCCATTGCCATGAAATTTGGTCATGTAGCCCGTGGTGCTTGCTTGAGTTTTCCCACCCAAAATACTCATGGTTATGAAATTGCTCACCTAGGAGCGATCGCTAATTGCATTCGTCTCCTCGAAGCTTATACTATGTCGCCTTTTTAAACTACTGGCGCGACGGTTCATTTGAAAGCTGAGGGAGCTGAGGGAGCTGAGGGAGCTGGGGGAGCTGAGGGAGCTGAGGGAGCTGAGGGAGCTGAGGGAGCTGAGGGAGCTGAGGGAGCTGAGGGAGATAGGGAGAAAAATCTATTGCACAGTTTTAGTTGGGTCACGGCACTACGACTAGCGAGCGAGACGCTCCCCAATTCCCAAAAAACAAATGACAAATGACAAACAACAAATGACTTCTTCAAGGACAAGGAGTAAGATTAACTGAGTCAGAACCAGGATAGCCAAGGGAAATCCACCCAGCAGCGGGAGCTGTAATCTCAGCCCAGGAGCGCCCTTCACTATCTCTGACTAAGGGGAGAGGAATATTTTTGAGGATTACTCTTTCTCCCGGCAATACTCCAGAAACTCTACGGGAGGAACTATTGGGTTCAGAACGGATCACTAATCCCTCTACCTCATCATCCTTGTAAGTCACTAGGCGACAGGATCTGGAGCTAGGTTTAGGGCTAGGGTTGGATCGGGGAGGATTGTTAGCCTGGGGGGGAGTAGCTTGTGGTTGGCAAGCTTTGAGTTCAGTAGTTTGTACATATCCGACTACAGGAGAACGAATCGCAATCCAGCCATCACTACCGCTATCAGCTAAGGTAACCACCTCATTAGGAGCAATAGTTCTAATTGTTGGACTGTAAATTGAGCGCTGGGTGTACACAAAGATACGCTGCTTGGCTGCGCGACATTGCCCTACTAGTACTTGCGCTAGCTGCCAGTTGCCTTGAAGCTCTGAAAAACGTTCTGATGTTGGCTTGATATTGGCTGTTTCTGTTTCAGGGAAAGACGCAGCGGCAGTCTTAATACCGCCAAATGTGGTTAACACTACAGCCAACAGAGCGATAGGCTCCCTCCAGGGACTCATCTTTTTCATGGGGAAGTGTCACATTCAGCCTTAGTACTGGGCTATCATCTCACAGATCAATCTAACAATCAAAGAGCTATCGGGTTGAGATGCCCAACTTCTTTAGTGGGTATTATGGCGTAGCATCGGACACAAGGAAACCTGCACCAACAACTCTCCCATTGGCTTGACTAATTCGTGCGATCGCTAAAACTCTGCAAGAGACTTGAGTAGATATTTATTCAATTATAAAATCTAAAATCTAAAATCTAAAATCTAAAATCTCCTCCTCACCATAGGCACATGGGCAGCAGCTTCAATCCACAAGCGAGCCTTGCAGGGTCAGGGACTGTGGAAGGGGAGGTGAACGAAAAAAGTGTGGGAGAGCTTTTATGAGTAATGAGTAATGAGTAATGAGTAGATATAGATTTTTTCCCTATCTCCGCAGCTCCCTCAGCTCCCTCAGCTCCCTCAGCTCCCTCAGCTCCCTCAGCTCCCTCAACTCCCTCAGCTCCCTCAGCTCCCTCAGCTCCCTCAGCTCCCCCAGCTCCCCCAGCTCCCCCAGCTCCCCCAGCTCCCTCAGCTCCCCCAGCTCCCTCAGCTTTCTAACCCACTGTCGTTCCCCTACAACCCCGAAAGCTATGCCTGGTAACCAAAGTAATCAAAATATGCTTGGAGTTCCTGGTGCAGCTTATCATAGTTTTTTGCTACTTCTGGTAATAAGCGCAGAGGGCGGGATTCAACTAGCATGTCATAAGCTAAAGGTGAATTTGGTTGCAATTCGAGAAAATTCAAAACACTTTGTACCACTTTTTCAGGTTCCTGAGATAGTTCTTCATATCTGACACAGAGATAATCTGTCTTCGGCAAGGAGTCGATATTCTCGATAAAGTAATCTAAGGCTTGAGCAACACCTCTAGTAGCAGTTTGCAATGAGCGCTGGAAAAACAAAGCATTCCGTAGTCGCCGATACAAAAGACGCCAAGGATGCTCGTACAATTTTGCATACTGCTGTGAGATAGCAGCAATATAGTCATTCCGAGTAGACAGCATGGAAAGGCTAGCTTTCAACTGAGAATTAATGATATGTATGGGCTGGCGATGAATAAAAATGAATTTTGCTGTAGGGAAAGCGCTTTTAATATACTGAAAGTTAGCAAAATCCCAGGGATTCTTGAGTAACAAGCCCTTCTGTTGAGGTGAAATAAATTGCACTTTTTGGCACAACTCTCTAAAGTTGGGCAGACTGTCAGGGCAGATATAATTTGGTTTCCCAGCATTTTCTAGAATAAAACCATATTCTTCTGGTAACCCTGCGGTAACCGCTACTTTGTCAATGAGTCGATTTTTTAAGCCGAGAGCTTGAAAAAGTTCGTTGACATTTTGTTGAGCTTGGTGTTCTGTTTTCTGTAATCGATTATACAAAAGTTCGTTGTACTTAATAATGTGATAAGGATTAACAAAACTAAAGCAGTCAGTCTCTGCTAATAACTTGTATAAAAAGGTAGTACCGGAGCGATGGTCACCCATGATCAAGATAGGTTGAAAGTCTACCTCCTGAAGTAGATGCAAATATGGTGCATCTGGATAGGGGGGAATAGTTGATAAATGTTCCTTGTCTGTTGCTTGAGTTGGCATATCTACTCTCTCCAATTCCAAAAGCAAGATCATTATCTCTCTATAAGCACTAGAGTGAGAGAATAAAAAAGTTAAAAAATTTTCCTATGCTCGATCAGCTAACTGCGGCAGTGCAAAAGCTTAGCCCTAGGCTACGTAAAATTATCAGGAATATTGGCTGGTTGTTCGCCGATCGCATCCTCCGTCTAGGGGTAGGAGTCATTGTTGTAGCGTTGATTGCTCGTTATTTGGGCCCCGATCAGTTTGGCTCCTTAAATTATACGATCGCTTTGGTGGCATTGTTTCGTATTTTTGCCACCTTAGGCTTGGAGAGGATAGCGATACGGGAGCTAGTCCATACTCCAGCTAAGAAAGAAGAAATACTGGGTACTGTGTTTATCCTCAGACTCCTGGGAGGTACTTTCACTTGGTTGTTAGCAATTGGCACTATTTTTCTGATTCGTCCAGATGATACTTTAAGTCATTATTTAGTCGCAATTATTGCCGCAGGCACGATTTTTGAAGCATTTGATACCATCGATTTTTGGTTCCAATGGCAGGTTAAATCAAAATATACTGTTCTGGCTAAAAATACAGCTTTTATTCTAGTCACTGGTTTGAGAATCACTTTAATCACTATCCAGGCTCCTGTTATTTTTATTGCTTTGGCAATATTAACAGAAACAATTTTGGGAGCCATTGGTTTAGTGATTGCTTATCGATTTAACCGACAAGCTTTACTAGCATGGCGTCCTAAATTAGCAAGGGCGAAAAGCTTACTGCAAGAAAGTTGGCCATTGATTATTGCTGGGGTAGCGATTATGATCTATCTGCGGATAGATCAAGTCATGCTGGGTCAAATAGTAGGATATGAAGCGGTGGGTATTTATGCAGTAACTACACGCATCTCTTCGATTTGGTATTTTATCCCCGTCGGTATTGTTTCATCCGTCGCTCCCTCAATTACTGAAGCGAAAAGAACCAGCGAGACCCTTTACTACAGTCGGCTGCAAAAATTGTTAAATTTAATGGCCGTATTAGCTTACGCGATCGCTATTCCCATCACTTTTTTAGCTAAACCCATACTAGTGCTTATGTTTGGTGAAAGCTATGCCTCCGGTGGCAGGGTTTTGGTAGTCTTAGTTTGGACGGGAATATTTTGGTTTTTAGGAATTTGTAAATCACAAATTTGGATTATTAATGAGGGTCGGACAAAATATAACTTAATCGAAAAATCTTTGGGAGCGATAGTCAACATTTTACTAAATTTTTGGCTAATTCCCCTTTATCAAGAAACTGGTGCCGCGATCGCAACTTTGATTTCCTATGCTTTTGTTGATTATTTAATGTGTTTTATCTATCCTCCTGCTCGAGTAGTCGGTTGGGCAATGACCAAAGCCCTAACTTTAAATTTCTTTATTTCCAGTAAAAAAATTTAGCCCGTACTAGCTATGTTATCCAACTCCAAGAAATACATAACTGTAATTCCCAATCCCTACCCCGGTGCTAGGCTTGGTCACAAACTCAAAGATATATTTACAGCTTTTATTTTAGCGGAATGGTTCAACTTACAGTATCTGCACAACCCTATTCCGGATTATGGAGATGGTAATGATTGGGAAAATTTTTTGGGACTGGGGGAGAAGGAAAATTTATTTACTGATATTGTCACAAAAGATGTTGTGATTGTTTCCTGTTCACCACTGTTAGGTATCAGGCGACTAAGAGTTAAAAGTTATTTAGTACTGAAAAGTATTATCAAAATAGAAAGAATTTTTCGCAAAATTATCTATAATAGGCTAGACAGCCTTAAATTCCTGGGAGAATGGCGTTCTCCTTACTGGCACGGAGTAACAATAAACTATATTGAAGAAGTTTTTGGAGGCAACAAGGAGAACCATCAAGAACTAATCTATTCTTTTCTACATGGTGTGAGAGTCACTCTTACTCAAATCAATATTTGGGGAAAAGCCGGAAGCATTAATCCGAGTATCTATCATAATGTCTTAGAAAAACTCAAAGCCAAATATCATCAACAGCAACACCCTGACAAAATCTCCTACTACAATCAAGAGCTAATCAATATAGCAGTACCCATTAGACGAGAAGATGCCACTCTAGAAGATGGCAGGTTCCTACAACTTCAATTTTATGAAAATATTGTCCAACAGTTGATTGAAGTGTTTCCAGAACAGTCCTATGAATTGCATATTTATTCCCTAGCTAGTGAGGAAGATGCTCAGGAAATTATCAACTCTTTTAGCAAAAAATATGATCGAGTGCAATTTCATACTAATGAACCATCAATGACAGTCATGCATAACCTGATTATTTCAGATGTTTTGATTGTGGATCACAGCTCTTTTCATCAAATTCCTGGGTTTTTGTCTGAAGGGATAAAACTGTACCATCCCCATGGTTATATCAAGGAATTAGATGATGATACTTGGATTCCTGTGGATGATCAGGGAATGTTTAATCAAGATGATTTTGTAGATGCTGTGAATAATTGGGGTACTAATTTATCAGTTTAAGAGGTGCGTTACGCTTTGCGACGCTGGTGGCGAAATATTGCTTAACATTGGGTAAAAAAACCACAGTAAATATGTAGGGGCGGGTTCGCCGGAAACTGGGCAGGCAATAAGAGCGATAATTTAGCCAAACCCGCCCCGGTGGAAAAGAGCAGCCGGGGCGGGTTTAGGTAATTGGCTGGTTAAACCGAAAGGTTTTAGGTGAACCCGCCCTTACCATATGACGATATAATTGTTCTCCCTCAGCTTCCCATACATGTAAACAAATATTAATTTCGCCACCAGCATCCGCTTTGCTGCTAGCGCACCATGCTACGCAAATGCTAACACACCCTACTGGCGTGACACAGCTAAAATAGTGCATTAGGCAAATGGCTCAAATACCTGAATTTACAAGGAAAACGGTGGATTTTCTATTGCACATTTTTAGCTGTGTCACGCCACTACGATAGGTACTGCTTGGTTAGAGAAATCATCGATGCTTCTAGATTAGCGATCACTCTGACAATATCAATGAGTAACCGCAGGCTCAAGAGTGACTCCTTTGTTTGTCAATCGTCGATATTTTAAGATAATCTACCTAAAAAACCCACCCTATCGATAACCTTGCGATTACTAAAATTATCCCCCAAACCCTACCCACAAATCAGTGAAACAAATTAACGTGGTAACTTGTTGATTTATTGGGCAATGAGTTGGGTTAACCGGGGAGGGGCAGGGCAGGTTTTGATCCCAATATTCGGGTCTAATGGTCTAGGTTATCCCTAAACCCGCCCCTACAATAGTACATACTATAAAAGCTTTGCTGTGCCTTAAGCGATCGCAGCAACTAAAGAACATCTATTTTGATACAACCTTTTGTGGAGTATGCCCTAGAATATCATGTGTTAAAGACTCTATAGGTGCGCACACTTTTCCATTATAAAATAATAGTAGAAAATTATAATAAAGTCAACTCCTTTCAGGAGAGGTGACAGGACGAGTTTTGAGCCCAATATTCGGGTCTAATGCTTTAGGTTATCCCTAAACCCGCCCCCACAATACTACCCCTATATAGTAATAAAATGCAGCATTCTCAACCAAATTCGGAATTAATCACACAACTGCTTCATATACCGAAGTTCGGACGAGGGATTGGACTTCATCGAATGGATTATTTCCTGAATCAAGAGCCAATTGCTTCTTGGTTATCTCAAATAGATGCAATCAAAGTCACTGGTTCTAATGGGAAAGGCAGTGTTTGCCATATGGTAGCTGCCATACTTAAAGAAGCTGGTTGGCGAGTGGGACTTTATACTTCTCCCCACTTATTTCATTTCCAGGAAAGGATTCGTGTAGATGGTATCGATATCAGTGACCATGATTTGCAAATTGTTGGTCAATGGGTCTTAAATACTATAGAAGAATATCAACAATGTTACCCAAATGATCAGTGTGGAGCTTTTGAAGCATTTACTGCCATGGCACTACACCATTTCGCCACTTGTCAAGTAGATGCATTGGTTACAGAAGCCGGAATTGGTGGTAGATTCGATTCTACTCGCATGATTCCTGGTCGTACAACAGCCATCACTTCCCTGGATCTCGAACATACAGAAATTCTTGGCTCAACTCTGGAGTTAATTGCCCATGATAAAGCAGATCTTTGTCCTAGTGGGGGAACATTGGTTGTGGGAAAGATTGATTCTGAGGTATTACGCAAGCTGGAAGTTTATTGTGCTCTGAGAAAAGTACATTTGCTCAGTATCAGCAACTGTTGTACTTTCTCTAAACCGAGATATCTAGACAGTCAATTGGTCTTTGATATGCAATATCGAGACCTTAATTTAGAAGACCTCCACCTGAAACTCCTCGGTACTCATCAAGTAAATAATGCGGTAGTTGCTATTGTTCTCGCGGAAGATTGGTTAAGACTTAAGCAACCTCATTTGAGTAATGTTGAACTTGAGTCAATAGTCAGATCTGCCCTTGCCGATGTCTCTGTTTTAGGACGACTACAAAAGGTTTGGGAACAACCAGAAATCTATGTTGATGTCGGACATTCCCCTGATGCGATGAAACAGTTGGTAGCTTCTGTCCAACAATTATGGCCATCTGAACCAGTTTTATTGGTGACTGGTGTATCTTACAATAAGGATATCCAGAATATTTTGGCAAGGTTAGCTTTAATTCCCCATCGTGCTATTTGTACTAGAGCTTGGCATAGAGGAAGCCAAGTGCAGACCGTTGCTGATTGCTTAGCAAGTTTACGTCCAGAATTGCCAATAGATACAGCGGCAACGATAGAGCAAGCAGTGGTCATGGCGAAAGACCTAGCAATACGTTATCAGATGAAGGTACTGGTTGCTGGAGGTTTGTTCTTATGCGCTGAATTTATACGGGCTCTTCAGGGGGAAGATCCCAGGGTAATTCAATTTTTGTAGGGCTTGTTTCTGGTTTCTTTTTGGACTGAAGTCTTACTACAAAAAGTTTAACCACCAATGTTTATGTTTCTTTTTGGACTGAAGTCCTACTACAAAAAATTTAACCACCAATGTTTATGTTTCTTTTTGGACTGAAGTCCTACTACAAAAAATTTAACCACCAATATTTATGCTGAGATTTGTAATTAGCAAACCAATTGCATAGGGCATAAAGGAGCATGACTATAATTAACCAGATAATATAAACATGGTGTAGGCTATAACCATAATTTTCTGGCATAGCACTTTTAGAGATAAACGGTAAGGCTACTGCTGTTAACCCATATTTAGGCAATGCTAAGATAATCGCAGCAAAATGGATGACCCAAAGGTGAATAAGATAGAAGAATAAAGGGACTTGACCAAAAGTAATCAAGGGATGCAGCAATCTCCAGCTTCTCAAGTCAAATACATAAAGCAGTAGCAAGGCCAAGCTAAGGGTGATTAATAAATAGGTTAATGAAGGTGGATATTTCTGGCAATTAAGAAATGATAATACGGTTTTGAATAAATTAGATTGAACTGACCAAGGTTGGGGGTCGCCGTAAATATTGATGCCCCGAATCACCAGAAAACTGCCAAATAGGGCAAAACCTAAGTTTCTTAACCAAGGTAGGCGCCGATTTTTCTCAAAAGTAAAGACCTGTCCCAAAGTATAGCCAACTGCCATTACCCCTACCCAAGGGATCAGGGGATAAGCTAACAAAAAGCGAATCTCTGGAAATGGCATAAACATGTTAGGTTCATGCAGAAATGACCAAAACCAATGCCAAATTCCGGTATTTTCAGCCTGAACACCGTCAAATAAATTATGTCCGATAATCAGGGTCATGCCAATGATAGCTATGCTTCTAACTGGAAACTGAATCAGCACAGCCAAAATCATCATAGACCAGCCAATTACCCATAAGACTCCGAGAATAAAAGTAATAGGGGAAAAAATCCAAGCTAAGCTCACTATTGTTAAATCTAGGAATATTAGCCAAACTCCACGAATTAACAAAAATTTAGATAGTTCTTTTTTGTTGCTTCTACGCTGGAGAGAAAGATAGGCAGCAATACCTGCTAGCAAGATAAATGATGGTGCACATAAGTGAGTTACCCATCTTGTAAAAAATAAAGGGACGTTTGATTGCTCGAGATCTAACGGATTAAAACCAGGGTTAGAAAAAAAACCGCTTACATGGTCTAAAGCCATCAACACCATTACCAACCCCCGCAATAAGTCTATAGATACCAAGCGCTTAGTTCGGGAGGTGGTTTTGATGTTATAGGTAGAATCTTCCATACCTGGGAGTCATGGGCTTCGGTGTCACTTTTGGATTTATGGCAATTATAAAAGTTGTGAGGTACATCTTGATCCCCCTAAATCCCCCTTTCAAAGGGGGACTTTGAGATAGAGAGTTTACCTCATAATTTTGATAAAAGCTATATCTCACGCTTAGGGAAAGTTGCTATATAATAATTCTAGACAAGTAAAATTGCTACTTGGCTTCCTAAATGGCTACTTCAGTAGCATAGTTTACAGCAAGCGAGTAGTGTAAGAAGGCAGGAGGCAGGAGGGAAGAAAGCTTAATAGACAAGCTTGTTCACCTTTTTTTCTGTTGGGTTATTTCTGCCTTGCTGAAGTAGTCTAATCAAATCAATTCATAGTCTCTTAAAAAGTCCATGTTGAGAAATGTAATTATCGCTCTAGCAACTCTGGGATTGGTTTTAACAACTAACGTTTTCTTCTCTCCAGCTAAAGCAACTACTAGTGACTTAGAGCTATATAGTTGGGGATATCCTAACCTAAGCAGTAATCAAGTGGTGTGCAAAAAAATTGTCACCCACTCCAAGCAACAATCCATAGCTACATCATCACAGATGCAGCCGGTGAAAATTCACTCAAATATTGTGAGCGATAGCTATTGTGCTCACTTAACGAAACCGGCTATTGGGAATTAAGAATGGAGAATGGAGAATGGAGAATTGGGAATTGGATGTACCTCACAGATGCGAGATTATTCATTAGTAAAAACAACTAACAACTAACAACCAATAACCAATAACCAATCACTAATTAGAAACTTCCGCCATTTCAATGACGCGACCATCTAAGTCCTTCACCAGAAAATTCAGTGGCTTTTGAGTACGAACCTTGTACTTCAGTTGTCGCATTTGTACCCGCATTAACACTTGCTCCATGCAATCGTGGTCAAAGCAGACGTGGCGATGCTGGTTTTTCTTGCCAAAGCTGGCTCCAGAAATAATATGTAGCTGAGTATTCTTTTTCATCTGGTACCACAAGCCCTCGGAACCATTCAGCTGGGTAGCACTGGTGCTTCCCATACCGGTTGACATATAGAGAGGGTCAATACTGGTGGCTCCCAGAGTTTGCTCGTAGTTGTAGTAGTAGTGCAGAGGTACTTCCGCAGCCGCAAAATCGAGCAAGCCTTCATAAAACCGTCTCGCCACTTCTAAATCAGATACCATAATGGTATGCACCTTCGGGGCACTAGTCAGAAACATCCACATGGCAACGGCGTAGGCTGCCAACAGCATTACCATGATGCCCTGAGTGGAAAAAAGGCTATCTAAAGGTAAAAAAGGCAGAAAAGCGCCTGGGGGTAAGGGATTTAGTAAAAAGGGAATAAGCTCAACTGATATAATCATAGATTAACAAAGCGCGATAAATCGATCTTAGCCTTAATTTTTCTACCGTAAATCCCCCGATATATTTTTTGATCTAGTCGCAGGATATAATATGGAGACATCAACAGAGGCATCTGCTCTAATTTTCTTGAGTACAGCTGGAATTGAAGATTGTGCAAATTCCGCATTTTTCCGAATCGAATCATCCCCTCGTCAAAGCGCTGTTTCATTATAGCGATCGCGAACTGTTAACCTTATTTCAGCGCTGTCCAGACCAGGGTAAGTACTTCACAGCAATTTTTTGTCGCTATAGTCCCATTGTCTATACCCTGATTAGCCATTCTGCGAGATCCCCGGTGCAGGCAGATTACCTCTTTGCCCTAACTTGGCGTCATCTCTATTATGAACTGGGGGGACTAGATCTGCGTGAGGAGAATACTTCAGAATCTAGTTTCTTCCAAAACTGGCTGATTAATATGACCGCTGTCTGCATTAATCAAGCAGAATTGCCTCCGGTGGAGTCAATTCACTATGAATTGAAAACTGCGCCACCCCCTTTATGGTGTTATTTGGAGCAGGCATTAGAGCAATTGCCACCTATAATCCGGTTGATGCTGGTTATGGCGGAGACTTTCCACTGGAGTGAAACGCGGATTGCTGCTTATCTCCAAGCCGAGGGAGATGTCATCGCACCGGCTCAAGTGAGAACTCAACTTCAGCAAGGATATCAGCTATTGGAGAGTGCTTTACCGGAAGATATTCGACAAATTTATTTGGGAGAGGAGTTTCAAACTCCACAACCGCAGTCTCCCATAGGTGCAGTAGTACCAGTTTTGGGAAAATAGGCTCTCTTGTTGAAAATGGAAAGTTATAGGGACAAACTGTGGAAGATGCAAAATAGGTCGTTATATAAAGTTTGGTTGAATACTTACACTTTGGTTGCAACAAGGCAGAGGGCAGAGGGCAGAAGGCAGAAGGGAAGAAAGAAAGTTGCAAGGGACAAGGGAATCATAAGTGATTATCCGAACTTGATATTAGTTAACTTAAGCACAATTGCACTGCTGCAAGTATCGCTAATGCTTGTTGCCACGGAAGCTAGGGCACAGTTTTTTCCCAGGGAGTTTGATGGCATTGGATTTGAGCCACAGCTGGATATTCCTTTAAACAACGGTAGTCGTGGAGAGACTAGGGATCAAGCTGATTTACTTCTGCGACTAGGAGGGCAGTCTTACCAGAAAGGGTATTTTGACAAAAGCCTCAACTACTGGTTACAGGCACTGGAGATTTATCGGCAAGTTGGGGATTTGCAGGGACTAGGGCTAACCTACGATTACCTAGGACAGGTTTATGCCAAATTAGGAGATTACGAAGAAGCCGCCGATATGCTGCGACGCCGGTTAGGGGTGGCCCGTACCCTCAAGGATTTTCAGGGACAAATTTATGGTTTAAACAATTTGGGTACATTGTTGCTGCAAACAGGAAATAATCAAGCAGCGGCTCAATCCTTAGTCGAAGCCCTGGAAATAGCCCGTAGCGTTAATAATGAAGAAGCAGAAGGGCTAACCTTAAGTAACTTGGGCTTAGTGGAATTTGTAAGGGGCAATTATTTCGATGCCATTAAGCAATACAAAGCTGCCATAGTTTTGCGGCGTCGTTTTAGAGACCCCTTGGGGGAAGCCAACACCCGTAATAATTTAGGAGATGCCTACCTTGCAGCCAATCTTCCAGAGGATGCCGCGATCGCTTATGGATTAGCACTACAATTAGCTAGGACTACCAGCGATACTCCTAACCAATTTCGAGCTTTTCGAGGTTTGTTCAACTCTTACACAGAGGCTGGTAATTATCCCCCAGCTTTTAGAGCATTAGATCAACATATTGCCCTGGCTAAAGAAGAAAAAGACTTATTTCAAGAATTAATCTGGCTGAGGCTATCCGCTCAACTGTACACAATCACCGGTGACTTAGCCAATGCCAGGAGTTTTTATGAGCAAGCGATCGCTCTAGCTCGTGTTTTGGAAGATACAGGAGAAGAAGCCTTGCTACAAAATGACTTGGCTCAAATATTATATCAATGATTCAAAGTACAATTTTCGTTTTAGCAGTTCCCGACCTAGAAATTTCTGGAGCCTTTTACCGGGATGCACTAGGTTTTCAGATTCACGAAATCGGCGATCCTGGCTGGAGAATGTTTGTGCGTGATAGCTGCCGGATTATGGCGGGAGAATGTCCAGATGCAATACCTGCTGTAGATATTGGGGATCATTCCTACTATGGATACTTAGTAGTAGATAACGTTGACCAATATTACGAATCTGTATTGGCTTATGGTGCTGAGGTGATTAAACCCCTCAAGAGTGAGCCTTGGGGAATGCGAGAATTTGGATTGCGCACTGTAGACGGTCATCGGATTTTGATTGGTCAGGATTTAGACTAGTAGAAGAAGGCAGAAGGCAACCCACCCCTAACCCCTCCAAGGAGGGGGACCGGAGGGTAACAGGGAAGAAAACTTGTGTAGTAAGTCCTACATCCGAAGAGATGACACTATGAGAAAGGTTATATGGCTAAAGGGAAAAAAGATCCAAAGAAACAAAAGAAGCAAAAAAATGGCAAAATTGCCAAAAAACAAGATTACTTAGTTGAGAAGCCATCTCAGTATATAGGTATCACCACTGATTCAACGGATAACTATGGCAGTGAAGCAAAGACAATTAAGAGAAAAATCTATGAGCAAGAACTACGTCGCCTACAGGTTGAGTTAGTCAAATTGCAAGAATGGATTAAGTACAAGGGATTAAAAGTAGTTGTCATCTTTGAAGGACGTGATGCTGCCGGGAAAGGTGGGGTAATTAAACGTATTACAGAAAGCTTGAATCCTCGTGTCTGTCGAGTTGCCGCCTTAGGTAAGCCAACAGAGAAAGAAAAAACTCAATGGTATTTTCAACGCTATGCTGCCCATTTACCAGCCGCAGGGGAAATGGTACTATTTGACAGAAGCTGGTACAACCGAGCTGGTGTTGAGCGAGTAATGGGTTTTTGTAGTCACCAAGAATATGTAGAATTCCTACGGTCATGTCCAGTATTTGAATATATGCTCCAACGCTCCGGTATTATCCTCATTAAATATTGGTTTTCCGTCAGCGATGAAGAGCAGGAACGTCGCTTCCAAGCCCGTATTAAAGATCCAACCAAACGCTGGAAACTCAGTCCTATGGATCTAGAATCTCGTGCCCGTTGGGTTGAGTATTCCAAGGCCAAAGATGATATGTTTAATGCAACCGATACTCAAGAATCTCCTTGGTATGTAGTCAAAGCAGACAACAAAAAACTAGCCCGTCTCAACTGTATTACCCATCTCCTCAGTATGATTACCTACGAAGATTTAACCCCACAACCGATTGCTTTACCAGCACGACAACGGGCAATGGATTATATCCGTCCTCCGATGTCATTGCAGAATTTTGTACCAGAAGTTTATTAATCACCAAGACACCAATGACCAAGAAGAAAGTTATGTTTGCTTGCAAGAGAAATTCTTGTCGCTCTCAAATGGCAGAAGGCTTTGCAAGAAAACTAGGTGCAGGTAAAATTGAGGTAACCAGTGCTGGTTTAGAAGCCTCCCGGGTTCATCCTACTGCGATCGCGGTAATGTCAGAAATTGGTATTGAGATCAACAATCAAACTTCCAACCCCATTAGTGATTTTCAAGCTTCTGATTATAATGTTGTGATTTCCTTGTGTGGTTGCGGTGTAAGTTTGCCCAAGGAATGGTTATTGCAAGAAGTGTTTGAGGATTGGCAATTAGATGACCCCGATGGGCGACCAATTGAAGAATTCCGCCGCATCCGGGATGAAATCAAAGAGCGAGTATCCAATTTGATTGTTAGTATGAGTAATCAGTAGGGTTTGCTGTTCCAGGGGATATTAAACGAAGGCTGGGAGATTAGACTTAACCAAATGTTTAAATATCTTGCCATACCTGAGCATCAACAAACAAAGATAGGTGTTTTGTGTTATTCGTTGCTACAGTAACTTCATACCCATAATTGGTAACTAAAAGAGCTTGAGCAGCTAAAATAACATCTCCATCTAAAGCTTTAGAATCTGCTGTTGGTTTACCTTGTTTTCTAACTTCTGCCCATAATTCGGCTGCTTTTAACATAACTTCCGTAGTAATCGGAAGATAAATGATTTCTGCTTTAAGCTGATTTAGCTTATTGATACCCGATATTTTGTTTGCTCGTAAGAGTTCTCGTCTAATTTCATAATCGATAATTTCGGGTAAAATGACATCATAGCCTCGGTCAAAAAGATTAGAAAACCATTCTTGGCATTTCGCTGACAAGCCAGTGGCTTTGGGATTGGTAATTAAACCAACAGGTGCCGAATCTAAAACTATTACTTGACTCATTTTAGCTTAAATCGAAACTCCTTTGAGCGATTTAATAATTTCCCAAGTTTCTTTTTGGTCTTGTTCTTCGTCTGGCTCATTCCAAGATTCAAATAACTGCTTTAATTTTTGCTGTTGCTGTTTTCGTTTGATTGGATTGGATTTTTCCAGCTGATTCATCGCTTTTTGCCAATTATCTTCAGATTCTTGGTTCGTCATTTGGCGTTGACGAAATAAACTAATGATTTGTAATAATTCGGGAACTTGTTCGTCGGGAATTTGTTCGATTTCCAATAATAGAGATTCACGACAATTAGTAAGTGAGCGTGTTAGCTCAGAACTTGAATGATTCATAATTCATCTCCTCGTCTGTAGGGTTCGTTAGCACTAGCGTAACGCGCCGACTTCTTAATTATAGCTGTATCTAGAAGCAAAGCTACTTTTGAAAATCAGTATAATGCATTTGCTCCACTAATTATCTTTAATTTTGAATTGATAATTTTTAATTTTGAATTGTTTTGACCGCTTCTTTACTGGATACAGCCAGGTATATGCCTAATAAAATCACAAACAAGGATAACCAGTTAAGTAAGCTTAAGTTTTCGGCAAAGATTAACCAAGCGATAATGGCGGAAATAGCAGGAACTAGCAAAAGTGTGACTGCCACCAATCCTGAAGAAAGTTTATTGAGGCTATAGGCTACTGAGCCTTGACCAATTATTTGGCCTAGCAGAGCCAAGGTGATCACAGATAACCAGCCATTGATAGAGGCTGGAAAAATTGGGTCTCTAGTAATTAAAATAACTGGTAACAGCAACACCATACCAACAATGACACGCCATAGTAAGATAGTAGTTGTATCAACTTGAGTTCTGAGTTTTTCTACAATAAGCAAATATCCGGCATAAAACATAGCAGAAATCAAACTGATGACATCACCTTGGAGGTTGTGCAAAGATATTTGTGAATCTTCTAAACCGATAGTGATTGCTCCTCCAATGGATAAAAACATGCCAATAATAAATTGATAACCAAAACTCTGACGAAATATTAACCAAGCGGGTATGGTAGTAAACAAAGGTACAAGACTACGAATAACTGCTGAGTTGGCCACACTGGTTTGAGTAATGGCTACAGTGTATAGTAAAGCACAGCAGCTGACTACAATAGAGGCGGCAACTAGTAAAAATTTTGTTGATTTATCTAGCTTGTAGGGCGGCTCCTCACTAGACTCTTGGGCAGACAGTCTTTTGAAATTAACCCACAATCCTAAAGGGATAAAAGCAATGGCTTCCCGCCAAAAGATGGTAACTACAGGACTCACTTCCCTGACACTCCATCTAATGAGTATTGGTGTCCAAGACATGGCAAATACAGCAAGAAATAAAGCAGCGATCGCAAGATTTACTTTTTTTGATGTTAACTGTTCTTTGGGAAGATCTACTTCAGTAGACATAATTAGGTTTTATAGTAACTTAGGATGGTGATAATATATTATCTTTTTATAGGAGAGTTGCTCATAATTATTTTTCTTTAATACAAGCTATTTACTGATTTATTTTGATGGTAATCTAACACCTAACCTTTAAGACCGAATGCTTTGTTTGATAACGTTTGCAAATTTCTGGCTGAGCAATTCTCCCCCGACTTTACCCGTTGGTTGCTCGGAAAACCAATTACCCTGACTCAGTTAAGTCCCACAGAACTTTCCCTTGAACCGATTCGTGCTGATTCCTTGATTCTGCTACAGTCGGAAAATATGGTGCTTCATCTAGAGTTCCAAACTAAACCGAACCCGGATATACCCTTTCGGATGATTGATTATCGCTGCCGGGTTTACCGTCGCTTCCCCAAAAAATCGATGCGGCAAGTGGTGATTTATTTGTGTCAAAGTGACTCTCCCCTAGTACACCAGAATACATTCAGTATTCCCAGAACTCGTCATGAGTTTGAAGTGATAAGGTTATGGGAGCAACCGACGGGAGCATTTTTGGGTTCTCCCGGATTGTTGCCTTTTGCGGCACTAAGTAAAACCAGTGATAGGTTCCAAACACTGCAACAAACAGCCCAGTTGATTGACAACATTGCTAATCAAAGGGTGCAGAGTAATGTTGCAGCATCAACGGCGATAATCGCTGGTTTAGTATTAGAGAGAGACTTGATTAACAGATTATTGCGGAGGGATATTATGCGAGAATCGGTAATCTATCAAGAAATGGAACAAGAAATTCTTCAGAAAGTTAACCAAGAAGTTCGTCAAGAATTTCGTCAAGAAGTTCGTCAAGAACTTCGTCAAATGCTCCTGCGGCAACTCACCCGTCGGTTGGGCAATTTGACTCCAGAGTTAACTGAGGGAGTGCAGAAATTACCGATTGAACAGTTGGAAGCTTTAGGGGAAGCACTACTGGACTTCAATGAACTTGAGGAATTGGTTTCTTGGTTAGAGCAGTACAATTAGTCGTGTGGTAATTAGCCACAATCTATACCTGGGTAAGCTTATAGCGATTCTGTTCTTTGCTTCACTGAGTGAGAATCAGACTAGTGCTAAAGCTTATCTAAAGCTTTTCCGTGTATAGCTACAGGTTTATTAATCTTGTCAAAATTAAACCGAAGCTACTATGATTGTATTCAGTTCACAAAAAATCAAATATGAAATAAAGAAAATATGCTGCCACTTTAGTCATGGCAGTTATCATTCTCGTATCCATTGGTGGTGCACTCCCTATTGATATCGCCACGTTAATGGTTGCAGGGCTCATCGGAACTTGGGAGATTTTGACTGCAAAATGAAGGGGAACGGCATCCCAGCTAACCAAAATTAATGGTAATAGTACCAACGCCGGATAATCATTATCCTAACATTTGTTAGGGATGCTGAGGTTCCTTATTTAGCTTTCGATAAATATTATAACCGTTGTTTCTGCCCATTGTCAAAAGTCAACTAACAGTTGTTATCTTTTTTACGCGAACCTGCCCTGTATCAAAGGTTAGAGAGTCTTTTGCTCTCATCACCAATGGCTTTTGCCGCACTACTACTGCAGCTTCTGACACGGCTCCACAGCTGAAGGATTCTCAAGACCACCTCTGAAGTTGATATTATCAGCAGTGATTGTTTCAGCTAATACAACCAATTTTGGTACTGGGGATGGCGATTGCACATTTCGTCGCATAGCCACACCATACGATCCAGGAACCAGGTTTTACCCAAAATCACCCAGGACAAACCCAGCAAGGTTGGCCAAAGGTTAAAACTCCAGAGTCCCCACACACAAATTCCCAAACCGATTGTACTCACGGTATTGCAGAAGACAATGACAGGATGGTGATGTGGTGGAATCGGTATCTGCTTTTGGTTCATCCAAATCCTTTCACCTAAAACTGCTTTAGATGCCCACTGACGAGTAGTTTTGGGCTTGGGAAAGACCCGGGGATTCAGCCAAATCCACAAGATAACCATAAGTGTCGGAGCGATCGCACCCCAACCCAACCAAACCCTACTCCAAATTGCAGCAATCAGCAGAGGCAAAGAGCCATAGCGTGTCCAAACACTCCAAGGGTTAGCATGACGAGCCCATACTGCATCGGTCATCTGAAATGTATCAGCTAGTTTTTGAACATTCATAATCAAAATTTGTATTATTCTTCCTCTGCTCCTCCGCTCCCTTGGCAACGGCATTTTTACTTTAACTTGTCACCAATGCCTATTCCCCATTCCCTATTCCCTGTTGCAAGTGAGATGCGATCGCCATAATGTCTTCCCAGTGAAACCAAAGAAAGAAGTGACCCTCTTGGGGATAAGTATGAAGCTGACTGTTAGGCAGATGGTGATGCTTGTATGTGGCAAAGGAGTAGGGGGCAGAAATATCATCAGTGCCATGAAAAATGTGAATCGGAAACTCAATCTCTGCCAAGTCAAAGCCCCAATCTTGATAACGTAGTAGGGCATCATAGGCGGGACCGACCCTACCCTGGTGAAATGACTCACGGACAGTTTGCACTAAAGCATTAGCTGACTCTGGATCCGACAAAATCCTATAATCCGCATCACAGAAGTACTGGGACTGATGCAGCAAATTGATAAAAGTGGCGGTCGGTAGAACTTTTACTGCTAGCCCCAATAGGGTGAAGGGCAACTGAAAGAGAAGCGGTGTAGTATTTCGCTGATTAGGCGATCGTTGGGGTACACACCGTTCCGCAAAAAAGCGGTCTAGGGGAGTCATTTGAGTTTTGAGTTCGGACACCATTACCGGAGCCCATCCCCCTAAATCCAATGCAAAGTTCAGCCTTTCCGACAGGGCGTAGGCACAACTCAGCACCGTCGCTCCCCCACCGGAATGACCCATAATCCCAAAGGTGTCAAACCCTAAACCATCAGCTAATTCCCGAATATCATTTGTATAATCCAACAGGCTATATCCGGGTTTGAAGTCAGACTGCCCCATTCCGGGGCGATCCGGAGCAATAATGTTCCAGTGATTTGCTATTGCCGCTGCCTGTGCCGATAGGACTTCTAATCGAGAACCGGGAGAACCGTGGAAGAAGAACACAGGTTGCCCTTGGGGATCACCGACTTGTTGATAGGTGAGCCGACGACCATCTTCGAGGGTAAAAACCTCAGGATCTGGCATTTGGGTTGGTGCTAATGGATTGCTGGATTTAGTCGAAGTCATAGTTATAGCAAAAGGCAGAGGGCTCCAAGGGAAGAAAGAAGGTTGCAAATGCAATCAATTTTGGCTTATACTAACTATAATGGGATAAGTGTGGGCATATAAATAAGCTATCCTCCTTTTAGGGAAGCAAATCATGGTTGCACAGTTCAGATCGGATATTCATCAACTCACTTACACCGTCACTTGGGAAAAACTACCCGATGACTACCTATTACCAGATGACCCCGTGGAAAATACCAGTCAACCCTTAATTGCGGCAGCTCTAAGAGAAAGCCTGGAATTGCAAGGAAGATTAACATCAGAGAATCTAGTTGCCTCGAATTTGGGCATCTGTGCTACAGTCAATAACCGCACAACTGTTAAAGCACCAGATTGGTTTTATGCTCATCGGGTAATTCCCCTCGATCCACCCCGCTCACGTCGCAGTTATACTCCTCGCTTGGAAGGAGATAATCCGGCAATTGTCATGGAGTTTTTGTCGGAAACAGATGGGGGAGAATATTCAGCACGTCCGTTTCCTCCCTATGGCAAACTGTGGTTTTACGAGCGCATTCTTCAAGTACCGATATATGTAATCTTTGAGCCAGATGCTGGTTCAATGGAAGTACGTCAACTAGTGCAAGGAACTTATCAGATTCAAACCGCTGATGCTGAGGGTCGTTACTGGATAGAAGAGCTTGGTCTATTTCTGGGAGTTTGGTCTGGTACAAAAGCAGACCGGACAGGCTATTGGTTGCGCTGGTGGGACAGGGAAGGGAAGCTGCTACCCTGGGGTATGGAGCGGGTTGAACAAGAACGTCAACGGGCTGAACAAGAGCGTCAACGTGCTGAACGGTTAGCAGATTATTTGCGCTCGCAAGGTTTAGATCCAGAACAACTTTAAACTGATTCGACGCAGTATCTCCCATTATATCCCACATTGTAGAGACGTTGCATGCAACGTCTCTACGGCAACGCAGCAACCAAACCATGATCTACATTAGGCATTGTTCAATCTATTCACTGGATATAGCAAAAGGCAGAGGGCAGAGGGCAGTTCGGCAAAGCCGTTGCCGCAGGCTAGGCAGAAGGGAAGAGGTTGACAGGTAAAGGTTTCAGCATAAGGCAATTGTCCTAACCGCCTTGGCGATTGCTATAAGTCAGAAGTTAAACTATCCAATCGAGACAAAATCTTTAAGCCTTCTTCTGGATCTCCCTTTGCTGCTAAAGCTTGAAAACGAGTATAAGCATCGAATTTCGCTAGGGCAATGGTGGAAAATTCCTCCATTAACTTATTGAGACTGATTCCCCTTGCTGTTGCCAATGCTTTTAATCTTGAATGTTTATCATCGGGTAAACGAATGGTTAGAGTTGCCATGACTTTAACGGTAAATTTGTGATATTTGATGTTTTGAAGTCCCTAAGAAGCACTAACCAAACCATTATGCTTCAGTAAAGGCTCAGTACTGGGTTCGCGACCCCGGAAAGCCTTAAACACTTCCATCGGTGGCAAACTTCCCCCCAAAGCTAACACTGTATCTTGGTAACGCTTACCCGTAGCTGCAATTGCTTGCTCGTTAGCTAAACCTGCCTCTTCAAAAGCGGCAAAAGCATCAGCACTGAGCACTTCTGCCCATTTGTAACTGTAATAACCTGCGGCATAACCCCCGGCAAAGATATGTCCAAAAGCACAGAGGAAGTTGTCTTCTGGTAGGGGGGGTAAAATCGTAGTGGTTTTAGCAATACGGTTACGCACATCTGCTGGAGTTTCTTCACCACGAGGCTGATAGCAATGATGCAATTCCAGATCAGTAAAACTAAAGTGCAGTTGCCGTAACATAGCAGAGCCACTCCTGTAGTTCCGTGCGGCTAGCAGTTTCTGATAATAATGCTCTGGCAGCTGCTCACCGGTTTCGTAATGCTTCGCCATCCCCATCAATGTGGTTCGTTCGTAGCACCAGTTTTCCATAAACTGGCTGGGTAGTTCTACTGCATCCCAGTCCACATTGTTAATACCTGCTGCTCCAGGATAATCTACCTTGGTCAGCATATGTTGCAAGCCGTGACCAAACTCATGGAATAGGGTCTCTACTTCCTCAAAGTTCATCAGACTAGGTTTACCATCCACTGGAGGTGTTTGGTTACAAATCAAATAGGCTACAGGCAAGCGGATAGTTGTTGTACCAGCTTCCGTTACTTTAGCGCGACCAATACAGTCATCCATCCAAGCACCACCACGCTTCTCGGCAGGGCGACTGTAGGGGTCTAAGTAAAAATAGGCAATGGGCTCACCGGTTTCATCAGCAATCTGAAAATACTGTACATCCTTATGCCATACTGGAGCCTTGCCAGAAACAGCAGTAACAGTAACCCCAAATAGTCGCTTTACTAGAGCAAATAATCCTTCTAGTACCTGGGGTAGGGGGAAATAGGGTCGCAATTCTTCGGCACTGAAAGCAAACTTGGCTTCCCTCTGGCGTTCAGCCCAAAAACCGATGTCCCAATGTTTCAAATCATCAGCTTCTCCAGATCCCTGAGCCGCAGCAAAAGTTTTTAGCTCCTCTAATTCCTTAGCAGCTGCTTCGTAACTAGCTTGGCGTAGTTTTTCCAGCAGTAACTCCACTGCTTCCACATCCGGAGCCATTTTATTAGTAAGGCTTAATTCAGCGTAACTTTCAAAGCCCAACAACTTAGCTTTTTCTTGGCGTAGCTCTAAAATCCGCTCAATTAATGGTGCGTTATCCAATTCCCCTGAGGAAGCACGGCTAATAAAGGCTTTGTATAATTTCTCCCGCAAATCTCTACGGGTGCTGTGTTGCATAAAGGGAACATAGCTAGGGTAGTCTAGGGTAATCCGCCAGGGACCATTCTCCGCTGTTGCTTCCTCTTCCCCTGCGGCACGAGCTGCCTGAGCCGCTAAGCTAATTAAGCTGGGGGGTAGTCCATCCACTTCTTCGGTCTTCGTCAGGGTGATACTAAATGCCTTAGTTGCATCTAGCACTTGATTGGAAAACTTGGTAGCAAGTTCTGCTAGCTCTAGTTCAATAGTATTGAAACGTTCTCGCTTCTCACCTGCCAAACCGACACCAGAAAGTTCTGCATCCCGAATAGCGGTTTCCACAATCCTTTGTTGTGCTGCCTCTAAGCTTTCCCAAGCTTTTCCTTCTCTTAATTCTTTGAAAGCCTGATAGAGAGGTTGGCTTTGATTGAGCCGATTAGCAAATTGCACAAGTTCCGGCTGTACAGTTTCGTAAGCTTGACGTAATTCTGGGCTATTTTTAACCCCCATCAAATGACCTATTATTCCCCAACTCCACCGGAGTCGCTCTCCCAGAGAGTCTAGGGGTTGCACCAAGCTATCCCAAGTTGGTGTTACTCGCCCTTCCAAACTAGTAAGTTCTTGTTCTAGTTCAGCCAACAGTTCCCTGACTCCAGGTACTACATGTTCTGGCTTGATTTCTTGAAAGGGGGGTAGACCCTTACCAACTAATAAGGGATTTTCTGTAACAATAGTCATTTAGAGTGTTCGCTTTAATGATGCTGAGATGAAATAGCTTGCTATCTGGGGAAACATCAACTCTTCCCACGAAGCTTTACCTATTTCTTCCCCTAAGGATTATTCTCAGCTATCAATCTTCCCTTTGGCTGTTAGGGATCACCTTTCTAATAGAGTTTAATCATTGACAAAATGACAATTTTGTGCATTTATGTGGTAGGTGTTGGTCATTGGTCAACTTCTTGATTTTGTGATTATTTCTTCTATCCTGTGCTAAGGCAGTTAATTGTTAATTCTGAAGCTTATCGTCAAGCAATGGCAGTAGCTTCGGAACCTTTGGGTGAATATTGTGATGCTCTTGTATCTGAAAGCTTGTGAAATTTGCGATTGCTTTCAGTACCGACCAAAGGGCGATCGCTCTCTAGGCTTAGAGCATCCTAATACTGTTACAGTGTGGGAGAATGTTGTCGATTTTTTGGTGAAAGTAGTCAGTGAGGGGAAGGAGTCGGTCCTATCTGAGCATCCTAATAGTGCAGGAGTTACCAGCGAAGATTAAGGAAGAAGGAGAATTAGACATCTAAAATAGAGATCTCCTTTGTGCTCTTTGTGCCTTTGTGGTTATTCTTTCCAATTGCTATAACTGGCAACAATGAAAAATCTCAAGAAATGTGAATGCCAAGAAAGTATTTTATATGACTACACCTATTCCATTATTAGATATAATCCCAGAAACAGCAGAAATTGTCAACTTCGGAATTGAGAGAGGTGATCGTAGGATGCCAGTTACGTTACCACCAGAGCTAGAACAATTTATCCAAAATCAGGTTGCTAGCGGCAAATATGCTTCTGTTGATGAGGTATTCTTAGCAGGCATTAAGCTATTAGAGGAACGAGAACGACTTTATCAAGGTAGATTTGAAGAATTACGCCGTGAAATTATGGTTGGGGTTGAGGAAGCTAATAGAGGTGAATTATTCGAGGCGGAAACGGTAATAACTCGGCTGCAAGAGAAATTACAACAGCGCCGTATCCAGGGTGAGCAATGAGTAATTTTTGCACAATCACACCAACAGCAAGCCGAGACATTGAGAGTATTCTGGATTATCTTGCTGAGAAAGTAAGTCTTGAGAAAGCAGAGCAAATTCTACAGAAAATCAACAGTAAATTACAACTGTTGGTCAAGTTCCCTCAAATAGGGCGCAGGCGAGATGAATTGTATCCCGGTTTGCGGAGTGTGCCGTTAGGAGATTATCTGATATTTTATCGTTTGGTTTCAGGAGGAATAGAGGTGATGCGGGTAGTGGGAGGTTATCGTAATCTCGAAGGACTATTTGCAGAAAATGATGAAAACTGAGCGGATTACTGGCAAGATGCCAGTTCCACACTAGGAAATCAACATAACATGGGAAATAACGCTTGGCTTAAGTTAATCAACAAATCGGACGTTTGCCTGGATTGACTGCATGAACATATTCACTACCGGAATCCGGCCATCCTCGTTTGTAAGAGGCTTCCTCTGGTTTTCCCCAAGCTAACTGTAAGACAATTTCCAAAAAATTTGCATTCCTGTGGCCAGAGATATTGGCCCATTCAGTTCTAGATGCGATCGCACCCACTTCATCGGGCATAATCTGTTGATAGTCTCTGCCATTGCGAATACTTAGATACAAATCCATGCCAACTGTCACCTCACACCAAAAAGCCAGAATCGAGGCTTTCGCAGTGATGAGAATTTCCAAATCCCTAGGGAGTGCCACCAGGTGTTCATCAATGGTGGGGTAGTCGAGAGTTTGCTCCTTGACACTCATTTGCCGCCAAACAATGCCTGAGACTTGATTTTGCCGTTGGTAGTGGTGAACAGCAGCTTGGAAGTCTTGATAAGCACTGAACTTTTGAATACCATCTGGCTTCATAAATTGATCAAGCAAAGGGTTGCCAGATGCTGAAGCTGACAGATTCAGTCGCTCTCCGTTCATACAGGCACGACGCTCATCTGCCAAGATTTTGATTAGCTCTTGAGTGCTGTAGATTTTGGACATCAGCACGCTCAATAAATTCTTCTTCAAGCAATCTAGCAGGAAAATCTACAGAGTTCTAAGCTTTTTTGATGCTGAGCTGATCTACTTAGCTGATACCCAACCTACTATTATACCTTAGATCTTACATATCGGAAAACAAAATCTCGGCAATCGCACCCAAATCAAATTCTCAATTTTCAATTCTCAATTTTTTGAGTTCTAAATACCGATGGAGATATTCTGTCACTAAACCGTGCAAAAATAAATCTCGTGCCGCATTAAATGGACTGTTGGGAATTAAAGGATGGCGATTGGTAATTACATGGTTCCAGTCATAATCTCCAGTAATCTGGCTAATGTAGACACCAAAGTTTTCATCAAGCTGTAAAGATAAAACAGCTCGTTCAAATTCGTCCTTGGTCAAACAGAAGGAATAGAAGACTTTGAACAGCTCTATCGCTGATTCTAAATCCAAAATTCTTAACCAGCGCCAGTTGGCAAAATCAATCTCTACTTTCACTGGCTGAATACTATCATAGTTCAAAGCTTTGGCCGGGACTTGAGCTAACCAGTTAGGATTGGCTTGTTGCGCTTGGCTATAGTCCCAGACAAAATTGTAGAGAATTAAATCATGCTCTAGGAAAGCATTATGAGCAAGATCAGCAATCGTGTGTGGATAAAGCTGCGACTTGGCAATGGTAGGATCAGGACCGTTATCAATCAAAAAATTGATGATATTTGAACCCAAACCAAGATGACGTACAATTAAATAGCAGGCTTCGGGGGAAACAAAATATTGCAGAAAAAAAGCAGCGGAGTGATGCATCAAACCATAAAGGTTAAACTGAAAGGGTAAAAGCCGCTTCAGAGTCATAATCAACCCCAGAGCAAGATTGGCAATGATTTTGATGGGAAAGAGCAGGTAACGACGAGTCCAATTTTGCAGATCTTCAAGCATATAAGCTTTAGCGATCGCATCCAAGGGAATGGCTTGCTCTTGACCTAAGACTTGCCAGGTGTTAGGGTTTTTACGATCGTAGGATTGTTGCCATAACCGACCAGTTGGAGAGTTTTGGGATTCCATAATTGCTTACGGGTCTTTGACCAGCGAAGATGGAGATATAGCAAGCGCCAAGGGGATGTAGGACAAGGGGATGGCAGCCGAATGGCACTAAGATAAGCGCCTCGCCTGAACCAAGTATAAGGGTTATGTCCACAAGTAAATAAATTAGGTAGCCCTTATACTTGTCGCAATACAGACCTAGGTTGGTGCATCCAGGGATAAGCTTTGGGGCGACGCTTGACCACTCTGGGCTCAACACGTCCGGGACGTGATGGTA
>JAAHFP010000052.1 GCA_010672925.1 Symploca sp. SIO1C2 | reverse complement strand
GAAGACAAGGAAGACAAGGAAGACAAGGAAGACAAGGAAGACAAGGAAGACAAGGAAGACAAGGAAGACAAGGAAGACAAGGAAGACAAGGAAGACAAGGAAGACAAGGAAGACAAGGAAGACAAGGGAGAATTAAATTCTCAATTCTCAATTCTCAATTCTCAATTCTCATTCATAAATACAATTTTTTGTGCTGAATATAGTCTTCCACAGGAGCCGTCACCGCTTCAGTATCTCCCTGTACACGATATCCTGTAGAAGAGACTCCTGGTACTTGTACATCCGCGATCGCAATTTCTGCTCCTAGTTTTTTTAGCTCCTCTAAATCTTGCTCTTTGATGGGATATCCGGAACGAGGTATTACCTGCAATCTCACTTGTCGTAACAGTTGTTCAATTTGATACCAACGGAGCATCTGAGACAATAAATCAGAACCAACTACCAGGGTTAGTTCTGGTTCAATTCCCCATTGTTGTCTCACCTTAGCTACCGTTTCCCAAGTTCTGGGACTACTAAGAGTGGGATAAACTCCCAAGTTCTGGTAAGGGGATTCAATCTCATCTATGAGTAATCGTAGCATTTGCGATCGCTCTTCCAGAGTAGTCTGGTGAGATTTAAAAGGATTGTCCGAAGCCCAAACTACTACCTCGTCGTAGTGATGGGAGAGCCAGCTCAGAATTGATTGATGAGCAGCAGTTGGCGGATCAGCACTAGTACCGAATAAGGCGATTTTGTTGTTTGTTGTTTGTTGTTTGTTGTTTGTCATTTGAGAATTGCTTCCTTGTCCTCCTTGTCCTCCTTGTCTCCCTTGTCTCCCTTGTCTCCCTTGTCTCCCTTGTCTCCCCACACTCTCAACACTCCCAGCTAGAATACTCACTAGGATTAGATAGTTGTGAGGAGGGAGTTGGAATGACGACTACTACAATAAAGTCTTTCGAGCAGCCAGTACCGGAAAAAACTACTGGCAGAACCCCCTATGTTCCCCGCCATCATCGCCGTGTCCTTTGTTTGTTTCCCAAGTACAGCCGCTCCTTTGGCACTCTTCACCATGCCTATCCTCTTATGGGTAAAGTGCAGGCTTTTATGCCACCTCAGGGTATTTTACTCGTAGCTTCCTACTTACCTCAAGAGTGGGAGGTGCGTTTTCTTGACGAGAATGTGCGCTTGGCAACAAAGGCTGATTATCAGTGGGCAGATGTGGTAATTGTCAGTGGTATGCATATTCAGCGTCCCCAGATTAATCGCATTAATCAACTAGCTCATCAAGCAGGGAAAATCACCGTCGTTGGTGGTCCTTCAGTATCTGGTTGCCCTGAATACTACCCTGAGTTTGATATTTTACATTTAGGGGAGTTGGGAGATGCAACTGATCAAATGATCGAGTATTTAGACGAATATCATGAACGTCCTCCTCAACAAATTCGCCTGGAAACCAAGGAACGTTTGCCCCTAAGTGAGTTTCCTCTTCCTGCCTATCACCTGCTGGATATCAACCAATATTTCCTGGCAAATATTCAGTTTTCCAGTGGTTGTCCCTACCGCTGTGAATTTTGTGATATCCCTGAACTCTATGGTCGTAATCCTCGTCTGAAGACTCCTCAACAGATACTAGCTGAACTAGATGCAATTAGGGCAGCGGGCAATCCCGGTTCGGTGTATTTTGTCGATGATAACTTTGTCGGCAATCGCCGTGCAGTGAGCGAGTTGCTACCTTACCTAATTGATTGGCAAAAGCGCAATGGCTATCCCCTACAATTTGCCTGTGAAGCTACCTTGAATTTGGCTCAAAGTCCCCAATTGTTGGAAATGATGCGGGAAGCCTATTTTTGTACAGTTTTTTGTGGCATTGAAACACCGGAACCGGAAGCACTCAAGGCGATTTCCAAACGACAGAATCTCAGTATGCCGATTTTGGAGGCAATTAAGACCTTAAATAGTTATGGAATGGAGGTAGTATCAGGCATCATTATTGGACTAGATACCGATACACCGGATACCGCAGACCGAATTTTGGAGTTTATTCGCCTGTCTCAGATTCCCATGCTGACCATTAATTTACTCCATGCTTTACCTCGGACTCCCTTATGGCGTAGGTTGGAAGAAGAAGGAAGGCTGTCATTAGAGAGCGATCGCGAATCAAATGTCGAGTTTTTGTTGCCCTATGAACAGGTAATCTCTATGTGGCGTCGTTGCATTACCGAAGCCTACGAACCAGAGTTTTTGTATCAGCGGTTTGCCTACAACGTGGAGCATACTTTTCCCAACCGGATTAAAGTTCCCAATAGTCCGGCTCGTACTTCGACCGCTAATATTCGCAAAGGTTTGACTTATTTGGCAAATATTTTACTCAGAGTTGGTTTGTTTAGTAACTACCGCCAAACTTTCTGGAAAATGGCTCTACCCGCACTGAAATCTGGGAGTATTGAACGTATTATCCACATTGGTTTAGTCGGTCATCATTTAATTAAGTTTGCCGCTGAATGTAGTAGCGGAGAGGAATCTGCTTCCTTCTATTCCCAAAAGTTGCGAGTTGGTTAGGTGTTATTTATTAATTAATAATGGATAATGGATAATGGATAATTAAAATGATGAACCAAACAATCTCTATTAATGTACAGCCTCAAGATAACGGGAAGTTTGTCTGCCAGTTGTCACCATCTTTAAGGGATTCTCCCAGGGAAAACAGACTTTGTTATGGTCAAACGAAGGAACATGCGATCGCTATTGCTTTAGAACAGTTAGCAGATAGTTATCGCCGGATTGCCGATGAGCAGCAAAATTCAGATTGGTATACCGTGGAGCACTCCGAGTCAGGAGAGCCAATTGAGAAGCACTACCATGTAATTTTGCACTATGAACGCATTGCTCAAGCAGAGTCGAAGTTTGAGGCTATGCACGATACAATGTTGGGTAATACGGTGGTTGAAAATGCCCAAATTACGGTAATTGAGATTGATCCAGAAGGAATAAATTGATGTTAGGTTTGTAGGGGCGTGGCACGGCGAATAAGTAAGTAGTAAGTAGGTTGGGTGCTTCCAAAGCGGAACCCAACGCCAGCCCGGAGAAAGAACAGATGCTGTTGGGAAAATTGTTTGATGGGGAGAACCACAAAGACACAAAGTTCACAAAGGTAAAACAGTATAAAACTGTGACTCATAATGGCTAGCAGAGGAAGATTGAAATTTTAAGTTCAACGACTGTAGGGCTGCTCTATGTTAAGTCCTAGAATTACACGGTAGTGTTTTATATTGAAACTACAGAGTGTAGCATTACGTCCTACTGCGCAAGCAGCAATTAAGGTATCTATTAACCCTACTTTGTGGGACAGGTGATAAGCTGTAAAGTCAGATAGAGCACGGATACAGTCATCTTCAGTAGGCCAGATCACTGGCAATGGAGCTACAAGTTGCAATACTTTGCGAACTTGCTGTTTATTCTGTGTACCTTGAATTAACTCCATGACAACGAAGCCAGGAACACTCGGTATTTCTGAGAGGGAGGCAAACCATGATATTGCTGGGGCGTAACCCCGTTGAATATCAATCAGGATATCGGTATCAAGTAAATACATCTAATTATCTATGCCTGTTTACGAGTTTCCGCCTCGTGACGCAACTGACGAGCATATTCCTGACTATCCGTAATATCTAAGCGAGAGTTAATAACCCCAGTACTTTCCCAATAAGCCACAAGTTCTGCACCTGTTTTGGGTGGATTGTGAAGGGAAGAGCGCAAGGAAAGAATGCGCAGAATATATTCTGTTAAGGGCAATCTGAGTTGAGACGCTTCAGTAGATAACTCATTCTCTAACTCTGAAGGTAGTTCTAAACTGATGTTCATGTTGGTCGCGTATGTTGATGTTCACACTCACCCAAATGCTAACATTAGCGATCGCAAGATATCATCTCAGTAAGTAGGTTGGGTGAAGAGAAGCGGAACCCAACATCAATTGCGATCGCTTTGAGTTGAGAAGCTTCAGAGGAGGCACGCAACTAGGTTACCATTAGAAAAACGAGGAGGGATGATGAAAACCATAGAAATGACTGTAATTGTTGATGAGAGTAGGAAGTTGATACTACAACTACCAAATGGTATTTCCCCCGGGCTTCACCAAGTTGTTTTGGTAATTGATGAACAGCCTCAGGCGAATGACTCGATTGACTCTGAAAATATTGATGCAGCTTTTGCTGAGATGGTGAATGATTCTGAATATCAGATAGAAGCCAGACAAATAGAAAGTGAATTTGCCGTTATTGAAACACAGAGGAAAGCTATCTGAGGAAACGTTGCGTAAGCTAGATAGGGCATTGGCAATTGCTCCCGATTTGGAAAAATCTAGCCCTTAGTGATGAATAGAGAATGTTATTCTAGATGTTATTACCGAAAAGCCTCAATTGTTGGACTGGTCATCGCAAATACTAAGAGACTATGCCAACCAGGGGGATGTGGTTATTAATTCCAAGATTTATTAAAGCAATTTGGTGACTGATGAAACAACTCACTAGAATTACTATGAACCCTGAAGTAATGGGCGGAAAACCTTGCATTAGAGGTATGCGAGTTACTGTTGGTACTATTGTTGGCTTAATGGCATCTGGTCATTCTCCACAAAAAATATTACAGGCATATCCTTATTTAGAAGAAGCAGATATTTATGAAGCTCTTGCCTATGCAGCATGGCGAGTTGAAGAACTAGAAGTGCCTTTAGAACTAGCATGAAAATACTAATTGACATGAATCTATCTCCTGAGTGGGTGCAAGTCTTTAAAAAAGACAACATTGAGTCGATTCATTGGTCAAATGTCGGCGATCCTAGAGCAACAGATCGAGAAATTATGGACTGGGCACTTAGTCATAACTACGTTGTCTTCACTAATGATCTAGATTTTGGTTCTCTGTTAGCAGCTACTCAAGCAAAATTCCCCAGTGTAATTCAAGTTAGGACTCAAGATATCTTACCAACTAGCATGGAGAACCTTGTCAGAGAATCTTTACGTCGTTTTGACTCAGAATTATCTTCTGGTGCTTTAATTACTATTGATCTTGCTCGCTCCAGAGTGCGGATTCTACCAATTATTTCAGATTAACGGGCATCTTGAAACCGCTGTAGCAGCTGCTCCATCACCATCGCTCCATTAACACCCTCTTTCCGCTCTAACTCTTCGATACCAACCAATATTTTTTGCTGAGTTTCTTTCGACCAAGCCAGATACTCTGCATCTAGAAATTGTAGCAGCTCTAGCGCTAAATCAATCACTTCCTCAGCACTGGCATACTGTCCTGTTGTCAGTTTATCTGCCACAATCTGCTCCTGAGCTGATGTTAGCGTTATCATTTCAGCTACCTTATTGGAAAAAACCTTTAGATACAGATTATAGCTCACATTCTTCCTGATAAAATCTGCGAATCGCACTGGCGAATTATCAGATATACTGGCACTATTAAATGTTGTTCAGCCCACGAGAGTACTAGATTTCCAAGAGCTCCTTATCACTAGCGCTGACATTGGGATTATGGGTTAGGTAATTCCGGAGCCAATCACGGGCGTAGGCCATCGCGGAGTCAAGATTGAGGTCAAACTGTAACTTCACGTTCCACAGCTTCACTGTCTGGTCATGACTAGCAGAAGCGAGGGTAGCTCCATCAGGACTGTAGGCTATGGCATTAACACTATCACTATGACCAGTGAGGGTAGCGAGGAGAGACCCATCTTGGGCATTCCACAACTTCACTGTCCGATCATGACTAGCAGAAGCGAGAATAGTTCCATTGGGACTGTAGGCTATTGCATTAACACTATCACCATGACCAGTGAGGGTAGTGAGAAGAGACTCATCTTGGGTATTCCACAACTTCACTGTCTTGTCATGACTAGCAGAAGCGAGAATAGTTCCATTAGGACTGTAGGCTATTGCATTGACCCCACTTCCATGACCAGTGAGGGTAGCGAGGAGGGAGTCATCTTGGGTATTCCACAACTTCACTGTCTTGTCCCAACTAGCAGAAGCGAGAATAATTCCATCGGGACTGTAGGCTATGGCATTAACACTATCACTATGACCAGTAAGGGTAGTGAGAAGAGACCCATCTTGAGTATTCCACAACTTTACTTTCTTGTCATGACTAGCAGAAGCGAGAATAGTTCCATTAGGACTGTAGGCTATTGTATTGACCAAACCGCCATGACCAGTGAGGGTAGTGAGGAGAGACCTATCTCGGACATTCCAAAGCTTCACATCGTAACCACTAATAGAAGCGAAGGTAGATCCATATGGACTGTAGACTATTGCTCTGACACTACCACTATGACCAGTGAGGGTAGCGAGGAGAGAAGCATTTTGGGCATTCCACAGCTTCACTGTCTTGTCACTACTAGCAGAAGCGAGAATAGTTCCATCGGGACTGTAGGCTATTGCATTGACCCTATTACTATGACCTTCGAGATGACATTCGAGGCAATTTTTCTCTTTAATGCGGTTATAGAGAGTTTCTTGTAACTTCTCCACCACCTTCTGACAATTATCAGGTTTCACCTCTGGACGACTATCACGCAACTGCTGCACCCGCGCTCCAGCTTTCGTAATACTAATCAAGGATCCCCGTCTATTACGCTGGCTCCACTGAAACTCAGCTGTCATGTAAAGTGCTTCGAGGATTTGCTTTTCCTTCTCCGTTTCCTCCTCAATCCATGTCTTCTTGCTCAAGCTAATAAACTCCTGAGTCTGAGCATCAAAATAGCCCAGATTACCATACTTAGCTAAACAATCCTGCGCTTCCTCCAGCTTCACTCCCCGCAAAAAATGCTTGCTTTTATTACCTTGTTCCGCAACATAACGCTTTGCTTCCCCCCGTAACTGTCGAATCACAGGCAAATATTGACGGTGCTTTTCTAACCAAGTCTGCAACTTACTCCAATGACGAATCAGCGCTTCATGGGCTAAATCAATCACCGTCTCCACTTGCTCTCCCTTTCCCACTTTAGCCCCATCCCTAACCACTAAGCGGGACTGCACTAGCACTGCTAAAACATCATCCACCAGCACTTCCGGATGAATATCACTCACTAATTCCCTTTTCCACACCCGTTTGCGGGTATCTTCTGTATCTACTCCCGGCTGCACCAATTCCACAAATATCCGCTCTACCAGTCCCTGCTTCTTAGCATCTCCAGCAAACTGTTGATAAACTTGGTTAGCCTGCTTCTCCAGTGCTCCTGCTACACCCCCAACTGCTCGATAATGCTCCAGAGTCAGTTCCGGTGCAATGGTCTTATCTTCTTGATACTCTTTATGCCAAGCTTGCCACCATTCTGTTAAAGCATATTCCAACAAAGGCAAACTACCAGGAGCTGCTTTTACTTCATTAAGAATCCGTTCCTGCAACTCAGTGCTAACCTTCAAACCTACCTGAGTCGCTGGCTGGGAAATCACTTCTCTGAGTTCGCGATCGCTCAGAGGTCGTATATCCACTCTACAGGAAGTCATCCTCTCTGCTAAATTACCAGTGGTTTGCTGAAGGCACTTACCCAAAAAATCTGCCCGCATCGTTACTACTAGCCGCAGCTTCCCAGCTAAAGCATCTACTGCTCCAAACAAACAGTTGAGGAATTGCTTGCGTTCCTGTTCTTTCTCCTCACTCCCTCGACAAAGGGTAAAAATTTCCTCAAACTGATCCACTACTAAAACTACAGGTTGTTCACACTCTTCTTCCTCAATCATCTCCACTAATGCTGCTGCACCTGTTACTCTCAATTCAGCGACAGAACTATTCAGAAAAGTTTCTCCCTTCTTCTTGAAACGGAAAGTTTCGGGAATAAAAACCCCTGCTAAACTTCTCAGAGGACTTTCACCAGGCTTAATAATGGGTAAAATCTGCCAAGTTTCTGTGCCTGAGCGTCGTTTTCCCTGCTGAAGTTCATAGAGTAACCCGGCTCGGACTACAGAAGATTTCCCACTCCCGGATGGCCCTAGTACTGCTAAAAAATGGTGTTGATAAATTTGTCCCAATAACTCATCTGTTAATACCCTACGACCAAAGAAAACCTCAACATCTTCTGGGGTAAAATCAAAGGCATTTAAGGCGCGGTAAGGACAGTTATCCGGCTGCAACTCTGGCAATTTCTCTGCTACAGTCCCGTTTCCCTCGCAGCGAGTCAAGTCAATCGGTTCTCCCACATTGAGGAAAAGGGCTCTTTGGGGATAAGTCTGCCGCACATCTTTGAGATATTGATTGACAAAAGCACAAAGGGAAAGAGTATCAATCCATTGCCCCGGTAAGCGTTGCGGATTCAAACCCTGCAACAGCCCCTCTGTGAGAACTCCATAGTCACCATTAGCCAACTCATAGGCTGATTCAATCTCTTGGGATGCGGCGACGAAACAGCGACTATAGCCTGCTTGTTCTCCTGGATTGGCATCTTTAACTGCAACTAGCCCACCACTATGACAACAATCTAACCAAATAATTTGACGTTTTACCGGACTCTCTCGTAGTAATTCGGCTAAATCTCTTAGAGCAAAACCCCATTTTTCCTCATCGGGGTTAACATCACTGGTAGCCAAATAACTCTTACCGGTAAGGTCATCAAAGAGACCATGACCAGAATAGTAGAATAAAACCGTATCAGCGTAAGTTTCCCCTCTAGGTTTGAAATACCGTACCAGTGCCTTCTTTAATTGCCTCAGGGAAACTGGAGTTTTCTTACCCACTTTCAGGCTATCATTAGCCTTATCCTTAATTCCCGGTAAACGCTCAACTCGAAAAGGATTGGGACTAGCTTCTAATTGTTGAGCGATCGCTTCTGCATCCCTAGCTGGTGCCTCTAACTTCCCCAAGGCACCATAACTATAGGTATTAATCCCCACAACTAGCGCATCTCGCCCCATGCTCTATCTATCTAAAGTTTTACTTCTGTATTATAGGTATAGTTGTTTAGAGCTGCTCTATTATAATTGTCACTTTTATGACCACTAAGCTAGCCCCACTCTATCTCGATGAGAATACAGTTATCTATATTGAAGCCACGGAAGAATTAGATGCTCCTGATCTCCCTACTTCACCAACAACATCTGAGGAGGATGAGGAAGAGGAAGAAGTGGCTAGTGGTAAAGGAATCAAAGAAGACTTTAAGAAACATATTGGAGACCTCCAAAGCATCATCTTCGCCTACACTAACTATAGCCTCGCTGCCTTCAAAAAAGTTGCGACCGCTAATGTTAACAAAGTAGTTTTGGAGTTTGGCGTAGAAATTGGCGGTGAAACCGGTATTCCCTATGTCACTAAAGGTACTGCCAAGAGTAACCTGAAGATCCAAGTTGAGTGTTCATTTAAGGATAGTAAGTAGACAACAGGCAAGCAATTGAAGATTGAAGATAAAGATTTACCCCATAGAATAAATTTAGGTACTTGTGACCGTTTTAATTATTTAAATCTAAAATCTAAAATCTAAAATTGTCCTGGTCAACGGTAAAACTCCTACTTACTGCCCAGATAAGATTCTTTACCACTACGCATTCCAAAATTCAAAATGATTCATTCCTTATTACTTGTTACTTGTTCCTTGTTACTTATTACTTATTACCTCAAAACCCGTTTTTCTCACCCCTCCTACCTACGTACAATAGCGGCCTTGCTCTTAGCATTCATACTCTGGTACATTCCCTTACCAGCACAAGCACAACGCGGTTATTATCCACTCCCTCTGTCTTACACTAATGCAGAACTTAGGGGAAAGGACTTCTCTGGTCAAAACTTACAGACAGCTGAGTTTACTAACGCTAATTTAGAATTAGCCAAGTTTGCTGAGGCTGACTTACGGGGAGCAGTCTTTAGCGGTTCTGTAATGACTCAGACAAATATGCACGGTGCAGATTTCAGCTATGGGATGACAGATCAAGTAAACTTCACTGGTGCGGATTTGAGTGATGCCGTATTTGTGGAAGTAATTATGTTTGGTTCTATTTTTGATAATGCTGACATTACTGGTGCGGACTTCAGTTACGCTTTTTTAGATGGTGCTCAAGTTAAACAACTCTGCGCTAAAGCAGCTGGTGTGAATTCAAAAACTGGGGTTGCAACTCGCGATTCCTTGGGTTGTTCTTAAGAGGCAGAACCCACCCCTAACCCCTCCAAGGAGGGGAACCGGAGGTAGTCCTGATGAACAATTTTTTCACTCACCACCCCACCATGCATGACAATTCCTCTCTCCGCGTCTCCGCGTCCCCGTGTCCCCGCGTCTATTTCAAGTCAGGAGGCAGGAAGTAGTGTTTTTTTGATTCATAGCGGGTGGCAATTGTCACCCCTAGGGCTGCTCTGAATCAACAAATTTTACCTATTCTTAAATTAAAGATGTTTTAATGGTAATTATAGTGGGCATCTAGTAGATTGCTTCAGGGTCAACGCATCTGGTCAAAAATACAAGCTTTTAACTTTTATCACAGAAAAAAATTATAGGGAAGCAGCTTGGGCGATGATCTTTCATGATTTCGTCATGCAAATCAATGATGACCAGAAAAATTTTAGATTTTAGATTTTAGATTTTAGATTTGAAGAATTAAAAGGGTCACAAGCTCCTAAATTTATTTAGGGAATAATACCAAATCCGGTTGACAGAGTATCCCTACCTCAAAAACAGAACTTAATCTAGAAGCTGATTAGCCAATCCTGGAAAGGCTACTGATAAATCGGATTTAGTATAAATCTAAAATTTTCAATCTTCAATCTTCAATTGCTTGACCTCGAACTCAATGAAGATGGGTTGATCTATAAATTTTTTTGCCAAAAATTCCAGACTTATCTGTTAAAAATAAACTTTTGATGTTTTAGGCAATTACAAAAGTCCTAAATGCAGTGGTTATTACCAAACTACTATGAATACTATTTCTAAGCCTCAGACTAGGTTGATTGAACAATGTATCAACTATTTAGAAACTGAGTATGAGCATATTTATGGTAAACAAAATCTAGAATACATTGAACTGATTCACCCTATTGCAACTTTAACTTTGGAGTCAATTGCTCACTGCGATGCTCGGTATCATAACCTGGAACATACGGTTCAAGTAGTACTAGTGGGGCAAAAAATTCTCTACGGAAAACACCTTTGTGGAGAACCGATTTCTCCTAGGGAGTGGTTCCATTTCATAGTCTCTCTACTGTGTCATGATATTGGTTACCTCAAAGGTATCTGTCGCCAAGATCAGCCAGAACAGCACATTTTCGTCACTGGAGTTAATGACAGCAAAGTTACCTTCCCACCCCAGTCTACAGGAGCTAGCTTAACACCCTACCATGTAGACCGAGGCAAATTGTTTGTTAAGGAAAAATTCAGCGACTATCCACTGATTGATCAAGAAAAAATTCAACTCAATATTGAGTTAACTCGATTTCCTGTACCCAAAGACAATCTCTACCAAGACACCCTCCAGTTCCCCGGTTTAACTCGTGCCGCTGATTTAATTGGTCAGTTAGCGGATCCTGCTTATCTGTCTAAATTACCAGCTTTGTTCTCTGAGTTTGAAGAGGTAGGAAGTAACAAAGCTTTAGGCTATACAAGTCCCAAAGATCTACGAGCCGGTTATCCTAAGTTCTACTGGCAAGGGGTCTCCCTATATCTCAAACATGGTATTCGCTATTTAGAGGTTTCCCAATCTGGACAAGCTATTTTGGAGAATTTGTATAATAACCGCTCTGTGGTCGAAAAAGAGCTAGCTCATTATTACAATTACGGCAACAACTATTTTAGCTGGTTATTTGGTTGGTTGAAAAAAACTCATTAAATTTTAATTATACAATCAGCAAATTTTAATTTTTTCCAATGGAGTCTGATTGGAAAATAGGAACCAGGAGAGATTGATTTTCATTCATTATGGTGAAAAAATCTGTTCATTATAGGTTGCCTCCTGCCTTCTGACTTGAAAGAGACGCGGGGACACGGAGAGAAGGATTTTCATTCATTATGGTGAAAGTGAAAGTTTTTTTTCATCGGGACTGCCTCCTGCCTCCTGCCTTCTGCCTTCTGCCTCCTGCCTCCTGCCTTCTGCCTCCTGCCTTCTGCCTCCTGCCTTCTGCCTCCTGCCTCCTGCCTCCTTTCCTATGACTAATAACTTAGACCAAATTATTGTAATTATCCCCGTACTTAATGAGGAAGTAACGATTGCTGGGGTTGTCCAATCTCTACAATCCTACGGTTTGAAAAACATTCTAGTTGTAGACAATGGCAGTACAGACCAAAGTGTGAATAAAGCTCAAGCCGCTGGTGCTCAGGTGATTGTTGAGCCTACTCCTGGTTATGGTAGAGCTTGTTGGCGTGGTTTGCAGCAAGTGAGTCCAGATATGGAATGGGTTCTCTTTTGCGATGGTGATGGTAGTGATGACTTGAGTCCCCTCCCCCAGTTTTTCAGCAAAATGGCAGACTTTGACATGATTTTAGGAAACCGCCGCGCTACTGCTGCGGGAAGAAAGACCATGACTGCCGTACAAAACTTTGGCAACTGGCTGGCTACCTTCCTCATCGGCTTAGGCTGGGGTCATTGGTATCAGGATCTCGGTCCCCTACGCCTGATTCGCTGTTCCGCTTTAGAAGCAATCCAGATGCAAGACAGAGGATTTGGTTGGACAGTGGAAATGCAGGCACGAGCAATTGAATGCGGCTTGCGGGTATGGGAATTGCCAGTAGGTTACCGCCGTAGACAGGGGGGAAGGTCAAAAATCTCCGGTACTCTCTCCGGTAGTATTCAGGCAGGAACAGTAATTTTGAGTACTTTGGGGAGGTTATACCTACGCCGCTGGGGAGCAGGGGAAATGAGGGACAAGGGGGACAAGGGAGATATGAGAGACAAGGGAGATAGGGGAGATAGGGGAACAGGGAAAAATCAGCGACTCTTTCTGTGGCTTAGTGCTTTGCTCCTAATACTAGGTTCAGCTTTAATTATTCCCTACGGAGATTTTCGACAGATAGAAGCAGTACCTCGATTTTGGCTAGGTATCGGGGTAATGAGCTTGGGATTTGTCTTATCCTGGCTACTAAACTCTGTTAATGCTGCTTGGTTTTGGGGAGTGGCGATCCTCACTAGACTGCTGTTACTCCCGATGTATCCAGGGGATGATATCTGGCGCTATCTCTGGGAAGGATATATCCAGCTTCAGGGATTTAGTCCCTACGAATTACCGCCTAATGCAGCAGAATTAATTCCCTATCGTACCGAATGGTGGTCACTAATCAATCATCAAGGAGTTACTGCCATTTACCCACCGATAACTCAGTTGGGTTTTAGGATTTTAGCCGCAATTACCCCTGGAGTTGTTCTGTTTAAGATGGGATTTGTTGTCGCTGACTTGCTGGTTTGTTGGCTCCTCAGCCGCAGATTTGGCTATCAACAAACCCTGATCTATGCCTGGAATCCCTTGATCATATACTCCTTTGCTGGGGGAGCTCACTACGACAGCTGGTTTATCTTACCTCTAGTGGCGGCTTGGTTAGTATTTGACTACAGCCAGCAAACCATACGCTGGGTTAAGAGTGCTTTACTTTTGGGAATTAGTGTCGCAGTTAAGTGGATGTCCCTACCAATTTTAAGCTTTCTTGTCTGGCGTGCATGGCGTCAGGTAGGAATAGTTAGGGCAGTGATAGTAATACTGTGCGGTTTTTTACCCTTAGGTCTGACTGTTATCCAATTTTGCCATAATGGAGAATGTCCCTTAATACCTACAGGCTCAGTTTTTGTTTCCCATGGTCGCAGTGCAGAGTTGATTCCCCATTTAGTTAGTCAGATTTGGGAAGCTTCCCGCAAAGTTAACTGGATTTATCTGTTTCCCCTTGGCTTATCTGGAATGTGGTTACTGTTGCGTTCCAAGACTTTTCTTCAATTTTCTCAGTGGTATTTTTTTGTACTTCTGATTTTATCTCCCATCGTTCATGCTTGGTATTTTGCTTGGATAGTTCCTTTTGCTGCCGCCACTGGCAATTGGGGAGTACGTTTAGTGAGTATTTCTACTTTTATTTACTTTGTCCTACAGTACAATATGGCTCAGGGCAATTTTGATTGGTATCTTACTGATGGGCAAAGGTTATGGTTGTGGTTACCTTTCTTGTTGGGATGGTTTTGGAGTACTATCAAGTTCGATTCAATACTTACACTTTGGTGGCAACAAGCAAGAGGGCAGAAATAAGGAAGAAAGTTATTCAGTAAGCACTAATCAATCTAAAATCTAAAATCTAAAATCTAAAATCTAAAATCCTCCAAAAAAGTTGCCACAGTTTGGTTAAAAGCCTCTGGTTGTACTAAAAATGGCCAATGATTACCGGGAACTTGGCCAATGTTCAGTTTTTTCAGATAGGTTTTATAGGGTTTGAGTTGCCAATCCAGGCGGTTGACACCGGTTTCTGGAAGCACCAATAGAGTCGCAATATCAATAAACTCGGTAAGACCATTGACCTGCATTACTTCCTCAAAAATCTGATTGCGAGCCGGAACAGTAAATTTGCTGCCCCAACTACCATTGACTTTTTGTTCGATTCCTGCTTGAAATACCTGCTGTTGCCAGGAACTCCAACCTTGATATTGCTTTAACTGACGTGCTTGCTCTTCGGCTTGTTCGTAACTCTCAAATGGTCCCATACCTTTGAGAAAAGATAAGGATCGATACAACAGAGGAAAGGTAATTTTAAACCAACTAGGTAACCTACTGATAAAAATGGGGTCTACCAGAATCATACTCAGAAAACGTTCTGGATGTTGCTTAGCCCAGATGGGTGCTAATTTCCCACTCCAAGAATGACCAACTATATGAGCAGCATGCCAATTAAGATGTTCCATTAAGGCTTCTAAATCAGCGATCGCATCAGTAAAGCGATAATTTTGTTCAGGTTTACTACTTTCCCCATGACCCCGCATATCTGGTGCAACAATATGATAGCGATCGCTAAGGTAATTTGCCAAATTTGACCAAACCAAAGCATGATCACCTAAGCCGTGCAACAACAGTAGAGGTTCCTGGGATTGGTTCCATTCTAAATAGGATAGCTCGATATCAGGTAGAGATAAGGTTTGACGTTTAGGTTTCATGAGGAATGGAGAATGGAGAATGGAAAATGGAGAATGGAGAATGGAGAATGGAGAATTGGGAATGATGATAACACCTAATTTTTACTTAACACCTAACACCTACCACCTACCACCTACCACCTACCACCTAACACCTAACACCTACCACCTAACACCTACCACCTACCACCTAATACCCATTGGTGACAAGTTAAGGCAAAATCGTCGTTGTCAAGGGAGCTGAGGAAGCTGAGGAAGCTGAGGAAGCTGAGGAAGCTGAGGAAGAAAAATACAATTTTTCTGACCCCTTAGTCTTTTCATATATAGGTTTTTTTAGTACACAAACACTATATATGGGAGTTGACAAAATGCGCGACCCTTTAACTTGTCACCAATGCCTAATACCTAACACCTAACACCTACCACCTACCACCTACCACCTAATACCAGAGTAAGTAAACAGAGGAATAAGGCTTCTGTCCATTCCACGACTGCTCCGTAAGTATCACCGGTATGTCCCCCTAGTTTGCGGTGAAACCAAGCACCGGTGAGAAACGCGATCGCACATCCTCCCACTATCATGGCTAACGATATCCACCATAAGCTTGTATCAAACCACAGAAGTAAGCTACAGGGGAATAGCATTAAGCCAAATCCCAACAAGATGTCTTGGGGAGTGCGAATAGCTTCTTTGTGGAATGCTCCCTTACCTGTAGGTTTGAGATAGGGATAAAATACGATCGCGACTACTTGTCCCCAGCGTCCCCAACCCGCTGCTGCCATTAATACTAACCATCGGTAAGCTCCCAAATCTGTCAAAGCAGCAGTTTTTAAGAGTAACAAGGCGATTGCTGCCATTGCGCCAAAAGCACCTGTAGCACTGTCTACCATCACCTCCAGACGCCGCTGGGGGTCTTGAACTGCTAAACCATCCGCTGTATCCATCACCCCATCCAGGTGTAATCCTCCGGTTAAGGCAATCCAACTAACAACAACTACAGTACTCCGAGTCAGCAGCGGCATACCCAACTCCTGCAACCCCACATCAACTATTCCCAGTATTGCCCCTAGGAACAATCCTACTAGGGGAGCCCAACGAGCAATGCCATTTAACTCCAAAGGCCAGTTAACGGGAATGGGAATAGAGGTATAGAAGGTAATCGCGCCAATCAAGGAAAACCATAATTGACTTCCCCATTGCATCAATTTTCGCATGGTGAATCTTTCATCTGGGAGCATCCCATTTTGGCAGAAATATCCTCTTCCTCTGTATTTAAAAGATACCAATCTTTTGAGGTGAGCGAAATAATGAAGTGGACTATAAAAAAATCATCACTTCTCCCTATCTCCCCATCTCCCCATCTCCCCATCTCCCCACCCCCCTTTTTTCGCTAAATTTAGCAGATTAATTTAAAAGCTTGTGAGCAGCGGGAGAATCTTGGGATAGTATTGTCTCATACCCTACTGTTTCATAACCTACACAGTAGGAGCAAATACTTACCTGCCTAACTCAGGTATTGAATATCGATTCGATGGAAAATTTTGCGGTTTCCATCTTTACAATTCTTAATTGCAAAGTTTATGCTGGCCTTAACCTTTGTAATATCTAGAGCCCAACATTTGGTTTCTCATGTAGGGTTCCAAAAATGCGGTTAAATTAATTCTTTGACCGGGCAATACTCATCCCGTTTGCATGTACTCAGCTGTTATCCATGAGTTATCATCAATCTCAGCACCAGATCCCTGCTCCTTGCATCATTGACGCTGGCATCGTTGTCCATAAACAAGATATGGGACAGTTGCTCACTACCCTGAGTTGCGTCCACTATATTCATACAATCGATGGCGAAGTACAGAGTGAAGGCAAAGGGTGTGTCCTTAAAGTCTTTGCTGACCCTCACCGGTCTACTCTGATTGCTAATCAAGCCATCTATCTCAATGTGCAAAGTTTTGATTATTTGCAGTTGAGCCAGTCTCCAAACAAAGAAGCTTACTTCGATTTGATTCAAGACAATCGCCAATTAAGGCTTATTCCCGTATTCGGTTCCTTGCAAGAGGAGTGTACACAGCACCTGAATGCTGACGCTCTCGAAGCAATGGTGACCCAGGTGCTCAATGCCAAATGGGATGTACAAATCGATGAAGATGATGAATGTCCTTTCTAGAACTGGACTAGAGCTGGAAAGTACTAGTGCTGTTAAGGTAGGAGACGGAAGACAGGAGGCTTTATAGTATCTGCTCTTGTCTATATTCAACTGCTAGCTTATTTCCGCTGCACTGTACTGGATACAGAGAAAGTATTAAATTTAAAGTGAAAGGATAGAACTATAATAGCTCCGGTGTCTAACTTAATTGTCTGATAAAAACAGTTTTTTTGACCTTTATCCTTGAAACTTAAGCTTTTCTTCGTTATCCCTAATCCCTCAAAGAGCTTTGGAGCAACAGAAAAATAAATTTTCCTTTCATCGTCAGGCATCCTGTAGCCAGACAAAAGCCCGTGCCGGGGTTTTTGTAACACCTCATGGTTTGGTAGAAACCCCTAGGTTCATGCCAGTGGGAACTCTGGCGACGGTCAAAACCCTAACGCCAGCTCAGCTAGAAGCAGCTGGAGCACAAATGGTTTTGGCTAATACCTATCACCTTCACCTACAACCGGGAGAAGGCATAGTGGAACGAGCCGGAGGATTGCACCGATTCATGGGTTGGCAAGGGCCAATTCTGACGGATTCCGGTGGTTTCCAAGTATTTAGCCTGAGTCAGCTGCGCACGCTGACAGAGGAGGGGGTAACTTTTCGTTCGCCTCGCGATGGACAGATGATTAATCTGACCCCAGAACGTTCAATTGAGATTCAGAATAGTCTAGGGGCAGATGTCATCATGGCTTTTGATGAATGCCCTCCTTATCCGGCAGAGCGAGCAGAAGTAGAGCTGGCAACTGAGCGGACTTACCGGTGGCTCAAACGTTGTATCGCAGCTCACAAACGTCCAGAGGAACAAGCCCTATTTGGTATTGTTCAGGGAGGTGTTTACCTAGATTTACGTCGCGCCGCAGCCCAATCGTTGGTATCTTTGGATTTACCAGGGTACGCCATTGGTGGCGTTAGTGTAGGTGAACCAGCTGAACTGATTCATGAAATTGTTACCACAACTACCCCTTACTTGCCAATAGATAAGCCTCGTTATTTAATGGGCGTTGGTACTTATCGGGAAATGGCAAGAGCGATCGCGGCTGGGATAGATTTGTTTGATTGTGTCATACCTACCCGTTTAGGACGTCACGGTGCAGCCTTGGTACAGGGGGAACGGTGGAATTTGAAGAATGCCCGGTTTAGAGAAGATTTTTCCCCTCTAGATCCTACTTGTCCTTGCTACTGCTGCAAAAACTTCAGCCGTGCTTATCTGAACCATTTGATACGCTCACAAGAAGCCCTCGGCTATACATTACTCTCCTTGCACAATGTTACGGAACTCATTCGCTTCACCCAAAGGATTCGGGAAGCTATTCAGCGCAATAGCTTTGCCACAGAATTCGCTCATTGGCTAGAACCCCAGACAACTGCTCAAAACTGAGCAGGTTCTATGTTAAGATCCTTTTCAATTATGAAAATTCTGTTGAAAAGGTAGAGTCAAATATGGAAGCTGCGTTACTTTTAGCCAAACTGCCGGAAGCCTACTCAATCTTTAATCCTTTAGTAGACGTTCTGCCAGTAATTCCTGTTTTCTTCTTACTGCTAGCTTTTGTTTGGCAAGCTGCTGTAGGTTTTAGGTAAATTCTGAACCTACCACTATTGTTGGGACACCAATCATCGTGTCCCTCTATTTTTCTATCAGCGAACAACTTCTCTACAGGATATAACCGAGGTTAGGAAAACCTAAAACCTAAGACCTATCATGTCAAGGAAAGCTCTGGTAAAAGGATTAACTTCTCTGACTATATGCAGCATTCTACTCACCACCATAGGAGCTTGTGACAATAGCCCCAAATTGGAAACCTGTAAATTTGTCGAAATTGAAGATGCAGAGTTTGAGGTAGAAGCAGGAGATATTGATGTAGAACGGGGCGAAGTTGAGATGGTCTGTGGTGATAAAATTGTTGACGTTACTTGGGGTGAATTTCGACAAAAACTCCAAATTGATCCGGGGCAATACAAAAGTAACCTAGAAGCATTTAAGCGACAGGTAACTTGTATGATAGATGAGCGTTCAAGAAAACAGGAAATATTATGCAAAGGGCCGGGTTCTGGGGATGAATTCGTTACTTTGAAGTTTAGCTATGACGACTAAAGTAAGCAATGGATAATGAGTAATTGATAATTGATAATTGGTAATTGGTAATTGGTAATTGGTAATCTGAGGAAGCACAATACAGCTTTGATGCAGATGTGGAAATGCTGATGAAGGAAGTGTTGGGTAAACGGGAAGCGTTGGGCTGTGGGAAAATTGGGGTCTTCCGTAGTTGGTGTGCTAAATTAGTAGTCTGAAGCATAACTACCACAGCCGCTCAACGCCATAGGCAATGGGTATGTATCAATTAACGCCCTCATTCCATCTCACCTAGCCAAAACTCATCAGATAGCGGCTCATTAAAATCCTCACTCATCCACACCTGCCCCCCATGTAGCCCTAGAATCCTTGGTACATCTGATGAATGAGCAACTAAATTAGAGCTATCTTTAACCGACTGGATAAAATCTAGCACTTGCTCCAACAAAGGTTCTGGGGCTGAAGCCAACTCCTGAACAATCGTTTCCAAAATAGTCATATGCAGCAACGGTTGCTCCTTATACTTCCATTATCACATATGGATAACGGATAATGGATAATTAATTATCCATTAAAAACAATGTCTTACCACGAAATAATCACCATTGAACCAAGTAAACGAAACGGTAAACCCTGTATTCGAGGGATGCGAATCACCGTCTATGATGTGCTATCCTATCTTGCCTCTGGCATGACTTACCAAGAAATCCTTGAAGACTTTCCCTATTTGACCCAAGAAGATATCTTAGCTTGCTTAAGCTATGCTGCTGATCGCGAACACAAAACCCTACTGGTGCAGTCATGAAGCTGCTGTTTGATCACAATTTATCGCCCCGATTAGTGAACCGACTGGCTGATCTATTTCCAAAGTCTACTCATGTTTATACCCTTGGCATGGATCAGGCTGAGGATAGTGAGGTATGGACGTATGCTCAGAACAATGGTTTTACCATCGTCACTAGGGATAGCGACTATAACGAACTACTTGTTCTACGCAGCTTTCCTCCCAAAGTTATCTGGGTTCGGAGAGGCAACTGCTCTACCACTGAAATCGAAGCAATACTAAGATCGCACCTAGCTGATATTCAAACCTTAGCCAATGACCCAACCCTCGGAATACTGACCCTTTATTAAAAACCATGCCTAAAGCAGCCATTATTCAACCCGAGCAATCCTACACCTTCGCTGATTACTTTAAGCTCAACTTTGCCCCACAAGATATCCTTGCCTATTTCAATGTTTCCCTACAACGCCGTTCCTTACAATTGCCCCACTATAAAGGCACTCTTGATCGCCTCACCGACCTCAAAACCCGCATCGAAGAAAGCCTACCCCGCCTCAGTCTCACCAGCGAAATGGCTCGTCGGGAATTCCTCATTGCTCCAGTATTAACTGATATACTGCACTACACCCAAGCCACCCTCAATGTTGAGTATCCAGTAGCCGTCAGCAACCAACTCAAAGGCTCCCTAGATTATCTGCTGCAAAATCATCAAACTGTTTTAGTCATCGAAGCAAAAAACGAAGATCTAGAACGAGGTTTTGTACAGCTTGCTATTGAATTAATTGCCCTCGATCAATGGATTGAATCCGAGCAAACCATTCTGCAAGGGGCTATTTCCACCGGAAACATTTGGCAGTTTGGACAATTCAACCGCCAGTCTCGTCAAGTAACTCAAGATCTCGATCTCTACCGCGTACCCGCAGATTTAGAAGACCTCCTACGCATCCTAGTCAAAACTCTTAATAATGGATAATTGATTCAAACCGTTACACAACAATTGCCGGAAGCATTGGCACACTATCCAGCTAACAAATTTGTCCAATCCGAGAAGCGGCGTTTTCCGAAGTTAACAGTAAAGGCAATCATCAGATTTTCTAAACACTCAATCAGCCAACCGGTACTGGCTTGAACTGTAGACTCGTAATGTCTACACATGTTGGCAAAATTTCTGGCTATACAAGACTTGATTATGTTCAGGTTATCGCTAGTGTCAGCACAAAGCAAAACAATCTTCAACAACAGCCCTATAGTAAATGTCGGTTTCAAGTTATCGTTTAGATTCGTGAATATTATATGGTTCTCAACCGACTTACAATCACCTTCATCTGGTTTAGCTAATAAGGTTGATATAAGGTGGCGACAGGTTCTCATGAGCAAATGTTTACTTGGGGTCCTGGCATCTGTTTGAGGAAGAAAATTTTGCAGTTGTTCATATAGCCAGTTATTGAATCGATGCTCTCCGTAGTGTGGATTTACCGAATAAGCAATAGAGGATCTCAAATATTCGTATACCTGAATCTTCATACTTTGATAAGATTTTACCTGAGCGAGAGTCTCTAAATTTTGCTGGGCAGCATCCCGATAAGTTAAGGAACCCTCTACAGGTCCTCCAAATTTAATAATGGCTGTTCTTAGCTTATCAGTACTCAACAATGTTGGATTTTGCCCCACCACTGTTGACGACTGCAGATGAGTCACGTAAGTGAACAAATCTTGCTCAAATTGCTGTTGCTTCTTTGCCTGCTGGCGCTTATTAGCTTGCAAGTCGCCGCTATCATTCGTGTTTTCTCCAGCCAAATAGTAGGGATAGAGAAGTGGATAACGATGAATTACATCAGAAATACTTCTACTGTGTAGATCTCTACTAGTTGGTGTATCTGGTTTATTGTGGTCTTGTGGAGAATAACCGGAAACCCAGACTTTGCGTTGTAGCTCCCTATATTGTTCTGTTTGAGTAAAATCTCTAACTAATTTCCGTAACCGCTGTGTTGCTTCAAACTTTGCAGGCGATAAAATACTTCTCCTTTAAGTATCCTCATCTTACTGATTGTAGGTGGGATTTCAAGATTGAAGATGAAGATAGACTAACCAAAGTTTGGAGATTCAGCTTCTCCACTAACGCTCAAAACAATGAAATTTCTTTTACTGTGCAAGTCTTAAACATATCAGGTTCAAACATTTGCATCTACTTCTTCAATTGCCCAGATCCGCAAGAGCGCGATCGCGATATTCTCTGAAGAAACACTCTGGTTAATGGTTAATGGCTAATTGCTAATTGCTTTCAAGAAACACCGAGTCAGGAGGGTTTTGCCTCGATATTAGTCTTTCCAGCGGACTCGGACAAAATGAGCTGGCTTTCCCCAAATATCAGAGGTTGCGGTGATACCTTCAACTGCTAGGTTAAAAGGAATGGCTGTAGTCAAATATCTTTGAGCAAAGCTACCAAGTTCTGGTGTTAACTGACTGGCTGCAGCTGTCGCTAATCCCAAACCAAGCACTTGTTCCACAGGTCCTGGTGGCATCACCAAGTGAGCTCCCAATGCCAGTCCCGCAGTTAAAAACATATTTACAGAGAGATTAGTACCACAACGGGGATGTACGGCTAAGTCCCATTCTCCCCTAGTTATCCGTCTCAAGGCAAGGGGTACTGCTCTTCTTAAATCAGATAAATGTACTTCACCATAGAGGTAAAACCCCTGGTCTGTAGATAATCCTCCTAGGGTATCTTGGTCAGTTGTTGCCGATCCTGTTCTACTAACCCCGAAACGTTCTCCCAAAACCCAAACAGTAGCATGTTCTAGAGCATGAACCTGGCGTAGCATCAAAATTTCTTTTAACCCAGGTAAAAAGTTTAGCTGCTTGAGCAAATCAGTATCCTGTGTTGGTTGCGGCTGGACAAAATCAAAGTCCCAGAAGTCACTATTGGCTGTAGAAGTACTATAAGTCATGGTAATGGATAATGGATAATGGATAATTGGGAATTGGGAATGGAGAATGGAGAATGGAGAATGGAGAATGGAGAATGAGCAACCTGGCAATTAATACCTAATACCTAAAACCTAACACCTAATACCTTATTGAGCGAGTACTTTTTCTATAGCAGATAACTGTACTGCACCAGAGAACTTCTCACTTTGGATAAGAAAGGAAGGTGTACCGGAAAGCTCTAATTTTGCAGCTAGTTGTAGATCCTGTTGAATGGCAGCATCAGCAGCCTTAGAATTTCTGTCGCGGTCAAATAACTCTAGATCCAGGTTCAGGGTTTGGGCAAGCTCAAGATAGAACTCTTCTCCTAGTTTATCTTGTTGACTAAATAGAGCGTCATGATACTCCCAGAATTTGCCCTGCTGATTTGCTGCCCAAGCCGCTTTAGCAGCAGGCATGGCTTGAGGATGAATCGAGACTAGGGGAAAATGTTTGTAGACTAAGGTAACTTCGTCCTGATACTTGGCAATTAAAGGTTTGAGAGTTTCCTGAGCTTTGCCGCAGAAGGGACATTGAAAGTCGGAGAATTCTACTAGTATAGTCTTTAACTCAGTTGCACCAGTGGTGGGAGAAGAACCAATTACTGCCTTGGGATTGGTTTTTAGTTCTTCTAAGAAAGCTTGACGCCTCTTTTCTACCAGCTGTTGTTGTTGCAGTTGATATGCTTGGACAGATTCTATAATTACTTCTGGATTATTGCGAATAATTTGTAAGACTTTTTCCTCTAAAGTTGCTGCTTGAGCAGGAAGAGAGTAGAGGAGACATGCTAAGCACAGTAGCAGCAGTACAGTTTGTTTTAGGACTTGTTTAATCATTGTTGTTGGTTGTTTGTCTTTTGTGGTTTACTAACACCTGTGAATTAGTTTAAAACTGCAATGCATTCAACTTCTACTAAAACATTCTTGGGTAGACGAGAAACTTCAACGCAGGCACGAGCAGGGGCTGATTCAGGATCAAAGTAATTCGCGTAAACCTCATTAACCACTGCAAAATCATTCATATCGGCAAGAAATACAGATGTTTTCACCACATCCTCAAATGTCGCCCCGGCTGCGGTTAAAACTGCTTCGAGATTAGCCATTACTTGCTCGGTTTGTTGAACAACATCATCAGCACCAATAATTTCACTAGTACTAGGATCTAGAGCAATTTGACCAGAAACAAAAATCAGTTCACCACTAGCCGCGATCGCTTGATTATAAGGACCAACTGGTGCTGGTGCGTTTTCAGTACGGATAATTTTTTTTGTCATTTGTTATTTGTTATTTGTTGTTTGTTGTTTGTTGTTGGTTATTTGTTGTTGGTTGTTTGTCATTTGTAAATTGCTCCCTTGTCTCCCTTGTCTCCCTTGTCTCCCCTATCTCCCTCAGCTCCCCCAGCTCCCTCAGCTCCCCATCTCCCCATCTCCCCATCTCCCCATCTCCTCCGCTCCTCAGCTCCCGACGACAGGTTGAATAGCTAATGCCAACTGTTCCTCTAATCTTTCGAGCAAAGTATTGACATTTTCACCAACTTGTTCAAAGCAAACAGCAGGTGATGGTTCTGGTTCAAAGAAAATTAGCTTTAGTTGTCCATTGCCAATACTAATAATCAAGACTTCCCGTTCCGGTTGATGAGCATCTACTACTCCCAAAATTTCCTGAATCTTGTTGTCAACATTACGATTTAGAGTATCGAGCGCTTCTCTGGAACAATAGACAAAATGGGGCTTAGGTTGGAGATCCAATCCTATAGTATCATCCCTGTCTCCTCTCTCCAGAAATAGCCCCCAAGCTAGTGCTGCTAATTCTTGCTGATGGTTTTTGACGAATCGATCTAATTGATGTCGCCATTTATCTTCTGCTTTTTCTGAGGGTCTATTACCAAAGATTGTCATATTTTGTTTTTGCCCAAAGGTTCCTACCTTATACCATTTAGTATCATTAGCGTGAAGGTTGAAAAATAAAAATTTTGTGTAATACTCAATCTACTTGTATTTCTGCCCCTTATCATTTATGTAACCTTTTTGTCAAACTGAGTAAAAATGCTGGTTGCTCGTGGGCTGTAATGTCAATTTTTGTCTAAGTTGCGATCGCAACTTACGAAAAGTTTTAAACTAGTAAGGTTAAGATTGCGATCCAAGCAAGCGTGAGTGTTGCACCCATCAAAGTATTACTGGTAGAAGATGACCAAGGCGAAGCTGATGAGCTTAGCGGATTGCTTATGCAAGCAGTTCACTCTGTACCCATGGTTATCACCCAAGCTCAACAGCTAAGTTTAGCTCTAGAGCAACTGACTCAAACCTCCTTTGATATCGTGCTGCTGGACATTACCCTGGGTGAGGGGGAAAAGCTAAGCGGTTTTGAGCAAATTCATACCAAAGCGCCTACAGTACCGATTATTATCCTCAGTGGGTTCCAGGATGCAACCCTGGCAATTGAAGCAGTGCGTCGGGGAGCGCAGGATTATCTAGTTAAGGGTCAAATTGATAGTCCTTTACTGGTAAGGTCTATTCGCTATGGCATTGAGCGACAGCGGTTACTTTTAGAGGTACAGCAGTCTCGCTGGCAACAACAACAAGAAAGAGAACTTTTGCTACTTGAGCAATTTCCTGCCAACCAATCTACAGCAGTGGCTTCTAAACTCTATGGTTCTCTCCTACTGCGGGAAAGTGTCCCTGATAAATTTAATCAACTAGTACAGCAATACGCTAACATCATGGACTTAGCCTTAGAGCAACGGATTTATCGAGTTACTCATCCCATTTCGGAGCAACTACGGGAGGTAGCACAACAGTTAGGCTTTTTGAAGGCTAGTCCTAAAGATGTAATTAATATCCATACCAATGCCATTAAACAAAAAATCTCAGATGTACCACCAGCCAAGGCTCAAGCTTATATTGAAGAGTCAAGGATTATGGTATTAGAGCTAATGGGCTGTTTAGTTTCTTACTACCGCAAATATCATTTGGCTTTTAGCCAGGTTCAACATGTGAGACTATCAGATAAATGAACAGCAATTTTAGTAATTTTTCCGGTTATTTAGTACTTATGTTCTCTAATGAATAAAATTTTGCTCAAATTATATGTTACAGGTCAAACGCTGAGAACAAAGCGGGCAATTACTAACCTCTATCGTATTTGTGAAGAAGAATTACAGGGAAGCTATGAAATTGTCATTATTGATGTTCTTGAACAACCATTAGTGGCGGAATCAGAACATATTTTGGTCACACCAACCTTGATTAAAGAGTTACCTCCCCCTCTGCGACGTATGATTGGCGATCTTTCTAATAGGGAGCAGGTATTGCTAGGTCTTGAGCTAGAACCTAAATCCTAGCGAAACTTTACTATAACATCAATTATTAATAACCATCAATGAATTCAGATAAAAGTTCCTCTGTAGATAACAAAGAATTGGTTGAAAAGCTGAAAACAGGTATTACTGGCTTCGATTTAGTCGCAGAGGGGGGATTGCCTAAATATAGTACTACTCTAGTTACTGGCACTGCGGGGAGTGCCAAAACGGTTTTAGCTTGCCAGTTTTTAGCCAAAGGAATCATGGAAACCGGCGAAGCAGGTATATTTGTCACTTTTGAAGAATCTCCTCAAGCTATTCGCAAACATATGCGGGGATTTGGTTGGACAATTAAGGAGTGGGAGACAAACAAAAAATGGGCATTTGTAGATGCTTCCCCCCCACCAGGAGAAAAGCCAGTGGTAACCGGGGACTACGATATGGGAGCATTAATTGCCAGGATTGAGTTTGCTATCAATGCCATTAATGCTCAGCGAATTTCCATTGATTCCCTAGGAGCTATTTTCACTCAGTTAGGGGACGGTGCTACAGTGCGAGGGGACTTATTTCGTATCGCTACTGCTATTAAAGAACTAGAAGTTACTGCTATTCTCACCGCTGAACGTACTGAAGAATATGGTGAAATTGCCCGCTATGGTGTAGAGGAATTTGTCACGGATAATGTGGTCATTCTACGCAATGTCCTAGAAGGAGAAAAACGCCGTCGTACTTTGGAAATCCTCAAATTCCGAGGTACTACTCACCAAAAGGGGGAATATCCCTTTACGGTATTACCTGGAGAGGGGGTGGAAGTAATTCCCTTGTCAGCGATGGAATTAAAGCAAAAGTCATCTAATATCCGCATCAGTTCTGGTATCACAGAATTAGACCAAATGTGTGGTGGAGGCTTCTTCCGAGACTCAGTAATTTTAGTTTCCGGAGCCACCGGTACTGGTAAAACTCTGGTAGTTACTCAGTTTATGGATGGTGGGGTGAAAAATGGGGAGCGGTGCTTATTATTTGCTTTTGAAGAAAGCCGAGAACAGTTGTTTCGGAATGCGACAGGTTGGGGGGTGGATTTTGAGACGATGGAAGCCCAAGGACAACTCCAGGTAGTGTGTCGCTATCCAGAGACCAGGGGTTTAGAAGACCATCTGATTAAAATGAAGGAAATCATTAATCAATTTAAACCCAACCGAGTTGCAGTTGATAGCCTTTCAGCTTTGGAGAGGGTTTCTACGGAGAAAGGATTTCGGGAGTTTGTGATTAGTTTAACTAGCTTTATTAAGTCTCAAAAAATTGCTGGTCTATTTACTGCTACTACTCCTACTCTCTTAGGTGGTGCTTCTGTGACGGAATCCCATATTTCCACTATCACCGATTCAATTATTCTGCTGCGCTATGTAGAAATGTATGGGGAAATGCAGCGGGGCATAACTGTGCTCAAAATGCGAGGAGCAATGCATGATAAAGATATTCGAGAGTTCAATATTGATGGCAAGGGTATGCATATTGGTAGACCTTTCCGCAATGTTACGGGGATTTTATCGGGTAATTTTACCTACATTGCTTCTAATGAATTTGGACGGATGAGTAATTTATTTGATGAATAGGAGATACTGTTGGCGTATAGAAACAAGGGGCTTAAGGATACTGTGGGGAATCGACTGAGGGGATAATCCTCATGGGCTTGACCCCCTCTAGCTCCCCCTTAGTAAGGGGGAGGACAGGAGTTTCCCTCCTTACTAAGAGGCGAATAAGGGGGGTTGCTGACTCAATCTTTCCAAAAATCTTCAGTCCACTTAAGTGGACTTTAGCTATTAGCCCAGAGTTTAAACTCTGGGTGGGTGGGGAAGTTAAGCGTTATAGGTAATTAAGCAGACATGATATTACTCGTAGATTAGGTGTCATGAGCGAGAATAAAACTAATAATTTGACTGAAATAATACCTTGGTTACTGATTTCGTTCATTTTATTTGTTGTGGGATTGTTAGCACTTTCGTATTACCTTTGGGGGCTGAATGTCACTCCAATTGTTCAGCAAGAGTCAATCCTGGATATCAAAGATTTTTTCGAGCTTAGGAATCAGGCAATCAAGTCAGTTATTACATCCATTCAATCTTACGTAACGGGTTTTGGCGGCATAGCTATTCTTACTGTTATCGGAAGACGCGATACGGAGAAAGAATCAGAGAATCAGAACATTGATTTAAGTAATACTGACATTGCAAGAGCAACCCTTTATAAAGCTAATTTACAAGGGGCAATCCTTGATGATGCTGATTTACAAAGAGTATTCCTCGATAGAGCTAATTTACAAGGGGCAACCCTTTATGGAGCTAATTTACAAGGGGCAATCCTTGATGATGCTGATTTACAAGGAGTATTCCTCAATAGAGCTAATTTACAAGGGGCATTCCTTAATGAAGCTAATTTACAAGGAGTATTCCTCGATAGAGCTAATTTACAAAGGGCAATCCTCAATAGAGCTAATTTACAAGGGGCATTACTTCATGAAGCTAATTTACAAGAGGCATTACTTGATGAAGCTAATCTTGCAGGTGCATATCGTCAGGACGTTAAAAACCTTACACAAGAGCAGATTGCTCAATCTAAACGATAGTATGACTATCTTACCCGACTATCTACAATGAGAGCGATCGCTAATCTTGTAAGTTAGGTTAAAGAGCGGCTCTGAAAACCCTACTTTAGCTAAAATATTAGTAGTGGAAATAGCATACCGACGATGCCACACAAACATACTCGCTTTGATTGGGCTATTAAAAAAATACTGCGCAATAAAGCTAACTATGTAGTCTTGGAAGGGTTTCTAAGTGAGTTGTTAAATCAAGACCTCAAGATCAAAACCCTTCTTGAAAGTGAGAGTAACCAACAAACCGAGGAGGATAAAGCCAACCGCGTAGATATTCTCGCTGAAACTCAAAACTCCGAGTTAATCCTTATCGAAGTACAAAACAACTCCCAACTCGATTATTTTCATCGTATGCTCTACGGTGTTTCTCAGCTAGTCACCGAATATCTCGAACAAGGACAAGAATACGGCAAAATTAGGAAAATCTACTCGGTAAATATCGTCTACTTCAACCTTGGTAAGGGGGATGACTATATTTATCGTCTGCGTCCAGAATTCGTTGGGATGAATAACGGAGAGGTTCTCAAACCTACCCCAGCTCAAGAAAAAAGATATAAGATAGTAAAAGTAGCAGATATCTTTCCAGAATATTACCTGCTAAAAGTAAGGAATTTTAAAGGAGAAGCGAAAACTACCCTACAGGAATGGATCTATTTTCTGAGAAATAGCGAGATCAAAGAGGAATTTGCGGCGAAAGGAATGGTAGAAGCCAAGGAAACCTTGCGAGTAAATAATTTATCAGAACAAGAAAGAGCAGCATACAAGCGCTACATGGAAAACAAGAGTTACGAAGCAAGTATCAGGAGTACCCAAGAGTTTGAGGCGCAATGGCAAATTGAACAGATTGAACAGGCAGAAATTAGAGGCATGCAACGAGGCATTCAACAAGGAGTTGAACAAAAAACAATAGCAATTGCCCGCGCCTGTAAGCAACAAGGTTTAGATGTGGAGACTATTATGGCAATAACCCAACTTTCTAGGGAAGATATCGAAGCCTTGTAAACTTAGGGAGTTCCATGATATCTACCTCAAATGCTCACCAAGCCAGCTGCCAGTATTCACCCAAAGTACTTATGACTGCTACCTTATCCACCCCAACCACAGTCATTCCCAAAATCCAATGGGAAAAACTACCAGCAGACTTTATCTTACCCGACGATCCCGTGGAAAATATCTACCAACCCATCCAGGCTGCTGCTTTACGAGAAATTCTTGACTTAGCAGGATTTGTTACTCCTGATATGCTCATTGGTTCTAACTTGGGGATTTGTGCCACTGTTAACAACAAAATCGTGGTCAAAGCACCAGACTGGTTTTATATTCCTTCCGTCTTTCCCGTAGAACCCGGAGTCAATCAATTTTAGATTTTAGATTTTAGATTTTAGATTGACCCCATGTCTAAAGCCAGGGGCTTGGAATAATGATAAAATCTTTGTTTTTTCCACGGATAAATCCGGGGGCTTGTATCCTTGTTTTTTTTTCGGTCACAAAGGGAATCAGTTATAATCGTAGGCTGATTGCCAATAAGCAACAAATGAAGATTATGTCATGCTGCCTTATTCACCTTGATGATCAACTGTGAAGTTCCTAACCCTTACAGAAAGAGTCCAACTTCAAAAAATCCTTACCCATAAAACAAGCCTGAAAACTGCTGATGCTGAGTTCCGTAGTGCTTTGTTAACTAATTGTGGTCTTAAACAATATTGTAGTCTGATTCAGTTAGATCAACCCCAGTTAGCATTTGTCACTATCCTTTGTCAACAGCTCTCAGAAGTTCACCCTACGGTTTGTGGTTGCCCAAGACTGGGTTTAGTCATTTTTTTAGAATATCTCAGTGCGATCGATAACAGTATATCTTCAGAAGATCAGGGTTTTATCAATCATGTGATTCGGAAATGGGAACAGCAACAGCAATTTAGTTCTCAGAAAACGCCACAAAATAAAATTGCTAATTTGCTGGCTCAAGGACGTCAAAAATACTCTACAGTAGCTTCAGGTGAACTACCAATTAAAGTAGACCGAGATGTAATTATCGACTATGACCTAGAAGTTCAGATGGCAGAATTCAGGCAAAAAGTGGGATATGAAGGAGCCTTTGTCTTTATTATTGGGGGTCATAGCACAATTTTAGAGCAATATATCATTGAGCGGCTGCGGCGGGAGTTGAAAAGGAAAACTGGACGGCAGAATGAACAGCTACACATCAGACTCTACCGCCGAAGGATTACCACCTCAATGGATATAGAGCGTGAATTTTTCAGTAATTACCAATTTGAAGATTTTATCCAGCTATTGGATACTCAAGGAAACACTGATATTGTAATGATTATCTGGAATTACGATATTCCCGATAAATTTATGAAGCCATTAGCTCAAGATTTTTGGACTAAGATCAGTTATTGTGTCTCACCCTATTTAAAGAATCAGAGCCGCTGTTTGGTTATGGTTTGGGCAAATGTTGGTAAACGTCGCCTACCTAGAATGACTGGATTTACTACCTTGCCAACTCTGAACAAGTTTGAACCGCTGGATTTGTCGTCTTGGTTTCGCAATCGCCTCCAAAGGGAAGGAATAAGAGAAGAACAGATTGAGCATTATCTCCAGCGGCTGCGCAACATAAATGGTGACTTAATCGGGACTTATCAAGAATTGAATCACATTATCCACGAACTACAGGGAAGTTCTCGACTCTATGGATAACTTAGCCCAACGATTGTACACAGGCAAGGGAGACTGTCACTACAAGCTACTCCCCAAGGCATGGCAAGAACCGGAGCCTTATATTGCTCCTCAATCTCTAGTGGATGCTGTCAATACTGCTCTCTACTTGCGGCGTCCCTTATTATTGGAAGGCGATCCTGGTTGTGGCAAGACGCGATTGGCTTATGCTGTGGCTTACGAATTGGGTTATCCTCTCCATCCCTGCTACATCCGCTCTACCAGTCGGGCCCAGGATTTACTGTATGATTATGATGCTTTGGGGCGGCTGTATGATATTCAGGAGGGAAAAGTAGGGGATAATCCGACTAAAGCTCCCTCACGGCAGGATTATGTTACCTTGGGGGAGTTGGGAAATGCGATCGCTCAATCTCAAGATGATATTCCCTCGGTAGTCTTAATCGATGAAATAGATAAAGCGGATATCGATTTTCCCAATGACTTGCTACTGGAGTTGGATCGGTTGCAATTCCAAGTTAAGGAAGTGTCGGAGATGAGGTATGATGCCTTGCAAGGTAAAACGAGGAAGGCAAGGCGAGACTTTTTACCCCTAATCATCATCACCAGTAATCGGGAGAAAGAGCTACCTAAACCCTTTCTACGCCGTTGTCTGTTTTACTATATCGAGTTTCCTGATCAAAATACCCTCGAACAGATTCTGCAAAGCCATTTTCAACCGAAGCTGACTCCTTTGTTTGAAGTGGCTGTGCAAAAGTTCTGGGAATTACGGGAGTTGAGAAGTTGGCGTAAAATACCGGGAACTAGTGAGTTTTTGGATTGGGTCGCAATTTTGGAAAGGGAGCAGCAAGGGAAAAAGCTGACAGCGGCAGAGTTAGCAAGCACGGATCCTGTAAATTTGCCTTATTTGGAAACTTTGGTGAAAACTCAGAGCGATCGCGAGGCTCTTAATAAACAATTTTAGATTTTAGATTGAATAAATCTAAGCTTAAGTCTTTTAAGAAACACACTTAGCAAGGGGTTTGGGCCTTTGCGTAGCAGTATAACATTTGGATTGATATACTTGGGACTGTCTACTTAAATTGTCGCCCTAATGCCCTACATACCCCCACGACTGTTTCAAGTCTTTGAGAGGTTACGCCGACAGGGTGTACCGCTGGGGGTATCGGATTATTTGGAAGCAATTGAGACAATTCAGGCAGGAGTTGGATTGGAAGATGCTGCTAGCTTTAAAGGATTGTTTCGCTTACTCTGGGCAAAATCACGAGAAGACCAGGAATTATTTGATCTGGCTTTTGCAGAATTGATAGAATCCCAATGGCAAACTAACTCTACACCTCAAGCAATTCCTACCTCTGAGCCTGCTTCTACACCTTCAACGGTTCCACCTCAGCAAATTCCACCTCAGCCTGAACCTCAACTAGAACCGGAAAAAGAACCAGAACCCCAAGAAGTGAGCGTAACATTACCTTCTAGCTCTGTAAAACAGTCATTTATCTTACAATCTGAACTAGCCGAGGAACCCCATTACTACCAGTTAACACCCCGTTTACCCATTAGTCGGCGAGATATGGCAGGGGTATGGCGGCAACTGCATCGTCCTCAACGAACAGGTATCCTGGAAGAGTTGGATGTGGAAGCTACGATTAACAGCATCTGTCACACAGGCTTATTGTTACGCCCTATATTACAACCCCGCCGTCGCAACCAAGCCCGATTGGTGGTATTAGTGGATCAGCAGGGTTCAATGGCTCCCTTTGCTCCATTGATTGAAGCGGCAATTGAGAGTATTTTACGGGGAGGACTACTGGGTAAGACTAGTATCTACTATTTTCACGATTGTCCAGAAGGATTTCTCTATCAACGTCCTAATTTAACCCATGCTCTACCTTTATCAACAGTTTTGGATGAGCATCAGGGTAATAGTGTACTAATTATTAGCGATGCAGGGGCAGCTCGTGGCTATTATGATGGAAGGCGAGTAGAGGATACCAAAACCTTTGTCCAAAACCTCAGTACCTACACTTATCTCTACACTTGGCTCAATCCCATGCCTGAAAATCGCTGGGTAGCAACAACTGCTGAAGATATCGCCTGTATGATGCCGATGTTTCCTTTGCACCGAGAGGGATTGAATGATGCGGTGAATATTTTGCGGGGACATCCCTTTCCTGCGGGAGTTGGTATTAATGAGTAAGACCCTCGAAGAGATTATTACTTCTCCTAGTTTAGTTAGGGAACAATGGTTGTCTCCTGAGTTGGCAGTGCGGGAAGTTTTGGCATTTGAGCGTCGGTTTGGTGCTAAGCATTTGATGTTAGCTTGTCATGCTGCTTTGCCGCTGATTTTGACTCCGGAATTGGTTAATTTAATTCATCTCAATTTTCTGGAAGAGGAACAAATTCCTTGGGTGGCTGAAGTGGATTTTTTGCTTTCCCCTTTGTGTCGTCCGATTGATGAGGGTTTATATGAAGTTGAGCCATCGGTACGGGAAGTATTGTTAGTGGAGTTGGAGAATCACTTTGGTTTTGAACGTCCGTTTGGGTTAGCCAAGTTTTTAAAGTTCTATTTAGCTCATAAGTCTGACTTGAAGCTGCGTTCAGAAATAATTCGTACTCAAAGGTGGATTGCTCAGGCTTATCTTGATCCGGATAAGCTTGTTGAAGATATGACTAATTTGCTCGAGTCAAGTTTGTCTGAAAAGGACAATCCCCTATATGTGCCAGAGACAATTCAAATTGCTACAACTTTGGAAATGTTAGCTGAGCCGCTTGAACAAACAAATCTGCTGACAGAGTATCGATATTTAATCAATAATTTACGAGTATTAGCACAAATGCTCTATGGAAATGAGGAGGAATTAAAGCGAAAAATTCATCAAGAGCAAGAAATAGAGGATCAAACTAAGATGGGAGAAGGAAATTTAAAACTTCTTTCTCCTGTTCTCCTCCAGTGGCTAGAAAATTTAGAAGAGACTACTGAATTACGGAAAGATTCTGAATCTGCTAAGATACAGTCAGTTACCTTAGATCTACCGATATTTTATAAGGCTTGTAATCCCAGTCAGCCTGTCAAAAACCAGCAATATTACATTGACTTTTCTTCTGTCAGAAGCAGTGACATCATTAAGACCTTCAAGCACCATATTGCGGTAATTTCACCCGATAAACCTACTTGCCAACTGTTTACTGGTCATATTGGCTGCGGTAAGTCCACCGAATTGCTCCGGCTCAAATCTGACTTGGAGCAAGAGGGATTCCATGTAGTTTATTTTGAATCATCTTATGATATAGACATGGCAGATGTTGATGTAACAGATATTTTACTGAGTATTGCTGGTAAGGTTAGCGAAAGTGTAGAATCAAATAACATTCGTCTGCATCCAGGCTTCTTTGCTAATCTTTTTACCGAGATTGCTGGTTTTTTGCAAATACCAATAGGATTCTCCACTGAGGCAGAACTATCAATTAATATTGGCAAAATCACTACTAAAACCAAAGAATCTCCTAAACTCCGACGTCGATTAAGGCAGTACCTAGAACCCCGCACCAGTTTAATTTTACATTCGATTAATCAAGAACTTTTAGGAAAAGCCAACACTGCTTTAAAACAACGAGGTAAAGCAGGATTAGTGCTGCTCGTGGATAATCTGGATCGGGTAGATTTTCGTCCTCTACCCTCCGGGCGATCGCAACAAGAATATCTCTTTATTGACCGGGGTGATCAACTACGCAAGCTCAATTGCCACGTTGTTTATACAATTCCCCTAGAATTAACTTTTTCCAACGATTGTGAAATTCTCAAAGACCGTTTAGGTGGTGGCATTCCCCCTAAAGTATTGCCGATGGTGCCGGTAAAACGGCAGAATGGTGAGGAACATACCGAGGGGATGGAATTGCTGCGGCAGATGGTTATGGTAAGAGCTTTTCCTGATGAAAGTCTAGAAAAACTACCGGAGTTAATTCTAGAGGTGTTTGATACTCCTGAAACTCTAGATCGTCTTTGCAGTATTAGTGGCGGTCACCTGCGGAACTTGCTAGGGTTACTGTTAGGTTGTGTTATGCAAGACGACCCTCCCTTCTCTCGGGAAGCTTTAGAAGTAGCGATTCGGGATCGCCGGTACTACTTACTCTCATCGATTGATGATGATGAGTGGGAGTTGCTGTTTCAGGTAATGAAAAAACAAACTCTCAGAGATGATATAGAACACAATATTCTAATGCGCAGTATGTTTGTCTTTGAATACCGCGATCTCCACGGGCAGTGGTTTGACATTAACCCAATTTTAGCAGAATCACGAAAGTTTCAATCATTGTCGAGAAAATAGTACTTGTAGATGTTCTGCGTAAGTGCGATCGCATTTGTATCCAACAGGTAACGATTACCACTCATCCCGAAGATTCCTCTGCATGGTAACGGCATCTCCTTGCCAGGTTAATTTACCTACTAAATCTGAGAAATCATACTGATGTTGTGGCTTCTCAAATGATGCCACTGGATTCACCACCACGACAACATTTACCTCAGTCCCCGCTAATTGTGTGGGAATACTCAGGTTCAAACAACCATATTCGTCAATTTTTGTGGTTAGCTTAACAACGTCCATTATTCAGGTACACATAATAGACCTTTAATTATTCTATCTTAAATAAAGGAACCATACCAGGCACAAAGTTTACAAAGGAAAAGAAGAGGGTATAGAATATCGCAAGCGATCGCATTTGTATCCAACAGGTAGCAATTACCACTCTGGAAGACATACCGGTTGCAACCGTTACACCACCTTGAAATCAATTTCAAGGCTCATAGCTCAAGTCCGTTAAAACGGACTGAAAATAGATAGTTATTCCTAATAATTGAAATTAACCCGTATCATTACCAGTCGTCTTTAGACGACTTACGCTATAAGCCTCGGAATTAATTCCGAGGCGGAAAACGACTTCGATCTAATGTGAATTGCCGTGCGATCGCGTTAATCTAATAAACTTCGTCGTGAGTCCCAATTGATTCTAAAAGAATTGCTTACGCTTGTTCATATTCAACAAATTTAAAAATAATTCTTAAGTCATATCCAACACTACAAGCCCAAGAGTTTTGAAGCTCACCTTTTAATTTGTGGGTTCTTAATCGCGGGTTAAATGGTTCTGTAGACAATAACTCTACAGTATTCTGAATATTTTGAGCTGTTTGGGGATTCTTTTTGACAATTTTTCTGGCCTCCCTGACAAATGCACTCGAAGGGAGTAAAACAAATTTCATGCAAGAATTTCCTTCATAAGTTGTTCAGGGGTAGCTGGTTGACATTTACCTTCAGCGAACTCTTTTTCAGCTTCTTGAACATCCCTAACTCGCTCAGCTCTTCGATGATCGCGAAGACGGCTTTGTAAAATAAGAATAAGGTTTTCTTGGTCTTCAAGGGGAAGCTGATCCGCCGATTCTAAGATTTCTGCAAAGGTTGCTTTTGTCATCATGCTTTTTCAAGGAACTACAAAGATACAAAGTTCACAAAGGTAAGGAGAAGAATTTATAATTTTAGGTCTGATATTAATTATAGCAGTGCGATTCCCGTGTTGAGGCATAGATAAGAACTTGTTGAATGTCCTCATCTTCCAATTCAGGAAACTCTTGGTATAGTTCTTCTCGGTTGGAATAGGTTGCAAGTAATTCAATAACCCGACGAACAGTAAGACGAAGATTACGGATGCAGGGCTGTCCATTCATACAAGCAGGATTAATCGTGATGCGGTCTAATTTCATTTAAAAACTTCCACCGAATGTGAATTTGGCCTGTCTTGCCTATAGTAGAATTGAGATCTCATTTAAATTATAGCAATGCGATGACCAACGGTGAACTTCCTAACCGATAAAGAAGGACGGCAACTTCAGAAAATCCTCACCCACAAAACAATCCTGCGCACTGCTGATGCCGATTTGCGTAGTGCTTTATTAACCAATTGTGGTCTCCAAGAATCATGTAGTCTGATTAAGTTAGATCAACCCCAATTATCATTTGTTACTATCCTGTATCAAAGGCTCTCAGAAGTTCACATTACCGTTGATGGCTTTCCAAGATTGGGTTTAGTCATTTTTTTAGAATATCTCAGTGCGATCGATATTAGTTTATCTCCAGAAGATAAGAGTTTTATCACTTATGTGATTAAGAAATGGGAACAGCAGCAATTTAGCCCTCAGAAAACGCTACAAAAGCAAGAATCTTCCACATTGACCCCAGTTCAACCACCGATTCCAGTAGACAGAGATGAAATTATCAACCTTGACCAGAGCAATTTACCTGTCAGTTTGAGTTATATCCTTCACCTATCAGACCTCCACATTACCACCCCAGATCAAGCTATCCTCTGGTCTCACCAACTAGCACAAGACCTCTACGATGAACTCGATATCCCTCAGCTAGATGCTCTTATCCTCTCCGGCGACATCGCTAACAAATCCACTCCCGAAGAATACCAAGCCGCTGAACAGTTTTTCGACAGTCTCCGCCAAGACTTCCTCCTAGGACCAGAACAAATTATCATGGTTCCCGGTAACCATGACCTCAACTGGCAACAAGCAAAAAAGGCTTACAAACTGATTGACTCTGAAGAATACGAGGGAGAACTCCAAGAAGGTCACTATATCAAAGAAACTGATACTGTTATCCGAGTCCGAGATGAAGCATTATACAAACAGCGTTTTATCAACTTCAGCAATTTCTACCAAGCCATCACAAACAAACCCTATCCCCAAGAATACGACGAACAAGGCATCCTCTACCACCTACCAGAGCAAAACCTCCTGATCCTAGGACTCAACTCTGCTTGGCAACTAGATCATCACTACAGATCCCGCGCCAGTATCAATATTAATGCTCTGAGCAAGGCTCTTACCGAAATTCGCCGTAACCGAGACTACGACAATTGTCTGAAAATTGCCGTCTGGCATCATCCCCTTAATAGTGAATACGAAGATAGAATTACCGATACCGCCTTCTTAGATCAACTTGCTGTTGCCGGATTCCGCTTCTTTCTCCATGGACATATCCACGAAGCCAAAGCCAGCAATTACCGCTACGACATGAACCAAAATGGACGCAAACTAGACGGAATTTGTGCCGGAACCTTCGGTGCACCAACAAAAGAATTAGGGTTTGCTGAATAAGTCAGACAAGGGGACAAGGGAGACAAGGGAGACAAGGAGGACAAGGGAGACAAGGGAGACAAGGGAAATAATAATTGTAGAGAACGCAAAATGTTCATCATTTGTACAAGAAAAATGAGCCTATCAATACAATTTCCTTGCACTTTTTCAGGTCAAAAATGACTGAAAGCACTGTCTGGTATAGCTTACACGCTTATGCAGCAAGCCCGAATTAGTTACCGGTACTCCCTGGCAATACAACCTACTGCAATTTGAACCAAATCAACTAACTGTGCGCACCCGCCGCCGCACTAGGGAAAATGGTGCTTGGGAAGCTGACAGTATCTGGCGTCAGGGTAAGGGAGCATCTTCGCTGGATTATTATACGATCGCGTTGTGATATGATGTCCGCCTAAACACTTATCATATCCTTCTACCTTGCAACCTTCTTTCTTCCCTTCTGCCCTCTGCCCTCTGCCTTCTGCCTTCCTTGTTACTTCAAAACCAGCTTAACTTAACAAGCGTACCATTCAGTTAGGAGCCTTTGCGGAAGAATTGTTGCCAAATTTCCCCTGGTTTCCGGTCCCAGGTGTCAAGATGGTTGTAAATTAAACCTTCTTTGGTGAGTGTGTAGGTTGAATTGCCATTGAAGAATAGCTTAGGCTTCCAGGGAAGAAGCAGATTACCACGAACCGTCCAATCTACCTTGATAGTATCCTGAGCTGACTGATACACATTATGTACATCGAAGTAAATTTCTGTAAAAAATAGCCCAGCATGAAAGCGCAGTGTCCAAAAGATAATGCGATAGTTGAATTTTCCTCGGAATCGACTAATGGGGTCTTGAAAGTAGATGTCCTTGGTATAAATATGATAGGAGATATCTTGCTTAAATAAGGTTGGTAGGTCTTGTTGCAGAGTTTCTATAACCTTTGCTACCTGCAATTGAGCTTCAGTGGTGCTGGAATTGTCTGATTTTTGTTCTGTTGTATCCATAATCCTCAAACCTAAAAGCTAAGGCGATTTTTGAGAATGATTTTATCCGTAATGCGGTGCATTACGCTTTGCTGCTAGCGCACCATGCTACGCAAATGCTAACACACCCTACGATAGGTACATTTTTTCGGAAGAAATCACCTAATCAACTACGTGCAGCCTTAATCAGTTTAGCAGCAGCATCAGCGATCGCCCATAAAATTACTGATGTACCAATAGCAGCAGCAATAACGAGACCAGCATCCTGGTTGGCAACTGCAATGTCTGCCACCTTGTTGATCAGGTAAAGCAAGGTTGGTTCTTCAGTTTGGACTTCAATTTGAGAGCAAGGGAATGTTAAGTGCGATCACTTGCTTTTGTAGGTTGAGTGGAGAACCGAATATATGCACAAGCCTTATCGTAGAGTAACTCAACAAAGTCCTGTATATGGTAGGGAAAAAGATACAGCAGTTTGCTCTGCTATGGGCTACATTGTTGATCCCCCTAAATCCCCCTTAAAAAGCTATCCATTAGGCAAAAGTAGTCGAAACGGTGATAGAGACTAGGATTTAGGTAAGCATTGGGAGAGGAGTGGTCAGAGTCATTATTAGGCTAGAGTGCGATCAGCTACGCTGGTGCCGAAGGCAATCGCGAAACCGCAAATGCGATCGCGAAACCGCAAATGCGATCGCAAAACCGCAAATGCGATCGCAAAACCGCAAATGCGATCGCAAAACCGCAAATGCGATCGCGAAACCACAAATGCGATCGCAAAACCGCAAATGCGATCGCAACTGGGAACTGCTTCGCGCTTATTGGGCGGGTTGAAGCCGCTCCCCCTCAAACACTGCACTGGCGTGGTGAGATGCGGTAGGGAGCGCAACAAAACCTCCGCTGCGCCGCCCAATCTTTCCCAGTTGTAGCATCAACAATTACAAGCTCTGAGCTCAATCAACCTGAAAAATCCTCTTCGTACTTTGTGGACAACGAAGCTAAGATGGTGAGAGTATCATAGGAAAAAGTCAATCATCAGATGAAGAAAAACCTATGTTGGATTGGATCAGCCAGGAAATAAACCCAAAATTTTTCTCGACATACGCCATGCCAAAAGATTGAGAAAGACACTGTTGCTCTTAAGCGAACATCCGGGAGAAACAGTACCGAAAGCAAGTGGTAATGCGAGTAACAGCCAAAGTATCTACAGATTTTGGTCAAATGAAAAAGTGACAAAAACACAAATATTGGCGACCCATAGGGAAGG
>JAAHFP010000051.1:4588-41718 GCA_010672925.1 Symploca sp. SIO1C2 | reverse complement strand
AAAAATCGCTCGAAAAAACCTCCTACTCTCCGTCAATCTTTGATTTGGATTGCACGCTTGGGTGGATTTTTGGCTCGTAATGGAGATGGGGAACCTGGATTGAAAACCATCTGGCGAGGGCTTTCTAGCTTCTACTATTTGTTAGAAGGTTCACAACTTGTCTCTACATCGTAGTCTCTATCACCGTTTCGACTACTTTTGCCTAATGGATAGCTTAAAAAGGGGGACTTTTACTTGCTTTACTTTATTTCAACCAAATTATGACTGAACTCTGGCAACAAGCAATTGACCAAATTCAAAAACTCCCGCTGGATCAGCAAAATGCGATCGCATCTCGGTTATTGGCATCAATTGCAAGATGAAACAAAATGGGAGACCTGTTTTGCTGCCACTACAGATGAGCAATGGGAGCAGATGGCTGCAATGGTGCGTCAATCAATTTTAGATTTTAGATTTTAGATTTTAGATTGACCCCATGTCTAAAGCCAGGGGCTTGGAATAATGATAAAATCTTTGTTTTTTCCACGGATAAATCCGGGGGCTTGTATCCTTGTTTTTTTTCGGTCAGGAAATTGCTCAAGGTGAAACCATTTCAATTGATGAGGCATAGGATGTATAGGGACGAACTTCTGGAGGTTGTAAGCCTAATACAATTGATTGAGCTGGAATCCCTAACTCGACTAATTCTTCTGCAATAAGTTGGTCTGTATTATTGGCTTGAATCCAAACTTGCCCGTCAATAATATCGATATGTATCACCGTATGATAAACTCGCTTACCGTTTGACCATCCCAGAGACAACAGCAAATATCGGTTATGTTCTGTGTCGAAGATAACTTCATTGTAAATATCTGCTTGATTAGAGGTAGGGACTTTAGCATAGTCATTCAAAAGTTGTTTTACTAATTGAATGTAGGTTTCTATAGAATCCATTGTGTTACCTCCTGATTTTGTGAATCAAAGATAATGAGTTTCAGGCGATCGTTTTCTAAAAGTATTTTTCCGAACTGATCTTTTTCAAATAGGTCGCTATAGGCTGCTAGAGGCATTGCTAGATAAAGAATTCTATCAGGATCAATTTGTTTGAGAATATCGTTATACAATATGTATTGTCCTAGAGCTTGCTGTAAGTCAGCCACTCTTGATTCCCGAAGGAAGCTTTTAATCTCAACTGCTATTTTAGATTCAGCTTTTTGGGCTGCTATCAACTTTTCTGCACCTAAGTCTATAGATAGATTGCGTCTAGCCCATTGCAGTGGGAAAGGATCATGGGTAATTGTCCATCCATCATCAATTAAGAGCTGTTTAACTAATTGATGGTATAAATCTTTCGCAGGCATTATATCGTCTTTTTTTGATGAAAACCTAACTATACTCTTTCATTATTTTCGGATTTGAACAGGTGTTAGGTGGTAGGTGAGGTTTTAGGGAATGTTCCCTGGAGGTGCAAGGAAATTTTACCGATGAGCTCAAAAACCTTGCACCTACTACTTAGAGCCAAAAAACTATAGAGCCAAAGTTTTAGACTGGATACTCAGGGGAAATAGCATGTATTCATTCCACATCCGCCAAGTATAGGCAGTAATGGCTTTATGACGAGTTTCCTGGTTTTCAAATGAATATTGCACTGTTGAACCAGGGGCAGCTGCAGGAAGATTGGTTAGCTCATGATCACACCCACACCCATGCTGTAACAGTAAACCATGGCGAGTAGCTTTATCCTGTACTGACATCAGCATCCGGGTAACATTGAAGGCATGAAGACAGGCATCGTAGGCACGTTTGACCCCCTGCATACGGATATCAAAAGCCATAGCCCGCGACTCTAGGATAGAGTCTCGCTCAATCGGGCACAAGAGCATCCTATAGAAGGACGCTGGCAGTTCATATTGGAAATCATCAAACACATCTGTGGCGAAAGCAATGACTCGTTCAACACCATCTTTGGCTACAGCAGTATCTTTGGCTAGTTCAAAATTCGGGTAGGCTGACAATAAATAGTCAGCACCGAAGAACTGTAAAGTATCCCAAGCTCCTTGCTGATAAAGAGATTGGCAATCAAATCCTTGTTGAAAAATTTCTGGGCTACCGTCAGTTGCCTTGGTAAAAAACAACTGAGCTAAAGCAACCAAAAACTGAGGCTCAGGATGCCCTACTTCCGCTTCACCCCTGGCAATTTTTTGCCAAATGGTAGGCATCTGTTCTATGGTAACAGGGTTAACCCCTTCCAGAATAGATGTAGCACTCAAAATAGGAATTGCTGGCTGAACGGTCATAGGGTTAGAAATTGTAAGTTCAGTTGTTGAAAGTAGCAAATTTGCAGGGAAATTTCAAATTTTTGTTTCTGGCTTCTTTTTGGACTGAAGTCCTATTTCTGGCTTCTTTTTGGACTGAAGTCCTACTACAAGTACTACTTATTCTCTACCAAGGATTACCTATCATCGTAAAAGCACTCCAGTAAAAGGGATGACTTAGTTCTACCCCTTCCAAATCCTTCAACTGAGGCGGTAGGAACCAATTGCCACTAGTACTTACCAACTTATTCCCCTCAATACGCACCTCTTGGTTGAGCATAGCTAACTGGGCTTGTCTTAAAGCTTGGGTTTTGATTGGTGCTGTATGTAACTTTTCATAAAAACTAGTCATTAGTCCCAATGTCCCTGTATCACTGACATACCACAGACTCGCTAAGGCTGATTTTGCTCCCGCTAGTACTGCTAATCCGGCAAATCCTAACTCCGCTTCCCTATCTCCCAAGGCGGTGCGACAGGCACTCAGTACCACTAACTCTACCGCTGGATCACTCCAACCTAACTCCCTCAGAGAATCTAATGCCAGCTGATTGTCCCACAACTGGATATAGGAATTTCTCGGTTTACCTGGTAAAAAATCACTGTGGGTGGCTAAATGGATAATGCCAAAGGGTTTATTGGAGCGAATTTCTTTGAGTTGCTCCCTGGTAAAATCTTGATTGAGGAAAGATTCACCAGGCCATAAAGCATTGGTGATTACATTTAGTTCTAATGGTACTGCAGGTAAGGGTAGGCGATGGGAGAAGGCATCGACTCCCATGGCGAGGACTTCGACATTGTTGAGATTAACAGCCCGAGTATCGGTGAGACTGAGGCTGGGCATTAAACCAACACTATATTCTTCAATAATAAAGCCCGTGCCATTATGAAGAGCTGCAATGGGAAGCGATCGCAAGCCTTGGTCTAGAATAAATACTAGATTCTGAATTTCCTGTGCTTCTAAGTCAGCTTGCAGAGGAGCCACTAACCATTGATAGAGTTGCTGTGCTGGGGCCAGATAACCCTGGGGATTTTCGACATCGGTAACGTTAAAATGAAACTCTCGCGCTACTTGCATAACTTGCCTGCGAGTTATACCTACCCGTTGTCTAATCGGTTTACCCTCAGAAGTGACTAGTACCAATTCCAGCTCATCATTAAGAGAAGTGGATTTTGATTGGGAAGTTAGCGATCGCTCTTTACCAATTGTACTAGCAGCAGTCAGGTTAGAGGGAGCAAAGAAGGCATAAATCAGAGCCGGTTTCACCCCAGTAGCTTCTTCCACTTGGTTTAGGGTAGCTTGAGCTTGCTGGAGAGTAACTAGGGGAGTACCACCAATATCCAAATGGTTTTCAAAAGTATCAGTAATGCTTTCTTCTAATTCTTCTAAGGCTGTATCCAGGTTAATCGAGGGAAGTTCTCGTAAACTTAGGGGAATTTCTGTTACTTTATTATATTCTATTGCCTCACTAGTAGCTGATTGAGGCAGTTCTTCTGAGATAGCAAAATCTACTAGATTGATAGAGGATTGGTCAGTATTGTTTGTGTTTGGGAATTGGTTAGGAGCAATCGGGGGTTGGTCAACACTGATAATTGCAATATTGCCTTCTGTCTCAGTAAAGAAAAAAGATTGGTTGGGGGAAATGGTCAAGTCTCCATTGGTGATTTCCCCAGCAGTACCATTGATGGCAGCATCTCCCACAATAAATGGTATATTGCCGTTACCACCATGCTGGAGTGTGATAGAACCACCCCCTAAACCACCGGCAGTGTTAATACTGCTGCCATCTGCTAAAGTATCTGTCGCTCGGAAGAATTGATTAGTAGAGATGTTAACCTCGCCACCTCTGCCATTACTACCACCTTGGGTATTAATAGAAGTAACTTGAATATCATTAGGAGAGTTGAGGGTAAGATTGCCACCATTTCCGTCTACAGAACTAGTATTTAATGTCCCCGATGTAGTATTAATTGTGCCACCACTATTGAGATTGATATCTCCACCGGCAGTAGTGATATTACCTGTACTAATTTCATTAGTTGCTGTCAGGTTTACCGAGGCACCATGGGAGTTGATTGCTCCTAACAATTCAATATTGGCTGTAGTTAAACCTACCCCGTCTGTTGCTGTAGTTTGAACTTCTTGCAGAGTAGTAGTACCAGTACCAGCTGACTGTTTTAGGTACGCGGTGATAATAGTTGAGTTTGCCCTCACATTGTTGGCACTGTTAATTTCCAGATTATCAAGAGAAGTGTTACCACCAACAGCCCCTTGAAACTGGATACTACCAGTGCCTGCTTCTAAGATCAAATTTGCAGTTTCATTATTGTACTCAACAATATAACCTACTGGATTAGAGTTATCATTGGCTCGATCATTCCAACTGTTGCCTAACTGCACAAATTCAGCGTAATGTTCTACTCCGTTGTTGTTGCTGGGTTCATTCATTTCCCAATTAGTGAACCCTATTGGGTTTCCATCCTGCCAAAACACAGTTCCCGCTTCCGGACCAGTCACCCACTTCCAGGTTCCTTCTACCTCTGCATCACTCCCTCCAATCCAGGCACTACTATCCGCAGGAATACCTAACTCACCAATGCGTTGATTTTCCTCTGCCGAAGTAATCGTTGCTAAATAACCGGGTTGCTCCTTAAAAGTGCGATTTTCTGCTGCAACTCTTGCCTCTTCCCAGGTGAGTTGTTTATTATTTTCCTCTCGCACCAACTCATAAAAATGTATCCCTTGATCCACAGTACCATTAAAAGTGATATTACCTCCAGCAGAATCAATCTTGACCTCACCGTAAACTAAGACAGATCCATTAAAACTAACATCATCACCATCGGAAGTAATTGATTCCGCAGTTAGGCTAATCTCACCATTACCAGCATTGATATCCCCACGAATAGTGACGCTCTCATCCGTATCGCTGCTGCCAATTAAACTAATATTTCCTCCTTCAGAATTGATGGCTTGAGTGATTTCGATACCTTCTTTAAAGTCACTAGTTCCTTTCAAGAAGATATTGCCACCTCCAGAGTTGATTTCCCCTCCAATGAGGATACCTGCTCTGTTAGGATTATCAGCATCTCCAATAAGAGTAATACTGCCACCTCTAGTGGATACCGGTGCATTAATATCAACTCTACCGGCAAGAAACTGATCTATGTTGGCATTTAAAAACAAATTGAGGGAGTCATCTGGTGAATTAGTAATATCACTGTCGAAAATCTGCTCGTTAATGATAATTCTATTCGTTGCTTCTAGAGTTAAGGTACTATTACCAGTCCCGTTGAAATCCAGAGGTGTACTTAGAGTAATATCTCCCGGTTGAGTATTATCACCATTAGCCACTGCACTGGTTTTTACGGTAACATTGGCTCCATCCCTAAGGGCTTGTTGGATTAACTTAACTCCTAGTCGTGCATTGTCAGCGGTTGAGACAAAGGGATTGGTATCATTAATATTCACATCCCCCATACCCGCCACAATTTCAATATTGCTCGGATCAATCAACCATTCTCCTCCCAAACCTGCTGCTGCGGTGACGTCGGGAGTTGTGGTAATCTCCAAATTTTGTGTTCCACTGGTTTCGATAAAGCCACCATTGCCGGAATTACTGCCACCACGGGCGCTAATATTACCGTAAACCCGGGTAGTGTCATCAGACCAAACAATTACCCTGCCACCATTGCCATCGGTTAAGGCATCTGCTTTAATAGTTGAACCTGAGTCGAGCAAGGTAATCTCAGCATTGGGTATTGTTTCCCTTCCTTGAACATCCCCGCCAATTAACACCGTACCCCCACCATACTTACCAGAGGCATCAATTTGGGCATTAATTAAACCAACTTTGTCTCCTACTACCTGAATTGCTGGGGGAATTGGGAATTGGGAATTGGGAATCGGGGATTGGGAATTGGGAATTGGGAATTGGGAATTGGAGGCATCTAGGATACCGGAAATTATCGTTGTACCGGCTTCCTGGGGTATAATTGTACCGGTATCAGTTAACTGAGCTTCTCCTGATGGGGTAAGACTTAACCCTGTTTCTACTCCTTGCAATGGTCCTGTGAGCAAAGCTGGTAAATCCATAGGGGTAATCCCTAGCATCTGTCCCGAAGCATCTCTGGGAAGTTCAATCTCTAAACTCAGTAATTGTCCAGTCTGAGTTATCCTAACTAAATTCTCTCCTGGTACCGCAGCAATGGTAATATTACCTCCCGGTGCAGTGATCTCTCCAGTATTAATCACATTGCCACCAACTAAGGTTACATTGTGACTTGGTGGTGCTTCTAAAGAACCTGCGTTGATGAGAGTTCCTGGTTGGGACAAATCAAAGGCAAGTTCACTAGGAGTACCGACTAAACTTTGGTAGTCATTATCCCCTAAAGCATTAAACCAATTATCCTCACCAAAGCCAATACCTGTAGCGGTGGTAGCGAAAAAGTCAGCTGGGACATTTAAACGAGTATCTGAACCAAAAATAATCCCTGCTGGGTTCATTAAAAATAAGTTAGAGTTACCCCCTGTCACCTCAATCAAGCCATTAATCAGGGAAGGATCACCACCGACAACTCGGCCTAGGATATTTTGAATTGTTGGTGAGGAGATAAAATTAGCAGTTTGCTCCGAAGAGAGTCCAAATTGCTCGAAAGAGTGGAACAAATTTGTCCCATCACTGGAAAGGGAACCCCCCTGAATCTGGAACTGATTGCCATTGGGGGTAATAATGGTTCCAGTACCGTCAGCTGCTGGGGTGAGGGACTGTCCTTGGGCTGATAGCTGGATAGGTGTGACCAAGAGTCCAACAACAAAGGTGGTTGTCAGTAAGCCGGTAGAGTGCTGAGGTTCAAACATCAAGGTTATTGAGGGAGGTGCAATAGGAGGTAATTCGCTTGCTATTTTGCACCCCAACCAGTTTTTTGAGAAACCTAGTTCTTTGACGCACACCTTATGTCAGCTGAATCCTAGCAAAAAAATAATCGCGATCGCAACGAACTTAACAAAGAATTTTTATCTCTAGCGAGGGAGACGTTTTTGCTACTCACACGCTACACAAACTAGTGCCGCTGCACGGAATTAAGAATGTTTACAGAGTAAGCTCCCTCGTAGGGTGTTTTAGCGCAGCGTAACGCACCAAATTCTAGGTACTGTTTGAGCAATCTTTAATAATTGATAGATGTGAACAAGGGCAAAATTGTTGCCGCTGATTCTGAAGTTGTTTGACAACCACATCAGTACCAGGTTATAATTTGCCTCAATTGTATTATCGACATACTTCTGCCAAGCTTTGAAAACCGCATAACTTCGCTGACCTATGTCGATGCCTTACGTGGCAAGGTTTACAGATAACAAAATTTACACATTTGAGGAAAAATTTTTATATTTTTTGGAGGTGTGTAGATTTGAGTATCTCAAACCCTATCCTAACAAGGGTTCCAGAAGGGTTCTTTTCACAAACCAATTCCCCTCAGCGGGGATGTAAACCCGGAAGCAGCCATCATTTTGGAAATGATTGAGTTTTCGACTTTACAAACCAATTCCCCTCAGCGGGGATTTAAACTTTGAGAGGAAAGATTGAGGGCGCAATGCTTGCGCCCCTAACTTTCTCACTTAATACAGCCTGCTGCATGAAATTGTTCAATTACGCGATCGCTTCCATGCCAATTGCTCAAGGATAAATCCCTTGGCACTTGAGCTAGTGCCATTAAACGATAAACATAAATGCTTGTCTCATTTTCCTGCTTCCCTGCAATTCCTATATAATTGCTCTCCTGGATGATGACTTGGCCTGCATCAGTGTAAATTCGCTGATTTAAAACCTTGCCTAAACTCAATTCAACTTCAGGATTCGGTGTGCTAAAGGCAGTAATAATACAGACCTGACCCTCTGTTTTTGAAGGATAAATGTCCATTGTTTCTTCAATTGCTGCCCAACTTCCCAGAAAAAGAGCTACCGTTGGCTCCCCCGACCAATTTTCTGCAAATGCCCTTGCTTCTCTCTGACTTTCAGGTTCTTCATATTGATTCCAATATTCAACTTGACGCTGAAAATCGGGCATTAATTTTTGGAGTTCTTCATCCGTTGGATATGATGGAGTTTGTGCATAAGCAAGCTGAAGGCTTATACCAAAGGCAATCATCAACATAATGTAAATAAATTGTTTCTTCATTTATTGTTAAAGTAGCTTAATCTAAAACCTATCATCTCAATCAGAAAGAGGTTATAACTGTAGGGGCGCATTCAATGCGCCCTTATTGAATCTGCCCTTATTACCAACACCCCGTTCCACAGGTCTTATCTAGAGTAAAGGTTAAAAATTAATTCTAAATTCTAAATTCTAAATTCTAAATTATTTTTTATACCCTTGACCTTCGTGTTATTTGTTGGTAGTATTTTATACAATGGAATAGATATGCACCTGTAAGGTCTGTGGAATGATTACAGGCAAAATGACTGTTCCACAAGTTTGATATAGAGTATTTGATTGTTAAGAAGGATTCGGTGAAAGTTGTGCGATTGCCTACGGCACTAGCGTAGCTAATCGCTTGCTATACTTTCATCAAGATGTTTCAAATTTAATACCAATTTATGAACTACCGAGACATCATTACCATTGAGCCTGAAAAACGTGGTGGTAAGCCTTGCGTCCGTGGCTTGCGTATTACAGTCTATGAAGTGCTTGAGTACCTAGCCTCCGAGATGACTGAAGCAGAAATTCTCGACGATTTTCCCGATCTGACGCGAGAAGATTTAAAAGCCTGCATTGCTTATGCTGCTGACCGTGAGCGTCGGTTTATGACTGCCCCATTGTCCGCATGAAATTACTTAAAGTCACTATCCGATTGACTTTGCACTTCGACATGTATCAAAACCCAAGTGGGTTTGCCATCTTGCAGCCACACTTTGAATAATTTATCTGCAATTCGCTCTCCTGAATCGGCTTGTCGCAGAATTTGTTCGAGTTCTTTATCCAGAGATTCCGGTGGCTGATGACCGTCGATGAGGGGATGAACCTTAGGAAAAAAGAAGCTCAAAAAAGGCTCGAAATATTGCTGTAAGACTTCTTTCCAAGGGGTATCGTAGTTAGCTGCGGGTGGTTCATTCACGTTGTGTTACCTCACTTTGTGACTTTTGCTAAGGATAAGCAGAGTCGGGTGGGGAAAGAAAGCTCATTTTGATATTGACTTTAGGCAAGAATTGAGAATGGGGATTTATCGCATTGAATGCGCCCTTATTGAAGAGAGCCCTTATTACCTACATTCAGTAGCTCTTTGATTGAGGTGGAACTGAATCTTGCCAATCCAAATAGCCCTATAGGCAGACATTACCTAATACCAAAGACTTAATCTTTAAGATATAAGGATTAATACTTAACACTTAATAAGGAATCAATAATTGATATTAAAAATAACACTATATATCTAGTTGAATTCCACATTCAATATCACTTAATTATTTAAGTAATTTCCACATTATTAAGAAATATAAAAATGCATTGATTTTTTCAAATAAAGTCATTTAATCTTGCTGTCGTCAGGTGCATAAAAAACACATTTTTTTAATAGCTCAATAAGACAAATAAATTTAAATTCGTCTTAGCTCAGCTCCATAAGAAGACTCACCAGTAAGTTTTCACAAAGAGTGCATAAACCAATAGCAGTCTTCCCAAGATATCTATAGGAGGACTTCTACCAACACCGGGTTAGATACCCCTATTTTCGTAGACCGCGCAATCGTTGTAGAGACGCGCCAACAGCCCTACGGGCATCCTTCGGCAGGCGCGTCTCTACATGCATAAATCAGTAACAGTCTTCCCAATATATCTATAGGAGGGCTCACAACTGCGCTTTCACTCAAAGTGCATAAACCAGTAGCGGTCTTCCCAATAAATAAATAGGAAGGCTTACAAGTGCGCTTTTACTCAAAGTGCATAAATCAGTAGTAATCTTCCCAATAGCTTAATGGGATGCTCTTCTTTCAGAGCATCTAGTTTGCTGACTTCTTTTATAAAACTCCGGTTATGAGGCAAAGACCATGGAATTCATCGCAGAAAATTTGACGGGATTAACTCCTTTACAGTTCCCACTAGATTTGGGAAATAATACAGATTTGGGATTGAATCCTAATCCTGATCTAGAATCGGCGATGAACCTCATGGGAGTATTGACTCCTGAGTTAAATGTTCCCATTAACCCCATAATTGCTGAGTTTATTCAAGAAGATTCGAGCTTTTTAGATACAGTCTTCCAGCAGGAGGAAATCCAGGGATTTTCTAGTGTTAAATCGAATAGTTCCTTATTGGGCAGAGACTTTCTTATCGGCAATGATACTACTGATAGCTTCTTGGTAAATGAACCTAGTAGTTATGATTCCCTCACCGGGGCAAGCCTTGCTCAACCATCGGCTGCTAAGGAAATTGTCTTTATAGACCCGACGGTAGAAGACTATCAAAGCCTGATGGCGGGGGTTACACCGGGAGCAGAGGTAATATTGCTGGATGCCACAAGGGATGGAGTAACCCAAATCAGTGAAGTGTTGGCACAGCACCAGGATATTTCCGGTGTCCATATTGTCTCCCACGGTGGGCCAGGAAGCCTACAACTGGGAGCAGCAGAGTTAAGTCTAGATAATCTGGATAATTATGCCCATACTCTCCAAAGCTGGGCCGATTCCCTAACAGCAGAAGCAGATATTCTCTTCTACGGCTGTGACTTAGCAGCAGGAGCAGTAGGTACAGCCTTTGTACAGCAGCTAAGCCACTTGACTGGAGCAGATATTGCCGCTTCCAATGACCTCACGGGGAGTGCTGCTTTGGGAGGTGACTGGAACCTGGAGGAAACTACGGGAACTATTGAATCCGCAGTCGTCTTCCAAAACGGTGTGATGCTCAGTTACGGTTCAGTCTTGGCGAGTTTCACCGGTAATCAGACGATTAATAGCGCCACTTTTAATGAGGATGTGGTCATCAGTGGTGATGTGGTGCTCAATGTCACGGGAGATTTCACCATTGGTAATATTGGTAAAATTGTCGGCGATGGCACAGGCCCTCTGGATAATCTCACTTTGAAAGTGGATGGGGCCGTTACCATTGGTGGCTTGATTGGTGGGGGTGGTCTTCTGGATCTCGCGATCGAGGCTACCACAATTAATATTCTGGAAGACGTTACTATTTCCAGTCGTCAGGTATTAGGTAACGATTTCCTCAATAGCAACTCCATCGCCAACTCTGGAGATTTAACCTTCAATGCCTCCACCATTACCCTGGGTAGTGGAGCCCAACTCCTAGCCCAGGTGGAACCTGGCAGTGGTTTCCAAGCAGGGAATATCAACCTCAACGCTAGGGAAGAGAAAAATACTACAGGGGGGGATAATCTCCTCGGTGAAATCTTCAACTCGACAACCGTGGAGGCAGGGGTTGAGATCAATAGCGCCACCTTATTGGGAAATAATATTACCATTGACTCCCAAGCCAACTTAACCACCTTGGCGGAAGGAAGATCAGATGATGTTGCAATCGATGGTGTTAGAGTTGAGGCTAATGCTCAAGCCCAAGTCGCTATTACAGGCAATTCCCGCATCGAAAGTTCCGGCAATCTTACCATTACAGCAGATTCTAAGGTTGATGCCAAAGCCCTAACGGAAGCCAAGGCTAGTGGTGATACCGCCCTTGATGCTGCCATTAGCCTTTCGGATATTGAGAATTCAGCGATCGCGCAGATTTCAGGTAACACTACATTATCTACCACAGGAGATCTGCAATTATCAGCTAAAACCGATACCAAAGTAGAAACCACTGCCGATGGCACAGCCGGTGGAGGTAATGCCGCAGGAGCAACGGTGGCAGTTGCCACCATTGAAACTGTTACCGAAGCCTATATTGACGACAGTGTCTCCATCACCAAGGCAGCCAATATTGGAGTAGCAGCTACCGCCTTAGAAGATTTCGACACCAAAGCAACTTCCACCGCAGGGGGGGCTAGTGAAAACAGTACTGATACCCAACAACGCCTGCAAGAAAACAACGCTGCCACCAGTGACGGTGATATAAGTGTTGCCGCTGCCTTCGCCATCGCCAATACCAACCGCCGCACCAAAGCCTACGTAGCCACGAATGGAGCAATCACTACCGACGATACTCTTGAGATTGACGCCACATCATCCACCGACTCCTCAGTCCAAGCAGATGCCACAGCTACAGATAAAAATATTGGTGTTGGAGTAGCCGTCGGTATCAACCGTGTTGAGGGACTCAACGAAGCTTATCTAGGGGGTACAGGAACAATTACCGCCCAGGAGATTGATATCGCCTCCAAATCTGGTGATACCCCAAGCAAATTTAGTACTGAAGCGATTTCTGGGGCTGGTGATACTAATGTCGGTGTAGCTGGATCCCTGGCACTTAATCTGGTGAACAATAACCAGAGTCAGGCACTGCTTAAAGATGGGGTAACTCTAAATGAGGACGGAGCAAATATCAACCTCACTGCCGAAAACAAAGCCATCTATACTGCCAAGGCATTGCCCAAACCTGAGGACAATAACTCCTCAAAAGTTGGAGTAGGAGCTTCCGTAGCCGTCAATGTAGCAAATAATCAAACCCGCGCTGAGGTGGAGGATGGGGCAAATCTCAATCAAGCTAAGGACTTAACCCTAAAGGCAACCTCCGAACAGGAAATGAACACGACTGCCGAAGCCGGTGCTGAAGGTGGCATCGCCATTAACCCCATGGCAGCGTTATCCTTCTCCGATAGCGAAACCACAGCTCGAATTGGTACAGGCAATGGGCTTAATGTTACCGGTGATCTGAATTTAGAGGCAACTTATCAAGGTAAGGTAGAAACCACTGCTAAGGGAGATACCGCAGGGCAGGATGTAGGTATCGGTGCAGCCTTTGCCCTTACAGAAGCCAACGATACCACTAATGCTACCATTGCTCGTGCGATCGCTACGGAAGGAGAAATCAATCTCACTGCTCAATCTGTTACAGACAGCAACACTACCGCAAATGCCAGTGCCAAAGGTGGCAAAGCTAAAGATCAGGATACTCCTGAAGATGGGGTAGATCAACAGACTCAGCAGCAGAGGTCTTTCGGTAATAGCCAAAAGGGTCAGAATAATACCCAGCAAACGAGTGCTCCTTCTGCTGCCACCAGTGATGGAACCGTCAGCGTAGCAGCGGCAGTTGGGGTAAATCTGGTCAACTCCCAAACTCAAGCAACAATCGCAGATGGTGCTATAGTTACCGCCGGAGAAGAACTTACCCTCCAAGCTAACAGAGATACTAACAGTACAGTCAAGGCAGATGGTAGTGCTGGGGGAAACACCAAAGTTGGTGTCGGTGCAGCGGTAGCCATTAACCAGGTGGAATCTGTTAACGAGGCATCGATTGGGAATAATGCCGAAGTCACTGCCCAAGGCATCACCATCGAATCCGGTATGGCTGGGGATTTAGGAAGCAGCCATAACTATAGTGCTGAAGCTATTTCTGGTGCTGGTGACGCCAACATTGGTGTAGCCGGATCCCTCGCCCTCAATCTGGTGGATAGTAACCAAAGTCAGGCATTGCTCAAAGATGGCTCAGTAGTCAATGGGAATGGAGCAAACGTCAACCTCACCGCCGAAAATAAAGCCATTCATACTGCCAAGGCATTGTCCAAATCCGGGAATGACTCCTCAAAAGTTGGGGTGGGAGCTTCAGCAGCTATCAATGTAGCAAATAATCAAACCCGCGCTGAGGTGGAGGATGGGGCAAGTCTCAATCAGGCTCAAGACTTAACCCTGAAGGCAAATTCTGACCAAGAAATGAACACGACTGCCGAAGCCGGTTCTGAAGGTGGCATTGCGATTAACCCAGTGGCAGCCTTGTCCTTCTCCGATAGCGAAACTACCGCTAGAGTTGGTACAGGCAATGGCATCGAACTTACCGGTGATCTGAACCTAGACGCAATCTATAAAGGCAAGGTAGAAACTACTGCCAAGGGAGATACCGCAGGGCAGGATGTGGCCATTGGTGCTGCTTTTGCCCTTACAGAAGCCAACGATACCACTAATGCTACCATTGAGCGAGCGATCGCGACGGAAGGAGAAATCAACCTCACTGCTCAATCGGTTACAGACAGCAACACCACCGCAAACGCTAGCGCCAAAGGTGGAGAAGCCGAAGAGCAGGATACTCCTAAAGATGGGGTAGATCAACAGACTGAGCAGCAGAGGTCTTTCGGTAACAGTCAAAAGAGTCAGAATAATACTCAGCAGACGAGTGCTCCTTCTGCTGCCACCAGTGAAGGAACCGTCAGCGTAGCAGCAGCAGTTGGGGTGAATCTGATTAACTCCCAAGCCCAAGCAACGATTGCCGATAATACCACAGTTACCGCTGGTGAAGAAGTAACTCTCAAAGCTAACAGTAATACCAACAGTAAAGTCAAGGCTGATGGTAGTGCGGGAGGAAACACCAAAGTTGGTGTCGGCGCAGCAGTAGCGATTAACCAGGTTGAATCCCTTAACGAGGCATCAATCGGGGATAATGCTGAGGTAACTGCCCAAGGCATCACCATCGAATCAGGTGTAGGAAGCAGCCACAACTTCACCACCGAAGCCATTTCTGGAGCAGGAGCCAAGAATGTTGGTGTAGCTGGAGCCTTGGCACTGAATGATTCTCAGAGTCAATCCCTTGCCGATATCGGGACTGGTGCAATCATCGATGGTGGTGGTGCTGATGTCACTATTACAGCAAACAACAACAGCAAAACCAAGGTTAATGCCACCAGCAAGAGCAGTGGAAATTCCGCTGGTATCGGAGCCTCGGTAGCATTAAATTTCACCGATGATCTGACTCAGGCATCTGTGGGAACCAATGCCGAACTCAACAATGTGGGAACCCTCAACTTAACAGCAAATTCCTCCGATGAAGCGGAAACCACCGCCGCTGGGGGAGCCGAGGGAGGCGTAGCCATTGATGCTTCCGTAGCAGTAGCTGACTTGAACCAAACTACCCAAGCCGCGATCGCTTCTGGAAAGCAAATTACAACCCAGAATGGTGTTAATGTCTCTAGTACTAATACAAGTAAGAATACCACCAAAGCTGATGGAGAAGCCGCCGGTGAGGATATTGGCATTGGAGCCTCCGTTACTGTAGTTACCACTGATAGCAATACCAACGCAATAGTAGACCGAGGTATTAGCACAATTGCTGGGGATTTGGAGGTTGCCGCCACAGCCACTCGCACCTATGAAACTGAGTCCCAAGCAAGTTCCAAGGGAGCTAGTTCTGATTCAGATCAAAGTCAATCCAAGAGTGGGGAATCTTTGAGTGAATATGATGCCAGTACTTCCAATGGCTCAGTTGATTTAGCCGCAGCAGTGGCTATTGCCGATATTGATGATGATGTTACCGCACGGATCTCCAACGGAATCTTTGCCATAGAAGGAGATATTAACCTTTCTGCTACTAATCAAGCAGACTTTACCACCAAGGGCAAAGGGGCTGCTGAAGGTAATAGTGGCTCTGTTAAGGTAGCTGTAGGAGTGGGGATTAACACCACCGATAATCAAACCAACACCTTGTTAGGGCAAAATACAATTATCGCCCAAGCACAAGATATCAATATTAGTGCAGTATCGCAACAAAATGTATCGGAAGAGTTTAAGAATAAACTAGCAGTAGAGGCAATTTCTGGTGCCAGCGATGCTGATTCAGTTGGTGTCGCTGGCTCTTTAGCGATCGCTCGTTCTAAAGATGAAACCAAAGCCTGGATTAGTGATGGGGTAATCATTGCCGCCGCAGAAGACATCAAGGTTGAGTCTAGTGATACTAGCCGTCTCTCGGCTCAAGCTACAGCAAAAACCACAGGTAGTGAAGTAGGGATTGGAGCATCTGTAGCCATTCTCGACACGGATCGGGTGAATCAAGCTTTCTTGGGTAATAACACTATTGTCAATGCCAATAGCCTTTCAGTTACTGCCACTAACCATCGAATTAGTCCAGACAAATTTGAGTTCACAGACTTTAATAATTTAGCCGATGATCTACAACAACTGCTACGAACCAATAATTACTATACCGAAGCGATCGCTGGAGGTGTAAATACCGATGGTGGCAGTGCACAAATTGCCGGTTCTTTTGCAGTTAATAAGTTAAATAACCGCATTGAAACTTGGATTGGGGCTGGTTCTGTGATCAATACGACAGGAGACCTATCCCTAGCCAGTTCTAATGATATCCAATCGAAAGCGATCGCGGGCAATATTGCTGGCAATTTAGGTGGTGATGTCAGTGTCGGACTTGGTAGTGCAGATATTCTTAACACCGCCATTACCCGGAGTTTTATTGAGACTGGTGTTTCGATTAACGCTAATAATATTCAAGTTAATGCCTCTTCCGAACAAGATTTAGCAGCTTTTGGCATCAGTATTGCTGCTGCCACAGGAACATTAGGTATTGCGGGAGTTGCGACTGTTGTTACTGCGAACAATATAACTGAGGCATTTATCGCCGATTCTACTATTGACCAGCCCACAACTCTTATCGCCTCCGGCAATCTCAATGTAACGGCCCATAGCAGTTTTGACTTAGTTAATGTTGCCGGTGGCGCTGCGGGAGGTGGAGATGCGGGAGTGGGACTTTCTACTGCCATCAGCGATATTGATAACACCACCAAAGCCTATCTTGGAGCCTTCACCCAAGCCAATATTGCCCATAACACCAATATCCAAGCCACCCACACTGATGATATTTTAGCGATCGCAGCTGGTGGTGCAGTTGGTGGTACAGCAGGTATCGCCGGTTCTGCTACAGTTACCCTATTGGATAATCAAACCCTAGCCTATGTTGGGGAAAATGCTCAGATTAATATTGATCGCACCGCTGCCAATGACAATCAATCGGTCATAATTCATGCCTTCGATAATACCAAGATTTTGGGCATTGGTGGTGCTCTTGCCGGTGGTGGTTCCGTGGGATTCGGGGTAGGAGTTGATGTTGGTATTATCAACAAAAATACCCAAGCATTTGTTGCCGATGCAGCCTATGTAGCAGCGGAAAATAATATTATCGTTGATGCTCAATCCCAAGAAGATATTACCTCCATTTCTGCTTCTTTTGCTGTTGGTGGAACTGCAGGGATTGGAGCTTCTGTCGGGGTTTCCAAAATTAATTTAACTACGGAAGCTTATATTGGCAGCAACGCCACAGTTGAGGCAGAAGGTAATGTGGTAGTTAGTGCAGATGATCAAACCGAAATCGATGCCTTTGCTGGTGGTGCAGCAGGGGGTGGTACCGCAGCAATTGGAGCATCAGTCATTGTTCCCATTGTTAATAAGACAACCCAGGCATTTATTGGTAGTGATGCTAGTGTCAGCGCCAAGGGACTTAAGGATAGTATCCAGGTTAAAAACGGTCAGTTTGGACTTAACTTTATCGAGAATTCTGATGATAACCAAGATGTATCAGCACCAGGTTTTGACTTCAGCGATTCCGATCAACAAAGCGATAGTCAGGCTCTTAATCAACAACGGGTAGCAACAGCACAAACCCAAGCAATTAAAGGTCTGGCCGTCACCGCAACCAATCAAGATGACCTGGAATCCTATGCCATTACAGGAGGTATTGCTGGGAATGTTGCGGTTACTTTATCGGGCAATGTCAATGTTCTCAATAACAATACCCTAGCTTACATTGGCGATCGCGCAGTCATTAATGGAGATAATGCTAATGCAGGTAATGACCAATCTGTTCTAGTTGCAGCGGGTAATGACCTTTACCATATGGGTATTACTGGCTCCGCCGCTGGTGCTGGGGGAGTGGGAGTAGCTCCCGCTGCTGGGGTAGCAGTCTTCTCTAATAATACCCATGCTTACATTGGTCAATCAGCTCAGGTTAAGGCTCAAAAAGATATTAATGTTGTAGCAGAGGCTCAAGAGGAAATCTTATCTGTTGGTATTGGACTAGGAATTGGTGGTTTAGCGGGAGTAGCCGGTACAGTTTCGGTCATTTCTCTGGATAATTCTACCCATGCCTATATCGATAATGATGCAAATGTTCAGGCTAATGGTAATGTCCTTGTCTCTGCTACCAATCATACAGAGACAGACGTTATTGCCGGTGCTGCGGGAGTGGGACTTGGAGTAGGAATTGGTGCTTCGGTTGGTGTGGTCTTAATCGATAAAGATACCAAGGCATATATTGGGCAAGGAGCATCTGTAGATGGTAAAGCCAATACCAATACTTTGATGCCTGTCTTTGGTGATCAAGATAAGTCTGGCATTTCAATGGACTTGATCAAAGGAGTTGCTGTTCAAGCAGAGTCTAGTGAGGATGTCTTTACTGTAACAGCTGCCGGTGGAGGTGGACTGTATGTTGGAGTGGCAGGTGCTGCTACAGTTAACATCATTGATTCCAATACCACCGCATACATTGGTGAGAATGCACAAATTAATCAAGATACAGCAGGTGCAGGAAATACCCAAACCGTCAACGTTTCTGCTGTCAATGATTTAAAACTGCTTGGCGCTGGTGGTAGCGTTGCTTTTGGGGCAGGTGCTTTCGCTGGTGGTGTAGACATTGGCATTGTAGAAAATGACACATCTGCTTACCTTGGTAACGGTGCTAGTGTTAATGCTCAACAAGATATTGATGTTAATGCCTTTTCTGCTAAAGATGTAGATGGTTTTGCAGCTAGTGGTAGCGTGGGTTTAGCTGGTGTTGCGGGTTCTGTCGCTATTCACTCTATCGGAGCAGCTTTAGATAGTGATTCTCAAAATAGTCTGAATACTCAAGATCAAGATGATCAGCAAGATCCGACAAATCCTAATGCTCAAAGTTTCGTAGATGATCAAGTAAAAGTTGACCAAACTGTACTACCTCAATTGGATCTCTTCTCCAGTGTTTATGCTGGAGACGATTCTCCGGATAGTAAAGATAATAGTCAAGACATAGCAGATGCTATTAGTGATACTAGAACCGATGCTGCTGATAACACACCGAAGAATCAGGTGAGCAATGCAGTTAACCAGACTAATGTACCTGGTGGAACTAGTGCTTTTATTGGTAGCGGTGCAGTGGTTAATGCTGGTGAGGATATTGGAATCAGGGCTAAAGAAAATCTGGATTTTGATGTTACCGTAGGTTCTGGTGCTGTTGGCATTGTGGGCTTCGGTGGTTCTGTAGCTGTAACTAATATTGCTGAAAATACCCAGGCTTATATTGACAACTCTGCTACTGTGGCCGCAGGTGATGACATTACTGTAGCAACTCAATTCAATGAGACTTTAGATGGTCAAGGATTTGTTGGTACTGGGGGATTAGTAAGTTTGGGAGCGCAGGTTGTTATTTTCAATGAGAAGAGCAATCAAGCCGCCTACATTGATGATGGTGCTAATATTTCCCAAGCTGATACGCTACAAGTGACTGCCGACGCTGAACAAACTCTTAAGGCTGAAAGTACTGGTGCTAGTGCTGGGCTAGGATTTGCAGCGGGAGCTGCAATCGCTAGGGCTAATGTAGAAGGTTCGACGAGAGCATATCTTGGTGATGTGAATATTGGCCAAGGTAATGGGACTGTTAATGATATTAATATCGCTGCCAATTCTACCGTTTCCTCTGAGGCAACCACATTGGCTGTGGCCGCCGGAATCGGTGGTAGTTTGGTTGGTGCCAGTGCTAAATCAAAGGTAAATCCTACCATTGAAGCGGCCATTGGCAATGGGGCAAACATTGCTGTCGCCAATGACATCAATATTCTATCGACTTCTAAGACCCAGACCAGGACAGAAGCTAAAGGACTTTCCTTAGGTGGAGTATCTATCGGAGTTTCTGAATCAATCGCAACAATGACCCCTGAAGTTAACGCTGCTATTGGTCAAAATGCCAATATTGATGCCGGTGGAAATATAGTTATCCAAGCCATACACAACGAAGGAGGAGAAGCCGCATTTGCCAAAGCGAATCCCTCCGCTGGTTCTATAGGTCTTTCTGCTATCGGTGCTAATGCCAAGGCAGAAGCTAACGCCAACGTATCCGCTACCGTGGGAGCAGGTACGACTATCAACACTGATGGTGATCTTGCCCTCAGTGCCAACGGTAGCAATAAAGCAATAACCAATGTTGAAGGTTTCTCTGGGGCGATTTTAGGTAGTGTGGGATTCACTTCAGCAATAGCAAACGCTGGTGGTACAGTGGAAGCAACTATGGATGGTGCGGTGATCCAAGCCAAGAATTTGAGTGTTAGTGCTAATGCGGTGGGTTTGTCGGAAACTAATAATAAAGTCTTCACTGCGGCAGCTATTAGTGGACGCAATCCAGTAGTAGAAGCAACAACGACAACAACAACCAACGCAAGCATTGGTGATGGCATTAACAGTACCGATATTACTACCACAGGAAATGTCATTGTCCAAGCCAATGCCCAAACAGATGCCGGTGCTACTGGTTCCGGTAAAGGAGGAGGCTTAATTGATGTTGGCGTTGTGGAAGTGGAAACTACTCGGAAGGCAACAGTTTCTGCTGCTATCAACCCAGAAGTCTCGATTAACGCAGGCGGAGATATCGATGTACAGTCAACTCATGGTCAAGAAGTAGAGGTTAATGATGGCACTTTCGACTTAGCTAATGTTGATAACAATGCCAATAATCCTGATACTATTACCCTCACCCAGAATCACGGTTTAATCTCTGGTGATCAGATAGTTTATAACAACAATGGAGGCAATAGCATCGGTGGTTTAGAAAACGAGCGAACCTACAGTGTTATTCGCATTGATGATCAAACAGTGCGGTTAGGAGCAGAGTTTACTGGAGCTCAAATCGATGATGCTAAAGACACGATTACCTTTGTACAACCCCATGCCTTTGTCACGGGAGATCAAGTCGTTTATGACAATGGTAGTGGTGCAACGCTGGGCGGATTAGTGAGTGGACAAACTTACTTTCTCAGGGTAATTGATGAAACCACAATTAAGCTGACGGAAACTCTACAAGGGGCTACTCTTGATCCCAGAAATTTTACTCCATCTACTGTCATCAACTCAGCTCTTACAGTGAACAACCACGGTTTCCAGACTGGAGATGCCCTAACTTACCGAGCTCCTGAACCCGATAATTTCTTTGCAGCTAATCAAATTGATTACAACTCTAATATCATTGATATTGGCGAAGGCATTACAGGTGACGACAAACCAACTCATAACTTCAACACCGGTGATGCTATTCTTTATGAAACAGACATTGAGCCGATTGGTGGCTTAATCAATGGGCAAACTTACTATATTGTCAGAATCAATGATAGCAAGTTCCAATTAGCAGCATCCTTAGCTGATGCCACAGCAGAGGATAATAATGGTAATCCTCAACCAAAAGTCATCGATCTGACGGAATCAGACCTTCCCGGCAATCAATTCATTACCGCATCTAGTAAACGTCCAATTACAGGTTTGATTGATGGCAATACTTATTATGCAGTCCAAGTCAATGGTAATCAGTTGAGATTGGCAGCAACTCAACAAGATGCTCTTTTGGGTAACTACATCAATCTTGATACCACAGGACTCACGGTCGAACACAGTATTGGTCTTGAGGGAGTTGACTTGAATACCTCAGACATATCTGAAAACGATGCTTTTAGTATCTACCATGAGTTAGACCGTTCTGACGCTAATGGTGCTAACCATCAACTTGAAGGTGCAGGGGGTGCCTTAGCATTGGCAAATGCTCCCGGAGGTAACGGTATTGCTAAAGCCGTTGCTGACTCTTCTAGTGGCAATATATTTGGAGCCTCTAATGCAGAGACCAAGGTTTCCTCAACTGTTAACACTGGCACTACGATTGGCGATGGGGTAACCTTAGCCGGTAACAACATTACCATTGGTGCTACTTCCTTCAACCTGGCAACCGCCACCTCTCGTAACTTTGCAGGAGGACTTGGAACTGGCGGCAACGGAGATACGGATGTATCTGTTGACAACAAAAGTAAAGCTACCATTGGCGAGAAAGCTGCCATTCAAGCACGAGGTACATTCAAACTATCATCTCAAGCCTCTCAAGACCTGTCCTCTTCATCGGAAGCTAAAGGAGTTGGCGGTATTGGCATTGCACTTTCTAACAACAAACTGAATCTCGACTATCAAAGTCTTGCCAGCGTTGGAAAAGATGCACAGATCCAGACCAAAGCTCAAAATTTAGATACTCCAACTGAAGGAGATTTAGTCATTGAAGCACTGACAACAGATACCAATGTTAATTCAAAAGTGTCGAGTTTGGGAGCTGGCGCAGGAGGCGGTTCTAATGCTTTCATCAATTTCTCCAATGGTTCTTCACTTACCCAGGTAAAAGTTGATAGCGGTGCTGATTTGGTGGGTAACACTGTAACCCTCAAATCTCAAACTAAAAATCTTAATGTAAACCTCAATTCTAAAGCTACAGCAGGTGGTATTGGAGCTGGCGTTGAAGTCGAATCCAATTTCAATTTTGATAATGCTCGCTCAGAGGTGAGGCTAGAAAATAATGCCAGTGTTTCTGGTCTCAATGAAGTTAATCTCAGTGCACTTAACGACAATATCGCTTCCAAAGTGAAGGCGAAGGGAGAAGTTTTTGCCTTTGCTGGAGGCGGTAATGTTAAAGCGATGAACCAACAAGATCTTTCCGCAAAGGTATTCACTAACCCTGGTTCTAAAATCAAGACTCCAAAACTATTGGTTGAGGCCAAAACAAATACAAGCGGGGATAATCACATAACTGAGCCAGATAAACGAGAAGCAGGTCCCTTTGTTTTCATTGATGAGAATAAATCAGAAAGCTTGAATTATGACCGAACAATTGACTTTAATTCCATACTCAGTGCAGAACCAGATCCGGAGCTGATAATAAACGCTCATGGTGAAGTTATCTGTGCTCATAATGTTGACATTATTGATACTGATGGCGAAACTCTAGGTCTAGTTGAGGCAGAAGATATCATTGTTAATGACATCTTGAATGATGATTTGATGGAAGCAACCTTCAGTATTTCAGACCTTCCGGAAAATATAGGAGTCGGAGTAATTAAAGGTAATCCCAGATTCCAAGAAAACTACGATAGCGTCACCATTATTAACCATTCCGAGAAAGATTTGATTATCAATGATATCGATGTCATCAATAAGACTGTTCCCACCATCATGATTGAGGGAGCAAAACCAGGAGAGCGAAAAGATGTTTTTGAAAAAGACCCAAAAGACCCAAAAGACATAATTAAACTTCCTCGCTTATTAGCTCCTACCTTAATCGACATCCAAAACCACAGTGATTCTGATGTTATTCTCAATGGTCTGATCGAAAATCCCCACGATACTACCCGCATAGTTAATACTGGTGGCAATATACTTTCCACTGGTCCCGATGCAGTAATCGAAACCAGAGCATTGGAACTTGTTAGTAATCAAGGTGGTATCGGTACTATTGATGACCGGATTAATGCTCGGTTGATACAAAACTACGCTACTGGGGAAGGCTTTGGTTTGAGTAATGACAAACTTCTTGACCCGACCCTCCCCCTCGATACCTCACTCAATGCTAGTGCAGAGGAAGCAGTGTATCTGGATCTCCAAGGAATTCTTCGAGATGACCAGCCATTAACCATTAATGCTGGGCTTATTTCTTCAGAAACCGAGGATGTGGACTTAAAGATTCAGCAGGGTATTGATGGTAATGGACAGCCCCAAACTAGCACCTATGATTTCGATTTAATCAGAGCTGGTGGTGACATTATCATCGATGCGGGAGATAGCGACACTAACCTTATCGGTAACACCGATATTCTTGCCAACGGACAACTAGATGTAATCACCGGTAACAACATCGACCTAACAGAAATTAATGGTAGGTTGGATGTACGCCGAGCCACTTCCGCTTTTGGTGATATCCGTCTCACCGTTGCAGATTCTCAGGCTACTGGTGAAGACCTGATCATGAGAGATGGTGCTACCATTACAGCCCTGGATGGTTCAGTAACCTTGTTATCTGGTGATGATATTCACCTTGGACCAAGTGCCACAATTCAGGCAACGGAAGAGGTCTTTATCCAAGGAGATTATGGAGATGCGGATACTGGCGTTGGCAGTAACATTGCTATTCTAGGCGCGATCGCAAATAACTCAGAAGTCGTAGAATTTGCTGGGGGTAATGACAACGATACTATTACCCTACCAGGAAATTACGGCAACTCCCTGGTAAATCTTGGTGGTGGTAACGATAGCTTCAACGGAGGCAATGGTAAGGATACAGTCTTTGGTGGAACAGGGGATGACTTGTTATTAGGCAATCTTGGCAATGACCTATTGGATGGTCAACAAGGTAATGATTTCCTTGATGGACAGCAGGGTGATGACCAGCTAATGGGTGGTGCAGGGGATGATGACCTCAATGGCTCCCAAGGGGAAGATATCCTCGACGGTGGCATTGGTAATGATGCCCTCAATGGTGGTGTGGATAACGATTTGCTGTTAGGTGCAGCCGATGACGACACTATCGAGGGAGGTGATGGTAACGACATCCTGATGGGAGGCGAGGGGAATGATGTTCTCGCAGGGGATGCCGGTGAGGATGAACTCCACGGCGGTGATGGTATTGACTTGCTGCTGGGTGGTCTAGGGGCAGATAACCTCTACGGCGAAGCCGGGGATGATGACTTGGATGGAGGCAAAGGGGATGACCTCCTCGACGGAGGTATAGGAAATGATGCCCTTTATGGTGCTGAGGGGAATGACCAATTAAACGGTAGTGATGGAGATGACTACCTTGAAGGTGGCATTGGCAAGAATATCCTCGACGGAGGGGAAGGCTTCGATTGGCTGGAAGTCGATGCTGATGATGAGGTTCTTAATAGTACGGATGAGGACATAGTTAACGTTAACGGTTAGGACGTGTGGATGTACGGATGTACGGATGTACGGATGTACGGATGTACGGGCGAAGCATTTGGGCGATAATTCCTCGATCCGACCCAAATGATGCAATCCAAATGCTTTGCTGCTACGCACCATTCTACGCAAACGCCCTCCGGCAACTTGACGACACGCCCTAATACTAGGAAAGCAGGAAGCAGTCCCGATGAAAATATTTCACCACCTGAAAGTAAACTATCTCCCCTCCCAGGAGGGGTTGGGGGTTGGTTGGTTTGATTTGCCAACTGTCGGAGGGCGAAGCATTTGGATATTACGACTTGGGTCTCGTCGATAAATTGTCGCCCAAATGCTTCGCCCCTACATACATCCCATCCGGTTTTTGATTTTGATGACATTCCCCAATTCCCAATTCCCTGTTCCCAATTCCCAATTCCCTACATACAAATAACTTTAATCTAGGAGAAGACAATGGTAGAAACTAATAACAATAACAATCCAGGCTTAACCGTCGGTGTCTCTTTATTCGGTAATTCTCGAAACAACCAACTTGATGGGGGAGCTGGTGATGATAAAATCTTTGGTCGTGGTGGCAACGACACCCTTGATGGCTATGGTGGAGATGACACCCTCAATGGTGGCAGTGGCAATGACCTTTTACTAGGACAAGCAGGACATGATTCCCTCTATGGTGGTACTGGTAGGGATACATTGCTAGGCGGTGAGGGCAATGATACTCTCAAAGGCGGTGACCATAATGATACCCTCCAAGGGGAAGCCGGTAACGATAGTCTCAATGGCGGTAATGGCAATGACCTGCTTCAGGGAGGGGAAGACAATGACCTGTTAGCGGGCAAAGCAGGCAATGATACCTTGGCAGGGGATGCAGGACATGATGAGTTGCAGGGGGGAAGTGGTAATGACCTGCTCCAGGGTGGTACTGGAGATGATACCCTGTTAGGGGAGACTGATAATGATACCCTCTCCGGTGGTGCAGGAAATGATGTTCTAGTTGGAGCAGAGGGTAAAGACAAGTTATTCGGTGGTGCAGGAAATGACCTGCTGGATGGTGGCAAGGGCAGAGATACCCTCTATGGTGAAGCAGGAAACGATACCCTGGAGGGGGGACAGGGAGATGACCGGCTTTTCGGTGGTGATGAGGATGACTTGCTTAAGGGAGAAGCAGGGAATGACCGACTATTTGGAGAAGCTGGTAAGGATATCCTGGATGGTGGTGAAGGTAACGATACCCTCAATGGTGGTGAGGGAGATGACCTCCTTCTGGGAGAAACAGGAAATGACCGACTATTGGGAGAAGCGGGTAATGACACCCTAGATGGTGCAAAGGGTAATGATACCCTGGATGGTGGTGAAGGTAACGACTTCATCGATGGAGGAGAAGGAGTTGATCGGGTTACCTACGAAAACTCATCTAGCGGTGTAGTAGTCAATCTTGACGAAACCTCTGACTATAGTAATCCGAGTAGTGCTTTTGACCTGGAACCGGGATTTGTTGTAGCTGCTGGATCAGCGGCTGATGGTTTTGGTACTATAGATACACTGCAAAATTTAGAGAATATCACTGGCTCCGAATTTGATGATGTTCTCATCGGCAACAGTACCAATAATCGCCTCTTAGCTCAAGCAGGCAATGATTTACTAATTGGTAATGAGGGCCGGGATACCCTGGATGGTGGTATTGGTATTGACACCGTTAGCTATCGTCGTGACCCTGGTGCAGTTAAAGTTGATTTGGAGAATCACCGGGCTACAGACGGTTTTGGGGGAAGAGACCGACTCTTAAATATTGAAAACGTTGTTGGCTCTAACTTTAACGATACCATTATTGGCAATGAGCAAGATAACGCGATCGCGGCGGGTGATGGTCATGACTTGGTAGAAGCAAGAGCCGGGAATGATCTAGTCTATGGCAATGGGGGAGATGATACCCTATTTGGGGAAGCAGGCCAAGACCGACTGGTTGGCGGTAGTGGTGCTGATAGTCTCAATGGCGGCAGTGGTCGAGATACGGCATCCTATATTACCGCTGCTACCGGTGTCATCGCCAATCTTACCACTGGTCGCGGGGCTACCGGTGATGCGAGGGGAGATATCTACCATTCTATCGAAAATCTAGAAGGTTCTGGCCATCGCGATCGCCTGTTTGGAGATCAGTTCCATAATATCCTGTGGGGACTTGCTGGTGATGACTTGCTAGATGGTCGTAGTGGCAATGATACCATCTATGGTGGAGCAGGACGCGATCGCTTGGCTGGTTCCACCGGGGATGACCGACTCTACGGGGAAGCGGGGAATGATTTACTCAATGGTGGTGATGGTCGAGACTATTTAGCCGGAGGTGGGGACGATGACCAACTCCGGGGTGGTAACCACCGGGATACCCTCATCGGAGGCTTGGGTAATGATGCCCTGGAAGGGGGTCAAGGTAATGATGTACTGGAAGGGAGTCAAGGCAATGATTCCCTCGAAGGGCAAGCCGGTAATGATCAACTCGATGGTGGTGAGGGTTTCGATAGCCTGCTGGGGGGAGAAGGTAACGATACTCTGTTTGGGGCAGGGGACGATGACACCCTAGATGGGGGAGAGGGAGACGATACCCTGGATGGGGGAGAGGGGAATGATGTAATTTTTGGTAGTGATGGTAGGGATAAACTACTGGGCAACCTCGGTGCAGATTTCCTCGCAGGAGGGGATGCTCGCGATACCATATATGGTGGTGCAGGGGAAGACACTATCGAGGGCGAAACGGGAAATGACCGCCTCGAAGGGGAAGGGGGAGAAGACCGGATCTATGGTGGAGAGGGGCATGACCTACTTAATGGGGGAGAAGACAATGACCTACTCTACGGCGAAATTGGTCGTGATACCCTGAATGGAGGAGAAGGTAATGACGTACTCTTCGGAGGACTAGACCAGGACCGCCTCAATGGTAATCTTGGGGATGACGAACTCTTCGGTGGCTTAGGGAATGACACCTTAGCTGGTAATCAAGGTAATGATACCCTCAATGGTGGCGGAGAGGACGATTCCTTGAGGGGAGGAGAGGGGGATGACTTCCTCTCTGGGGACAGCGGTAATGACCGACTTCAGGGAGATGATGGCGATGACCGACTCCTGGGAGGAGAGGGAGATGATACCCTTAGGGGCAATCAAGGCAATGATCTCCTAGAAGGGGAATTAGGCAACGATTCCCTCACAGGTGGCACCGGGTTAGATACTCTGGATGGAGGGGAAGGAGATGACATCCTTAAGGGAGAAGCTGGGAATGACTGGCTCCAAGGTGGCCTAGGGGCTGATACTCTGAAGGGAGGAGATGATGATGATGTGCTCCTGGGATACCTGGGCAATGACCTCCTGTATGGAGGTGCGGGGCATGATTTGATTGATGGTGGGGTCGATATTGATACCGTTAGTTATCTCTATGCACCGGGTTCCGTAATTGTTAATCTCGATGAGGACAATAGCTATAGTCGCACTGATACCCCAGATAGTCTGATACCGGGGTTTGCCATTGCAGCGGGTCTAGCCCAGGATGGATATGGTAGTACCGATACTCTCCTGTTGTTGGAAAATGCTATTGGTTCTGACTTTAGTGATATCCTGATCGGCAATAGTCAGGATAACTTCCTTTCTGGAGAAGCCGGGAAAGACTTTTTGGTTGGTGGTGCTGGGGCCGATACTCTCCAGGGAGGAACGGGAAATGACACGGTCTCCTACTATAATTCTACCACCGGTGTCGTCGCTAGTCTAGCCACAGGAACCGGTTCGGCTGGGGATGCAGCGGGAGATGTTCTCCTCTGGGTGGAAAATCTGGAAGGATCTATCTATAACGATATCCTGGAAGGCAATGGTCACAGCAATATTCTGCTCGGAAACCAAGGCAATGATACCCTGACCGGGGGCGGCAACCAAGACCAGTTTGTGATTCAACAAGGGGTCGGCACGAAAACCATCACGGATTTTGGCGGTTTAGGCAGGGGAGGTAACCCATCCCCAACGGTTATCGCCGAAATGGATACCCTGAAACTTACCGGTGCCGGGTTGATTGCCCAAAACCTGCTTTTGACGAGCGTAGGCAGTGACCTGATAATTGATTTTGAGGGCATCGATAACACCCAGGTTATCCTGGAGGACTTTGCCCTCGAAGATATGGAAAATCTCAACAAGCCCGGTAGTCGCTTTGGCTGGTTAGGTAATATGATCTTTGATGGACAAGAACAAGCTACCGACAGCATCGATGTCTTCAATGCTAATCTCGATCGAAGACATGTCTGGCGTCGTAATACCGTTACCTTCCTCAACGACCTCGATAATATCACCAAGGGATTTAACCGGTCTAATGATGTAATTAATGCTCAAGGGGGCAATGATTGGCTTCAGGGATTTGGTGGAGAGGATATTCTCCGAGGTGGGGTCGGGAACGATACATTAGAAGGAGGAGATGGAGCGGATCTACTGATTGGTAATATGGGGGATGATCTGCTCGACGGTGGTCAGGGTAGGGATACTTTAGAAGGGGGCAGCGGTAGTGATACCTTTGTGTTGACTGCTCAATCTGGGTTGGACATAATTAGAGATTTTGAGATTACCCTAGACTTCCTGAGTCTATCGGGTGAGTTAACCTTCAATGATTTGTTGATTACTCAAGGTACGGGAGCTGAGATTAATGATACTCTGATTACGGTTCAAGATACTGGTGAGCTGTTAGCTATCCTTAGTGGGGTTCAAGCTGATGGTATCACTAGTGGTCATTTTACAGTGGTTTAGGTGGTAAGTTGCGATCGCTTACGGCACTAGCGAAGCTAATCGCACAATTTTTGATACTTTAGGTTGACTGCGAAGCTGACATGATCACGCCGGACGTAATCCGCGTTTACGTCCAGCATATGTGCGCCTTCTTTGACCTGGGATTTAGCGATCGCCAATAACCCATCCCAATCATCTTTATTCAACCGCCCTGCACAAGGGTATTGCATCTTGTTTCCGATTTCGCAACAACCCATGAATCCTTACACTATTTTCAAAGAAACTCAGCGCCAAAGAGCGAGCGATCGCGCCACTGTCGGGAGCCTCAGGAATTGTGAATCCGCCGTTCTCCTCCACGTATTAGGGTTGTCGCAATTGGGGGATTTCGATAGTCACTCATATGCTTGTAGGTTACAACCTGTACCGGAAACCCTGCAATCCCAGGGCATTACGATTCGGGCGGTGGGAATTGGCGATCGCAATTCGGGATTAAAAAATGTGCGACTACACCGGATTTCCCCAATAATTGCTATTTGTAGATCCCACCGCCTTACGGCATCAACAATTAGAACTTTATCGAGGGTTATCGTTTGATGTTAGTCTGTTACCATCCTTAGTTGCAGGTGTAGGAGTGTCGTACATGAAAAGGAATACCGTCAGAGTAATCACGTGCGTGGCAGTTTTACTAGTTATATGGGAGTTTGCATTAGTCCACCAAGCATCGGCCCTCACCGAAAGGGACGATTACTTGGGACGGATTGACGAGGCTCCTGTGAACGTTGTGTTCGCGACCCAGAACTTGAGCGATAATCACTTTGTGGATGAGCTGAGGTTCGGTCCAGCCTTGCAAAAAGCCAGAGCAAGGTTCGATAATGAAGAAGTCGAACGAAACTCAGTGGTAGACTCCGATGATGTGAGTCATGAGATACGTAACCGCCACGAGCGAATAAACCGGACAAGATGGAGGCGCAACGGCAACAATGCCGTTGATCGCGAGCTTGATGTTTATGGTTACATGTATGACGTGACTCACATGAGGACGACGTATGTGAGGTCGGATGACAAGCACCATTATTTCCGAATAAGTATCTGCCCAAGGTTCGAGGTATTAGGGAGGTACAATCCCAACGACAATATAAACACGCGAGTGGAAGTAGATAGAAACCTGTCTCCGGCGGCACTACCTGCCGCGCACATCGAAGAAAGATCAATTGAATTGTATCATTGGCAGGGAAGCTACGATTGCGTGGTGAGGGTTGACGAAGCAAAAATCGCACGATGAGAGAACGTGGAATTTGTCAGTTGAAACGATGGTGTGGGCGACAAAAAGACGAAGCCGAGAAATTGATAGCGGAGGGAGGATAGAGAGAGCCAAGGGAGTTTCAAAGTGAGCAAGCGGTATCTGGGACCAAAATTGAAAGGAGGTTGTAGAAGGCAACCCACATGTGAGAAGGGAAGAGGAAGAGAAGAGTGGTCAAGGCGTGAGGTAAGCGGCGTTGATGCGACCCTCACCCATGTAACACCTCGTGACCTCCCTGAGCCTTCTCACAAAAAAAACTCGATCGCCGAACGCCCATAAACAAACAATGAAACAATAGCACTCTCCAAATCAGCCGAAATCCCACCTTTCACCCATCGACACCAGCGTTGAAAATATGCCACAATGCGCTCATATGGCGCACCTAGCTCATAAAGCCGACGCATATTTTCAACCATTCTTTCCACCGTCTTCCGAGCGATTCCCAAACCCGCAGGGGAAAACCAGTAGCCCAAAAAGTCAAAGCCCCTGGCAACACTCCCGATGACCGTTTTATCCGGATGTTTAACCACCCGTAACTCACTCATCACCTGGTTAGTTGCCTTGATGGCTTTTCTCAACTTCCACCGCGTTGGTGCCAGAATCACCCAGTCATCCTGATAGCGGACATAGAAGCAGCCCAACGCAGCCATGCGATCATCCAAAGGCTTCAAAAACAAAGCCCCCATCAGGGGAGATAAGGGACAACCCAAAGAGATTCCCTGGGTAATATCAATAAATGCACCCCCATCGGAAACATAGCGACGCAGATAACCCCACATCAAACGTAAAACAGCATCATCCTGGACGTATTTCCCCACAATATCCATCAATATTCCATGATTGATACTGGCATAATACCGTTTAACATCAGTGCGAAAGACAAAAGTATGAACCGAAAGATTAGCAGCAACCTCTCGCACCGCCCCCTTCAACCCACCATTCCCGGCCAAATGAAAACACCGGGACGAAAGGACAGGAGTCAAATGTTCGGTCAATACAATAGTCATCGCCTTTGAAGAATTAAGAATTAAGAATTAAGAATTAAGAATTATTTTTGAGGTTTACTATCCAACAGGTGGGCGATCGCTCCCGATTTGGTGGTAGGATACTTAACAATGGGATAGGTGTGCGCCTGTAAGGTATGAATTAATAGTTATCGCAAAATCCGATAGCGACAGCAATTGAGGATTAATTAAAAAGCAGCCTTTACCAATGGATAATGGATAATGGATAATGGATAATGGATAATTAATCAGGACGCGATCGCTTCTGTCTTATCGGCTTTCCACAAATTACCTGAGGTTGAGGGGGTATGCGATTGAAACGGGCGTATGCAATACGCCCCTACGGTAAACGCGATCGCATAACGCGGGATGAAATATCTACACAGTAATCCCACCAACATGATTGCGATCGCACAGGATTTGGTGGTAGGATATTTCATAATGGGATAAGTGTGCGCCTGTAAGGTTGAAATTAATAGTTATCGCAAAATCCGATAGCGACAGCAATTGAGGATTAATTAAAAACCAGCCTTTACCAATGGATAATGGATAATTGATAATGGATAATTGCTCAGGACGCGATCGCTTCTGTCTTATCGGCTTTCCACAAATTACCTGAGGTTGAGGGGGTATGGTATCGAAAAGGGCGCACGTCGGTGCGCCCCTACGGTATACGCGATCGCATCGTGATGAAATTCCCACAGTAATCCCACCAACAACGATTGCGATCGCACAGGATTTGGTGTAAGATATTTAACAATGGAATAGGTGTGCGCCTGTAAGGTCGGAATTAATAGTTATCGCAAAATCCGATAGCAACAACAATTGAGGATTAATTAAAAACAAGCCAATATGCACATTGGTAAATCCCATATCAATAGGTCAGGCCAATGATTTCTACGACCCGGTTGATGATCACGTTGTAGGGGCGTATTGCATACGCCCATATCGATGGCCGAATCAATATCCTGAAAAATTCCTACACGACAGCATTCATTTGAAGCCAAAGAAAGAAAGTCACACCTATGTAGAGGAAGAAGAAGATGCCACAGACGAAGGACGCAGTAAAAATAATAGATAAGATGACTCGTAGTGACCCATCAGTGGAAGCAATGGTGGCTCAAGCGTCCATTAATGCTCTGGTAGCACAGCTAATTTACAAAGCCAGAACTTCCTCAGGTTTAACCCAGCAACAGCTTGCTGAACTTGTTGGTACGAAACAGCCTGTAATCGCACGGCTTGAAGATGCTGATTATGAGGGACATTCCCTTTCGCTGTTGATTAAAATCGCTCGTACACTCAATCATCACGTAGTTATCGATCTGATTCCCCGTGAACATGATCTGCATCCTGTCAGTAAATATTAGCGCTTAGAGAAAGCGCTCGCGCGTTATCCGATAATGATGATAACAAAGCACAAAATTGGAGTAGGGGGAAGTGTACCAACAATTGTTTGCAAGCGTAACAAGTAAATAAATGTTTTCCCGCCTCTACGGTAAACGCGATCGCATTCGTGATGAAATTCCAACAGTAATCCAACCTACAACGATAGCGATCGCTCCCGATTTGGTGGTAGGATATTTGATAATGGGATAGGTGTGCGCCTGTAAGGTCGAAATTGATAGTTATCGCAAAATCCGATAGCGTCAACAATGATGACATTGGGAATCCTTCCTCGATAATTGGTCAACAGATTAATCAAGGTACTTCGCAGCTCCCTTAATTTGAATCTGCAAACATAGCGGGGAAATCCCGCCGCCCGCTGACAACTCTGAGAACTTCAATACCATCATTGAGAATTATGTAAAAAATAATGTATTTCTCAAATGATAGCCCTCGCAGCCCAGGACGGATAGATTCGTAGCTTTTACCACTATTTGGGAAGGCAATAAGCTGTTGACATTTGCGGTTAAAAGCCTGAAAGAATCGTTCCCCGGCTTCAACACTATTTTCGGCAAAGTAGTCAGCAATTTCGTTCAGGTCTTGACTGGCAAGAACATTGATAACATAGCGACTCATGACTGCTTTAATTTCTGAAACCTTTCCAAGATGCCGTTAACAAAGGTTTCGCCATCAACGGGAGCTGTATGCTCCGAGGCTTCAAGCGCCGCGTCAATTTTAGCTCGAATGTCTTCAACCCATTCAGCTTCAGAGCGATCGTACTCATCTAGTAGCCGCAATGCAATTTCCAAGACTTCTTCAGCGGAGCGGTATTTACCCGTTTGAAGCTTGGTTTGGATAAAGCGTTCTTGGTCAGGCGTTACACTTGTGCTCATAGAAATCCTCATTTTTTAGTTTCAGCAAGAGTAATAAGACGCCAAAATCTCTGAAGAAAGTAGCCACACTTTAGCGCATCAATGCTCTTGTCGCACAGCTAATTTACAAAGCCAGAACTTCTTCAAGTTTAACCCACCAAACAGCTGGCTGAACTTGTTGTCTACGATATCCCTTTTATGAAGCGATCGCAACCAATCAAATTCTGTTTCCCCGGCTAACCAATTAATCACTTCCCCTTGACTTTCGTTTACCATTTACCTTAAATTAAAACTAACACGCAATAGTAAAAAAGCAAAAAAATGAACAAAAAAACCCACGTCGGCAGCACAGAAGCATCCTTTATGCTTGGCCTCTCTGAAGCCAGAGTCCGCCGCCTTCTAGGTCAAGGGCGAATCAAAGGAGCCACCAAGCAAGGTCGAGTCTGGATGATTCCTCTATATAAAGGAATGCCAGTAGTTATCGCCGGACGCCGAGGCCCGAAAGGAACTTGGTACAAGCGCCCTAGACAAGTGGAAACCTGCGTCGTTATCAACCGGAGAACTATTGCCAGCAATGCTAAGAATAATCAAAACGAGCCGCCGATTGTGGTCAAACAAGGCAAACAGAGCCATCAATGCCATCAATTAGATATCAAAGGCCCCTGCCGCCTGGTCTATACGCCCTACAGTCCAGGACCCTGCAATGCTCGTTTGTGGATTGAAGCCGCTGCTCATGTGCCCATGGTTAGAAGAAGCTTTTAGAATTTAGAATTTAGAATTTAGAATTTAGAATTATTTTTGAGGTTTACTATTCTTAATGATTGCATGAATAATCGAAATTAGTTCGTTAGATTCATTGAGTAGAGGAAGTAATCTTGCTTCTAGTTTTTTCTCAGTTGCAATTAAGATTTTCAACCAATAATTTGTTTCTCTAGCTTCTTTGAGAGATATATTCATTTTATGAATAAAATCTGGTTTGCTCTCTGCATTTTGTGCTTCTTCAATATTTGCTCCAATACTTGTTCCAGAGCGTATTAATTGTTTGCTTAAGTCATACCCAGTTCCACCATTCTCTCTCAAGAATTTACAGAGATTGACTATTCTTATACTAAAGTTGAGCGTTCTTTCCTGAATATCTTTTTTCGCCATTTTTTAGCAGATGCGACTCAAGAACTTAATTATATCTTAGTTTATGCATAAAGATAAAATTATTGTGATTATTTTTCCTAAATTCTAAATTCTAAATTCTCAAGGCTGATAATTAAAAGCCCAATCCGTATATTCCTCACTACTCATCTGGGACTGCTCCTCCATTTTTTGACTATCCGCCTCTTGATCCTGGGAATAATAACGCATCTCCCCTAATGCACTACGATTTTGAATTATTGTTGTCCGTGGGATGCGCCTTGTTTCATAATTACTCAGGGCTTCTTGAATATTAGATGCTTGAGAAAAGCACCAAGCCAATTCATAGGCATCCTCAAAAGTACTATTTGCCCCCTGCCCTAAAGCTGGTGCCATCGGATGGGCTGCATCCCCCAACAAAGTCACTCTACCTTGACTCCAAGATTTTAGCGGTACGCGATCGCAAACTGGTCCCTCCAAGATTTGCTCTGCTGCTGTTGCTTCCACAAGGTCTCGCAATGGTTTTCCCCAGTCTGCTATGTGCTCAAGAACACGAGATTTGACTTCAGCGGCATTTTGGGAAAGGGTAGAATTCGGTGATAACCTACGGTACAACCAAGAAATATACCCATCACCGACATTAAGCAGGTACATAAACTCTTGATCTCCTTTGACAAATCCGAGTTCCCCCGCTTTAAGTAATTCTTGCTGACATTTTATTACAGTACGCCAAGACATACTGCCCAAATAGCGAGGTTTTCCATCTCCAATTAACACCTCCCTAATCACGGAATTAATCCCATCTGCTCCAATCAGCAAGTCCGCAGTAATCGGTTCCTGAGAGTCAAAATATATAGAGACACAGTCCTCATTTTGTTCAAAACCGAGACAACGATAGTTAAGATGAATATTCTCCGGGGGTAATTGAGAAGCCAGAATTTGCTGCAAACGCCACCACCAAACAGTGATCAATGGCTGATTATATTTGTCCTGAAACCTACTGGCTGGTCTGGTGCGAATTGTTTCACCTTGATTATTTCTCAAAACCGTTGTGCTCACCTCACAACCTGAGTTTTTGATAGTTTCCCCTATCCCAGGTTCAATGGCATCCAGAAAATTTAAACCATTGGGTAGCAATGCCAAACCACCGCCAACTGGACGAAAATCTTGGGCTTTTTCGTACACCTGAACATCGTACCCCAGTTTCTGCAATGCCACAGCAACAGCCAATCCTCCCAGTCCAGCACCAATAATTGCCACCTTTTCTATATCTGGTTTGGACAATTTAGCCCCTTGAGTTGTTGATGGTGCGCTTGGGTACAAGTTCATACTAAATTTACCGGTAAGTCAGTGTAATCATATCACCGAAAGCAGTGGGAAGCCGATTGATGGGATAGCCACCCACCCCTCATTTTTTGACAAACGACAAACAACCAACAACCAACAACAAATCCCATTTAATATAGTTGAACAATCGGCAAACCTTGTTGAGGAATACTACTAATAAACCG
>JAAHFP010000051.1:0-4074 GCA_010672925.1 Symploca sp. SIO1C2 | reverse complement strand
CCAGCACCAATAAACTTACCAATATGCTTACAATAACCTGGTTTGGTGGGGACAAAGTACAACTGAAATAAAACAGATTTACCGTTAGCATATTGGTAGATGGTGGTATTAGAGCAAGGTGGAGTAAACTGCCGCTTAGCATCCATATCTCGATTGAAAATATTGTAGCCAGAATGCTGCAAGGTAAAACCAGCTTCACTAGACATTTCCCCCAACAGGGCAAAATGTTCTATGGGTATCGCTCTTTCGGGAGAAAAGCCTGCAATGCCTTCATGTAAAAATTGGGCGTGAGAAGGGTCAAAACTACTCTCAACAGAGATAGTATAGCCAACAGGAACTTCTGACATAAACCAATCCGTTGTCGAGTGCTCTACCTGAGTTTCAGGGATAATCGCAGGTTGCTTGGCAGTGCAATCTGCAAAAGCAGTAGAATTATCATCTGGCCAGACCCAAAGTAATCCTTGCAATAGTTTAGTCGGATATGTTACTACTTGCGATCGCTCACTCTTACAAGCAGTTGCTAAAGCCTTTTCATCTCTCACCATAGGCATATGAGTACATTTGCCTGCACTATCAAAACACCAACCATGATGACGACACATTAAGGTTCCCTGTTCAGTAATTTTACCTAAGGATAACTGTGCCAATTTATGGGGACAAGTATCATCCATAGCAATCCATTTTCCCTCTTGCTCCTTCCAGAGTACTAGTCTCTTTCCCAGCAAAGTAATTGCAGTTGGCTGAAAAGTGTCTAGATAGCTGACGGGAGTGACTGGATACCACTGTTTCGTCCAGGAAAAGTTAGATGCCATCTTGATCTCAATTGCAAGGTCTTCGGTATAATTATATCTGTGTATGTACCTTGATATCTTATGTCTTGGGGATTTACAGTTTTTGGGGAGACATCGGATGACGAGAATCTTATATTATCACCCGCAATCACACTTTGCACGTAAAGTCCGCATCTTGTTAGCAGAAAAAAATTTAGCCTGTGACTTGCAAGCAATTGATTTGCGCTACAAACCCCCGGAATTTATGCAAATTTCCCCTATTGGAAAAGTACCTGTGTTTGTCGAAGAAGATGGGACAGTTATTTGGGATTCTACATTAATTGCCGAATATCTCGACGAAACCTATCCCCAACCTCGTTTTTACCCCAGTGAGCCTCTCGCAAGGCTGGAATGTCGTAAATGGGAAGAACTAGCAGATAATTTAGGGGATAATATTATTAAATTATGGATACTCAATTTGACCAAAAATCTAACCTCAACTTGGTATCGTACCAATTTAGAAAAGTCAATCAATCGTCTTGTCCCAATTTTCGAGCAACAATTATCCCAGTCTAAATACTTATTAAGTGATGACACCTGGACAGCAGCAGATGTCGCCGCTTTATGCTCCTTTGGGTACTACAGCTTACGCTTAAATGAAGATTGGTTGTTGCAGTATCCTTATCTAAGAGATTGGTTTAACCAATTACATGAACGTGAGTCAGTAAATTCAACTGCTCCTTAACAAATTGCTCGGTAAGTAGTGCTTTGAAGGCGGAACCTACCCCCATTGGTGTCAACTTAAGGTGAAAAGCGCTTGAAGTTAGTGAGCTGAGGGAGCTGAGGAAGCTGAGGGAGCTGGGGGAGCAAAAGAATGCTCCTGCGGCTGGATCTTTTTACTGTTAATCAGGTAGGGTAACACTACCGGTTCAGTTGAAGTAGAACGTCTCTAAAGCATCAATTGGCAATGGTTGTGGCTTAAGTTGACACCGATGACCCACCCCTAACCCCTCCCAGGAGGGGGACAGGAGGAAGGCCAAGGAAAGAAAACTTGTATAGTAAGCTTTTTAACCTAACAAACAACCAACAACCAACAACCAACAACCAAAAAACAACAACAAACAACAAATAACCAACAACCTCAATTAACCACCCAATCCACTTGATGGGCTTCAATAATATTGGGTACTTCCAAACGATTTCTCATCCGATAGAGTACCTTTTCTGGAACCCGATGAGTACGATGCTGATTACGCCGTAGCAACTCCTGCCAAGGGGATTCCAAGTAGACAATGCGAATCTTTCCTTGATAATTGGTAAACAGATTAATCAGCGTACTTCGCAGCTGACGACTGAGGTTAGTCGCATTCCAAACAAAAGATTGTTGATTGCGCAGATAGTCTTTAGCGATCGCTTTAGCTGCATTTACTACAGTACCCTGTTTATCTGAAGGTGCTATACCCATTTCCTGCCGCAGTTTATCCAAGGAGATTACCGGCAACTCAGGCAGATGATGCTGAATCCAGGTATCTTTTCCTGTACCTGGTAACCCTGCCATCAGCACCACTTGCAAGCGGGTATCATCATAAGCCTGATAATCGGGGTTGCCATGTTTCTTGTGAAAATAGACAAACCGACTATGGGGAGAAGCAAAGGAGTAGGGTTGAGCAAAACAGTGGTTTTCTTGGGCAAATTCCCGGAAAAACTCAATACGCTCAAATAATTGAGCTTGATCCTCACAATAACGCCCCCGCACGTCTGCTTCCGCTAGCATGGATAGCAGATCACAACCAATAATTTGACTAGTTTGAATTACCGTTTTTTCTGGGTTATTCTTATCCCAAAACCACAGGGGTAGGCTACCGTACCTGATCAAAGCAACAATAGCCTCTCTTTCTGGTAAGGGTACAGCTAAATCCCAGAGTATTTGCTGTGCCATTTTTGCTCCCTGGAGTACATGACCCTTGGAGGTAATGCTACCATCAGCATCTACTTGGGTAGAAGCAGGTTTAGCAACATCATGGAGTAAAGCCGCAGCAAATAATACCGATTGCTGTGGGGGTGGTAAGGCTTGCCATGCAGGTAGGGCAACTAATGCCTCACAGACCAATTTGGTATGAATCAGAACATCCCCTTCTCCATGATAAAGTGGGTTTTGGGGACAATCCGCAAGCGATCGCAACCAATCAAATTCTGTTTCTAAAGCAGACCAATTGATCTGCCAGTCTTGTTCATTAGGACAATAAGGGAAAGTCCATGATTTTGTAGTGTTCATTTTAGGTAAGAATTGGGAATTGGGAATTGGGAATTGGGAATTGGGAATTGGTAATGGAGAAGGTCTAATGGAGAATTGGAAATAATATCAAGTTAGGATAAACAGCTATAATTCCCTTCTACCTTGCAACCTTCCCTCCTGCCTCCTGCCTCCTGCCTCCTGCCTCCTGCCTCCTGCCTTCTTGCTAGACTGTTCTAAACAAATCAACATCAGGACGTAGAAGATTTGGTATAATCGGACGATTAAGCCAATGTCCATCAGATTGAAGGATAGTGGTTAAAAAACCGGAACGCACGTACTTATACCGGGCTGTAACCGTATCATCTGGTTCCACTTTGATATATAAACCTTCCATCAAGGAACTTTGATCCGTTTGCTTGAGGGAGAGTTCCACATCTAGTCCTTTTTCTTGACAAATTTGACGAAAACGCTCTAAATGTGTAGAAGTTTGATAGTGGGACTTTCCCTGTAATCCGAGCAATTGTTGGTAGGATGAAAGTTGCCCAGAAAATAGTACAGGTACAGAAACCAGAGGTAACCCAGCTAGTAACCCCTGACGACTGCTGGTACTCAGAAATACTTGCTTTTCCAAATCCAGTACATCGTACTCTAGGAAGTAGTGGGGTAAGGCATCGTAAAATACCGTATGCTTAGCATAAAGCCACTCCCCAAACAGAATAAACCGACTCCCCAAGACTTCCCAAAAGGCTGCGGCATGGGTATTAGCCCATTGCTTAAATAGATTAAAGTGCTTTTCCCTAGGGCCACCGGTTAAATAATGTCCCCGACTTTGCAAGCGGATTGCACCATTAGCGGTAAAACTAATAGCCGCATTTGCTCCATCAACTTTTTCTTCCACCACTACATACTGGTTTTGAATAGCACGAAAAGGCACACTATCCAAATCTTCATCCCCAGGCTGTAACCGCGAACCCTGGATGTGATGGGTACGGGGATATTTATAGATTTGTTCCATTACTTTGACCTCGATACCTGGCAATCAAATAGTTACGGGACTATTAGAGACCA
>JAAHFP010000050.1 GCA_010672925.1 Symploca sp. SIO1C2 | reverse complement strand
GATTTTTTGTGCTTTTTTGTTGTACTTTTTAGAAAATCACACTTTTTTGGTGGCAAATATTAATTATGATTATAAATGGATAATTTTGAACAAGAAAAGCTCATTATTATTCCAAAATTAAATAACTTGCATAACCCATCAGTTGTTTTTGGCTGACTTATTCAGCAGACCCTAATTATCCATTATTCATTATTCATTAATAAACCATTTCTGCCTACCAATACACACTTACTAGGAAAACTGAAGTGAGCAAGGTAGGCTGGGAAAATCAAGTTACTTACTAGTCATTGTCCAGACACCATCCCAATCATCTGGTGGAGTATTCTTGAGAAAATGCTGACAGCGTTCCATGTGTAAATCTGCCGCTTTATTACTTTGGTCAATGGACATCACTTCAGCAAACTTACCAATAGCTAAGGGGAAGTTGCGGTTGAGATAGAGATCCCGTCCTTGGTGGTAAAGATCGATCATCCGCTTCTTCTCATCGGAAATGTCTTCATCTATAAATCCTACCAATTCATAGATTTTCACCGGTTCATGTTTGCCTTTAACCCGAATGCAGTCGAGTTCCCGCACCCGTATCTTATCGGCACAGGGTTTATAAGTATTTTCACTAATAATGATATCAGTGCCGTATTGCTTACTCGTACCTTCTAAGCGAGAACCTAAGTTAACACCATCCCCGATCGCGGTAAACTCCATCCGCTTACTGGAGCCAATATTACCACTGATGACACTGTCGGAGTGAATACCAATACCGATGCGAATGATTTCCTTATTCTGAGCACTACGAGCATCATTAAAATCTACCAGCCGTTGGCGCATTTCTAAAGCCGTTTTTACTGCTCTCCAGGCATGATCTTCTAGAGGCAAAGGTGAGCCAAACACCGCCATGATCGCATCGCCGATATATTTGTCCAGAGTACCTTTGTTCTGAAAAACCGCATCCACCATCGACTCAAAATATTCATTGAGCATACTGACTACTTCTTCTGCCTTGAGCTTTTCAGTTAAAGTAGTGTAGCTGCGAATATCTGAGAACAGAACCGAAACCTCTTTGCGATCGCCTCCCATTTTGGCTTCACCGAGTTTCAGTAACTCTTCGGCTACTTCCTGGGTCATGTAGCGATACATGGTACTCTTCAGTCGCTTCTCATCACTGATATCTTCCATGACCACTAAAGCGCCACGGACTTTGCCCCGGTCACTAGCATCAGCCATGGTGTTAATAGACAAATTAACACTACGGGGTTGATCTGCTCCTGGGCAGGATAGATTTTGATCTGGGTAGTATTGCTGATAAGCTTTGGGGTCTTGTCCTTCTAAAGCATCATTTAACCATTGGGTAAACTTGCTACTGTCTTGTTTGTCCCTATCTTCGATTCGGACAATCTCAATAATCTTTTTACCTTCTAAGGATACTGTTTCATCCAAGTTCAGTAACTCTTTAGCACTCTCATTCGCCGCTATGATATTACCTTCTTTATCGGTAGAAATTACCCCATCTGAGAGACTCCGCAGAATATCACGCTGCATTTGTTCCTGCTGCTTAACGGTATCGAACAACTTAGCATTTTGCAGAGCCACACCAGCTTGGATATTAAACACCTTCATGAATTCTTGGTCAGTACGATTAAAACTTGCTTGCCAACATTCAGGTGCTCTAGGCCAGTTTTCTGGTTTATATTCAGGAAAGTCTCCTTGTTTCTTTTTGTTAATTAATTGGGTAACGCCAATCAACTCACCATCAGAGTTAAATACTGGCATACACAACAAGCTACAGGTACGATAACCTGATTTTTGGTCTGTCTCTTGAGAGATTTCAGAGTCTGGGTGATTGTACAAGTCAAACCCAATAATAACTGTTTCCCCTGTACGGGCTACTTGAGCTGCAAAGGAATTACTTTGCATCGGAAGGCGAATTTCTGTTAACTTACCATTTATGGGAATTTTCGTCCACAAATCATCCCGGTCTTGATCAATTAGCCACAGGGTACTGCGGTCAGCATTCATCAGCTTCTTCGCTTCATCCATGACCTTTTTGAGGGTGTCTTCCAAATCTAAGCTGGCTTGGCTTAGGGAGTTAACACTCTCCATTAGTGCGGAAGCGGCTTGTTGTCTTTGGGTTGCCTTTTTTAAAGACCGAGACGATTCCAGAATCAGACGAATTGAAGGGGCAAATTCTTCAAAAACTTGCTCATCTGCCGCACTAAAACCATTTAAGTCAATATTTTCTTCATAGGGAAGGTCTGGACGATCTGGGAGTTTTAATTTGTTAATCAGCTGAATAACAGCAACTAAATTATCGTCCTCATTCAACAGTGGCAAAGCCAGCATTGTGTAGGTGCGGAATCCCGTTTTCTTGAATTGTTCCTTGGCTGCACCTGAGCGCGGATCCTCAAAAAAGTCGTAGGGGATATTGACGTATTCCTTGCTCTTAGCTACTTCAGCCGCAATACTGCTCCCATTTGCAGGAATGCGAATTTCATGGGAACCACCACCCTTTTTCGGCACCATCGCCCAAAGTTCATCTTTGTCGTCATCCAACAGAAAAATAGTGGTGGTGTAAGCACCAAGGAGTTCCCCAGTCTTAGCTGTGATCGACCGTAACATCTCATCAAGGATGGCATCAAACCCCTGACTTTCGAGCATACTGTCGAGCATCGAAAGAGTCTGATTAACTACTCTGAACCGATCTTCTACCTCTTGGGTCACTTGCCTGAAATTATCCTTGTTCAGAGGAGCCAAGTAAGCAGAAAAAGTACCTTGAGTTGTTGCTAGGGCAGATGATTGCTGTTGCTCTTGCCTACTCTGGGGTTCAGGCTCTGGAGTAACATCAATGGTTTGGAAAGATGCGGCTGTCATATCTCTAAGTTGGGGGTCAGAAAACGTTTCTGGCACACGAATAATTTTATTCTATAGAGTTAATTCTAAGATTGACTGTGCCTGGTGAGCTCATTCTAGACTATTTTGCTCATTGTCGATCTATTTAGGTGTTAGGTGGTAGGTGGTAGGCATTGGTGACAAGTTAAGACAAAAATGCCGTTGTCAAGGGGGCGGAGGAGCGGAGGAGCGGAGGAGTAGAGGAAGAAGAATACAATTTTCCTTAACCCTTGGGGTATTTCCATATATAGTGTTTTTTTAGAACTACTACGCCATATATGGGAGTTGACACTCATGCACTACCTTTTAACTTGTCACCATTGGGTATTAGTTGTTAGGTGGTAGGTGTTAGGTGTTAGGTATTAAGTTTCTTGTCTCCCATCTCCCCATCTCACTCATCTCCCCAGCTCCCCATCTCCCCATCTCCCTAATTCCCGCGCCAATCAGCAGCTTTGGTTAACAGAGATTCAGCAAAAGTCATCGCTTCTTGAGCTGAATGTCCACCAGCTAGCTGGGCAATTTCTTCCTGACGATGGGAATAGTCTTCTAGCAAGCTAACACGAACAACTGTGCGCAGGTCATTAAGTTGGGAATCACTGAGTTGCTCTTGCAATTCCAGTTCCAATGAGTCTTTGCTTGAGGGGGATGAAGTTTTGTTCTTTTTACGGGAGGTAGGTTGCTTGACTGTCTTTAGTGAGGAACTTTGGGCAATCACTTGTTTATCAACTCGGAAGTGCCTGTCTGCCATAGCAGCAATTAAAGGTTGATGGGTAACACAAAGTACTTGATGCTGCTGACTGAGTTGGTGAAGCTTGTGAGCGATCGCTTGGGCCACCCGCCCCGATACTCCAACATCAACTTCATCAAAAATTAGGGTTTTACCAAGATCATTAGTGTTAGAAAAACAAGCTTTCAGTGCCAGCAAAAAACGGCTCATTTCTCCACCAGAAGCTGTTTTAGATAGGGGTTGCAGTTTCTCTCCTGGGTTAGGAGAAAAATAAAAAATAATGTGGTCTGCACCGTTAGCTGTGGATTCCACCGGATTGATCACTACTTGGAAGCGCACTTTTTCCATCGCTAGAGGTTTTAGTTCTGCGACTAACTTATTTTCGAGTTCCGCTGAAGCAGTGCGGCGTAATTGAGTTAGTTGAGTACATTCATCCGTCAAAACTTCCTGAGACTGGGCATAAGTTGCTTCCAATTCTTCTAAGGATTGACCTTTACCACTCAGCTGTGCCAATTCTGATAGTAGTTTCTCATAATGAGCGATCGCTTCTGCTAAGGTTGGCCCATATTTACGGCAAATTTGTTTAAGGACAACTATGCGCTCTTCTACTTCTTGTAAACGCTCTGGATCCGTATCTAATCCTTCTCCATAAGCATTAATTTGATGAGCTGCTTCTACTATCTGTGCCAGGGCTCCACTAACTAAGTCTAATAATGGCTGTAGCTGCATATCATAAGCCACCATCTCCTTCAAAGTTGCTTCTGCTTGCCCTAATAAATCCGCACTAGCAGTACCATCTTGGTCATTTTGATAAAGAGCTTGATGGACTTGATAACTCTGTTGTTGTAGTTCCACTACATGGGTGAGACGTTGACTCTCAATTTCTAATTGTTCTAATTCCGAAGCATCAGTGAGGTTCGCAGTTCCGAGTTCCTGAATTTGGTATTCCAACCAGTCAAGCCGTTGCAAGCGCTCTTGTTCAGATTTACGCCGCTTTTCCAAGGCTTTTGCTGCTTCCTGAGAGGCAAGGTAAGCGACTCCTACTCGGTCTCGCTGTTGGCCTAGGGGTAAACCACCGTACATATCTAATAATCCCCGTTGAAGTTCCGGGAGCATCAGTTGTACCGTTTGACCCTGAGCCGTAATTTCTACTAAGCGCTCCCGCAGTCCCTCTATTAGTTTGCGGTTAACCAAAACCCCATTCACCCTAGTGCGCGATCGCAAATTTCCCTGAGGCATAGCCATCTCACGGCTACAGACTAAATCTGTCTCGTCTAATAAGTCAATTTCCTGTTCACTCAACCAAGCAATCAACGCTGCATCTGCTCGGAATGTAGCTTCTACCAGAGTTCGTTGAGTACCAGTACGAATTAGCCGATGACTGACTTTTCCTCCCAAAGCGATATCAATCGCATCCAAAATTATCGATTTACCAGCACCGGTTTCACCTGTCAAGACATTCAAGCCAGAATCAAATTCTAGTTCTAGTTTGTCAATTAAAGCAAAGTTCTGAATTCGCAGTGAAATTATCATGGCGAGATTGCTCGTTTTTTTATAGGGAAAGCTCATCAGAACCTTGTAGCCTGATTAAACCTCACCTTTAGTAATATAACTTACTATCAATCCTCCAGGTCTTTCTAACTCAAAGTCCCCCTTTCCAACTCAAAGTTCCCCTTTCTAACTTAAAGTTCCCCTTTCTAACTCAAAGTCCCCCTTTCCAACTCAAAGTCCCTCTTTCCAACTCAAAGTCCCTCTTTCCAACTCAAAGTCCCCCTTATAAAGAGGGGGATTTAGGGGGATCAAATGCATCTCAAGGAGATAATAACTGCTATAACTATAATTAACTGCTCCAAACAAGCCTTAATCAACCGTTAGTTAGCCATGTCCTACAGCGAATTTAGAACCATTGCACAGGTGAGGGAGCTTTTTGACTTAAAAGTTGATGAGTCGCAAAATCTTTTTGCAGATACTCCTTCCTCCAAAGTCAGCGAATTGCTTAACCAAACCTTAGAACGAAACATTCCCCTTGCTAACGCTATCAATACAGAAAAGGCTCGTTCTGAACTTTTAATTGCGCCAACTTTATTGGAAATTAGACAAAAGTTTCATAATGATGTAGGCTTTTTCTCTGGTTCTGAGTTCAATATTGATTCCAAGTTAGGACTAAACGGTTATTGTGACTTTATTTTAACAGCTTCACGAGAAATATATGAGATACAGCGCCCCGTATTGACTCTAGTAGAAGCCAAAAATGAAAATATCAAAGGAGGATTGGCGCAGTGCATTGCTGAAATGATAGCAGCTCAACTATTTAATGCGAGAGAAAATATAAAGTTGCCAATTTATGGAGCAGTGACTACCGGTACAATCTGGCAGTTTCTCCGCTTAGAGCAGAAGCAGGTTTGGATCGATCTGCGAGAATACTATATCAGAGATACGGATAAGCTTTTGGGTATTTTGTCTTATCCTTTTCAGGAATATTTCAGTGAATGATAGTAGTGGTAGTATCCTGCTCACTATAATTAAAGGAAGTGAGGTACATCTTGATCCCCCTAAATCCCCCTTAAAAAAGGGGACTTTGATCTACTTTAATCAAGTACAGTTATGCGGTGCGTTACGCTTCGCTAACACACTCTACGATAGGTACTTTGTTAAAACAACCAACAACCAACAACCAACAACAAATAACAAATCTTCACTACAAAACTTGATCTAAACGTTGAGCATAGCCAGTCATTTCCACATATCCCTTAGCTTTGACAGGGATTTGAGCTTGATATCCCTGAAAATCGACTGCTCCTTCCCAATAAATTGTAGATAAATTGAGCTCCTGATTGTTAATCAGCGGCTTCCCTGTCAAAGTCAAGTCTAGTTTGGGAATTGATAACTGCCACTGACAAGGATATTCCGCTTTGCTAGTGGCACTTTTCCAGGTATCTAAGACTTGCAACTGCCAATCCTGGCTATCTATAGATTGCACAGTGCCATCAGCAGAGACAAAAGTACCACTAGAGTGAGGAGAAATACTACCATCTTCCCGTCGCAGTAGATATAACATCAGGGATGTACCTTGGTCTAACTGGAGTGAAAACCAATCCCACCCGATAGTTCCGGGACTGAGACTACTGGTAGAATATTCATGGTCTTTCCAAGTCAAACCCGTTACTTCAAAGGTTTCTTCTCCAACAGTTATCGTCCCTTGGGTTTGTTGCTGAACAATTGAATAATAGGTCGAAGCATTACCTAACTCTGGTCCTTTAGCACTATAACCGCGATCGCCTTGAAGAATCGGAGGCAATGTTTCTTGTAGCATAAGATTAAGAGCGACATCCTCTGTTGTCGCCACTAATTGCACTTTTCCCGGTGCTAATTCCGTTGCACTCCAATCTTCTAACCAGACTCGATAAGGACTACTCTGTGCCCCAGCTAAGCCAGCTGCTCCCCGGCTGAAGCGCTCTGCTGGATAGAAAGATTGTTTTTCCACATCGCTGATCGTAAAATGAGCAAAGTAAATTTGATTGCTACGCCAGTTTGATGATTGCTCCCTAGCAACAGTTGCTGTTAGTGGTTTTAAAGCTCGTCGAAAAATGGTTAATTGGAAACCGAAAGGACGACCTGATGCAGTTTCCATATTGCCTGTATAGTACCACCACTCAGTTTGGTATCCATCATGAGAACCTAAATCCCGAGGAAATACCATTTCCGTTGGGCCATAAACTCGGCTAAAGGCATTATCGCTATCAGATGTTTCTGATGCTAACCACTCCACATTTGCCTTTCCTGTAGCTGTTATTTGTGGTTGAGGGAACACAGTTACAATAATGCCTACCGAGACCGCAAGTAAAATAACTAAGATAGATAGTCTTTTCATAATTAAGTAGAGTTTGTTTAATAAGCGCCTAACGGCGAATTCAAAATTCAAAATTCAAAATTCAAAATTGAATGAATCACTGAACAAGAAGTCAGAAACTCCTTATATCAAGGAATTCAGCCCAAAACATATGATGCTTTAGTTTCAGCAAGAGTTTATTACTGTCAAATACCTACCACCTACCACCTACCACCTTCATTCTTGCCGAATCGCTGTAGCAATTACCATCTTTCCTAAATTCCAAGCCGGATAAATTCCAGCCAGTAAAGCTGCTACTACTGCAACAATCAGAGACTGCCAAAAATAACTAGGTGCTAGTTGCATTTGTAAAGTCCAACCGAAAGAGCGCACATTAATAACATAGATCAGAATCCAGGCCAAAGCATAACCCAAAGGCATAGCAAGAATTCCGGCCACACTACCCATTAAGCCAGTCTCCAAAAAGGTTAACTGCCAAAGCTGAACTGGTGTCATGCCCGTAGCTCTTAAGATACCTAATTCTCTGGTTCTCTCTAGCTGTAGACTCAGCAAAGCACTGAGAATACCAATAAACGCAACAATAACTACCAACAGCTGCAAAGCACTAGTAATGGCAAAAGTGCGGTCAAAAATTTCAAGAGATCCAGATCTTAGACTTTGATTGGATTGAATCAACAAGTCTTGTCTACCCCGAAAATGAGTTTTTAAGTCAGAGACAATTGCTTCTACTGATTGTCCAGGTTCTACGAAAAGTCCCAAAGAAGCAATGCTGTCATCTTGCCAGAACTTAATAAATAGGTCATCGTCAATTAAGATAGTCCCTTGGTCAGAAGAGTAATCGTAAAATACAGCTAAAACGGGGAAACTTTGAGTTCCTAAAGTTGTCTCTAAAGTAATCGTTTCTGGGGGTTCCGCTAGATTTTCCTTGAGCATCAATGCTTCAGAAATAATTACTCCCTCTCCCCTATCTAACTGAGGCCAAGGATTGTTGACATTATCCCTAATCCAAGCATAGGGACGTTGACCATGGGACACATCGCCCCCCGCAGAAATCAGTTTCGCGGTGTGCTGATAATCCTCTACCACAATATCTGTTTGATTATAGGTGACAACATCTTCAAGTCCTGGCCAACTTTTTATTTCTGCGATCGCATCGGGCTCTAAACGACCGAAGATACGATTAGCAGTAGTGTTAGGGGGGGTAACAAAAATATCTGCTTGTAGAGATTGATTTAGCCATTGCACTACGGTTCCCCGAAAGGAACCAATCATAATGGAAACACCGATAATTACTGATACTGCCACCATCAGTGCCGCGATCGCAACTGAGGTTCGACTCAGGGAGCGAGAAATACTCCGAGGTGCAATCCTTCCTAGTACACCGAATAATCGACTAGTTAAGGGAGTTAATCCCTGCATTAACCAGTTGGTTAGAGGTAGAGTTAGTAAAGCTGCTGCCAAGAGAATACCAAAAAGTCCAGCAAAGGCACTGATTAAACCACCACCCCTAACTACTAGCAAACTGATCCCTAAAAGCATTGATAGACCCGCAGCAACTACTAGCCAAGGCAGAATTTTTTGAACTTTGCTCTCTAAGGTAGAACGCAATAAGGTAGTTTGAGGCGAAGTTTGCATTGCTTCTAAGGCAGGAATTAAAGAAGCAACAATTGCCGCAGCGATGCCCACTACCAAACCTTTAACTAGGGTTAAAGGTGCCACGGATAATTGCTGAACATTAACTACAAAGTAGAAGTCATTAATGCTTTGGGTAATCAATCCTACTACAGCATGACCTAATAAAACTCCTAAGCCTAAACCCAAGCATGACCCTACACAACTCAGAATTAGTGATTCACCTAAAATTAAGGTTAATAGTTGTCTGGGAGTGACTCCCAAACAGCGCAAAATTCCAAATAGGGGTCTTCTCTGTACCACACTGAAGGTAACGGTATTGTAAATCAAGAACATCCCTACCACCAAAGCCAACAAACTCAATGCGGTCAGATTGAGCTTAAAAGCAGCAGTCATTTGCACAACGGCATTTTTTTGTGCTTCCGCTGATTCTAACTTGACTCCGGTGGGCAAAATAGATTCTATTGCTACCAAGTCAGTTTGATGGTAAGCAATCACATCAATATGGCTCAAGTGACCAATCATACCTAAAATCTCTTGAGCAGAGGCAATATCAGTGAACAGTAAACTACTGAGAGCATCCCTAGTTAGGTTATTAGCTGGTTCGATAATGCCTACTACCTGAGAAGAGATTTGCTTTCCTGCCTCAGCTAGGGTCAAATAATCTCCGGCTCTCACCCCATATTGCTGAGCCAAATTCTGGGAAAGGATTATCGTATTCGGTTCAGTGATAAATGCGGTTAAGGCTTCTGCTCCTTGGTTGCTATTATCATCAAAATAACTACGAAAAGGTGGCTCAGCAAACAGATCTACCCCTATTAAGCGTAAAGGTTGTTCTCCTAATTCTTGAACCGAGACATAACCTTCTACAACGGGTGCGACTGTCGAGTAACCAACTTCCTCTTTAAGTTGACGGTAGATCGATTCATCAACCCCATTCGGTGCTACTGAAACAATTCTATGGGTTGTATGTCCTGTAATCGCGTCTGTTGATAACTCAAAAGCTCTTTGAGCAGAGCCATTAGCGAGGTCAATAGAAACCATCATCGCCACACCTAGAGCAATCCCCAAAACAAATAGAATATACTGTAGCGATCGTCGGCGCATCCTGCGCCAAGCCAATTTCCAAAGAGGACTATTGGAGATTTGTTGTTTGTTGTTTGTTGTTTGTTGTTTGTTATTTGTCATTTGTTGTTTGTCAATACCTCCTTGTCCTCCTTGTCTCCCTATCTTCTCATCCCCGCGTCCCTGCGTCCCCGCGTCTCTTAATTCACTCCAGTTTACCTTCATGAACTTGTATTACTCGATCTGCCATCTGAGCAATTGCTGGATTGTGAGTCGCCATAATTAAAGTTTTGTTGACATTACGGGTTAACTCTAGCAAGAGCTTTAAAACAGTATTCCCCGTTTCTTCATCTAAATTGCCAGTAGGTTCATCTGCTAGTATAAGCATGGGATTATGAATCAAAGCCCTAGCGATCGCGACTCGTTGTTGTTGACCTCCAGATAGGAGATCGGGAAAAGCATGACAACGTTCTGCCAAACCCACTTCCTTTAGCAATTTCAGAGCCACAGCTTCTAAAGCCTTAATCTCTTTACCGGCTAACTCTTGGGGAAGGGTGACATTTTCTAAAACCGTTAGAGTGGGAATCAGATTAAAAAATTGGAAGACAAAGCCAATGCGATCGCGCCTGAACAAGGTACAATTACGTTCACTCATCTCATTAACTGCTAATCCATTAATTAAGACCTTACCAGTGGTCGGTTTTTCGATGCCACTCAAAAGGTTCAAGAGAGTACTTTTCCCACTACCGCTTTGACCCAGAAGAACAATAAATTCTCCTTGATTAAAAGTTGCATTCACCTGATTTAAGACAAGTCGAGTACCACTCCCTTCAATAAAGGTTTTGCTCACGTCACGCAATTCGATAACAGCTCTAATTGTTTCAGATGGCATAACTTGTCAATTGGTTTTAGTATATGGTGGCTTTATTGTCCAGACTACGTATAGTTTACGATGAAAGTAGCATTTGTGATTTTTAACCAAATGACAGCCCTTGATTTTATCGGCATCTATGATTCTCTCACAAGACTTAGATCTATGGGGTTGATGCCAGAACTCAACTGGGATATTTGTGCCTATACCCAATCAGTAGTTGACCAAAAGTCATAGGGCGCAAGCCCCTAGCTTTAGCTATGGGGCTTGCGCCCGTAGCGAATTTATTCGCCGTCAGACATTTTTCTGATTCTGAATATATTGTTTCACGATTTCTAATGGAGCACCTCCAACTGTAGAAACTCTCGTAAGAGTTAGTCCAAAGGGTTGGAAGTCTTGATTTTAAGTGAGGAAATTCTAATCTCAAATAACGAGAAGTCGCCCCCTTAAATCTCTTAACAGCTTTGTGAATACCAAATTGAGGGTCTACTTCAATTAGTAGATGTACATGGTCAGGCATAATTTCTATTTCAAGAATGTCTACCTGTATTTCTTGGGCTATTTGATTCAACAATTCTTTCAATCTAGTATCAACACCATTAACTAGGACACAGCGTCTGTATTTTGGAGTCCAGACAATATGATACTTGCAAGAATAAACTACATTTTTGTTAGATTTGTAGTTTTTCATAAATCATCCTTGTCATTAGATAGCTTGTAGGTATATAATCAAATTATACAGCCATTTTGCTATCTCATCAGGAGGTGATGTAAGAGTGTTGGTACTGGAATACAAAGCTGTAGTTAAAAAGGCACAGGCGATAGCTATTGAAGAAGCTATCCGTACTTCTCAGTTTGTGAGAAACAAAGTTTTGAGGTACTGGATAGATAACCGTGGCATTGGCAAAAAAGAGCTTTATCAGTACAACACTCAACTTAGAGCAGAATATCAGTTTGTTAAGAACTTGAATAGTCATGCTTGTCAAGCATCAGTAGAAAACGTAGAACGGGCAATTAAGGGATTTTTTGCTAATTGCAAGTCCAATAAACCTGGGAAAAAAGGATATCCAAAGTTCAAAAAACACAGCCGTTCTGTTGAGTATAAGCAGTCGGGCTGGAAGCTTCATCCTACTAAGCGTCGAATTAATTTTCTAGACCTCAAGGGTATTGGTGAGCTGAAGCTACTGGGAAAGTGGGACATACATACAATAGATGTTAAGCTAATTAAGCGAGTGCGAATTGTACGTCGTGCTGATGGGTATTATGTTCAGTTTTGTGTCAAAGTTGATAATACTTTAGAATCACCTCCTACTAATGCACAAGTAGGCATTGATGTGGGACTTGAATACTTCTACTCAGATAGCAATGGTCACCATGAGGAGAATCCCAGATTTTTACGTTTTGCTGAACAAAACCTAAAACGCTCTCAACGCAATATCCACAAAAAGAAGAAGGGTTCAACTGGCAGAAAGAAAGCTCGTGGTATTTATGCCCGCAAACATTTGAGAGTAACAAGAAAAAGGAATGAACACGCTAAGAGACTAGCGCGTAACTTATGCCTAGCTAACGCTAAGATTGTCTTGGAAGACTTAAATATAAGCGGACTGGTAAAGAATCACAAGCTAGCCAAGAGTATTGTGGATGCATCTTGGTATAACTTCCGTCAATGGCTCGAATACTTTGGCCATAAATTTGGACGATTAATAATTGCAGTACCACCTCATTACACTAGTATTGAATGTAGTAATTGTGGTGTTAAAGTTCAGAAATCTTTGAGTACTCGTACTCATTCTTGTCCACATTGCGGATACATTGAGCAACGCGATGTAAATGCTGCCAAAGTAATTTTAAGTCGTGCAACTACCGAAGGGCATTCGGGAAGTAACGCTAATGGAGATGTTTCCTCTACTTCGGTTGGTCGCAAGACCTGTCGAGGCAAGAAACGTCGGTGAAATTAGAATCCCCCGGCTTCTAGCCGTGGGGAGTGTCAAGATAAGGAACTTGTATTTATACCCACGAAAGTAGCTGAACCTCTAGATACTTATGACTTATTGATTGTGCCGGGAGGATTCGGAACCAGAACCTTAATTAAGGATAAAGGTTTTATTGAATGGCTCAAAACAGCTGCTGCTTGCGAACTCAAGACATCAGTTTGTACCGGTTCACTTTTATTAGGGGCAGCAGGCTTCTTGAAGGGAAAGCGAGCAACAACTCATCCCAATGCCTTTGCAGAACTTGAGGAATATTGTTAAAGGGTAGTAGACCAAAGAATTGTGGTCGAGGGTGATGTAGTAACCGCCAGAGGCGTAACCTCTGCAATTGATTTGGGACTCTATCTTGTCGAAAGATTTGTCGGAGAGGAAGGGAAAGAAAAAATTCGCAAACAGATGGATTATCTGATTGAAAGCTAATCACTCAACCCTTAAGAAGCAAGGTAGAGGGCAGAGGGTTTTGCTTGTTTCTTCCCTCCATTGCGGATGCGATTGCTTATAAGCATTCTTAATTCTTAATTCTTAATTCTTAATTCCGCGCAGCGGCACTAGTACCCTCCCTTAATTCTACATCCTACTCCTCCTCGATCTTTAAAACTTTGTTGTGCTGCAACTATTGGACTGAAAATTACTTTCTTAACTACCTTCCATTCCTGCACCATCAGAGCCTCGAACTCTTCTTCTTTCTCTTCTGGCCCTCCGTTAGTTATGTAGTAATTCCCTCCATCTTTTCCCTGGACAAACTCGCCATTGAAAAAATTGTACATCATATATTTTTCTAGCTTCCTTCGTATCACCTTAATACCTGCTTCCTCTAAATCTGTTGCTGCTTTCTCCTCTAGTTCAAATTGCAGCTGTAGTTTCGCAGCCATTTTCTCTGTTGTCAGGCAAGGAACCATTTCCGCCATCTCGATCGCGTCTTTAAGTTCCTCACTGCTATCGTTTACTATAACTATACCGTTGCCGATAAATAGCATACCCATGTCCAGATGGAATTGACCTGGCTGTTCTACACAGATAACTTGTTCAATGGTTGCTAGATCAAAATCCTCGCAGATGATTCTCCTCACATCATTGTCGTCTATTTGGTAGATATAAGCTGTTGTCGCGATCGCATCTTGACCAATTATAATCACTGGTTTACCTGTGGCATCCTCTCCAGTGATCATGTTTCCGCCTTCTATATATGCTCTAATATGAGCTACTTCTTGACCCTGGTTTTGCGCCGCACGCTCTCGTTCAATTACTGTCTCACTAGCATTAACCCTAATTCCCAAGGGAATCCACAAATGGTCTTCTTCTAGGGCTTCTTCTAAATTCTCCTGGGTTAGCTTTCCTTGCCATCGATGCCTCCTCCCTTCTGTCATTGCCTTTTGGAGTAGTTCATCATTGAATTGCTTGAGTACAGCTACCTTCCCATTTTCCAGATATTCTACGCTATCCTCTGCCCACTTTGACACTGGTTTCTGACTAATCGTGATGTTATACTCTAGCTCTTGATACTCGTCTTGGTTGAGTTCTTGAGCAACATCTTCTCGACTTTTACTGTTAGTCAAGATTTCCAACCTTAACCCAAGTTCCTTTGCAGTTTTGGCAAAGAACCGCAAATGTTCTATTTCTGTCTCTACTAGCTCACCTTTCTGGCTTCGGGTATAGTTCAGATGCAGAACCTTGACCTTGCCACTAGGAGTCTTTTTCTGAGGGAGAGCACTTCCTGTATCTACATTGGGGAGCACTTCCCGAATTCCTGCCTGGACTAACTCAACTTCTCCCTCACCATCTTTATTTTCTTGTTTCATCATTTTTGCTTGCAGAGGTCTAATCTAGTTCAACGTATCTGTGTAAATCCACAATTTGGGGTTCGGGAAACTGCTCTAAAACACGCCAGAGAACAATGTAACTGCCATCAAAACGCTGTTTCACTGGTCGAAAAGCTACCAGTAGATCACTACTAGGGGTATCTAGAATCAGGTTAAGATAGCGGCGATCGCTTCGGGAAATTGGTTCACCGGTAACTACTTCTTCTGGCAGCTGAAACTGGACTAACCTGAGTAGATAGGTATTGTTCAGTACTACCGGAGTTTGATTGGAAGCTGGTGTGGTTAAGGAGGGGATAAAACCTGCCCCAATTTTAGTAGTAAGGAAACGCCGTTGTTCTGCTTGCAAAGCTTCCAAACGATTGGGAGGTTCATAGTCGAGGAAAAGTTTTACCTGTTCATAGGAGAGAATAGTAGTATTTTGCCGGTTAATTTCCAGGTCTTCTAGAGAAAGATCGCCTAAATTCATCACGAAGCCGTAATCTATTCCTGGCATGGGAATCCAGAATTTGCCATCAGCCACTTCCAGGGTGAAGCGGGGAGCATAGCCATTGTTGTTTTTGAGCAGAGGCACGAAGGGAAATCTCTCTGCTACTGTTGGTTGTGCGCGGTTGCGTAACCGATTGGGGTCAAGGCGATAGCTTTCGGCAGATAATACTCGAGCAATACCAGTACCTGGTAAAGTCAGAAATTTAGTATGTTTCTGGACATCGGTAGCCCAAAGAGCATAATCCCCACGATCCGCTATTCGGGTTGCTTCTGCTGAATCAATAATCCGAGCAAATGGGGGAAAAACATCGAGTACTGATAATAGTGGCTTCCTGGCTGCTGAGATGATAGCACTAACTTCTTCAGATGGAGCGATCGCTGGTTGGAATGGAGGCTCATATCCCGCTAGGGGTCTTTTGGCGGGACTACCAAGCACTGGTGGTTCTGGATCTGGGAAATCTGGTACTGGTGAAAATCTGGGTAATACCGTCTCTTGCCGGTTGAAGGGAGAATTTCTGGTAGATGTGAGAAGTTCAGGTTTCCTTAAACCCAACAACATCGGTAAACGGTGCTCCAATTCCGCATCTATCGGTTGTAGCTGTCGCATTGAACTATAGAGAGCACAGTAAACTTTCCTTTGGGAGGTATCCAACTTAGTAGCGATCGTTGCATCTTCTTGACCATTCCGACAAAGGAACTCAGGAATAGGGTATTGACTTTCCAGAAACCTTTTAACCCTCCTCTCCTGGGAGAATAATTGCCCCTGTGCTCCTTTGACTCGGTTTAAATCTGGACTGGCAAGGGCTTTATTAATCCGTTGAATTAGATTTAGTTGTTGTTGTACCAGATATTCTGCTTGAGACCAGAAAGCCAGAGGACGCCTGCGTTCTAGTACGTTCGGTGGTTCCGCCGCTGATGCTGGTGGCAAGGAAAGAGGTAAGGAGAAAGGGAGCAATAACAGTAAAGGCAGGTAGCGCATAGTACTAGTGCTGGTTCAACTGGCAATTGACCGGTAAAGGAGAAGAAAGTATATCTCATTGTAAAATGGAAAGAAACACTGGTGAAAAGCTTTATAGATAATTAACTTAAAACTTGTTACTTGTTACTTGCTACTTATTACTTCAGTTTAGGATGACTGTAGTGCGGAGCGACAGATAAACCGATGGCGATAATCAATAAGACAGTTGAACTGAAAACTGAGAAGGGAATTAGTATTTATAACCTGACCCCTCACCTTGAGAAGCTGTTGGGAGAAACTAACATTAAAAATGGTCAAGCCTTGGTGTTTTCTCGATATACCACAGCCGCTTTAGCCATTAATGAATATGAAGAAAGATTGCTAGCAGATATCAAGGTACATCTTTCCAAGTTAGCTCCAGAATCAGCAAAATACCTACATAACGACCTACATCTCAGAGATGTGCCCCCGGATGAACCGATGAATGCTCACTCTCACCTGATGGCGATGATGCTGAATACGAGTGAAGTGATTCCTGTTGTTGATGGTAAGTTAGCTTTAGGGACTTGGCAATCTGTCTTATTTTTTGATTTGGATGGCCCTCGCAATAGGACTGTTTTTGTCCAAATATCTGGTGAGTGAAACTGAATGCAGGCTAGTAAACAGAAGGCAGAGGGCAGAAGGCAGAAGGCAGAAGGGAAAAGATTGACAGGTAAAGGTTTGCTACATTTTGCGTTGTCCTAACCCTCTTGGCAACTGCTATAAATTTAGGGGCTTGTGGCCGCTTTAAATCTAAAATCTAAAATCTAAAATCTAAAATCTTAGTTCCAATCGCTTGCAGTAATCCCTGGCGCAGAAACTCTACTTTTTGGACTCCTGGAGCAGGGTTAACAATAATTGTTTTTTGCTCTGAAATTGAAGTAGAGCCTCCCTCTCCGGGAATAATTTTAATAAAAGGGTTATCAAATTGATTAAAGTAGATCTGACAGGAGGGATTGGATTGGACAGTTAAGGAAATTTTTTGAATATGGCTCGCTTCCGTTAGCACAATAGCTGGATCCGCATCTAAAATTTGACAGTTATCAGTCTGGATCAAAGGTTTAATCTCTGGGACTGCTGTTAAATCTTGAGGTAGATACTCTCCTCCAAAAATCAGGCTTTTAGCTAAGTTATTCTTATCCAGTGCTAGCTCTATTGTTTTTTGGGAAAATACTTCATATTGTATATTCTGAGCATTAATACCAAAGATAATTTGATGCACAACTATACAAACTAACAGTAGCTGACAGAACTGGCGAGTTAGTAGTTTGTTTTCTAGAGTTGCCATAAATTCTAATCTTTCACAGAGTAATAAAATAAGAATTGGCGTCAAAAAAGTTAACAGTCGCCAAGGGAATTGAAGATAGGCAGCACCGGGGACTAACTGATAAAACAAGAGGGCTAAAGGAAACTGGAGATGAACAAAGATGATTGTCAATAATATCAGAAATATCCATGTTTTATGTTTTGCTTGGTTTGTTTGTAAATTAGACTTCGATTTCTTAGTTAATATTTTTATAACTATCCCTGTTAAAATAAGAGAAATCGTAATACCCCGACCAATTTCTACAGAATATCCTCCTCCAGTATGACCCCAGTCAAATTTTATATAGACTAAATAATCAAAGAAAGACGTAAACTGCTTACTGATATCAAAGTTAGTGGTTAAAACATCTAAGTTAAACTCAGGCTTAATCAGAATAATTGCTAGAGCATAAATACTAATATTGACAAATAACAACCCTAAAAAAATAAGTAGATTTATGGCCGATTGCTTGAGAAATATGAATTTGTTTTGGCCATCCCAAAATGACAAAGCAAATATTACAATAATTGGTAACATTGCATAGTAAAAAATCATGGAATGGGCAAAGAACAGTAAGCTTGTGACTAAACCCAAGCCAATGCCGGATAAAGGTTCACCTCGAATTACTTTGATTCCGTAATAGAGCAGCCAAGGGATCAGCATAAAGGCAGAAAATTCTGCCACTGCACCACGAATCAGCCAATCGGTGAAAGTGTAGTTGGCAAAAATTAATAATAAGGCAGCGGCAATACAGGAGAGGGGACGCAGTTGCATTACTTTCGCAGTTTGATGCATTCCAATTGCTCCACAGGTTAAGAGGAGAGGTATGCTAATTTTTACTGACCAGTAAGTAGAGTTAATCAGCAGAGCAATTAAAGCTATAACTGTGCTATAGAGACGATGGTAAAAAAAAGGAAAGGGAGAACCGTAACCGTTGTGAGCAAAAGGAGTCCACAAAGGGAAAAAATCTCCTGCTTGCATCGCTATGCGGAAAACTTCGACTCGTTCAAAGAATGACAGCCCTTCGTGATTGAGAGGCCAACCGTCAAGGAGAAGAATATTACCACAAGCTAGACAAGCAGCTAAGAAATAAATGGCAAAAATTAGTGGTGATTTTTTGGGCAACATGTGAGGAATTTAGAATTTAGAATTTAGAATTTAGAATGGGGAATAGGGAATGGAGAATGGAGAATTGAAAACTTATATATCACGATCTCTCCTAATACCTAACACCTAACACCTACTACCTAATACCTAACACCTAACACCTAACACCTATTTACAAACTGCCTCCCACATTCCTTACAGCGATAGCATTGCTTCCCTCTTCGATAGCCGTTTTTCGATAACTGTTGTGACTGACAATGGGGACATTTCATTACTTTCATTACATTTTGCCCAAGATAATCCCCCATATGGGGTTCTAAATATGACACCAGCAATTGCTCAATCTGCCCAATCAACTGTTGAGTATGTTGTTGCTCTCGGCTGCGCAGTGCTGCTAGCATGACGGCATTGGTGCTATGGACACAAACCTCTGCTAAGAGGTTAGACTGCGCCTCGCTTAATGCAGGGTTTCGCTGCTTGAGGATACTAGCCATAAAGTTAATTGCTTCCTGAGTCATGCTTTCGTCAATTGACTGGAACATTTCCCGTGAGCTAAAAAACTGCACAAACACTACCCGTGATACTGGTTGCTCAAACAATTGTGCGATCGCGGTGACGATTGTCTGTATCATTTGGCGGAAGGGTAACTGAATAATCTCAAAGGTGTTTACCTGTGCCCACATCACCTTGACCACCTCAATATGGCGCAATTCCATCGCGTTAAAGATGGCGGCTTTATTGGGAAAAAATTGGTATAGAGAACCGATAGCTGTCCCTGCTTTGGCGGCAATCAGATGGGTGGTTGCAGCTTCATAGCCCACCTCGTCAAACACTGCTGCCGCCGCATCCAAAATTTTGTCAATCCTTGCTTGCCCTCGTTGCTGTTTCGGTTGACGGCGCAAATATCTTGACGAATGCGAATATTTTGTCATATATTCAAAACACGACGAATTCCTCATAATTTTAGCTTTAGCGGAGAAGATCATGGAGTCTATGCTTGCCGGTGCGCCTTGGCTGTTGGCGCACAAGTCGATGCTGGCAGTGAATCAGCCCCAGAAAGTTTCTTTATATGGAACTGACTATGTAATCTGGAAAGATGCTACCGGAGTCATCAATGCCTTGCCCAATGCCTGCCCACATATGGGAGCAATGCTATCAGCAGGGTGGTGTGAAGAGTCAAAAGATGGCACAAGTACTGTAGTTTGCCCATTTCATGCCCTCAATTTTGATGCTGCAGGCTGTACTGTTTTACCAGGTTCTAACAGGAAAACCTTGCCCCAAATGACACCTTTAGAGTTAATCATTCAAGGAGATTTTATTTGGTCTTATGGTGGGTATGAGCCAAAAGTGCCAATTCCTCAAGTACTGAATGAGATAGCAGAAACTTACGACTTTGTCGGGTATACCGCAGATATAAGTGTAGAGACAGATTTGCTCTCTATGCTGCTCAATATGCACGACTACAATCATCAAAATGGTACTCACCGGGATTTATTCCGTATTACTGAGGTCAAATTTCATCAGTTTATTGACCATGGTCATCATTCCCATGCATTTTTTGAAACCCCTACAGCCCCTTACAGTTTGGTAGAAAAGTTGAGAAAACCTGATTTATTCCTACTGCCCACTACTATCCAAGCTCATTTAGAAAATCACTTCCCCTCTCTGGTAATTTTTCATACTGAAATGCCTTTGGGCAAAGTAGCACAGTGCCATTTGTTTGTACCAGAAGCTAAGAATCTGATACGGACTTACATTTTGCTCTTCGCTCAAGCCAAACACCCAGCCTTTAAGCTATTGGGCAATACCTTTCTTAAATTTGCTAAGGTAGTAGTGGAGCAAGATGCTGATATTCTGGGAAAAGTGTATCCAGATACACCTCAAAAAATTAAACTTAACAATGAAGTAGGTATGGATTGGGTGCGGCGTAACTTTGAGAGTTTCCCAGATGTTGTTGAGCCTAATTTTTCCAAGTAAGGAGCTCCCCGGAAGTGCTTCGAGAGCCCAATTTAATAGTAGAAACACTATTTCCTACCTCCTGCCTCCTGCCTTCTCCTGCCTTCTCTTGCCTTGTCCCTCAACTTTTAGTGGCTAAAACAATAAGTGAGATTCCCAGAGGTAAGGTGATTTTACTTTCCCTAATCAGTAGCCAATCAAAAATCATTTTGAGATAAGATTTTTGATTTAATTCATTGACAGGATAAGGTTTTCTGAGCCAACAGCTATATAAGAGGACAACGGGAATCAGACTAGCGGCAAAATAGCGATATTTTTCGATTTTAAAATATCTAGATATTTTGCTGAGTAAATCTTGTTTAGTATAGCGTCGATAGTGACCAAGATTTTCATCATGGAAGCCGAATAGCCAAGGATAAGCAGGTACAGAAATGCAAATAGTGCCATTCTGCTTCAGCATTTCAGAGAATTTTTTGATTACCTGGACATCATTTTCTATATGCTCTAAAACATCGTTAGATACAATAATATCGTATTGATGTTGCGGTAGATGTTCTTCAATTGGTTTGTTAAAAAGATTCAGATTAACTAGATTAGCTTCTGACTTGAGTTTTTGTGACAAAGATATTGCTTCACTATCGATATCAATAGCATCTACTTGCCAGGAATGTCTTTGAGCAAGCATGATATTCATTTCCCCGGAGCCACAACCGGCATTGAGAATCTGCATATCTTCTGTTTGAGGTAGCCAATTCATAATGATTTTGTATTTATTGAGGGTATAAATATCATTAGATCTGGCCAAATAATCAGTTAATTTATAAGCTTTATTTTCCTGTACTCTATTCAAGCTGTTAATCCTCAATTTTCTTTTATGCGTAGCGGGTGGCGCACCACCCGTGGGGGGCTCTCAAGCAAATTCTACATATTCACAAAGAGTAGTTGGTTCCGGAATGGAGAAACCCTCCTCTCGCAAACCATCCAAATGAAAAGCGATCGCTTCTTTTATCTGCTGTTCTATCTCCTCAATTGTTGCGCCTGTTGCCACACATCCCGGCAAATCTGGAACATAAGCTGAATAGTTGCTCTCTAGCTTTTCAATCACAATTCCATAGCGCATTACTGTTCTTCTCCTGTGTCTTTTTGTTCCTTGAGTTGAGCTTGCTTCAAAATGCTGTTGAATGTGCCAGGTGCTAAATCGTCAATCAATTTTAGATTTTAGATTTTAGATTTTAGATTGACCCCATGTCTAAAGCCAGGGGCTTGGAATAATGATAGAATCCTTGTTTTTTCCACGGATAAATCCGGGGGCTTGTATCCTTGTTTTTTTCGGTCAGAGAGCTTTCCTGCAATTGTGACTAAACCAGTCTTAGTTGCATGCTTGAACTGACAATGGCTACCTCTAGTTCTTGCCAGATACCAGCCATCCCCTTCTATTAGCTTAATCACTTCCCTAACTTTCATGTTGACCTTTTCCCGTTTAAAGTTTCTATCGACTACTCAGCATTCATCATCTGCACCCGATAGGTAATCCCATAAACAGTTTCACCAAAAGGTGTACCCCCTGTACGGTGGATGAAATTGAGGAAAGTTACGCTAATTAATAACTGAGCTAACACAATAGCCATGAGTAACTTAACTCGATTTTGGTAAAGTTGAGCTAGCCAGATGTAAGCAAAGGGAAATACTATAGCTATATAATGGGAATGAACATTGACCCTGGCTAAAGTGAATGCACCACCGACACCGAAAGCTAAAGCTTTGAGGTATAAATTTAACTGGGAGTCTCTCTGGTTAGTAGCAGCCTGATGGCGAGATTTTTGTCTGGCTCTCCACCATCTGTAGAGAGGATAAAGGCCAATAATCGCTAAAAATAGATGGCTGGGAACCATTAAATAAGTAGGAATGCCAAAAATTAAGGGTTCCCGGAGAAAATCAGACCAAAAAACTCCCCAGAGTACATTACTGAGATTAACTCCTAGAGAGGCAGTCAGCCATTGTAGATAAAATCGAGGAAAGAGGTTCAGGGATTGATTGATGGAATCAGTATGTTCTCCTAGAGTGGGCAGAATATTCATCAGCCAAGGTATGAGAAAGAGGCTACCGACAACAGTGCCGAGAAACCAGCCACCCCATTTGACCTCTTGTAAGTTTTTGTGGCGGTAATGATGCCAGATTGTCCATAGTAATAGTCCAAATACTAAAAAGAAACCACTCATATGGACTTGGGCACTTAAAATACCTGCTATTCCCCACAAAAAACCGCCCCAGAACTTCTGCCTAAACCAGTAACCAAGGAAAACTAGAAAGCAAAAAGGAGCAAGAAGATCTGGTATCCAAATTTTCCGAGAAAAGAGAATAGCCATAGGATTGACACTGGCAATAGCCAAACCCCACAGCCAAGCCCTCTGGTGATTTTTAGCTATCTGCCAAAGGATAAAGCCAAAAAATAACCAAATTGTCAAAACATTCATCCCTTGTACCCAGCGCACCATAGAGATTGGGTCAGATGCGAATTTAGCGATGACGGCAAAACACCACACTCCAACATAGGGATGGGGAACCGGAATAGAACTGTGTTGCGTACACCATAAATTGAGGCGCGGATCACCATTGGCAATTTGTTGCGCCTGCTCAAACATACACATTTCATCTCCCTTCCACTCCATATCAGCTGCCCATAGGAAACGGAGGAAGCTCCCGATAAGCAGAAAACTAATAATTACCAATAACTCGGATTGAGAATGATTGAGTTTAGGAAAGTATTTTTGTAGCAACATCAAGGTTTTGGTGTGGGGTGTAGGGTGCGGAATATCGGATTAATTTCCTTATCTACCTCCTGCCTCCTGCCTCCTGCCTTCTGCCTCCTGCCTTTAATTCTCATCTTCTGAAGGAGTTTCGCTATCTTCAATTTGAGCACTTTTGCCTTTAACTGGAGGCAGTTGCTCAACTAAACCCATTTCAAAAGCAATGTCTGGTAACTCACCGACTATATATTTACCCGGTTCAAACACCCTGCCAGGGGTAAAGCACATTTGCCTGAGTTCAACCACTTCACCAGGGAGAAACATGCCCCTCCACATTTTTCGCTCTAGTCCCATAACTCACTCTCCTATGACAACGGGTGAATGGTAATAACATACTCTTCTACCACCTTGTTGCCAATGAGATGCTCTTGGATAATTCGTTCAATGACTTCTGGAGTAGCCTGACGATACCAGACTCCATCTGGATAGACCACCATCAGTGGCCCATCAGCACAAATTCTCAAACAGTTGGCTTTGGTACGGAAGATGCAGCTAGGTTGAGCAGCTGTCGCTTGGTCTAGTTGTAACTCTTTGAGGCGTTTTTTTAAGTAGTCCCAGGCTTTTAGACTAGCTTTTTTTGAGCAACATTTAGGTTTAGTCTGATCAGCACACAGAAAAACATGTCGCTGAATTTGATTGATTCCTAAACTTTGCACATTAGCTGCTACAGTGTTTTTTACCGCAGCCTCACTGTTAGTGTCAGTTTCGGGATGAGACGATGGGATTGGGTGGTTATCGGTTTTTTTTTCTGCCATTGCACCAAATATTTTGCTCAGGTAGAGTATCTCGCCCTATGACAGAATATAGCAATTCTCGCAAGGCGCGAGGTAGATTCAAATTCTACAGCCGTTATCGTCGAATGAGAAGTCACCTTCTATTCCCTATTCCCTATTCCCTATTCCCAAAAACTAACAACGAATGTACTTCATCCTAATGAAAAACACTATAACTATTGAGGGCGACAGTCATAACCCCGATTGGTACGCAATTGAAGATCCCTTGCTTCCTCCCAAATTATATTGCTCACATTCGTCAGAGGTTCCGACTTAGCTATGCAATTATAAAGCTGTGTTTGATTAATGGGGTTACAATTATAACCTCCATTAGTACGTCTCTGAAGCTCTGCTACTTGCTTCCGAGATACATTTCTCATATCCGTTAAAGAAAATAGCCGAGCATTACAGAAGTAAAGCTGGCTAGTTGTTTGAGTTTCACTATACATACGTTGACATTGATAAGCTCCGTTAGTTTGTTGCATCAAGGAGTGGGCTTCACCCCATCTTAGGGCAGTCACATCACTAAAACCACGTACTATAGCCCTACAATAATACTGTGAGTGTACTGGCACAGGACCAGATGGGGTCAACTGAGCTTGAGCTTTCTGCATTGGCATTAAAGCAGCACCGATTAACAACGAACTGGTTACAGCACCAGCAGTGAGCATTTTTTTTGATTTGGTTGTCATAGCTTGGGATTGGATAGTCTTTATCTATCCATTGTGGCACTGGCATCTTGCCAGTGTGGGCTAACGGCATCGCTATGAGACTGGCTATGCCTCTTGTCGAGAAAGCGATCGCACTCATATTGTTCAAAAAATTATAAGTTCTCCTTTGTCTCTATATCTACCCACACTTCCCACACTCCCCACACATTTTTTCGCTTACCAATTCCCAAATTTTCAATAAACTCCAGTTATTCAACTGAATTGGAGCGGTCTTGACTAAGTATTAATTATACATACAATATATGTATGACCTTTGAGTACGATCCACACAAAGCACGAACTAATTGGCAAAAGCATGGTGTTTCCTTTGCTGAAGCTGAACTTGTGTTCTTTGACCCCCTTGCTATTCATGATAGAGATCCCGATTCCATCGGCGAAGAGCGTTTTATTGCAGTGGGAATAGGTAACTCAGGATTCTTATTGGTCGTTGTTTACACAATGCGTGATGATGTGGTTCGGTTGATTTCGGCTCGTCGTGCAACTCGACAGGAGATTAAAGCTTATGAGGAAGGAATATGATTTTTCCCAAGGAAAGCGGGGTGCAGTAATTCCATCGAAGGGTAAAACACGCATCACCATCTATTTAGATGATGATGTTCTAGCACATTTTCGAGAACGCGCTGAATCCGCAGGGCTTGGTTATCAAACATTAATCAATGAGGCTTTGAGAGCTTATCTCCAAACTCCATCTGAGCAACCTTTAACCGCAGGTGAGCTTCGTCGTATTTTACGGGAAGAGCTATTAGAGGTATCGAAGGCTCAGCTATAGTAGTGAACTTATAGTGTCATCGTACTACAAGATCTGCGATCGCGCGATTGCTCCATTCAGAATGTACAGATCGAGATAATTCGCGTATCCCTCTACCCTCAGAGAATGGAGTAAGTAGCTCTCTTCAAAAATCTGAAAAAGGCGACTATGTCAAGTGTCAAAGGGTCTATTGTACTAATGACCAATGACAAATGACGAATAACTAAGCTGGTATTAATAAATTTTTAAGTATTGTTACCGCCCCGTGATATGATCTCTAGTGGCTTGTAGCGATAAAGTCAAATTCCTAGACTACCTTTTGCTGCTGACCGTGAACAAATCAAACGATTCTCTTGAGCCGACACCGGCAGAGGAGGAACTATCTCAAACTAGTTCCCCTACAACGACCAACAATTCATCAATGGAGGAGTTTTACCAACTCAAACGCAATTTGTTGTTGGCAACTCTTGTGTTGACAGGAATTATTTTTATTCCTGTGTGGATTGTTTACTCCCTGAATACTGCCTTGAATTATTTACTTGGGGCTTTTACAGGGATAGTTTACATAAGAATGTTGGCGAGAGATGTCGAGAGTCTGAACCAACAGAAACAACGTTTGAATTCTAACCGGTTTGCACTTTTGGCTGGGCTAATTATCTTTGCTAGTCAATGGCAAAACTTACATATTATGCCCATATTTTTAGGATTTCTGACCTATAAAGCTGCAATCCTGGTTTACGTGCTTCCAAGCACCCTTATGCCTACTTCCAAGTAGGTTAAATAAATCAATAGGTTAAGGTATTAACTTAACCGATGTTTCACTCTCGATAGGTATCTGGGGAAACCTCCGGAATGGAAATGATAGATGGTTTGAGCGTTCTGAATTATTTCCCCCTTGCTGAACTAGAAGTTGGTGAGCATCTGTACTGGAAAATTGGCAATTTCACAGTGCATGGGCAGGTTTTTCTAACCTCCTGGTTCGTAATTGCCATTCTCGTCATTGCTTCGATTGCTGCCACTCGCAACGTCCAGAGAATTCCCAGTGGCATCCAAAACTTTATGGAGTATGCCCTAGAATTTATCAGGGATTTGGCAAAAAGCCAGTTGGGGGAAAAAGATTATCGTCCTTGGGTGCCATTTATAGGCACATTGTTTTTGTTCATCTTCGTGTCAAATTGGTCTGGAGCCTTACTTCCTTGGAAGTTAATCAAGCTTCCTGCTGGAGAATTAGCTGCTCCCACCAATGACATCAACACCACAGTTGCTTTGGCGTTGTTAACTTCTTTAGCATACTTTTATGCAGGGTTTAGTAAGCGCGGTTTAAGCTACTTTACAAAGTACATAGAACCGACTCCTATTCTTTTGCCAATTGCGATTTTAGAAGATTTCACCAAGCCTCTTTCTCTTAGCTTCCGTTTATTTGGTAACATCTTAGCTGATGAACTAGTGGTGGGGGTATTGGTACTATTAGTACCTTTGTTTATTCCACTGCCAGTAATGGCGCTAGGTTTGTTTACCAGTGCTATTCAAGCCCTAGTGTTTGCCACCTTAGCCGGTGCTTACATTCATGAGGCTCTTGAAGGCCACGGTGAAGAAGAGCATGAGTAGTAGGAGTAAGGTTTGGCTAAGGTGACTTTAAGGTGAGTATTCTACTTAGCTAGTCTCTAGTTAACCTGTTTCTACATAAAACCCTCAGTTGATGATGTAATTTTGTTTGTTGTCTAATTTAAGGTAATTAAAACTATCATGGAACCATTAGTCCAAGCTGCTTCTGTTCTTGCTGCTGCTCTTGCGGTTGGTTTAGCTGCTATTGGCCCTGGAATTGGTCAAGGAAATGCTTCAGGTCAAGCAGTAGAAGGTATCGCCCGTCAACCAGAAGCTGAGGGCAAAATTCGTGGTACTCTGCTGTTAACCTTGGCGTTCATGGAATCCCTGACTATCTATGGTCTGGTAATTTCTTTGGTACTGCTGTTTGCTAATCCATTTTCCTAGAATTTCATAAGCTTTTGTAGAGACGTTGCATGCAACGTCTCTATGGAGTTTAGGTTTCAATCCTCGAAAGGATATGTGAAAAAAAATGTTTGATTTTGATGCTACCTTGCCTTTAATGGCAGTACAGTTTCTTTTATTAGCAGCTGTACTAAACGCGATTTTCTATAAACCACTTACCAAGGTAATAGAGGAGCGAGCTGACTACATCCGTACCAATGAAACTGAGGCGCGGGAACGCTTATCTAAAGCTGAAGAGTTGGCAAACCAATATGAACAGCAGTTAGGCGAAGCCCGCAGACAGTCTCAAGCAATTATTGAATCTGCTCAGGCTGATGCGAAAAAAATCGCGGCTCAAAAAATAGCTGAGGCTGAACAGGAAGCTCAAGCTCAACGGGAACAAGCTCAACGAGAAATAGAGGAGCAAAAGCAACAAGCAATGAGTTCCTTAGAGCAACAAGTAGATGCTCTGACTCGTCAAATCCTCGAAAAACTACTAGGACCAGAGTTAGTGAGATAGCTAAGTGTCTGTAGTAAGTCGTCTGGATATGTTTACTGATTTCCCAGCTTAGGACAAGAGTAATATCATATCCACTTAAAATACCTAAGTTAGAACCGACGCACCAGAAGTTTTGATTGTGGATAATTGGTGGACTTGATATCAAAATAACTTGCCCTCATATAGATGAGTCAAAGTCTTAAAGATTTCACGGCAAAGAAAGTTGTAATTAGTTTATGATGGGGAATTTCTTTTTATTAGCCACATTATTGGCAACAGAGGCTCACTCCGCTGAGGAAGGTGGTTTTGGACTGCACCTAGACATTCTAGAATCCAATGTAATTAACCTGGCAATCTTGGTTGGGGTACTATTTTATTTTGGGAGTAAATTGCTGGGAAATACCTTGAGTGAACGCAGCACTAAGATCGCTGAGGAAATTCAAGCAGCAGAACAACGCCAAAAAGAAGCAGCAGGAAAGCTGGCAGACCAACAGCAAAAGTTGGCTCAAGCCCAAGCTGAAGCTGAAGAGATTCGCAAAGCTGCTGAAGCAAACGCTCAGAGGGCTAAAGAACAAATAATAGCTCAATCTGAGGAAAATGTCAAGCGAATGAAAGAAGTCGCAGTGCAAGACCTCAACACCGAACAAGAGCGAGCGATCGCTCAACTCAGACAGCGGGTAGTTGCTATGGCTCTAGAGCGCTCAGAATCACGGCTGAAATCAGACTTAGATGAGTCTGGCCAGCAACAATTAATCGACCGTAGCATTGCTTTACTAGGAGGTGGCTCATGAAAGGCAGTCTCTTAAGTGCCGGAATGGTAGAACCTTATGCAGAAGCCTTAATGTCTTTGGCTCAGGAGCATGAGCTCACAGAAAGGTTTGGAGAAGATGTTGCTGGTTTGCTGACTATTCTGCAAGAATCGCCAGATTTGCAGAATTTGTTAGGTAGCCCGGTAGTGAAAGCTGAAGACAAAAAAGCTATCCTGCAAGGGATTTCTAATAGCCTTGAAGGGGATCAACTTCACCCCTACATGATTAGTTTTTTGAATGTGCTGGTAGACCGCAGACGTATTCTCTTTTTAGAAGGAGTTATTCAAGAGTATCAGGCTCTTCTGCGCAAGCTCAAACAAACTGTTCTCGCTGAAGTTACTTCAGCTGTATCACTAACTGATGAACAACACCAGTCAGTGCGAGAGAAAGTAAAAGAAATAACCAGTGCTAGCGAAGTAGAACTCGATACCAAAATTGACCCTGAATTAATCGGGGGTGTGATCATCAAAGTCGGTTCTCAGGTGATTGATTCGAGTTTACGAGGACAACTGCGTCGCATTGGCCTAAGTTTAAATGCCACCTAGTGCATCTTGACAGAAGTCTTGTGAACACTTCCAGAAAGACACGGAGACGCGGAGACGCCGGGAGGAGGACAAGGAGGACAAGGAGGACAAGGAGGACAAGGAGGACAAGGGAGATATTTTCAATTCCCGATTCCCCAATTCCCAATTCTCAATTCCCAATTCCCGATTCCCAATTCCCGATTCCCGATTCTCAAACCACAAACAACCAACAACAAACAACCAACATGATTAGCATTAGACCCGACGAAATTAGCAGCATTATTCGGCAGCAAATCGAACAGTACGACCAAAAGGTAGGAGTTTCCAACGTTGGCACAGTACTGCAAGTTGGAGACGGCATTGCCCGGATTTATGGTCTGGAAAAATGCATGGCAGGTGAACTGGTAGAATTTGAAGACGGTACTATTGGCATTGCTCTGAACTTAGAAGAAGACAACGTCGGTGCGGTGCTGATGGGTGAAGGTCGCGACATCCAAGAAGGTAGCTCAGTTACTGCTACCGGCAGGATTGCTCAGATTCCCGTGGGAGACGCAGTAATCGGTCGTGTAGTAGATGCCCTAGCTCGTCCGATTGATGGTAAGGGAGATATCAATACAACAGAATCCCGCCTCATCGAATCAATGGCTCCAGGAATCATTGAGCGACGCTCTGTTCATGAACCAATGCAAACCGGTATCACCGCTATCGACGCGATGATTCCCGTCGGTAGGGGTCAGCGAGAGTTGATTATTGGTGACCGGCAAACCGGCAAAACTTCCATTGCGGTTGATACTATCATCAACCAGAAAGAAGAAGATGTTGTTTGTGTCTATGTTGCTATTGGTCAGAAATCTTCTACCGTTGCCCAGGTAGTGAATGTTCTCCGGGAAAAAGGAGCATTAGATTACACAATCGTAGTAGCAGCCAACGCTTCAGACCCAGCAACCCTACAGTACCTGGCTCCCTACACCGGTGCTGCTCTGGCTGAGTACTTTATGTACAAAGGTAAAGCAACCCTAGTCATTTATGATGACCTTTCCAAGCAGGCTCAAGCCTATCGCCAGATGTCCCTACTACTGCGTCGTCCTCCCGGTCGTGAAGCTTATCCTGGAGATGTATTCTACCTCCACTCCCGCTTGTTAGAAAGAGCTGCTAAGCTCAGTGATGAGCTAGGCAAAGGTAGCATGACAGCGCTGCCGATTATCGAAACCCAAGCTGGTGACGTATCTGCTTACATCCCCACCAACGTGATTTCGATTACCGATGGTCAGATTTTCTTGTCCTCTGACTTGTTTAACTCCGGTTTACGCCCAGCAATCAACCCTGGTATCTCCGTATCCCGAGTTGGTTCTTCTGCTCAAACCAAAGCAATGAAAAAAGTTGCTGGTAAATTGAAGTTAGAGCTAGCTCAATTCGATGACTTACAAGCTTTCGCTCAGTTTGCTTCCGACTTAGATAAAGCAACCCAAGACCAACTGGCAAGGGGTCAGCGTTTACGGGAACTACTGAAGCAACCCCAATACTCACCCCTAGCGGTTTACGAGCAAGTAGCCCTAGTATATGCTGGTTTGAATGGCTATCTCGATGATATTGCTGTAGAAAAAATCACCAGCTTTACTGCCGGACTGCGAGAGTACTTGAAGACCAGCAAACCCAAGTATTGTGAGATTATCAAACAAGAGAAAGTCCTCACCGACGAAGCAGCAACTCTCTTGAAAGAAGCGATCGCAGAATACAAGAAGACTTTCTTAGTATCAGTGTAGATTGGTCATTTGTTGTTTGTCATTGTTCATTAAGTGACAAACAACAAAGGACAAACAACAAGCAACAAAAATATTATGCCCAATCTTAAAGCAATTCGCGATCGCATTAAGTCGGTCAAGAATACCAAAAAAATTACCGAGGCAATGCGTCTCGTGGCTGCAGCTAAAGTACGTCGTGCTCAGGAGCAGGTAACTGCCACCCGTCCCTTCGCTGACCGTTTGGCGCAAGTCCTCTACGGCTTACTTAACCGTCTACAATTTGAAGAAGCCAATCTACCTCTACTCAAGCAGCGAGAAGTTAAGTGTGTAGGCTTACTAGTAGTTACAGGCGATCGCGGTCTTTGTGGTGCTTATAATACTAACGTCATCCGCCGTGCTGAAAACCGTGCTAAGGAACTCAAGGCTCAAGGCCGGGACTATAAGTATATCTTAGTTGGGCGCAAAGCTATCCAGTACTTCGAGCGTCGCAACCAACCCATTGATGCCAAATACTCTGGTTTAGAGCAGATTCCCACGTCCTCAGAAGCAAATATGATTGCAGATGAGTTACTCTCTCTGTTCCTGTCAGAATCTGTAGACCGAATTGAGTTAATTTACACCAAATTCGTCTCCTTAATTAGTTCTCGTCCTGTGATACAAACCCTGTTACCCCTGACGAAGCAAGGATTAGAATCCCAGGATGACGAAGTCTTTAGGCTGACAACTCGTGGTGGTGAGTTCAAAGTAGAGCGGGAAACAGTTTCGACTCAGGTGAGCAAATTCCCCCAGGACATGATTTTTGAACAAGACCCAGTGCAGATTCTCAACGCACTGCTACCACTATATCTCAATAATCAGTTACTGCGGGCATTGCAAGAGTCAGCATCCAGTGAACTAGCAGCACGGATGACCGCGATGAACAATGCTAGCGACAATGCCACAGAAATGATCGGCACTTTGACCCTGTCTTACAACAAAGCACGACAGGCAGCAATTACCCAAGAAATTCTTGAAGTTGTCGGTGGAGCCCAAGCTCTCAGTGGTTAGGTTAACACGTAGGGGCGCACCGACGTGCGCCCTATCCTATCCGATGCACGCCCTACCTGACGTGCGCCCGATCATCCCGCATATATTCAAAGTGTTTCAGAACCCCGACTTTTTGAAAAAGTCGGGGTTTTCGGTACTCAAGCGATCGCATTATTGGGAGACTGTAGCCTGTTTCAACTTAAGTTTGTTAATGTATTCTTATATTTAATGCATTTTGTCAATAAGCAAATCAGATAATCATACATTTATTTACAAAAATATTTTCTTATAAATAAATATTTTAAATTTTGCGAATAATCCGAATTTTAGTCCGAGTAATTTATAGGGGCGAAAAAGCTTTCTCAGACTTTTGGAATGTTTTTCCCAGAAAACCTGACTTATAGGGAGCATTATTGTGGCGACCATACCATCTGATCCACTATTTCGTAACCAATGGCATCTCCAGAACACAACACCTGGTCTTCTCGACCTTAATGTGGTGGATGTCTGGGATGACTATACCGGCGTTGGTGTTCAAGTCGCTGTGATTGATGATGCTTTGCAGTATACCCATCCCGATCTTGACGGGAACTACTCTGTGATTAAAGACTGGGATTTTCGGGACAATGATAATAATCCCAGTGGTCTTAGCAGTGAAAGCCATGGCACCGCAGTCGCTGGTATCATCGGAGCCAATGAAGGCAACGGTATCGGTGGTGTTGGTGTAGCTTATGACTCAACCATTTTTGGATTTCGAGGCCTTTCATTTCGGAATGTTACCGACGCCATCAACAATGCTTCTGGGTTACTGCAAACAGCAGGTGTCAATCGAGAGGCTGATGTTGTTAACATGAGCCTAGGCACTAGAGGCATCTTTGTTGATCGAGAGAGTATTGCTGCCTTTTCAGCGTTGAATACGGCAATCGACAATGCCGTCATTTTTGGACGTGACGGACTCGGTACCATTCTTGTGAAGTCAGCAGGAAACTCGCGCAGTATCAACAGTGACACCAACGCTTCTTCTTGGAATGCCAACCCGCACACAATTTCCGTGGCTGCCGTTAATCAGAATGGCTTTGTCTCATCCTACAGCACCCATGGTGCATCGGTTCTAGTTTCTGGCTTTGGTACTCCTGGTCAAGTTGTGACAACAGATCGTGTGGGCAGCGCAGGCTACACTTTTGGTGATTACACATCTGGTTTCAACGGAACTTCGGCGGCAGCACCGATGGTATCTGGTGTGGTTGCATTAATGCTAGAGGCCAACCCTAATCTGGGCTGGCGGGATGTCCAGGAAATTCTTGCCTATTCCGCACGTCATGTAGGCACTAATATTGGTTTTGGTACCAATGGTTCTGAAGAATATGCCTGGAAGTTTAACGGTGCTAATAACTGGAATGGTGGTGGACTGCATTTCTCTAACGATTATGGCTTTGGTTTAGTCGATGCCAAGGCAGCAGTGCGCCTAGCAGAGACTTGGGGTAGCAATTCCCAGACAAGTGCCAATGACACAACTATCTTCAGAAATTTCCTCGACACTTCGAGAAGGATTAACATTGGTAACAATGGTTTTGGAGGAACCTCGTTTAGCCAATTCATCGGCAGTAATATCGACATTGAGCATGTTGAGGTTGATATTAACTTTACCCAGTGGCATGACCTCGGTGATTTGGAAATCCGTCTTATTTCTCCGGATGGAACATCAAGTATTCTGATTGACAACAGCGGTGAGAATAACGGGAGATTTAGTGGCGGTTTCGGTTCTGGACGCTGGGAGTTTTTCTCCAATGAGTTTCGCGGCGAAGAAACCTTCGGAAATTGGACTGTTCAAATCTTTGACGCAGATAGCAACACCATATCACCAATTACTATCAACGACATCGATATCACTTTCTACGGTAAAGCAGCCTCGAATAACGATACCTTCATCTTTACCGAAGAATATTCCGACTATGATGGTTTGTTCGGTCACACAAGAGCAATCAATGGTGGAATTGGCATAGATACCATCAATGCTGCGGCAGTAGACTCTAACACCACCATTAACCTGACAACAGGAATAGGCTCAATTGATGGAGTTGCGATTACCACCTCTGGTATTGAGAATTTGATTGGTGGCGATGGTAATGACTCCCTCAGCGGTAACGCTGCGAACAATCGTCTTTTGGGAATGCGTGGCAATGATTCCATCAGTGGCTATGGCGGTGACGACTACATTGATGGAGGTGCTGGCAACGATACTCTGATGGGTAATGAGGGGGATGACCTACTTTTGGGTGGTGTTGGCAATGATACTTTGACTGGAGGTAGCGGTGCAGATGATTTTTGGTTCACTAGTTATAGTCATGGAGTAGACAATATTACTGATTTTGCGGTGGGTGATATGCTTCGCATCTCAAACTCTGGCTTCAACTCATCAGTAGCTGGAATCAGTGATTTAGTAAATGGTATAACTTCTGCTGTTGATGGCATTACAAATCTTGGCAGCAGTGTTGGATTTCGGTATTTCTCCAGTAGCGGAAATATCTACTTCGATAGTGATGGTGGAGACTTTAGTTCTGGTAATACATTGCTAGCCACATTGTCTAACAAACCATTCCTTGGAACTTTGCTCAATAGCATCGAAGTTGTGTAGGGAACTGAGGCGATTGGGTAAAAATGATTACACCGGTAACGTGGTGCGTTACGCTGCGATAACACACCCTACAATGGGTACATTTTTTCGGAGGGAATTACCTGAGGATTTACGCCTGATGACAATTGATTTTTGTTGTCAAGGCGTAAGTCCTGACAATCTTTATTGGTGCTCATCTTTTGAATCTCCTAAAGATTTTTCCTTAACGGAGATGTTCTTTGAGAGCGGAAATTAACTATAATTGTCGGTTATAGGTTAAGTATAATTAACAACTCTCTTAATACCGAGGATTACGGATATTAGGATTAGCAGCAAAAGTGACTTCTTGTACTTCACCGGGAGCCCCTAATTGTTTGGCAGTTTGGTCATTATAAGCAACTTCAACACCCCCAGCATTGCCAGCACGAACACTTAGCTTTTCTTTAGCAACCCAAGTACGTTGTGTCCCTTCTGGTAAAACACCTTCAAACTCTGTCTTACCATCTACTACTACTCGAATCCATGATTCAGCTTTGAGGCTAACGTTCACTTGTACCGGCTTTACAGTTTGAGATTGTTGTGAGACATTAGCAGCTTTGTTTGGTTCTATCTTCTGTTTCTGTTCTATCTGCTGTCCATTTTTTGGTACTGGTAATTGGTCAATCTGCTCCCGGACATTTATGGGTTGAATCGCTTGGATAGCAGAACGTTTGACAAAATAAGATAAGCCGTTAACTGCGCCTATCACCAGACAAATATATAGCAAGTAGAGATGAAGAGGTCGTAGTTGAGCAGCTCTCATATGTCTCCAAGAAGGTCTGATTAACTTTATCCCTTCTCCCGTAGGAAAACTACTGGCAAACTCCGTTCCATCTAAGCCTAAGGCATCAGCAAAGCGCTTGATAAATCCCTTAATATAAACTGGTTCTGGTAATTGGTCAAGATCCGCTTCTTCAATTGCTCGCAAAAGTCGTGCCTGAATTCGAGTTTTTTGAGCTACTTCTTCTAGGCTTATGGACTTTTGAGTACGCAGCTGGCGCAGGCGAGACCCCATTTCTTCTAATTTTTCGGTCTGTTCTTGGTAAAAATGTAATTTACTATACTTCATAAATGGTACTCCTTAATATCTGCTGGCACTTTTACCGATGTTAGGTGGACTTGATTGTAAAGGGAGTTAATTTCAAGCTCTTGCAAGTGACGGTAGCAACCACTAGATAGTACAGATTCCTGTAATGTAATCGTACCGATCGCAATACGATGTAAATTAATTACCTGATAGCCTAATAGGTCTGCTACACGACGAATTTGCCGATTTCTTCCCTCCTTTAGCACAATTTCCAAAAGAGTTTCCTTTCGCCCTTGCTTGAGTACCTGGACTTGAGCCGGTAAAGTTTTTTTCCCTGCTAGATTAACACCTTGACGCCAAAGTTTGAGTATTGATTCAGGGGGATAATCTTCTACCCAAACGTGATAAGTCTTAGCAATGTGATAGCGAGGATGAGTAAGGTGAAATGTTAGTACCCCATCATTGGTCAGAAGTAATGCACCGGTAGATTCTACATCAAGGCGTCCTACGGGATGAAGTCCTTGATCCCTGGCTAATGTCTTTGGTAATAAGTCTAGAACTGTAGTTCGATTTCTCGAATCATGGCAAGTGGAAACTACTCCAGCAGGCTTGTTCAGTAAAACATAAATAGACTGAGGACGGTTGCTCGGTTTGAGGATTTTGCCATTGACTTCTATCAAGTCCGTTTCTGGATTTGCTTTTTGTCCTAGATGTACCTGGTTGCCATTGAGCCGAACCTGCCCAGCTAAGATCATCTTCTCCGCTTGACGTCGTGAGGCAACACCCCACTGGGAAATAATTTTTTGTACTCTTTCCTTCATGGTTCGACTATGGTGTAACTGGATTCATCAGTGACAATGGCAATGCCCGGAGTGGACTACTATCCTACAGGAACTGCAAAGATATATTAGCCGTCCTCTAGCATCAGCCCTAGCCTAGCAACCAACTAGAATATACTATGTACAAATATTACAAGAATGTGGAAAAAGATTTGACTTGTTTCTTTCCTTTTAAGAAAGAAGGCTCCGAGGAGGCAGGAGGCAGGAGGCAGAAGGCAGAAGGCAGGAGGCAGGAGGCAGGAGGCAGGAGGCAGGAGGCAGAAGGCAGAAGGCAGGAGGCAGTCCCAATGAAAAAATTTTTCACTACCGGGTAATGAAAGTAGTTTCTTCTCTGTTGCCTGTTGCCTGTCGCCTACTTTCAAGCCAGAAAGAAGTAGTTGTTTCTTTTATTTGATGTGCTGTTAACTACTTACAAGGCACTCCCCATGAAAAAAATTTCGCCATGATGCATGAAAATTCATGTCTCCGCGTCCCCGCGTCCCCGTGTCTGGTGTGCGTCTATTTTCAGGCTAGGAGGTAAGGATAGCTTCCAAGCTTGTTTCCTAAAAGATGTATAATTGCTGACCGATTTAAGAATATTTATACCCTACTTGGTGTTTGAGGTGTTATGGTCGTTGAAGCTCCAAAAGTCTTGCAGCCAAAGCAAAGCCGAATTATCAGCACAGTATTGACAAGGGCCCTGGAGCTATGGTTGAAATCTCAGACTGAGCAAGTTGAAGCTCTACAGTTACAAATTTTTGGGGGTAAGCGCCAAGTTCTTACAGGTTATATCCCTTGTGTTTCTCTGAGAGCCAGCCATGCGATATATCAAGGGCTGCATGTGAGCCAAATTCAACTTGAAGGTACTAGCATTCGTATCAATCTTAATCAGATACTCAAAGGCAAGCCTCTGCAACTATTGGAACCAGTACCGGTGGAAGGCCAACTTTTACTTCTGGAAAGAGATCTGCAAGCTTCATTGCGATCGCCTCTATTATCCACTGCTTTGACCGATTTAGTTAATACCTGGCTCCAGTCTGACCAAAGCACTAATTTAGCCCAGCAGTTCAACAATCAACAAATCAGTTGGCAACAAATCAAGCTTGATACCGACAGGATTACTCTCACCGGAACTGTGACGGGTGTTACTGGCCAAGCAATTCCAGTAGTAGTTAGTGCTGGTATTCAACTAGCGGCAAAGTCTGTGGTCAGACTTACTTCCCTCCAAATTGAGACCAATCCAGAGCAACCACCGCTTAATTTAGATGATTTTGTCATAGATTTAGGTGCAGAAGTTAAGCTCCAAGAACTCCTTCTAACTCCAGGAAAGCTTCTCTGTCGTGGTAGCCTGAGGGTGATTCCCTAAATATATCATTCAAAGCACTTTACCTCTTTCTTAAGTAACAACAGCCACACTCAAATGGGACACTTTCGAGGATAATACTAGGCACAATAGTGAATAAAAGAACTTGAGATGAAGAAATATGTGTGCACCGTTTGTGGCTATGTCTATGATCCAGAGGTAGGTGATCCTGATAGCGGCATTGAGCCAGGAACACCCTTTGAAGAGATACCAGATGATTGGTGTTGTCCTGTTTGTGGTGTAAGTAAGGAAGACTTTGAACTAGAAGATTGAAAGAAATTATCACTTTGTTGAGTACGGTACTTTTTGAACTTTGCACCATCTAAAAATTGTGGTAATCGGTGGCGGTGCTGCTGGTTTTTTTGGGGCAGTTGCCTGTGCGAGTGCCCATCCCCATACCCAAGTCACTTTACTGGAAGCAGGGCGTCAGCCACTAGCCAAGGTTCGCATCTCTGGTGGTGGACGCTGTAATGTGACTCATGCCTGCTTTGACCCTGCCTTATTAGTACAAGCTTACCCTAGGGGAAGTAAAGCACTACGGGGGGCTTTTAGTCGCTTTCAGCCAAAAGATACTGTCGCTTGGTTTGAGTCGCGAGGCGTCCAACTAAAAACTGAGGCGGACGGGCGGATGTTTCCGGTTACTGATAATTCGGAAACCATTGTTGATTGTTTATTGCAGGCGGCTAGAGAGTCAGGGGTAAAAGTTCGTACTAGTACTCCGGTCAACTCTGTTAAGTATATCCAAGAATTTCCTCCTAATAATCGGTCAAATGTAGTAGATGGTGATAACAAGGGAGATAAGGAAAAGTATTTTCTATCTAAGAATGCTACTCATTATGACCAAAGAGAAGAAGTTAAAGGGCAGTTTAAGATTAGCTTAAAAAATGGTGAAGTCATAGAATGCGATCGCCTTTTGATTGCCACAGGTAGTAATCCCCAAGGCTATCGTTGGGCACAAGATTTGGGTCATAAGCTCGAATCTCCTGTTCCTTCCCTATTCACCTTTAATATCCCAGACCCCCGTTTGCAGGATTTAGCTGGAGTAAGTGCTAATCATGTTTGCCTGCGATTACCAGATGCGGGCAAAACTTTAAAGGAGCAAACGGGACCATTACTTATTACCCATTGGGGTTTGAGTGGTCCTGGGGTATTGAAGCTTTCCGCTTGGGGTGCGAGATTCTTGCACCAACAACAGTACCAAACACCCTTATTGATTAATTGGCTCCCCCAACACAACCAAGAAAGCCTGCGCCAACTACTATTAGTAGTCAAATCCCAGTTAGCGCGACGCCTAATTACTAACAATTGCCCTGTCCCTGTGCCTAAACGCCTATGGCAAAGTCTGGCGGCTAATGTAGGGATTGGGGAACAGCAGCGTTGGGCAGAGTTATCTAAAAAATCTCTTAACCAGCTGGTTCAAGAACTCACTCAAGGGCGTTACCTGATTCGGGGTAAAGGAAAATTCAAAGAAGAATTTGTCACCTGTGGTGGTGTCAGTCTCAAGGAAATCAATTTCCAGACTATGGAAAGCCGTCGTTGCCCTGGTCTTTACTTTGCTGGAGAAATCCTGGATATTGACGGGATTACTGGTGGATTTAATTTTCAAAGTGCTTGGACAACTGCTTGGCTAGCAGCTCAGGCCATGGGACACTGGAGTTTAGACTAGTTAGGAGTGCAAAACTCAAGTTATCGCGTTTTTTATACCTGTGAGCTACAGAGTTCTTGGGAATGGGGAATGGGGAATAGGGAATAGAAGATGTACCTCACGGATTCGAGAAGTGCTATATCAAAAGGTTATTGCACTTAAATTGCTATCAAGAAATGCTTTCCGACAGGCATAACGCTGAATCTTACCACTGGAAGTTTTGGGAATACTGCCAGGTTTGACTAAAACAGTGGTATAAATCTGTAGAGCATGTTCTGCCGTCACTGCTTGACGGATATTCCCTAAGACCTCATCGACATCTAACTTCCGTAGATAACTTCGCTCTACCTCTTGAACAATAATTAGTCGTTTTGCTCCCTTTAACTCCACCATAAACGCAGCGCCAGAATTAGCTCGCAGTGCCTGATGACTTTTTTGAACGGTGAGTTCAATATCTTGGGGATAATAATTGCCACCCCGGATAATAAGAACATCTTTGAGTCGCCCAGTTACAAATAATTCCCCATTAAGCAAAAATCCTAAATCTCCTGTGCGCAGAAAAGGTCCTTCTCCAGTATCTTTCAGATAAGCTTGAAAGGTTTCTTTGGTTGCTGAGGGGCGATTCCAATATCCAGTAGCAACACTCCCGCCAGCTACCCAAATTTCTCCTACTTGTTCTTGACTGCAGCGGCTGAAAGAGTCTGGATTGACGATGATTACTTTTTTGTCGAATCTATAAGGGCGACCACATCCCACCAACAGCTGACTTTCTTGCCAGGAAATTTCACTTGATGCTACCGAATTTCGTTCTAATTCCCTAGCCAATACTCCCTGAATCACTGGCTTTTGCTTTTTATCCCCACCGGTAGCTAACAGGGTAGTCTCCGCCATACCATAACAAGGATAAAAGGCATTGTAGCGAAAGCCACACTGGGTAAATTTTTTACCGAATTCTTCCAGAGTCTCTGACCGTAAGGGTTCAGCCCCATTGAAGGCTAAATCCCAACTGCTCAAGTCAACATCAGTTAATTGTTCTGGCTTAATTTTTTTGACGCATAAGTCGTAAGCAAAATTTGGTCCACCACTGGTAGTTGCCCGATATTTAGAAATGGCTTTTAACCAACGAATCGGCTTGATCATAAACTCAAGTGGAGGCATCAGAATACAAGGTATCCCCAGATACATGGGTTGTAAGACATTACCGATTAATCCCATATCGTGGAACAAGGGTAACCAACCAACAAAGATAGTCCGTTCACTGTGACCAAAAGCTTGTTTAATCAGCTGCTGATTGTGAATAATATTGCCATGAGTTACCATCACCCCTTTGGGGTCTCCTGTAGAGCCAGAGGTGTATTGTAAAAAGGCCAAATTTTCTGGTGCTACCGGTTGAAGCTCAAACTCTCTGAGGTTAGCTGCAATGGTATCTGTTGCGACTAATTTCAAGGGAGCTAATGCTGATTGCTCTGACCATCTTTGGTCAAGGTCAGTTAGTATGGAGGTAGCTGTTAATGCGATCTTTGCTTGGGCATCATTGGCGATCGCTAGCAACCTAGATAACTTTTGATTGCGTCTGGGAGGATAAACTGGAACGGCTATTACTCCAGCATACAAACAGCCAAAAAACGCGGCAATAAACTCTAATCCAGAAGGATATAACAATAAGGCTCTCTCTCCTCGGTAAGATTGGAGATAGGACGCGATCGCTTTTGCTTGTTTGTCTAATTCTCCGTAGGTTAAACTCCCTGATTCTGTTTCTCCATTTTGCAGAAAAATATAGGCTCGGTTATCTCGCTGTTGTCTTGCCCTTTGTTGTAATATATCCAGCAAGGAAACCGGGCTTGGGTAAAAAAGCTCATGTTGACTCACGGAATTA
>JAAHFP010000005.1 GCA_010672925.1 Symploca sp. SIO1C2 | reverse complement strand
GCCCTGCCTCTCCTAGACTTGGCAATTGCACGCATTCTTGGGACACCATCGACTGAATTGATTGATTTTTTATCTTGCGGACTATCAGACTTTGGAGTTTCGCACTCCTAACTAGTCTAAACTCCAGTTATTTGAAGTTAACCATTGAAATCCCTCATTGATTATAGGGAAAAATTACGACAAGCTTTACATTCTGTAATGTATTCAATTGTGAATCGGTAATTGCCTATTTGTGCAATTATCACTGCTTTTTTATGTTTAAATGGCCAAAAAATCAAAATATCAATTCTTAACTTTTTTTTACAAAAAAACGATGTACTCTAGTTGACAAATTATTTAGTAGGTGTCAGTATTAAACATACATCATTACAATTCCAAGTTAATTAAAATATATGCCTGTAGCTGGCAATTCATTTCACAAAATTTGAAATGCTAATTTAGCTAGCTTAATGAAAAAATTAACTTGATTTCTTTAAGATTTAGTAGTAAAAGAAACTAAACATTAGTTCAAGAAAAAAACTAATGAAATAGTTTTATTATACTGCTTTAATTGATGCTTGAACAACTGTAAATCACCTCAGGAGTGAATCTGGTGAAAGTAGGAATTCTTGCTGGAGGTCTTGGTACTCGCCTTGCGGAAGAAACTGAGACTAAGCCGAAGCCAATGGTAGAAATTGGTGGGAAGCCGATTATGTGGCACATCATGATGCACTATTCCCGCTACAATTTCAATGACTTTGTTATCGCCCTCGGCTATAAAGCTGAAGTGATCAAAAAATACATGGTAGATTACTGTTCTCTCAATAGTAATCTCACCGTTAATTTACGCAATGGTGATATCAAAAGGCATGGCGGCTACCAGCCAGATTGGACTGTTGATTTAATCGATACTGGCATTGATACCAATACTGGAGGACGCATTAAACGTTTAGTTCCCTATATGGGCAATGAAACTTTTATGCTGACTTGGGGAGATGGAGTTTCTGATATCAATTTGCACGAACTCCTCAAATTCCATCGTTCTCATGGGAAATTAGCAACTTTAACCGCAGTACGCCCACCAGCCCGTTTTGGTCACTTAGACCTCAATGGAGATCAAATTAGTGAATTCTCAGAAAAGCCCCAGACTAGAGAAGGTTGGATTAACGGAGCCTTTTTTGTCCTCGAACCGGAAATCTCCGATTACATAGAAGGGGATGATACTCAGTGGGAAAAAGCTCCCCTAGAGAGTCTAGCCAAAGATGGTCAATTAATGGCCTATAAACATAACTCTTATTGGCAATGCATGGACACCTTGCGAGATAAGCGACGGTTAGAAAGTCTGTGGAACGCTGGCAATGCACCTTGGAAAACTTGGGAGGAAAAAGATGCGAGTATTAGTAACGGGTCACAAGGGTTACATCGGGACGGTACTAGTGCCCATGCTACTAGCTCAAGGGCATGAAGTAGTAGGATTTGATAGTGATCTGTATACCAGCAGTACTTTTGGTGAAGGAATCCAGGAGATTTCAGAAATCAAAAAAGATATCCGGGATGTGGAAGCATCGGATTTAGAGGGATTTGAAGCAGTACTTCATTTGGCAGGATTGTCTAACGACCCCTTAGGAAACCTCAATCCTAATTTGACCTATGACATTAATCATCTTGCCTCCGTCCGTCTGGCTCAATTAGCTAAACAAGTAGGCGTCCCTCGCTTTATCTTTTCTTCTTCCTGTAGCAACTATGGTGCTGGGGGCGAAGACTGGTTAACAGAAGAATCCGCGTTTAATCCAGTTACTCCCTACGGCATTTCCAAAGTGCGTACAGAACAGGATGTGACTAAGTTAGCAGATGACAACTTTAGCCCTACCTTTCTACGCAACGCCACTGCTTTCGGTGTATCCCCCCGCCTGCGTTTTGACTTAGTACTCAATAACCTAGTGGCTTGGGCTTTTACTACAGGAAGAGTATATATCAAGAGTGATGGTAGTCCTTGGCGTCCTATTGTTCATATCGAAGATATCTCACGGGCTTTTGTTGCAGTCATGAATGCTCCCCGGGAAGTAGTACATAACCAAGCCTTTAATGTGGCACGCAACGAGGACAACTATCGCATTCGGGAATTAGCGGACATTGTCCAAGAAACAGTCCCTGGTTGCCAAATTGAATATGCTAAGGATGCCGGACCTGATAAGCGCTGCTATCGGGTAAATGCCAGTAAAATTCGGGAGGCAGTCCCTGAATTTCAACCCCAATGGGATGCTCGTAAAGGAGCCCAAGAACTCTACCAAGCTTATCAAAAAGTTGGTTTAACCCTGGAAGAGTTTGAAGGACCAAGATATCAACGCATTGCCCACATCAAACAACTACTAGGTAGTGGAAAATTGGATGATACCCTGCGTTGGCAAGCCGAAACTCCCGCTGCGGTTGGTTAGGTGTAATGTAGCTCAAAATGTAGGTTGGGTGAAACGTAGTGAAACCTAACTCTCTTAGGGGACTGTGTTGGGTCTCGTTGCTTCGACCCAACCTGCATCTATTCCACTATTTTAAGTGTGTCGTGCTACTACACCAATTTGTTAATCCACAGCACACCTACTACTGGCAGGATGCCAGTTCCACTTATCTAACACCTACTACTGGCAGGATGCCAGTTCCACTTATCTAACACTTGCTACTGGCAAGATGCCAGTTCTACTTATCTAACACTTACTACTGGCAGGATGCCAGTTCTACTTATCTAACACTTACTACTGGCAGGATGCCAGTTCTACTTATCTAACACTTGCTACTGGCAGGATGCCAGTTCTACTTATCTAACACTTGCTACTGGCAGGATGCCAGTTCTACTTATCTAACACTTGCTACTGGCAAGATGCCAGTTCTACTTATCTAACACTTACTACTGGCAGGATGCCAGTTCTACTTGTCTACACCTACTACTGGCAAGATGCCAGTTCCACTTAAACAATGGACTCGTTACCACCTTGCCGTGCTTGCGGCCATTCTGACCTAGAATTAATCATTTCCTTCGGTTACACTCCCCTAGCTGATGGACTGCTGAGATTAGATCAACTAGAACAACCCGAATATACTGCACTCCTGGAATTAGCTTTCTGTCCTAATTGCTCTTTAGTGCAAATTACTGTAAGTGTACCTCCAGAAATCCTCTTTTGTCAGGAATATCCCTACTTTTCTTCCGTTTCTCCTTCCCTACTCAGACATTTTGGCGACAGTGCCAAAGCATTGATTGCCTCAAGGAAACTTGATAGCAACAGTTTGGTGATTGAAGCGGCTAGCAATGATGGGTACATGCTCAAAAACTTTCAAGAAGTGGGCATTCCTGTACTAGGCATTGATCCTGCTTCCGGTCCTGCGGAAGCAGCACAAAAAGCTGGCATTCCGACTAAGTGTACTTTCTTTACCCAAGACTTAGCCAAGCAACTGCGAGAAGAAGGAAAACAGGCAGATGTTTTCCTCGCCAACAATGTTTTAGCTCATGTGCCAGACTTGAATGGTTTTGTCGCCGGTATTAGTTTGCTCTTAAAAGAGACTGGTGTAGCAGTTATCGAAGCGCCTTATATCGTTGATTTAGTAGATCACTGCGAATTTGACACCATTTACCATCAGCACCTGTGCTACTTTTCAGTGACGGCTTTGGACAAGTTATTTAGAAGCCACGGTTTGTTTCTCAATGACATCCAGCGTACTGCCATTCATGGCGGCTCATTGCGTCTGTTTATCGAGCCCGTCGAAGCAGTTCAAGATTCCGTTAAATCTCTTTTACAATTAGAAGTAGAACGAGGAGTCGATCGCATCGATTATTATCATGATTTTGCCAAGCGTGTCCAGGAGTTCAGGGATTCCTTACTTGCTATTCTTTGGGACTTGAAGAAGCAAGGCAAGCAAGTTGTGGGATACGGTGCGGCAGCTAAAGCCACAACCATGTTGAGCTACTTAGGGGTTGATAAGACGCTCCTTGACTATGTAGTCGATTTAAATAAATTTAAACATGGTCGCTATATGAGCATCAATCATCTGCCGATTTTCCCCCCCTCGAAACTACTCGAAGATCAGCCAGACTATGTTCTGATTTTAGCCTGGAATTTTGCCCAGGAGATTATCCAGCAGCAGCAGGCTTATCAACAACAAGGAGGTAAGTTTATTATTCCGATTCCTGAACCAAAAATTGTGAACTGACTAGGGAGATTTTAGATTTTAGATTTTGGATTTTAGATTTAAGGATTAAAACAGTCGCAAGCCCGTAAATAAATTTAGGGGTTAAATCTAAAACTTTCCGTCTACAATCTTCAATTACTTGGCCAATAAAATGTTTGTGAGCTGCATCTGCTAAATAAATGTGCTACCCAAATATTTGCAGCAGTGCAACGCACCTGGAAAAATTCATGATTCAACTTTTTTACGGTAACCAACAACAATTTCGTTTTCGACATAACGATATCAATATTCTGGGACAATCAGATACCAAGCTTCCTGTAAAGCGTTCGGTATATCGACTAAATAATGGGCTAGCAGTGCATTTTTATGTAGAACCAGAACCTGAGCCTGGAGAAAGTAAGTATCCTTGGGGAGCTCATACCCCATCAGTGCTGCGATTGAACGGTAGACGCGGTCATTTTAATATCGAAATACCGATTAATTGCCCAGAACTTCAGGCAGGAGGGAATAACCTCAGCATTGAAATCGAAGATATGTCTGGGAAAGTTGAGATGCTAGATGCTGAATTTCAATGGAACCCTCAACCTCTACCTTTACCTCTTAGTCTATCTGATTTGAGTGTTTACCAGAGTATTCAGGAAATCGGTCAAGTACTGAATGGAGCTTTCGATATTGATTATGACAAGAATGTGATTCGTTCGCGGATACCAGTTGTTTCCGATAGTCTGCTACTACTGGGTTCTCCTTATGGCAGTCAAGAAGCAACTTATGATGTTAAATTCACCAGTAAAAAAGGTATTTTCATTGGATTGAGTGATTTTTTTGCTGGGTTTGAGGAACAGTCCCCAGGTCTTGGTATTAAACCAGGTTATTCTACAGCAGGACTAGCAACCATTAAACCTAGCGGATGGGCTCATGCCTGGATTGCTAAGGGAGATGCCCTGATGGATAAAGATTGGACATGGGTATTAAGTACGGAATTTCCCAAACAAATTGCTATCCAAGAAGGAGTTACCTATAGCGTCAGGCATCAGGTCATCATCGCAGAGGGAGTAAACTGCGTCAGGTATCGTATTTGGCCTAAAGGTGATCTTGAACCTAACCAATGGTTATGTGATGAAAATAATGCCTACCTTAATGGCAATATTTCTCGCATTACCAAAGCTTCTTTCGGTCTTTTTCAACATGAAGGGGAACCGACAGAATGGTCAAATATTAATGTGAAGCCACTTGAGGTGAACGTAAGAAGTCTTGGTTTAAGACAAAAAAACTACAGGAGGAAATTGCAAAAAACAGTTCGAGGCATCAAGAGTAAATTGCTGAACAAGTAAAAAAATAACAAGGTAAGCAATTGAAGACTGAAGATTTTGGATTTACCCTATAAATAAATTTAGGATCTTGTAACCGTTGTAATTCTTCCAATCTAAAATCTAAAATTTTCTAGTCAACTAAATGTAATTAAAGGGAGCAGCCAAAACCATGAACAAACAGTCACTGTTAAATCCTAATGAGCTAGGTTCAGGGCTCAAATTAGTAGAATATACTTGTCCTAACTGTGGTCATCAAGAACTATTGATTTTCTACGAAGTCAGGAATGTTCCTGTCCATAGTTGCTTGATGATGCCGACTCAACAGGAAGCTTTAGATTTCCCCTGTGGTGATGTAGTTTTAGGCTACTGTGAAAATTGTGGCTTCGTGACTAATGTAGCCTTCGATGCTAAATGGTCAGCCTATGCTCCTAACTACGAAGATCAACAGAGTTTTTCTCCTACCTTTAATAAATTTGCTGTTGGTTTAGCAAATCGCTTAATTGAAAAATACGACCTCCACAACAAAGATGTTGTAGAAATTGGCTGTAGTAAAGGGGACTTCCTCATCTCCCTTTGTGAGTTGGGAAACAATCGTGGAGTGGGAATTGATCCTTCCGTCTTACCGGGACGAGTGCAGAGTGAAGCAGCTGACCGAGTAAGATTCATTAAAGACTATTATTCCCAAGAGCACGCTCAATATGTCGGCGATTTTATCTGTTGTCGCCATACTTTAGAGCATATCTATCCTACCGCTGAATTTGTACAAACAGTGCGGGACTCCATTGGCAGTCGCACTGATACCGCTGTCTTTTTTGAAATTCCGGATATGACCCGTGTTTTAAAGGATATAGCTTTTGAGGATATTTACTACGAACATTGCTCCTATTTTACTCCTGGGTCTCTGGCTCGCTTGTTTCGTTTCTGCGGTTTCGAGGTTACTGATCTCTATCGGGCTTACGATGAGCAGTATTTGCTAATCGAAGCACTTCCTGTTGCTACTCCATCTGACAAAATACATCCCCTAGAGGAAAGTTTAGAGGAAATGGCTCAGGATATCAAACACTTTGTGGTGGAGATCAATAACAAATTCCAACAGTGGAAACAACATCTCCAGCAGATGGAGGAGCAAGGTAAGCGAGTAGTTGTTTGGGGTTCTGGTTCTAAATGTGTTGCCTTCCTGACTACCTTAGATACCAAAGATCAAGTCCAATACATCGTTGATATTAACCCCCACCGTCAAGGCAAATTTATTCCTGGGGTGGGCAAAGAAATTATGTCGCCAGAGTTTCTCAAAGAATATCAACCAGATCAAGTAATTGTGATGAATCGGATTTATTGTGGCGAAATTCAGGAAATGTTGGATAAGATGGGCGTGACAACAGAAGTTATACCAGTTTAATTGTAAAAATCAACTTCTGGGAGCAGACTACTTTGGATGATCTACCAAGCAAACTAACGCCAATACTAGGGTTATAAGGTACAAAATAAAGTATACCTAGGCGAAAACAGTTGCTCCCCAACTTCTTTGTTATTACTTATCTCTTCAAAGACTATTTATTCTTGGCTACTGCCAAAACATCTGGGTGTATCTCTATCTGAGTGCATCACCTACAAAAACATTTACGACTCAGATGTATCATGAATACCAATCAAAGTGCGCGCACTTTATTATTGTCCCAGCGCCAACTTATTGATCATGTTTCCTACTGCTGTTTATACGAGTTTGAGGATCTGATCCAGGAAATCGATAGGGTTAATCTGGTTACCCCTACGAATTCTTACGATTTTTCCAAGCAAGTATTTACTTGGGTAAAACGTTTTACCAGGTCTGCTCAATTTGCTCAATGGATCACACCGGATCCTAATCCAGTGGTTTTAGATCAGGAGTACGATCTCTTTTTTAATATTCTAGCTGGTCCTGGTCTTTTTTTAGCAGTTGACTCGATTAAAAACTGGCGTAAAAAGTGCAAGAAAGCTGTTTGCTATATCGTCGAAATTTGGGAAAATAGTATTCCTGGTTGGCGACCTATCCTAGAACTACTTAAAGATTTTGATCATATCTTTTTAGGAGTTAGTCATGCCACCGAAGCTGTTGCAGAAATTACCGGAGTTCCTTGTAGTTATCTCCCACCGAGTGTAGATACCATAAAATTCTGCCCCTACCTCCCTTCACCTCATCGCGATATTGATGTTTGCTACATAGGACGTCGTTCAGCAATCACTCATCAAGTCCTACTTGAGCTTGCGAAGCAGAAGAAATTTTTTTATTACTACGATACGGCTAAAAGATTTCACGTCTTAGACCCTAATGAGCATCGCACTCTACTGGCTAATCTAACCAAGAGAAGCCGTTATTTAATCGCTAATAAAGCAAATGCTAATGAGCCTCATAAAACAGGAAAGCATACAGAAATTGGCTATCGCTTCTTTGAAGGGGCAGCGGCAGGAGCCGTGATGATTGGAGAGCCCCCTGCTACGGAGCAATTCAATAAATACTTTGATTGGTCAGATGCGGTGATCCCAATTCCCTTTGATGCTCCTAACATCGGGGATGTAATTGCTGAACTTGATGCACAGCCGGAACGCCTGGAAAAAATTAGCCAAGATAATGTGGTGAACTCCCTATTGCGGCATGACTGGGTATATCGCTGGAGACAAGTTTTAGAAGCAGTTGATATTCAACCGACTCCCCAATTATTGGACCGGGAAGCTCATTTGAAGCAATTAGCGGAGCAAATCACTTTGGGAACAATGGGGACACTCCTTAACTAGAGTGTGGGAAGTGTGGGGAGGGTGGGAAGATGGGGAGATAGGGAAATAAAGAAGAACTGATGATTTTTTCGATGAAAAATTTATCTGACCAAACCTGCCCTGTTTGTCAATCTCCAGATTTAGAGCAATTTTTTGCAATGTTGGAGATGCCAGTCTACTGTAATCTTCTCTGGCCAGAACAACAAGCAGCCCGAAATTGTCCTAAGGGAGATATCATACTAGCTTTCTGCCCTAGCTGTGGTTTTATTACCAATGTAGCCTTTGATCCAGCTAAGTTAGGCTACTCCCAGGACTATGAAAACTCCTTGCACTACTCTCCCCGGTTTCAAGAATATGCCCAATCCCTTGCCACCGGTTTGGTAGAAAACCACCATCTTTATGACAAAGATATTATAGAGATTGGTTGCGGCAAAGGAGATTTTCTGATCTCCTTGTGCGAATTGGGCAATAACCGAGGGGTAGGTTTTGACCCCAGCTATGTTCCTAGATCAGAGCATAGCTCGATGGAAAACCAAGTTCAATTTGTTCAGGACTTTTACTCGGAAGACTACCAAGACTATCAAGCTGATTTGATTGCTTGTCGGCATACTCTAGAGCATATTCCCAATCCAGCTGACTTGCTCGATTCCCTACGACAGTCCATCGGCAATCGCCTGAGTACTAAGGTGTTTTTTGAAGTCCCCAATGCCTTAGATACATTTCGTAATCTAGCAGTTTGGGACATTATCTATGAACACTGCTGTTACTTTGCTCCTACTTCCCTGATCAAAGCCTTTACTAGTTGTGGGTTTAAGGTTAACAACGTCAGAGAAGAGTTTGGAGGACAATTTCTGTGTCTAGAGGCTGTGCCCACTGACACAGGAGTGCCTCCTATTCATGAGGGACAGGATGAAGTGGAAATTTTAGGCCGGGATATTGCTGCTTTTACCACTAAGTTCAATGCCAAAGTAGAAAATTGGCAGCATAAATTAGCCCAAATCACTCAGGCTGGAAAAAAAGTAGTGGTTTGGGGTGCAGGTTCTAAGGGTGTTACTTTCTTAAATATCCTCAAGCTTCAAGATTTGGTTGAATATGCAGTGGATCTTAATCCCCGCAAACAAGGGATGTACATTGCGGGAACAGGGCAAAAAATTGTTCCCCCAGAGTTGATGCGAGACTATCAACCAGATGTAGTAATTGTGGTTAATCCTCTTTATGAGCAGGAAATTCGACAACTACTCGCAAGTTGGAATTTACATCCTGAGTTTATTTGTGTTTGAGCTATAGCAAAAGGCAGAGGGGAAAAGCCTGTAGAGACGTTGCAGGCAACGTCTCTACAATGTGGGAATAAAGGCTCTATTGTAACCGAATTTGATATTAGACATTTTTTTGTCGAATTTCAAAGAGAGCATAATTGAAAATAGCTCTCAGATAAATTTCCCACTTTTTGTACAAGGGCACTGAGTTGAGATGATGGTTGACCAACTCCTGCTCTTCTGGAGTCATCTTACCTAATTTCCAGTAAGTACCCAAACCTGCTGCCATAATGTTATCTGCAAAGCAAGATAGGGAGGGAAATTTAAGCCGTATCCAGTAACCTGTCAGTACGTGCATCCTGGCTTCTAATAAAGGTTTTTGTGGGTTTTCTGCGTAGGCATTGTTCCCATGGTGTCTGTAGTAGGCTAAAGGTAAGTCAATAAATACACCCTTACTAAGACCTAGAGCAACAAATTGCATATAGCTATCGCAGACAATTTTAATATTTTCTGGAATTGGTAAAATCTGTTTTAATAAAGAACGTCGAAAAGATAAACCAGAAGTAGGAGGAACTGGTTTGCTTAAGTGAGTAGTCATTTTGCCTTTTTTGAGGCTATCTACTAGATCCCATATCTGAACATTCCCTGTAAATGTTTCCTCTTTTATTGGATTAGTTTTACTTAAAACCTGTAGGGAATGAAAACACCAACCTGATTCTGGGTGTATTCGCAAGGCATTGACCACATTAGCCACTTTTTCTGGTGAAAACATATCGTCTGCATCTAAGAAACAAATGATACTACCTGAACTAGCTGCCATTCCAGCGTTAGTTGCAGATGCTTCTCCTCCATTAGATTTCAATATAGGAATGATTTTATTGCCATAGCTTTGAATAATTTTTATGGAATTATCTTGAGACCCATCATCTACCACAATTATCTCGGTAGAAGTATATGTTTGTTCCAGTACACTATCAATTGCTCTAGCAATAAATTGCTCATAATTATAGCTAGTAATAATTACACTAACTAATGGTTGAAAGTCTTCCAATGTAGATTTTTCAGTTTGGACATCAAAAAGTTGACTGTCATTGGCACTGAATGATTGGGAATAATTTTTTCTAGCATGACTGTACCTACTTAGTAAATTTCACTTTGGTAGATACCCTGTAATATCATGTCCGGTTGCATACTTACACTTCAGGCATAACCCACCCCTAACCCCTCCTTGGAGGGGAACCCCAGGCAGGAGGTTCCGAGGGCAGAAAGAAGGTTGCAAGGTAGAAAGAATTATAAGTAATTACCCGGACATGATATAATTTTTATGAAAAACAATTAATGTTTTTTTGAGGAATGAATAGTAGTTATCCTCTCACAAGCCAGAAATGATGAATACTTCTGTTTGACTTTCATATTATGTCTTTTTTGAAAAATGTGCAGTAAAGGTTCAATGAAAATTGATTAAATTTTTTAGTATAAAGTAGAGACGTTGCAGGCAACATCTCTACAGGGTGGAATATAAAAATGGTGATATTTATCATGTGGGGTTGATCACTTATCACTACTGTTAACAACCCCGAAAATTATCAAGCTCCTACAGCTTCCTTCGCAGCATACATTACCTCAAGGGTAATTTCACTGATGTCACGCTCACGGGCAAACTTCTCAGTGTTACGCTTCACTTTACCCCGCACGAAACCGGGAACCTTATTAAGTTCTGCTTTGGCTTCCTTGTTCCAGTTTAAGTCAGAGTCAGCAGATATACCTTTGTGGATAACTTCCTTGGTATCGTGACCACCAAAGATTTCCAGCAGATGGTCTTCCATCCCCAAGGTAAAGGAATTGTACACCAAATCCGCTACCTGGTTAGTACCTTCGTAACCGAGGAAAGGTTTGTAACCAATAGGGAAGTCTTGGATGTGAATGGGAGCAGCAATCACACCACAGGGAATGTTTAAGCGCTTACCTACATGGCGTTCCATTTGAGTGCCGAAAATAGCTGCCGGTTCAAGGCGAGCGATCGCGTCGGCAATAGCACCGTTATCATCACTAATAAGGATTTCCTCGCAGTATTCGCTTACCTGTTCCCGGAACCACTTTTCATCATACTTGCAGTAAGTACCAGCTAGGACAACATGAATGCCCATCTCCCGTGCGAGAATTTTCGTCATCGCAGCCGCGTGGGTATTGTCGCCAAAGACAACAGCTTTCTTGCCAGTTAAGTTCTGACAATCGATGGAACGAGAGAACCAAGCAGCTTGGGAAACGTAGAGGGTTTGGTTTTCGATGTAGCCTTCGTAATTTACTTCTGCCCCTTGAGCATTGATTACTTCCTGAATCTTGCGGATACAACGAGCAGTTTCCACCACACCCATGGGCGTAATATCGATGTAAGGCATCCCTAACTCTGCTTCTAGGTAACGGGCTGCCGACAGACCAACTTCCCGATAAGGTACTAGGTTAAACCAAGCCTTGGGCAAATTCTTCAGATTTTGGACCGAGGCTCCCTCTGGTATAACTTCATTCACCTCAATACCCAAGTCAACCATTAGCCGCTTCAATTCGGTACAATCATGCTGATTGTGGAAGCCGAGGGTGGAAACACCGATAATATTAACAGAAGGTTTTTCTGTCTTACTTTCTGGTAATTGACCTTTCTTCTGGGCTTTGCTGATGTAGTACTTAACAATTTGATTGAGGGTAATGTCTGCGGCTTGTAGTTCGTTCACCCGATAATGGTTCACATCCGCTAGCATTACGTCACCCTTCGATTCCATTTGGGCGCGATCAACAAAATTTTCCAGGTCTTCCTGCAAGATACTAGAGGTGCAGGTAGGGGTCAACACAATCAAATCAGGAGTTTCCTCTTGATCCTTGCGGACGATATTATCCACCACTTTTTCTTGGGAACCCCGCGCCAGAACATTGCGATCAACAATACTAGCAGTTACTGGAGTGTAGTTCCGTTCCCGTTCTAGCATTGAGCGCATGACATTGAAATAGTCATCCCCCAGGGGTGCGTGCATGATAGCGTGAACATTTTTAAAAGAACTGGCAATCCGGAGAGTACCAATGTGGGCAGGACCTGCATACATCCAGTAAGCCAATTTCATACTGAGTTTTCTCCCTTGTAGTAATTACAAAAGCTCTTGAGTGAGGTGGTAGGTGGTAGGTGTTAGGTGGTAGGTGGTAGGTGTTAGGTGGTAGGTGGTAGGTGTTAGGTGGTAGGTGACAAATTAAAGGGTCGTGCATTTTGTCAAATCCCACATATAGTTTTTGGGAACTAAAAAAACCCTATATATGGAAATACCCCAAAGAGTCAGAAAAATTGTATTCCTCTTCCTCAACTCCCCCAGCTCCCCCAGCTCACTTGACGCCGACAGCCAAAAGGCTGATATCAGCATAGGATTCAAACCACAATCTTATGGTTTTAGTGCAATTATTCTTAATCTTTTGCCAATGCTTCATTAAATTAAATTTCATGGGGTTGACAAATAACTGCTTTTTATTGGTAAAAGCTTGAACTTATTCACTTCTTTTTTAAGGCTTTTTTAACTAATTTGGGAATTTCGGAAGGACTTTGGGCAACTGGTACTTTTGCTTGCTTAAAAGCGGCAACTTTTTGCTGAACAGTAGTAGCTTTCGTCACTGGTCCGGATAATTGAGCAGCAATAATAGAACTAGCATTGCCAAATTGTTTCGACCCAGGCGTATAATTGCCAGCAAAATAGGTAATTACCGGTTTATCAATAACTTGAGCAATAAATTCAGCTGTTGTCTCCTCGCTACTACCGCCGGATTGATCCACTAAAACAATTGCCTCAGTACTCTTATCCTTCGCCAAAATTTCTAGCCACTGACGAAAAGAAGAGCCAACAATTGCCTCATTACCCAGATTCACGCCAATTGATTGTCCCAGTCCAGCTTGGCTCAGAGCAAGAGCTACTTCGTAAGTAAGAATACCAGCATGGGTAATTAAACCCACTGACCCCGGGGTATAAAACTCACTTTCTTGAGCACCCAGCAAGATTTTTCCCGGCACAATGATGCCGGAACTACTCGGACCGACAATGAGAGTGTTTGTCGCTTCTGCTTTCCGTAGTAAACGCACTACATCCAGGGGGGGAATACCGCGAGTGAAGATGACGATTTGTGGGATACCAGCATCTATTGCTTCTAAGGCCGCATCTAAGGCTCTGTAGGGCTCCACAAAAATAATCGTTGTATCCACCGGTCCGGTATACTGACAAGCTTGCTCTACTAAGTCAAATACCGGAATCTCTGGCAATTGGTATTCTTCCTTACGGACACTGACCCCAGCTACAATATTGGTACCGTAGTCTCTCATGCGGGCTGCATAGTATGAACCCAGGGGTTGGGCAATACCCTGTATTAGGACTTTGCTGTCTGGTTTTAAGTTCATCTTCAGTCTTAATAATTCAGCCTTGATTCCTAATTCGTTTGCTGCCTGGAGTTTTTTACAGTTGACTCCGCTAAAGATACAGCCTGGGCTACGGCTTCATCCAAGTTATCCATCCAATATACAGGTATTCCGGCTAAAAGTTCTTGAGTAGAGTCAATTGCTCCTCCAACTAAGCGGATAACAAATCTAGGTAGAGAAGTTTTGCCGAAGCGTTTCTTGAGAGATGCTGATTTCTGCTGAGTAGTGGGGTGGAGATTAGTTGTCTGTTGACGAAAACTGGAGGTAAAGCCAGTCGGTATTTCTATCCGGTTAGGGACACTTAAAACCGGGGTGTCCTCAAATTGAGACAAGAGATAATTGGCAATCAACTTGGCGACTTGTTCACTTTTGGCAGCATTACTCAAAATATTGACTAAAACCACTTCAATGTCTTGAGCCTCCGTTAGTTTCTCCAAAGCAGTCTGTAGTTGTTCCTCTTCAGCCAAGTCTGAGTCTAAAGGAGCAATATTATCCTCTTCCACAATCAAGCAGCTGGCGGGTTCTCCCTGTTGCTGGTAGAGCAAATCTAATGTGGTTGCCGCTAGACAGCTGCTGTTACAGAGAATGCCAATATTGCCTTCTGTGTTAGTTAATTGATTTTTGGGCAGTTGCCGCTCCGGGATACCTTTAACTATAGTAGAAACAAGAGTAGCTAACTCCGGATGACGTCCCAGAGCACTCTCATTTACCGTAATTTTGCCATCCAAAGCCATTACCTCTCCCCTAGCACTGATGCCGAGAGGGTTGATTTCCACCAAGTCTAGGTCTTTTTGCACAAATAGCTGGTACATCTTCTGTACAATCCCACTAACAGATTCAATGAGATGATCCTGGAGTCCCATTTGAACTGCTAAACGCCTTGCATAGTAAGGAGAGAACTTTTCTTCAACAACAACCTTTTGTAAATGCTCTATAAGTACCTCAACGCAAATACCTCCTTGGGAAGAACCCAACAGAACCGGACGTCCCAGAGAATAGTCGAGTATCACTGCTAAGTAAAGTTCCTGGTCTGTGTCATAACGGGATTCTGCTAGTAAAACTTGAGGATATCTACCTAAAATCGAGAGGTTGAAAATTGCCCTAGCTGCCGCGATCGCGTCTATGGTATTTTCAACAAAACGGATACCACCAGCTCTACTTCTTCCCCCTGTAGGTACTTGAGACTTCAGCACCACCGGATAGGGAATCTGTAAACTTTTAAGATCTGCAGGACGATCAATGCACTGAGATGGTAAAACCGGAATACCAATCTCACGAAATAATGCTTTTGCCTGGTACTCTAATAAGTCCATGAATGGGATGTAGAAGTCTAGGTTATGTTCTAAGGGTAAAGCCTTAAACTCTCCAAGATAACAAATTCTAATATTTTGAGTTGTTCATGGTGTACCTCGTGGCGTGGCACAGTTTACTATGTGGTTAAGATAAGCTGGGGGAGCTGAGGAAGCTGAGGAAGCTGAGGAAGCTGAAGGAGCTAGTATTGTCCAGAAATGAAGAAATTCAAGTTAGCCCTTTGATTACTTGCTCCCAATCCAAAATCTCTATCCCTTTGCTTTGAAAAGTGCTTTTTCAATCTGAGGATATGTTTGTTCGTCATATCCAGAATCATCAGCCATCCAGGGATGGAAACATTTACAGTAGGGGTACTTCATGAATTACCCCTACTTTCCAAAATTCTCGCCCTGCAAGGGGATGTTTCAATTTCCGATAAGAATTAGAGTGTGTGGTCAAACAGTCGGAGGGCGTTTGCGTAGCAGCATAGCATTGGGATTGAATAACTTGGGTTTTATCGATAAATTGTTGCCCAAATGCTTACGACCCTACAATTCTCAATTCTCCTTGACTTTCGTGTTATTTGTTGATATCTTTTTATACAATGGAATAGCTGTGCGCCTGTAAAGTCTGGGGAATAATTACAGGCATCCCGAAATGTTCCACAGGTTTTATAAATGAGTGAAACTGTTTACATTTAGACGAGTATTCTCGGATATCTTACTGCTCGACCAACTGACAAAGTGAAGGAAAGATTTAAAGTAGGCAGGGTGTCGAAGTACATTGTTTTGGGTTTTGCTATCGCTACACCCAACCTACTCAAATAACAAACAACCAATCTCAATGTAAATCTGCTTCCCAGACACCAACATAGATACGATCTTGTTTATTACGTTGAATTACCCCTTTTAGGCTATTGTTTCGACCACTAACAAACTCATAGTTCTTAGTTTGACGCTGATATACCGATTCTAGTCCTTGTTTAATCTCATCCGAAGCATTGTTATTGAGCAGCTTATTCAAAGTTTCGGACATCCTCTCTAATCCCACGGATTGATAAAAAGATACCTCTGTTTGCCGCAGACGCCCAGAGGAAGGGTCATACAAGTATCCGAGACTTATCTGATTGGGAATATATTCTTCATAAAGCATGGCACGAGTATTCCACAAACCACTTGAGGTTTTAGTAGGTTTACCCAAGGCAAATTCTACCGCTTTACGTTGAGTTCCTGGAGGAAATGCAGGTATTTTTTGATTAGTATTTGTGTTTTTGTTTTCTGGTTCAGGAGAAGGAGATGGGGAAGCTGAGGGGGCTGAGGGGGCTGGGGAAGCTGAGGGAGATTTAGTTATTGGTGGTTGGGATGGTGAGGGAGAAGGTTCTGGAGACTTAGTTACTGGTGGTTGGGATAGTGAGGGGGAAGGTTCTGGAGACTTAGTTACTGGTGTTTTGGATAGTGAGGGGGAAGGTTCTGGAGACTTAGTTACTGATGGTTGGGATGGTGATGGTGAAGGTTCTGGAGACTTAGTTACTGGTGAGGGAGAAGGTTCTGGAGATTTAGTTACCGGTGGTTGGGATGGAGATGGTGAAACTTCGGGAGACTGATTTACCGGTGGTTGGGATGGTGAGGGAGAGGCTTCAGAAGAGGATTGTTCAGTAGGAGGTTTTTCCGCAATCGGTTCAGTAGGTTGTCTCAACCCCAAGCCAACTGCCACAGCAGCAATAATTACACCCGCAGCAATACTTAAACCAAGGATTAGCGGTTTACTCCGATTACCTTGTTGGGCAGGAGTTTGACCAACGGCAACGGTAGCTCCAGTATTATAATTATTGCTGGTGGTCCTTTGCGGCCTTCCTTGGGGTGAACCAGGAGCAACCGCCACGGTGGCCATCTCAGAAACAGAATTTTTTGCTCTTAAAGTATCTAGCATTTGTTTAGCACTGGCAAAGCGATCGCTAGAATGGAAACGGATCGCCCGCTCAATTACCGTTGCTAGATTAGAGTGCAGATTTGGTAGTTCCTTACGCCACAAAAATTCCCCCGTTTGAGGGTCTGTCTCCAACTGTTGGGGTAGTTTACCTGTGAGCAAAAAAATGGCGGTTAGCCCTACACTGTATAAATCGCTAGCATAAGTTGGGCGTCCTGCGGCTTGTTCGGGAGGCATAAATCCAGGAGTACCAATCACCATTGATGGTACGGCTTGAGGATTGACCACCGTCTTCACTGCTTCTTTGACAGCACCAAAATCAATCAGCACAGGTAAGCCATCTTTTTTCCGGATAATCACGTTATCTGGCTTAATATCCCGGTGAATTATGTGGTAACTGTGGGTATAGTCAACTATCGGCAACAGACTGACGAGAAGTTCCCTAACTTCCTTCTCATCCAAGCCTCCTCCCTTTTCCACTTTTTGCGTCAGGGTTTGACCCTCAATCCACTCCTGTACTAAGTAAAATTGTCCAGCTTCTGAAAAGTAAGCATACAATCGAGGAATCTGGTTGTGCCCTTCTCCCAACTCTTCCAACACTGCCCCTTCTCGCTGAAACCTTTCTTGTACCTGCTGATATGCTTGGGGATCGTCGGCTAAAGGTTTGAGTTGCTTAATCACGCATCGCCTTTGGGAAGGCAAATAGGTATCTTCTGCCAGGAAAGTATTACCAAAACCTCCAGCCCCCAGCTTCTGGAGTACCCGGTAGCGATTATTTAACAATGTTGGCATCATCTACAACTTCACCGCCAGCTCTTCCTAGATTTTATAGCACAAGGCAGAGGGCAGAACCTACCCCTAACCCCTTCCAGGAAGGGAATGGTCGAAAGATTGACCCGTAAAGGTTTGCTGCCTTTGGTGTTGTCCTAATCGCCTTGCAACTGCTATATTTTCTCATTGCCAAATTGGAAAACTTTGCACTAAAGTAGTCTGCAAGACTCCATCATAAGTGGGTTGGGTCATATCAATCAGCACTACCAAGTTGCTGCCGTTGGGAGATAGGCGCACTTCTCGAATTGCGTATTTTTTCACTGCATCACGGTAATCATTCAATTTGCCAATGGTCAGGCGACGATACCGATAATCAACCACTAAACGCATGGAAGCACGGTCTAGGTCAGAAGTACCTCCAGATAAATTAGAGGGACTATACCTTTGCTGTAGTTGAATTTGTAAGGGGGGTGTTTCCTCTCTCAAACGCACTTGTACCGTATCGCTGTTGCGGGAACTAATTGAGCGCACCAGGATTGGGAGCTTTCTGCCTACTTTCAACCGAGTCAGCCGCAATTGTTGTCGGAGAGATAAAGTTTTCTGGAGTAAGTCATCTTCCGCAGCTTGGTTAGTTAAATTTAAGGCTGAGCGGTCGTATTCTGTTTTCAGGCAGCCATTGTTCACACAGGAGTTTTGCGCTACATCGATGATTTGTATTTGTGCGGTGGGTACTTCCGTAATTTGGTTGCGAGAACTTTCTAGATATATGTAGTGTTTGCTATCTAGGGAAAAACCCGACATGCGTCTAGATGTTTTGAAAACTGTTGCTAATCCCGCAGCATTAAGGAGAAAGGCACTAGCAACAAGGGTCAGGGAAAATAGGGTCAAACGTTTCATCTTAATTAATCCAAAGGATTTGGAAATCGGTAGAATCCTTACTCTATAGGCATTTTGTTTGCTTAGCATGGTGCTACGCAGCCAAGCGAGGCAAATTCTTAATTTTTAATTCTTAATTCTTAATTTTATTTTAAGAAATTTTGCAAAATGCTTTAGTGAAAGTAAAATTATATGCTGTTTTGGCATTAAGTATCTTTTTCCGGCAAAAACTGGAGATTTACCATTAACTTATTTTAAGTAGTCGTTAATTTTCGTGAAGGGAGTGAGGAATGTACTAATTCTTAAAATAAGATTAAAATCTTACTAGTGTATAACATTTGTAAGACAAATGTTACGAAATCTGTTTTTAATAGATAAGGGAACAAAAAAAGAATTTGTTTCCTTCAATTGATTGTGTGTGTCACCCATTGGTCACTGTCAGGGATATTGCTCTACTGGATAAACGAAATTAGAAAGGTGAAATTTTTTCATTAGGATTGCCTTAGGTGCTCCTGGAAAATAACTTTACCCGCGACGTGGTGCGTTATGCTGCGCTAACACACCAGTTGGAGATCATTAGAGCCCTTACTCTCTAAGCATTTTGAATTTTAAATTTTGAATGTAAGCATTCCGCGCAGCGGTACTAGTAGTGCATCTATTAAGACTTATGCGGAAACCAGTCTTGACTATTTTCTACCAATTTAACCCTTGGCAAAGCAGCATTGGTGGAATTCAAACAGTTATACGTTCCTTTGTAAAATACTCTCCGAAAGAGTTTGAAGTCAGGTTGGTAGGAACACAATCAGATTCATCCCACCCTTTAGGTAAATGGCAAGATGCTGAGTTAGCAGGTAGGGAAATTCGTTTTATGCCGGTGTTAACCCTGCCTAATGATAATGTTAGGCATTTAATACCTACTACTGTTAAATATACAGCAGCTCTCTGGGGACGCTGCCTCAGTTCAGATTTTATGCACTTTCACCGGCTAGAACCAACTTTAGCTACTCTGAACTGGTCTGGAGAAAAGACATTATTTGTACACAACGATATTGGCAAACAAATTGATGCCTCAGGTAAGAAAGATGCGATTCTTTGGCAACGTTTACCCAAAGTTTACTTAGCTCTTGAGAGTTTCCTCGTTAGTCAGTTTGACCAGATTTTATCTTGTAACACTGACTCTGTGGCACATTACAGGCAAAGTTACCCAGCCATTGCCGACAGAGTTTCCTACATCAAAAATACAGTAGATAATGAGATTTGTTATCCCTTGACTTGGGAAGAACGGGATCAAGGTAGACGCGCTTTAGCACAGCAGATGAGTTTAGCAGCAGATACCCGTTTTTTACTATTTGCTGGTCGTTTACATGCCCAAAAAGACCCACTATTACTAGTACGCTCTATAGCTACCATCAATGAACCCAATGTGCACTTACTTATCGCAGGAGATGGAGACTTACAAGGTGAACTTTGTGCTGAAATTGACAGTTTGGGGTTGTCGGAACGAGTAACATTACTGGGGGCTTTAGTACAACAAGAACTTGCCCAGTTAATGCGCCTCTGTAACGCCTTTATCCTAACTAGTGCTTACGAAGGTCTACCTTTAGTCGTACTTGAAGCACTTGCTTGTGGTTTGCCAATAGTTACCACTCGTTGTGGTGAAACTCCCAACTTGCTAGATGCTCACAGTGGGATTGTTTGCCAAGAGCGAACCACAGCTTCTATTGCTGATGCTTTGTGTCAAGTCTTACTGCACCCAGAAGATTACCCAATCGAGGCTTGTGTTCAGTCGGCAGAACCTTACAGTGCGAGGTTTGTAGCTAGTGCTGTTTACTCTGACATGTGGAAGCGTTGGCAACAGAAACATAACCTGTCTCAGGAGTTAACCATTCCTACTACTTTAGGTAATTCTCAAGAACAATTTAATGTGCAGATTTAAGGGGAGCCAACCATTACCTAGATCTTGGTTTGTAATAAAAATTTGTGAAAAATTCGCAAATTTTTCACAAAAATTTTTGCCTATTAGTGAGATAATTAAGGTTAAAGTTAGGATATGTTCTCCTGAGGGTTAACTGCGGATAGTTTAAAAAAAATCGATTTATCTTTATACTTAAGATAATTGAGGTTTTTTCAAAAAAATCAGCTTTTTTTGCTCTTCACTAACGCTTAGCTGCGAAGCAAAATTTTACCAGGTGTGTATTATGAAAATAGCCGTAATTGGTGCCAAAGGCTTACCTGCCAAACAAGGAGGAATTGAGCACCACTGTGAAGAACTCTACTCTCGCATTGTCCGACAGGGGCACTCTGTAGATTTGTTTGCTCGCTCTTCTTATACTGGCTCTATTACTATCGATAAATATGGTATTCAGGGAGTGAGGGTAATTTCTCTACCTTGTTTGAAGCTCAAAGGAATGGATGCCCTGTTGAGTTCCGCTCTTGGTGCGATCGCTTCCACTGGAGGAAGGTATGATATTATTCACTTCCATGCTCTAGGTCCTTCCCTCTTTACTTGGCTACCAAAAGTTGCCACTACTGCCCAAATAGTTGTCACTTGTCATGGCTTGGATTGGCAACGGGCAAAATGGTCTAAAGCTTCTAGTGAACTAATCCATCTGGGAGAAAAAGCTGCTGTACGTTTTGCGAATCAGATAATCGTCGTTTCCGAAGAGCTGAAATCTTACTTTACCAAGAGCTATGGCCTCAAAACTGAATATATAACCAATGCCCCATCAAGTCTGGGAGAATCAGACCCCAACTTTCAATATGGCAGATCCTTAGGCTTGAACCCAGGTCAATACATCATGTTTATGGGTAGGCTGGTGCCGGAAAAGCAGCCACATGTTCTAATTAAAGCCTTTCAAACTCTGAAGCCAAAGGGCTTGAAACTAGTTGTAGTTGGGGGAACTAGTGATACGGGTAAGTATACCTCTGAGTTGGTGGAGCTAGCTGCCGGTAATCCAGATATAGTATTCACCGATGAACTTCACGGTCCCCGTCTAGCAGAAATTCTGCGGCACGGAAAATTATTTGTCCTACCTTCGGAAATAGAGGGACTGCCCCTGGCATTGCTGGAAGCCATGCAAGAAGGCATTCCTGTATTGGCAAGTGATATTCCCGTACATCGGCAACTGCTAAGTAAACAACGAGGCATGACTTTCCCCGTGGGAGATATCGATGCCTGTGTGCAATCCCTTGATTGGGCACTGGCTCATCCTCAAGAGTTAACAGTCATGGCAAAGGAAGCACAAGAGTATATCAATACTCACCATAACTGGGACGACATTGCAAACCGTACAATGAACGTATATGATGAACTCCTCCAAACTGCAATTCGGCCTATCGCAGGCCAAAAAATATTGCCATTTCCTGGCAATTTGCACAACAACTAATCTGAAGGCAGAAGGCAAACCCACCCCTAACCCCTCCTGGGAGGGGAATAGGAGGAATGAGGTAGAAGGAAAAAAGCTTCTTACAAAAGCACTAGAAACATTCACTTAACATTTCGTGAGGATAGACAGTAGGAAATATTACTCAGTAGCAAATATACAATTAATTTTGTGTAGACGACTTATAGGTGAAGTGTAAGATTTTTTTCCAGCAGCCCTGAGCACTCTTTGCAAAGGGTGAGGAGTCTGTACCTTTCCTATTACCTAATTTGGTTATGGAATCTCAACAGCATATACAAGATATCGATTTTCAAAGTTACTGGCTAATCCTCCGAAGGCGTTGGCTACCGGGTACTCTGGTTTTGTTGCTGACGGTCATATTAGCAACTACTGCTGCCTTATTGAAACAACCTACCTATGCAGCTCAAGGTAAACTACTCTTGAAAAAGAGAATTTTGTCCAGCCTGGGCACAGAAGCGGGAGAGCAAATTGGCGAGTTGGAAGCCCTCAATAACTTCATCAATACTCCCCTGGATACAGAAGCTCAAGTGATCACTTCTCGACCCCTGATTGAAAAGACTATAGAGCAACTGGATCTGAAAAACAAAGCAGGTGAGTCAGTTAAACCGAGTTACGTCTTGGGGGGGTTGACAGTAGAAGGAATCAAAGGAACAGATGTTCTCAAAGTTTCCTTTAATGGTCCCAATCCTGAGGATGCGGCAGAGGTAGTTAACCAACTGATGCAGGTTTATTTACAAAACAATGTCCTCACTAACAGAGAAGAGGCAGTAGCAGCAAGGGAATTTATTGCCAAGCAACTACCCGCAACTGAAAAGACTCTTCGTAAAGCAGAATCAGACTTACGCTCTTTTAAAGAACAAAACAACATTGTCTCCCTCAAAGAAGAAGCCACCTATGCTGTAGCCAATATTGCTGAGCTAGACAAAAAAATATCCCAAACCCGTTCTGATCTCGAAGATGTAGCTGCTCGTTCCGCAGCACTCCAAGGTAAACTGGGTCTAAATTCTCAGCAAGCCCTAGCCTTAAGTTCCCTAAGTCAGTCTCGTGGGGTTCAGCAGGCACTATTAGAAGTAGAGCAAATAGAAGATCAGTTGAATGTTCAACGGACTCGCTATGAGGAAAAACACCCTGTAATTGTCAATCTCAAGGACCGAAAAGCTGCTAGAGAAATACTATTAGCAGAAAGGGTAGAGCAAGTGCTGGGCTTTGAGCAACTAATCCCTGGGGAAAGTTTGCAGATGGGAGAGCTTGAGCAAAGCATGACAGAAAATCTGATCAATGCTGAGGTAGAGCGTCTAGGTTTGACTAATCGAGTAGCTGCTCTGGATCGTGCTAAGCTTACCAAGCAGCAAAGAGCTAATATTTTACCCCGATTGCAAGAAGGTTTGCGGGATCGAGAGCGAAAATTGGCAGCAGCTCAATCTACCTATGAAATTCTGCTCAAAAACTACCAAGAAGTTCAGATTGCCGAAAATCAGAACGTGGGCAACGCCCGCATCATTGCTTATGCTCAGCAGCCAGAATTAGCAGTTGGTCCCAACAAAAAGTTAATCATTGGTGCCGGAGTTGTCGCTGGTAGCTTGCTCTACATTATCACAGCTTTTGTCCTCGACTTGATGGATCCATCAATTAAAACTGCCAAAGAAGTGCGACGGCTCTTTAATTATACTTGGCTAGGTATGATTCCTGACTATGGGAAAAAAGGATTCTTTGGCAGGAAAAAATTAGGAGACTTAGTACCGCAACTCCCCGTGAGAGATGCTCCCCATGCAGTGATTAGTGAAGCTTACAGGATGCTGGAAGCTAACCTAAAATTCCTCAGTCCTGATAAAGAATTGAAGGTGATTGTCGTAACCAGCTCCGTTTCCAAAGAGGGCAAGTCTACAGTCTCAGCTAATTTAGCGATCGCAATGGCTCAGTTAGGCAGACGAGTATTACTCATCGATGCCGACTTACGCCATCCCTTACAACATCATATTTGGGGTTTAGTTAATACTCAAGGACTAAGCGAAATAATTGTCAATCGAGCGGAATTTGAGAATGCTGTCAAAGGAGTGATGGATAACTTAGATGTCCTACCTTCGGGAGTCATACCCCCCAACTCCTTAGCTCTCTTAAACTCCAAACGTATGGCTTCTTTAATTAAAGAGTTTTCCAGAAATTATGATTTTGTCATCTTTGATACTCCCCCTCTAGTACTAACCGCTGATGCTATTACCTTAGGCAAAATGACTGATGGGATGTTACTACTAGCTCGACCTGGGGTAATCGACCGAGTTAGTGCTACTGCTTCTAAGGAATTCTTGGTGCGATCTGGCCAAAAGGTTTTAGGTTTGGTAGTTAATGGCGTGAGCATTGCAGCCGAGCCTGATAGTTATTTCCATCATGCCAAATCCTACTATAACGTTTCTCATTGGAATGAGGTAAAAAGTTCTCAGGTTTTGGAAGTAGGGGAGAGGGAATGAAGAATTTAGAATTTAGAATTTAGAATTGGGAATTGGGAATTGGGAATTGGGAATTGGGAATAAATTACGTGATACCAAAAAATAAAATCCTGAAATACATACTTCTTTCTCTCACCTCCTGCCTCCTGCCTTCCTTCTATTCCCTTCTGCCTCCTGCCTTCCTTCTATTCCCTTCTGCCTTCTGCCTTTTCTGACATGTCGTTTTATAAGGAAGATTTAATATGAACCGACGAATTTTTGGGGTAATTCATCTATCAATTTCTACCGCCATTGTGTTAGGAGCAATGCTTCCTCAGTTACCTGCCGTGGCACAAATTCCTTATTTGGGAGAAACTGAAGAGAGAAATAAGCAATTCCCGACTACTGGAGATACAAAATTTACTTATCTTTTAGGACCAGGGGACGAAATCCAGATTAATGTATTTGACCATGAAGAGTTTAGTGGCTCGAAAGTAATTCTGCCCGATGGAACGATTGAGCTACCACTGGTTGGCAGTGTGAGAGCAGCGGATCGTACCATACCGCAACTCATAAATAATCTGGAAACCCTCCTAGATCCTTGGATCAAACGTCGCCCGATGGTGACAATCAGCCTGAGGAAAACCAGAGCTTTGCTAGTTAATGTAGCCGGAGAAGTACAACGTCCAGGGCCTGTACAATTGAGTAGCGAAACTCTATTTGGTAATAACTTTAACGAAGACAATTTTACTGTTCGAGCACCGACAGTTAATGGAGCAATTGTCGCAGCAGGAGGAGTAACCAAAAATGCTGACATTCGCCAGGTTGTACTCAAACGCTACAGTCCCACAGGTAATGCTCCTGTAGTTACTATTAATCTTTGGGAATCCCTATCCTCAGGAAATGCTCCTCGTGATCTACTACTGCAAGATGGAGACTCAATCTTTGTTCCCGCTTTAGCAGAAGCTGACACCCTCAACCGCAGATTATTAACCAGATCCAGTTTAGCTCCTACAACAGTACGAGTTCGGGTTGTGGGGGAAGTAAAAAAGCCCGGAGAATTAGAAGTTCCTCCCCATAGTTCCCTTTCCAGCGCCGTTGCGATCGCTGGGGGACCAACAGATAAAGCCAAACTAGAAGAAGTGCTCTTTGTCCGCTTACATGAAGACGGCACTATTGAAGAAGAATTAGTAAATCTGAGCAATATGACCGATACCTTCCAAATAGAAGAAGGCGATGTAATTGTTGTACCAAAGACCAATACTTACAATGTCATCGATTTTGCTACCGATGTCGCCAATCCCTTAAACTTCATCGTCAATTTCTTCAGATTATTTACGAATTAGTTGTTTGTTATTTGTCATTGGTCATTTGTCATTGGTTATTGGTTATTGGTCATTGGTCATTCCCAATTCTCCATTCCCAATTCTAAATTCCCAATTCCCAATTCTAAATTCTAAATTCTAAATTCCCATGACTCCTCTAGTCAGTATTGCGATTAATAACTACAACTATGGGCGTTTCTTACCAGAGGCGATTGATAGTGCTCTGAATCAAACCTATTCCCCAATCGAAGTGATTGTAGTGGATGATGGCTCCACCGATAATTCACGAGAGGTGATTGCTAGTTACGGGGACAAAATTATTCCCGTGCTCAAATCTAATGGAGGACAAGCTTCAGCCTTTAATGCAGGCTTTGCCACTAGCCAAGGTGAGATTATTTGTTTCTTAGACTCTGATGATACTTGCCTACCAGAAAAAGTAGCAGAAATTGTCCAAGCATTGAACGATCGCCAAGATTTAGGTTGGTGTTTCCATCCCCTCCAACAGGTAGATGACAAAGGTAAGCCATTGCCTCAAGAAAATCCTTATCAAGGGGAAGTCAAAGAATACGATTTGAGAGCTCATATCAGAGGGGGCAAACTCAAAGATCGCTTAGCCAATCTTCCTTCTACCTCCGGCTTGAGCTTTACCCGTTCCCATCTACAACAAATTTTACCCATGCCTGAAGCTAAAAGGATTGGTTTGAATGATGGTTACCTAGAATTTACTTCTATTGCTTTGAATCCAGGTTTGATATTAGATAAACCCTTAGGACAGTATCGAATTCATGGTGCTAATGCCTACGTTAGGAGTAAAGACAAGCGCGTACAAGCCCGCGTTATGCTCCTGACTGGCTATTGGATGCGAGTAAAATTTCCCTTTTTAGCTAAATTTAGTCACAAAGTATTTGCTGGAGGTATGGGCATGTTTTGGCGTGCTGGTGGTATTGAGCCAGAATGCCAAGAGTTTGCCAAAAAATATCTCTCGTCAGCAACTCTAATAGAAAAACTAGAGATTAATGCTAGAGCCCTTTACTATGGACTAACCCTATGAATAAACTTCTTCAATGGGCTGAACCGAAACTCGCTGTTTTAGCTTTGCTAGTGTTCTCAGGGGTATTAGGAATAGCGAGTTATAGCAACCCCACATTTCATGCTGCCAGAGGTTTTGGTGCTACTGCTGCTGGCTATACCCCCTCTCCCGTTGACCCCTTAGTAAAGCTGCTCAGGTATGGGATTTATGCTTCTACTCTCTTCCTGATTATTGCCCGATTAAAAACCGTGGTTCGTCCCCTGATGAGAGACCCCTTTCTCTGGATTTTGGTGGGACTAGCAGTTTTCTCCTTTGTTTGGTCTGACTTTCCCGGTATATCCAAAAAAGAAGCTGTACTCACCTTTATGACAACTTTATTTGGGGTGTACCTAGCTTCCCGTTATTCCTTAAAAGAGCAGCTACAGATAGTGGCCTGGGCAGCAGGAATAACAGCAGTATTTAGTTTGTTGTATACTCTGGCTTTTCCCTGGGCTGGTATCGAGCAAGGGATTCATGCGGGAGCATGGCGAGGACCTGTGACGCAGAAAAACACCTTTGCTCGTTTGATGGTTATGTGTGCTGTACCCTTAGCACTAGTGCTCAACAGTAGTCGCACCAAATACCGTTATGTGGTTTGGGCTGTCTTTGGTATTACAGTAGCCCTCATTGTGCTTTCCACTTCCAAAACTGCTCTGGTAGTGTTTCTCACTCTGATGATGGTGTTGCCTATTTATCGAGCCCTGCGTTGGAGTAGCTCTTTTGCTGTGCCCATATTGATGAGTGTGGTATTAGTAGGAGCTAGTGCCGGAACCTGGTTGATGACGAATTGGGTATCTTTCCTTGGTAGTCTGGGTAAAGACGCTACCCTCACTGGTCGTACAGAAATTTGGGACGCAATTATCGAGAAAATTCAAGAGCGCCCTTGGTTAGGTTACGGGTACGATGCTTTCTGGCAACCAGGGGGAGGACAAGATTATGTTTGGTATGTTTTTCGCATAACCTTTACCCAGTCTCACAATGGTTATTTAGACTTAGCAGTTCAACTAGGAATCTTAGGCTTATTGTTGTTTGCCCTGAGTTTTATCACCGCCTACATCAGAGGAGTCAGTTGGGGACGTATGATTAAAACTCCAGAAGGACTTTGGCCTTTAACTTATCTAACATTTATCTTTATGTACAACCAAACGGAAAGTACCACGATAGAAACCAATTCCCTATTTTGGATCTTATACGTATCAATAACTCTCTCCTTAAGGCATATCCAGTTGGCAAATACTAATGAAGAACTTGAAATACCCCATCAAGAGAGATTGGCAGAACTAGTTTGAAGAGCTGGGGGAGATGGGGAGCTGGGGGAGATGGGGAGCTGGGGGAGCTGAGGGAGCTGGGGGAGATGGGGAGCTGAGGGAGCTGAGGGAGCTGGGGGAGATGGGGAGCTGGGGGAGATGGGGAGCTGAGGGAGCTGAGGGAGCTGGGGGAGCTGGGGGAGCTGAGGGAGCTGGGGGAGCTGAGGGAGCTGGGGGAGCTGAGGGAGCTGAGGGAGCTGAGGGAGCTGAGGGAGCTGGGGGAGCTGAGGGAGCTGGGGGAGCTGAGGGAGCTGGGGGAGCTGAGGGAGCTGGGGAAGATAGAGAAATATTTACACTCACCGATTACCAATTCCCAATTCCCAATTCCCAATTCCCAATTCCCAGTTCCCAAACAACAAACAACAAACAACAAACAACAAACAACAATGACTACAGAAACTATCCCAACTAAACCAGAGTTGCTCAGACTACAAAAAGTAGTTGATAAATTGCTAACTAACCCTAGGAAACTCCGAGTACTGGAGGCTGGTTGTGGTTCTGCTACAGAAATTAACCTGCCACAAGATGCCCATTTTGTTGGTGTGGACATCTCCGCTAAGCAGCTGGAAAGAAATGCAGTTGCTCAGGAAAAAATCTTGGGAGATATCCAAACTTACCCACTACCAGCTGGTGAGTTTGATGTCATTCTTTGCTTTTATCTGTTAGAACATCTGCCCCAACCGGAATTAGCCCTCAAGAATTTTGTACAAACAGTTAAAGAAGATGGCATTATTATTTTAGCCCTTCCTAACGTCTTATCTATCTGGGGCTTAATCACCAAATTTACTCCCCATTGGTTTCATGTTTGGGTTTACCGATATATATTTGGGGAAAAGCGGGCAGGAACAGATGACTTTGGTCCTTTTCAAACCTTTTCCCGATTGTCTATTAGCCCCAAAGAGCTAGAGCAATTTGCCTTGAATCATAACTTATCCATCGAATATCTAGATTTGTACGAAAATTTCCGTCAAACAGGAATGAGGGAAAAATATGGTTTATGGTGGCAATTGCTTGCAGGAACAGTTAAGGTACTGAGTTTTGGTCAAGTTGCTACAGATAATACGGACTATATTCTGGTTCTGAAAAAACAGAAGGGTAATTGAGAATTGGGAATTGGGAATTGGGAATGACAAACGACAAACAACCAACGACAAACAACCAACAACCAACAACCAACAACAAACTAGCAATTTTCATCACTTACCTAGATGGTGGTGGAGTGGAGAGAGTATTAGTTAACTTAGCTTATGGTTTTGTTGAGCGGGGATTAAGTGTAGACTTAGTTGTTGCCAAGGCAGAAGGTGCTTTTCTTTCCTTGATGCCACCAGAGGTGCGAGTGGTAGATTTGGCCTCAAAACGACTGCTACTGAGTATCCCTGGCTTAATCAAGTACCTACAAGAGAATCAACCTCAAGCCCTGCTCTCAGCGATGGAAAATATAAATGTCGTGGCTTTGTTGTCTCGACGGCTAGCTGGAGTATCTACTCGATCAGTAGTGAGTGTACACAATACCCTTTCTCAAGAGTCTCAGAGAACCACTCAACTAAGCAAACGACTGGCTCCCTACTTAGCACGCTGGTTCTATCCCTGGGCTGACGCAGTGGTTACGGTATCCCAGGGAGCAGCTCAAGATTTGCTGGATTTAGGCTTATCCTCGGAAAGTCTGCAAGTAATCTACAATCCAGTAGTTACCCCAAATCTGAGCCAAAAAGCAATTGAACCCATTGGACATCCTTGGTTTAAACCCGGTTCACCTCCAGTAATTTTAGCTGTAGGACGTTTAGAAGCCCAGAAAGACTTTCCGACTCTAATCAAAGCTTTTGCCCAAGTTAGGCAACAATGCGCTGCCAAATTGCTGATTTTGGGGGAGGGGCAAGATCGACCAGCTCTCGAAGCTTTAGTGCAAGAATTAGGTCTAGAGTCGGACATAGCTTTACCTGGCTTTGTCTATAATCCTTATGCTTATATGGCTAAAGCAGCAGTGTTTGTTCTTTCCTCAATTTTTGAGGGACTACCCACGGTGCTAATTGAGGCAATGGCAGGAGGAACTCCCATAGTTGCTACAGATTGTAAAAGTGGACCTGCAGAAATTTTGGAGCAAGGGAAGTATGGCAAGTTAGTACCCGTGGGGGATATCCAAGCTATGGCAAAAGCTATTGCTAGTACCTTGGAGCAACCCCAAGATGTATTGTTGCTACAGCAGAGGGCTGCGGATTTTTCCCTAGATAAGGCGGTCAGTCAGTATTTACAGGTGTTGCAGATTTAGTGAGTCAAAACAATTCAAAATTAAAAATTATCAATTCAAAATTGAAGACAATTAGTGGGGGCTTGTACCCAAAATTGATCAATGCATTCATTAAGAAAAGATAATTTTACATTTTTAATTTTGAATTCAAAAAATGGTCAACAGGCGACGGGCACAAGTTAAGATAAAAATGTCGTTTTCAAGGGAGATAAAACCACTTACGATCTTTTAACTTGTCATCAATTCCCAATTCTCCATTCTCCATTCTCCATTCTTCATTCTCTTTAGGGGTGTTTATGAAAAGAATCAGCCAGGATATCATTCAAAATCTTCAATATGTAAAGGTCTCTAATCCTAACCTTGACCTGAGTAATTTTCCTAATTTTATGATTGTCGGTCCTCAAAGGACAGGTACAACCTGGCTCTACTGGAGTTTAAGGCAGCATCCGCAGATTGGTTTCTCTAGACCGAAAGAACTATTCTATTTCAACTTTCTCGATATGCCGGAATTTCCGATGTATCGTTCTAGTGAATTGAGCTGGTACTTACAGTTTTTCCGAGAGCATCCCATCAGATATCTCTGGAAAAACTTTACCACCTTGAGATATCACGGAGAATTTTATCTCCCCAAAATCAGAGGAGAGGCAACAGCTACTTATGCGGCAATGAAAACTGAGCTGATTAAAGACGTGCTGACTCTCAATCCTGATATCAAGATTATTTTAATGATTAGAAATCCTATCGATAGAGCTTGGTCTCATGCCAAGAAAGATTTATTAAAAGAAGCAGGAAAAAAATTTGATGAAGTATCAGAGCAAGAGTTTGAGCAATTTTTTAATAACCCATACCAGCTCGCTTGTGGGCGATATACAGCAATGATTGATAAATGGTCTTCTTGTCTACCAGAGGGCAACTTATTTGTTGGTTTTTATGATGATATCCAACAAGCACCAGAACAGCTCTTGATGAGAATTTTTGATTTTTTAGGAGTACGCAATGAAGCAAAATATTATAGACTAGCCCAGACTATAGTCAATGCTACAGAGTCCAGAGAAATACCAGAGAAATATGAGAAAATGCTAGCAGCTATTTTTCAAGATGAAATCACGCAACTGAAGCAAGATTTTGGTTTTACCTGGTAAAAGTAGGGAAAATTCAGATTGTGAGATGTTGACGGCTCTCCCTCCTCTGCTTCCCTGGCATGAGGGAGAGCCTTAAACGGAAGCAATGGTAAACTTTACAAACAAAATTAACCAAGTATTAATTATCCATTAATAAGCAATAACCATCAATTCTCTACCCTATAACCCAAATCTGCCAACAGGAGGCGAGATTGACGCCATTTAGGTTGTACTTTGACAAATAGTTCTAGATAAACTTTACCAGCAATTAACTTTTGAATTTGTTGACGAGCAGCACTACCAATTTCTTTAAGCAAACTGCCCTTCTTCCCGATGACAATTCCTTTTTGAGACTCTCGTTCCACATTGATAGTTGCCAAAATCCGAGTAATCTTTGGTGCTTCCTCCACTACATCAATAGTAATTGCTACTGAATGAGGCACTTCCTGGCGAGTCAGCAGTAAAATTTGCTCCCGAATTAATTCCCCCATAATAAAACGTTCCGGTTGGTCTGTTACTAAATCCGGTGGATAGTAGTATGGTCCTGGTTCCAGCTTGTCAATTAACTGTTGCTGTAGAGTTTCCAAGTTATCGCCAGTCAGAGCAGAAAATTTGGTTACTTGCCAATCTTGAGAAGTAGCTAGTTGAAGGTAACTTTCATCTAGGGATTCGGAGGTTTGTAGATCGGATTTATTAATACCTAGAATTACTGGTGTCTTGGTACGCTGCAGCAAATCAACAATAAAGCGATCGCCTCCTCCAGCGGGTACTGCTCCATCCACTACCAACAGTACCACATCCACCGACTCGATACCAATCCGTGCATTTTGCACCAACACCTTGCCTAGCTGGTGATGGGGTTTGTGAATTCCAGGAGTATCAACAAAAATTAACTGTGCTGCTGGTGTCGTCAGGATACCCCGCAGGCGATTGCGCGTCGTCTGTGCCACTGGGGAAGTAATGGCAACTTTTTGTCCCACCAATTGATTCATTAAGGTAGACTTACCTACATTAGGGCGTCCGACGATAGCAATAAAACCAGATTTAAATCCCTCTGGTGCGACGGGAATGCTCACTCCTACTGATGATTCGAGAAATTCTTCCTTCGGATGCTGTTGTGCTGAATCATTCTTGGTATGTTCTGACATGGTGGTGGTAGTTTTTTCTTAAATATTGAACCATAGTTCCCTTGCTAAGCAAGATTTTCTTAATTTACTAATAGTTCTCAAGCTTGGAAAGTTTAACATGGTTTAGTCTTGATATTTGTGAAATAATTGAAAAATTAGATAAAATTATCACTAATAAAACTTGTCATTCTGGCAGTCAAATCCTCATCATTAGTGCCATTATTCCGTACACACATTAACCAAAAATAGATGAAGTATCTCGTTATTTACGATGGAGACTGCAATCTCTGTACCACCTTTACCAAATTACTCCAACAGTTTGATGGGGGAAAGTTATTTGCCTACAGTCCGATGCAAGACCACGAAAACCTCAAAAAATGGGGAATTACGCCTCAAGATTGCGAAATGGGGATGATCTTACTTGATGATCAAACACCTCCCCAAAAATGGCAAGGAAGCGATGCTGCTGAAGAAATCACCCGTCTGTTGCCAGCGGGTCATCTATTTATCAATGCCTATCGTGCAATTCCCGGTATGAAATGGTTAGGTGATCGCGCCTACGAACAAGTCCGTGATAATCGGTATAACTGGTTTGGTAGGCGTTCCTCCACCTACCATGCACCGGAGCCTTTCGGATGTAGCCTTAAAGAGCAACAATAAAATGTAGCAGTTATCGCTTTTGATCCCCCTAAATCCCCCTTTCAAAGGGGGACTTTGAGATTTGATAACATACTTCATAAACATGATATATACTATAAGCCTGCGTTCAATGTTGATCACAGCACGGGTATTAAAAACTTGTTAATTGTTAATTGTTACTCTTGACTTACGGTGCCAGAAAAAGTCCCCCTTGCTAAGGGGGATTTAGGGGGATCACAATGTACCCCATAGCAGAGCAAACTGTTGTCAAGAAAAGCCACTACCCTATTCTTGAGGAGCTTTGACTCTCTCCACTTTAGGATTAAAAGCCAGTAAAGTTATATGCCCAACCAAGATTAATAAATCCCTTTCTAACCCTGCAACCTTTTTAGCATCTGCGAGAAATGCAGGAAGTTGCACAGTTGCAATTGCTCCGGCAATAATAAACAATAGTAATAAATTGGCGGCTTGCCAGTACAAGCCGAATAACAACAGCACACTAGCAATTACCTCAGCGATACCAGTAATCGGACCGAGAAAACCAGGTAGTCCAAATCCGATAAACTTCTCTGATGCTGCTGACCAAAAAATAGCTTTAGGTAGACCATGATAGAGAAAAATTGCTATCAACATTAGCCGTAGCAGCCAAAGAGAGTAAAACCTAAAATTTTGATTAGAAAAAGTACTATTCATTGTCAAATCTCCTGAAAATGTTTTACTAAAGAATAGGGAATAGAAAATATGGAAAACTCTTGTTCCTTCTGCCTTCGGTTCCCCTCCTTGGAGGGGTTAGGGGTGGGTTCTACCACCTAAGTAGATAAAATAAGACGCACCGAACGATCACCCAAAATATAAGCGTGTAGCCAACTCAACAGAATCAGCAAGCGATTACGCCAATCAGGTAAGTAAACTAGATGCACTGCTAACCACATAAACCAAGGTAAGAAGCCTGTCAGTTTAAAAGCACCAATTTTCCCCACTCCGGAATAGCAGCCAATAATCGCCAATCTACCTTTATTGAAGTAGCTAAAAGGTTTGAGTTCCTTACCCCTTAGTCGCCGTTGAATATTCCTAGCAACAAAAACCCCCTGTTGAAGAGCTTCTGGTGCAACACCAGCCAGAGGCTTCTGGTTATGCTCAATGTGAGCCAAGTCTCCAATAACAAACACTTCTGGATATTCAGATGCTTGTAAGCTAGGTAAAACTTTGATTTTACCCTTCCGAGTTTGAGTTGGTGTCGCTGAACTATTGGGAAGTGCACCGGCCAATCCTACTGACCAAATCACCGTTGCTGCTGGTAACCAGACATCATCTTGCAAACCTACACCATCAGCACTGACTTGGCAGACTTTTGAGTTGAGCATTACTTGCACACCCAGTTGGCGTAGCTTGCGATATGTATACTTACCTAAAGATGGAGCAAACTCTACCAGTAAACGCTCTCCAGATTGTAGAAGAATCAGCTTAACTTCTTGAGGATTGAGTCGAGGGTAATCCTTTTGCAGAGAACCCAAGACTAATTCCACCAATGCTCCTGCTAATTCAACCCCTGTCGCACCACCACCGACAATAGCAATAGTTAATAATTGCTGTCGTTTAGCGTCATCTAATTCCCCTTCTGCTTTCTCAAAGCAATGAATAATCTGATTACGTAAATTGATGGCATCAGTAAGAGTTCGCAGGGGAAAAGCATAGTCAGTAGCTCCAGGAATACCAAAGAATTGGGTACGACTACCAGCAGCTAAGATGAGAAAATCATAGGGGATTTCTCCCTCAGAAGTTTTGACCAATTTTACCGCAAAATCAATCTGTTCAACTTCTGCTTTGAGGAATTTGGTATTAAGAGAGTGTCGCAAAAGATTACGGATGGGAATAGCTATTAGGTCAGGACTTAATCCTGCTGTCGCTACCTGATAGAGTAAGGGTACAAAGGTATGGTAGTTATGACGGTCAATTAAGATTACTTCTGTCTCAGTATGAGCTAAGGATTGGGCAGCTTGTAAGCCACCAAAACCTGCTCCAACAATAACTACACGAGTTTTTTTGTGCATTTAACATGTATATTAGTGAAATCACATAAAAATCATATATCCGGGCTTCCAGTTCCCCTCCTGGGAAGGGTTAGGGGTGGGTTCTGCCTCCTGCCTCCGGGTGAACGAAATTTTGGGTGGGATTTCTTGAGCTTTGTGCCCAAACATTATGAGTTCCCTCAGCTCCCCTAGCTTCCTCAGCTCCCCCAGCTTCCTCAGCTCCCTCAGCTCCCCCAGCTCCCTCAGCTCCCCACCCTTTTTTTCGCTCACCCCCTGCCTCCTGCCTCCTGCCTTCTGCCTCCTTAAAGAGACTGATAGCTAGCTATAACAGGGTTACCTGTGGGTTCAAAGGTATTAGGTTGAGATTCCACGGTGATTAAAACTGATTGAGCATTAGTTAGCTCTTTAGGAGATAGTTCCACTCTTACTAGACCTTGATCATCCGGTTTAAAGTTAATACAGCCGGTTTTTTTACCCTGAGATACAGCCCACAAACGATAAACTTGTTTATCGGTTAAAGGTTGTAAATTTTGGATAACTAGCATCGCTTTTTCTTGTTCAGGAACAATAAACAAACTGCCTGAAGCTGTTGTCGATTGCTCTATGCCTTTAAGAGCCATGAGACGGTTGTTCGGTTGACTCAAAAGAGCAGTTAATTCCTGTTGTTTTAGTATTTCTGTTTCTTTTAGAGTAAGTTGATGACGTAATTTATAGCTATTAAAGCCAAACCAAATAGTACTACAAGTTGTAATAGTTGCTATTAACCAAGCCAGTCGATTTAATTGAAATAGAGAAATTTTAAATTCTTGGTGAGGCTTTGCTGCTGAAGCTAAAATACGACTACCTAAGTCTTTGCTAGGTACTTCTGAGGATAAACCATAGGGCATCAAAGCTAAAGCTTCCTGGATTTGTTTAATTTCCTCCTCTAATTTGGGATTAGCTGCTAATTGTTGATTGAGCCAAGCAAGTTCTGCTTCGTCTAAATCCCCCAGGACATAACCTGCTAATAGCTCTTGGAGATTATAAGATTCAGGAGTCTTACTCATACTTTTTCCACCCAATCTCGTAAAGTTTCTCTAAGTTTTAGCAATCCTCGGCGACAGTGAGTTTTTACTGTTCCTAAGGGAAGATTTAAGCGTTGAGCAATTTGGGTATGACTCAATCCTTCGTAATAGGCTAGTTCCAGCACTTGGCGTTGTTTTGCTGATAATTGCTCTAGTGCCTCATTAACCCGTTTTGCTCTTTCATCAGTAGATACTTTTTCTAGAGGGAGAGAAAAGCTAATTTCATGAGCAAGTTCTGTCATTTTGCCCATATTTTGCCACCTTTTCCACCAAGAAGTCTTCTTTCGCAATCGATCAATCGCTTGTGAACGGGTTAGCATCATCAGATAACTGTAGAATGAACCACGCTTCTGTTGATAATTAGGACGAGCTTGGAGACTGAGGAAAACTTCTTGAGTCAAGTCTTCTGCCTCTTGGGAATTAGACAGCATTTTATTTGCTAGACGATATACGATTAATCCATAACGGTTATAGAGAATACCTAAAGCGCTGATGTTTCCTTCCTTAAAGGTGGCAAACACTGCTTCATCTGTTTGGAGAGTGAGGGGATTATCCTCATCTACCGCTTTAGGTGGCAATGGATCAGGTTCTATTAAATTCATAATTTGCTTAAGCAAGTTTGTGCTAACTGCTCCATTCCATGAAGTCGGCACTTACGTTTAGTACTCCATGTTTCCTCTTTTTGTTAGGTTTTTACTATCCTTGTCCATGTCAATGGGTTGCTTTTAATAGGTATACGCATTCACTGCCCGTTTGGATTCACTTCTCTTGAGAAAAGGCAGGAGGCAGAAGGCAGAAGGCAGGAGGCAGGAGGCAGGAGGCAGAAGGCAGGAGGCAGAAGGCAGGAGGCAGAAGGCGAGGAAGGAAGTAAGAAATAGTGTTTCTCCTGTTATCGCAACCGCCAAGGTGATTAGGACAAGGGGATGGCAGCCCCTGGTTCACTTGCCTTACCTGAGACTTTCTTAACTACCCTGGCGACTACTATAAATTGGGGGAGCGATAATGCAAAAAAAAGCGCCCTCCTTTCTAGGAGGGCGCTTTTGGTTATTTAGTTAAAAAGTTGAATCATTACTTTTGCTATCCAACCTAACTAACTCTTAGCCATTGATAGCGGGAGCTTGTAGTGCTACGGGAGCTGCTTCGCCTGCTGCCAAGTCTAAGGGGAAGTTGTGAGCGTTGCGCTCGTGCATTACTTCAAATCCTAAGTTGGCGCGGTTTAGCACGTCTGCCCAGGTTCCTACTACACGACCTTGTGAGTCGATTACGCTCTGGTTGAAGTTGAAACCATTCAGGTTGAACGCCATGGTGCTGATACCTAGGGCAGTGAACCAGATTCCAATTACTGGCCATGCACCCAAGAAGAAGTGCAAGGAGCGGCTATTGTTGAAGGAAGCATATTGGAAGATCAAACGACCGAAGTAGCCATGAGCTGCAACGATGTTGTAGGTCTCTTCCTCTTGTCCGAACTTGTAGCCGTAGTTCTGGGATTCGCTCTCGGTGGTCTCACGTACCAAAGAAGAGGTTACCAAAGAACCGTGCATTGCACTGAACAAAGAACCACCGAATACACCTGCTACTCCCAACATGTGGAAGGGGTGCATTAGGATGTTGTGCTCTGCTTGGAACACGAACATGAAGTTGAAGGTTCCGCTGATTCCCAAAGGCATACCATCGGAGAAGCTACCTTGACCTAGAGGGTAGATTAAGAATACGGAGGTAGCAGCTGCAACAGGTGCACTGTAAGCAACGCAGATCCAAGGACGCATTCCTAAGCGGTAGCTGAGTTCCCACTGACGACCCATGTAGGAGAAGATTCCGATGAGGAAGTGGAAAACCACCAACTGGTAAGGGCCACCGTTGTACAACCACTCATCAAGAGAAGCTGCTTCCCAGATGGGGTAGAAGTGTAGACCAATAGCGTTGGAAGAAGGAACAACAGCACCAGAGATGATGTTGTTGCCATACAGCAAGGAGCCAGCAACAGGCTCACGGATGCCGTCGATGTCCACAGGAGGAGCAGCGATGAAGGCAATGATGAAGCAGGTGGTAGCAGTGAGTAGGCAAGGGATCATCAGAACACCGAACCAGCCTACATAGAGGCGGTTGTTGGTGGAGGTGACCCAGTTGCAGAACTGCTGCCAAACAGAAGCGCTTTCGCGTTGCTGAAGGGTAGTAGTCATGTTAGGTATGATTGCTATGAATGAATTTTCGAGGTTCGGCAGACGTTTTGTTCGTCTGTATGTACTTATATTAACTGGCTTCTCAAGATTTGTAAAGTTATTTGAACCAAGCTTTAGATTTGCTTAAGATTTCAACTTGGAGGCAGAAGGCAGGAGGCAGGAGGGAAGAAAGGTTATGTAGTAAGCTTTTTCATCTTTTTTATTGGGGGGCTATGTTCGCCGCGTTGTACCAGGGGGGTGAACGAAATTTTGGGTGGGATTTCTTGAGCTTTGTATCCAAAAATTATCAGTTCTCTCTTCTTCCTCCGCTCCTCTGCTCCTCTGCTCCTCTGCTCTTCCGCTCCCCACCCTTTTTTTCGCTCACCCGTACCAGGGCGGGTTTTGATGGCGAGCTTCTGATAATTTGAGCTAAATTATCCCTAAACCCGCCCCTACAGGAACTCCAAGAAATAAATCATCCCAATTTTTGGACTTGTCTTATCTCCCTCAGCTCCCTTAGCAATTAGCCACACCATCTTGCTGTGCTGCCTGTTGTACCGCAGCGGCAACAGCTTTCACAACTCGCTCATCAAAAACAGAAGGAATGATCTGTTCTCGGTTTAAATCATTAGGAGCAACCAAAGAAGCGATCGCTTTTGCAGCTTCTAGGTACATATTGATGGTAATTGCAGATGCTCGACAATTCAGAGCACCACGAAAGACACCAGGAAAGGCAAGAACATTATTAATCTGATTGGGATAATCACTGCGTCCGGTGGCAATTACTGCCACATCATCCCGGATCAATTCTGGTTGAATTTCTGGAATGGGATTCGCCATAGCCATCACAATCGGGTCTACTGCCATGGAGCGTACCATCTCTGGAGTCACAACACCGGGAGCACTGACTCCGATAAAGATGTCCGAACCTTGGAGAGCATCAGCTAGGGAACCAGTAGCTTCTACTGCAAATTCTTGCTTTTGCTGGGTTAGGTTAGAACGACTTTTAGAGATAATACCCTTAGAGTCACACAAGCAAATCTTCTCAGCTCCAGCCTTCCGTAGCAACTTGGCAATGGAAACTCCAGCGGCCCCGGCTCCATTGATGACAATTTTGACTGATTCTAGGGATTTCTTCACTAGCTTCAGAGCATTAATCAACGCCGCTAGGGTAACGATCGCTGTACCATGTTGGTCATCATGAAATACCGGAATCTCCAACTCCTTACGTAACCGCTCTTCAATTTCAAAGCAGCGGGGAGCACTGATATCTTCTAAATTAACTCCACCAAAGACAGGGGCAATATTTTTGACGGTTTCCACGATCATATCTGTGTCTTGGTTCGCCAGACAGATGGGAAAGGCATCAATACCAGCAAACTCTTTAAAGAGCATCGCTTTTCCTTCCATTACCGGTAATGCCGCCTCTGCTCCCAGATTACCTAACCCCAAAACTGCACTGCCATCACTAACGATCGCTACGGTGTTACTTTTAATCGTAAGTTGATATACCTGTTCAGGGTCTTGAGCGATCGCATTGCAAATACGACCTACCCCAGGCGTATAAGCCATTGCCAAATCCCCTTGACTGTTAAAGGAGAGTTTGTTGTGCATACTAATTTTGCCACCGCGATGCAGATCGAAGGTGCGGTCTTTGTACTCAACAATTTTGACCTCTGTTAATGCCCTAATCCCTTGCACAATCTGCTCAGCGTGTTCAGTACTAGCAGCATCAATATCCAAATCTCGAATAACAGTATTGCGATTCTGCTCAACTAGATCAATCTGTCCTAGGTTACCACCAGCTTCCGCGATCGCGACCGTAATGCTAGCTAATGTCCCTGGGTTGTTGGGATATGTCAAACGAATCTTTAAACTAAAACTAGGGTTGGGTGTCAGATTTACCATGTTGTATGATTAACTGCAGGTTGTAGCTTGTAAGGGGGATTTTCCTGGTGTGCAATCTGGAAGTCCAATTATTCCTGGTGCAACATGGTGGAAATAACCCATCAGTCAATCATAAACAAAAAAGCAGATACTATAGAGAATGGAGAATGGGGAATGGAGAATGGAGAATGGAGAATGGGGAATAAGGAATAAGGAAGAATCTACGTATAATCTTTGGTAGTAAAAATTTTTCCCCTACGATTACCTCCTACCTCCTTTTCCCCTCCTGGGAGGGGTTAGGGGTGGGTTCTACCACCTACCTCGTTTATGGCAAGTTATTATACTGAGATTGAAATTAATGCTCCCAAGCACCAAGTTTGGCAAGTGTTATTCCAGAAAAACCAGTGGAAGTACTGGAACACTTTTTTATTTGACTGTCAATCCCAAGTGCCATTTCAACAGGGTAAAGAAGTGCTCCTCTCACTACGCAGGCTTCCCAATGAGGAAGAAACAGATTTTGAAGCCTTAGTTACTCTGATTCAGCCTTCAGTATGCCTCAGCTGGGTCTCCCAAATTCCCGGCTTTCGTAATGAATATATATTTGAGCTACAAGAGATTGGATTACGGCGTACTAAATATATCCATAGTAGTCGTTTTTCTGGCATCCTTACCCGTGTGTTTTTACCATTTATTCGGGAAGATGAGAGGCGAGGAATTCACCGGATGGCAAGGGAGTTGAAGCGCTATACTGAAAGCCTGTGACTCTTTAAGGGGAATGCAGAATAGGGAATGGGGAATTGGTTATTAGAATATGTCAGTTTGAATGCCCATAGTTAAGAGCAGATTTACCCAAACAACAAATAACAAACAATCAATAACAAACAACACTAATGACAACAGTACTAAATTTAGAGTAGATTACTACCCTAACGCGATTGCTTTCAGCACCAGCGAAGCTGATCGCAATTTTATAAATTATGTCAGACTAACCCAGATTTACTACTCGAACGCTCGTCTCAAGGAGAATTAATTGTGACCCCTATGGATAAACTCACATGTACAATTGCTTAATAGTTTTAATAGTGATAAATAGGGTCTGCTGAATAAGTGTGTAAGCAATGTCATTCAAGGCTTTCAATCATGCAGCAGGCACTAGAAGTCTCAGCAAATATGGTAAAATGGCTCAAAATCCTTGCACCACCCTGACGGGACAATGTACCGAAAAGCTGCATCAACCCCCAACTCAACAGAAGATTTTGAGTTCCCTCATCTGGGAAAGTTATCATCTGATAACAGATGGGTAATCATGGTAATCGAGTTACTTCCTTTGAAAGCTAGGAGTGGATAGACAACTCCAAATTCATATCCTTGAGCCCACAAACCCCTCCACAATTCCCACTTTTGATAACCTCATTTCCAAATGGGCGAACCGTGAGTAATAAGTAATAAGTAATGAGGAATTTATCCCAGTTTTGGACACTTGTATTCCCCAAGGTTACCCAGGGATTTTTCAGGGTCGATGCCAGGTTTTTGAACCTCTTAGATACCATTTACACAGAACTTAGGCCTGATAAAAATGTTTGAAAGTCTGTAGAGACGTTGCATGCAACGTCTCTACAATCTGGGAATAACGGGGTTATTTATGCCGGATTTAGTATCACACCCTGAGTTAGTCATGACTTAACATGTACCTTTCTGCACCAAGAGGCAGTTCATCTTCAATCGCCAAAGGGTCTAACTCTATCAAACCAACCTGAGAGCAGAATTGCCAGGTATAGACACGCCGACTACCATAGGAAGAGACTCTTTTACCCTCGTTTAAGACTTGTTTATTGACTAGCTCCCTCACGTTATTCTTTAGCTGATGGAAGCGTTGCTTGTCCTTGACAAACTTTTCCTTCATCACCACTTCTTCAGACTTGATTTGCTCGTCTAACTCTTCTAGTTTCTTTTGGAGATCTGCACGTTTCCCTTGGAGCAATCGATGCTTCTCATAAAGCATTTCATCACCCAGCTTCATCTCAATTAGTTCTTTCGTGATTCCCCATTCTATGCTCATGACCATCATCTCCTTTTTCCCGCTGATTCAGAACTGCTCAGTTGATTATGAGTGTTCTGATTTGTCTCATGTGTTGTGCCCTTTATGCTTGTTTGTTTCCTTACTACTAGATCATGCGGGAACAATGGGTGCTGTCAGGACTATTTTTCAGTATCACGATCACTCGTGCCTTGAATCTATTTTTTGGTGTGACAGCAATCACCTTAGACAATGGCAATTGAATCAGGAAGAACATCATGCAAGAAGAGTAATAAGCGCCTAAGGGTGAATTCAAAATTCAAAATTCAAAATTCAAAATTCAAAATTTGCCTCGCTTTGCTGCTACGCACCATGCTGCGCAAATGCTCACCATGCTACGCAAACAAAATTCAAAATTGATGAAGCGCCGAAAAAGAAGTCAGAAACTTCTTATATCAAGGGATTCAGCCCCAAATATATGATGCTTGAGTTTCTGAAGAGCAACCCCACTGGCGGCGATGGTCACCCGCGACAAATGGAACAAACAAGCAAAACCCTCTTTCCTTCTGCCTTCTGCCCTCTGCCTAGCCTGCGGCAACGGCTTTGCCGAACTTCCTTGTTTCTTAATAGACTTGGGTTTAGATTTATTGAATCTAAAATCTAAAATCTAAAATCTAAAATTTCAAGCCTTGTTTCTTGAAAGTAATCGGAGTAAATCACCTAAGCAGACTTAACAAGCTGACGGATTTGTGCTACTTGTTTAGTGTAATGAATCTCATCTATGACAGGTATCAGGTTTTCCAGAGCGATCGCTTCAGCTAAATTAATCCATGAGCGACAGCCACTGTATTCTTGGCGATAGGGAATCATCAATGGCTGAGATAGGCGATAAGTTCTTAGCAAGAGAATATAGAGAGGCTGACTTGGCTTCCATTGAAAACGCTCCCTAGCAAATTGTTCATTCCAAATATGATAGGGTAGCAAAGCTTCAACTCCTGCCTCGTCACTTACTGCCAAAATATCCGTAATTTCAGCCCAACTACCAATCCGCACAGTTTCTGGATGCCAACCTGAGGTTACAGGTTCTACCTCCGAGGCATATTCAGCTTTGAGTAGGTGAGGCTGTTGATGTTCATAGGTAGGATATAGCAGTACCTGATTGTAAGTTACTTGAAAGCGCTTCTCCTTTTCCCTAATCCCTCCTTTACGGAGCAGCATAATTGTTTTGCCTCTTTCCAAGGCATCAACAGCAATCGCCCATTCCTTCAGTGCATGTGTGGTAGCTGATTCCATCAGGTTTGAATAGGTAGTAGGTGGTAGGTGGTAGGTGTTAGGTGTTAGGTGTTAGGTTTCTTGTCCCCCCATCTCCCCATCTCCCCATCTCCCCATCTCCTCCGCTCCCCACACCTACGGCTCCAACACAGTAGGCTCCCGTCGTTCAATACGAATTTCATTCAGGCGCGGTCCTTCAGCAGAGACAATGGTAAAATCGAGATTGTGGTAATGTAGGGCTTCCCCCTGGGCAGGAATTTTTTGAAATTGGTAGAGTAAAAATCCACCCAAAGTTTGGTATTCATCAGTCAGAGGTAAGTCCAAATCCAACAACTCATTAACTTTTGCCAAGTCCATTTGGGCTTGTACCATAAAAGTGTATTGGTCGAGGTTTTGTACAGTTAACTCCTCTGAATTTTCTGGCTCAGTCTCTTCACCAATTATTTCGGCAATCAAATCTTTGAGGGTAACTAGCCCAGCTGTCCCACCAAACTCATCCACAACTATAACCATTGCTAAGTGCGATCGCTGCATTAAGGGCAGGAGTTCGCTCAAAGGTTTAACATCCTGTACAAATCGGGCTGGGCGGATCCAAGGCTCAATCGGCGTATCTAAGGTTAGCAGTCCTTCGTATAAAGGTTCAGCCAACTCTTTAAAGTCGATAATGCCACGAATATCATCAAGGGATTCCCCAGTGATGGGATAACGAGAGTAACCAGATCTGGCTATTTCTTCTAGTAAAGTATGGAAAGTGGCAGTAATCGGAATGGATTTAAGGCGGGTACGAGGAATCATCACCTCTGCGGCTAAAACATCACCAAACTCAAAAACGTTTTTGAGTAGTGCCCGCTCTTTGGCCTCAAGTCCAATAGACTCCCGCTCAGTGGTAATAATTAGTTGTAACTCTTCTGGGGTTACCCGACTATGATTGTACCAACCTTGACCAATATAGGGAATGCCTACTAGCTGTAGCAACCAACGAGTTGATTGATTTAAAATCCAGATAAAAGGATTAAAAAAACGGGCGATCGCTAAACTTGGTGGCCCAAGAAACCGCGCTAGTTGCTCCGAGTACAGCAAAGCGACCGATTTAGGGCAGAGTTCCCCCAAAACAATTTGCAGGTAAGCAATCAGGAAAAAGGCAACAGAAATAGCAAGGGAGTGGATAATAATTTGGCTCGAACCCTGAGGAATAGGCAGTCGTGCTATCAAAGGAGCCAGTAAAATCGCCACGGTATTTTCCCCAATCCAGCCAAGAGCTAAACTAGAGAGGGTAATTCCCAACTGAGTTGTAGAAAGTAGACGCTCGATACTTCTCTGTAGTGATTGGACAGTTTTTGCCTGAATATCACCCGCATCAACCAATTGATTAATACGCGATCGCCTTACTGAAACCATGGAAAATTCAGCAGTGACAAAAAAAGCGTTGAGCGCAATTAGTAGAAGCACCAATAATAATCGCAGTAGAATGTCCTGGCTAGTGAATGCGACCGATAGTACAGCGTTAGTAACAACCGGAGCATAAGCAATCACTGCTAGGAGAACTATTAGATCAGCAGCCATAAACAAGGAAAAAGGCTATTGAGTAAAAATAGCATGTTCAGTATTCTACTTGCTGAATTTAAAATAGGAGTTTCTGAATCAGGAGCTTGTCAGAAGATATTGATTTTCGTTCATAGTGGTGAATTGTTTTCCAAGGGAGCTGTCTGAGAGTTGCTCTCTAATCGTTTGGGTAACGATACTTTCGGTAAGTTGAGCTGATGGAGCTATTGGCGCAGGAGAAGGAAGTTTGGGAGCAGAGAGAGAAGGATTTTGGTTGAATAACCATTCATATGGGCAATTATTCGGATTTGGTATTAATAACCTTGCGATCGCTCTATCTTACTACAGGAATCTCAGACATTTTTAACTGAAGTTTTTGGTCAGGATAATCTGTCAGGGTTAGAGAGAGCTTCTTCGAGTCTTCTAGCAAAGCAGTGGGAATACTTACTGTACCGGCGAATTCCTGTCCATCCGCAGGTAACTCTCCCGGCAAACCTTCTGTAATTGCGCTCAAGGCGCGACCCTGATCATCAGTAACATTCAAGAAACTGTACAAAAACCGTACTGCATTCCCACCTTCGTTCTTGAGGCTAACATTCAGTAATAAAGAACCTCCCTGCTGATTAGCAGAACGTACCTCCAAGGTTACTCCTTGATCTTGGCTTTTGATGGGTAAGTCAGAACTTGTGTTATTACTTGCCAATGATGCCACTGGTTCCTGTGCTTCAGATGAAGACTGCTTCTCTTTTTTGGAGGTATCGCTTGGTTGCTTTTTTTGCTTATTTTTTGTCTCTTCCTTACCTTTGTTGTTAATGTACTCTCTGACGTTGATCAGAATATTCTCTTCTTTTAAGATAGCCACCCCTTCTTGCGCTTTTTGAGCATCAGAGGCTTTCTGCTGGTTCCCTGCCAGTTTTTTGGTAGGGCGCATATCTGGCTGAGTGACCCCTTTAAGGGCTTGATGGCCAAGGCTAAATCCCCACATTGCACTCACGAAACCTGCACCTAACATCATTGCTAGCAGAAGTAAGGTCAGCGCCACAGTTGAGTTTAATTTCATAGCAGATTTAAGTTATATCAATTGCTGCATAGTTTGACTATATGCCTGGTTTACCTACAGGCTATCAATCGTCTAACATCAAAATAGTCTAGTTTGAATGATAGAGGTAAAAAATTTCCCTCTCAACAGCTGATCTGGCTTCCTCCTTAAGCTAGAATCGATATGGGTGGTGAAACACTGCTTGCCAAAATTCCTCAACTATGAGAGTTTTAGCAATGGTGGCTGTTTCCCCGAAAAGAGTAACCAGGGTTGGCCGAGCGGTTGAGGCAGCGAACTCATAATTCGCCCTAGGCAGGTTCAACTCCTGCACCCTGGACTTAATGAGTATGGAGAAAATCGGGAGTGTGGGAGGATCAAAAGATCATCCTAGACTTAACACACTCTACCTTTCCCTCTCTTCCAATGTCCCCTTTTGGCAACCCTTGCGCCTTAGGCTGATCTTCTTGTTATTCACTTAAACCATCTGACTATCGCAATGGAGGTGTCTCTAAGAAAAACTCAACACCCTCGATCCGATTAATAGCACGACGGGGTTGAGTAGTACTTCTGATACTACGATTGAAGGGATTCGGCAAATCAGGGGTGCGGATTATGGGGTCACTCGAAGTCTGTTGGTAGAGCACCTCATGGTAGAGTTTGTTGAGGCGATGAGCATCGTTTTCTAGTTCAACATCTGGAAAACCAGTAAGACCTAAAAAATAATTCGCTTGACGCCAGATATTGCGATTGTAGTAAAAAGTTCCAGAATCCTCAAAAAAGCTTCGGTCAAAGGCTTCGGGAATGGTTTCTAGACGGATTGGTTCAAAAACTGACTGCTCAGTTTCTGTTTGAGCTATTGCTGCAGAAGCTCCTAGGGTAGAGGCAGCAGCAAGAACTAGGGCACTGAGCAACCTGGTTAACCGCATGGGCATAATACTCACTCTCTCACTTTTTTCTTCATAATATCTAAGTTGAGTAGTTACACAAAATATATTCTAGATTTACTGATGACCGACAATATCCAACTACCGCTTTACCCTGAAGTGTCTACAGATTTAACTGCCCTGCGCCAATTGCTGCTGGAGTTGTTTGTTAAACTAGCTTATAAAGAAGGGGATTTTGTTCTCTCTTCTGGGCAGCGCAGTTCTTATTACATCAATGGCAAACAAGTAACCCTCCATCCCCAAGGAGCATTAGCAGTGGGACGTTTGCTCTTATCAATGCTGCCAGCTGATACTCAGGCAGTAGCTGGGTTAACTCTGGGAGCAGACCCTATTGTGAGTGCAGTCACCGTCGTTTCTGCTTATGAGAACCAACCAATCCCTGGTTTGATTATCCGTAAAGAGCCCAAAGGACATGGTACTAGGGCTTATATTGAAGGTCCTCTGCTGCCCGCAGGAGCCAAAGTGGTAGTTTTGGAGGATGTTGTAACTACTGGACAATCGGCACTCAAAGCGGTGGAACGCCTTCAACAGGCTGGTTATACAGTGGAAGAGGTAATTTCCTTAGTAGACAGGCAACAAGGAGGAAGTGAGTTGTACCAACAACAAGGACTCAAGTTTCAAGCCTTGTTCACTATAGAGGACATACAGCAACAGTATCAAACAGGTGTTAGGCATTGGTGACAAGTTAAGGCAAAAATGTCATTGTCAAGGGAATGGAGAAGGTCGAATGGAGAAGGTCGAATGGAGAATGGAGAATTGGGAATATAAATTTTTTTTGCCCTTTGGCTTTTCCTTATCAGCGGTTCCCGGTGTTCGGTGAAGGGTAACCCAATATCAGTTCCTTCTTTCTTCCTTGTCTACTTTCCCTCCTTGTCTCACCGACCCTAGCATCTTATGGAAAAACCTACCCTTGTGAGCCCCACCCCCCGTTATAGTGCATAGAAAATTGGAGGTTGAGCCAATAGGTTAGTAGAACAATTCATGGTTAAGATTCATGGCCACTACATTGAGACAGATTGCCAAGTTCCTCGACAACCGTCGCTGGCAGTATATGGTAGATGAAGATAATTTTAGAGTGTTGACCAGTGTTGAGGCGAATCATGTTGAACAATTTGTGATTGTCATCCAATTGCACGAAGATGGCAAATTCCTCCAATTCTATGTCCCTCGGTTGCTTGGTGATGCTCCAAAACATCAGCATCAAGAGTCAATTTGCCATAAACTACTAGCTTTATCTGGGAATACCAAGATGTTGCAGTGGGAATCTGATTTAATTAATGAGGAAGTTCGAGCAGCAATTAAATTCCCTCTGGAAGCTGCCCCATTGAACGAAAAGCAGTTCAACCATTGCTTGAGTAGTCTAATTAATATGGTAAATCAAGGGTTGATGCCCCAGATTAAAGCAGTGATGGCAAGCAGTTTAAATTCAGGGGAAAGAGAACTAGGTGAGAAGATATTGCTAATGTTGCAAGAAATTGCCCCAGAGGGGGTATTGGAATTATTGGAGTCAGCACTGACAACTCATCAGAGTCACGGAAGCCTAGCATCTATTTAAAATGGTAGTGATTCAGGGATGTTGGACGAGAGCCAAGTCATGTACCAGAAAATACCGCCACGGAATTTCATCGAGCAATTTTTTACCTTTCTGATTCCTGTTGACAATGGTCAAGGGCATATCCGCTTTTTCAAGTGGCGACCTGAACCTGCACTGAAACGCCATATCAGCTTGTATCAAGAAGACAATGACCAGTTTTTGCAGATGTGTCAAGCGGAAAATGCTCCCTATCTAGTGCAAGAATTTCTGGAGGCTTATGAAAATGAAACCGGACCAGAATACCAACAAGAAATGGCTAAGTGGCATTTGGCAGCTTACTTAGAAGCTCCTCTCTATAAAGCAGTAAAAGAAAGATTTGAAGCCTTTAGAGATTTCAAAAATCCCCAAAATACTTGGGAGCATTATCTGCACATCGCTAAATGCCTAACTAATGAGCCTAAAGCTATTGCACTAATTTACCAAAGATACAAAAGTCAAACCTATTCTTTGGATGAGCATTTTAAATTAGAGCTAGCTAGCAAGATTCGAGATATTTTCAATCGAGAAACGGGACAAGGCAAGTACTCTCCTTGGTATTCATTAAAACAAGCTAGTGAACGGGACTTAGAACAAGGACTCAAAACTCTGGGCATCAAGCCAGGAAATATTGTTCGTTACCTGACTGCCAAAAATTGCTTATTTGAAGTTTACAGTAAATCTGCTAAAGGCTGGAGAAAACCAAATCTGGCTAAGTACCAAGAGGCCAGGGATTACTGCAAGCTTCATTACTTCTCTATCAGCACTGAGCAGTTTGAAAGATTAATCCAAACCTGTATCAGAGCCTTACAGTCATCTCCTCAAGTTTTATATTTCGGGGACAATATCGAAACCTATTTTCAGGAGTCCAACCGTTGGGATGAAGGCTTAAGCTCCGAGCCTTGGTTGGCCATCGAAGAAGAAATATCTACAAAAAAAATGCAAGACTATGTTGAGGGAATTAATCAAGTTCTACTCAATGAATTAAAAACATTTACTCAAGACCAGGAAAACTCCAAAATGCTGATCCTCCGCTATGGACTAGAACTGAGCGAACCCAGTATTGCTCAGCAACTTGGTCTCAATCAGGCGACAATTAATCGCCGCTGTACCAGATTGCACAGAAAACTGCTCAAGTCCGCAGCAGTTTGGGTCAAAGAAAGTTTAACCCTGGATTTGATGGAGCTGCAAAATGTAGACGAATACATCGACAAATGGTTGAAACAACATTATCAAGCTCAAATAGAATCGGTGATGCGGACTGGTTTAGAAAAACATCTCACTCCTCAGAGTAGTGCAATCCTGCGAATGTGGCATTTCCACCAAATAAAGGATACAGCTCACATAGCTAGACAGCTGAAGATTCAGCAAAATCAGGTGAAACAACAAGTAGCGGAGGCAGAAAATCAGTTACTAGCTTACCTAATTAAATGGGTAAGCACCACAATCAATATCTCTCTAGATCAAAAACGAGAACAAAAAAAAGTAGTTCGGGTAATCGCCAGATGGCTAACGAATAATTAATCAAACAATTGAGTGTAGGGGAGGAAATTGGGTAATGTTCAGCTTAGATAAATTAATTAATACTTATCCGAAACAGTTATGCTTGGAGTTATCACCCCAGGCTCAGGCTCAAGCATGGCAGCAGGTGCACAACTATTCTAATGATGTTGCCCGTTGGAGAGCTTATGTCAACTATCTATGTTTGCATAGTTTTGTTGACTGGCTGCAAGAAGAACCGGATTTTCAGGAAGAAAAACTCTCAATTTGGCCTAATAATCAGGCTAATCTTGGTATCTGGGAAATGGTCAATGGTTGTGCCCTTGAGTTAGGTGATACCCGACTGGTTTTAATTCCTAGTGAAACTACTGATTTAGAACAACTCTGTGTGCCTGCTGAATGGCTGGATATTCCTAATTGGGCAGCTGACTATTACCTAGCAGTGCAGGTTAATTTGGAAGGGGATGAAGATTGGATGCGAGTTTGGGGTTTTACTACCTATGACAAACTCAAGCAAGGTAAAAAGGATACACTCCAGCACACTTACTCCCTAGATAGTCAAGATTTGATTGAAAGTCTCAATATCCTGTGGGTAGGCAGAGAAGTTTGCCCAGAGGAAAAGCCAACAGTCGCACCTCTACCAACTTTAGAAACCCAGCAAGCCAAACAATTATTGACACAGCTGAGTAAACCAACTCCTTATTCCCCACGCTTGACAATTCCTTTTGAACATTGGGCAGCTTTACTAGCAAATGAGCAATGGAGACAACAACTATATGACCAGCGGTTAAGACAATCTAGGGTTATATCAAGTTCGGTAGAATACTTAAACTTTGGTGGTAATAAGGCAGAGGGCAGAGGGCAGAAGGCAGAAGGGAAGAAAGAAGAGAATGATAACTGTTTATCCGAACTTGATATTACTGCCTCCAGTCAGGCACCAGTAAGCTTGAGACAGTGGTTAGAGGGGATAGTTGAGTCGGGTTGGCAGGCAGCGGAAGCGCTACTAGTGCCCCTGGAGTTAAGTCCAGTGCGAGGTTCCACAGCCTCTCCTGAAACGGTGACTCTAGACACCATAACCCCAGTAATTCGTCTGCTGCAACCGGATCAGCCGGAGAAGATCCGTTATCAAGCAGCGGGTGTCTTAGGGGAAATTGGTACTCATCATCCAGAAGCGATCGCGGCTTTGCAGGAATTGTTACACAATGCTCAAGAGGAGGAAACTCGTTGGCAAGCGGCTTTAAGTTTAGGAAAAATAGATCCAGGTAATCCAGAAGCTGGGGTAAGAAAGGCGAGGTTGATTGATCTGGGTATGCAATTGGGAAGTCACACAATTGCCCTGATTGTGGCAATTATGCCCAGAGTTGATGACAGAATCAGTGTTTTTGTGCAAGTGCAACCAGCAGGTAAACTCCTCAAGCTGCCCCCTCATCTGAAACTGAGCGTGCTTTCAGCTTCAGGAGAAACTAAACTAGAAGTAGAAGCCAGAAGTGATGAGCAAGAGCAAGGCAAGGATAAATCTCTGGAGGGGCGTTTTAGTCCTCCACCAGGAACTCGTTTCCGGGTTCGAGTGGGGTTTGATGATGTTAGTGTTACTGAAGATTTTATTGCTTGAGGATAGGTGGTAGGTATTAGGTTTGCATTGGTGTCAACTTAAGCCTAGACATAGCTGACTAGTTGGATAAGCTAACCCACCTTGAATTCAAATCGAATAGCAGGCTTATTAAATTATACCAAATCCGGTTTGAATAATCCCGTTTTGAGGAAACCGCAAAGACCCTGTAGAGACGTTGCATTCAACATCTCTACGGAGTTGGACATAAGGGGTTTGTTTATACCGGATTTGGTAGGACGTCTCAAATCAACCCTAATGTCAATCTCAAATTGAGCTTTCTTTCCCAGGGGGACTCTGCATAGGATAAGCAACAGTATTTTGGAGTAACAAAGCGTGAATGAACTACCAGCAGCAAACTACGATACAACCTGGAAAGAAGCCTTACAGCAATATTTCGAGTCCTTTTTGAGCTTTTTTTTTCCTAAAGTTCATCCCTTAATCGACGGTCCTCAACCACCGGAATCCCTCGATAAGGAACTCGAACAGATTCTGCGGCAAGCCGACTCTGGAGAGAGGATTGCCGATAAATTATTCAAGGTGTGGTTACTTGATGGCAAAATTACTTGGGTTTCGTTCCTTTTCTCAACCAGCCATTAGCGTACAACTAACAAATACCACCATTAAGATTAATGCCAGTATTAAGTTTCTGGTGGTTTTTTGTCTTTTTGTTGACCCATTCCTAAATAAAATATCTTCCAGAGCGTCTAAATCGACATCAAGACCTTGATTTAATTGCTCACGAGTGCGTTCAATTAATGACAGTTGCATATTGATATGTGCAATTAATCGATTACCGGTCCAAGCATGAACTCGAAAAAACGCATCTAAAATATCACCAGCTGCCACCAATACTCCAATGACAATGTCAGCTAGAGTAAGAATTAGAATTAACAGCTTTTCCTGAAATCCAGTTTTAACTCGATTAGATTGAAATAACAGCCAGATACCTGCTACTCCTGTATAGATTCCACCGACGACAGGAATAATGCCAAGAAGAGCATCAAGTCCCACCTTCTTAAAGACAAGTCCCTCGGATAATCTGATGAAGTTCTTAATTTCATCCTTTGCCTGAAGTAAATTTACTTCATAAGCTTCAATCTTGATAGGTAAAGATTGCACTTTCTGAGGCAACAAATTTTCTTTGTAGCCATTAAACTTTAATTCATTAGTATTCATGTTATTTTTTTGTAATTATGAACAGCTTCGCTAGTTTGACCCCTAAAACACCGATTCAGTATTTTGAGAAACCGGGTTTCTCGTGACGACAACAACTTTAATATCAACATTTTTTCCAAGAAACCCGGTTTCACCAATCAACCCTCTAGCAGGAGGTATAAGTATGGTAAGCTCTAAAAAAATTTAGTAGACACTCCATCTCCATATCTCATTAGCATCCCATCGGTGAATGACAATCGCCATAGAAAGAAGGATTATATGGTTTACGTTGAGCAGGAGCAGGTCTTGAAGTAGGGGTTGACGTGTTCGGATAGCGAATATATTCGGGTTGCCCTCCTGAAGTACTTTCTCCACTACTATTTATTAAAAATTCTGTGAACAAGCCCAACAGCAGTAATTGTGCTGCTGCTTCTTTTTCCCTTTGCGCTTGTTGCTGTTCTATGTAAGCTTGTTTTTGTTCTGGAGACAGACTTTCAAAATGCTGTCTTCGTTCCTCAGCTTCCTGAATTTCTCTTTCTGTTGCTGCTTGGCGAGCTGCTTCAAGTTGTGCTTGTCGTCTTTGCCTTTCTTCCTCCCGGGCTTGACGTTCTTGATAGTCAGTTACTGCATCAACCGTATCATTTACTGCATCAACCGTATCATTTACTGCCTCAAATGTATCAGTTATAGTCTCTAGAAAATCAAAAGGTCCAGCTTTGGCATCTTGAACTAGCAAGCTGCTACCTAATATAATAGGTGAAGCAAGTATAACCGCTGAAGCCTTGATTCGTGAATGCCAAGAAGTCATGTTGAAAATCCTTATAGACAATAAATGAGTAGACTGTAGTCATCCCATGGGATGCTATACCTATATCAACGGAGCTTCTAGTGGGAAATTATGCAAGTCGAGAGCAAAAATAGAAAAAATTTTTTCATTGGCATCATCGCGCTTGTCAAGTGTGCTTAGCAGCTTGCCTTGGATACGATCGATCTATATCCACTAGGTAGTCAAAATATGTCTTGCATAATTCTGGTTTCTAATATCCGTTGAGGTAAGTAGACATCAATTAAATAACAGAGCGGAGGAAATCAAAGCTCAGATCATACTAAATTCGGTGTAACTGCCCCTTTATAATCATTCCAGGGTTTTCTCCCCTGCTCCCTTCTTTTTGAAGATAAAGAGTACTTAACCGAGCGGATTTAATATCACATAGGATATCTTGGGAACCAAGTGGTCTTAGTGAAACTGCTCTCATGTGTAGTAAAGGAAAGATGATTATATGGATGAATTGGACAGCTATCTCAAGCAGCTATCTAAGTTAGCCAAACAGCATTCTCCGGGAAGCAAGCGCAGGATTATTGCTGTAACACGTCTACTTGCAGCTATTGAGAATTCAGGGAAGCTCTATTGTCAAGGAAAATACGACTATCCTCCAGAGGTTTATCATGAAGCTATTCAGGCAGTCCGTACATATGTTTTTAGAAGTATCGATAGATATGACCCCACGAGAGCAAAGATGATGACCTGGATTAATCAAAAATTGAATCTTGAATTTAAGGGCGCTATTAACAAATTTAAACAAGAACGGCAACTAGAAGTCTCATTATCAAGTCAATCCGGCACTAGCAGCAGCAATTTTAATAGAGATTTAGATACATTGTCTTCTGAACAAACACCTTTCTTATCTGAATCTGTGCGACAGCTGATAGAAGAAGATCTTGAGGATGTTTTCAAAAATCAATTTATAAGAGGACGACCAGAAGTAAATTTTCAGGCAATCGCTTTACATCTGCTTGATGGTTATGGTAAAAGAGAACTTGCAGATATGTGGAATATTCCAGAACAAACCTTATATAGCTTCTTTCGGAGGAGTTGTCAAAAATTCAAGCTTCTGTTTGAAAAATATTTAAGAGAATGATTACAAATATTTAAATAATTACTTATCTTTATCAAATGGTAGAGGAAAACATGTCATTTCTGACAGAACCTTTAACTTTCAAAGTGAGTTTGACTACCAAACTTATTCGTCAAGCTGAAGAATTTCGTTGTCAACAAAAAGCTTCTCATAAAGCGAGACAAGTCTATTTGAACACATTAGCTGTGCAAGCAGTACAGTTTTACTGTGAGTGCATTGGAGTTGAGACAGAACTGGCGGCAAGTGACAGTTGGAATACTGCCATGCGAACGCTTATGGATGTTGCTGATTTGGCAGTACAGGAGAAGGGCAAACTGGAATGTCGCCCAGTATTGCAAGGCGAGGAGATCTGCCATTTGCCACCGGAAACCCTGGAGGATCGGATTGGCTACATTGTTGTTGAAATTGATGAAGAGAATTATGAGGCTAAGCTGCTGGGGTTTAGTAAGACAGCATCGGAGGGAAGGCTATCTATCCAACAGATCCCCTCTCTAGAAGGTTTGATTGATGTCATCGTTGATGATATTGCAGAGACTGAGCAAACCCCTTGGTCAGTGGAGTTGGTTGAGACTAATTTTGTTAGGCTTGGGCAATGGTTTAGAGACGAGTTCGATGAATTTTGGCAGGCTCCAGAATTGTTGCTAGCTGCTAGCTATCGTGGTGCAGCCACAACACAAGAACCTGAGTCACAACTGTGCAAGAAGAGGATTAAGCTGCTGGATATAGGAAACCACAAGGTAGCTCTACTTGTACAAATTACACAAGCTACTGAGACAGAATTGGATATCCTGTTGAAAATTTACTCTGCTGATGGCAATATCCTGCCCCAGGGGCTTTTAATGCAATTGCTCGATGATTCTGAGAGTGTTATCATGGAAACTCAGGCGGGCAGTGCAGATAATTTCAGGGGGTTGAATTTTCAAATCGATACTGAAGAATTGTTCAGTGTTAGATTTATCATAGAAAATCTCAAAGTTACGGAAAAATTTATCAGCTAGGGGGGCTGAATACCTAAATTATTCAAATTTGACAGTGTCTCTCTAATCCGACTCCCATAGCATTGCCAAACTTCTGGTACACTAAATATCTATATCGATGGCTAGAGTCGAATTGATTCTAAGACAATCAGGTATTGCAAATCAGCTTGATGCTGATCTGTTGATCTTTGATGAGCATGGTAACCCCTTACAAGTAGCTGATTCACTGACGCAGATCCCTGAAGCTCTTGGTCAAGCAATCGAGAATTGGCAAGGTTCCTTCTCAGGATTAGTTGGAGCTTATAGAGGGATCAAGCCAGGTAAGGTCTCCTATAGTAGCTGTTCAGACTCTGCCGAGGAAGTAAGAGAGAGTTTCAGAATCTGGCTTCAATCTCAGGATGGCTGGAGACGCCTACAGAATTTTATAGATCAATATGTGTCCAGTAATGAGGAAGTTCAGATTAACATCCAAACATTGGACAAGAAACTGCGGTTATTACCCTGGAATGAAGTCTTTCGAGAAAATCATCGCTACGCAGAAACGTCCATAAGCTTAGCAAGAGAGTTCCAGCGCCGAGGCAATCTTCAGCCAAAAAAACAAGTTAGGATACTAGCTGTACTGGGAAGCTGTGGCGGAATAAATCCACAAATCGATATTGATTTTGACTACCAGCAACTGGAGCAGACAAAGGCACGCGGGGCATATATCCAAACTCTCAAGCAGCCTACAGCCAAAGACCTCAGAGATGCTTTACGATCGATTGAAGGATGGCATATCTTTTTTTTCGCAGGACATAGCCAGAGCTTGAAAAACGGCACGATTGGCTCTGTTGTCCTCAATCATATAGAAAGTCCCCTAGGAATTGATCAACTAAAAGCAGAATTATCTATCGCGATTAAGAATGGTTTACAGATTGCTATTTTTAATTCCTGTGATGGACTAGGGCTAGCGAATCAATTGGCAGAACTCAATCTGCCTCAGAGTATAGTCATGCGAGAACCAGTACCGGATGAAGTTGCCAAAGACTTTCTGGAGAAATTCCTTAAAGAATTCTCGTACAATAGCTCTCTTTTTGAATCAGTCCGGCGAGGGAGAGAATACCTGAAGAGCAAATGGGATGTTCAAGATGAATTTCCTGGTGCCAGTTGGTTACCTACAATCGTCCGTAATCCGGCAGTCAGCTTACCACAGTGGAATGATTTGATTGTTGAGTCTCCTCATTCATGGAAGTTATTGCTACCGTTATCAGTAATAACCTTGGTATCTTTGATAAGCTTATTTCTCAGTTTGTACCTTGAATTCGATGGAATTCAGACAAGTTCAAGATCTAAGTTTATTTACTATGCTCAGCTATATCCTCATGTAATTTTATATCCTTGGATTTTTCTTTGGGGAGCTTACTTAACTTTATATAAAGCATGGTGCCAAATCAGAAGTAAACCTAAGCTCTGGAGTCAGGCAGCTGTAGCCTTCGGGGTGTCAATTATATTGCTGTGTGTTGAGTTAACTTCTGATGATATGATGCTTTTTGAATTAAAGGAAGATGCAGTATCAGTCGTTTTCTTAAATAAAGACCGGATTGAGGCAATTTCTGACACTCCTACTCAAATTATCGATACTTCTGATTTGATTGACGAGGATAAAGGTGAAATCATTATTCGTAAATCTGATCTAGAGAGAGCACTAGAGAATTTTAGGACAATTCAGACAGTAGACATGTCTCTCAGTCAGGATGAAAAAAACAGCTATTACGAATTCATGAAACTTGGACTTTCATACTCAACATGGCATGGAAAGGGCGCTTTTTCCGAGAGTCGAAAATTTTACGCTTTAACATTCCTGAATATCATTGCTGTTATCATCGCTACTGGCATTTTCTGGAGTGAAATTCAATCAAAATATGTTTATAATAGTGCTAAATATCTGCGGTATGTAATTGCAACACAACTAATTCTTTTTTTCTGGTTTCCCATACGAGTTCATTATAATCTTGTCACCAAAAATCTCCTCTTTGGGAACAACAGTCCAGTGAGTAGTCTAGATATCATAGCCTACCCGGTTCTCCTCAGTTTACTGGCAGTCAGCATTTATAGATCCTGGAGGTTTGAAGCTAGCTTCTTTGCCGGACTTATTTCTCTTGTACTTATCTTGGGATTTCTTGTAATTGGAATAGTTAATACTAACTTGGTTAATATTGCATTTGGCCTGAACAGCAACCCATCAACATGGATACTGTGGCCGATTCTTAATTTAGTCATTATCTATCTAATTTATTCGGATATTTTCTCTAAAAATGTAGGGGTATAGCCCCTTCATCTAAGCAGATTGATTATATAATTTTAAGCTTCTCAAATGACCAAAAAACTTTCACAAATTAATACTCAAGATATAAAAATAATTTTTCTTATCTTTGCCTTCTACTTACTTCCTCCAATCGCAATAGTTATCAAATTAATTCCATTCAGTGTTAGATTTATTTTGCTAACTTTTATTGGCCTATTAATGTTTTTTATCAGACCATCTCAAGGCACAAGCAATATTGACTTAGGTATAACCAGAAAAAATTTTGAAAAATCTATATATGCGATTATTCCTCTCACCTTACTTCTTGGGTTGCCGATGATACTATTGTCACTAGTAAATGACCCTAGAATTGACAACTCTGAGCTGTCTATATATTTTTATTTATTTTATGTATTGATATCATGCCCACTTCAAGAATTTGCTTATAGAGGATATCTTTTTCATTTACTAGAAGTTTTAGCCTTGAAAAAGTGGACAAGAATAATAATTGCCGCAGCTCTATACAGCTTTGTCCACATAATTTTCGTGGATATTTACATTGTTATTGCCACATTATTAGTAGGTATTCTTTGGAATATTCATTATGATAGATATAGAAATCTAGCTAGTGTAACTTTGAGTCATTCCATTTTGGGTGTTCTCTCGATTCTGTTTGGTTTAATCTAGCTAAGTTAGATAACCCACCACTGAACAAATCTTAATAAGCTTCTCTCCCCTCCTTAAGCAATCAGTATTGGGTCAGTTTTGGGTTTCACTCCAGCGTTATACCCAAACTACATTAAAGCTACTATTTAATAATAGTTATAACAAACAACCATGGGTAGGGTAGCAATTTTAAAGATTGGACTTGGTGATTTTAACCAAGGATTTCATGTTTCGCTGCAAGTTTGGCATCATCAAGCTTTACCTTCCGCAGAAATTGAAGGCAAGCTATCCCCGAACCCAGGTGTTGAAGGTTTTTACATTGCTTGGCAAACTCATTTTCGTAGTCTTAGAACTATGTCTGGCAATGAGCAATCTAACCGGAGCAATGACGATGATTGGCAAATTGCTCCCAGTCTAACAGTTCAACGTTCTGTAAGAGAAGATGTGGATGCTTGTCGCCAATGGGTTCAACTCTTGGAAGCCAATATGAAAACTTGGCTACAAACCTCGGCTGATGAAAATTGGCAAAGGATTAGAGAGAGATTGGGAAGAGAATTTGCTAATCATGATGATGAAATTCGCTTGGTAATTCAAGCCGGAGAAACCCAACTTTGGAAGTTACCTTGGCATGTCTGGGATTTATTGGAGCAGTACCCTGATGTGGGTGTTAGCTTTAGTTTGCCCGAATTTGAACGACCAGAAGTACAGCCAACATCAGTTCCTCAGCCCAACCAAGTCCGTATTTTGGCAGTTTTGGGAGATAGTAATAACCTTAATCTGCAACCGGATCAGGAGGCAATTCGGGATTTGGAAGGAGCAGAACCAGTATTTTTAGAGCAACCTCAAGCCCAAGAACTAATTAGAAAGCTGCGGGACAAAAATAGCTGGGATATTTTCTTTTTTGCTGGTCATAGTCAGACGGAGAGTGATACAGGTCGGATTTATCTTAATGACCAGGAGAGTTTAACTATTGACCAGTTTAAGCACGCTTTAAAAACAGCAATTAATCAAGGATTGAAAATCGCCATCTTTAACTCCTGTGATGGATTGGGATTAGCACAGAAGCTAGCCAATTTGCAGATACCAGTAGTTATTGTCATGCAGGAGGTAGTGCCAGATCAAGTAGCACAATCGTTTTTAAAGGAGTTTTTGAGTGAATATTCCCAAGGGCAACCTTTGTATACAGCAGTGCGGAGAGCACAAGAGAGTTTAGAAGAGTTTCAAGAGTTGCCTGGTGCTACTTGGTTACCGGTGATTTGTCAGAATCCAGGGGAAGTGCCACCGACTTGGGAGGATTTGTTCCAACCGGCGGAGACGGGGAGACGCGGAGACGCGGAGACGGGGAGACGCGGAGACACGGAGACGAGGAGAATGGAAATTCCAACTGAAATTTCCCTCACCTCTGTAACACCAATAGAAGAGATTCGATTAGAGCCACGGAAATCTCAATCTTCTCCCTTATTTAGACCCAAATTGTTAAGAGTTTTCCTCACTAGTATAATCGTCACAGGCTTGATGATGGCAGTGCGATCGCTAGGGTTAATTCAGACATGGGAACTACAAGCATTTGACCATTTAATGCGAAGACGACCAGTGGAAGAAGCAGACCGACGTCTTTTAATTATAGGTGCAGATGAAAGGGATATCAGTGGAGATTGGTATGGTCATCCGTTACCAGATGAAATTTTAGCTCAGCTTTTGAACAAATTGCAGCAGTATCAACCCTCAGTTATTGGCTTGGACATTGTTCGAGAGCAACCTGTAGAACCGGGTTATCAAGCATTAGTTGCTCATATGAAGCAGAATAAAGACTTGATTGCTATCTGCGCCTTAGGTAAAAACATAAAAACTAGTATTGCTCCCCCTCCACAAATCCCAGCTAACCAACTAGGCTTTGTGGACTTGTATAATGATAGTGACCTCAATTATCAAGATGACAATATCCGTCGCTATCTTTTATCCGGTACTGCCAATGCCATAGCTCAAACTTCTCACTGTAGTACGCCCTATTCTTTAAGTTGGTATTTAGCATACCGATACTTCAATGCTAAGGGAATTCCGGTAGAAACAACAAACAAAAATTGGAAGTTTAACTCTACTGTGATCAAGCGATTGCAGAGTAATAGTGGGGGATATCAAAACTTAGATGCAGCAGGAAATCAACTGTTACTCAATTACCGCAACAGCCCCCAGATTGCCCAGCAAGTCACCGTTAGAGATGTTCTCACTAATAGCGATAATTTTGACCCTGCTTGGGTTAAGGATCGAGTTGTTCTTATTGGGATTACAGCTGCCAGTATCCAAGATGATCACGGTACACCCTATGGCAAAATGCGAGGGTTGTATATCCATGCCCATGCTGTCAGTCAGATTCTTAGTGCTGTTGAAGATAATCGACCCCTATTATGGTGGTGGCCTCAATGGGGAGATTGTCTCTGGATCTGGTTTTGGTCATTAGCCGGTGGAGTAATTGTTTGGTACTTTCCAACTTCTCTACCTAAAGGGGTAGCATTCAGCGTCTCTGTCTTGATTTTATATGGATGTTGTTGGTTTGTTTTCACTAAAGGTGGTTGGATACCACTAGTTCCATCGGTATTAATCTTAATTGGTACAGGGGGAATAGTAGAATTAAGAATAAAGAATGAATTTTAAGTTGGTAAGCTACAATTATAGATAATTACTTCAAAAGACCTATGACCCTAAGCCTTGAACTTTCCCCCGAATTGGAGCAGTACCTTTTACAAGAAGCTAAGGAGCAAGGAATGTCAGTTGAAGCTATGACCTTGCAGCTTTTGACAAACTCACTCTTACTCAAGCAAAAACAAACTGAAGCCGTTAATCTGCTTCAGTCATGGATTGACGATGGGGATGTTGAAGAGCAACAGGAAACAGGTCAGTATTTGCTCCAAGTGCTAGACGATGATCGGTGTTGTGAGCGCAAGTTATTCCCGATGGAGATGAAAGGGATTACATGGTGAATCTGGTCATTCTGCTGGATACAGGTCCAATCGGGCTTATTACTAATCCCAAGCTTTCTTCCCAAAGTGTCGCTTGCAATCAATGGCTTCAGTCTCATCTCAAAGCAGAAAATCGTGTAATTATTCCAGAAATCGCAGATTACGAAGTTCGTCGTGAATTATTGCGAGCTAATAAAAAGAAAGGTCTTACTCGATTAGATGGTTTATCCCAACTTCTTGAATATCTACCAATTACTACTGCTTCTATGCGTAAAGCGGCTGAACTTTGGGCACAAGCTCGACAGCAGGGACAGCCAACAGCAGGAGATAAAACTATTGACAGTGATATGATTTTGATCGCTCAGGCTATGATGTTAGGTGTTTCAGATGTGGTGATTGCAACAACAAATGTAGGGCATCTATCAAGGTTTATTGCAGCAGACTTATGGCAGAACATTTGAGTCCGCTGCAAGATCAGTTACTGTAGATTTTATAGCTGGGGTTGCGGGAATAGAATCATGAAAATAAAATTTGAGGCTTTGTACGTTGCCAATTTTATCGTGTTGGGTCTTCTTCCCTCAACCCAACCTTCTCTGTTTAGAGCTAATTCGACTAGTCTTGGAACAGACATTAGGGTAAGCTCAGATCTTACGCCACATCTGATAAACCGTCAGATTTTCAAAACCTCTAGCTCACAGCCCAAGTCCTCCTTATACGACTCAAACAAGGCTTTAGTCCATTTTCTATCCGGACAGGCTAAACCTCCAGCACCACCAGATACCGGTACACCTACAGGTAATCCTAAGCCAGGAACAACACGTCCTGAGGCTAATTGCCAAACCATGGAACCGCCTCTAACAGCTTTAGTTGCCAACAATGGTAGTGATTATACCCTCTCAGAATATCCCACTTTTTGGTTTTATATTCCCTATGCCCCTGAAGATATTAGCAGCATAGAGTTTTTACTCCTGGATAGCAAAGAACGTAAAACTATTTACAAAACGGGAGTTAAGCTAACGGAAAAGCCGGGAATTATTCAAGTGACCATTCCTAACCAACCGCAGTATGCTCTCCAAGCGCAAGCAAACTACCGTTGGCGCTTAAATCTTGACTGTAAACCGGATACAACCGATGAACCGGACTTAGTAGTAGATGGCTGGATACAACGGCAACTGAGCAACTCCCAACTAGAAAATCAGTTAGAGGCGGTGCAATCTCAAGAGTACATCGTTTATAGGGAACAAGAAATTTGGCACGATGCGATCGCTAATCTCGCTGAACTATATTTTGCTAATCCAGAAGATGATAGTCTCCAGGAGGCTTGGACTAACCTTTTGGAATCTGTAGGCTTGGCCGGGGTTGCCCAGCAGCCTTTTGTTCCATCAGAGTTGGTGCTTCCAGAAGATTAGCAGTTAAAGCAGTTTGCTTACCAATCAAACCGAACACGATTGCATCAGCCATGCTCTCAGCGTCATAAATACCCATGTCTCTAGCAGAATCGCAGAAACAGCACTCAATTAAGATAGCTGGCATTCTTGTGGCGCGGATTACGTACAGGTGTAGTCCATTTTTAACGCCACGGTTCTGGAAACCTAAGCTGACTATTTTTGTGAGAACTTTTTGAGCGATTGCTTTACCAGCTTGTGAGCCAAAAAACACTTCACTTCCGGAAGCCCTGCCATTGAAATAATTGAAATGGAGACTAACATAAATATCTACCTCCATCCTGTTAGCAAGGTTCACGCGCTTAGACAAACTGTCAGATACACTTCGGCAGTAGTCAGGCAAAACATTAATCACTTGATGACCAGCATCTCGGAGTTTTTTAATTACTTTTTCCGAAACTTCTAAATTTAACTGATCTTCTTGTCTAATCCCACTAGCTCCAGTGTCCGGTGGGCAATTATGTCCAGGATCAATCGCAATTTTCATTTCTACCTCGATATATTCTAGGTTGTTCTACTAACCTATTGGCACTACATCAAGTTTTCTATGCACCTCATTTTTATTCTCTTCTTTTATTAATTGCTGAAAACATTGTCTGGTATGACTTTCGATGTTAAGAGGTGAATCTTAAATGTCAACTCATGTGCATAGAAACAGCCAAGTCTTGCCAATAGGTAAATGAAAGGATTCACCACAGTATTAATCTAGAAAGAGGATTTATAGAGATGAGTAAACTGTTTAAACAGCTCGTTAAAACCTACGCAGACACAAGGATTGAGTTTCCTCTACTTAAGGGAATTACTGTTGCTCAATGGCTACTCGAATCTGGTAGAGGAACTAGCGCTCTTGCTACCGAACATTTGAATTTTGGCGGTTTGAAGTGGCGAAGTGAAATGGTAGGTTTTGCTACACCTGTAGACTATAAAGCTAGTGATGGCTGGGACAAGTATTGCAAATTTAGCAGTCTAGAGAATTTCATTAAAGGCTACTGGCATTTCTTAGATCGTTCTCCCTACCAAGGATGGCGTGATCATGCAGCATCACCGGAAAACTTTATTGGCTTTATTGGTCCAATTTATGCAGGTGACAGAAATTATCTTGCTAAAATCTTCAATGTGTTTACTGAAGCCAAACAACTCCTAGCTGATGCCAATCATGGCAATCACCATCATCCCGGAACGGGAGAACCTGTTACCAAGCCATTCATCAAAGCGTTTATTGAGAGCCCAAATCACAGTAGTCGCGCTGGTGCTGATATTGATACTATTGTAGTTCACTACACAACGGCAGGGACTTTTGCCAGCACCAGAAATCATTTTCTCAATCCTGCATCAAGAGTATCTGCTCACTACATCATTGATAAAAATGGCGACATTTATCAAATGGTCAAAGATTCAGATAAGGCTTGGCACGCCACCCACGCCAATCGTACTAGTATTGGTATAGAACATGTGGCTAAAGTAGGGGAAAAATTAACTAGTTCCCAGGAAAAATCATCGATCCACCTGATCAAATGGTTGATGAGTGAATATAAGATTCCCAAGGAAAACATTAAAGCTCACAAGCAAATTAGTTCAACTAGTTGTCCAGGAAATATTTTTGGTGATGGTCTTGATGATAGGAACCTACCAAGCTTTAAAGCCTGGGTTGCTAAAAATTTCTCAGATAATGTAACACCCTCCCCAGGGAAATTAACTCCTAGTGGCATCGGTATTTACATTGTCAAGCCCGGTGATACTCTGTCAGCTATTGCTACTCGTCATAACATCTCCTTGGATGCACTCTTAGCACTTAACCCCAGTATTCAAAATCCTGATCTTATTTTGCCAGGTCAAAGAATCACTGTCGCACGGGTAGAGGGTGATGATGATTTAATCGTCACTACGAGTCGTCCCCTCAATCTGCCAATTACGATTGCCGAGTATCAATTATATCCTAGTAATTACCAATTCTTCTCTCATCCACTTCTAGGGGAGATTACGGTTACCGGTGGGTATATGGAACCCAAGGGACATTCCTTCAAGCCTGAACTCAAGGCAATTTTCTTGGATGGGAAGTTACAAACCTTAGCCCCTGATTATCGAAATATTGGCATCGATTACGTTGTCAGTGATCGTAAAGCGAAAGCTTGGTATGGAGGGACTGTCACTAGGCGAGGCAGAGAAGGAGGTTATGGCAGGCGGGTTCATCTGCAACTGGATGTTACCTATGAATTTGAAGGTAACAGGTATCAAGTCTATCAAGCATTCGCTCATTTGCAATCAATCTGGGTAAGTGTGGGACAAATCATTGGGCAAGGTGAGCAAATAGGAGTTATGGGAGGTTCAGGTGCTAACTCGGATAACGACTATCCTCTTCATATAGATCTCAGTACATACATTTTTGTCAGTGGTACTTTGGTTCAAATCAATCCCCAAGCTTTAGACAGACAGCTTGCTTAAAGCGAAAACCCTGTAGAGACGTTGCATGCAACGTCTCTACAATGTGGAATTAACTAGGTTATCTATGCCGAACATGGTATTCTCAGAAAAGCATTCCCAAATGCGTTTACTCGCTATGGGATAGAGAGGTGCGTAGTTCACCCCAGGAGAATTAATCTCTCAAAGTGAAAGTGAAGGGAATTTCTGAAATGAAATTCAGTCTGTCTATATTTGACTATACTTTTACTAACTATCACTGCCAATTTCCGACTAACACATAAGGAGCCCAAAAAGAGGGATTTTGATACTTTTGGTCATTTAAAAGAGCTTGTTGAGCGCGATGGAGTGCTTCTGCTTTAGTTACTCCCGGTTCGTTTAATGCATTGTAGAATTGTTCCATAAGTTGGACGGTAGACTCATCACTTACTTGCCACAAAGTTGCCAAGGTACTGCGGGCTCCGGCTCTTACTGCTAATCCAGCTAATCCTAAAGTAGCTCGGTTGTCTCCCTCTGCGGTTTTACAAGCACTAAGAACGAGTAATTCTATGGTGTTAGCTGCTTGCTGGTTGTCACTCCGCAGCAAGTTATGTAAATCGTTGGCTCTGAGTAATTGATTATAGGCAAGGATATAGGTTTCTTCTGGATCAGAACTAAAATTACCGTGAGTTGCCATATGAACCACAGAAAAGGCTCCAGAGTTGATATTTTGTTGTAGATTGGGTTTAGTAAACTGGGAATTTAGCAGTATTTCACTGGATACTGTATTTTGAATTTGCTCTAATTCGGCGGTAGCATCTAAGGCGGAAAATGTTCGGTTTTCAATTTGACGTTTCTCACTAATACCAGCACCTAAAACTTGTAATTTTTCTGGTGTAGTTTGCAGGTCAAAAAGCTGTGCACTGGGCAATAATACTAGGGAATATTTTTTTTCGATAAGATATTGATCAGTTTTCTGATCATAGAGGACTGACATGGGAAGATTCCGCAATTCTCCATCCAGGACAAACACTAAAGTTTCAACTTCGCTGCTGTTTTTAAGGTATGCTTCCAGGGGTTCAATTAACCATTGATAAACGGTTTGAGAATTTTCTATTACTGTTCCAGAGTCCCCTCTTAATATAGCTTTTCTGAGCTTTCTCAGCTTCCGGGATACAACAGTCCGCTCAATCAGATTACCGTGGTACTTCAGAGGTTGTCCTGGTAGTTTGAAGATAACTGCTAATCTATCTTCCAACATGATTGGATAAATAAAAGCAGCTGTTTGATCAATGTTGTCCAATTCCTGGTTAAGTTGCACTGTGGGAGAAAGATCACAACCGAGGAAATTTTCCAATTCTGCTAGTTGGAGAGAGTCAATTTCTCCAATTGCCAACTTCAGGTTTTCTTGAGGTGGTTGAGATTTATCCTCAGTTCTCAACAGTAAATCCACTAATCCTCGGTAGAGGGGTTCGATATTATCCCGGAAGGAAAACCGCACATCGGAATTAATCGTTAGTAAGTCTTGGCGAATAGTTTGGAGAGTGTCAACTGCTACTTTATAGTTAGCGATCGCGTTATCAAGATCTCCCTGTTTTTTGGCTATACGCCCTAGTTGCCACTCCCAACGATAGCGAATGTCAGCAGTTTGGTATGCTTTTAACAGGGCTTGTTGGGTGAGGTTTTGGGCATCTGACCATTGTTGAGTTAGCTCGTACAGTCCTCCTAACTGACCAAGGGCGTAGGATTGAGCTTGTAGATCTTCTAATTCTTGAGCTTGTTGAGCAGCAGCGGCTAAAATTTGGGCAATTTCTGTCCAAGAAGGTGGTTCAATACTTGGGTCTTTGCTTACCTGCTGGGAAGACTCACCACTAATACAGGATAAGGCTTCTGGATCTAGATGAGGATGGAGACAAGTAAGAGATCGGGCAAAGTTTAGTCGGGCATGGATGGCAGTGCGACTGGGTGGTAAACTAGTAAGAGACTTTTGAATTTCGGGTAGTATTGTGGCGACTTCTGACCATTGCTCGGTTTCGATTAAGAGGCTGAGTTGGTTGAGAGAGGCTTGAATCTGTTCTCCTGTTTGGAAAGCCTGTTGGAAATATGCGATCGCGGCTTGAGTATGGGAGAGAGTTTCTGGTTGTTTCCCAATTGCGTCCGCTCTTTGGGCTAAGGCTCGTTCCGTATTACCTAACTCTAACAGCACTGCACCTTTAGCGGTGGGGAGTTGAGCAAACTTCAAGCTTTCCACTAAAACCTGTCGCGACTCATCCAGCTTACCAAGTCGTCTGAGAGCATTGCCTAAGTCTTTAAATCCTTTGGCTTTGAGAGGGGAGTCGGATTTTTGTAGGATTTGGTAGGCTGTCTGTAACTTCTCTTCTGCCTTACTACTCAATCCTAGGGTTTGCAGAGCTTTGGCTTGGTTAATCAAACTACCGATGATACCTGTCTGATTCCCAGCTTCTTGATAGTTAACCGTGGCTCTCTGCCAAGTTCCGAGGGCTGGTTCCAACTGTCCCGTTTCCCATTGTAAGCGACCTTGAGTATTTAAAGTTTTGGCCAGGATTTCTGAGTAGGTCTGGAAGTTAGTTTTACCTTCGAGATTGTGCAGTAGTGCGAGGCTTTGGTCAATAGCTTGTTGAGCATTTTCCCATTTTCCAAGGTGTTGATAAGCTAGGGAAAGATTACTCAGTACCAGGGATTGGTTAAAGGTATCTCCCTGGTTAGCAAAAGCAGTTGCTGCCTGTTGCCAAACTGCGATCGCTTGAGAAAACTGTTCCCCTTCGTAGAGTTGAATACCTTGTTGTAGTAAGGATTGGGACTGTAGGGGAGAAGCATTTGGGCGATAATTTAACAACATAGACCCAAATGTATCCATCCAAATGCTTCGCCCAACCGGGTGAACAAAATATGAGGAGGGATTTCCAATTGATGTAAGATCTGATTTAATGGGCGCGATCGCATTCGTTACGGTTGGAACCATTAAAGTGGTCATTAGTCCCAACATCGCTAGCAAAATTAGTCGATACGCCCTCGGTTTGAGTGGTTTCATTAATCTTGGGAATTGTTGAGTGTGAGGGATGTTCTAAATTTTGGTAAATCTCTATTTGTAGCGTTCATTGTTACATCTTATACTAAAAGCATCTGCCCTCGATAGAGGTTAGTGTCGAGAGTATGTCACTAATTTAATTATTTTACCGAACTTGATATAAAATGATGCCAGCAAAGACTTACCAACCAACAATTATTCGGACAGAACGCGGACTAACGATTTCAGGTACACGCATCACTCTTTACGATATAATGGATTACCTAAAAGCTCAGTATCCACAAAAGCTAATTTGTGAAAAACTTGGTCTTAATCATAATCAGATTAGTTCAGCTCTAGCCTACATTGAAACTCATTCTGTTGAATTGGAAGCAGAATACCAACAATGTCTGCAAACAGCAGTGGAAATTCGGCAATATTGGGAAGATCGAAATCGAGAACAATTTGCCAAAATCGCAGCAATGCCTCCGAAGCCAAACCAGGAAGCACTTCGGGCAAAGCTTAAAGCATGGAAAATGCGAATCGAATGTAGGGGAGAAGCATTTGGGCGATAATTTAACAACATAGACCCAAATGTATCCATCCAAATGCTTCGCCCAACCGGGTGAACGAAATATGAGGTGGGATTTCCAATTGATGTAAGATCTGATTTAAGGGGCGCGATCGCATTTTAGTAGGTTGCTAGGATGACAGGATATTTCAAGAGCATCTGCACTACGGGAGGATATTATGCGTGAATCAGTGATTTTTCAGGAGATTGACTCTGCTGCTGAGGAGAGGGGTCTACGGAAAGGTGAAATTAATATGGTTCTCAAGCAACTCAATCATCGAGTAGGATTTCTAGAACCCAGTTTAAAGGCTCAGATAGAAACACTTAGCCTCTCTAAGGTAGAAGAACTAGGAACAGCGTTGTTAGATTTTTCGGATGTAGCTGATTTAGTGGCTTGGTTACAAGCAATCGCTGATTGAAAGAGCTCCAATGGGTTACTTTAGGTTAGATGCCCAACTGCTTAGTAAAAGATAGGCTATGATCTTTTACTAACGGCGATCGCTAATAAAGTTTTTTTACTTTTCCCAGGAGGCAAAATATAGAACGTGGACTCCAAGGACATTATGTCCGTAGCATCAGCTCACCAGAAGCCTTTCTAGCATTTTTTCCCCAACCTCTACCACCTGCACCCCCTTTGCAGTTAGATGGGAATTTGTACGATCTAATTGAACGTGCCAATCGAGCACTAGGTCGTTTGGATGGAATTACCACTCTGTTGCCGGAACCATCCCTGTTTCTCTACTTCTATGTGCGTAAAGAGGCGGTACTATCTTCACAGATTGAGGGTACTCAGTCTTCATTCTCAGATCTATTGCTCTACGAAATTGAGGAAGTACCAGGAGTACCTTTAGATGATGTACAAGAAGTATCTCGCTATGTGGCAGCTCTAAATCACGGTTTGATGCGGATGCGAGAGGGGTTTCCCCTATCATTGCGCTTGATTCGTGAGATTCATCAGGTACTGCTCTCAGAAGGAAGGAGGAGTGAGCAAACACCAGGGGAATTTCGCCGCAGTCAAAACTGGATAGGAGGCACACGTCCTGGTAATGCGCTGTTTGTCCCTCCACCGCCGACGGAGGTACTACCTTGTTTGGGAGACTTAGAGAAGTTTTGGCACAATCTACCAGAGCGTACCCCAGTTTTGATTAAGGCAGCACTTTCTCATGTTCAGTTTGAGACAATTCACCCCTTTCTGGATGGCAATGGTCGCTTGGGAAGGCTCCTGATTACTTTGCTACTCTGTGCAGAAGATGCTTTATCGGAACCATTGCTTTACCTGAGTTTGTACCTCAAGACCCATCGCCAGTTATATTACGACCTATTGCAGCAAGTGCGGATTAAGGGGGATTGGGAAGCCTGGTTGAGCTTTTTTCTAGAAGGGGTAATGGTAGTGGCAGACCAAGCAAGTTTTACAGCAAGACGGTTGTTAAATCTTTTTGCACAGGATAGTCGCAAAATTGAACAGATTGGTCGTGCAGCGGGTTCGGTGCTGCGGCTGCATAATCTCATGCGACAAAAACCCCTGTTTAGTATTAATTATGCTACTGAGGCTTTGGCAATGAGCAAGCCAACGGTAACCTCTGCACTGCGACATCTAGAGAGTTTGGGTATAGTTCAAGAGGTTACAGGAAGAAGACGCGATCGCTTATTTGTTTATCGTGAATATTTGAATATTCTTAATGAGGGACTTGAACCGTAGTCTAGCAAAAGGCAGAGGGCAGAGGGCAGAAGGTAAGGAAGAAGGTTGCAAGGGAGAAGGGAATTATAAGTGATTATCAGAATTTGATATTATCTCTCTAAACCGACATCTTTAATGAACTACAAAGGCACATTTGACCCAGGAATTCCCGAAGGGTAGAGCACAAAGGAAGGAAAAAAGAAGATATAGTTGTCAAGTCTCCGGTTCCAGTTCCAGTTCCCCTCCTGGGAGGGGTTAGGGGTGGGTTGCCTTAACGCACACACCCTACCCGCGAATCAGCAGACGGCATCTCCGCGACCAAAATCACCTCCCCTTCCTCCGTCACTATCCACCCTGTCGCCTCCACAATTTGCTCCGGTGGCGCTGTTGGATTCTCTGCTAACTCCTGTGCTGGTTGTAGGTCTTCCCAAACATCGCTACTATCCAAAGATTCGTAGGGATTAGTGGGTATGCCTTGTCTACCGATACTGATAAATTGCCCTCCTGATTGTATTCCTCCCCCACGACAACCTTGCAGCGGTTGCGGTGTTCCTGGTTCATCCGGTAAGTTGCTTAACCCTTGTGAGGGATCTACACTTAGTTGGTTGATTTCTACTATGCCGCTGAGCCCCAATTCGGAACTAGCGGTGATATCGCTGAATGGGGTTAGCTGCTCCCGAAACTCTAGACCAAAAATGGCTTGAGTAGTTATCGTAATTCTCCCTCCATTTCCAGTAAAGGCATTGGCAGTAATATCGCTATTTTCGGCAGGAATACCGATAATGAAGGGAGCATTAAGGGTAATATTGCCGCCATTGCCGCCACCGGGAGCGGTTCCAGCGGTAGCAGAGATTAAACTGTTATGACGCATCAGAATTAGCCCCGATACATCTAAGCCAATATTGCCCCCTTCTCCAGAGGAGGTAACGGCAGTAATTTGTCCTTGGTTATGCAACAAAATGTTGTTAGCTTCAATATTGATATCACCGGCATCACCGGATCCTGAACCATTAGCCACGGAAAAATCTGGGGGAATTCCTTCTATCTCAGGAACTTTCTTAAGAGCCTCAATCAAAGCATTAGTTTTATCAATCAGGTTACCAGAATTCTCTGATGTGGGTTGACTATTGACTGTTATTCTTGCCCCATCTTGGACAAGTAACTCGTCAGTAATAATGTCTATGCTGCCAGCATTACCAGCATCAAAAGATTGAGAATAGATGCCACTCTTGATTTGATTGTCTGAAGAAGCTCCTGAGATGGACAATTCTGAAACCTTAATGTCAATCATCCCTCCGTTACCATCACCGAAGGTAGAAGCAGATACGATGCCTCCATCTTGAAGCAATAGCTGGTTAGCTTCAATCATCAAGTTCCCCGCTTCACCATCACCTAAGGCTTCGACTGACAAACCACTGGCAAATAGCTGATTTTCTGAGGTGCCAGTGACCATCACAGAATCAGCATTGATAGTTACATCTCCCCCTTTGCCTTTGCCAACAGTAGAACCTGATACTGAACCACCATCCCGGAGAGTCAGTTGATTAGCATTAATTCTGATTTCTCCACCATTGGCAGCATCATCGCTTTGTCCTAAACTTACACTAGCCAAACTACTAGGAATTAGACCATCTTGTGAAGTGCCACTGATTTCCACAGAGTCAGCATTGACAGTTAAAATACCTCCACTGCCAGTGGGAAATACGCTATGGGCGGAAGTCGATAGGATTGAGCCACCCCGAACTCTTAAAGTTGGAGTCTTAATAGTCAGATTACCATTAGGTTGAGTCCCTTGATTCTGAATAAATAAGCCACTACCTCGATTAAAATCAACAGACTCTTTTGTGGTTATATTAATATTCCCAGCCTGAGCATCGTAGTGGGTTCTGATAATTGCATTACTATTAGTTAAGGAAACTGACTCAGCACCGAAAGTAATATTGCCTCCGGTACCTACAGAGGTTTCAGTGCGGAGAAAAGTATTTGCCAGAGAGATGTCTCCATCACTACTATTAAGGTTGATAGAACCTCCTTTACCTAAACTACCTGCAGCACGAGAAGCGTTAATAAAAGCTGTAGTCAGATTAATGCCATCCCTAGCAGAAAGAGCGATCGCGCCAGCATTAAGATTGTTAGTAGCAGATACGGTAGGTGGCAGCTGCACTCCATTAGCATTAAGGATGCCGATATTAGTCATACGTAAGCTACCGGAGTTGAGGAGCAACAATTCGGCGTTAATTGCACCGTTATTACTTAGCAGGGTGATATCGCCTCCTGCTGGATTACCATTAGTGTTAATAATGCCGGTGAGGGTAATGTTACCGCTAGCAGTGAAGGCAATATCACCAGCGTTTTGAGATATAGAGCCAGAATTGACAATCCCTCCTCTAGCTTCAATTGCACCATTGTGACTCGTTAGTTTAATCCCACCACCATTGCCACGATTACTGATAGATTGAATATTTCTTATTATCAGGTTACTATCGGCGGTAAGAGCAATTTCTCCAGCATTACCTGTGTTAGCAGCAGAAAGTAAAGTACCTGCGCTAGTGTCAATCGCACCACGGTTACTGTTGAATTCAATTTTGCCACCATTACCGTCATTACTAGCAGAAATGGTATCTCCTGTGATGATGTTACCCTCCGCAGCAACAGTTATTGCTGCCCCATTACCAGATAAGGAACCAGAGTTGAGAATACCAGTGGTAGTATTAATTCCACCATTATTACTAATTAGTGAAATAGCACCGCTATCCCCGTCTTGACTAATAGAAAAAATATTAGCTGTAGTAATGTCCCTCTCAGCAGCAACAGTTATCGCTCCTCCATGACCAGATACGGAGCCAGAGTTAAGAGTGCCTACTGTGGTGTTAACTATACCATTGTGACTAGTAAGCTTAATTTCACCACCATCACCATTATCGATACTGAAAGATTGAATGTTTCCGATACTAATATCACTGTTGGCATTAAGTGTAACTGCGCCACCATCACCAGCTACAGAGATAGAATTAAGTGTACTAGCAGTAGTGTAAATGGCATCGTTATTACTAGTTAATGAAATCTGACCACTATTACCATTATTACTGCTAGAACTAATATCTCCTAATGTGGTGATTTGGCCATTAGTGCTAAGAGCGATATTGCCCCCATCATCATTGCCAACTGATACAATCTCATTGGTAGTAATGGTATCGGCAGCAGTAAGGGTGATTATTGCTCCATTCCCAGCTAGGGAACCAGAGTTGAGAATACCGGCAGTAGTCTCAATTGCACCACTATTACTATTAAGGGAAATTTCACCGCTATTTCTATCTCGACTGCTAGAAGAAAGATTCGCTGTGGTAATATCACCTTGAGCATTAAATGCGATCGCGCCCCCATTGCCAGCTACAGAAATAGAATTAAGTGTACTGGCGGTAGTGTCAATGGTATCGTGATTACTAGTCAGTGAAATCTGACCACTATTTCCCTGATTACTAGCAGAGCTAAGATCTCCTAATGTGGTGATCTTGCCGTTAGTGTTAAGAGTGATATTACCTCCACCATTATCACCAACTGAGACAATTTCATTAGTAGTAATGGTATCGGCAGCAGTAAGGGTAATAGTTGCTCCATTGCCAGCTAGGGAACCAGAGTTGAGAGTACTGGCGGTAGTATCAATGGCATCGTTATTACTAGTTAGTGAAATCTGACCACTATTACCATGATTACTAGCAGAGTTAATATCCCCTAATGTGGTAATCTTACCGTTAGTATGAAGAGTGATATTGCCTCCATCATCATCGCCAACTGATAAAATTTCATTAGTAGTAATGGTATCGGCAGCAGTAAGGGTGATGGCTGCGACCTTGCCAGCTACTGAACCAGAGTTGAGAGTACCGGCGGTAGTGTCAATTGCACCACTACTACTATTAAGGGAGATTTCACCGCTATTCCTGTCTCGACTGCTAGAAGAAAGATTCGCTGTGGTAATATCACCTTGAGCATTAAATGCGATCGCGCCCCCATTGCCAGCTACAGAGATAGCATTAAGTGTACTAACAGTAGTGTCAATAGTATCGTGATTACTAGTTAGTGAAATCTGACCACTATTACCATGATTACTAGCAGAACTAATATCCCCTAATGTAGTAATCTTACCGTTAGTAAGAAGAGTGATATTGCCTGCACCATTATCGCCAAGTGATAAAATTTCATTAGTAGTAATGGTATCGGCAGCAGTAAGGGTGATGGCTGCTCCGTTGGCAGATAGGGGAGAACCAGAGATGAGAATACCGGCGGTAGTATCAATTGCACCACTACTGCTATTGAGGTAAATTTGACCGCTATTTCCGTCTAGACTGCTAGAGAAAATATTCGCTGTGGTAATATCACCTCTAGCATTAAATGCGATCGCACCGACCTTACCAGCTATAGAACCAGAGTTAACTTCTTTCGTAGTATTAATGCCACCATTGTGACTAGTAAGTGTAATAGCACCGCCATTACCAGCTACAGAACTAACTGATATTAGCTCACGAATACTGATGTCACCACCAGCCGTGAGTTCAATGTTGCTACTGTTGCCAAAAGTCCTAGCATCAATACCATCAATAGCGATGTTGCCATTAGCAGTTAGTTTAATATTTTCCCCAGCACCCAAATCACTGTCAGCATCAATACTACGAGTGCTGATGTTACCACCCGCTGTGAATTCAATGTTACTGGTATTGCCAAAATTACTGTCAGCATCAATACTACGAGTGCTGATATTACCACCCGCCGTGAGTTGAATTTTACCCCCATTGCCTAAAGCACTTTCAGCATCAAGATTGTAAGTATTGATATTACCGTTAGCCTGGAGAATTATATCGCCCCCAGCGTCCACCAGACTGTCAGATTCAATCTTATGAGTGCTGATATTACCGTTAGCCTGGAGAATTATATCGCCACCTGCAGGAACATCACCAGATACTAGCTCCCCTGTGGTGATGTTGCCATTACTGCTAGTGAGGTTAATTTCACCTGCCGTTACCGGGATTGTACCAAAGATTTTGAGATAGGAATAGATGTTACCGGTGGTTACACTTGCCCCGGAGATGGTTAAATCTCGCCCATTGGTGTTGATGTCGTCTCCCACATCCATCAGAAACTCCCCAACACCATCAGCATCTGCATCTGCTTTAAAAGCGATCGCACCAGCAGAGCCGAAAAAATCATTATCAAAGTCTAATGATACACCAGGAGTGATGATAATATCATTACTTGCTTCTAGCAGAACCTCACTATTGATCGCTTCCAGGGTTCCTTGAGAAATTGTAAATGTTTCACCAGGACTATCAGTATAGAGAATTTCATCATCAGCAAGTTCACCATCATCAGCACCCACACCATCCACAATGATGATATTTTCTGGATCAAGTAGCAAAGTTCCCCAATTTCCCTGAGGAGCAATAGTGTCAACCTCTCCTCGAAAAATCAAATCCTGCTTACCGGAAACCTCAACAAACCCACCATTGCCCCTATTACTACCACCACGGGCACTAATTTCACCATAAAACCCAGTGGTTTCATCCGCCCAAACAATTATTCGCCCTCCATCTCCATCCTGCAACCCATCTGCTTGCAGCGTCGTAGCATAGTTTACAAACGTCTTCAGGGCATTCTCCGCACCTACCGTATTTCCCTGATAATCTCCACCAACGAGAATCTCACCACCACCACTGTTACCACTAGCATTTACCTCCGTTGCCAGCAGTTGCAGTCTCTCCCCAAATAAATGAATCTCACCCCCCAACTCCCCCTTCGCTTCTAAATTACCAGAGGTAGTCAACACTCTTCCCCCCTCAAACTCAATCCTGCCCCCGGCTTCACTTCCTGTTACTGAAGTCAGCGCACTAGCAGTTTGAATTACGGTTCCCTGATATTGCACCTCAATCCTACCGCCATCCCCAGCACTTCCCGTGGCACTAAGAACCCCTGCATCCAACAAATTACTGGTGTTGATAGTCAGACTACCCCCATATTCTCCATCTGCCCGAATCTCTCCTCGGTTTTCCAGCAAGGTACTGGTTAGATTAATCTCTCCCCCGGTAATTCCTCCAGCCTTAACTACTCCTTCCAACAAACGAATACGGTTACCGGTGAGGGTTACTTCACCCCCATTACCCAGAGAATCTGAGGCATCCACAGAACCTAAAATTGCCACAGTTCCCACCTGGAAGTCAGTAGGAATACCAGCTTCTGCTAATCCTGCCCCTTCCAACAAGGCTGCCAATGCTGTAGCGGTCGATTCCACCTGAGTTGTATCATCAGGCAAATCTACGCTACTCCCTTGCCCAGTCATCTCCAAATTAATCACACTTTCCCTAGGAACCCCTGCCAGACTAATCCTTCCTCCTGGTGCAATCAATTCCCCGGTATCGGTATTCACCACCGTACCTCCAGTCAAGGTTAATCCCTGCCCTTGCTCTACTTCAAGACTTGCTGCATTTACCACCGGTGCTGGGTGATTAAGTCCATACTGCAATCCAATCGGCACATTAATCTTCAATAATGGCGCTGCTTCTGGCTCCCTGGCACTAAACTCTTCTCCATCACCAAACAAAATACTATCTGCCGTCGAACCGACAAAGGAACCCCTAAGATCCAACTCGGCTCCTTTCCCAAAAATAATCCCATTAGGATTGAGCAAAAATAGATTGGCAGCACCATCTACTCCCAAAGTGCCCAAAATTTCCGAGGCATTACTCCCTGTCACCCTGGTCAGAATATTCTCAATCCCCACGGGATTAGCAAAATATACCCGTTGTCCTTCGTTAACATTAAATTCCAAAAAACTGTGGAACAAATTGATGTTGCGTATGGCTCCACCTTCAATTAACTCTGCTGCCCTACCTCGTATCTGAGCATCAGGAACTACCACAGAATTTTCATTGTCCAAAGTCTCATCCGGAACAATTTGAGCTAGAGCATTGTTCTCGGTACTACTAACAATTAAAGCAGTTGCTAACCACAACTTCCAGAACCCATTTTGCCAGTTTGCCATCTTCATCAGAAACTTCTCTTCCCACACTTCCCTCTCTTCCCCCTCTCCCCATATTCTTTTCATCGGGGAAAGGGTAATAAAAATTATGCAGGTGATGGCTGGCTTCGAGTAGAGGACTCAATTATTTGTAATAGTTTGCAACTTTTATATATAAGTGCACACCTTTTCTATTGTAAAAAAATATTAGCATGAAATAATAGCAAATGCAACTAAAAAAAACATCTGAAATATTGTATATGTTGTATTGCATAAGGTAGAGCGTATGCAATCATTGGTGTCAACTGAAGCTAGGGATAGCTTAACGCTTAGTATCCAAACCTACTCAGAGTTTAAGCTCACCGGCTAATAGCTCATACCAAATCCGGTATCGATATACCCGCTATGCCCACATTGTAGAGACGTTGCATGCAACGTCTCTACAGGGATTTCACAGTTTGCTCAAAACGGCTCTATCGCTTCTAAAATATCAAGGATTTCCTGGGGTTGTTGAATGAGATAATCTGGGTTTTGGGCAGCTAAAGCATGAGGGGTATTAAACCCCCAACTTACGGCGATTGACTTAACACCAGTTTTTTGGGCTGCTTCTATGTCTCCTGTTTCATCACCAATGTAAATGAGTTGTTGTGGCTCTATCGCTTCTTGGCGCAAGAGTTTCCGAATGACTCTGTCTTTGCCAAATAAGGTTGCGGAGTAAAGACAATCGAACAAATGTTCCATCTCATTCGCGAGGGCAAATTGGGTGACGTTTTCTTTGGAGTTTCCTGTGATAATTCCCACCTTATAGCCTCTCTTTTTAAGTTCTACAATAACTTCCTTAATTCCATCAAATGGTTTTAATTTTTGGATTTCGCTCTTGAGACTCTTGTTGACTTTTCTCATGACGAACCAGAGTTTCCAAAAGGACAAGCCAGTGAGTTGAATCCTTTCTCTAAAACCCAAGTGTCTTATTTGTTCAACATCTAATTGGCAAAGGCTTTCATAGCCCAATTCTCGAGCGATTCGATAGGAAATTTGGATAACGGTTTCTAAGGTGTCGGCGATTGTGCCATCAAAATCAAACACGATCCAACGCGGGATCGTGGATTGGCTGAGGCAGGAACCACGGTCAATGTTTCTTAAGGCTTGCTTCATGCTGGCTCGATTTCTAAAGCTACAACTCGCGTTTCGAGGTGTTAAGAGTGATGGTTGATTTGCTGGGAGGTCATGGAAACACTTGATAGTTCAGGGCTGCGACTCTGATTATAGCAAGGTGTTAAGTAGGTAGACAAAATTAACTAGAAAAAGAGACCTAACCCCCTAACCCCCTTCCCTGCAAGGGAAGGGGGAAAACTCCCCTCACATCACGATTTTTCTTTATTTTGCTAAATGTAGAGACGCGCCTATTGTCTCCAGGGTTAATTTTACTTTTGTCTGACTACTTAGGGTTTGCTGTATAAAAGCAGGAGCGTTGTCAGATAAAGGTTTGAAGCATTCTTTTTCCAATGCAAGTCCAAGGTTTTAGGACCTACAAGCTCAAAATATGAGCACAAATGATGAAAATTTTGGGCTCTTTACAACTACTATTTCCCTTGTCCTCCTTGTCTTCCTTGTCTTCCTTGTCTCCCTTGTCCCCTTGTCAGACTTCCTGAAGCAAACCCTACTTATTTGTGCCGAGTGGGTATTACCATCGGCAATGATGTGCATAGAAAAAATTAAGTCCTGCCAATAGGAAAATGAAAGGATTCACCACGGCAGTGGTTTAGAATAATGAATAATTATAGTCTTATTGGTACAGAAGGATTAGAGGAATATGCACAGGTTGCTTTAGATGCAGCTATCTTAAAAGCACAAGATCTACTAAAAGCGATCGCGTCAGGTCAAGATTTTACTCAAAAATTTACTATCGCCTTTGGTAACGACTTTGATCTTACTGAGTCAGAATACCTACGTCAGCAGTGGGAAGAGGATAACTTTGAATCCCTTCCCGATATAGAAATCCGCTCATCCGCAGCAATTAATGGTGCTCATGGCGCTTTTTCCGCAGATACTAACACCATTTATTTATCCCAAGAATATCTTACACAGAATGCTTCAAGTCCTCAAGCGATCGCTAATCTTCTTTTGGAAGAGATTGGACATTCTGTAGATTCACAAATCAATACCTCAGATGCCTCTGGAGATGAAGGAGCCATTTTTTCTGCATTGGCTCAAGGTGTGCAGTTAGAGGAAGGAACACTTCAGGCATTAAAAGCTGAGAATGATCTCACCACCGTTACTCTAGATGGAGAAGTTATACAGATAGAGCAAGCTGAACCAACCTTCAATGTTAGTGAAATATTAAGCGGTTTGAAGGATTCTCTCGACAATATACAGAATAAGGTCAACGCTCTATTTAAAGGTCAAGAACTTGCTAACACAACGGGTATTACTGGTTCTGGTCTTCCCTTCCTCGGCAATGACTTCACAGAAAAAGCTCAAGCAGGAGGGCAGTTTGTACAAGAATTTTACGAAAAAATTGAAGAGAAGTTTGAAAGTATCTTGGGGTCAGCCACAGAAGCAACCAAATCACAAATTCAGGATGTTCTCTTGGAAGCTTTCGGTTCAAGTGGTCTAAATATTCTCAAAGATTCTAACAACAACGGCATGGAGCAAGATGACATCAAGGTAGAAATTAATGAATTTGGAGTACTGACTGTTGATTTTGACTTAGGTGGTGAAAAGTCTTTAGCGAATGTTGCACTGCCCAAAAACTTGGGTTTGCCGCAACTAGGTCTTGAGTTCCAAGAAGATACAAACCTAGGGATTGACTTAGACTATACCTTTGATTTTGGTTTCGATTTTAATCCCAACTCCAATGATAAGTTTTCCTTTAACTTGAACACGGATCCCAATGATAAGGAAATCACCATCAAGGTCACACCGAATATTCCAAAAATTTCAGCAAATTTTGGATTCCTCACAGTTGATGCTACAGATATTGGAACTGGCTTAAACTTCTCCGTTGACTTAAGCGATGCTAATAACGACAACAAGCTCAAGCTTGGTGAAAGTTTAAGCTACACGCCAGAAGGTTCTGCCGCCATTAAGCTGAATTTCATCTCTAGTCTTGGTGAATCAGCAGTTATACCTAAAATTGGTACAGATTTGAACCTGCAATGGGCATTCACTAAAGAGGCCAAACCCACTATCAGTTTTGATAACTCAAAGCTCTATTTAGGGTCATTCCTCACTGATTTTATCAAGCCAATTGTTGACCCTATCACAGCAATCACTGAACCTATTTACAAAGCAACTAGCTTCCTCACAGAACGAATTGGAATTTTGGATACCTTTAAATTGGGGGGGCCTGACCGTAACTTGCTTGGTTTAGCTCGTCAGTTTAATCCAACTAATCCAACGCTGGATAATGTGGAAAAAGCCTTAAATGCAATTGCCTTCGTTACTGATCTATCTACTCTGGTTGATCAGGTTGATTCAACAGTTGAAGATATTGGAATTAACCTGGGCAAGATTGGTCTAGGTAGTTTCGATTTAACTTCTGGTACTTCTATCAATGGAGCATCAGTCGATGCAGCTCAAAAATCTCTAGCAGAACTAGAACAAGACTTCAATAACCAGCTTACAAGCTTAGAAGCCGACAATCCGGGAATTTCTAGTAAGTTTCAAGCTCAAAAAGATTTTTTCAGCAACAAAGATTCAGTTAAGAGTTTTTTCTCGATACCTATCTTAGATAATCCATCTTCCGCCATTGGATTGCTGCTAGGACAAAATGTTGATTTCTTTAAATTTGACCTTCCAGATTTCGATTTCAAAACAGGAATCAAAGGGTCTTTTCGGATTCCTGCGGTACCCATCTTAGAAGTTGATTTTAAGGGAGAAATTGGAGGGAAACTCAATTTGGGATTTGGCTACGACTCTAATGGTATTCAGGAGTGGGCGAAAGCAGGCTACAAATCCAGCGAAATAGACAAAATTTTTGATGGTTTCTTTATCGATGATAATCGGGTAAGTCCAACAGAAGATTTACCTGAATTTACGATTACTGGCAAGCTGGAGGCAGGAGTTGGTCCTGATATTGTCGTAGCTGAAGCTAAGGTTACTGGGGGAATTGAGGCGACGGTCAATATTGATTTAGAAGACCAAGGAGAATTTAATGAAAAATTAGGCGAGAGTGATGGTAAGATTCGACCTTCAGAATTCTTAGCAACTTTAGAAAATCATCCAGGTTGCTTGTTTGACATTGGCGGTCAACTTGATGCTTATTTAGGATACTACCTTAGAGTTGGTTTTCCGCCTTTTGGTAAAGAATGGAGTGATGATTTAGCAAGAACAAGGCTGGCAGACTTCGGGCTCGAAACCTGTCCTGATGAACACCCAAGATTAGCCAATGAAGGGCCAGAAACATTCAAGGGCGGAACTCTAGACATTAACATCGGTCTCCGTGCAAAAGAGCGTTTATTTATCAATACAATTGATAACAATGAGATATTTCTACTCCAGGGTACAAACAACAGTAGCAAGGAAACTGTCACCATTAGCGCTCTCGGTTATACCCAAAACTATGCTGGAGTTAATAAAATTGTTGCTAACGCTGGTGAGTTAGATGACGTAATTGAAGTTGAAAAAATTGTCGTACCAGTGGAATTTTCTGGTGGAAGCGGTAATGATCAACTTTCTGGAGGTGAGGGAAATGATGTCATCAACGGCGATAGTGGTGACGACAGACTCTTTGGTGGCGGTGGTGATGATCTATTATCCGGTGCTAGTGGCAATGATGTGATCTTTGCCGGTGATGGTAACGATAGTGTATCTGGCGGTGATAACACTAATAATCCTGAAGATAAGCTTTCTGGAGATCAGCTTTTTGGCGAGGCTGGAAATGACACTATTGATGGCGGCGCTGGCAACGATTTTATCAAAGGTGGTACTGGCAACGATCAATTGTATGGCGATAGTGATAACTCCCAAGCAGGTCAAGATATCATACTCGGTGGTGAAGATAATGACGAACTATATGGTTTAGCAGGTAACGATACACTGACTGGGGGAGATGGATTAGACTCTCTCTATGGTGGCATCGGTGATGACGAACTTTTGGGAAATGCTAGCAATGATTTTCTGAAGGGAGAAGAAGGAAACGACAGAATTAGTGGTGAGGCAGGGGAAGATACCGTCAGTTACAATAACTCGCCCGATGGCGTCATTGTCAATATTGATGAGAACCAAGGCTATACCAATGCTGGTGGTGAGACTAACCTTGAACCACTCTTTACAATTAATGCCGCTGAAGCAGAGGATGGATTTGGTACTAAAGATACGTTTAGCTTTACCACAACCAGAGTTATCTATGATGAAGCAACGGAAACGATTAGTGAACAACAAGTTTTCGTTTTCGGCAGTCTGGAAAATATTATTGGCTCTGAATTCAATGATATTTTAATTGGCAACAACCAAAATAACCGCATTGAAGCCTCAACTGGAGATGACCTACTTATTGGTAATGGGGGAGATGACTATTTAGATGGAGGCGATAATATTGATACAGTTAGTTATCGCCATGACTCCGGTTCAGTCTACGTCAACCTCGATGAAACCCAAAGTTACCAAAATCCTGGTGGCTATCTCCACACAACTATCGTTTCCGAAAGTCCTATCCCCACTGACACTCAACCTAACTTTACCCTCAACGCAGGCACCGCTTTAGATGGTTTTGGTGATACCGATGAGTTGAGGAACTTGGAAAATCTGGTTGGTTCTGGGTATGATGACGTTTTAATTGGTAACGACTCAGATAACCAAATTGAAGGCTTAGCTGGCAATGACCTGTTAATTGGCAATGCAGGAGATGATCAACTCAATGGCAGTGATGGTATTGATACCGTTAGTTACCACTATGACCCAGATGCAGTTTACGTCAATTTAGAACAAAACCAAGCCCAAGACGGTTTTGGTAACAGTGACCAACTCCATAGTATTGAAAATGTTGTTGGCTCCGCTTTTGATGATGAAATTATCGGTGATGCCAATACCAATATTATTCATGCTGGTGCTGGTGATGACCTAGTAATAGCCAGAGATAACGATGATATTATTTTCGGTGAAGCAGGGAAAGATACCCTCTTTGGTGAGCAAGGAGATGATTTCCTCGTAGGTGGCACAGAAGCAGACATCCTTGATGGTGGTTCCGGTAATGATACTGCCTCCTATTTCACCGCTAACTCTGGGGTAATTGCCAATCTCACCACCGGTAAAGGAGCAACCGGTGATGCTAGAGGAGATATCTTCGAGTCCATCGAAAATCTCGAAGGTTCCCACCATAAAGACCGCCTGATCGGTGATAATTTAACTAATATCCTCAGCGGACTTGATGGCAATGACTTCCTGGATGGTAGAGCTGGTGATGATTACCTTGATGGTGGAGCCGGTAGAGATCAACTAGCTGGGAATGCAGGTAATGACCAACTCTACGGACAAGCTGGAGATGATGACCTTGATGGTGGCACTGGTGATGACCAACTCTTTGGTGGCGATGGTCATGATCTACTCGAAGGTCAGGCCGGTAATGATATCCTCGATGGTGGAGAAGGTGATGATTACCTCTTGGGAGAATATGGGGCTGATACTCTCTTCGGTCAAGCAGGAGAAGATATCCTCGACGGTGGCTACGGTGCAGACTCTCTAGATGGCGGCGCTGGCGATGACTTCCTCTACGGTGCAACTGGTGGTGACCAACTTCTAGGTGGTGAAGGTAATGATTACCTAGAAGGCGGTAACGGTTATGATACTCTCTTTGGTGATGATGGTAATGATACCCTTTTTGGTGAAAACGAAGGCGATCGCTTGGATGGTGGTGCAGGGGATGATTACTTAAGTGGGGATGCTGGTAACGATACTCTTGATGGTAGTGCAGGAAAAGACTGGCTTGAAGGGGGAACGGGTAATGACCGCCTCAATGGAGGAACAGAAGCGGATCATCTCCAAGGAGGGGATGGCAAAGACCGACTCTTCGGAGATGCCGGAGAAGACTTCCTCAACGGCAACGCTGGTAACGACTCCCTCACTGGCGGAATAGGAAATGACCTCCTTACTGGTGGCGGTGACCAAGATGTGTTTGTAGTTCAACTCAACGATGGTATCGATACCATTACCGATTTCACTGGAGTCGGTGCTACTGCCAATCCTTCTAGTGCTGTAGTCCAGGAACTCGATACCCTGAAATTCTCTGGTGCAGGACTAGTTGCCAAGAATATGCTCCTCACCCAGTCGGGGAATGACCTGACTATCAGTTTCGAGGGGATTGATAATACCACTGTCATTCTGCAAGACTTCCAGTGGTCAAATCTAGAAAACCTCAACAAAAAAGGTGGTCGGTTTAACCAAATTGGTAACGTTATATTTAACGGACAAAGTCAAATAACCGACAGCTTTGATGTCTTCGATGCTAACCAAAACTCTGCCCAAGTTGCCAAGAAGAATACAGTTACTTTCCTCAATGACCTAGATAATGTTATCCAAGGTTTCAGCAACTCCCGTGACGTAATTAATGGTCAAGGTGGCAATGATACCATCCGGGGATTAAGTGGCAATGACCTACTGCGAGGTGGTACTGGTAATGATACCCTAGAAGGAGGAACCGGAAGCGATCGCCTGGTTGGAAATGCTGACCATGATTTACTCAATGGTGGTAAAGGCCATGACACCCTTGAAGGTGGTAATGGTAATGACCAACTCTATGGTGAAACGGGGAATGACCTCCTTGAAGGTGGTAATGGTAATGACCAACTCTACGGAGAAGCTGGAAAAGACTTCCTTATTGGTGGCACTGGCAATGATCTCCTAGAGGGTGGCATTGGTAATGATTATCTGTTTGGTGGTGCAGATAATGACTTCCTTATTGGTGGCACTGGCAATGATCTCCTAGAGGGTGGCATTGGTAGTGATATTTTTGTATTAGCTACTGAACCTGGATATGACACCATTGGTGACTTTGAGATTAGCGCTGACTTCCTCGGCTTATCTGGTGGCTTAACTTTCAATGATTTGTTGATTAGTCAAGGCACTGGAGCCAACAGTAATGATACGCTGCTTACTGTTGAGGACACTGGTGATCTTCTGGCTACCCTCAGCGGAGTTCAGGCTAACACTATTACCAATGCTCATTTTGCAGTGATTTAGAACATCGATTCAACTAATATCAAGTTCGGTTGAATACTTACACTTCGGTGACAAGAAGGCTCCAACCCACCCCTAACCCCTCCCAGGAGGGGAACCGGAGGCAGGAAGCAGGAGGTAGGAAAGAAAGTTGCAAGGGAGAAGGGAATTATAACTATTGATCCGAACTTGATATAAATCTGCCACACATACCCTCGTTATGACCCACACACCCGTAAAACTGACCTTTGCAGAATATCTCGAATATGGCGATTTATTCAATCTAAAATCTAAAATCTAAAATCTAAAATACTTCACTCCACCCCAATGTACTTATGCAATTGAACAGAGAGCCTATATCGAGGAAACTTGTTAAGTAGTTCCAACACCAGGGGAACCGTATGCTCCCTTTGAGTCCATTCTGGCTGAAGAAATACTGGTCTGCTTTCCTTTAGTTGTAGGTGTTGAGCATAAAAGTCCAACTCTGAACCAGTGGCAATCACAAGTTTAATTTCATTAGCCCGTTGCCACATCTGCGACTTAACTGGATACTGAGGACTGATATGTTCTTTGGGACTAAGAGTCACCCAAACCCACTGGGGAATCTCTTGCCAAAAAGCCCCAGAGGTTTCTATCGAAACTTTTCTATTCGTGGCTCCAATTGCCTCAACCAACTCAGGTAGTTTCGGGTGGATAAAAGGCTCACCCCCTGTAATCACTACATAAGGAGAGCGCAATTGAGCTAGAAGTTCTGCAATACTTTGAGTCAAACGTGGCAAACCAGTTCCACCATCTGAGTATCCCGTGTCACACCAGGAGCATCTAACCGGACACCCCGCCAACCGAATAAAGTCTGCTGGTGTACCAGCCCAGTAGCCTTCTCCCTGAACTGTTTGCTGAAAGGTTTCATGTATAGGAATATTGGTCATAACAGTTATCTTTGTCAAGCACTTATAGAAAGGATTTCAGTCAGTTTACCCAAAAAGGGGTGTCGAACCTGAATAGTGGCTAACCTTGATAGAGTACAATTGACTAACGATCTACCCAAGCATAGGAGTAAACAAAATGACACAAGTAACTGTTGGCGAAAATGAAGAAATTGAATCTGCTCTACGTCGATTTAGGCGTGAGGTTTCTAAAGCTGGAATTTTTGCTGATATGAAGCGACTTCGTCACTTTGAAACTCCCCAAGAAAAAAAGAAACGTAAAGCGATCGCTAGAAGACGGAAGAAGCGTTATTAATATTGGGCTTGACGAGGGTCGGAAGTTATGTTCTGACTCTCCAACCCTATTGAGGGTTTGCTGTATAAGTCAATTGGCTCGGTTTTTGAAGTAATAAGCAGTAGTAGGACTTCAGTCCAACAATAAGCCAGAAACAAGCCCTACATAAAAGAGTATTTCATTCTTATTGGAAGTAACTATAACTCCAAATCTCTGCCGTTGAGCCGTAGGTTGTCATCCCCTTACGGGGAGTAAGTCTTTGACACTCCCCACGGCTAGAAGCCGGGGGATTCTAGCTTCAGCGACGTTTCTTGCTTCGACAGGTCTTGCGACCAACCAAAGTAGAGGACACATCTCCACTAGCGTTACTTCCCGGGTGACCCCCGGTAGTTGCACGACTTAAAATTACTTTAGCCGCATTTACATCGCGTTGCTCAATGTATCCGCAATGTGGACAAGAGTGAGTACGAGTACTTAAAGACTTTTGTACTCTTGCACCACAATTACTGCATTCAATAGATGTGTAATGCGGTGGCACTGCAATTATTTCCCGTCCAAATTTATGGCCAAAGTATTCGAGCCACTGACGGAAGTTATACCAAGACGCATCAGCGATACTCTTGGCTAGCTTGTGGTTTCTCACCAAGCCGCTTACATTTAAGTCTTCCAAGACGACCATAGCGTTAGCTAAGCATAAGTTACGCGCAAGTCTAAGAGCGTGTTCGTTCCTTTGTCGTGTTACTCTCAAATGTTTACGGGCATAAACACCACGGGCTTTTCTTCTACCAGATGACCCTTTTGTCTTTTTGTAGATATTGCGTTGAGAACGCTTTATATCTTTTTCTGCTTTGCGTAAAAACCTTGGGTTTTCTTCATGGTTGCCGTTGCTATCAGAATAGAAGTATTGTAAACCGACATCAATACCAACTTTGGCATTAGTTTTAGGCGCTAATTGAGTATTATCGACTTTGACACAAAACTGAACATAAAAACCATCGGCACGGCGTACAATACGTACTCTTTTAATTAGCTTTTTATCAAAGGTGTGAATATCCCATTTACCCAAAAGCTTGACTTCACCGATACTTTTTTTGTCGGTGAAGGTAATGCGTCTTTTAGTTGGATGTAGTTTCCAGCCTGATTGTTTGTATTCCACTGAACGGCTATGTTTCTTAAAACGTGGGTATCCTTTTTTGCCAGGTTTACCCTTTTTACAGTTATCAAAGAAACGATTAATGGCACGTTCTACGTTTTCTACAGATGCTTGACAAGCATGGGAATTGAGTTCCTTGACAAAACTGTATTCTGCTCTTAGTTGAGTGTTGTACTGATAAAGCTCTTTTTTGCCAATGCCACGGTGATCCATCCAGTACCTCAAAACTTTGTTTCTCACAAACTGAGAAGTACGGATAGCCTCTGAAATAGCGATCACTTGTGTTTTTTGGACTACAGCTTTACATTCAAGTACCAACACTTTGAGCATCACCTCCTTAATTCTTATACTATATTCAGTATAGAACTTGAAGCCAAAAATAACAAGTCAAAAAATAAAAAATGTACTTTTCTTAATAAAAATAAGTACAAAATAACAGCAATATTAACGCCTACTACTTGGAAAATATGAATAAAGAAACCGATATATGCAATATTAGTATTAGCGAATTAATAGAAAATTGACGCAGGGAATAAATTCCCCACGGGCTTATCCCCATGAATAGAATTCAGGGACTTGCGCCCTAGAATTTTTGGTCAAAAAACAGAATGCGGCGCTAGACCCATAGCAAAAGGCGTTACCATCACTGTTGAGGGGAATAAGCTTAAAAAGCTACTAATTGCAAAAACTGCTGACTTTTAGCTTTAGAAGCTTATTAAGTAAGCCATAGACGAACTTCGACAGACTTATAGAGTTCCCAAAGATTCTGGAAACTGTGTCGATTGACTTGACACAGCTAAGCCATTTAGCCCATTTTGCCTGGTGCTGTCAAGTAACACTAGAAATCATACTCTACCTCTACAATCTCAGTATATTCAAACTGATTACTGCTTTGTTGTACCAAGGGGTAGTACACTCCTCCTAACTCAATGGAATCTTCCTCACACTCAGCCTTGGGAGAATGATAGGTAAGTACATATTCCCTGCCAATATGCTTGGCTATCTCCTCTTGTACTTCTCCCCGCCACTGGGTCTTAGTAACTAAAACTACCAATTGATTAGCTAAGGTGGGAAGTACCTTGGCAATTTGTCGGCGGTAGATTTCATCTAAACTCCCAAAAGGAGAATCCATAACAATGGGAAAGGTGCTACTATCGAGTCCCATAAGGGCATTTTCCTGAATCCATTCCCTAACCCGGTCAATAATGCCACCAATAAAGGAAAGGCTGAGAATCTGATTTTCTCCCGTAGAAGCAGCTACTAAGGTTTCTCTACCTGCTGTACTTTCTGTCAATTGTAGTTCGTAAGTTTCTGTCAACTTGGGTATGTAGGGAGTAAAGGAAATAGAGGCAAATATTTCCTGAACTCGCTTTTCTAGAGAAGAGCGAAACTGTTGATTGAGGCGCATTCTCACCTCGGTTAGGCGCTCAATGGCATCTTGAGCCGCAGCAATACGTCGTTGAGCTAAGGCTTCCTTCTGGCTATTCATTTCATGTTGAGCAACTTGCTTAATCTTTGCCTCAATATCAGCTCCTAATCGTTCGATTTGCTGCTGATTTGCTCCTTTTTCTAAAGTAAATTCTTGAACAATCTTTTCTGCTTCATCTAAATCTTTTTGCAATTGACTAATATCTTCATCTGGAAAATTTCTTAATTTTCGCTGAATATCATCTAGCTGAGTCTCAATGCGAGAAAGTTCCCCTCTGCCTTGAGCGATATTTCTTTGTTGCTCGTCAATTTCTTGCCAAAAATCTGGTATTTTCTGCTCCAGTTCATCTAATTGAACATTCATGCGAATTGCGGCTTCTTCCACATCCGCAACTCCGGCTCTATCCATCCAACTTTGTACCTGCTGATGAACATCAGTTCCGGGAATTAGTTCTGTGCCACAGATACAGCGTTGTTTATGGAGCAAATCTTCCACAAATTGCCGCTTGATACCAACCGGTAATTCCCCTTGCTGCCGTAATTCATCGACAATCTCACGAAATTGTGCTGTGGTTTTTGTTAGTAAAACTGTATAACCTCTAGTGGATAGAGTTTGTTTTAGGGTTTCTTTGGCCTCTTTTAGCTGTTGGCGGATTGATTTTTCTTGGGATTCTAGCTCATCTCGCAGTTGTTGCAACTCTTGAGCACCACTAAATTCTAATAAGCGCTTGCCAATAGTTTTCTTGGACTGAGCCTGATGTGCTAATTCTTCCTCAACTTCCTGTTGACGCTCCCAAAGTTCTTTACTTTGTTGTTCAAGCTGCTGTTTTTCTTGTAACAACTGTTTAGTTTGAGAATCTCCAATCAAAGCTAACTCTGCTTCTAGGTTTTTCTTGGCCTCCTTCAAATGCTTAATAGAGCGATTCAGTACTTCTACTCCTAGCAAAGTCTTAGTTGCTTCAGCAATTTCCGACTTTTTATCAGAACGCACAATTTGTTCAATCCGTTCCCCATCAAAAAAGAAGTATTGATGCAAGCTAGCTGGTAAAATACGACCAATGATATCCTCTGGTAGTTGCTGCGGTAGTAACCAGCGGCCATCATCTCCTGCTATCTGTAGGTACAATTCACTAGGAGATTGCTCAATTATGGTGTTAGTTTTGTAAGCACGGCACAAGCGCTTAACTTGGTAACGTTTATTGTGATGCTCAAATCCAATCTCTACCCAGCACTCTACCGGTGCTTGCAGAGGAGCTTCAGCAATTGCCCTTTTATTCACCAATCGTTCTTCCGAAGCAAAAGCTGCACTAAATTTCTCGTACAGTACCCAAGTAAAGGCATTCAGTAAAGTAGTTTTACCAGCACCATTATTACCATGAATAATCGTGGTATTCTTCTCCCCATTTGCCAAAACAATCTCTGGGGTTTTGCCATAAAATTGGCGAAAGTTACAGAGTTTGACTGACATTAATTTCATTGTACTTCTTCCTTGAGGATTCTCAAGATATCATCGTTAATATTACGAGGAACTTTTAAATATAGTTTATCTTTTTCTGCCTGCAACACCCTTTCAATAATACGGCGCACTTCTGGGGAAGCATCGATAATCGGTTGCTGCACCTCACCTAATCCAAATTTTCTTTTAGCATAGGAGGAGCGTTTTTCCGATAAGATACCTGATATGGCTTTAGTAGCAATATCTGAGTAGCGGAATTCTGTAGTCATGTCCGAGATTTAACTGATCTTTTCGCTATCATCCAGTAAGAATTTGGATTAGTATATATTACTCCAGGAATATTAAAATTAACCACAAAGGCGCAAATAAGGCAGAGGGCAGAGGGCAGAAGGAAAGGAAGAAGGTTGCAAAGTAGAAGGATATGATAACTGTTTAGGAGCACGGGATATTATACCAATCCGGTTAGATGCCCTCATTGTGGATAAACGGCGACAACCCTGTAGAGACGTTTCATGAAACGTCCCTACCATGTGGGACTTACAAGAAAGGCATCATGAGCTAACTAAGATTTGGCGATAAGCGCGATCGCACATACACTGAGTAGAAAAGGTAAGGTCGTTAGTTAGCACAGCAAACACCTGAGCTCATTGAGTGGTTTGTCCCAAAATTCAATTGCGATCGCTTGCCCCAAATTATACCAAGTCTGGGTTGATGCCTTCGTTTTGGATAAACGGGGAAAATCCTGTAGAGACGTTTCATGAAACGTCCCTACCATGTGGAACTTAAAAGAAAAGTATCATGAGCTAACCAAGATTTGGCTATACAGCACTTCCCGCAGTAATGCGGTACACCTTAATAAGTGGTCAAGATTTGATAGATTCTTTTCTTGTTGATTTTACTGTACCTCGTAGCAGCGGGAAGCGCTGTAAGCTGTCGCACATACACTGAGTAGAAGGAGTGGATTTCACTGAAGCACTTCAGGTCTTTCGTGATCCTCTAAGGATTGAAGAATTAGATGAACGATGGGCTGCTCAAGAAGAGCGCTGGTAAGTTATCGGGGTTACATCTTTGGGTCTATTGTTTGTGGTTTACACCATTCGTAACAAAAAATACCGGATTATTTCTGCGAGAAGGGCAACTAAAAATGAGCGAAGAGATTATCGTACACGTTAGATTACGGGAAGATGGTACTGTTATTCAGGTTCTACCAGATGGTTCTGAGACAATCATTGAGAGCCAAACAAATTGGGAACGTGTGGATAATATGACTGATGAAGAAATTGAGATAGCGGCGCTGTCTGACCCAGACTGTCCGCCTAGTCCACTGGGACGGTTCCAGCCTAAATCTCTCCAAAGCGTTAAGATATCTTGAAGTAAGAATAGTCTGAAAGAGACTAATCAGAAAACATGACTCAAGGAATAGGAGAAACTGTGCATCGTAATTGAGTAGTTTGTCCAAAAATGGAATTGCGATCGCTTGCCCCAAATTATATCAAGTCCGGTTAGATGCCCTCGTTGTGGATAAACGGGGAAAACCCTGTAGAGACGTTTCATGAAACGTCTCTACCATGTGGGACTTAAAAGAGAAAATCGGAGTTCGTTGAAGAGTTGGAACACGATGGATATCTGATAAAGCACGGCAAACACCTAAGCTCAATGACTTTAACAATGACAAAATCAAGGACTACGCTCATGCTCTTTTGAAACTTCCCCAGACTCCGAATACATATTAGCAAATCTCAAAAGAGTTGCAAGAGTTAGCACGAACGAACTTCTCGGCAACTGCTTGCACTTGGGTTTTTCCGATACTTGGCACGGCTAAAATGATAGAATAGAGTAGTGCGATCGCGTAGCGAAACATCTTGCTCACTTTTCACCTCTAGCGAGCGAGACGTTTGTGCTACGCACACGCTATACGAACGCACTACTGACTGCTGGTATGACGAGCTAATTAAACTAAAATTTGTTTCCCCAATCGATTCGCCCACAGTATCATTTATTCTGAGGCGGAAGATGGCTTCAAAAACAATTGCTGAGAATCACTAATCGCTGGTTTATTAAATCGCTCCACATCCAAAATAAAAATAGTTGTTGTTAGTGCCTCAGAAGAGAGAACTGCTGCATGACTAACCATCTCAAAAACACCGGACTGCTGCTGAGACTCGGGCAATCTTTGTGTCAACTCCAGCGGTAACTCCACCAAATTAGGAGGCTCATCTACTGCAATGCCACAAAGATCCCTCTGGTAATCTCTAGTAATCACTAAAAAAGTTTGTTTAACCGGCGGTTTAGGAAAAATACCCGCAGGTACTAACTCAGTAGCATTAGGGTTGACTAACAGAGACTGGGGTGAACTTAAGCCCGCTAACTCTTCATGCCAATCCCAAACTCGAATCAGATGACGCCCCATCTGAACTAACCCCATTGATCTCAGATTTCCCCTCACCTCAGAAGGACAATTTAGTACCTTGAGTACATCCTGAATCGGGAGTGCGAAGAAATAATCCGCAATCTTAAAAACAATAAATTTACCTACATTTGACTCTTTATACATAGCTCTTTTTTAAATTAATCCACAAAATTGCTCAGCCTCAAAGTTCCCCGTAGAAAAGATATAACCTCAAAGTCCCCCTTAGAAAGGGGGATTTAGGGGGATCAAATTTGAACATCACTTAAGCAGCTATTCCCCAAATGCATTTCTCACTTTGTTCAATAACTCCTGCTCTAAATAAGGTTTAGTAATATAAGTAGTAGCCCCCAACTCTGTCGCAATTAAACGGTGCTTTTCCCCACTCCGGGAAGTCAAAATCACCACAGGAATACCCGCCAATTCTGGGTCTTGTTGACGATGTTTCAGAAACTCAAACCCATTCATCCGGGGCATCTCAATATCACAGATAACTAACTGAATATCCGTCTGCTGCTGTAGTTTTTCTAGAGCCTCGCAACCATCCTTCGCCTGAAGCACACGATAGTTGGCTTTTTCTAGAGTCATAGCCAGAGTTTGGCGCAGAGTAATTGAATCATCTACTAGCAGCACCATCTTGCTTGAGCTTCCTCCAAAATTACTAACTGTTGCTCCCGGCAAAGCATTACGTGTCTGGGGAGTTAACCGTTGCTGCTCTTGACTAAGTCCGAGAGTACGAGGTGTTAAATTAACCACATCATCTGCATAAGGAAGAGCAGGAACATCCGCCCTCGTCCTACCCCTTCCAGCAGATAAACCAAATTGATTTTCTATAGCGCTTTGTTCCTTAGAAATTTGACGTTGGGAAGCCTCATGCATCAAAGCAACTCCATCAACTACCAGCGCTAACTGACCATTTGCCAAAATACTGCTTCCGTAAACATAATTTGGTGGAGTAATCACCTTTTCTAACGGACGAATCACCAACTCCTGGTCTCCTAACAACTGGTCTACTTCTAATCCCAACAACTGATCCTGACAACGAATTAGCATTAAAGGCATAACCTGTGGTTGAGAAGCTAGAGTAGGCTGATTTGGAGAATTCAAAGAATAATCTAAAATATTCTCAAGTCGATAGATGGGGATAAGTTGCTCAGAACCATCATTCTCCCAACGCAACACCTTGCCATCTTCCCAGCACTTAAGCTGTTCAGGGCGGGGAATCAAAATTTGTTCAATCGCCTCCGCCAGCAAAGCATAAGTGCGGTTACCAGCCTGACACAAAAGCAACTGAGAAATGGTCAAGTTTTGGGGAATTCTGAGAACAAAGCTTGTTCCTCGCCCAAACTCCGAATTAACCTCAACCGAACCCTGAAGAACCCGTAACTGAGCCCGAACCACATCCAGGCCAATCCCGCGTCCAGACAGATCATTCACCTCAGAATTAGTCGAAAAACCTGGTTCAAACAGTAACTCTTTCAACTCAGCCTCACTCAGAAGCTGAACCTGTTGAGCACTAAGCAGTTGACTAACTACCGCCCGTTGGCGAATCCTCTCAAAATCTAGTCCTTGTCCATCATCCCCAACTTCAATCACCAAATACCTACCTCGATAGTAAGCACAAACTCTAATCTGACCCTTTTCCTCCTTACCTTGCTCCCGTCGAATTTCCGGAGACTCAACCCCATGATCAAAAGAATTGCGTACTAAATGCAGCAGAGGGTCATAAAGCTTCTGGGCTACTACTTTATCCACCATCACCTCTGTGCCACGGATTTCAAGGGTTACAGGCTTATGATGCCGCACTTCCAACTGTCGTATAACACGGGGTAAAGGGGCAAAAATCTCCCCCAAAGGCACCATCCGGACTTCCATCAACACATCACGAGTACTAGTCAACAGCCGACGTTGGGTTTCCAAAGTTTGATAAGACTGCCGCGCAAATAACTCAATGGCATCATTTGCTTCTGCCAACTGCACGGCATCTTCCAACACCGACTGAATCAAAAGCTGAGTTTCACTATACTCATCCAATTCTAGAGAATCAAAAAAGTTTTGTTTTTTGTTGTTTGTTGTTTGTTGTTGGTTATTTGTTGTTGGTTGTTGGTTATTGTGCCTTGCCCTGCTCACTATGCTCCGCAAAGGTAATTTTGAATTTTGAATTTTAAATTTTGAATTGATCTCCCCATCTCTTAACTGCTCTAGTAATTGCCGATGTTCCTGGAAACGGGTAACAAGGGTCTTGACCGCGGCCTGTAGTTGTTCATTCTGGAGTAACTGACGGTTGTGGTTAGTCAGTAACTCCCCTACTGAATAATTCAAATGTTCTAAATGCTGAACTTTCACCCGCACCGTGCTAGGTAACTCAGTCAAAGTTGGAATTGTCGGCGATTGAGGTGAACTCTTCTCCTTCTCCTCCTTTTTTCCTCTCCCATCTTCCTCACCTAAACTAAGAGAAACAAAGTCATTAGATACTCTTGCATCCTCCCCTGACTCTTCCTCCCAAGAAACTAAAGCAGAATCATAAACAACAGCTAGCTCTTCCTCTAATTCATCATCCACAGAAATAAAAGCAGAATCATCAGCTATTGCCGTATTTTCTTCTAATTCATCATCCAAAGAAATGAATATAGAATCATCAGTTACTGCTACATTTTCCTCTAACTCCTCCGTACCTCCCCAGATTACCTCCAGCAGAGAATCAGCCAAAGCTTCGTTCTTTAACTCAACCGCATCAGTTACCCCTTCAACTTCGAGCTGAGTTACTGACTCCTGATTACGGAGCTCTTCCGCTAAAGTAAATATTATCTCGTCTCCCTTGTCCTCCTTGTCTCCCTTGTCTTCCTTGTCTCCCTTATCTTCCCCATCTCCCCATCTTCCCATCTCCGCGTCCCCGTGTCCCCGCGTCCCTGCGTCCTCTCCTATACCAGTCAGTTCCTGCAAAGCGACAGAAGGACTCCCTCCCAAATTGCGATCGCCATTCAGTACCGCCTCTTGTCCCTCCCGAAAATCCGCCAAAGTAATCTCAGCAATCGTCTGTGCCTGTTCCGGGTGCGCATCAAGAGCCGAGATCGCACTGCGAGCAATATCCCCAAACCCCGGTAGCACCAAAGACTCAGCTAAACCAAGGAAAACTTCAGCCTGAGTCCGGAGACTAGTAGCAACCTCTATCAATTGTCCAGACTCTAAAACTGCTGCAAGTTCCTCCAATCTTTGAGTAACTCCCACCTCAAAAATCGACTGAGTAACATCAAAACCCAACTCTACCGAAGAAGGGAGATGTGCTTCTTCGGCAAAACAATCCCCTAGCTTCTCCTCCAATTGAGCAAAAACAGCAGCAGTTCGGCTTTTAACTCCAGCTTCATCAACCTGTCCCCCCGTTAGTTCAGCAGTCAAAGGCAAGCGCAAACATTCATAACCCTCAAAAAGTAAAGCCTCCACCTCCGGCTCAATAGAAATATCTGGCTTGCACAGAGCCTTAAAAATATCCTCCAAATAATGAGCTACAGTTTTAATTGTTTCCAAACCCACACTAGCAGCAGCACCCTTAAGAGTGTGAGTAGTTCGCATCAAATTATGGACTTTATTAATACTGCAATCTTCTCTCAGAGTCAGTAAATCTTGCTCCAAAGCTTGTAACAATTCTGGTGCTTCCTGGAGAAAATAGCGGTAGCCTTGCTCACGAATAGTTGTCATTTTTCATTTGTTGTTTGTTGTTTGTTGTTTGTTGTTTGTTATTAGTTGTTTGGCGTTGGTTATTTGTTATTCGTTAACTTTCTGATGTATCATTATTCAAAATATATTTTGTGAATACAACGGTTACCGCTACAATGAGGTAGACCTAAATCAGTTGTCAAGATTGGATAGATTTCTTCCTCATCGTTTTTACTGTACCTGGTAACATCGGTAAGCGCTGTATCGTTACTCTCTTCTTCTAGGTAGAAGGCAAGTAACAAACGACAAACAACCAATAACAAACAACAAAAAATGAGATTTCAGGATTTAGATGTTTATCGACTCTCAGAAAGATTAGCAGATGAAATCTGGAAAATGGTTCAAAACTGGGAGCCTTTAGCAAAAGATACTCTAGGAAAACAGTTAATACGTTCAGCTGATAGTATTGGTGCAAACATAGCAGAAGGAGTAGGACGAGGTAGTACTCAAGATAATCGAAGATTTGTCAAAATAGCCAGAGGCTCCTTATACGAAACTCAACATTGGCTTAGAAGAGCCTACTCTCGCAACCTGTTAAATAGCCAACAGTTGGATACACTAAAACCAATTGTTGATGAACTAGCACCCCGATTAAATTCCTACATGAATTCTTTGAAATAGTTATTAGTTCTTGGTTATTGGTTGTTGGTTATTTTTTTGTTACTGGTCGCTGGTGATTGGTTATCTGTCATTATTGTTCAGTCAACAAACGACAAACAACAAACAACAAACTAATCAACCTTAAACTGATCAGTACTATCCAGAAGATTTTGAGCCATCATTAGGAGGTCTTGGAAAGATAGAGAGATTCGGATAGAGTCCTCAGAAGTTTGATTAGCGATCGCTGCTACATCAGTCATCGTTTTCGTCATTGATTGAAACTCTTGAGCTTGTACCTGAGTTGACTCAGTAATACCCTCAACCAAATTACTGATTTGACTAGTAGCTTCCACAATTGCACTCAAATTCTGGCGGGCATCCTGGACCATCGCTGTACCCTGAGCCACCTGCTGAATACCCGTTTCCATCACTGTGGATACCTCCGCCGTACCCTGCTGGATTTCCTGCACCAGCTGCTCAATTTCGCTAGTAGCTTCAGCCGACTGACGAGCCAGAGAACGCACCTCGTCCGCAACTACCACAAAACCCCTACCATATTCACCAGCCCTAGTCGCCTCAATCGCCGCATTCAATGCCAGCAGTTGGGTTTGGGTAGTAAAATTACTAATCAAGCTGACCACCCGCGAAACTTTTTGGGAAGACTCACTCAAGCGCTTAATACGCTTACTAGTTTCCGCTACCGTCTCCCGAATATCCATAATTCCCTCTACAGTGCGGTTCATCGCGGCATCCCCTTCCTGCACAGTATGATTCGCTTGCTGAGCCGCAATCTCCACCTGTTGAGCACTCATTTCCACTGCTTCGGTAGCATTAACCATCATCTGAATTTGTGCCAAAGCCTGACCCAAAGCCTGGAATTGTTGTTGGGCTTGCTCAGTAAGACCAGAAATTGCTGACTCGCTACCCTGAGAAGTTTCCGCAACCTGCCTCGAAGCTGTTTGCACCTGCTTCACCAGCCCCCGCAAACTTTGCAGTGTATTGTTATAAGCATCAGCAATCGTACCTACCTCATTCTCAGTTACCGTCGCCCGGACTGTTAAATCCCCATTCAGAGCAGGTCGCACCGCTGACAGCAAACGGATTACATCCTGTTGTAGTTGTTCCTTAGCTGTCCTTTCCCTCCCTGCAGCCAAAGTCAACTGTTCAGTTTGCTCCCGGAGTTGCTCCAAGTACTCAGCTTGTTGCAAAGCTAGACCAACCTGAACCCCAACCTGAACCAGCAAATTAAGGTCGATCTGCTCCCACTCACGGGGTGCATCATGTTGATAAGCTCCCAGTAATCCCCAGAGTTGCTCACCTTTAAATATAGGTGCAACCATATAAGCCTTCGTTCCCCAACGTTTTAGCTGCCTGATGTGATACTTATCTAACCCTTCACTATCCCGTTCCACCTTATCGATATTGTCTACACTTAGAGTCTCCTTACTGCGATAACGACCCCCCCTAGTCTCCTGCAAATAAGGGTCTTCATCATAAGCCAAGTCAGTTCCCACAACTTTCAGCCAATCGCTGCCCACATTTTCTACCACAAACTCTCCACCCCAATCAGCACTAAAGCGGTAGAGGGCCACGCGATCGCACTTTAGTTGTCTCCGTAACTCCAGAAGAGCCAGCTGCCATAAATGATCTAAAGAGAAATCTTCCTGAATCAGCACCAATCCCAACCGGTAGATCAGTTGGCTATAAACCGTTCCTCGCTTCACCGAAGTCGTCAACTTTTGTGACTGAACCCGCAACTCCTCAATATACTCAGCCTGTTTAACCGCAACCCCAAACTGTTTCCCAATCTGAGCGAGTAAATTAACTTCCTCAGGTTGCCAGTAACGAGAACCAGAATTTTGATAAGCTCCCAGTAAACCCCAGAGTGTGTCCCCAGCAAAAACCGGTACAATCACATAAGCTTTGACCTCAAACTGCTCCAAAATTTTTCGGTGACAAGGAGCATGAGTAGTCTCATCAATATCATTAACCACAAAACTTTCATGCTGGCGATACCGACCACCCTTAGTTTCCTGTAAAAAAGTATCAGGCCAAATGGTTTCAATACCAGGTCCAACCAACTTCACCCAGCCTTTCGCCACCGACTCCGCCACAAATTTACCACTCCAGTCAGCATCAAAGCGATAGACAGCCAAGCGGTCGCACTCTAGCAGCTGTCTTACTTCTTTAGTCACCGTCTGAAAAATCGTATCAGTATCAGAAGTTTCGCGAATCTTGTCGATGACACTAGCAACAGCCTGCTGTCGTTGTGCTGCTTTTGTTGCCTGTTCCATCGAGTCCGCCTGCCGCACCGCAACTGCTAACTGCTTAACTATTTGAGACAGACAATCAACATCTGCCGTCTGCCAGTGACGAGGGCCGGAATTCTGGTAAGCCGCCATCAAACCCCAAAGCTTTTCCCCGGCAAAAACCGGCATAATCAAATAAGCCCTAGCTTCAATTTCCTCCAACAAATCCAGATAACAAGAACTGAAACCAACTTGTTGAATATCCTCAACCATTAAAGGTTCATTCCGACGATAATAATTACCCTGGTTTTCCTCTAAATGAGTATCAAAAGGCCAAGTCTTTTTCGTGTTCGGTCCCACCAGGGGCATCCAACCCGTAGTCACCGACTCTGCCACAAAAGAACCACTCCAATCGGGGTTAAAGCGATAAACCACGACGCGATCGCACCCCAGTTGCCGACGAACTTCCTTAGTTGCTGTCCGAAAAATGCTGTCAATATCGGCATTATTGCTAATTTTCTCGATTAGTTTACCCTTAGCTCTTTCCCATTCCAGCTGTCCTAGGTATTCTGTTTGTTGCTGAGCTTCCCAAAACTGTCGGCTAATATGAGTCAACAAACCTACTTCTTCCCCTTGCCAATCACGAGCAGTAGCATGTTGGTAAGCAGAAAGTAAACCCCACAGCTTTTCCCCTTGGAAAATCGGCACAGTCAGGTAAGCCTTAACCTGAAACTTCTCCCAGTATTCCGCTACAACAGGACACAGAGTTCCGTGAACATCATCAACCGCAAAAATTTGGTTGAAACGATATCTACCACCTTCAGTTGCCTGTAAATGATCTGGCTCAATAGTTGCCCCAACTAAAGGTACTCCTTCCTTAGCCAAAGACTCAGTTACATACTCCCCACTCCAATCCGGGTTAAAGCGATAAATTGCCACGCGATCGCATCCCATCTGCAACCGCACTTCCCTCGTCAAATTTTCCAAAAAATTCTCCACATCCCCACCTTGGCAAAGCTTACCCAACAACTTCGCCGCTGCCTGCTCTCCTAAGGGAGCCTTGGCAATTTGAGCAGACTGACCCTGTAACTGCTCCAAACAATTCCTTTGTCGTAAAGCCACCGCTAACTGACCAGTAATCTGAGCCAAAAACCGAACCTCGGTTTCTTCCCAAGCACGCACACCGGAATTTTGGTAAACCGCTAGCAATCCCCACAAACTCTTACCCTGGAAAACCGGCATAATTACATAAGCCTTGGCCTGGTACTTCTCCAAAGTTTCTAGGTAGCAAGGAGCAAAATTAGCAGCATAGATATCATCCACCTGCCGATACTGCTCACCTCGAACAAAACTCCCTCCTTGGGTACTTTGCAAATACGTATCAGTAGCAGGGAAAAAAGGCTCCCTCAACTCTTTACAACTACAGCGCTCATCCTTGAGCAAATCATTACCCCTGAGAGTAGAATCAATTCGCTGCTGCTGGATTAAAGAAACCCAGCCAGCACCTACCGACTCCGAGACAAACTCTCCACTCCAATCCGGGTTAAACCGATAAAGTACCACGCGATCGGCATTGAGTAACAACAATACTTCTTTCGTCGTCGTTCTGAAGATAGTATTGATATCCAATGTTCGACGAATTTGGTCAAGTAAATTAGCAACAGCCTGTTCTCTTCGTGCTGCCTTAGCTAACTGCTGGGACTGTTCCCGTAGCTGTGCTGCAAACTTAAGCTCCTTGAGGATACTACCGAGACGTTCACTTAACAGAGAAAGCAGAGTAACCTCTTCATCCTGCCAGTGACGAGGACCAGAGTTTTGGTAAACAGCCAGCAAACCCCAAAGTCCCTCCCCCTCAAAAATGGGAGCAATCAGGTAAGCCCTAGCCTGGTATTTTTTCAGCGTACTAATGTAACAGTCGGAAAAACCAGCATTATAGATATCATCAACCCGCTTAATTCGCTCACCAATAAAATAGCCGTTCCCTTGAGTCTCCTTGAGGAAAGTATCAGTAGTACTCGAGCTAGCAGGAAAACCAAACCGCTTGACCGCACAATAGTCAGAAGCAGTAATCTCCTTCGCCCTAAGGCTAGCATCCTTCTGTTGTGCTTCTAGCATTGCCACCCAGCCACGACCAACCGACTCCGCCACAAAATCACCACTCCAATCAGCATTGAAGCGGTAGACCACCACTCGGTCAACCCCGTAAAATTGCCGTAGTTCCTGAACAATATTACCCAAAGCAGCATAAGTATCACCAGAAGCGGCAACTCTCCCCAGAATTTGCTCCAAAATAGAATCCTGCTGAGCCTGCTTCAGGCGTTGGTAACGAAATTCCAATGGCTGCAAATACAGTCTCAGTTCAGTAACTAGTTGGCACAACAGCATGATTTCAGCTTCCTGCCATTGCCGAGAACCAGAACATTGCTGTAAAACCAGTAAACCCCACAGCTGCCCTTCCAACAAAATAGGCAAACTTAGACTAGCCTTAACTTGGAACTTTTCCAGTAATTGCCATTGATAGGGACTGACAGAAGTCTCAGAAACATCATTCAGAGCAATAACTTGCTGTTGCCGGTAATCCAACCGATGCTCCGCCCCAAAAGTATTAATTAGTAAAGACTCACCCAAACTAGGAGTGTAACCAGTCTTCATCGACTCAGCTTCTACCATACCTCGGCTCTCAGTTTGGCAGCGATAGATTAACACTCTCTCCACCTGGAAGTGCTGGCGAACCTCATTAACTGTAGTTGTGAGTAAAGTCTGAGTATTTTGTGCTTGGAGCAACTGACTAACAAGGTTGAATAACCACTGCCGCTCATCTCTAAAATGCTGCTCAAAATTGATATCTGAACCATTCTTCAATTGAGTAGGAGTTAAATTACCATTACTTTTACTTAGTGATTTATCAAGCTTTTGTTTAGATTGCTCAAGTTCTTGCATAATATTTTTGTTGTTAGTTATTAGTTGTTTGTCGTTGGTTGTTTGAGAATTGGGAATTGGGAATTGGGAATTGGGAATTGGGAAGAGTCTACTTTCATCCTCTGATGGTGAAAAAATGTTTTCATTGGGACTGCTTTCTACCTCTTGCCTTCTTTCTTCCTGCTTCCAGTCCCCCTCCAAGGAGGGGTCAGGGGTGGGTTCTACCTCCTGCTTCCTGCCTTCAGCTTCTTGCCCTCTTTCTTCCTGCTTCCAGTTCCCTTCCAAGGAGGGGTCAGGGCGGGGTTTTACCTCCTGCTTCCTGCCTTCAGTCTCTTGCCTTCTTTCTTCCTGCTTCCAGTCCCCCTCCAAGGAGGGGTTAGGGGTGGGTTCTACCTCCTGCTTTCTGCCTTCAGCCTCTTGCCTTCTTTCTTCCTGCTTCCAGTCCCCCTCCAAGGAGGGGTTAGGGGTGGGTTCTACCTCCTGCTTTCTGCCTCCTGCCTCCTGCCCTCTGCCTTCTGTTTCCTGCCTTTTTATCTTCCTCTTAACTCGCTTCATCAATCCCAATGTGGGAGAGGAGTGTAAATTAAAAAAACTCAATATCTTCCTCCTCCATGTAATTGCCAAAGAGGACATTGGGTAATTGCTTTGACATCCAAAACAATACCGTTTCCCCCTGGTAAAGCACCCAGAACAAAAGGTAAAAGCCTGGAAGGGAATAACCCTGGAACTGCTGGCTGTAGTTGTTGCAACTCATGTAACTCAATATCGTTAACTTGTTGCACTACTAAACCCAAAAATTGATCATTTAACTGAACCACCATGGAAACAGCAGATTCGGCAACTGTTTCCGAAAGCAACAGAGACTCACCATTGATAAGATGGTTAAGGTCTACAAGCCAAAGCATTTTTCCTCGCCAATTCCCAATTCCTAAAACACAACTGGGCATTTCTGGAACTGGCAGAATTTCCGTTATATCAACCTTGAGAATTTCCGCAATTTCCTCTAGGGGTAGTAGCGCACTTTCTTCAAGACCCAGAGTAAAACGGAGTAACCGCTGGCGGTTTTCTGGAGGCAGCGGCTCTAAATTCAGGGGATCAAGAGTAATTGTCATTTGTTATTTGTTGTTGGTTATTTGTTGTTGGTTGTTTGTTATTGGTTATTTTGCTTCGTTTTGATCACCATGTTCCGAAAGGGAATGGGGAATCGTTTCCTTGTCTCCCTTGTCTCCCAACACTTCCCACACCCGCATCTCCCTACTTTTTCTTGTTCAACAACTTCCCAAGAAACAATTAAGCAGCAATTAATTGTTGGATGGTTTTAAGTAATTCTTGTTGATCTACTGGCTTAGGTATATAGGCATCAGCACCCAACATCGAACCCCAAAGTTTATCGGCCTCAGTACCTTTGCTGGAACAAATTACTACTGGGATTTTCTGGGTACTAGCATTCGCCTTAAGTTCGCGGCAGATTTCAAACCCACTTTGCCCAGGCAAAATCACATCAAGAATTACTAAATCCGGCTTCTGGCGCTGAAGTTTGAGGTGAGCATCTTCACCATTGGTAACGCTGACTACTGTTAAACCTGCCTGCCGGAGGTAACCTGTTAGTACGTTAGCTTCCGTTAAACTATCTTCAACTAAAAGAACTCTCATTACTTATTACTTATTACTTATTACTTATTACTTTCTTAACCTTGTTAGCCTGAATATGTGATTTAAGCTCACCCTATAGGTGCTGTTGTTGGTAAATAAGTCAGCAGAGTACTTAGTACTTTGTTTCTTTCGATAGGCTTTGCTAAAAAGCCCGAAGAACCAACCATTTTGGCACGCACCCTATCTACGATTCCATCACTACTAGTGAGAATAATCACAGGAGTATCTTGGAAAAGTGAAATTCGGCGAATTTGTGAACAGATTTCATACCCGTTAACCATAGGCATAACTAAATCTAAGAAAATTAGATCTGGTTTTTGTTCTAGCAAAATTGGTAGTGCTTTAAGAGGGTCTCTAATATTAATAAATCTATAGCCAGCCTGGGCGAGAATCTGACTCATTATCAGGCTATCGCTGCGACTATCATCGATATATACTACCAACGGACTAGTAAGCTGAGCTTGAACTTGCTTTACAGAAGATATAGTTGTTGTTGCCTGAGAATTAGTGCTTCTAGTAGTTTTGTGTTTCCAGCTCAAATCTCCAACCTCAATTAAGCCAATTAATTCTTGTCTGAGGTAGGGCATAATTGATTTAGTCAGAGGTAAAAGTTGCTGTTTTAACTTGACAGCTAAATCCCTCAAAGTTCGATTGCCATCTGCCAAAGTGGTGAGGTTATGGTATGCCAAAAGTGAGGTCTGTTGTCGCAATTTATCAGCATCCCAAATCACTGGAGCTAAGTTAGGAGAAAGCTTTTCCAATCCAGCTTGTTGCCAAGCTTCCCAGGTTTGCTTGGCTTGTTGCCATACCGGTTCAGCTCTAATCAGTACCAATATTGATTCTCTGCTGTTTTCAGGAATCTGTCTGTAGACTAAGGACTGTCCTAAATTACTTCCGAGTTCGACTTGTTGGATAATATCGAAAAAGATTTCTCTAATATTGCCTTCAACAACTGCTGCCATCTTTCGGCGCACAAGTTGTCCCTGTCTTACCAGTTTTACTAAGGAGTCGTAATCCCAATACTGAAGTCGCTCTGAACCTTCACCAACAGAGTTAACGGCCAGTTGGGGACATTGAATAGTCACTTGCCGACACCAACGACGGATCGGATGTCTATTACTGGTAGATTTACTCAAACTACCTTGAAAAAAATACAAACTCCACTGCTGATTGTCGGCATCTGTCATACACAAATCCAACCGACCTGTAAATTGTTCTTTTATACAAGTCTGAATTTGCTGCTCAAGTTGATTAATAGCGACTATTTTCGTAGCTACTATTGGCCTCTCTATAGAGTTCATAAATGATTTTTGAGGAGACGTTAAGAATTCTGAATGGTATTTCTCTGTAAGACTGGTATGACATGCACGTTTACAATATTTACACGGTTGTCAATAAATGTCACTAAGAAATAGATAACTTCATCAACTTTTTATTCTCTGGTTATCTTTTTTACTTCAAAATTATCTCTACAGAAAAATTAAAACAGGCAGTCCCAAGGGAAAAAAATCACTATTAGGTAGGAGTCAAGATCATTTCTTTTGCCTGTTGCCAGATGAGCTGTTACCTGTTTGCTAAGTCAGGAGAATTTGACTTATTCTATTCTTCGTAGTGGTGGGCAGGTACTGACGGTAAGCAGAGCTTCTGTAATCACTCTCACTAGTGTAAAAAAATGCCAAAATAGTAGCTAGCTTTTTTTTGTAGTAAAATACGAGACGCTGATATTTTCTGAGGTAAGTAGTGAACAGGCTATCGCTAATTTTACTTTCTGGTTCTACAGTCGTGGGTTCTCTGCTACTGATGTCCTTAACGAACAAGCCTACTCAGGCAGCGGAATTAGATACCCAAACCACGCCTCAAAAGGCTTCTACCGGAAATGCTCACCGGGCTAATCTGGACTGTAAGCGTCAGTCCTGTACAGGAAATGCTCATCTCGCTAATTTTACTCAAGTCTTTGGTGGAGCTGATGAGTTTGCTAACCTGGAAAAAACTCCTGAAGGCCATCTAATACTGGAGTTTACTGAAGAAGAAAGTAATGCCGCGATCGCTATGTTTGGCTGTGACTGTGTCAAGTCTCTCAATGCAATCCGTCAGATGCGGGGTATCTCCGTGGGAGTTGAAGGAGACATCATTTTGCCCGGTCCTCAGATCAAACCTTGCAATCAACCTCTAACAGATACAGATGTCCAGTAAAAGCATATCCTATTGCTAGGAAGTCAACATCAGATTTTTCTTCAATCTCAAATTCTTGGCCATTGCTAGAACAATACAGTCCAATTAAAGCCTTCATACCCGACTTTCAATGTCGGGTATATGTCTTACAATCAAAGGCAAGGATTTATTAAACCCATTCCTATGCACTTTCCTTTGGGGCGTCAAAACTTTTACAACGAAATACGTCAGTCAGATGACCAAATAGACCTGGCAAAAGCAGCACTTTATATAGCCCAAGAAGAATATCCTGACCTGGAAGTTGCTGCCTACCTTAACGCCCTCGATGTAATGGCAACTGAGGTAGAAGAGCGCTTACCAGTTGAGCGGTATCCTTTAAGAATACTCAAAGGTATCAATCAATACTTATACGATGACCTCGGCTATACTGGCAACACTAAGGATTACTATAATCCTGGCAATAGCTTCTTAAATGATGTCATCGACCAGCGGATTGGTATTCCCATCACTCTGTCCCTGGTTTACCTAGAAATCGCTCGACGCCTTGACTTTCCGATGGTTGGGGTTAATATGCCTGGACATTTTCTCATTCGTCCAAATTTTGATGATGCTGGAATCTTTGTCGATGCTTTCCATCAAGGAGAAGTTTTATTCGAGCAAGATTGTGAGGAACGACTTACCCAAGTTTTCGGTCGTCCAGTGCAGCTGCAATCTAGTTTTACTGCTCCCGTGAGTCATAAGCAGCTATTGGCAAGGATGCTGACAAACCTCAAATTTATTTACCTCAATAACCAAGATTTGCCTAAGGCACTGGCAGCAGTTGAACGTATTTTACTATTATTTTCCGATGCACCCCAAGAGCGACGAGACAGGGGTCTGCTTTACTACCAATTAGGATACAGGTCTCAAGCATCCCAGGATCTGGAAATGTATTTGGCGATGGTTCCGTATGCCAAAGATGGAGGGATGATTCGCCAGTTGTTGGAGACAATGAGGAGTCAAGAGCGGAGGAGCGGAGGAGCGGAGGAGCTGGGGAGCTGAGGGAGCTGAGGGAGCTGGGGGAGCTGGGGGAGCTGGGGGAGCTGAGGGAGCTGAGGGAGCTGAGGGAGCTGAGGAAGAGAGATTAGAGCTGATTCGAGTAGTCTTGGCTAAAACCTACCACCTACCACCTACAACCTACCACCTACAACCTAACACCTAAATCTTATTTGGAATGACGATAAGTCTCCTCTGCAACTCGCTTGAGGCGTCTGAGTTGAGCTTTCATATCACTCTGTGTCCATTGGGCAGCAAAGTTTTTAAAGCCCCAGCTAACTAAGGGATTAGGAATTTCAAACTCAAAACGGTTGAGCAGAAGAGTTCCCTGGTTCGCTGGCTGACATTCCCAGCGATCGCGTCCCTGGAAAAATCCCTTAAATCCCCAAACTACTAAACCAGGTTCTCTTTCTAAGACTACACTTTTGAGGGTAGGTTGCAACAGGGGAATATTAATCACAAAGCGAGAGCGACTACCTACTTGTGTACTCCATTTCCCTATTGGTTCACAACGTAGAGCTGGGTTGAGCCAACGATGCATCAAAATTTGGTCAGTAATACAGCTCTCAACCACAGTGGCACTAGCGTTGATTTGAATCGATTGTTCAAAAACTTGGGGGTTTGACATTAAAACATTCAAAAGCTGATCTCTATGACTAGTATGACTGACAGGGTAACAATAAGGCTAAAAAGGAGATAGGGAATAGGGTTTGGGGTTTGGGTGAGGTGAAATAGGTCGTGAGATTGAATGACACCCTTGTTAAGGCTCAAATCCTGAACTGATTGAAAGGGATTTGGTAAAAATTTGCTGCTGATACACTAGAGGCGCAGACGCTGAGATTAAGACTAACCAAACTTAAATGTGTCTTAACTTGGAGGTAGTAAGTTTAGCAACTGGCAAGACAACTTCTATGAGAGAATCAACACCATCAATTACCACAACATGGTAAACAGCAATCTTTTGTTGTTTTCCCGTGAAAGTTGAGAGTATGTCATTAAGGAATACTATGAATGAAACTTGGGAAGGTATCGTCCAAATTGTAGGAGTGGGTGTGCCAGGATCGGTGCATCCAATTTTGGCTCAGACAGATGTGTTTGGGTCATTCCTTGAGAACATTATCGCTTTTCTGCCTAATCTGTTAGGTGCAGTACTATTTCTGTTACTTGGCATAATTGTTGCTGTAGCAGTAGCTAATTTAATAGAAGGATTACTCAGTCGCACCAGAATTGACAACAAAATTGCTAACTGGCTGACTGCTGCTCAGGAAGGGGTAGAGCCTCCAAAAATTGAGAAATGGATATCCGGTGGAGTTTTCTGGCTGATCATTATCTTCACCGTAGTGGGAGTCCTACAGCGACTGCAACTAGAAGCAGTTTCTGAACCTCTCAATAGTTTTCTCAACCAAATTCTGAGCTTTTTGCCTCAGGTCTTGGGTGCCGCAATTCTCTTGGGTGTTGCTTGGTTAATCGCCTCGCTGGTAAAACTAGTGACAACGCGGTCACTGCGGGTATTTAGACTGGATGAGCGCTTAGGTCAACAAGTGGAGAGTCCCTCAGACGGTTCAGAGGGAACTTCAACTAGCACAACCACCCCTCCAGCCAATCAGTTCTCCCTGAGCGATACTATTGGTAATGCTCTGTACTGGTTCATCTTTCTTCTGTTTCTGCCTTCAATTTTAAGCACCCTAGGCTTACAGGGAACTTTGGAGCCAGTGCAGCAACTGCTGAATGAAATTCTGGCAGCTTTGCCCAATATCCTGAAAGCCATAGTGATTGGTGGCGCTGGTTGGGTAGTTGCTCAAGTGGTGCGCCGGATTGTCACAGGTCTTCTGTCCGCAGCCGGCTTTAATCGTTTGGGTAGTCAGTTTGGGCTTCAGACAACTACTGGTGGCAAATCTCTCTCCTGGATTATTGGAACCATTGTCTATGTACTGATTTTGATCCCCACGGCAATTGCTGCTCTCAATGCTCTGGAAATTCAGGCAATTTCAGAGCCAGCGATAGCAATGTTGGATCAGATCCTCAGTGCTATCCCCAAAATTGCTACAGCGGTAGTGATTTTGATAATTGCTTATGTGATAGGGCAATTTGTCAGTGAGCTAATAACCAACATCCTGACAAGTATTGGCTTTAACAATCTTTTCCAGTGGCTAGGGTTAACCTCTCCTAGAACTTCAGCTACACCAGCTGATGAAGAATCAGAGATGCCAGAACCCTCTACTGGACAAGAGACGGTGCTACAGCCTAGTTCTGTTACCACTCGCACACCATCAGAACTGGTGGGAGTTATTGCGTTAGTGGCGATTATGCTGTTTGCGGTTGTTGCAGCAACCGATATCTTAGAAATTGAACCTTTGACAGCAATTGTTACCGGAATTATGGTCATTGCTGGTCAAATTCTAGGAGGTTTAGTCGTATTTGCCATTGGTCTATCCTTAGCATCTTTTACCTTTAAATTGGTTAGCAGTTCCGGCTCTAACCAATCAGTATTTCTAGGACAGGCTGCTAGGATTGTGATCATCGCTTTTTCCGCAGCTATTGCCCTGGAACAAATGGGTATTGGGGGTGACATTGTTAACTTAGCCTTTGGCTTGCTCCTTGGAGCGATCGCTGTGGCCATCGCCCTGGCTTTCGGTTTAGGGTCTCGCGATATTGCTGCCGATCAGGTTCGTGAATGGCTAGCATCTTTCAAGGGTAGACAAGATGACTGATTGGTCATCGGTCATTGGTCATCGGTCATTTGTTTTGTGTTCTAATGACCAATGACTAGCTTTTGAAACTTAAATTTGTATTAAAAATCGCACCTTTGATCAGTAAAAGGTGCGATTTTTAATTTTAACTTTTTATCTATTCAATTGTTTAAAACAGCAGTTAATCCAGATCACATTAGATGTCTGTAGAGATTTATACCATTACAATGTCTGCTGCTGACTTTTCAGTAACTGAGACCATTTTGGCAACCGAATGCTCTGATTCAGAACAGTCAAAGGAAGAACTTACAGTAAGCGTATCTTTGAGCGCTGGCTGGTCATTCTGCCAAATCCTTTCAATTCCTTCCCATGAAGGTGCAAAGGGTGGCAGTCCTAAAGAACAAGCCTTCCAGCTACCTCTGACGGGTGCACTGAGGAGCCTACACATACCTCCACGCCTTCCCGTTGGCTGATAATAGCGACACATTAGGCAGGCAGAAGTATGCAAATTCAAGGTCTTCATTGGAGTTTTTTTTATTGGGATTAATTTTTACTTCCTCTTAACTTAATTCTTATGCTTTATAAGATGATCAAATTAAGATATTTAGGTTTTCTTTATGTTTTTGTTACATATGTATAACTTACAACAAAAACAAGACCTACGCTTAAACAATGCCTTGCTCCAATGGACTTAAGTTGGTTTAAACAGTATGGGGATCAAGCAAAAAAACAGACCAGAGGTAGCCCTAGAGCTTGGATTATGTCTAGGTAAAAGAAGCCTAAATGGTGGTAAGTAAAGTCCGAGGAGTAAAATTTGTAGCTTAATGTTGCCAATTTTTGGCAGCACACAGACAACAAATACCCCAACGTTGCAGTTCTCCTTTTGGTGTAGGACATTGGCAATTGGGACACAAAGGCAATTGTTGCGATCGCATTTGCATGAGCTCAACCCATTGTTGATAAACCGGGTGAGACTCTTTAAGAGCAACGGTTGATAAAGATACTGTTTCCACAACATGACTGGGATGCTCTTGCAGGGAAGGAGATTGTGACTTGAACACCTCATCGGTTTCTTGGTTTTTCTCCCACTGAGCAGTAGAAAAGCGAATATCAACCAGTTGTAGAGTTAACTCGGCATTAAGCTTTTTCAAAATAGAACGGCGCTTAAATTTCAGCTCTTGTGCCCAAACCGAGCTAGAAGTGGCAACATACAAAATCTCCCTAGATATTGAATATGGTCGCGTCTGCTTAGCCACTTTAGCTCCCACAACTTGTTGCCAACATGTGACCATGCGTTGAAATTGCCTCAGCTCTTCCCACTGGGGCTGCTGTTCCAGTTTGCTTAAGATATGATTAAGAGATTTAAACATATGTTTTAGATAATTCCTGTTTGAACTAACCACTCTATACTTATTTTGATAATCTACGTGGTTTCAACCCGTGGATAAGTCAATGACAGCAAGAGCATTTGTTTGTAAAATTAGAACCCAAAAACTCACCCCTATTGCCCTCCTCATGAGCAAAAACAACTCGGTTGAGTCCTCTACTCAATCCTCACCCAGCCAATTACTCAACCCAGCTTTGCAGGCTGCTCTGGGAAGCCTTGACGTGCAGCTAGAAGAAGAATTGGCCCGCTACCGACGCAAACGTGCGGGACGTCCAGTTAAATCCCCTCGTGGACTGGGTAGTAATCAAGTCCGCCAACCGATTGAGTTAATCTCTATCAAAAAACCCGTAGCTCCAACTCAGCAGCCAGCTTTACAGGAATCCTCTGCTCCTGTGATCTCATTGCCGATATCTGAGTTGAAGATGCCACCAACTATGCTGCCTCAAGAAATGAGCCCAGAACTCATCAGTCAGACAGAAGATCTAGATGATTCTTCATTAGTGGCCTCTGAATTACCTGAGCCCCCTATTGAAGAAAGCCTAATAGCTCCATCAGAAGAGAAAGAACAACTAACTCCTTCTGAGGAAACAACAGAAGAATCAGCTAATTTGCTCACCTCAGAGCCATCCCAAGGACAACCAGAGGATTATCTGGAGTCATCCGAGAAATTACTGGAGAGTTTGCGGGAAGAAGAAACCAAAACTCAACCCCAAAAGCGTCAGCTGCTAACTCCTTTAGGTGTTGGCTTGATGCTCCTAGTATTGCTTTCCGGTGCAACAGTGATTTATCTGGTGATGAATCCATCCCAATTTAAAGTTCTGGTTCTTGAGCGGTTTTTTGGTTCCCCAGCAACTACCACAGCTCAAAACTCTATTGGTACAACACCGACACAGGGAGAGTTAGAACAAAATGCACCCATAATTAATGGTCCAGATTTGGCTTCTGAAGAATTTATAGATTTAAATTTAAATAATCTGTCTCGCTTAGAAAGCATACCCACGGAGACACCAACCCAAAACCAGACGGAAGTTCCCCCGCTACCAGATTTACCTGAGTCCAACACCACATCAGGAGTATCTAACCAAGAGTTTTCTGGAGGTACGGATTTACCTTCGGCACTTTTACCACCACCTCCCCTACCAGGGACGGCTCCACAGGCGGCAACACCACGAGCAACAACGAACATTCCCAATACTCAAACAGGCTCTTCACCTGCAATAACGCCAAAAGAGTCTTCTTCTGTGAACTCAGTAGAGGCAGCAACGCCTCCAGCACAGAAGGATCCTTTTTATTATGTAGTGAGTAATTATACTGGTTCCCAGTCTTTGGAACTAGCAAAGACAATGGTTCCTGATGCCTATGTGCGTAAGTTCCCAGAAGGTTCACAGATTCAATTAGGAGCTTTTGATACTGAAACTCAAGCCAAAACTTTAGCTAAGCAACTCCAGCAGGAGGGAATTTCTGCATCGGTATACCATACTCAAGAATAGCTTTGTCATTGGTTATTAGTCATTGCTACCAAGGACAAATGACTAATAATGCTTGCATTACGTCGGATGAGAGTTTCGTTAAGTTGACTAGCAACTAGCACTTTTGGGCAGGAAGTTTTTACACTGGATGAATAGTGTCTTGTCTGAAGCTGGCTCACAAGAGTGAAACTAGTTTCACACCTACTTTGTAAATTCCGAGAGGATAGACAGCGTCATGGGATTATTTGATCGCCTCAGTAGAGTCGTTAGAGCTAACATCAACGATATGGTTAGCAAGGCTGAAGATCCGGAAAAGATTCTGGAGCAAGCCATTGTTGACATGCAAGAGGATCTGGTACAACTGCGCCAAGCAGTAGCCAGAGCTATTGCTACTCAAAAACGCACTGAACAGCAATATAACAAAAATCAACAAGAAGCCAACAATTGGCACCAAAGAGCCCAACTGGCCCTCAGCAAAGGGGATGAAAATTTAGCTCGTGAGGCACTGCAACGAAAAAAAACTAATACCGAAACTGCTACTACTATTAAAGCGCAGCTGGATCAGCAAGTGACTCAGGTAGACACCCTCAAGCGTAATCTGATTGCCCTGGAGAGCAAGATTTCTGAAGCTAAGACGAAGAAAGATATGCTCAAAGCACGGGTTAGTGCTGCTAAAGCCAATGAACAGTTGCAAAGCACAATTGGCAAATTGGGCACTAGCTCAGCGATGGGAGCCTTTGAGCGCATGGAAGAAAAAGTCATGGAGATGGAAGCTCGTTCTGAGGCAGCCGGTGCTCTTGGTGGCAATGACTTAGAAAGTCAGTTTGCCCAACTCGAAGCTGGTAGTGATGTGGATGATGAGTTGGCAGCAATGAAAGCGCAGTTGACTGGTGGTTCCGTTACCCAGGGAGCTTTACCAGCCTCAGGAGGACAAAAATCTTCACCATCTCAATCTAATTCAGAAGTGGACAATGAATTGGATGAGTTGCGCAAGCAACTTGACAACTTGTAACTACGCGCTGGTGTCTGGCTATGTCCTTTGTAATCTGTAAACCTGAGTAGTCTAGTTAGCGTTAATCAGAGGACTCGTTGAAGCCAGAATCCTTGTACCTTTAATTCGAGGAGTGTCAATTTAAGATGCGCACCAAGCCCATGATTATCAATCATGGGGAAATTGTGCGCTGCAAAATTTATGCACTGTCCTGAATAAATACGTTTCCGTGCTATGATGTCACTGCTAGCTTGCTGTAGGTGATAATTTGCCAGTATCACCAGTCAATTTATGATGTCAAGTGACTGTAGCGGTAAGAGAGCGAATAACCCATCCATTGTATTGGCGAGCAAAAAAGTATCCCTGTTGTGAGTAGCATTATTTTTATTGAAGATACCGAGTTTGAAAACGAAGTATTAAAAGCACAGCAGCTAGTGCTAGTGTATTTTTGGGCACCTTGGTGCGGTCCTTGTAAATTGGTATCACCATCTGTGGAATCGATTGCTGATACCTACAGCGATCGCCTGAAAGTGATTAAGATGGAAGTAGACCCTAATCCAGAATCTCGAGCAATTTGCAAGGTAGAAGGGGTTCCAGCTCTGAGATTATTTAATAATGGTGAACTGATCGAGTCACTTGAGGGAGCTATTGGAAAACCAAAATTGCAGGCTATGTTGGAAGCTCACCTCTAATCTGATAAATAGACACGGGGACGCGGGGACGCCGAGAAAGAGAGATTTTCATTCTTTGTTGTGAGGTGAAAGCTCATGGGAGTCTGACTTGGTTAACAATTAACAAACAACAAACAACAAACAACAAACAACAAAATATGCAATTTGCTCAGCGTCTACAACCTCTGCAATCCAATGTGTTTGCTGATATGGATCAAGCAAAGGCAAAAGCAAAGGCAGTTGGTAAGGAGATTATTGACTTATCTTTGGGGTCTTCTGACTTGCCTGCTTCAGAGCATGTATTGTCGGCAATTAGAGAGTCTTTGTCTGATTCTACTACTCACGGTTACTTGCTGTTTCATGGCACTCAAGCTTTTCGTCAAGCAGCGGCAAGTTGGTACAACCAAAAATTTGGTATCTCAGTTAATCCTGAAACAGAAGTATTGCTCTTGATTGGTTCCCAAGAAGGCACTGCTCATTTACCTCTGGCGGTACTTAATCCAGGGGACTTTGCCCTGTTGCAAGATCCTGGCTATCCTTCCCATGCTGGTGGTGTTCACCTGGCTGGGGGTCAAATTTATCCGATGCCCTTGTTGGCAGAAAACGGCTTTTTGCCAGTATTTGAGGATATCCCTGTCTCCGTACTAGCACAAGCAAGGCTGATGGTGTTAAGTTATCCCCACAATCCTACCTCAGCGATCGCACCGTTGTCGTTTTTCCAGAAGGCGGTTGCTTTCTGTCGTCAGCACAACTTAGTTTTAGTTAATGATTTTCCCTATGCTGATCTAGTTTTTGGAGAAGAGACAGAAGTTGCAAATCCTCAATCCCTTGCTCCCTCCATTTTTCAAGCCGATACAAGTAAAGAACTCTCAATAGAATTTTATAGCTTTTCCAAGTCCTACAATATGGGAGGATTTAGGGTAGGTTATGCCATTGGTAATGCAGATTTGATTAAAGCTTTGCGACAAGTAAAAGCAGTGATTGATTTTAACCAGTACCAAGGAATTTTAAACGGTGCGATCGCAGCTTTAACTGATTCTCAAGAAAATGTTAAGCAAGTGGTAGCTATTTTTCAACAGCGACGGGATACTTTTATTCAGGCTTTACATCGTATTGGCTGGCAAGTGCCTACTCCTCAAGCCACAATGTATGTTTGGGCAAAGTTACCAGCACCTTGGGCCTCGAATTCCATGGGATTCTGTACTCAGTTAGTAGCTCAAACAGGTGTTGTTGCTGCCCCAGGATCAGGTTTTGGCAAAGCTGGTGAAGGATATGTTCGGTTTGCCTTGGTAAGGGATTCGGCAGTTTTAGAAACGGCGGTGGAGCGAATGGCAGAATTTTTGCGCAGTATGGCGTAGAGCCATGATCCAATTAAAACCGTGCAACTCACATCTTGCTATACATCATAAATTAAGTTGGGATTGCTTAATTAATCAGTAGAGTTACAGGCTCAGATATATAGAAGCCTATAAAAGTTACAGAGGAGTCTATTCAGAATCAGTGCATGTAGACCAAGTGTGCCGCGCTACTAAAAGTATTAATGATGGCAGCCAAAAATAATCTCTTTGGCTACCAACTCACAAAGCTTCGATATCTTCCCTAGACAGTTGGGTGATTGACATAATCGTCTCTATATCTAGACCTTGTTGTATACATGATCGTGCGATCGCTATTGTATTTTCTTGGATACCTTCTTGGCGACCTTGTTCACGACCTTCTTGAATACCTTCTTGTCTACCTTGTTCGATGCCCCTTGCTATCCCTTCTTCGACACCCTCCTCTCTTGAGGTTGCCACCACATTCTGTAAATCTCTGTAGTATTTCAAGCTATTTTCATAAGCCTCTTGCTCAACAGCAGAAAAGTTGGCGATTTCCGATATTTCAAATAACCGCTCAAAAACTACCTCTTGCAGAGCTTCCGGTGGTGCTTCTAACTCCGATAAATGCTTCAATAAAAACAGCCACTTCTCAAAATGACTTTCTAGCTCCTCAACGGTTTTGGTAAACTTCGGTAGTTCCACATAGATAAATTTCAGTTTATCATAGAATACTTTACATTTTTGATTTTTTAGTTCCACGATATGGAACAGTTCTGACTCCTCTTCATGGTCTTCAAAGATAAAATCCAAGATCCCAATCGTATATACAGAGGACAATTTATAATTCCACTCTCCTTTGATTGCTTGTTCTTGAATGGGAAAGGTGGCATAATAAACGCTCCGGTCTTTAAAGTAGTTTTGCTTGGCCTTTTGAAGCTCTACGATAAATTTTTCTCCGGTTTTGCTTTCACAGTAAATGTCAAAGATTGCTTTGCGGTCTAGAGGAGTATTGCCCAGATTCTCGTTATTTCTGTAGCTGACATCTTGCACCTTATGTTTTGCAGGCAACATCACATTCAAAAAATCGATCAATAATTCCTTGTTCGGTTCAGTCCCGAACAAACGTTTGAATCCGAAATCGGTGAGTAAGTTGATATACCTGTCTTGATTAGGATAGCGGTTTTTAACGGACATCGGCTATTGAGAATTTAGAATTTAGAATTGATGTTTTAACACTGGCGAATCCCTGGCTCTAAGCTGGTATGCACTCAAAGTTGGGTTTCACTGCTCCTTCGACCGACGCTACGCGAAGGTTTCACCACCAATATTGTAGCTAAGATTTATTCCACTGCATCAGTTGAGCTAGTTAGGGCTTGCTGAATAAATCGATTGATTCGGGTTTTGAAGTAATGAGCACTAGAGAAACGGCTTACCAAAAGCTGACCCATTTATCCAGCAAGCCCTAACTAGGAACAGGAGACTGGCTTCTGCTAACATAATGATGCAGTCTGTTACCTTAAGGTGTGGGATTAGGATATTTGGCGTGCACGGCATCAATTTCTGCTAAAATCTCATTATCCAAACTTACCTCCACACTGCTAAGATTTTCCTGGAGTTGCTCCATCGTAGTAGCACCAATAATGGTACTGGTGACAAACCAGCGCGATCGCACAAATGCTAAACCCATTTGAGCAGGACTGATACCATGTTTATTAGCGATTGCGACATATTCCTTGACTGCTTCAGCCAAATTGCTTTTCTCATAACGTCTACCAAATCCCTGAAATAAAGCCAGTCGAGAATTTTCTGGTATACCATTGATATATTTGCCAGTTAACATACCGAATGCGAGAGGACTATAAGCTAGCAATCCTAGATGATGGAAGCGGCAAGCTTCCGCTATATGAGTATGAAATACCCGGTTGGTTAAGTTAAAAGCATTCTGAATTGAGACTACTTTGGGTAATTCTAATTGCTTTGCCAGATGGGAAAATTCACAGACACCCCAAGGTGTCTCATTACTCAAACCCAAGTAGCGAATTTTCCCGGCTGTGATCAGGTCAGCAAATACTTCCAACTGCTCTACAATTGGTACAGTATCCCGCTCTTGGGAAGGATCATAGTCGGGAGCACCAAATAAGGGAACATAGCGGTCAGGCCAGTGGATTTGGTATAGATCAATATAGTCTGTTTGCAAGCGCTTAAGGCTATCTTCAACAGCTTGCTCGATATTAACTCGGTCGATTTTGCGGTTTTCGCTTCTAATCCAAGATATTTTAGGATTAGGTCCTGCTATTTTACTAGCAATAATCAATTGCTCTCGCTGCTGTTTTGCCAACCACTTACCAATGTACTCCTCAGTTTTTCCTTGAGTTTCTGCCCGTGAAGGCACTGGATACATTTCTGCCGCATCAATAAAGTTGACTCCTTGGGCAACAGCATAATCGAGTTGATTACTCGCTTCCTCTGAGGTATTCTGCTGGCCATAAGTCATTGTACCCAAGCAGATTTCAGATACTAATAGATCACTATCGCCAAGTTGTTTATATTGCATCAGCTTTATTGCTACCAAATTAGTCTAAATCTATTCTACGGAAGAAATACTACTTCCTCCCTCCTGACTTGAAAGTAGGGAATAGAGAATAGGGAATAGGGAATAGGGAAGAAGCTACTACCAAAAATTAAAAGTCCTGACATAAATACTTCCTTCTCTCACCTCCTGACTTGAAAGTAGGCAACAGGCAACAGTGAAGAACCTACTTTCATCACCTGGTGGTGAAAAAATTTTTTCATCAGGACGGGTGAGGTGAAATTTTGGGTGGGATTTCTTGAGCTTTGTATCCAAAAATTATCAGTTCTCTTTTCTTTCTCAGCTCCTCAGCTCCTCAGCTCCTCAGCTCCTCAGCTCCTCAGCTCCCCACCCTTTTATTTCGCTCACCCCATCAGGACTGCTTCCTGCCTTCTGCCTCCTGCCTTTTAAGAAGATTGATAACGAGGAAAACTTGGTAACTCAATTGCTGCTAATGACTTGAGCTTTTTAGGACGACGTAGAGGATATAGTGTAGGTGAAGGCCAACTAGATTGGGGTAAGAGCACTTCTTCTAGGGTAGCTGATTCCTGATTTTCCTCTGGCTCTTCCCTGGCAATTGGAGTTTCCTGATCTGCTTCCCAAATATCTTCTGCTGACGGCGACTCTTCAGTATCAATTAGGAATAAATCTAACTCATCAGCTTCATCTGGGTTAGTTTCTAATTCTGAGCTTGCATCTACTTCAGACTCAGCTAAATTGGAGGGAGGCTCCGATAGACCAAATGCCTCCGCTAGAGAGTTCATCTGTTCAAGTATTGCCTTCTCCGCTTCCAGTTCTTGTGCTACACTTTCTTCTACCGTAGCAAATGTAGCATCAACTGAGTCAGAACCTTCCCCAGGGAAGAATTCCTCAGGTTCTGTAGTTGATATAGTATCGGCTAATTGTGCTTTTAGGGCATCTATTTTTTCAGGCAGATCAAACTTAATGGGTTGCTGCCATAAGGGATCGACATGGGAGGAGTCTGTTGGGATTAAATCTTCGCTTGACCAAGGTTGAATTGGTTGAGTTTTGGGAAGAGAATAGGGGTCATTATTATTCTTTTTCAATTGAGGTTGTTGCCCAACCGCACTTATCGGTGGGGTCATTTCGAGAGATTTTTCTAAGGCTGCTTTGAACTGTAGGGTTTGGCGTTGCTGTCGGTAAAGGCGTGATCTGAGTTCTCGACAGGTATTGGCTGCTTGTAACAACTGTTGAGACTGTTCATTGTGGCGTTGCTGGGTAAGAGCACATTCCCGCTCTAGTTGAGCTACCCTTTGTTGAGAAGATTCTAGCTGCTCAGATAATGTTTCAATTAAAATTTGCTGGCGTTGGGCAGCTTGATGAGAAGATTCGAGGGTATGAAACAAACGGGTTAATTGCTCTTTAAGAGTATGAAGTTCCTCCGTTTGTTGAGTAAGTAAATTTTCGTGCTCGTAGTCTTGCTGTCGTTGTAATAGTAACTCTTCCTGTTTGTCCCTTAGAGCCTGCTGAAGCTGACTGACTTGCTCAAGTAAACGACGGTTACGCTGGCGCATGTTTTGAGCTACGGCAAACAAGTCAGAGTCGCTAGGTTGTGCTTGTGTTGCCTCTGGTAGTTCACCATTAGCTAATGATGCTGTTGTCTCGGAGTCTGAATCATCTGAGTCGGTTAACTGCTGGTGGCTCGATTCTAAGACAATATCCTGAGACTCAGGCAAAGCAGTGATGTTGACTATCTGGGAGTTCTCTGCTGATTCTTCATCTGGTACATTAACTTCACTGTCATCCATTGATGCAGTTGGCTCCAAGGGTATTTGGTTATTCGGGGTGTCAGCTTCACTCATGGCTCTTCTTCGAGAAGATCAGCAATGGACGACTAGGGCAAGTAGAATGCAAAGGCATTAGGGATGTTTACTGTTTGCTCTGGGCAAGATGGGCATGGAGTCTAACTTAACATCTCTGCTAACAAATCGCGATGCATTAATGCCCTGTCTACCAAGGAGTGAATTTGGTCACCATTGAGTGGATCGCCATTAGCGTAGTATTCTAGCCAAGTCCGGCTGATGAAATTTGGGTCATCTGGCAACTGCTGCAAATCCCATCCCGGCAAATTTAGTTCTGTCATCAGATAGTTGACTTTGGGGTCATAACTGAGGGCAAAACATCGACATTCTGCTGCTGCTCCCATAATCAAACTGTGGTAGCGCATACCAATAACCATTTCCACTCCTCTAAATAATCCTTTTAACTCTCTGGGGTCTTCTAAGCAGAAAATCTGATGCTCACCCTGAAGCTGGGAAGCAATTGACTCAGCTATCCTCATGTCTTGAGATGCTTGGAAAGGCACCAGCAAGATACAGGTTTGAGTCGCTTCTTGAAAACTCACTAGAGCGCGAGTGAGATTATTAAGACGTTGGGATGTTAGCTCAGGGTGCGATCGCCAGCATATAGCTATTCTGGGTGCTGGTAAATCCCATAACCGAGGCACTGGGGATGATGCTAATGCCCAGACTGGATCCGGTGCCTGAAGACAGGGAATTTGCCAATTGGCTAATAGCTTAGCAGAACCATTATCCCTTACACTTACTGATTGACAACCGGCAAAGGAGCGCTGGGCTACCCAACGAGTCAGCTGACGCTTCAGGGGACCGATGCCCTGAGCCCAAGCAATGGTTTTTAACCCTAGTTGCTGCGCCAATCCCATCAAACCAGCGTAGTAGAGGTGACTTCTCGCACTAGTGGCATCTTGGATGAGACTACCACCACCCCAAATGAAGGCATCTGATTGGCGCATTGCCCTGAGTACTTGGAATGTAGAAAAGCGATCGCAACTTTCAACGCCGTACTGCTGGTGAGTTAAACTAGGGTTCCCAGAAAGTACGACAGGGGTTACGGATGCCGGTAGCATTTGCAATAGAGAAGCGAGCAATGCTTCATCGCCGCCATTGCCCTTCCCATAATATCCACATAAAACTGCTCGTGTCTGTCCCATCCCAAAACTCTAGCAGTTTTTGTTCAAAAATAAGCTAAGCTGTTTTATAAAGTAAATCTTAAGACGACTAAAACAGCTTCTCATAGTTAATCCTTAGCCATGCATGCTCTTTCTCTTCCCACTTGGATTATTCATATCTCCAGCGTCCTTGAGTGGGTTGCTGCTATCTGGCTGATCTGGACTTACGGTGAAATTACAGGTAATCGCTATTGGTGGGCTTTGTCCCTAGCCATGTTACCGGCTTTAGTGAGCGCTATGTGTGCTATCACCTGGCACTTCTTTGATAACTTGGAATCCCTGCAATGGTTAGTTACCCTTCAAGCTTCGATGACAGTCTTGGGTAACATTACTCTTTGTGCAGCTGCTTGGTGGATTTGGTATTCTACACGACAGAATAATAACAATGTGACCCAAAATAATCTCAAATCTGAGAGATGAAAATTTGGAATAAAATTCTCTAACAGGTTGATTAAGTGAACATCTTAATTATTGTAGCTGAAGTCGTCCTCCTGATGGTTCTTTGCTTGCTGCTTAACTGGCTAGTAGGAAAGCTCTTCCAACAGCTGATGAAGGTGGCTTGGTTCAAGAAGAACGAAAGGAGTGCTATCACGCTGCGCCGGAACATCAGAGGAGTGGTGATTCTTTTAGGCGTGGTACTTAGTCTGGCGGTTATAGGTGTTAATAGTGTACTAATTTACCAAGGTAAAAACCTTCAGGAATACACCATAAATTTAATTAGCAATATCCCGTTAGAATTTTGGACATCTCTAGGTATTGGGAGTATCCAAAGTATAGGTACTATAATATTAGTATCGGTTACTTTACGCTTTCTCCCCCATTGGCTAGACATAGGTTGCGATCGCGTCAAAAAATTTGAACAACTTCACGCTAACGAGGAAAGCATTGATGCCTTCTTTGGCTTTCTCAAAAACATTATTACCAAAGTCCTCTGGTTGTCGGCTGCGGTTTGGTGTACTCAGTTTCTGCAATTTCCACCAGTAGTTCCTAAATATCTATACATTTTCCTGAAAATTTACGCCATTATTTCCGTCGGATTGCTCATCCTCAAAGCGACTACTGCAATTATTGATAGCCTTGATGCCCTAAGTAAGAAATATTCCAGTCCTGAAAATATTCTACGGTTTTATGATCATCTCAGGCATCTGGTTCCTTTTCTCAAGCGATGCTTGGAATATATCATCTATGTTTGCATGGCAACATTGATAGTTCAGCAGGTAGAATTGATTGCTAATTTAGCTACCTACGGCTCCCAATTAGTCAAGATCATTGGCATTATTTTTCTGAGCAGTGTCTTTATTGAGGTAACTAAGCTAGTAGTTGAGGAAACATTACTTAATAATAAAAATCTTACGGAAACTCAAAGACAGAGACGGCTGACAATAATTCCGATATTTGAGAGTTGTCTCAAATATGGTATTTACTTCGGTGCTGGTATTGCTATCCTCAAAACTATTCAGATTGACCCTGGTCCTATCCTCGCAGCAGCAGGTATTGCTGGCTTAGCTCTCAGTTTAGGAGCACAAAACCTAATCAATGATATAGTCTGTGGATTTTTTATCCTCTTTGAAAATTACTACTTGGTGGGGGACTATATCCAGATAGAGGAGGCAGAAGGTACGGTGGAGGCAATTGAACTGAGAACTACCCGCATCCGACATCCTGATGGTCAATTAGAGATTATCCGAAATGGAGATATTGCCTCAATTACTAACTACTCCAAGCAGTATACCTATGCCAACGTAGAAGTTGGTGTTTCCTATAACTCTAACTTAGACCATGTGTATCGGGTGATCGAAGAAGTTGGCATAAAATTAAAAGAAGATGAGCCAACGGTACTTGAAGCGACACAAGTGGATGGACTCGAAGAATTCGGCGAGTATCGATTGCTAATTCGTACAATCACGAAGGTAAAACCAGGAGGACACACCCGCATCCGGCGAGTTTTTCGTAAAAAACTTAAAGAAGCTTTTGATCACGAAGGAATTGAAATTCCCTTGTGGGAAGGTTAAAAAGCTAAATTGGTTATTGGTTATTGGTTATTTGTCATTGGTCATTTGTAAGAGTTTGATTCGTATTTCCCTTTTTTAACATAGTTCGGTTTGTTTCCACCTATCTACTTAAGCTTCCCATTCCCTATTCCCTATTCCCTATTCCCTATTCCCTATTCCCCATTCCCCATTCTCCATTCCCCATTCCCTATTCCCTAGTTAAAGATGATTTCCAAAGATACCTTATTTGCCCTTTCTCTATTTCCTTACTTAGGATTTTTGTGGTTTATCACCCGTTCAGGACAAGCACCACGTTTGGCTCTAATCGGGTACTATGTTCTGTTAGTTTTTGTTGGGGTTACTATCCCAGCGGGGATTTACTCCCAGGTAGTGTATGGTGAATCTTTAGCTAATGTAGATTGGCTACATGGCAGTGCCGAATCATTCTTGACTATTTCTAATATTTTGGTAGTATTAGGTTTTCGGCAAGCAATTATCCAACACAAACGCTCATCCTCTTAGAGTTCGTTGATCAAAATAATCTAGAAACAGAGCTAGTATGACTCTAAAATTGAAGACAGACCACAAAAAAAACAAGGTAGCTTCATTTGCTGAGGTCTGGGAATGTCCCACAACTAAGGATAAATCTCTTCACGCAACTGTTGATTTTTTCCCCGGAGAAGTCTTGTCTAGTTTTGGAGCTAGAGAAATATTGGCTGAACCCAACTATTTATCCCTACAAACAGCTGAGCATCAGCATATTTTGCTAGACCCTGAGTTTTTGCAATATATCAATCACAGTTGCGACCCTAATGTCTACTTTGATACAACTAACATGATTGTTACTGCTCTGCGTAAAATTGGGATTGGGGAAGAGCTGACTTTTTTCTATCCATCTACAGAATGGTCTATGGATCGAGGATTTGACTGTCATTGCGGAAGCCATAATTGTTTGAGAATCATTCAGGGGGCTGCCCACCTACCTTTAAACGTTTTGAAAGAATACAAACTCTCGCAGTATATACAGGAAAAGCTGGCGCAGGTTGATGGAAATACGCCTACCATTTCTCTAGAATATTTATAATTAATTGACTAATGTATCCATCATCAATATTGAAACATTAGCAATTAGTTTCTCCTCTACTAAGTAGTGCATATCAAACACAAACTAGACATAAAGATTGCTTAATGTTTAAAGGTGCTCTATCTCATTTAAAAGTTATCGATTTGACCCAATATATAGCAGGTCCCTATTGTACTAAACTTTTCGCTGGGTTTGGTGCGGAAGTAATTAAAGTCGAACAACCTGTTAGTGGTGACCCCCTTCGAGAACTAGGTCCGTTTATCAACAACGAACCAGGAATTGAGCGGAGCATTCCCTTTCATTGGCTCAACAGTGGCAAAAAAAGCCTCACCCTGAACCTGGAAACGTCCAAGGGAATTGAAATTCTCAAACAACTAATTGCCCAGGCAGATGTTTTAGTTGAGAACTTCGCTCCCACAGTTATGTCTGAGTTGGGGTTCAGTTACGATGCAGTTCGAGAGATTAATCCCGCTATTGTCATGACATCCATTTCTAATTTTGGACAAGATGGGCCGTATCGGGATTATCGAGCCAATGAAGCTATTCTCTATGCCCTGAGTGGCGGAATGGATGCAACCGGCGATGAAGATAAGGCTCCCCTCGCCTCCAGACCATCCATTACTCAATACACTGCTGGTATGCATGCCTACTTGGGAATCCTAATGGCACTTCTTCAGCGTGGCGATGCAGGAGAAGGCCAACATATTGACGTTTCCATCCAAGAAAGTGCCATTGAGAATATCGAGCTAAGATTGACCGCATATCTTCATAAGGGAAATCTCAGCACACGTACCAGCGATAACTCGGAATGCGTGCCTTGGCAATGTTACCCTTGTCGAGATGGTTATGTGGCAGTTGTGGGGGGTCCAGTACGTAAATGGAAGAAGGCAGCACCTCTATTTGAAGAGCCTGGTCTTTTGGAAGACCGATTTTTCCATATGCTTGATCGTATGGCATCTCGTCATGAAGTGGAGTCTCTGATAAAACCTTGGTTGATGCGTCATGACAAAAAGAAAATTTTTGAGCTGGGATTGTCTAAAGGACTCGCCTTTGGTTACCAAGCGACCCTGGCAGAAGTGTTTGAGTTTGAACAGCACCAAGTAAGGGAGTTTTTTCTAGAAACTGAAACTCACCCAGAAGTAGGACAGTTAAAATCCTGTCAAGCACCTTTTCGTTCAGCCAACATTCCGTGGCGGATGGGACGGGCACCATTACTCGGAGAGCATAATCAAGAAGTTTATACTCATGAGCGAGGCTTTTCATTAACTGATATTCCTCAGTTAAAAGAGAAAAGTAACGGGATGCCACATCAAAAGAAGAATCTACCTTTGTCCGGAATCCGGGTACTGGAAATTAGCCGCGAATGGGCTTGTCCCCATGCAGGAAGAATCCTCGCTGATTTCGGTGCTGAAGTGATCAAGATCGAGTATCCTCGTCGGATGGAATCTTCACGGGGATTTTCTACCAAGAATAAAGCATATAATCAGCAGCCAGCTTTTCATCAACTGCATCGCAACAAAAAATCACTTGCTGTCGATCTCAACGAAGAGGTAGACCGGGAAATTGTGAAAAACCTTATCCATCAGACTGATATTGTCCTAGAAAATACTAGACCTAACGTACTCAAAAAACTGGGCTTTTCCTATGAAGTACTCAAGTCAATCAAACCTAGCATTATTCTAGTTTCCATGTCCGCCTATGGACAAACAGGACCCTATGCTTCCTATCCCGGTTATGGTGCTTCCATCGAACCCATCAGTGGTATTCATTCCCTCACCGCCTATAGCCCAGATACAGAAGCAAGGCGAATTAGGGAAATCGACATGACCAATGGCATTATGGGAGCTTGTGCTGCTCTGACGGCTTTATTAAATCGCCAGAAAATTGGTCAGGGAGATTGGATCGACTTATCTCAAGTAGAAGCAGCAATACATGCCCTTGCAGGAGAGCACTTTTTGAAATATGCAGTCAATGGGGAGACAACTTTACCCATAGGAAATCGTCACCCAGACTACTTACCCCATGGCTGTTATCCTTGTAGGGAAGAGAGTCAGTGGGTTGTAATTGCAATTAGCTCAGATGCGGAATGGATGACCTTTTGTCAGACAATTGAACAGCAAGAATGGAGCCAAGATCCGCGCTTTGCCACCAGCGAAAATCGTAGAAAACACCACGACGAACTCGACAAATTGATAGCAACTTGGACGTTGCAAAAAACACATTATGAAGTCATGCATTTGCTCCAAGACCGAGGGTTGATGGCAGGAGCAGTCTTGAATATTGCTGAACTTTGTCAGGATCCTCACCTACAACAAAGAAACTATTGGCAAAAGCCAAGCTCAGGTTCGGATAAGTTTTTTCCCGGCTTTCCCTTCCAAATGTCTACAGGTGGTGGAGTGCTTAAACATCCTGGTCCTGACTTAGGCGAAGATAATCGTACAATCATCTGTGATTTACTCGGTTACCCTGAAGAGCAAGTCAAATCCTGGCAGGAAGAGGAACTAGGTACTGACTACGATCCAGAGTAAATGCACTAGTATGGCATGGCGGAAATAAAGCACCCATATTCTGAGACCCTAATTAGTCTAAGTATTAGCTATTAATGGGTGTGCTATTTAAGCCGCACTGTACTAGAGTGCTTTTCAAAAGCCACCTTAATCTTTCTTGAGAAACATACTCTCAGCAGAATACAAATTCTTAAGATTGCGAAAATTATGCCGTCCACTAAAGTAGTCCCAAGATTGATAGGCAACGGTAAGTTCACGGTGACCTGAATTCGCGACAAAAGCATTGCGTCCGTGCAAAATTCTAAAGTTTTGGAATACAAGCAAATCCCCTGGCATGAGTTTAAAGCAGTATTGATATTTGGGACTTTTTAAGTAGCGCAATAAAGTTGAATAAGCATCATAGAAACTTTCCATTTTCTCAAAAGATACGAGTGGATGATTAAAGTTTTTATGACTAAAATAAATACCAAAAATATCGTCGTTATTGATATCTAGTTTAATGATAGGGGTTTTACGGCGAAAATAATATTCCCAATTGCGGTGCAGATGGCGAAACTCAACTGGAGTTTCACTCAAAATTTGATAAACTTCAGGATTTTCTTCCTGAAGATCTTTAGCGATCTTAAATCCATCAACTAATATTGATTCACCACCCCTTGCTTGGTTTTCAACACAGTAGAAATACTCTACCATACGCTGGGAATCATAAAGAAAACTTGAATCAGTATGAGGTAGTAAGGCATATCCTTCAGCTGACTGAGATAAGTCTTGTGCATTAGGAATTGCCTGGGATTTTGAAAAAGGGCCATATCTAAATTTATGGTAGATTGGTCCAATAGATAAAATAAAAGCCTCTAATTCTTGGGATGGCAGATTTTGCACCAAGCTAAATCCTAGTTCCCTCAATTGATGAAACCAGTTTTCAGAGATATCCGTAATTGCATCTGACCAAATTGGTGCATATTGTTCCAGTTCAGCCAGATTCCATAAATATTTTTTTGTCTCGCTTTTGTCATCATCAGAAGTTTCATTGTCATAAGCTAGGCTCAGCAGCCAAGAAATTGGATAGGTACTATAGTGGGGAGGATCGCCAGCCCAAATAATTTGTAATTCATCCCCCACTTCCTTGATAGATAAAGGTTCTGGAGTGCTGGGTGCTTCACTAAGATCGTAAACTTTTTGAAATGAACTCGAATGACGACATTGAGGACATAAACAATGGTCTCGCAGCCAAATCCAGTGAAATCGTTTGCCTCGAATGGTTACAAAGCGTTGCTCGGTCATCTCTTGACTCCGTTGTATTTTATTGTATTGTATTAGAGTTGTTGGGAAATAACTCAGGACTAAACTTTGAATCTCAATAGGAGTTGAATTATGGGTGTTCTTGAACTTACTCAATATCCTCAAATCGATCATTGGCATCAACCTAAAGCGGATACCTTCGATAAGGTAAGGTATTTCCTGAGTCAGTTTGGTTTCTTTTATCTTAAGGATACAATTGGCGCTAGGGCTAGCATCGACGAAGGATTGGAAAAACTCCAAAATTCTGTTGATGTCTATTACGGAGAGGATGCTTACACCGGTAAAGGCTCAGTTTTTCACGGCACCTATAGCAGATTTAAAAATTCAGGCGACAACATAGTTGTTAATCAATACTTAGGATTGGTCTCCAATTTACTCAATCTTATTTCTCTTGCTCTTGGGTACGAGCAAGGGTTTTTATCAAATATTTCTCAAGAAAAGAACTATGGGTTATACTTTTATGACAGAGAAGAAGAATATATAGACTTCATTAAGAAAGCTGATGAAGAAGCAGTCGTTGTTCCACCTCATAAGGATAGATCCATAATTACCCTTGTGGTTTCTATTAAAGGACTTGAAGGCTATGCTCCTCAATATGACTGGTTCTCTATTCCGGACAGGGAAGGTTACATCATCGTCCAAGCAGGAACACTGTTGCAGGCTTTAACACAAGAGGCAATCAAAGCAAACATCCATCGAGTTCGAGGATATGACTCCTCAAAAGCAGTTTTTTGGGGTCATTTAGTACCAGTTAAATAAAATTTATACTTAATCTAGTGGCTCTAAATTATTAGACCTTTGACTAGTCATAAAAACTATGGACAAAATTTTGAGTTTGTGGGCAACTCCCCGGTCTCGGTCAACTGCATTTATGTGGATGATGCAAAATCGAGGAGATTTTGTTGTTTTACATGAACCTTTTGGTCCATCTGCTTACTATAGTGAAGATCGACTTTTTCAGCTCAGAGAAGATTTTCAACCAAAACCTGAATACAACTATGAACTAGTGTTAGAAAATCTTATATTAATGTCTAAAAAAAAACAAATTTTTGTTAAAGATTTTCCTTGCTATTTTATCCATATAGTTGATGAGCAATTTCTCTCACTTTTCCAACATACATTTTTGCTAAGAGATCCTGCTCAGATGTTACCTTCTTACTTTCATAAATGGCCAGATTTAACATTTGAGGAAACAGGTTATCAACAGCTAGATCAACTCTTTGAAACCGTAGTTAGCTTTACCGGTGAGATACCGCCTTTAATTGACGCGGGGGATTTGGTGCAAGACCCTACATCTACGCTTCAGTTTTATTGTGAAAGTATTGGGATTCCATTTATGCCAGAAGCATTAACTTGGGAACCTCCAAAAGAAAAAATTAAAGAAATATCTTGGTGTGAAGGAGGAACTTGGGTAGAGACTGTCAGTGCTTCACAGGGATTTGGTGAAACAATCAATTCTCAATATTTAAAGGTTAATGATAATGAACGCTTAAAATCTCTTTATGACTTGTGCCTTCCCTATTATGAAAAGCTTTATGGCTATCGACTTAGAGCCAGTTCTTAATACGAGAAATACCTTAATTACACAATCACCAGTTAGATGGCTAGTAAAAACCCCCATTTTCGTCAGCTAATCTCTGACTCAACCTACACAGAAATCGTTAGTAACCAAATTCTCAAGCAAGTTGAAGCTCATCAAGCAGCTTATCCTGAGCAAAAAATTTATATGATGGGTTTTGGTGATACTAGCCAGCCTTTACCAGCAACAGTTGTTAAGGCTTTAGTTGATGCTGCCAGTCGCTTAGGCCATCCAGAAACTTATACTGGGTATGAAGATATTACCGGAAACCCAGAGTTGAGGAGGGCAATTTGCCTGAACTACTACCAGAACAAGCTAGGCATTACCCTAGATCCTACAGAAGTTTTTGTCAGTGACGGTGCTCAGTCAGTTGCCGTGAATCTACAAGAACTCTTGGCTGAGGACAATATAGTTGCTCTCCAAAACCCAGCCTACCCCTCTTTTGTTGAAGGAACTTTATTAGCAGGCCGTACCCAATATCTTAACTTGCACTGCCATGAACAGAATAATTTCGTCCCGGAAATTCCTGAGCAAAAGGTGGATCTGATTTATCTTTGCTTTCCTAACAACCCCACAGGAGCAGTTGCCACAAGAGAGCAACTGAAAGCTTTTGTTGATTATGCGAGAACTAACCAAGCCCTGATCATTTTTGACGCTGTTTATAGTCCCTTTATCACAACCCCGAATATTCCTAGGAGTATTTACGAAATTGAAGGCGCTACCGAATGTGCGATCGAAATTGGCAGTTTCTCCAAAATGGCAAATTTTACCGGTTTAAGAGTCGGTTGGTGTACTGTCCCTCATTCTCTAACGATTAATAATACCGTACCGGGAGAGCTGAATCAGATGTGGAAAATCCGACATTCCATTAAATTCTGGGGTACTGCTAATGTAGCTCAGCAGGGAGCCATTGCTGCTTTATCAGAGGAAGGGCAACAGGAATGTCAGGAAGTGGTTAACTATTACCTGAAGAATGCTCAGCTGCTTAGAGCAGGTTTGGAAGCAGCAGGGTTAAAGTGCTTTGGCGGTATCGATAATCCCTTTATTTGGCTCAAAGCACCCCAAGGTATGCAGTCCTGGCAATTTTTTGAGAAACTAATGCAGGAAACCGGTATTGTGGGTATACCTGGTTGTCTGTTTGGTTCCAGTGGAGAAGGCTACCTGCGTCTGAGTACTTTAATTCGGAGAGAAAAAATCGAAGAGGCTGTTAACAGCTGTAGCCAATAGGAACTTGAGTAATGGCAGTACTAATGATTGGGGAAATCGATAATTCAGTAATAAAAGTTGACAAATTGAAAAACTCTAAATCAATTAACCAGAATAAGTACTTGCTCCTTGACGAAATTGTTCTAGTAACTCAAAAAATCTCTTAAAAGCATCCTTCTCATCCAAAGAATGGAAGAGGATAATCTTATCCCATCCGTGAGAAGTCGCGCTCTGATATTTTTCCTGTATCCAACCTTGAAAGCCACCGAAGTCTTTTTCTTGTGCGGTTAGAGGTAAACCAAGCTTGCCACGAGCCATACCGTATCCCAGAAGAAACATCCGCAGACCGGTAATTGAACAAGAACCTAAATACATGCTAGGTGTTTGTTCAATTTTTTGCAGTAAGTCGTAAAGATATTCAGATTTAAGCTTTAATTGGTTACTGGTAATTTCGGCAAAATAATTCTTTGAGTCAACTTTATCCCTTGAATTATCTGTCTCCTCACAAAATTTAGATAACAATGTAAAAAAATGATTAAAAGCATCTTTTTCATCTTTAGAATGTAACAGAACCATCTTATCCCATCCTAAATTCGCTTGAAGATTAAATCTTGTCTGTAACCAATTAGCAAATTTATGAAATTCTCTTTCCTCCTTAGTTGGTGGCAAGCCTAGAGCAAGCCTTGCCAAAGAATACCCCTCCAGAAAAGACCTCAGACGAGTAATCCCACAACTACCCAAGTACATCCCTGGTCTTTTCTTGATCATTTGCAAGAGCTCATAGAGATATTCATAAGATGTATTAGATTTGCGATGAGTAATGCTGGTCATACGACTGTTCCCAATCTCAATAGTTAAAAGTCTTCTTCAGTTATCTGAAAGTCTTGCCCTAGATGAATTTTACCGAAAAATTGTAGATTTTCTATCCATTCATCCCTAAGAAGACCATCGGGGTGATGATTGTCAAAAATAGTCTCTACTCCGTTGATGAGAATGGCAATTCCCTCATGGCGACCGTTTTCTGAAATCGCATCTACTGAAATTATGCTATCATCATAAATAAAGTTATTGCGGTCATCTATTGCTGCACCAGTATCAAGTTTAATGCGCTTGCCAGAGATTTTTTGCGATATTAGGTAATGCTTGATAGCTTGAGCGCATTCAACACATTTAAAATTCTCATAGCTACTGGCGATCGCTTCAACTTGGCGGATTTGCTCCTCGATAATCACAAATCAGCTCTGCTCCTTTGTTACTATTTTTAATGTGATCTGCTGTGGATGCAGAATACAGTTTTTGGATCTTACCTTATCCGGCTCAAAGCTTTAGCACCTGTTTCTTTGAGCTAGTATAGAGAGCAAAAACAAGTAATAGCGATCGCAACGTCAAGAATATTAGCTTTATCTAAAAGTTTACACACAGAGCAGCGAAGCGATATATAATCTCCACAATGCTAATATTCCCTTTTGAAGGTGCGTTAGCAGCAACCTTAGCTGAAGCTGTGCTTAGGGAATACTGAAGCTCAACAGGCTCACTTTAAGCCAAATGTTGTTTTTTCGTATAAGCTCGTACTGGCTGAAATTAGCCCTAACCCTTTATCGTTCCAGCAACTATTTAAGGAGAATTTATCGTTGTCTCGTAGTTACCTATTCACTTCTGAATCAGTTACCGAAGGCCATCCTGACAAAGTATGTGATCAGATTTCTGACACTATTTTAGATGCCCTACTTGCCCAAGATAACCATAGCCGTGTTGCGGCAGAAGTAGTTGTAAATACTGGCTTGGTGCTTATTACAGGGGAAATAACTTCCCAAGCTCAGATCAACTACATTGATTTAGCACGCAAGAAAATTGCTGAAATTGGCTATACCGAAGCTGAAAATGGCTTCTGTTCCAACAGCTGCTCCGTCTTAGTTGCTCTAGACGAACAATCTGCTGATATTTCCCAAGGTGTCACCGCTGCCCAGGAAAGTCGGGAGGAAATGAGCGAAGATGAACTAGATGCCATCGGTGCTGGTGATCAAGGTCTAATGTTTGGCTTTGCTTGCAATGAAACTCCTGAATTGATGCCTTTGCCTATTAGTATGGCCAATAGAGTTTCTCGGCATCTAGCAGAAGTACGTAAAGCTGGTCAATTGCCCTACTTACGTCCTGATGGTAAAACCCAAGTTACCATTAGCTACGAAGATGGACGTCCAGTAGGCATTGATACTATCCTCATCTCCACGCAACATCAAGCCACCATTGGAGATATCACTGCGGAAGCAGCAGTAAAGGCGAAAATTCAAGAAGATCTCTGGGAAGCTGTAGTTAAACCAGCTTTTGCTGATATTGATATCAAACCAACTGAGCAAACACGCTTCCTGGTTAACCCCACTGGCAAATTTGTTATTGGTGGCCCTCAAGGGGATGCTGGCCTCACTGGTCGTAAAATTATTATTGATACCTACGGTGGTTACTCCCGTCACGGTGGTGGAGCTTTCTCTGGAAAAGACCCCACAAAAGTAGACCGTTCCGCTGCCTATGCTTCCCGCTATGTGGCAAAGAATATTGTAGCAGCAGGTTTAGCAGAAAAATGTGAAGTTCAGTTGAGTTACGCTATTGGAGTGGCTCGACCCGTCAGCATTATGGTTGAAACCTTTGGCACTGGTAAAATTGAAGAGGAGCGCTTACTAGAACTAGTACAGCAGCATTTTGAACTCCGTCCTGCTGGCATTATCCAGACCTTCCAGCTACGTAGTTTACCAGGACAGCGTAACGGTCGTTTTTATCAAGACACCGCAGCTTATGGTCATTTTGGCCGTCAAGATCTGGATCTGCCTTGGGAAAAGACAGATAAGGCAGAACTATTGAAAGAAGCTCTCAAACAGCCTGTTGCCGCTGGAGTAAGGTAATTAATTTTGTTAATCCTACGGCTGCTTTGAGTCGTGGGATTTTTTTATAACTTATATCAAGTTCGGTTGAATACTTACACTTCGGTTGCAATAAGGCAGAAGGCAGAGGGCAGAGGGCAGAAGGCTTCAAGGGAAGGAAGAATATTTGCTAAGGTATAAAGGAATTATCACTGTTTATCCGAACTTGATATTAAATGTGGATAAATATCGATACTTAGACTTTTTCCATCAAAATCCTTCTCCCTCAGCTCCCCCAGCTCCCTCAGCTTCCCTTACTCCTCTCGATAACTAGCGTAACTAGAAGGAGTCTCCCACAGGCGAACCTCCTTCACTTGAAACCCTTGACTTTGCGCATGTTTATAAATATGCTTAGCAATGTTTTCCGCTGTGGGATTTTCATCCATGATATACAGTGGTTCCCCCACTTGTTTTAAAAAGTCGATTACCGGATCTTGGCGACAAAGAATCATTCTGTGATCGAGGTTATTATCAATCCAGCCCTTAACCAAATTACGGATTTCACCAAAGTCTACCACCATCCCCAATTCGTCTAAGGTATCCGATTCTATCTCAATTTCAACAATTCCGTTGTGTCCGTGTAGGTGCTGGCATTTACCGGGATAATTTAACAACCGATGACCATAGCAAAAATTAATAACTTTTGTGACTGAGTGGATAGTACGTTTCATAAATCGGGGATTGTAGTGCTGTGGTACAGCTGAAAATGTAGGTTGGGTCGAACGTAGTGAAACCCAACACAATGTACCCCAGCGTTGGGTTATGAAGCAAGCTACACTCAACCTACTTAATCTACCATTTTAATTCTTCAAATCTAAAATCTAAAATCTAAAATCTAAAATCTCTCTTGTCACCCCGTGAGAGCATTCACCCAAATATGGGCAAAATGATTTGAAACTCTGTGCCAGTATCTGGATGAGAAGACAGGAGCAATTGTCCTCCGTGTTTTTTTGTAACAATTTGATTGCTAATTGCTAAACCCAAGCCTGTTCCCTTCCCTACTGGTTTAGTAGTAAAAAACATGTCAAATATTTGTTCTTGAATTTCTAAGGGTATTCCGGGACCATTATCTGCAATTCGGATAGCAACGAACTCTGTATCTGCTGTTTCTAAAATCTCCGTAGTAATTTTAATTTGAGGTTGCCATGCCCTTGAAGCTTTTTTTTGCTCAGCCATCTTGTCCCCTAGAGCCTCAATTGCATTACTGATAATGTTCATAAATACTTGACTTAGTTGACCTGAGTAACAATTTATTAATGGCAAATCTCCATAGTTCTTAATTACTTCGATACTATATTTAATACGGTTATGTAAAATAATTAAAGTACTATCAATACATTCATTGATATCAGAAAGTGTCGGCTTAGCTTCATCCAAGTGAGAGAAGTTGTGCAAACTGCCTAAAGTTTCAGTTAATCTATCAGAAGCAGTACCAATACTTTTGATAATTTTGGGCAAATCCTCTAAAATAAAATCAAAATCTTCTTCTTCTTTAAGTTGTTTTATTTTAGTAGATTCTTCAGTTACTTCTGCTTCATAGGCAACTAAAACTGCCATTAAATTTTCATAGTAACTATCGAGAAATTCAAAATTACAACTGATGCAAGCAGCAGGATTTTTAATTTCATGAGCAACACTAGCAACCATTTTCCCCAAACTGACCATCTTTTCTGTTTGTATCATCTGAGCTTCAGTTTGCTCTTTCAGCAACTGAGTTGTCAGCTGCTGAATGTGGGATTGGGCTACTAGTAACTCATGCAGATCTAGTAAGTCGTGAAGATTTTGGTTGAAGTTAGTCTAGGTTATCCGAAGACAATCCTGGCTGGGAGTTATTGGGGCTACCAACTCCTGCTGATGAACTATTAGGCAAAGACAGTTCAATATTGGAACCCCGGTCATAAATTTCAATGTCCCATTGTCCTGAGCGATTGGATTCAAAAGCAATAAAACGACCGTTGCCACTAATCGTTGGGTTGCGAATTTCTCCCAAGATATTTTTGGTGATCGCTTCTGAGTTGAGAGTTTGGCGGTCATAAACAAAGACATCCGGCTTGCCCAACTCCTCAGAAATATAGACAATGTAACGACCATCAGCACTAATGTCTGGTTGTTCCTGAATGATCAGGGATTTGTTAAGTCCAGGCAAATCGATCAAACGCCGTTGCTGGATATCGTAGAGAAAAATGCCCCGCCCTTGCTGACGGTCAGAAGTAAAGACTAAGTAGCGACCATCATAAGAATAGCGGGGTTGTTGCTCAGCAGCAGAACTGTTGAGAGATGCACCCAAGCTTTGGGTAGGTGGAGTTAAATAACCACTATCGCGGCAACCTACCAATCCTGCACTCAACACAACGGCTAAAACTTTCAGTAACGGATAGCAACCGTTAGGAAAGTATTTCATCATTTGGTTTTGGTAACATGCAGCAGTTGATATCATTTAAGCAAACTTTACCCCAATCAAGAGCCCAACGTACTAGTGCAACTCGATTATCTGTGGACGTTTTCGTCAGGATATTGCTAATGTGATTATCAACAGTGCGCTTACTGATTTCCAGCTGCTGAGCAATCTCTTGATTGGTTAAACCAGCGGCTACCAGTTCGATAATCTGCAGTTCGCGGTCTGAGAGAGACCCGGATATATAAGACTTGCTAACAGCCATAGGTATTTTACCCTTGGTATATGTACTTACCATATATTTCAATTTTAGCTTTCAGCTGTCAGCTTGCAGCTGAAAGCAGGAGATTTTCTGCTAGTCTGAAAAGTATATAGTGCAATGTATAGCCGTGACTAATCCTAGTGTTATTTGCCTTGGTGAAATTTTATTTGACTGTTTAGCTGATCAGTTAGGACGATCGCTTGAACAAGTGGAATCCTGGACGCCTTACCCTGGGGGCGCTCCTGCCAATGTTGCTTGTGCCCTAGTTAAGCTAGGAACTCCTGCTGCCTTTGTCGGTTGTCTAGGTCAAGATCAACCAGGAGACAACTTAGTACAATTGTTACAGGAAGTAGGGGTAGACAGCACTGGTATTCAGCGTCATCCCACAGCACCAACGCGACAAGTTTATGTCGTGCGCTCAGAAACCGGCGATCGGGAATTTGCCGGTTTTGGTGAACTGGATACCACTCAGTTTGCCGATGCCTTTCTCGAAGCCTCAGAGTTACCTGTATCTTTATTTAAAAGTGCTGAATTTTTAGTTTTTGGGACCCTGGAGTTGGCTTATCCCCAAACTCGTGAGGCCATTGAAAAGGCACTGCAACTAGCAAATCAGTATGATGTGAAAATTTTATTAGATGTTAACTGGCGTCCGGTGTTTTGGCCGAACCCCAGTGCTGCTGTACCCCAAATTCATGAGCTGTTGAAGCACATCGATTTTCTCAAAATTGCTAAGGAAGAAGCGGAACTCCTATTTGATACTACTGATGCTGGTGCTATTGCCCATCGTCTTAACTCAGTCGAAGGGGTTGTAGTGACGGATGGGGATCAAGAAATTAGTTACTGTCTTAATGATTACGAAGGTAAATTACCAGCTTTTTCGGTGAAGGTCCAAGATACCACCGGTGCTGGTGACAGTTTTGTTGCTGGTTTCGTCCATCAGATTTTTCAACAGGGAATGAAATGTCTTGCCACTGCTGAAGCTGCCAGAAATGTGGTTAAATATGCCAGTGTGGTAGGGGCACTGACAACTTTGAAGCCAGGAGCGATCGCGGCTCAACCTACAGCCCAAGAGGTGGAGGAGTTTTTCCAGCAAGGCTAGTTAGGTGGTAGGTATTAGGTGGTAGGTGGTAGGTGGTAGGTGGTAGGTGGTAGGAAGTATCTGGCATAGAGTCGGAGGAAAAATGATTACTTCAGAGCCAGTCATTTTAAATATAAAAACCATAGGCTTAAGCAGTGAGCAATTTTATCAACTCTGCCAAATCAATGAAAATTGGCGACTCGAAGAAACCGCTAAAGGAGAATTATTCATTATGCCCCCCGTTGGAGCAATCAGCGGCAATCGAGAATCCGAGTTCAATGCAGATCTCGTCATTTGGAATCGTCAAACCAAACTCGGAAAAGTGTTTAGTTCTTCCACCATTTTTACCCTACCCAATGGTGGCAAACGTTCTCCTGATGTGGCTTGGATTGCTAATGAACGCTGGGAAACGCTCACTCCAGAAGAACAGGAAAAATTTCCCCCTATCTGCCCTGATTTTGTCATTGAGTTGCGTTCTCGCACTGATTCTTTGAGCCAGCTCCACGAGAAAATGCAGGAATATCTGAATAGTGGTTTACGGTTAGGTTGGTTAATCGATCCTCAGAAGCAACGAGTAGAAATCTATCGTCAAAATCAAGCTAAGGAAATTGTACCATTACCGACTAGTTTATCAGGAGAAGGGGTTTTACCGGGATTTACTCTAGCATTACCCGTTTTCTAAGTCAATCTAGGCGTTGCCTCAAACAATTTTAGATTTTAGATTTTAGATTGCAGTTACCCTCGAATTACAATAACAGTACGATTGCTTGGCGTTATGGCGGCTTCTGTGGTGGTACGCTCTGCAATCGGAGGTAGTCCCTGACGTTGATCGAAAATCACTAACCACCCCTGATTTATTCCTAACCCAGCTAGATAGCGGTCTAACTGTTCTAGTCCAGCCTTGATGGGGTCTGGGCGTCCTTGACGCCACACTTTCAATTCCATTCCTAAGGTAACATCTCCGTACCGTAGACATAAGTCCATGCGATCGCTACCAATGGCATATTCCCTCTCTAAGGTACCACCTCCATTCACCACCCGATGCAAAAAAGCCATCAAGACTAAATGGGGTGCTATTTCATGGTAGGGAGCACTTTTGAGTAATGGTTCCCCATGTTGTCGCCAAAAAGTAAGAAAGGCTTCTAGCAGTTGCTCCGAGTCTAGTTTGCCATCAGGCATCAGCCAACTCGGGGCAATTTGCGGTAAGGATGCTTGTGGTGTTTGGCTTAATACACGGGGTAATACTTCTTGATAGATGGGATTAGCGATGACTAATCCCCCTTGGGAACTCATGCGACACAAGCCCAAATCTATCAGGAATCGCAGATCATCGTTGGGGATATCTCCTAAATCCTGTCCTGCTAGTATCGGTTCAATGATGGCTTGCACTGGTTTTTCCCGCAGTAGACTAGCCAGACTGTCCAAATGTGTGTCCTGTCGTTGAATCAAGATTTCCTTGGCTTGATCCACATGGTTAGTCTCTATCGTCTGTTGCGATTCTGGCAAAATAACTTCGACAATTTGCCTTGCTAGGGCATTGACTAACCAAGGTTGCCCCTGGGTTAACTCAAAAGCTCTTTGTACTGCTTCGGGGGAAAAAACTTGACCAGTGGCGGTGGTGTGTTGTGCGTAAAGTTCGGCTACTTCTATTTGGGTAAAATTACGCAGGGTTAGGGATTCTAGTTTGATATTGAAAGGACTAGAGGTGTTGAGACGGTTACTGCCTCCGGATGCTATTTTATAATCCCGCACATCCCTAACCCCAATTAAAGCTAGAGCCTGAGGAAATCCTTGAGGACGGTTGGGATAGCCTGAGCGCAATTGTCGTAGGATAGCAATCAGGGTTTCGTCCCGTAACGAATCAATTTCATCAATGAAGATTACTAATGGACGGGGGGAAGCTTTTGCCCAAGCCCTTAAAGCCGCCTGTAGGCGCACTCCTGGATCAGCATTAGGCCATGTAGGTGGATGAAGGGCAGTTGGTAAATAGTCCTCGGCACTATTGCGCCAACTTCCTAGCATTGCTTTTTCTGCTGCCCCTGGATCATGGGGAAAGGCAGCTCCCACTTCTGCTGATAACATCACCGCTGTATATTGTCCACTGGCGGTAAGTTGTTGAGCTAGAGCCAGCATAGCAGTAGTTTTGCCTGTTTGCCGAGGAGCATGGATGACAAAATAGCCTTGTTGCTTAATCAGTCGCTCTAGCTGGGGTAACCTAACTAGAGGTGAGAGCATGTAGTGAATGTCCGCTTTGCAAGGGCCAGCGGTATTAAACCATTTGGACATGGGAGAGGTGTAGGTGGTAGGTGGATACTCTCAATAAACAATTTTAGATTTTAGATTTTAGATTTTAGATTTTAGATTGCAGTTACCCTCGAATTACAATAACAGTACGATTGCTTGGCGTTATGGCGGCTTCTGTGGTGGTACGCTCTGCAATCGGAGGTAGTCCCTGACGTTGATCGAAAATCACTAACCACCCCTGATTTATTCCTAACCCAGCTAGATAGCGGTCTAACTGTTCTAGTCCAGCCTTGATGGGGTCTGGGCGTCCTTGACGCCACACTTTCAATTCCATTCCTAAGGTAACATCTCCGTACCGTAGACATAAGTCCATGCGATCGCTACCAATGGCATATTCCCTCTCTAAGGTACCACCTCCATTCACCACCCGATGCAAAAAAGCCATCAAGACTAAATGGGGTGCTATTTCATGGTAGGGAGCACTTTTGAGTAATGGTTCCCCATGTTGTCGCCAAAAAGTAAGAAAGGCTTCTAGCAGTTGCTCCGAGTCTAGTTTGCCATCAGGCATCAGCCAACTCGGGGCAATTTGCGGTAAGGATGCTTGTGGTGTTTGGCTTAATACACGGGGTAATACTTCTTGATAGATGGGATTAGCGATGACTAATCCCCCTTGGGAACTCATGCGACACAAGCCCAAATCTATCAGGAATCGCAGATCATCGTTGGGGATATCTCCTAAATCCTGTCCTGCTAGTATCGGTTCAATGATGGCTTGCACTGGTTTTTCCCGCAGTAGACTAGCCAGACTGTCCAAATGTGTGTCCTGTCGTTGAATCAAGATTTCCTTGGCTTGATCCACATGGTTAGTCTCTATCGTCTGTTGCGATTCTGGCAAAATAACTTCGACAATTTGCCTTGCTAGGGCATTGACTAACCAAGGTTGCCCCTGGGTTAACTCAAAAGCTCTTTGTACTGCTTCGGGGGAAAAAACTTGACCAGTGGCGGTGGTGTGTTGTGCGTAAAGTTCGGCTACTTCTATTTGGGTAAAATTACGCAGGGTTAGGGATTCTAGTTTGATATTGAAAGGACTAGAGGTGTTGAGACGGTTACTGCCTCCGGATGCTATTTTATAATCCCGCACATCCCTAACCCCAATTAAAGCTAGAGCCTGAGGAAATCCTTGAGGACGGTTGGGATAGCCTGAGCGTAATTGCCGTAGCACAGCAATCAGGGTTTCGTCCCGTAACGCATCAATTTCATCAATGAAGATTACTAATGGACGGGGGGAATGCTGTGCCCACTCACTTAACGCTACACCAATACGCTGTCCGGCAGAAGCTTGAGGCCATGGAGGAGGTTGCAACTCCGGAGGAAGGCGAAATTTCGCAGCATTTCTCCAGGAGTCGAGAATCGCTGCTTCTGCTGCCCCTGGATCCTGAGGAAAGGCAGCTCCCACTTCTGCTGATAACATCACCGCCGTATATTGTCCACTGGCGGTAAGTTGTTGAGCTAGAGCTAACATAGCAGTGGTTTTGCCTGTTTGCCGGGGAGCATGGAACACAAAATAGCCTTGTTGCTTAATCAGTCGCTCTAGCTGAGGTAACCTAACCAGAGGTGAGAGCATGTAGTGAATGTCCGCTTTGCAAGGGCCAGCGGTATTAAACCATTTGGGCATGGGAGAGATCAGGCAGACAGTATTTCCTATTTTAAAGGTTTTAGCAGAGGTCTCGGTGCATAAATGCTCCTTGCCCTTCACAAGTAATAGATGTAGGGAGTTTGTTGTTTGTTGTTTGTCTTTTGTTCTTTGTACTAACAACCAATAACCAATAACCAATGACTAATAACCAATGACTAATGACTAATGACCAATGCCCATATTGTTTCCCTATTTTCACAGTTTATTCGCGGTTTTCCAGAAACTGGCGATCGCTCTACTCCTGGTTGGCAATCTGAGCCCAAACTGCGAGGGAATATGCAACGTCTGTTGGAGAGCGATCCAGAAGCGACGGAAGAGTTTTGGGCGCGGTATTTTTTAAAAGTTTTGCGGGGAGAGTTGGGAGTAGAGGAATGTGGTGGCAAAGGCTATGCTCAGGGACATTTATCTGCCTATTTACAGCTAACCTGTTATCATGTCGCTCTTAATCTCAGTCGCCAGTATAGTAGTGTTGATGTTTTCAGACAACTATACTCCTATCAAGATTACTTTCAAAAAGCTAATCTGCTGGCCAGCGATCCGGTGGAACTGCTCAGAAATTTTCGCTTGGAACTATTCTTCCCAATTAGAGGTTACGCTTGGAAAAGACTCAAGGGTCTGGTGAACAATCAAATTCGGAGAGAACATCCGCCACAAAATTGGGGGAATTACTCAGATTGGGGGCTGCTACGGAATACTTGTCGAACAGAACTGCAAAGGGCTTTAGAAGGAAGAATTAACCAGAAGGGGGTTAACCAACACTTTTTAGCTTGGCAGTGTTTTAAAGATATTTATACTCCTAAGTATAACACAGGCAGTCCTCATTTGACTGATCCTAATGAAGAGGAATTACAGCAAATTGTTCAATATTACCATCAAAGACGATTAGCGCTACCGGAGCCAGGGGCCGCAGTTAATGAAATTAGGATAGAACAAATGCTGAAAGCTTGTATCTCGGCGGTACGAGATTGGCGTACAGTGAGTTTTTCCTATCCTGATGCTGATCCAAATACCCTTGGCTTGGCTTCAGACTCTGGCTGGGAAAAAATTAGCCAAGATATTTATCGTTATGAGCCGAATCAACCCTTAGCTAGGCTCGAACAAGAAGACCAAAATAATCAGATTGATGCTATCCTCACAGCCGCATTTGAGCAGTTATCTCCTCACCAACAAAGCTTGCTCAGACTTTGGAAGTATGGTTTGGCAGCTAATCAACAAGAGATAGGACAGGTGTTCAATGTTCCGCAATGCAATATTTCTCGGCAGTTGCGGCCTTACAAGCGATCGCTCTTGAAGGCTTTTGCTCAAGGGTGTCGTGAAAGTTTCGATATTGAGCTCAGTAACGAGGTGATTGCTCAATTAGATGCTCCTCTAGAAGAATGGTTGGAGAATCACTGTCAAAAATTTTTCTATTCTCTTTTAGAGTCAATTTTACCCTTTATAAGTGCAGAAGAGAGGAGAATATTGCAGCTTTGCTATTGCCAGAATTGGAGTACGGAGCAAATTGGGGCGGAGTTGGAAATTCCGGTTAACCAGGTAGCACCTAAGCTCACCAAGCTCAAGCAAGTGTTTCTGACAAATTTCACGATTAATTTGGCAAATAATCTAGGAATTAATCCTGATGCCTTGGCTCCGATAGCTCATCGAATTGATGCTTTTGTTGAGACCTGGCTCCACACTACTGCCTGTCCCCTATATTGAAAGAGGAAAAAAAAGATGACATTTAAGCTAGAAGAATTAATTACTATTTATCCTGACGAATTGTACCTGGATGTTTCCCCACAACAAAGGGAAGAGGCATGGTCTCAAACTCGCAATTATTCTAATCAAGCAGCTTGTTGGAATGCTTATCTCAATCTCTTGGTTTTGAAAGTATTTGTTGCCTATCTGCAGGAAGAACCAGATTTGCTCAGAGACGCGGAGACACGGGGATGCGGGGACGTGGAGAAGGAGAGGTTTCCAGCTTTAGTTGTGCGGGAAAGTCTATGGGAGTCTGATGTAAAAGAGCAACCTTTGTCGATAGAGTTGAATGATATTGACCCTGGACTTAGTAGTATCTGGGAATTCCTTAATGGTACAGCGATTAAGCTAGGTAAGACCCGATTGGTGATTATTCCAGAAGAAGTGACTGTGAGCAATGAGTTATCTGTGCCTCAGGAGTGGGTAGATATTGCTGACTGGGCAGCGGACTATTACCTGGGAATGGCAGTTAATCTAGAGGATGGATGGTTACGGATCTATGGCTATGCTACTCACCGAAAACTTAAGGATCAGGGAAAATATGAACCAATGGGACGTACTTATGCTCTTGGTGAAGATGATTTAATCGAAGATCTCGATGTGATGTGGGTAGCTAGGGAACTCTGTGCCGCAGAGAGAGCTGAAATTGCACCTTTGCCTCAGTTGTCTTTATCTGAAGCAGAAAAGCTAATCGCCCAATTAGGTCAGCCTTCTGCCTATTCTCCCCGTTTGAATACTGCTTTTGCACCCTGGGCGATGCTGTTAGTTAATGAGCAATGGCGAGAGAAGTTGTATCAAATGCGATCGCTCTCAGCAGCAACATTATCAGTAACCACTACCTTAAGCAAGGCACTAGTAAGGTTAAGTCAATGGCTAGAGCAAGATTTTGGGGATGCTCTCAATGCCGGTTGGCAACAGATTATTCAAGAACCTTTAGCTGCAACATCCCTTAGTGTGGTTAGAAGTAGTGTTCATAGCCAAGATGATTATCTTCGTTTACAAGCTGCTACCCAATTAGGACAAGTTAACCCCAAAGACTCAGATGCTATCAATACTTTGCTGGAATTATTAGCAACTAGTCAGGAGCAGTGGATTTGCCAGAAAGCAGCGGAATGTTTAGGTTCTATTGCTCCTCATCATCCTCAAGCAGCGGTAAGTATGCAAAAACAAATCAAGATTAATGATCATCCTGTGGCACTGATTGCTGCCTTGAGACCCCTCTATGAGGAAATGTTTGCTGTACGCTTAGAAGTCAGGTCTATTGACAACCAAACTTATCTACCATTAGGTCTTAAACTGGTGGTGAGTTCTGGTTCAGATTCTATCGAACTGCCAGCGGAAGAGCTTGACTCTTATCTGGAATTGCTATTACCTGAAGTAAGGCAAGGAGATCAATTTAGCGTTCAGGTTGCTTGGCATGATACTCAAGTCACCGAAGATTTCGTTGTCTAATCGTTTACCAGCAAAAAACCGTGCTCACTGTTACTTTAAACTTCTCTAGAGGTGACTTTACTACAGGATTTGATGTCAATCTGAGTATACGCAATAGTAATGCTCCAATTTGCTCAGACAACTTCCGGTTAGCAGGAGAGCCACTAATAGAACGCTTATTGGTCGATTGGAGAAACAAATACGAACAGCTGGTTTTACAACCTCGCGGAGATGGTACAATATCCTTAAAAAAAGCAGTAACCAGGTCTCGTAGTTCTTTGGCGAAAGAATGTCAGGCTGCGTATGAGAATCTGCAAACAAAAGTCCGCAGTTGGTTTCAATCTCCCTCTTTTGAAAAAATTCGACTAAGACTGATTCAATCCCTCAAGTCCCATGGCATTAGTGATCATCAGGAAATAATGGTGATTGTTCAGACTAGTGGGGATTCTCTGTTGCGGTGTATTGACTGGTATAAATGGGATTTTTTCAAAAACCATCCTCAAGCAGGACTGATTTTTTGGGGTTCGAGTTACGACTCAGTAATCAGGGCTAACCGGGCTACTCCGAGAAAAAAAATTAGAGTCTTATGTATTTTAGGTCAAGGAGTACAGAATCAAGGGGATTGGGAGTTACTTAACCAGTTACCAGATGTCGTTGCTGTACCTCTGAAAAATCCTCAACTGGAAGAATTGTGTCAACAGCTGCGGAATCAGCAAGGTTGGGACATTCTGGTTTATGCCGGACATAGTTCTAGCCGTAAGGATAAAAGTGGTCAAATGAGGGGACAGATCGAGAGTGATTTGGACAATATTTTAGAATGTAATGACTTCAAACATGCCCTCACCGCAGCTGCTGATAAGAGACTCAAACTTATTATTTTTAATTCTTGTAGTGGTTTGGGATTAGCTAATCAGCTTACGGAGTTTAATATCCCGCATATTCTGGTTATGCGGGAATTATTACCAGAGTCAGTAGCAAAAGAGTTTTTACGAGTTTTGCTACAGGAGTTTCCTCAGAAAAAAACTTCCTCAGCACAATTTTTGCAAGCCTTGCTAGATGAGTTTCCTGAGCAAAAAACTTCCTTGGCAAAAAAGTTGTTGCAAGTCCTGCTGGATAAGCTTCCTCAGCAGAAAATTTCCTTATCTACAGCATTACGTCATACACAGCAAAACCTAGAGTCTTTCAACCAGAACTTTCCTGGGGTTAATTCACTGCCTGTACTGTTTCAAAACCCTACAGAAGAGTCACTAACTTGGGAAAAGTTGCGGGGGGAAGCAATCCGACCATTTTTACCTTGGCTTCGGACAGTCTTGGTTGGTTCTGTGGGTGTTACCTTATTAGTTATGGGAGTACGATTGCTAGGAATACTTCAGCCATGGGAACTAAAGACTTATGACCATCTAATGCAGACACGTTCACAGGAATTTAAAGATGAGCGTCTGTTGATCATTGGAGGTGATGAAGAAGATTTACGCCGATATGGTTGGCCGCTGCCAGATGATATACTAGCGAGACTTTTGGACAAACTGGAGCAGCATCAACCTTCAGTTATTGGCTTGGATATAGTTCGGGATCGACCTGTGACACCAGGAGAGGAAGCATTAGTTAAACACTTCCAGGAAAATGAAAGCCTTGTTACCATTTGTGCATTCAACAATAGCTTAGACTCAGATATTGCACCCCCTCCTCAAAGTCCAGAAACGCAAGTAGGTTTTGTTGACTTGTTCTATGATCCGCTGCCAGGTAAAACTCAGCAAGGTATAGTCCGTCGCTATTTCTTATCTCGTTCCTCAAATCCTATAGAACAAAACTCTCCTTGTGAGACTGATTACTCCTTTGGTTGGCAATTAGCTTACCGATACCTAACAGCCAAAGGTATTCGAGTAGAAACTGTCAATAAAGACTGGAAGTTTGGTTCAGTTGTGGCTAAACGCTTGGAAAGACCTAGTGGAGGATACCAAAAGTTTAATGACAGAGGAAACCAACTGTTACTCAATTATCGCCATACTAATGACCTCGCTCAGATTGCTCAGCAAGTTACAATTAGAGACATTCTAGACGATAACTTTAGACCAGACTGGGTCAAAGGACGAGTTGTTCTCATCGGTATTACAGCTACCAGTATTAAAGACCCCCATGAAACGCCTTACGGTAATATGCGAGGAATATTTATTCATGGCCATGCAGTCAGTCAAATTATCAGTGCTGTTGAAGATGATCGGCCTCTTTTAAGCTGGTGGCCTCTATGGGGTGATGTCCTTTGGGTATGGCTTTGGTCTTTGACTGGTGGGGTCATTATTTGGCGTTTTCAAACATCACTACACCAAGTAGTAGCACTGAGCATCTCAATAGTTATTTTGTATGGCTGCTGCTGGATTGTTTTCTCCCAACTAGCTATTTGGATACCCTTAGTCCCATCTATATTAGCTTTAACATTTACCGCAGGAGGTGTGGTGGTTTTAAGTAATAAGTAATGGATAATGGATAATGGATAATTGATAATCGAGAATAAAATTTGTGTATCTGTAGGGGCGGGTTTAGGGATAATCTATGCCATTTTACCTGAATATATAGCTCAAAACCCGCCCCAAAACTTTTACCCAAAGTCGATATGCGGGGAATGGGTAATTGATAATGGGTGATAACAAACAACAACCAACAAACAACAAACAACAAACAACCAATGACAATTAAACTTTTATTTGCCTTTAGCTTCTCCTTAGCTAACCTAATTAGTAATCCCCTAGTAGGACTAACACAACTTACCCAACAAGCTAATGCTGATCTGCCAGAAACACCAGATACAGGCACACCTCAAGCTCCTTCAAAGCCAGGAACCACACGTCCTGGAACTACTTGCCAAACAAAGATTCAGAAACCTCTAACAGCTTTACATGCTAATAACAAGAGTGATTTTACCCTTTCGGAATATCCTACTTTTTGGTTTTATGTTCCCTACTTACCAGAAGAGATCAGCAACATAGAATTTTTGCTCCTTGATGGTAGGGAGCGACAAACTATTTACAAAACTTCCCTCAAGTTAACTCAAAGACCAGGAATTATCAAAATCAAAATCCCCTCTAAGCCAGAATATGCTCTCAAATCTGGAGAAAACTATCGTTGGTATCTTCAGCTTGACTGTAAACTCAACCAAACTGGTGAACCTGATATAGGGGTTAATGGTTGGGTACAACGGAAGTCGATGACCCCGGAAATTAAGAGCCAGTTAGAGTCTTTACCGGGTCGGGAGTATATTGCTTATAGGGAACATGGTATTTGGTCTGATGCAGTTAATAACTTGGCTGAACTTTATGCTGCTAATCCAGAAGATGAGGAACTCAAGGATGCTTGGGTTAACCTTTTGGGATCTCTAGAAGGTTTAGCAAAGTTTGCCCAAGAACCCTTTGTTAACTCAGAATTAGTGCCCTCAGAAGATTAATCGACCCAATCCTCTATTCTTTGATATTTGTTGGCTTGGTTGAAGATCAAACCAACTTATAATTATGAATATAGGGCATAGAGCTAAAATTATGTAACTTGGAAGTGCTACCCATGATCAGTACAAATATTCATCTTAGCGAGGAAGCTCAACAGATTTTGATTAAGGCTGCGGCTTTTAAACATATATCTGTCGAAGATCTGGCTTCAGAAATTCTCAATGAAGTTATCAAAGACAAACTTATTGAGCTTATTAAAAACACTGAAATCAAGGCAAAATGTAAGCCTACTTTAGCTGGGACAGAGCCTTTTGCTTTTTATGGAACTCCTGAAGAGTCAGGACTCCCTGCTGATGAATGGGATATGGAGAAAGAATGATTATTCTTGATACTCATATCTGGTTTTGGTGGAACCAAGACTCGCCCAAACTTACCAACTTTCAGCAAGAAATTATTGACAATTCTCGTCCTGATGGGATAGGAATATCAACTATTAGTCTCCTTGAAATTTCAAGATTAGTTAATCGAGGTCGTTTAGTTCTGCCCAAACCATTGAAAGAATGGTTTTCGATAGCCTTGGCTGAAGAAGGAATCATTTTAATTCCAATTACCCCTGCGATCGCGATTGAATCTTACTCTTTACCAGGTGAATTTCATAAAGATCCTGCTGATAGGATTATCGTTGCTACAGCAAGGACTTATGACTGCCCTTTAATGACAAATGATGGCGATATTATTACTTATTCTCATGTGAGGTTGATTACCCCTAAAACTACTTAGGTACTTATGTCTTCATGATGTACAATTATTTCCTTGCTACTACTGAGGCGATTGAGTGAAAATGATTGTGACCGTAATGTCGTGTGTTACGCTTCGCTAACGCACCCTACTTAAATTTCTACTTAGACACCGATTTTCCCACCGGGGCGGGTTTAGGTTATTGGCTGGTTAAACTGAAAGGTTTTAGGTGAACCCGCCCCTACCATAATTGCAGCAAACTCTATTTCATTAATTATCAATTATTCATTATCTATTGGTAATCAGCGCCAATTACCAACTAAAATATAGGGAGCCCAAGAAGAGGGATTTTGATAGTGCTGATCATTTAAAAGAGCTTGCTGAGCGCGATGAAGTGCTTCGGCTTTGGTGACTCCCGGCTCTTTTAATTGGTTGTAGAATTGTTCCATAAGTTTAACTGTAGAATCATCACCTACTTGCCAAAGAGTAGCCAAGGTACTGCGAGCCCCGGCTCTTACTGCTAACCCAGCTAGTCCTAAAGCTGCTCGTTTGTCTCCCTCTGCGGTTTTACAAGCACTCAGAACCATTAATTCTATTGCTTCAGAGTTTTTGTTTCCTCTAAGTAAATTATTCAAGTCCCTAGCTCGGAGAAGCTCATTATAAGCTAAGATAAATGTATCTTCCGGATTAGAACTGAAATTACCGTGAGTTGCCAGGTGGACTACAGAAAAGGTATCTGAGTTAACTTTCTTTTCTAGGTTTGTCGAAGTGAATTGTGAATTTAATAGTTGTTGAGTAGGTAAAACTTGAGCAATGTGCTGGATTTCAGCGTCTACTTGAAGTGAGGCGAAGATGCGATTTTCAACTTTGCGTTGCTCACTAATACCAGCTGCCAAGACTTGTGATTTTTCTTGAGAAGGGTCAAAATCGAAAAGCTGCAAGCTAGGAAATACAGCCAGAGCATAGTTTTTTTCTAGGAGGTACTGGTTTGCTGCTTCGTCATACAAAACTGCCATCGGGATATTCCGCAGGTTTCCATCTAGCACAAAGACTAAGGTTTCAACTTCTGGGTTTTTTTCTAGTGCTTCCTCTAGGGGTTCAATTAACCATTTATAAAGCTGTTTGGCTTTTTCGATGATAGTGCTAGAATCTTTCCTAGGTAGAGCTTGTCTTAGTTCTTTTACTGTCTTTTCCACCGTAGACCGATTGATTTGATGACTACGACGTTCTAGAGGTTGCTCTGGTAACTTAAAGATGACTTCTAATCTATCTTGGAGAATGATAGGATAGATAAATGCGGCTTGCTTTTGGTTAAGTTCTGGCTGATTATTTACCAACTGGGAAAGGTCGCATCGTAGGAAATTTTCTAATTCAGCTAGTTGAAGAGCATCAATAAGCTGAATCGCTTGGTTAAGAGATTTTGGGCTTGATTCTTTTAAGAGTAAATCCACTAACTCTCTATAGACGGGCTCTACATTGTCTCGAAAGGAGAATTGAACATCAGAGTCGATAGTGAGTAAATCACGGCGAATGGATTTAAGACTCTGGATAGCCGCTTTATAATATGCGATCGCGTCTTGTTGATTTTCTTCTACTTCTGATAGACGCCCTAACTGCCACTGCCACTGATAAGCAATATCTGCTGCCCCACTTAGCTGAGCATACCAGAGAGCATCTTGGGTTAGCTCTAGAGCTTTTTTACTCCAATTATTAGCAGTTGGTTGTTCAGGCTGTTGAGCTAGCCAAGCAAAATATTCGTAAAAGCCAGCCCAATTACCCAAAGCATAGGATATGGTACGCTTGTCTTGCAGTTCTTCGGCTTCTTGAACAGCTATTTCTAATAGGTTCTGGATCAACTCCCAATCAACTGCCTCGGTTGAAGAGCGACCATTCCAACAAGTTAGACTTTTGGCTAGGTTAATTTGGGCGTATATTTTGGTCTGATGGTTAGGTAAATTATCAAGATTGATCTGTTCTTTAACTAGGGTTTGGGCTACATCATCGTCACCCATTTCCAAAGCTAGACTGAGGCGATTGAGCTTTGCTTGTACCAGAGTAGTGGAGGAAGGAGGGAGGTTCGCGATCGCTTGCTCATATCTAGCACTGGCTTGCTGATATAATCCGGTAGCACTTGATGGTATTTCCTCTACTTGAGATAGATTCATACAGCGCCAAGGTAGGTAATCATCAATAGAAGCTGCTTGTCGGTCTCGCTCTCGGTTACCTAAAGCCCTCAAGGTATTGCCCAGACTTAGTGAGAGTTTAGCTTCGGATTGAGGAGATTGAGCTATATCTAAACCCCGCTCTAAAAACTCTTCTGCTAGTCTTAACCGACCAATTCCCCGTAAAATATTACCGAAAATACCCATAATTTGCACCGGGTTTGGTTGTTGCTCAATCTTCTTAGCTATACTGTCAAACTCTTCACTCAAGTCCTGATTTTGACAAATTTCCCGGTCAAATTCTAGGGCTTGTACTAGGTTTACACAAGCCTGATAATAGCGTCCTGATTGTTGCAAGGTTTGAATTTTCTCTAGTTGTTCCCTACTAATAGGGCTAGCTACAGAAGTTTTGGAGAAAACTGGTAAAATGCCTACAGTTAGAAATATACCTAAAAGAAACCCAATAACTACCCTGGGACTTAGGGTTGGCTGAATAATTCGATTGATTCGGGTTTTGAAATAATAAGTAATAAGCCGTAGTAGGACTTCAGTCCAAAAAGAAGCCAGAAACAAAAAGAGCCAATTTCCTTGCACTTGCTCAGTCTCTGTTGCCTTCTTTCCTTCTGCCTCCTGCCTCCGGTTCCCCTCCTTGGAGGGGTTAGGGGTGGGTTCTGCCCTCTGCCCTCTGCCTTCTGCCTTCTTGCTCAAAAAGGATTGTATTGCACCGTAAAATAGAGACCGTTTTCTTGCCATGTTTCGTTCTCACTAGTAGAGTCCACTGATATTAAAGGGAGTCCCCAATCAAAGCGGGCAGAAAAATCGTTCCCTAGTCGCAACTGTAATCCCATGCCAACTGCTGCTAGGGTGTTGGTGTTGGGAGGCCGTTTCCCGGTATTCCAACCTGTGGCAAAATCGACAAAGGGAACCAATTGTAAGACTCCTTGCCCTTCAAAAGCCCGTAGGATCGGCAATTTAAATTCTGCCGAGGCAAAGATGCCGTTATCGCTTACTAGACTGTCTTGACGGTAACCCCTTACCGTATCGAAACCCCCCATCGAAAATTGCTCGGTGGGTACTAATCCTCGACTTGTCAGTTGTACATAGCTACGAACTAAAAATAAGGTATCTTCAGCGAGGAAGCGTACCCATTGCCCTTGCCACTGCCAGGAGAGAAAGCGGCTATCGGGAACAAATTCAACCCCAGGAATTGGTTGATTGAAGGTGGAGTTAAAAGCATTAAGACCAAAGTTCAATTGAGAGCGAAAAGCGATAACTTCTCTAGAGTTTTCCTGCTTCCAATCCTGAAATAATCTTAAGGCAAAAATGCGGGTACGGCCATCTTCATCTGCACCGGGAGCCAGGGGAAAAGGAATATCTAGTAAAAAAGACTGACTTTCTCGCCAAGAAGCGGTTAAACCGAGAGCGAATTCTTCAAAAGTGATGATATTTTCTGGTTCCTGAGCCTCCAACCCGCGAATTTTGCGGATTATTGGTTGCCTTAGGGTCAATTCGTAGTAGTTGGAAGCGGAGGTAATATCTGGGCTAGAACCATCTTTATCAATATCCTCAAAGGGAGATTCGATGATACCACTTTCAGTTTTGCCGTAGTTAAAACCCAGAGTACCGTAGTTGGCATTAAGGGGAAAGTTGTAGCTAGCATTCCAGGTACTGCTGCCTTCCGACTTGGAGTAGCCGATACTCAAACTATCCCCATTACCTAATAAATTCGCTTCTGTCAGTACCGCTTTTCCTTGAATCGTGCCCACACTAGGAGAGCGACCGTTATTAATGGTAAATTGAGCGTTGAAGGAATTGGCTTCTTCATACTCAACCTGTAGTAAGTTCTCTCCCAGATTAGAACCCGCTGCTAGAGTCGCAGAGATATTTTCAATTAAGGGGTCAAGGGAAAGTTCTAGGAGAGCTTCCTTTAAGTGAGCGACATTTAATGGTTCTGATTCACGAACACCTAAACGCGACTGCACATAATCGGAATGTAAGCGCCCAGAACCAACGGAATTAACTTCAATACCCCCCTGTTGTAATTTCCCTTCAATCACTTTAATTGTAACCACTATTGGTACTTCTGGTTGTAGCTTTTGAGGTCTGGGAATCCTGGCACCAGAAGTACTGTATCCCTGTTGAGCATATAACTTAGCTACCTCATAAGTAATTTGCTGTAACTGAGCCCAAGACAGGGGTTGGTTAGCAATAGAGGCAAGGGGCACTTGCTGGGATGGTTGCTGACAATTATTGGGGGAGCTTAAATCCTCTTGCCTTGCTGCTTCAGAAAGACAAAGCTTAATGGCTTCAGCTAATTCTTTTGTACTAAATACTGTATTGCCAGTGAACTCAAACTTTTCCACAATTATGGTATCAGTAATACCAACCTGAGGCAATCCTTCGGGGAGTGAAGGAGTTTCTAGTAGTTCCTCGGATGGGAGAGGTGGTAAATTCGGTGTTGGTAGAGGAGTTAAGGAAGGAGAGGGAGGTAGGGGAACCGTTGGACTATTAGTAACTTGCGCAATATTCAGAGTTTGGGCAGTTACAGGAGTAGGGATGATGCTGTTAAGTAAAACAACTAGACTCCAAGAGTAATGATACCAAATTCTGCTTAAGAACCCCTGTTTTGCAAAAGCTGGGGAAGCTGGGGAAGCTGAGGGAGCTGGGGGAGAAAAACCCTGGGATTCAGGAGGCAAAAGAATACTTTGTTTTTCAACTGGATTTGGTATCGCTTTATGTAAGCCGGATTTGGTATGAGAATATCGAAGAGGCATGGTAGATCTTAGATGTTTAAGTTGCCACTTACTTTATTCTTGGGTAATTAGGATATCATTTATGCACTGGGGAGAAAGTCGAAGGTCGAATGCCGTAAATTTTGTAGGGGCGGGTTTAGGGATATGATATGGACATCGAAGATAACCTTGGAACAAAACCCGCCCTTTCGATAACGTCGGTATAGAGAATTTAGAATTTATAATAAAATGCCGTCAATTTTGTAGGGGCGGGTTTTGATTGGTATATTCGGGTAAAATGGCATAGATTATCCCTATTTGGGGAAAGGTGCAGGGCGGGTTTTGATTGAAATATTCAGGTAAAATGGCGAAGAATTGTCCCTAAACCCGCCCCTACAAACCGCCCAATTCCCAATTCCCAATTCCCAATTCCCAATTATCCATCACACCTATAAGGTACTGGACGCAAAGCATTAACTTCTGATGCCGGAGACTCGGATTCGACAAAATCAGGATCAAATGGTTCATGGGGTGTCGGTGCTATACCGGCTCGTCCAATATCGTATAATTCTACTTTGGGCTGTCCCCCATTCCCTTGGCAAATATCCTTAACTTCTGGTTCCACTGCTTCCATTGATAAGTTGAAAAATCCTAGACTGGGATCAATGCCTAGGGTATTTAATTCCACAGTACCATCAAGTCCGAATTGAGAGCTGACAGTAATATCGCTTCGGGGAGTTAAACGGGGGCGAAACTCAAGTCCAAAAATAGCTTGGCTGAAGATAGTAATCCGACCTCCATTGCCGGTAAAAGCATTAGCAGTAATGTCGCTATCTTCATCAGGCACTGCCACAATAAAGGGAGCACGTATCGTAATATTACCCCCATTTCCCCCACCAGGGGCAGTGCCAGCAGTGGTAGAGATGAAACTGTTATGACGCATCAGGATTAAATCCCAGACATCAATGTTGATATTGCCACCTTCTCCAGAGGAGGTAACAGCAGTAATTTGTCCTTGGTTGTTCAAAAAAATGTGGTTAGCGTCGATAATGATATTACCGGCATCACTAGTACCGGAACCCCTAGCTACAGCAAAATCTGGGGGAACGATATCCTGTTCAGGAACCCTTCTTAGGGCTTCAATCAAGGCATTGCTTTTATTAATCAGGTTACCAGAATCTTCTGATGTTGGTTCACTATTTACTGTGATTTTCGCCTCATTTTGAACCATCAAATTGCCAGTGACCAGAATATCTATACTGCCAGCCTGTCCCTCATCATAGGATTGAGCATAGATGCCGCTTTTGATTTGATTATCTAAGGAAGTTCCTGAGACAGAGATTTCTTCCTTAGCCTTAATAATAATATTGCCTGCATCACCAGTACCAAAGGTTGAAGCAGATACAACTCCTCCATCCTGAACTAATAGCTGGTTGGTTATAATTTCCAAGCTTCCGGCTTTGCCACTACCCAAGGTATCAACGGAGATAGTACTGCCAAATAACTGATTCTCTGAAGTGCCGGTGACGATTACAGAGTCAGCTTCGATAAACACATTTCCTCCTAATCCTTCATTAACAGAGGCACCGGATACTGAACCACCATCCCGGAGAATTAGTTGATTAGTACTAATTCTTACATCTCCTGCATTGCCTACCCTGCCGCTGATGGAAACTAAAGCACTAGGAATTAAGCCATCGGCTGAAGTGCCAATAATTTCTACTAAGTTAGCATTGATTACTTCCAAAGTTCCCCCCCTGCCAGAGGAAGATACGCTTTCTGTAGAAGCAGATACCAATGAGCCATCCCGAACTGTTAACCTGGGAGTATCAATAGTTAGGTTGCCATTGGTTTTAGCTCCCCGATTATTAAGGCTCAAGAGGCTACCTTGATTTAAGTCAACGAACTCTGTTGCAGTTACCTCGATATTTCCAACTTCACCATTGGTGCGAGTTTGGACAATTGCACTACTATTGGAGAAGGAGACAGAGGAAGCCTCAAAAGTAAGCTCCTTTTCCTGACCTACAAAAGTGTTAGTGAGAATAAAGGTATCTTCCAGAGAGATGGCTCCCTCACTGCTGGTAAAACTGATAGCACCTCCAGCACCTGAGGCTCCATTAGCGTTAATAATAGCTGTGGTAAAATTAATGCCATCATTACCAGAAATTGCGATCGCGCCGCCCTTACCACTTATACGATTAGATATCTGTGGTGGTAAGCTAAAACCATTATCTGTAGCAAGTCTGATTTGAGTTCGAGATAACCTGCCTGAGTTGACGATTAGTCCCTCACCATTAATCCCACCGTTATTACTTTCTATGGTGATATCTCCTCCTGTGACAATACCATTGGAGTTAATAATGCCTGGAATGGTTATATTATCGTTAGCAGTGAAGGTAATATCGCCACCGTTTTGCAATAAAGAGCCAGAGTTGACAATTCCTCCTGTAGTCTCAATTGCACCATTGAAGCTAGTAAGTGTAATTTCACTACCATTGCCGCTGTTACTGACAGCCAGAATATCTTTGATGGTGATATCGCGATTGGCAATAAGCTCAATTTTTCCTGCATCACCACTATTAGAGGCAGAGGTTATAGTACCTGGGGTTGTATCGATTGTACCTTGATTGCTAACTAGAGCGATCGCACCACCATCGCCACGATTACTAACAGCCTGAATATTTCCTGTTGTGATATCGCTGTTGCCATTAATCTCAATTTCTCCTGCATCACCACTATTAGAGGCAGAGGTTATAGTACCTGGGGTTGTATCGATTGTACCTTGATTACTAATTAGAGCGATCGCGCCGCCATTGCCACGATTACTAACAGCTTGAATATCTCCTGTCGTGATATCGCTTTTGCCAGTAATATCAACAATTCCCGCATTACCACTATCAGAAGCAGAGGTTATAGTACCTGGGGTTGTATCGATTGTACCTTGATTACTAATTAGAGCGATCGCGCCACCATCGCCACGATTACTAACCGCCTGAATATCTCCTGTCATGATATCGCCGCTGGTAGTAATATCAATAATTCCTGCATCACCGCTATCAGAAGCCGAGGTTAAAGTTCCTGAGGTTGTATCGATTGTACCTTGATTACTAATTAGAGCGATCGCGCCACCATCGCCACGATTACTAACCGCCTGAATATCTCCTGTCGTGATATCGCTGTTGCCAGTAATATCAATAATTCCTGCATCACCGTTATCAGAAGCCGAGGTTAAAGTTCCTGAGGTTGTATCTATTTTACCTTGATTACTGTTGATAGCGATCGCACCGCCATTACCACGATTACTAACAGCCTGAATATCTCCTGTCATAATATCGCCGCTGGTAGTAATATCAATTTCTCCTGCATTACCATCAGAGGTAGAGGTTAAAGTACCTGGGGTTGTATCGATCTTACCTTGCTCACTAGTCAGAGCGATCGCACCGCCATCACCATCAATACTAAAAACCTGAATATTTCCTGTTGTGATATCGCTTTTGGCAGTAAGCTCAACAATTCCTGCATTCTCATACTTAGAAGCAGAAGTTAATCTACCTCTGGTCGTATCGATTGTACCCTGAGTACTGTTGATAGCGATCGCAGCACCATTGCCATTAACACTAAAAGCGTTAATATCTCCTGTTATGATATCGCTTTTGGCAGTAATATCAATTTTTCCGGCATCACCATCATCAGATGCAGAGACTAAAATTCCTGCTGTGGTGTCAATTTTACCGTTATTACTAGTAATTGAAATTTCACCGCTATCATTCTGTGGACCGTTAGAGAAAATATATGCTGTGGTAATATCCCCCTCAGCAGAAACAATGATCTTTGCTCCATTACCAGTTACAGTGCCAGAGTTGAGAGTACCTGCAGTGGTATCAATGTCACCACTATGACTCTCTAATAAAATTTCACCACTATTACCTTCTTGACTAGCAGAGGCAATATTTGCTGTAGTAATGTCTCCCTCAGCGGAAATAGTCGTCTTTGCTCCATTACCAGTAACAGATCCAGAGTTGACCATACCTGCGGTAGTGTCAATTGCACCATTATCACTTTTTAGTATAATCTCGCCAGCATTACCACCATTAACACTGAAAGATTCAATATTTCCTGTAGTAATGCCACTGTTGGCATCAATTGTGATATTTCCTCCATTCCTATTTACAGAGGTAGAATTGATATTACTAGCGGTAGTGTCAATTGTGCCATTGTGACTAGTAAATGTAATATTACCGCCATCACCAAACATACTCTCAGATTCAATTTTATTACTTACGCGGATGTTGCCGTTAGCCTCTAGGTCAATCACACCACCATCACCAAAAAAACTATCAGATTTAATGGAGTCTCTTACGCGGATGTCGCCACCTTTAGCCTCTAGGCTAATCAAACCACCATCACCAAAAAAGTTACTGCTATCTAACTGTCCTGTATTGATATTGCCTCCAGCAACAAGAGTAATCTGACCACCTGCGAATATGCCCTCTGATTCAACATCGTCTGTGATGATGTCGCCAACCGTGCTAGTAAGGCGAATATTTCCCCCATTGGTGTCTATAATTCCAGCCGTTATACTCGCTGCTGTAATACTTATATCTCGTCCACTCGTTTCAATGGTATCTAATGGATTCATCACAAAATCCCCAATACCATCCATATCAGCGTCTGCGGTAAAAGTGATATCACCATTACCATTAGCAAAGTTTAAAGATACACCAGTATTAACCCTGATATCGTTAGTCGCTTCTAAAACAACATTCCCTTTCTGACCTTGAAGTGCAGTATTAGAAATTGTATAAGTTGCTCCTGGGTTATCTCCAAAACCAATTGTAGGCAGTTGACCATCATCTGGTGCAGCAGGACTATTTACAATGATGATATCTTTCGGATCAAGGAGCAATGTACCAAAATTCCCCAAAGGAGCACTAGTATCAACCTCGCCTCGGAAAATCAAATTCTCCTTACCGGAAACCTCACTAAACCCACCATTACCACTATTACTACCCCCACGGGCGCTAATCCTACCATAAAACCCAGTAGTTCCATTTGCCCAAGCGATCGCTCGACCCCCATCTCCATTTTCAATCGCATCAACCTTAATTACCGAATCCCTACTAATAAATGTGCGATCGGCATTTAATATAGAACCAATTCCTTGATAATCCCCACCAATTAATACCGTACCACCACCATTAGTTCCCGAAGCATTAATCTCAGCATCGAATAAGCCAACTTTCTCTCCCAAGACTTGGACCTTACCAGCAGTCTCTCCAGAAACATCGATATTACCCGAAGCGATGGCAACTCCAGCTTCTGTTGGTATGCTAGTATCAATTGCCGTTAGCTTGACCTCCCCATTATCAGTAACCGTCAAATCAGCAAGATTGCCTGCACAGGTTAGTAACTCAGATAAGGTGGGAGGAGCAGATACCGGGGATGAAGGGAGAGAAGTTGCAGACAAATTCAATAATTGTCCCGCCTCGGTGACTTCTACCAGAGGCTTACCACCCGCTGCCATTTCCTCTGGTATCGCCAATAGGGATACTTCACCCCCAGGAGCCGCTAGTTTACCTGTACTAACTACCGTTCCTCCTACTAGGGTTAAGTTTTCCCCAGATTCCACAGCTAAATTACCAGTATTAACAACTGCTCCCGGTTCCTCTCCTTCAAAGTACAAACCCACCGGTGGTGAGACATTAACTGTTAATATAGGTGGTGCATTGGGAGTTGTGGCGCTATACTGACTGCCATTGGAAAACACCAAGCTGTTAGCAGTAGAGGCAACAAAGGAACCCCGCATATCCAGTTGGGCATTAGGGCCAAAAAGAATACCATTGGGATTAAGCAAAAACAGATTAGCCTCACCCAAAACCCCCAAAGTACCAAATAGATGAGAAGGGTTAGCTCCTGTTACCCGGCTGAAAATAGCTCCAATACCGTTAGCGTCAACCGCCATTCATCCCACGTCTCAACCCGTAGGGTGAGCGTGGGATGAATGGCGGACAGCCGATCCAAGATTTATCCTGATAGTCATCATATTGCTTTTATAATATAAAAAAGAGGTGATTTTTTCATGAGGACAGCCTA
>JAAHFP010000049.1 GCA_010672925.1 Symploca sp. SIO1C2 | reverse complement strand
AAGCCCTATACAGGGGAAAAGAGCCTGGGCGCACTCGCCGCTCAACCGCTAATTCCCTTTGCTACGTTTTTTTACGGCGAGTACACCCAGGCTGATTGGTCAGCTAGACACATACCTGAATCCTTACACTTTCTTCTTCTCCCTTGTCTTCCTTGTCTTCCTTGTCCCCCTTGTCCCCCTTGTCTGACTTATTCAGTAGACCCTAGGTAGTTATTTTCCTCCTGCCTCCTGCCTCCTGCCTCCTGCCTCCTGTCTCCTGCCTCCTGCCTTCTGCCTCCTGCCTCCTGCCTTCTGCCTTCTCTCAGCACTCATATCGATAGCAACAGTCCAGTGTAAAGCAAAGTTCCTCCGACAAAAGACCAGAAGCAACTCTTCTGCTCATCCGGTAATTCCCGCTTTAAAATATTGAGGATAAGGCTTCCTGCCAAAAATGACCAAATAATCGAAATGGCAGCTTCCTTGAGGTGAAATACTTGACCTGCGATCGCTCCTACTATAATTGCGGCTGTTAAGATCCAGCGACCCTTTTTGTCATATAGGGTTTTATGATGTTCTCGCAGACCTTGATCCATAATGAAAAGGTGCAGAGCAACCGCTACAAAGAATAAAATGCATTGAAGTAGAGAATGCCCTCCCAAGTCTTGGAGTAGATAGCCAACAATCCCATTCAGCAGAGCAAAGGCCGTAATATGAATCCAAAACACAGCGGAACCTTGACTAGCGGTAAGATTGGCTATGAGATTTTTTCTCCGAGAAGTTAGCACCCAAATGTCTAGACCATAAAATATGATCAGTCCTAAGAGGGCGAGGAGATAAACATGGTTTTCTAGGTAAGCCACTAGGAACATGGCAGAATGTTCCAGTTCCTTTTGAGCATGGCTTAACTCTGGTAAAACCTCCAAAAAGACATACCCAATCGAGACACCACCTGCAAATGAAAGCCATCGATGCTCCGGGATAAAGGCAAAGACATTCAGCTTGGAGACAAAAGCATGAATTAATGCTAAACCGACTGCTAACACGAAACCTAGTCCTGGCATTATAGATTGTTTCTAAACGTTAATACGACCTGGATACTGCAAAGCTGACTACACAAGCTTTCTTTCCTTGGAGGCTTCTGTTCCTTTCCTTAGAAGGGTTAGGGGTGGGTTGGTGTCTTCTGACTTGAAAGTAGGCGACAGGCGACAGGCAACTTCGGAAGAAGCTACTTTTGACCATAATCAGGTAGCCTTAAGGTTTGAGCAAGCTGTTTTTCTGAATGAAATTAATAAACAATATCTATAGTTATGGATCTCTACCAGATTCGCTACTTCCTGACAATTGCAGAATTCGGCAGCTTTACTAAAGCAGCTGAGCAATTATATGTATCCCAACCATCCCTTTCGGCAGGCATCAAAAAACTGGAGCAAGAATTGGATGTAATGCTGTTTGAACGGGGAGGAAGGCGCATTTTACTCACCTCTGCGGGTCGCCTATTTCAAGAAAAAGCCCAAGCTATCCTAGCCGAGTACCAATCCATTCGCCAAGACTTGGAAAAGTTGAAAGCTCAACCTACCCTAAGAATTGCCACTCTCCACACCCTTCGGGCTAACAGTATGGCGAAGATTATTGGTGCGTTTCATCAGCAATATCCGAAAGTCGTGATTGAAATTTGCAACGGTTATCTCCAAGATCTTCAAGACTGGTTGGAGCAAGGAGAGGTTGACTTAACCATCACCTGGCTAAGAGAACAAGATGATCCTCGAAAGTCTCAGTTTTTATTTCACCAGGCTCTAACCTTAGCTGTTCCCCAAAATCATGCCTTGGCTAAAGCTAGTAGCGTTTGTTTAGCAGATTTAGATGGACAACCTTACATTGAGCGGATCAACTGCGAATTTTGGCGAACTTGCCCCAAAATGTTTGAATCCGCTGGCGTCAAACCCAAAATTGTCTATTCCTCCAACAATGAAGAGTGGGTAATCTCACTAATTCAAGCAGGAATGGGTATGAGTATTATGCCCATTTGGAGTGATTTGGCAAATGTCACCTATGTGCCGATGACTGACCTGAGTTTAAGCCGTACTATTGGTTTGCAGTGGCGCAGTAAACAAGGGCTAGAAGCGGTGAACTGGTTCTGTGATTTCGTAATGGAGCGCGATTGGCAGGTTGCTGGCTAGTGTTCTGAAGATAGTAACTGGATTTAGTATAAGTCTAAGCGATCGCAAAATTGTCTTCGATTTGAGGATTATATCAAGTTCGGATAAACAGTTATAATTCCCGGATACCTTGCAACCTTCTTTCTTCCCTCCTGCCTCCTGCCTTCTGCCTCCTGCCTTCTGCCTTCTGCCTTATTACCACCGAAGTGTAAGTATTCAACCGGACATGATATTACTCTTCATTTAAATCAAAATCTACTCTTTCATACAAATCTTGAAACGAAATTTCAAAATCACCTGAAGCCAATTTCAAAATTGCCTCTTCTCCTTCATAATCATTGAAAAGCCATTGTTTATCCTCTCGCTTAGAATATTGAGCTACATAAAATCGATACTTATCGATCAAGATGTATTCCTGAAATTCAGGTATAGAACGATAATATTTGAACTTATCTGTCCAATCGTAATCCCTTGTTGATTTAGAAAGGACTTCCACAATGACGGAAGGATTGGTTACAGTTGTCTTTCCCGTTCCTTCATAAATTGGTTTTCCTTTAATGACCATCACGTCAGGATAGGTATAGAAGCGATATTTCGCTATCCACAAGCGAACATCATTGATATAGGTATAATAATCTTGCTCGTCAATTGCCAAAGGAAATTTGCGACATAAATTAAGGGCAATTTGATTGTGATTGGTCGTCCCTCCTGACATCAGGATAATTTCTCCATCTCGATATTCATGCTTGTCTACCGCCTTCTCTTCTAATGTCAAGTACTCTTCAGGCGTATAGTATCTTGTTTCCGTTTGAATAACCATATGGATACTCTTGATTTTCTGGATACCCTAGGTAAAGTGTAACACCTGGCGAAACTGCCACAGGCTAGAAGCCTGTTCCACATAATCAATTTTCAATTCCCATGAGCAGAAAATTTATCCACAATTTTAAGCTTAATATTCGAGGTATTGTTCAAAAGTAAGTTTTACAGGTGTGTAGGTCATAGGGAATGGAGAATGGAGAATGGAGAATGGAGAATTTAAGCTAAGACGCATTTAAATTGGGATTACCTAAATCCTATGGCCGATTATCCACAATCTTTTTGTCAAAATCGATATCACAGTTTAAATGCTGAACGGCTTAGAATTGCTTAAAAGATATCAAATAGTAATTTATATATTACAGGCGCACACTTATCCTATTATTAAATAATAATAGCAAAAAAATCATGATAATTACAACCAACACTCATATTTGCTAACTGGCATCCTGCCAGTTCCACAATTGTTTCTCGATGTGGGGACACGGGAAACGCACCGGATGTACCAGAGATTGATTTTCATTTATTGTCGTGAAATTTTTTTCGTCGGGACTTTCGACCGTTCCCTTCCAAGGAGGGGTTAGGGGTGGGTTCTGCCTCCAATTCCCCTCCAAGGAGGGGTTAGGGGTGGGTTTCTGGGAGGGGTTAGGGGTGGGTTCTGCCTCCTGCCTTTTTACACAACGTACCATCTCAATCGTGCGGGGCAAAACTCCTACCAACTGAGCCAATACTTCATCCGATAGGGAGTCAATCAATTCAGGAGCGAAGTATTTGTGGAGTAAAATCAAGAGTCTTTGCGCACGTTCCAAGGGTACATAAGTCTCCATTGCTTTTTGAGTGAAACGAATCCATCGTTGCCTCATTGCACAAGCTTGCTGGCGCTTGGCGGAAGATTCGGGATAAATTATCGATACTCTGCCAATAGGAATCACTCTACAACAGTCGAAGTCAAAAACACTACCGACAGCAGCACCAGGTCCTGCTAATTCTGCGTGGTGACGATGAACAATGATTAGCGCATTGCCACGCCTACCATACACTCGAAGCAATTGACCACTCTGCAATTGATTCAAGATGTCTGTAGGTTGAGTGATTGGTCTGTGGCTTAGGGCTTGATCTGTCATGAAAAAATAGCAGAAACCGGCGGCTATTTTTAATTATTATTTCTTTGTAAAGAACAGATATTCATAAAACCCTATCTTCACAGGATCTTTACAGAATCTTGTATAAATTTATACAAAACTCACCAAATGGAGAACAAAAAGATCGTCATTTGTCCTTGGTCATTGGTAAGAGATGGCGTTGGGCGGGTTTTGTCGGAATTTTTGGGTAAAATGGCCTAAATTGTCCCTAAACCCGCCCCTACAATATGTAAAATTTAATTCCCAATTCCCAATTCTCAATTCTCAATTCTCAATTCTCAATTCTCAATTCTCAATTCTCCATGCAGCTTTCAATCGTTGCCACAACTGATTGAGCCAAAGCAGTGAGGTGATAACCGCCTTCTAAGCCAAACATAATTCTACGAGTCAGTTGGAGGCAGTAGTTGGTGAAGATGGCATAATCTTGTGGTTGTAGAGAAATCCCAGCTAAGGGGTCAGCTTCATTGGCATCGTATCCAGCACTGATGATTAATAAATCTGGCTGAAAATTGGTTAAAAATGGCATGACTTTTTGCTCAAATATTGGCTGATAATCAACCAATGTGCTGCCTGGTGTCATAGGCAAATTGAGGACATTGTGGTGAAAACCTCGCTCACTAGCTTTACCAGTGCCGGGATAACAGGGAAATTGATGTAGGGAACAGTAGGCAATCTGGGGGTTACTTTCAACAATGTTCTGTGTGCCGTTACCATGATGGACATCCCAATCCAAAATGGCAACTCGTTCTACCCCTGGTTGCTCTAAAGCATAATAAGCTGCGATCGCGGCATTAGAAAATAAACAAAACCCCATGCCAAGTTTACCCTCAGCATGATGTCCAGGGGGACGAGCCAAAACAAAGGCTGGGTTATTCTGAGCTAGGACTTGTTCAACCCCATCTATCCAGGCATTTATCGCCAGCAAAGCAATATCATAACTGCGGGGAGAAATGGAGGTATCAGCGTCGAGCAAACCACCACCACCCCTAGCAATTTGCTCAACTAGCTTGATATAGTCTGGAGCATGAATTTGTTGCAGTAGGGGCATTACAGAGCGAGTTTCCACAGTTGTTGGGAGCTGCCATTGGATTTGACTAGCCCAAGGTGCAGCTTGTATCGCTTCTACAATTGCCGTCAGTCTTTCTGGTCTTTCTGGGTGAAACCGACCATTGTCGTGTTCGAGAAACTCATCAGAGTAAATAATCGGCAACATAAGCTGTTTAGCATTTAAATGGTGGATTAATACCGACGGACTGGACGCGGAGATCTCGAGCAAGTCATTTAAATGCGTCTTAGCTGACAATTTTATCTCGTGGCTCAGGATTGGTCATGAGTAATTTTCCTAAACCCCACACTCTAACTAAGTATCTTAGGCATTACCAGCACAAATAATACACTCAGAGCAATTATGGCAATTACTTGATCTGAAGCAAATAAGCCAGGGGCTAGTAGAAGAATCAGAACACCAACGGTGATCAAAGCAATAACTGTTTTCATTAGAACTCTCCGAGAAGGCTGCTTTGTGCCAATCCTACCACTGTTGAGCATTAACTGCTTCCTGCTGCACAGCTGAAAGCATAGTATTTGTGCTATAATTTTAAAGTAAAGTGTAAATATTTGGCAAGTATTAGCGCAAAAAACTGCATTTTTTGCGATTTTAACCCTTATAGTTGCCAAAATCATGATTTTAATGGAGTTTTTCGTTCTAAAATGAGTACACCCCAGGAACGGATTGTCCCAACAAATCTGCGGAATGAAATGTCCCGGTCTTACCTGGAATACGCGATGAGCGTTATTGTAGGTCGGGCACTACCGGATGCTAGGGACGGACTCAAGCCAGTACACCGGCGAATTCTGTTCGCTATGCATGAGTTGGGTCTGACACCAGACCGCCCGTTCCGGAAATGTGCCCGTGTCGTGGGAGAAGTGTTGGGTAAATATCACCCCCACGGAGATACAGCGGTATACGATGCTTTGGTACGCATGGCTCAAGATTTTTCCATGCGCTTACCCCTGATCAATGGCCACGGTAATTTTGGGTCGGTAGACAATGATCCACCAGCGGCGATGCGCTACACAGAATGTCGCTTGCAAGCTATAGCTACAGATGCCTTACTGCGGGATATTGAGTCAGAAACTGTAGACTTTATTGATAACTTTGACGGTTCCCAGCAAGAACCAACGGTTTTACCGGCGCGGATTCCTCAGTTGCTGCTTAATGGCTCATCAGGAATTGCTGTGGGGATGGCAACCAATATCCCACCTCACAATTTGGGAGAATTGATTGATGGTTTGGTCGCTCTCATCCATAATCCGGAGATTACTGATCTAGAGTTGATGCAGTATATCCCTGGTCCAGACTTTCCCACTGGCAGCCAGATCCTCGGCACATCGGGGATTAAAGAAGCCTACACCACCGGTCGCGGTTCGATAACGATGCGGGGTATGGCAGAAATTGAGACCATAGAACAGCGAGGACGTCCCGATAAAGATGCAATTATTATCACTCAACTGCCTTACCAAACCAATAAGGCGGCATTGATTGAAAGAATTGCGGAAATGGTCAATGAAAAGCGATTAGAAGGGATTAGCGATATTCGGGATGAAAGCGATCGCGATGGGATGCGAGTAGTCATTGAACTCAAGCGAGATGCCTACGCCCGGGTAGTCTTGAATAATCTCTACAAGCAAACACCCCTACAGACCAATTTTGGGGCGAATATGCTGGCCTTGGTGGGTAATGATCCACAGCTGATTACCCTCAAGCAGTTCCTGCAAGTCTTCTTGGATTTCCGCATCGAAACGATCGCGAGAAGAACAAGATATCAACTACGCAAAGCAGAGGAACGAGATCACCTATTAGTGGGTCTCTTAATTGCTCTGGATAACTTGGATGCGGTGATTGCCTTGATTCGTGGAGCCGCCGACTCTGCTATTGCCAGGGAGCAGTTAATTGAGCAATTTGGACTCTCTTCTGCTCAAGCTGATGCTATCTTACAAATGCAACTACGACGGCTGACGGCTCTAGAAGCAGAGAAAATTCAAGCAGAACACGAGGAGTTACAAGCTAGAATAGCTGACCTAAAGGATATTCTGGCTCGCAGAAGTCGTGTTTTAGAAATTATCGAAACAGAGGTGGCTCAGCTCAAAGCTACCCATGCTAGCCCCAGACGCACGGAAATTCTACCGGTGGAAGGGGATATCGGGGATATTGACCTGATTGCCAATGAGAAAGTAGTAATTTTACTGACGGAACAGGGCTATATTAAGCGGATGCAAGTCAGTGAGTTTAGTGCTCAAGCCAGGGCAACCCGTGGTAAAGCAGCAGCTAGGATGAAGGATGATGATGGGGTTGAGCATTTCTTCACTTGCTGCGACCATGATAGCGTCTTATTCTTTAGCGATCGCGGTGTAGTTTATTGCCTACGAGCCTACCAAATACCAGCATCATCCCGCACTGCCAGAGGAGTGCCGATTGTGCAGATGTTGCCGATTCCCCATGAGGAAAAAATTACTTCAATAGTACAGGTATCTGAGTTCACTGATAATGAATATCTAGTGATGTTGACTTGTAAAGGTTACATCAAGAAAACTGCTCTGGATGCCTTCAGCAATATCAGAACCAATGGCTTAATCGCTATTTCCTTAGCAGAGGGAGATCAATTACGGTGGGTGCGCCGCGCCAAGGCAGAAGATAGTGTGATTATTGGTTCCCGTCAGGGGATGGCAATTCATTTCAAAGCAGATCAAGAGCAACTGCGTCCTCTAGGAAGAGCAACTAGAGGAGTCAAAGCAATGAAATTGCGGGAGCATGATGAGTTGATCAGTATGGATATTCTGTCGAGTCAAGTGGTTGCTAACCTAGCAGCTGCTAGTGCTGAAGATGATTCACAAGAATTGCCAGGGGAAGAAGTTGTGGCCACAACTAGTGAAGAACCCTGGATACTAGTAGTGACCATGGGGGGTTACGGTAAGCGAGTGCCAGTATCTCAATTCCGGTTGCAAAATCGAGCAGGTATGGGATTACTCGCCACTAAGTTCCGTTTACCAAAGGATCAGTTAGCAGCGCTGCGGGTGGTCAATCAGGGAGATGAACTGATGATGGTAACCAGTCGAGGGATTATTATTCGTCAGATAGTCGATGCCATTTCACCCCAGTCTCGTATGGCAACAGGAGTGAGAGTACAGCGGTTAGATGAAGATGATGCGATTGCAGCTGTAGCCCTAGTACCGATATCAGATCAAGAGGAGGAGTCAGAGGAAAAAGAGGAAGAAGAATCTACGCCTAACCAAGAGTGAAACTTGAAGTAGCAAGGGTTAGGGGGAGACCAGTTCCGAAAAAATTTACCTATCGTTGTGGCGTGACACAGCTAAAATGGTGGAATAGATGTAGTGTGCACGCTACGCGATCGCACTACCAAAAATCTAAAATCTAAAATTTATTACACATTTTTAGGTGTGTCGCGCTCCCCTAAAATGCCTTAAAATTAACACCAAAGAAAAAGCCCTCATCCTGAGCATTAGTGCCACGGTCATCTAAATTAATCAAGGGATAGCCATAACCGAGGCTGATATTCAAACCTGGTGTTGGCTCCCACAATAATCCCAAACCTGCGCTAACAAGGAAAGTTTGCCTTGGTAGTGGATCAGGATTATCCGAGTCATGCCAAACTTGTCCGAGATCTATAAATGGTACTAGTTGGACAATGGGAATTCCTCCTTCATCCCGTTGTAGAGTGATGCGGTCTTCAACGGAAACACGAAATCCATTATCCCCGGAACGAGCATTTTGGCGATAGCCTCTAAGGGATTGTCCACCTCCAATGACAAACTGTTCCGATGGTAAGAGACTATCAGGAGTAAGTTGCACATCCAAACTCATTAGCAACAGGTTATTCTGATCAAGACGTTGTACCCGTTGTACTTGACCCAGCCAGCTGACAAAGTTACCATCAGGAATCGGTGATGGATTAGTTGTAGCATCAAACAAGCCAGTACCAATGCTAAATTGCGATCGCGCAGACCAAGCTCCCTGGGAATCCCGTCTGAGATAATCTTGTCCAAAGCGAAACACACTGGTGCGAGTTACCCCATCTGCTTCAGCACCAATACTAAAAGGCTGAGGAATATTATCAAAGATAAAAGTTTGACCTTCCTTGTAGCTAAATCCTACTGAAAGAGCCAATTCTTCTAGGGGAGTACGAATCAAAGGTTGGCGAAAGCTCAATTCATAGAGTTCCGATTCCCCTGTAATACCCAACTCAGCGAATTGGGGGTCTGTGATCTTGTTGCGGTCGATGACAGTACGCAGTTGTAGGGTTCCGTTCATCGGATTAAGGGGAATCCGATAGCTCAAGTCCCAAATATTCGACCCGCCGGTGGTGGAACGATAATAGGAAGCAGCAAGGTCATCTCCAGTACCAGTTAAGTTGAGGTAGCCTAGGGAAACTCCCAAGCGCTCGGAACCTACACTGGGGGGAGAATAGTTATCTATACTCACATTACCAGAAAAAGCCTTAGCTTCCTTAACTCGCACAATCAAAATACTTTCACCTAGTTGGTCACCAGAGCGTAGACTTGATTCTACATTTTCTAATAAGGGGTTAGCTCTGAGTAAACGCAGTTGATCTTCAATCCTATCAACTCGCAGTGGTGTCGTTACTCCTAAGCCAATACGGTCTTTAATATAACTAGGATTGAGTCTTTGAGTCCCTTCCACCTGAATCTCACTCAAGCTACCTTCAATTATCTGAATCTTGACCACACCATCGATAATTTCTTGATCTGCTAGGACAGCATTAGAGGTAATATAACCAGCATCCAAATAAAGTTGGTCAATGGCATCGGTGACGCTTTGAAGTTCAGTAAGGGTAGCAGAGCGTTCCTCGAAAGGTTCAGTAAAAGGTATAAACTGCTCTGGAGAAAAAACTGTAGAACCAATTACCTCTATTTTACGAATAAAAAATGTCACTTCCGATGGTTCAATATCCGAAGAATTGCTAGGAGATTCTTGGGTAGGAGGACTGATAACAGGCTCATTTTCCGTTGATTCAGCGGGTAAAGGTTCAAGTACCGGAGGCGGTTGTAGAAAACGCTCCCGGTTGGGGTCAGTTTGTTGTGCTAGTTTTTCTGAATCCTCTTCGAGTATAGAAATAGAGTTTGATTGTGGAGCAGTTATTTCCCTTGGGATAGCAGCTTCCATCGCCTCACCGATTTCTGGTTCCCTTGCTGGTACAGCAGCAAGTCCATTGTTGGGATAAAGGTTAGCAAACAGGATAGCGCTGGGAATAGAAGCGCTAAACCCCAAAATCATACTCTTTAAGCGCGACATAAATAGGTTGGGATTGTTATATAGGTGTACATAACTTCCCTCTCAATTTCCGGAGATGTTTTTATTTCCGGAAGTATGTTTAATTTCCGGAGTAATTTTCATTATTGTAACGGTGGTGAATTTTTTTGATTATAGCCACCGCCAAGGGGATTAGGACAAGGGGCTGCCATCCCCCTTGCCTCGTGTTTCCCGTTACTTATTCAGCAAGCCCTAACTGGATTTAGAAGCAGGATGAGTCAATACACCTTGAGTAGGGCTAAACAAAAACGCTAGCATAAACAACCCGAAAGCTACTAAAACAATCGCCGGACCAGAAGGTAAATTGAAAAAGTAGCTGAGATACATACCGCTGACACTAGCCACTACTCCAATTACTGAACCCAAAATCATCATCTGATGCAGTCGCTTCACTAATAAATAAGCCGTTGCTCCGGGAATAATCAACATTGCTAGAACTAAGATCACTCCCACTGCCTGGAGACTGGCCACTATAGTTAGAGCAATCAAAATCATTAAACCAAAGTCCAGCAGATTGGTAGGCAAACCAGCCGCTTTAGCTCCTAGGGGATCAAAAGTGTAATACATCAATTCCTTGTAAAGCAGCACAACTATTGCCAAGACAATCCCGGTAATAATGGCTGTATTCCTTACATCTTCTTGACTAACACTCAAAATATTGCCAAAGAGAAAGTGATTGAGGTCAATTTTATTGTCTTTTTGGACGATAGTAATTAAAGTAATACCAAGGGCAAAGAAAGCAGAAAAAACAATACCCATTGCTGCATCTTCCTTGATTGGCGATCGCGTCCTAATCCAAGTAATCACCACTGTACTGAAAATACCGGCAATAAATGCCCCTAAAAACAGATCTGCACCAATAATAAACGCGATCGCGAGTCCCGGCAATACCGAGTGACTAATCGCATCTCCCAGTAACGCCAACCGCTGCACCATCAAATAGCTACCCACCGAGGCACAGACAATACCGACTAAAACAGCAGTAACTATCGCTCGCTGCATAAAGCCAGATTGCAAAGGTTCAATTAATATATCCCACATATCTCATTTGGGTGGTAGGTGTTAGGTGTTAGGTGGTAGGTGGTAGGTGGTAGGGATTTCCCAATTATCAATTCTTAATTCTTAATTCTTAATTCTTAATTCTTAATTCCCCATAAGCTTGTTGCAAATTGTCTGTACTCATTACCAATTGCCGGGAACCATAAATAATTAACTCCCGATTCAGCAAAATCAAGTCATCAAAATTAGCGATCGCGACTCCCAAATCATGGTGAACTACTAGTACAATTTTGCCAGCTTCAGCTAGTTCATGAAGAATATCAAAAATTACTGCTTCGGTTTTTTTATCAATCCCAGCCAACGGTTCATCAAACAAGAAAATTTCCGCTTCTTCAGCTAGGGCTTTAGCCAGAAAAACTCGCTGCTGTTGCCCTCCCGATAACTGTCCGATAGGGCGCTCACTAAAATCCCTCATCCCTACCCGGTCTAAAGCTTCTGCTGCTCGATGTTGGGATACTGTGGAAAAACGACGAAACCAGCCAGTTTTTCGCACTCTACCCATCAACACCACATCCCAGACTATAGCAGGGTAAGTCCAATCAATTTGTGAGCGCTGGGGTACATAAGCTACCTTGGTTAATTGCTCCATCAAAGGCTTTCCCTGATACCATACTCTGCCGGTAGTAGTGGGAATTAATCCCAGCATGGCTTTCATCAGAGTACTTTTGCCAGCACCATTCGGTCCAATGATTCCTGTCAGTCGTCCAGGTTTGATCTGGCAGTTAATATTCCTCAAAGCTTCTACCAAACGGTACTGTACCCCCAGTTGCTGAATGCTCAATATGCCAACAGAAGCGGTATTGTTATGGATTTCTTCAGCTTGTCTGGGGATTGCCCTGGCAGTACGGAAAGTGAAAGTTTTCATTCGAGGCTTAAGGATGGGGTTTATTTCCCCAATTTTTCTGATTAAAATACTATAACCTAAAAAATGAGAAGAATATGAAAAAGCATAAGTAAGTCTCAATGAAAAAATTTCACCACCATGAATAGAAATCCATCTCTCCGCATCTACCTACAACTAGCCGCTGCTGTCTTCCTGGGATTTTGGCTAAGCGGTTGCGAGGTCAACAGCACCAACCAAAATAGTGATAATGATGATAGACCTAATGTCGTTGCCACGAGCACAATTATTCAAGACTTGACAGAACAAGTAGGAGGAGACGAGATTGAGCTAACAGGCATTCTACAACCAGGAGCCGATCCCCATGTTTATGAACCAGTGCCCGCAGATAGTCAGGCATTGGAAGCAGCAGATTTGATTCTCTACAACGGTTACAATCTGGAGCCAGGGTTGATTAAACAGATGAATGCTGCTGGGGTCAATGCCAATAAGTTTGCCGTTGGGGAAGTTGTGACCCCCTTAGATTTCGACTACCAAGGGACAAAACAGCCAGACCCTCATGTTTGGGGTGATGCAGAAAATGGGATTAAGATGGTCAATAGTATTCGTGACCAGTTGATTGCCCTCTCTCCGGAAGACGAGGAAGAATTTAACCAAAATGCGGCACGACTTACCGAGGAATTGCAGCAGCTGGATAGCTGGATTTCTCAACAGATTCAAACTATCCCCATTCAGCAGCGCCAGCTGGTTACTACCCACGATGCCTTTCAATACTATGCTAGTGCTTACGGATTACAAGTTACAGGTACTCTAATTGGTATGAGTACCGAAGAACAACCTAGTGCTCGGACAATTAAAAGTTTAGCTGATGGGATTAAAGCGACTAAAGTTCCAGCGATTTTTGCTGAAACCACCATTAATCCTGATCTGATCAAAACTGTAGCCCAAGAAGCTGGAGTAAAGTTAGCACCAGAAGAACTTTATTCTGATTCAATTGGCGCAGCGGGTAGTGATGGCGACACCTATGTCAAGATGCTGGCAGCCAATACTCGCACCATTGTCGAAGCACTGGGGGGAGATTTTACCGCTTTTGAGAGATAGAATCCAGACTTATTCGCTCAATCAATCCCTACAAGCTCTGGTAATCTTGAACATAACTGTAAATTCTAGTACAAGAAGCTTAGATCATGAGTGGCTCAATTGTTGAATTGGTTGATAACCTGCCTACCGACAACCTCACCGTCAAGGTTCTCAAAGCCCTTGATTTTATTGTACCTGGTCAGTGGGAAAACTTAGTAGGCTTCGACAACACCATCAGTGCGATTACAGGGGAGACTGACTCAGCAACGATTGAGAACATTCGTGAACGTGCTATTGCTTTGTACGATGACAAGAGTCAGGGATACCAAACAGCTATCTGGCTTTATCGCACCCTAGATGGTGCAGACAAAGCTGTCGCCGCAGCAGCTTTAGCCGACAAAATTGGTGATACCTTCAGTTTTATCCCTTTCTTAGATAAACTAACTCCCAAAGCAGACTCCCTTCAAAGCGTTGACTTAAAAATCAAACTGGTGGGGGAATTAATCGCTTATAGCAAGCTCAATGGTTTGACCCTCAATCCTAGTGAGTTGGTAAGTTCCCTCAAGGAGAACTATCAGAATGAAGCATTAATGCGTATGGCAGGCTTAATTGCCCTAGATGGAGTACTTCCCCTTGGTGCAGACTTTGTTTCCAAAATAAGGGAAGAGCTTGCGGATGAGGATGTTACTGGAAGTCCGGCTTTTGGAGCAGTTAGTCAATTTCTTCCTGATACTGATGCCACCAGCTTTATCAATGAAAGTTTTGATGCTATTGGAGATTGGATGGCTAACTTAGCCCAATCTGTAGGTTTAAACCCTAGCTCCCTTTCTCAAAATCTAGGGGTTTTTATAGAGATTGCTGATGACAAATTGGATTATTTGGCAGCTTTTTTGGATTCAAGCACCAATTATTTTGAGCATACTGGTATTCAAACGGTTGCTCGTAGATTAATCACTCAAGCTCATAGTGATCTGTAGGAGTGAGAGTGCACGTCTGCCATTGGTGTCAACTTATATCAAGTTCGGTTGAATACTTACACTTCGGTGGCAAGAAGGCATAACCCACCCCTAACCCCCTCACAAGGGTAGGTTTTTAATATTTAGGTGAAAATGAGACAAGGAAGGAACCCACCCCCAACCCCTCCTTGGAGGGGAGCAGTAGACAAGGAGGATTTTTTACGAAAAACTGGGCTTTTCAACATCAACAATTTTGGCGAACCGAACAGGATTTTGTACGGTTTTACTCCCTTGTCACCTTGTCTTCCTTGTCCTCCTTGTCTTGTCCCAACCCGAAAGTAAAAAACCTACCCTTGTCAGCCCCTAACCCCTCCAAGGAGGGGAACCGGAAGCAGGAGGGAAGAAAGAAAGTTGCAAGAGAGAAGGGAATTATAACTGTTTATCCGAACTTGATATTACTCACTAATGAACCGTGGAACAGGCTTCTAGCCTGTTTTAACTCTGAACTGGCAAGATGCCAGTTCCACCCCGAATTCCACACTTATTTTACTCCTTAATGAAGGACGCTATTATGAGATTTTCTTGACCGGAGAAATGGCAATTGTTTCTCCTACTTTTCAGGGTTGAAATTGAAAATTTCTCAGGTTTTAGCCGGTAAGTTTTAGGGTACAGGGTAATTATTAATGGTAACATTCTAAAATCTAAAATCTAAAATTGAAAAAGTATCAAGTAAAATAATATATGTTAAGAGTCTCCTGTGAAAGTTCCTAATTTCAAACCATAGTCAAAACTAACCCCCACAGAGTAAAGCCCCAGGATAGCTTTCTCAGTTTCCGTGCGAGGAGCAACAAATTTTCGACCTGGTAGTGCTTCTACCTGTTGCTGGATCAGCTCAAATTCACCAGCAGAATCACAATCCAGCCACCATGTATGATTTTGTAACGTAAAGAATCTGGAGTTGGTTGGTAAAACTGAAAGCGATCGAGTATATATGGTTCTTATTTTATTTAACCAACTACCATCCAAAGTATATCGATAAGTCATAATAACGATAGTGTTGATCATACTTGTGAGGTACATTAGTTATTAGTCTTTGGGAATAGGAAATATACCTCAAGGATGCGAAAATTGCTAAATTAATTATTAATTATTAATTTAATTAAATATTTCTTTTAGCTACGGTGTCAAAAAATCTAAATGTTCGCCAGGTATTTGCTCTAACTCACTGGGAGTTCCTTGAACCTTTAATTCACCTTTATCCATAAACACTACCCAATCAGCCCGCAAAATTACCCTTGGGCGATGACTGATGATAATAGTAGTTTTACCTTGACGGGAAAACAGTAGCTTATCCAGTACCTTAGCTTCCAACACTGGATCGAGGGCACCTGTGGATTCATCTAGGATCAATACAGGAGGATCTGTTACTATTGCCCTAGCGATCGCTAATCGTTGTCGTTGTCCACCGGAAATGTTTGCCCCAAATTCCCCTAACACTGTCTGATATTTGTCCGGCAGTTCACTGATAAACTCATCCGCCATCACTACTTGACAGGCTGCCACTACCTGCTCAAAAGTTACATAGGGAAACGAGAATCGAAAGTTTTCTAGAATCGACCGGCTCCAAAAATGGGGTTCTTGGGGTACTAACACTACCTGCTGGCGCAGACATTCCAGAGAAAGATCCTGCTGGTTGTAGGAACCAAAACGAATATTCCCCGACTGGGGTGGATACAATCCTCCCAGCAGTTTCGCCAAAGTACTCTTACCGCAACCCGATTGTCCAATTAGTGCTGTTACTTGACCACCAGGAATTGTCAAGTTAAAGTCTTGCAACAAATTTACCCGACCAGCATGGTGAAAATTCAGGTCTTTGCAAACAATATCAGCAGTGCCGGAAAGAGTTGCCCAGGGTTTGTTCTCCATTTGCCCATCTTCAGGGGTAGCATCTAGCACTTCTGACAGACGCTGAATTACCACCTGAGCAGTAATAAACTCATTAACTAGCCCCACCACCGAATCGAGAAAACCTAAAAAGTTACCACTCAGACCACTAAAAGCAATCAATTGACCAATGCTAAGGCTGCCATTGATAATCAAAAAGCTGCCTAACCACAGTAAACCAATATTAGTCAGACCAGAGAGCAGGTCAGTAGCCAAACCGCTATACAGATCTAGCTTAAACTGACTCCAGTTGAGGTTGGCTAAGCGGCTGAAGTTCCGCTGGTATTCATCCCAGGCTTGGGGAGTAGCTTGGGTAGTTTTCAGCACCATAGAACCGCGAAAAGTTTCTACCAAAAATCCTTGGTTCTCCGAGCCTTCAATAATGATTTGGCGAGTTTTGCGGCGTAAGGCAGGTAAGAAGAGCAGGTTAACGCCAATTACCAGTAAAAATGCCACAATCGATGCTAGGGTGAGTACCCAACTGTAGAGCAACATTACAGCCAAGGAAATAATAGCGATAAAAAACTGGCTGGGTAGTTCCAACACCACCTCTTCTACTAAGTCATTCACCCGGCGCACATCGGCAATGCGACTAACTACTTCTCCACTGCGGCGGGCATCAAAGTAAGCTAGTGGTAGCCGTAGTAGCTTATAGCCATAGTCCAGCAAGAGCCCTAGCTGCAATCGCTCAGCAAAATGCCCCACTAGGTGAGACTGCACTAAGTCAATACCACTGCGAAACAGATTAATTGCTACTACCCCAATAACCACAGTGGTGAGTAGTTGAGTGTCCCCCCGCACCAGTACATCATCGGTAAGGATTTGCATCATTACCGGCATGGCTAAAGCTAGTAAACCAATGGCAATGTTGATAGCGATCGCTTCTAGTAAAATAAAACGATAAGGCCAGACTCGTTTGAGAAAGCGACCAAACCCCTCAATTTTGTCATTAGGCTGCTGATGAAACCGCTCTTTATTGGGTTCTAAGAGCAGCATCACTCCGTTACTCCAGCTTTCTAGTAGTTCCTGACGACTGAGGTAGTATACCCCCACTGCCGGATCTGCAACTACAAAACCTCTACGCCGTTGGTTATAGAGCACTACCCAGTGATAACCTTTCCAGTGGATAATGGCTGGCAAGGGAATCCGCTCTATGCGCTTGAGTAACTCTGGGGTTGCTTTTACCTGACTGGCATTGAAGCCCAAAGCCTCTGCTCCTCGCCGCAAGCCTAGCAATGTTGTCCCTCGTGCTCCTGTACCAACAGCTTCTCTGGTGCGGCTGAGGGCAAAAGTACGACCATAATGTTTGGCTACGGTGGCAAGACAAGCCGCACCGCAATCTTCTTCACTATGCTGGAGGACAATTGGAGTTCTCACCGTTGTTGTTGATTAAAGCCCACACAATTATCCCTGTTCAGCGCTGGTTTGTCTGGCTGAGGTTCTCGGATTTTTTCTGCTCAACAGAATAGGCACACTAGAGAAAAGAACGATTAGAAAAATTTTAAACCTTAGATGTGGCTCAAGTTTGGCGTCAATGCCGATAACAACCTGGTTACGATTGAAGATGTCCCAAGTGGTAAAACCGATTTAACCTGCATCTACTGCGGGGGTTTCTTGACTGCTAAGAAGGGCAAAATCAAAGCTCATCACTTTGCTCATACTGAAGAAACCTGCTATCCCGTTGCTAATCGCAGCTTCCCCACTCTGCCCTTGTATGACAACTTCAACATTCGTCTATCGGGCAAAGAGTTGCAGCAATTAAAGCAGCTTTGGCGAGAGTATGGCAACACTGACTATTCTCTTCCTACCGTACCTTTTCGCTTGGTTTTGCGAAAGTTGTTTGTCATGAATAGTCAACAAGATGGTTATGATTTCACCTCTCTAGGCAAAATTCCTGTGGGAGCACTGCCTCTAGCGCAATTTAACCAGGTGCAAGAACCCTTGCTGTTGGAGGAGTTCACGAAGCTCAAAGGAGCAGCAGAGCGTGCTCAAATCCTCAACTCTTCATCCTTAGAAGAACGACTGGCTGATTTCCGGCTCTACCGGGCACAATTGAGGCGCATCCTACAGCTTCAATTGTACTTTTTGCAGGTAAAGACTGAACACGAAACATTGCACAAAATTGGTGTAACACGACGCTCAATCTCCGAAAGGGTGGCAGAGGTAGAGCGAGACTTACGAAAACACTACCAACACATTGAGATTCAGGTGTTGGGCACTTGGGAGCATCGGGGGAATGTAGAACTGTACTTTAAGCACCGGTATCAAGCATTTAACTACCCAATTGGCTCACTAACGGAATATTTCAAGTTCTCGGCAGTAGAACCAGTATGGCAAGACCTCTACCAGATGGAAAGGAAAGTCCTCAGTGCTGAAGAGTTAGCAATTGTGCAGGAGGATTCGGTATAAACCCGATTCAACTGGAGTGTGGGGAGTGTATCGAAGAAAGATATAGCTAAGCGCAGTGCGCTTAGGACAACACAAAATCCTGAAACCTTTACCTGTGAATCTCTTCCCTTCTGCCTTCTGCCTTCTGCCTTCTGCCTTCTGCTATAAGAAACATCTATATAGACTATCAAGTTTGCATAAGTAAAGCTATTGTCACAAAACTTTTTATTGCGTTATATTTGTTTACAAGAGCACACACAACCAGAACTTAACCATGTTTGCACCAATCGTTACTACCGCTAGTCGCTTAATTGGTAAGAAAGAGTTCAACCAACTCAGAGGTAAGATGATCGGTCTCCACTGCCAAGCCATCACCAAGTTCTGCAATGCTGTTGGTATTGAAAGCAAAGAGCGTCAAAAGTTGATCAAGTTAGCCAAGTCTAATGGTAAAGTGCTAGGTCTCCTGGCTTAGAACCGGACTGCTGACAGAATGACCACCAAACTAAACAAGAAACAGGGTGTAGGGTGTGGCACGTAGGGTTTGAGTGAAATCATTGCCACTTCAACATCAATGAAAGAGCCTCTACAGGCTTCTCAACTAGTACGATTCTATTCCCAAGCTACCCAATTTATGTCTGCAATAGCACGGTGCTACTGTAGCTGTTTCTACTCAAACAAACTACACGCCACACCTTGAGCGAAAAAAACAAGGATACAAGCCCCCGGATTTATCCGTGGAAAAAACAAAGATTTTATCATTATTCCAAGCCCCTGGCTTTAGACATGAGGTCAATCTAAAATCTAAAATCTAAAATCTAAAATTGATTGACCAGAGAGATTTTAGGTTTCCTGAATCCCAAGCACTTCTAACCGTGGGAGTGGCTCACAAAACCTCCTTTACCCTCTGAGATATTTCAATTTTCCCTAATCCCTTGACATGCTTGTATTATTTGTGTAGTATAAATATGTAACCAACAAAGGGTTCAACCTGTCATCTTATTGATTGGTTTGACGAAGAATTGGGCACTAGAAATATCTCCCCAATACTTCCCCTCCCTCTTATCTCTATGAGGAGGTATCAATATGGTACACGTTCGTTTTGAAGGACGTTCCTATGATATTCCAGAAACTCAACTAGGTGTTGCTACAGGAATGAGCGATAGTTTCGTCCAGGAGAGGGTAGCACAGCATTTTGACTTAAGTCGCGATCGCTTAGCATCTTATGTTGTTGACCGGCGTCCTAGCGGTGACTTAATTATCCGTCCAGAGGCTGTCTACGGTTAAACAAATATTTTTATCCCGCGCCCTTACCTGTAAAGCTTACATACATTTTCGCCTACTAAGCGAGAGGTTGTGGGTTCGAGTCCCGCCAGCTGCTTTAAGTGCAGCTGTAGCTCAACTGGATAGAGCACTAATATGACCAAGCTTTACTAACTTGCGCGGGTACACAATATACCTTTTGTGTAAATCCCCTCAAGGGCGTAGCATTTGCGAACAAAAACCTTGGTTTTATGGGCAATCTGCCAGCGCCAATGCTACGCCCCTACAGTCAATTATCGACTTTTGTAATATATCTAATCTTTTATCTAACGCCTTTAAATTCTCCGTTACATTGCTCCAAAAAAACATTATAGAGCTGCATTAATTCTTTCAATTTTTCCGATATACCGTCGAATTCAAACTCGTCAATCTGTATCAGAGGCATAATTTTTGAGCTGGTGCTGCTTAAGAATGCTCCCTCATAGTTGGGTAAATCTTGGGGATTAATATCCTGTTCGACAACTTTATAGTTATTTTCCTGGGCTACATAAATAATTGTTTGATAGGTAACCCCTTCCAATATTTTCTTGAGGGGTGGTGTATATAATGTCTTTTCCTTAATGCAGAAAAAATTAGTGCGAGAGCCTTCGCAAATAAAACCATCATTATCCACAAATAAACAGTCATAACAACCATCTTGTTTGGCTTTACTGTAATAATGATAACTAGGCAGCATATTTAAGCTTTTACTGCTGGGCTTCCAGCGTTCATAATTAAAGCAGATAGCTTTTGCACCTTTTTTATAAAGCTTGCGGTCAGGATATAATGGAGCCAAAGGGATAATATAGAGGTTGCAATCCTCTGGTCGCTTGCTCCCAATCAGCATGATTTTTAAGTTGCAGGAGTCAGTTTCCAGATTATTGACTAGAGATTGAATCCAAGTAGATATTTGTTCAGTAGTGAAAGGGTGTTCCAGTTCAATTTCTTGAGCTGATTGTAATAACCTCGGGACATGTTGGTTTAAAAAGTATAATACGCCTTTCCTGAGCTTCATACTCTCGTAGACGCCAAAACCGTAAGCATACTCGATATTACTTAAGGTAATAACGGCTGTAGAAGCTGGCTTGATTTGACCATTATGAGAGAAAACATTCATACTAATTTAATTTAATAATTTGCTTTGTTGGCTAAATTCAAAAATTTGGTTACCTCGGACTGGAATAGCAGTTTGATGGTTCCAGTAGGGCCATTGCGATGTTTGACAATTATGACCTCGGCGACATCCCGGTCTGGAGAATCAGGATTATAGTAAGAGTCTCGGTATAGCATCATAATTAAATCACTATCCTGTTCAATACTGCCACTTTCCCGCAAATCCGACATCATCGGTCGCTTGTTAGTACGAGTTTCAACCCCTCGACTCAGCTGAGAAAGGGCAATAATGGGAACATTTAGTTCTCTGGCTAATCCTTTAAGACTTCGGGTAATCCTAGACAATTCTTGCACTCGATTTTCTGTACTCGTTCCTTCCATCAATTGCAAATAATCAATTAAAATTAGACCTAATTTGCTCCCTTGTGCTGCCTGAAGACGCCTTGCCTGAGCTCGTATTTGCATCACTGTCTGATTAGCAGTATCGTCAATAAAAATCGGCAATGCTGATAAGGTTCCCAAAGCATGGCTCAAAGGTCCCCACTGATTTTGACTAATGCGCCCCGTCCGTAGATAGTTACTTTCAATGCCTGCTTCACTAGCAAAGAGTCGCTGCACTAGTTGCTCCTTCGACATTTCCAAACTAAAAATGGCTACGGGTAAACTTTCCGCAATGTTGCGAGCAATCCCTAAAGCAAAGCTGGTTTTACCCATTGCCGGTCTACCAGCAACGATAATTAGATCTGAACGCTGAAAACCACCAGTTAAGGCATCTAGGTCATAGAAATTAGAAGGAAGACCAGGTAAAGCCACCCCTTCATGACGGGTTTCTATTTCCTGGAAAGTCTGGCTCAGAGTTTCTGAAATTGCTACCAAGCCTTGTTGGGGACGAGACTGGGTAAGGCTGAAGATTTTTTGTTCTGCTTGGTCGAGGACTTGTTCGAGTTCAGTAGATGTCTCATAGCCCAGCTGTACAATCTCGTTACCCGCCTTAATCAATTGGCGACGCAGGTACTTGTCCATGACTAAGGTAGCGTACCGGTCAATATTGACAGCAGATACAGTACGCTCAACTAACTGGGCTAACTTACTTTGGCCACCAACTTTTTCTAATGATTCATGGTCATATAGCCAGGATGTAACACTCATCAAATCTGTTGGTTTACCCTGACTGTAGAGCAATAAAGCAGCTTGATAAATATCTCGGTGCGCATTGATATAAAAAGCTTCTGCCACCAGAATATCAGCAACCCGACCAATAGCTTCCGGGTCTAGGAGAATACCTCCCAGAATTGACTCTTCAGCGTCAATGTTCTGGGGGGGTAGAGAGTTACTGCTCAATGCAGAAAAATTAGGTTCTTGTGCCATAATATTTTAAAATTAAATTTTCATGATTGTGTTTTGGGTAGATTAATGTTAACAGAATTACAAAAACAAAAGTTACCAAGATTGTTTTCTATGTATGATGCGGACAATAATGGTTTCATTGAGCAAGAAGATTTTGAGAGATTCCTTCAATTCTACTCTCAAGTTGGCAATTGGACACCAGATTCATCGGAATACAAGTCTTTGGAATCTAAATTAATGTCTCGTTGGAACAGTATGCAAAAATTTGCAGACACCAATAGTGACAATAAAATATCTTTGGATGAATGGTTAGTATATATCGATAATCTACTCAGTGACCAACAAGCTTATGAAGCAGAAATAAATGGTATTGTATCTTTCGTCTTTAGCCTATTTGATGTTGATGGCAATGATCAGCTTGATTTGTCTGAATACAGACAGGTTTATCGAACTGTCGATCTGGATGAAAATTCTGCTAATGAAGTATTCAAAAAACTCAATTTCAAAGATGATGACTATATTTCTAAAGAAAAGCATTTGGAGTTGATCGATCAATTCTTCCGTAGTAATGATCCTGAAGCACCTGGTAATTGGGTCTTTGGTACAGGCAGGTAAGGCTTGGATTAGATGGTAGGTGGTAGGTGGTAACTATTAGAAATTTTCCATTTGCAGTGCAGGCAATACCTGATAATGATTACGATCCATTTGGTGTTCACCACGCTGTACAGCAGGCTCTTAGAGACCAGCCTTGGTGGTCTGTGGTAGGTGCAAAACTAATTAATTGGACTATTTTGCTGGTTGCTTTATTACCTTTACCCCTCGTGCTATTGTCTGGCATTCTGCTCCTTATTGTCGGAGTGCCAGTCTGGGTAAAGTGGTCAGCAGGTATTTTTTCCTTATGGTTTGGACTTTTCCTAGTTGACCAATTTCGACTGTTTGGTAGGCAACCGGTATCTCAGGCACTAGGTCGCCGTGGGTCAGTTATTGTTATTGGCGCTGGACCCGTTGGTCTGGCAGTCGTCAAAGAGTGTTTGACCCAGGGGCTTGATGTTAAGTGTTTTGAACGACAGAATGACCTGGGTGGGGTTTACCGTCCAAATCGCGATTTTCTTGGTGGTTGTTGGCCTACTGTCAAACTGACCTCATCACCTTGGGTAACAGCCTACTCGGATTTTCCACCCAAGAGTTCGTCTTGCCAACACCAAACAGCACAGGAGTACCTTGAATATTTGGAAGACTATGTGGAGCACTTTGGATTCCGTAACTGCTTGCACTTTCGTCAAACTGTGATTTCTGTTGAGCCAGACAACGGTGGTTGGTGTGTAATTACGGTTGATCGGGATACAGGTAAGACAACTCGCTATTGGTGCGATCGCGTGGCCATTTGTGTTGGGCTCAATCTCAACCCCAAGTCGATTAATTTACCAGGACTCAATACCTTTAAAGGACAAGTACGTCACTCGGCTAGTTATTTTGGCACAGAGGAGTTGAAAGATAAATGCGTAGTTGTCTCTGGTGCGGGAGAATCTGGTGTGGATATTGCGGCGGAAGTCTCTCAAGTTGCTCGCGAGACATACTTAAGCCTTCGGAAAGGCAAGTTTATCATCCCTCGTATTAATCCTCTCAATGGTATGCCCAATGACTACGATACCAATCGAATCCGAAATGCTTCGCCTATTGTTTTGCAGAATTGGTTTATGAGCTTCCGGCGTGGTCTTTGTTTCTACAGCGGAGAGCATCAGCCTGAAACCGCTTTTCGAGCCCAGCTGCTGAAGCAGTCTTCCGTTGGCCCTGTATCCCAGACAGCAACTAAGTCTGATGATTTCATTTACCGTGTAATGGAGGACAAACTCAAACTACGCACCAATATCGTCAGCCTGGATCGGGATGATGTCATTTTTGAGGATGGCCTTCGTCATCCCGCTGACGTAGTCATCTTCGCTCATGGCTACACTCCTTCGTTTCCATTTCTGAAGTACCCCGAAGGTGTGCAAGCTCTTCACCCCTCTGAATTGTATCTGAATATGTTCCATCCTGAGCTCGGGGATTCACTGGCTTTTTGTGGGTTTGCTCGCCCGACAATTGGAGCAATTCCACCAATAGGAGAACTACAGGCTCGTCTCTTTGCACTCTTGGCAAGTGGAAAACTTGGGCTTCCGGAACCAAGGGTCATGGCCTGTGATATAGTCCAAGCTAAGCAAGAAAATGCAGAGAACTTTCCAACTCAGTCACAACCAAACGTACTTGTCAGATGGATTCCCTACATGGACAAATTAGCGAGTTTGATCGGCTGTCGTCCTACTGCTCAATATCTACTAACTCGACCTCGGCTCTTATGGAAATTGTGTGCTGGACCAATGACTGGAGCACAATACCGTTTGCAAGGACCTGGAGCTTCTCAGACATCCTGGGAAACGGTGATGAAGCTTCCCCGAATGCACCAACTTAGCGAAATATTAACCTACATTGGACTTCACTTCTGGATCTGGCCTATCCAGGGCTTAATACGCAATACTACCTGGCGTTCATCAAATACAATTACTTAATAGTATGCCTAAAGAGTACATACATGGTTATTCTACTCAAGAGCAGCAACGTCTAATCCAACAAGCTCAATATTGGCGAGATGACTTGATTCTGCGGGATTTACACTTTGCTTGTGGTGAACATTTACTGGAACTCGGTTGTGGAGTAGGAGCTGTCTTAGGGGTAATTTTAGAAAAATTTCCAGACCTCACAGTAGCCGGAATTGATTTAGAATCTAGTCAAATTGATTGTGCTCATCAATACTTGAGTACTCAGGGTTTTTCTAATATTGACTTGCATGTAGGTGATGCAGCTCAACTTCCTTGGCCTGATGCAAGTTTTGAGCATATTTATGCTATCTGGTTCCTAGAGCATGTCTCAGACCCGAAGGCAATTCTCAAGGAAGCTTACCGTGTTCTTAAACCGGGAGGGAGAATCACTTTAACGGAAACGGATTACAAAAGTCATTTTATTTGGCCTGAATCCCCCGATTATCAATACTTATTAGATGCTCAGTGTGAGCTTTTTTTGTATGCCAATGGTAATCCCTATATCGGGCGAATTATGGCACCACTTTTAACTTCAGCTGGTTTTCAGGATGTTACTAATATCCCTTGGGGTTTCTATCGCTTTCGTCATGCCGGAAGTCAAGATCTACATAATTGGGGAGAGTATTTTTATGCTTGTGTAGAACCAGTTTTGCTGACAATGGTAGAAAAACTAGGCAAGGATCTAGAACGTTTAAGGGCTGGTCTAGAATTTATCCGAAATCTTTCTACACAGCCAGAAAGTGTTGCAACTGTTACAATCTATCGGGCTTCAGGAATACGGTAGAGAAGGTCGAATTGAGAAATTTGGTCTAATATCAAGTTCAGATAGTTACTTAAAGCGATCGCTTACTCTGTCAAAGCTTCTCCGATCATAGTCATTACCGTAAGGTGATGGGGAAGATTCTCTTCTCCCCATACCTAACACCTAACACCTACTGCTGTGACACAACTAAAATGGTGGGTTAGAAAGCTGAGGGAGCTGAGGGAGCTGAGGAAGCTGAGGGAGCTGCGGAGATAGGGACAAAATCTATATCTACTCATTACTCATTACTCATTACTCATTACTCATTACTTACTACTCACTACTTCGTATTCCACCATTTTGCTGTGTCGCGCCACTACATACCTTAATTTGGTGCAACATGGATTTCGATAGTCGCTGTAACCTCTGGATGTAGCTTGACTTCTGCCTTATAGAAACCAAGTTTGCTAATATCGGGTACAGTGATTCCTCGTCTGTCTACTTCCTGACCTGTCGCCTGTTGAATTACTTCAGCTACTTCTAAGGCAGTAACAGTACCAAAGATGGCTTCATCTTCACCCACTTGTTTGCGGATAGTAAAGCGACTGATGGTTTCCAGAGCAGTTTTACGAGCTTCAGCTTGCTTTTGAATATCGATCAAGCGCTGCCGCTCTCTTTCTTTGCGCTGTTCGACTTGCTTGATAATACCAGCAGTAGCTAGTGAGCCCATAGCTCTGGGAATGAGATAATTACGGGCATAGCCAGGAGCTACTTCCACTAGGTCACCATTTTTGCCTAGTTTTCTAATATCTTGGTTAAGAACTACTTGCACTCGTTTCGACATAATCCTTTCTCGGCTACAGACTTCAAAACATCTCATCATACGAAAATCTGTTGCGCGATCGCAAGCAATTTGTTGTTTGTCCTTTGTCCTTTGTGAATGTCTTCCGTATACCTGTAGGGGCTGGTTTAGGGAAATCTTAACCCATTCGACGATAACTACCGGACAAAACCCGCCCTATCGATAACCTTACGGATTACCGAAAATGCCCCTCTTTAATTCAGTAATTTTAATCATACTCCCTTCAAGTTAAATAAATAGTTGATGATTGTGATGCTCAATTTTTACGATATTACGTTGTTTGAGCCCTTGACTGAAGAAACGCAAAATGATATAAAAGTGTTACAATAACCTTTTTATAACTTTTTTTATCTGGAACAGGCAATTTAATCCCTATAACCCTGATAATGGCGTGAAAAAATGGGAAAATTTTGAGGGCAGAGGAATTTAGAGAAAGTGCCTCGATGACTAAAAAATTAGCACAACTAAATTCTCCTAGTTGACATGATGTTGATTATCTGATACGGGGAGTGAGGGCGCGATCGCATTTATTCTGAAGTAATAACCACAAAGACACATTCTCCGAAGGGTAGGGCACAAAGTATATTCCTCAAATTATGTATACCCGTAGGGGCGGGTTTAGGGAAATCTTAACCCATTCGATAATAACTGTGATACAAAACCCGCCCTATCGATAACCTTGCGAATTACCGAAAATTTCCCTCTTAAAAAAATTTGTCGGTAGTACGAGTCTAAACTCTCGTTATTGAAGGTAAGACTTCCCTATCTTGCCCCATAAACAATTTGATATCAGTAGGGACATATTTTCCAAGAACTGTCAATGGTAAGATATCTCCTACTCCAAGGACATCAATAGAAATTCCATCTTGAACTATTATGCTGAATAATTCTTGTTCATCTTTTATTAAGGTTGTCTCAAGGTCGATAACTTGACCATCTTCCTGTAAAACAGTTAAAAGTTCTTTAGAGGATAGATAGAGTATTCCCTCGTCATTAAAATGCGAGGTTAATTTGTCGCCACAGCTACCTGTAGCGTCAATATCGGAGATTATCCATTGAGTCTGCTGATAATTTTGTACCAAATATTCTACGATGTTAGAGACTCTATTCTCTAGTTTTTCTTGTGGCTTACAGCAGAGTGTAATAGCCCACTTGTCAGGTTTCATAATGGCTCCGGTGTTTTACTTCTGATGGGAGTGCCGCCTGTAGGATTTGGTAACCACCGATGTTGATGGGGAGGCGGCAAATGGTCGGGACGGAGATTACCGTTGGGATAAGTAGGACTGGTAAAGTCAATGTCTTTTACCGGTTGCCCAGATTCATTGAATTCTCGTACCTGGTAAATCCTATTATTATGAGTATCCCATCTCAACCGCAAGTGCGAACCGATGGCATCCGGATCTGGTTTGGCTTCGCCAAATCCTCGCGGTTTCTGGCTTTTATAAACAGGTGTTCCATCTGCATACTTTGAGTGTACCGAGTTTGTCTTCCTAGTCATTCAGTTTATGTCGAGCCAAATACTCTCTCTTCCCACACTTTTCCTCTAGTGCAGGCTATTTTACCAGTTCTCCTCTCCTATCTGTACGTATATAATAGTTATATGTACGTTTACCCACCAAAATTATGAAACGGGTTACACCAACGGAACTACGGGGAAATCTCTACAAATTATTGGATGAAATCCTAGAGACAGGTATCCCTCTAGAAATAGACCGGGGGGGAAAGCGTTTACAAATCGTTCCCGTCGAGAAGGTGGATAAATTACAGGGGTTGATTTCTCGTCCAGAGGTGATTGTGGGAAATCCTGAAGAACTAGTGGAGATCAGTTGGAACCAGGAGGTTAGTCTTGATTTACCTTGATACCCATGTAGTCGTATGGCTTTATGGAGGTTTGGGGAATAAGTTGAGTGATTTGGCAAAATCGTTAATTAATGACCATGAGATTTATGTTTCACCCATCGTGCGGCTGGAGTTGCAATATTTGTATGAAATTGGGCGAGTAAGGGATGAGTCCGATGTGATTATCATGGATTTATCTAATCGAATCGGCTTGAGAGTTTGTCAGAAGGATTTCAATTTGATTATTGCTCAAGCTTTAGGGATAAATTGGACTCGTGATCCATTTGACCGTGGGATTGTGGCCAATGCCCAGCTTAATCAAAATATCTTACTGAGCAAAGATCCAAATATTTTGGCAAATTACGTTTATGGAAAATGGGATTGATTGAATCCAACCCTCAAATTATGTATACCCGTAGGGGCAGGTTTAGGGAAATCTTAACCCATTCAAGATAACTGTCATACAAAACCCGCCCTATCGATAACCTTGCGAATTATAGCAATCGCCAAGGCGGTTAGGACAATTGCCTTATGCTGAAATCTTTACCTGTCAACCTCTTCCCTTCTGCCTTCTGCCCTCTGCCTTCTGCCTTTTGCTATACCAAAAATTTCCCTCTTTAATTAAGTAATTTTAATCATACTCGCTTTCTCGACAAGAAGCGGGCGCAAGCATTGCGCCCCTACATCATGAACATTATCCCAATGTAGCCGGAATTGATATTACTCATTACTCATTACTCATTACTTCACTTCCACCATCGACTAACATCTTTCACCGCTTTCACCGTTTCTCTTAGGGCTTCAACACCTCCAAAGTGGATGATGAAAGGAGCTAAATGAGGAAGAGCTCTAAGAAAATTGGGGCGGGTTAGACTAGCTAAAGTATGAAGAGTTTTTTGCCAAAGAGGATAATCAACCGACGAAGGAGTTAAACTCTCAATTAAATCCCATAAGACATCGGCTCGTTCGTATTCATCCCCAATGGCTTTGGTGGTATCAAGGGCTTCTGGTAACACTTCTGGTAAGTGGTGTGCTAATCCTACTAAAATATTGACTCGTAAGATATTGACTCGGTTCTCTTTATCCCCAATAGCTCTAGCGGTTTCTAAGGCTTTGGGTAACAAACTTTGGGGTAAGTGGGGTACTAATCCCACTAATGCTTCGGCTCGGTTGTCTTCAGACTCAATGGCTATGGCAGTTTCTAGGGCTTTGGGTAATAAACTTTGGGGTAAGTGGGGTGCTAATCTCACTAATGCTTCGGCTCGGTATCTTTTCTCCCCAATAACTCTGGCGATTTCCAAGGCTTCGGGTAATAAAAAAGGTAGGAGATATTCAATAATTACCTCCAAGCCCTCAGCTTGACTGAAAGAATTCTTGCTCTGTCGAACATACAGCGGTTACCGCTGCAATGAGGTACACCTGAATCAGTTATCAAGATTAGATAGATTTCTTCCTCGTTGTTTTTACTGTACCTCGTAACAGTGGGAAGTGCTGTAAGCTAATGCCTGGGCTGGCTTCCAGATTTTTTTCTCCAGTAATGCTTCCATTAGCTCTCGAAAAATATTGCTTGCCAAGCTGTTAAGTGAGGTAAATATCAATGCATACCGACACTGTAAACCAATCGATTCTGTTCTATTTTCTCTAAAATTACCTTCCGCTATTGCCCAAGCTCTCGATATATCCTTAACAAAATTAGCAGTTTTTCCCTCTCTTTCACACTGCCAATACCAGCCGTTGTAACCCTCTGGAGTTTCTTCTTGCAGGAGTCGGTGAATTTCCTCAATCTTTTGAGCTTTCTCCAGATGCCAGATTAACTGATTATAGATATAACCATCATCCGTTAAGGTATGCCACAATCCATTGGTTGTCTGTTGGCGATAACGTGCTAATAATTGCTGATGAGCTTCTGGGATTGATAGTCCTAGCCCTGGTAATTGAAAGGCTTTTTCTAGTGTAGTAGGGCTTTGCAGCAGATTACGGGCTAAATCATGTAACAAGTCATGGAGGCGATAATTAGTTTTTTGTGTACTAGAGACACCAGGTAGTAATAAAGCTTTTCGTCGTAAGTTTTGTAAAGTCTTTCTAGCTTGAGTTAAGTTACACTCCCATAAAGTTGCCGCCAGGTTTTCAGTAATAGTGACATCATCTGGCAATACTCCTAACCAAGCAAAGCATTTCAACCTTTTATCAGATAATCGCTGCAAACTGAGGTTGAAAGAAGCCACGAGACTGTAGTTTTTGCGCTTAGCTTCACTAATGGCATCCTCTGCTTCCCATCGGTCTAAAGTTTCTAAATCCGCAATTTCCGCTGCTAAGTCCCCCAGTAACTCTGCCCAAGAGATACCATCACTAACTTGAGCAGCTGCTAATTCTAATGCCAAAGGTAAGTAGCCGACGGTTTTGGCTAAAGTTTCCGCACTTTCTCGCTCTACCTCAGTTAACTCCTGGTTTAAACAAGAAGTCAATAACTCCAAGGATTGTTCTGGAGTCATCACATCCAAATCATAGCGCGTCGCACCTTGAACCGGCGCTTCCCTAGTAGTTACTAAGACTCGACAACCAGCACCGGCGACTCGAAAGGGTTCCACATGCTCAGGATGCCAAACATCATCGACTACCAACAAGGCTTTTTTGTCAGCTAATAAGGTTCTTAGTTGTAACGAAGCGCTATCTGAGTTAATCGGCTTGAAATCATAATCCCCTAATGCCTGTATCCAGGTACTTAAAAAGGATAGGATATCGGGTTGTTGACCTAGGGTTGCCCAAAAAATTCCGTCGGGGAAATAGGATCTAACATCTGGATCATGGGCTAAAGCCCCAACTACGGTGGATTTACCGATTCCTCCTAAACCGTAGATTGCACTAATGACTAAGGTTCCGGTTCTAGTTGCTTCTCCTAATAGGCGTTGTTTTACTTCTTGGGTGATTTGGGGACGCTCGACATAGTAAGTTGGTAAGGGTGGTGCTTGAAAAATACCCGCTTTCGGTCTGGAATGAGGAGCTATTTGAGCAATCAAGTCCAACAATCGACAAAGAGATTCTCCTTCTTGTTGACTAGCTAATTTAATAACATCTATAGCTTTTTCAGCTTGCGTCCCATTTATTGGCAGTTGAGACTCATCAACGCCATAGCGGAAAATCACTTCATTAAATTGAGCCGGTAGGAGGCATTTAAGCTGATTAAGAGCATGTATTCTTGCTTCAACCACTGATGCCACTTATCCTTTTATTGAGGAAATCTGAAGTTATTTTTGGATTTAGTGAACCACAAAGACACAAAGACCAGTATCTAATATTGTTTGTAGAGGAGCTATAAGTGAGCCATCAAGTATGGTTACATCTCGGATGAATTCTGAATAGTCTTGAGCAAACATCTTGATAGCTATCCTTCCCTGGTGTGGATGTTTTTCGAGACTTTATATATAAGCGCACACTTTCCCATAATATAGAATAATAGCACAAAATGATAGCGATCGCTTTCAGCAGCAGCGAAACGATCGCTCACAGGTAAGTTTTAGACTGTAATAATAGGGCTGAACCTAGATAAATATGGCTATTAGAGTATCTGACTAATGAAAGCGATCGAAACAACTGCACTCATCAACGACGAAGGACAACTGCACCTTGATCTTCCCCTCGAATTGAACCATAACCAACGTGTTCGAGTTATTGTTCTTATCCCTGAAGATGACGAGACTGATCCCGATGATACTCCTACAGAAGTTGTTTTAGAAGGACTTCGCCAAGGTCTGCATGAAGCACTCACAGGAAACACAATTCCTTTAGCACAAATGTGGGATGGTATCGATGTCGAGTATTGTTTGTAGGGGCGCACCGACGTGCATTGGTGTCAACTTAAGGTGAAAAACGTTTGAAGCTGGGGAGCGGAGGAGCGGAGGAGCAAGAGAATGCTGCTGTCGCTGACTCTTTCTTCTGTTAATCAGGTCGGGTTTGGCTACACACTCGGTTGAAGTAGAACGTCTCACGGCACCATCAATTGGCAAGAGTTGTGGCTTAAGTTGACACCAATGACCGACGTGCGCCCTATTGGGATATCTGACAGGCAAGATGCCTGTTCCACAAGAAATTGATGAAGAGAATTTGATGTCCTAGTACCCATTGCTAATAGTGCTGACAAGAAGCATCCGGTTAAGTCAGATGGTTGTAGTGGGTTCGCGTAGCGTGCGCGTAGCGCAAACATCTTGCTCCCTAAAATTACACCCAAGCATCCAGGGGACTCCCGCTACTGAAAGAAAGCAATCTTTAAAGGATTTGAATTATGGACTTGAAACCGATTAAGACCGAAATTGATTATCAACAAGCCTTAAGAGAGATTGAGTCACTTTTCGCAGTAGAAGCTCATACTCCAGAATGGGAAAGGCTAGACATTTTAACCACTTTAGTAGAGGTTTATGAACAGCAACATTATCCTATAGAACCGCCTTCTCCTATTGAAGCAATTTTATACCATTTAGAAAGTCGTAATCAAGGAATTTGAGCTTATTTGTCATTTGTCATTGGTTATTTGTCATTGGTTATTTGTCATTGGTTATTTGTCATTTGTCATTTGTCATTTGGTAAATGCCTCCCTCAGCTTCCTCAGCCCCCTCAACTCTAAAACTGATCCTTCATCTCTCGCAGCCGTGCAAAGGTTTGCACCGGTTCTTTAGCTTTAACCGCAGCCTGTAGAGATGGTTGCTCCCAGCGCAAAAAGGGATTGGTGAGCTTTTCTATCCCTACCTGAGATGGCACTGTTGCTTCTCCACGACGACGAACTTCTTGGACTTGATGATATCGAGTTTGTAAATCTGGGTTCTCTCCATCTACACTTAAGGCAAACTGCAAATTTTTCAGAGTGTATTCATGAGCACACCAAATCCGCGTTGCATCTGGTAAAGCTCGCAACTTACTCAGGGAATCTACCATTTGGGCTGGGGAACCTTCAAACAATCTGCCGCATCCTCCAGCAAATAAGGTATCACCACAAAACAGTTCCCCTGTTTCACCCTCCACTACTGGGGGAAAATAGTAAGCAATATGTCCTCTGGTATGGCCAGGTACAAAGAATACCTCCCCAACTCTACCAGCAAACTCGACGCGATCGCCTTCTTTCAAAAATACCTGTTGTCCGGGGATTCTGCCTCGATCCTCTGCTCCCCCATAGACACAGACTTCTGGAAACCGTTGCATCAGTTGCCGATTAGCCCCCACATGATCTGAGTGGTGGTGAGTATTGAAGATGCTAACTAATTTTGCTCCGAGTTCCTCCAGAAGCTGCAATACTGGCGGTGCTACTGCTGGATCAACGACAGCAGCAATATTTTGCTGAGGCTCATGTAGCAAAAAGATATAGTTGTCGGAAAGTACTGGAATCCGGTTTACCTGCATAGATATGTTAACCCCCTTAAATTAAATTTGCCCTCAACCAGTGAAGATCTTATTGTCGATGAGAGATAATCATGAATATGATAGATTAGCCACTGACAGAGTACTAGCTAATGGCAGGAAATCACTATCACTCCAGTCAAACCAATAACTCAATCGTAGATGGTATTCTTAATACGGGTCAATTGAGTCGTCTGGAACATCTACAATTGGTCAGCACTCTCCTTTCGGACTACAAAGTCAATGATGAGCAACGGAGCAAAATTAATCTGATATTTGACAACTTACAGACTGGTCGTTTCAAGCTAATAGACTAGCATTTTGGTGCAGGGTGCAGGGGGCAGAAGGGTGAGCGAAAAAAAGGGTGGGGGGCGGAGGAGCGGAGGAGCGGAGGAAGAAGAGGGAACTGATAATTTTTGGATACAACGCTCAAGAAATCCCACCCAAAATTTCGTTCATCCGGAGGCAGAAGGTAGTCCCAATGAAAGATTTTTTTTCACCACCATGCATGAAAATCCCTCTCGACCCGTCCCCGCGTCTCCGTGTCCTCGCGTCTATTTTCAACTCAAAAGACGCAATGCTTCAGTAAATTATTGACTACCGTGGAGTAGAACAAATTTGAAGGTTTCATTAGTTGTTAGTGATTTATCTGGTGGCGGTTCAGTTAGAGCCTTTCTGTTAGCTCAAGTTTTCAAGCAACTGAGCTACGATGTTGAGATAGTAGGTTTTCTTTTCGGGAAAGAATTATATGCCATTCCTCCTGATAACATCCCGATCATATCGATAGCTGGTAAGAATTACCCAGAGTTTTTGCCAACTGCTAGAACCGCTTTAAACAAAATCGACGGAGATCTGATTTATGCAGTCAAACCCAAACCCACCAGCTTTGGTATATCTTTAATTAGGAAACTCCAAACTAAACGTCCGGTACTCTTAGATATGGACGATTGGGAACTTAGTTGGCACGGTGGAGATGAATGGAGCTATCGTCCTAGTTTCAAGCAGTTAGCTAGGGATATGTTCAAAAATAATGGCCAATTGAGATATCCAGACCATCCATTGTATCTCAAATGGCTCGAAAGTTTAGTGTCTCGTGCTGATGCCCTAACTATAGATACTCAGTTTCTCCAACAACGCTTTGGTGGTGTTTACCTTCCCAACGGCAAGGATACTTCCCTGTTTAATCCGGAACAGTATGACCCAGAAACCAGCAGAGCGCGTTATCATCTTTCTGGATATCGAATTTTAATGTTTCCTGGGGCACCAAGACCCCACAAGGGAGTTGAAGATGTACTAACTGCCCTAGATCTTCTCCAAGAGCCAGACTTTAGACTTGTGATTGTTGGTGGTAGTCCCTATGATAACTATGATGAGCAACTCATGGAAAAATGGGGGCGCTGGATTATTAAGCTACCAAGACTACCTGTGGAAACAATGCCTGAAGTTTTAGCTGCGGCTCATCTTGTAGTTGTTCCTCAACGAGATACAACGGTAGCTAGAGCACAGTTTCCTCTCAAGCTAACAGATGGTATGGCAATGGCCAAGCCTATTTTATCCACCTATATTGGTGATATCCCAGAAATTTTAGGCGATACAGGTTATCTAGTTGATGCTGAAGCTCCAGAACAAATTGCTCAAACAATTCAATTGATTTTTCAGGATATCGATGCGGCTAATGCTAAGGGAGTAAAATCTAGAGAACGATGTATTAAATATTATAGTACTGATACAATGGCAGTAATTCTTTCAGATGTTATTGCTGGTCTTTCCTAGTGCAGCGGGCATGAAAATAACCTGCTAGTTAAAAATGATAGAAAAGCTTTCTTCCCTTAGCTCCTCCTGTTCCCCTATTCCCCTCTTGGGAGGGGTTAGGGGTGGGTTTGTGTCTCCTGCTATCAGAGAACTAGTAGTAGATATTCTACAACATTTATCAGTTTAGTGAGGTACATTTTCCATTCCCTATTCCCCATTCCCGAAAACCAGAAACTTTGTACCTCATTCCAATGAGAAACGCTATATATTTATATGTCTCCTAATAAGCTACTTTTGAGCTATGCATCACGTTATCCAGTTTGGATTGTCTTAACCATTATTCTTGGTTTTTCCAGCGCGATTTTTAATGGCATTAGTGTCACATTAATTGTACCCCTAGTCATCGGATTTTTAAGTAAAGACAGCCTTGATTTAGATGCCGGACCCCCCCTGATTCGCAACATGCTGTCTTTTTTTGGTAATAGTGAATCGGATAACGGGATTATACTGATGTTTGCCGCAGTTATCCTGGCAATAATTCTAAAAAATTTGACTAGTTATGTTACTTCTTTAGTTTCCTTTTCTTTAGCTAAAAGGCTAGTAAATGATATTAGAAAAGCTGGCATTAAGCTAATTTTAGAAGTTGATTTAGACTATTTTGTTAAAATCAAAACTGGAGATTTAGTTAACAAAGTCAACCAAGAAGTTGGTAGAGCAGCTAGTGCCATTAAAACAGCCATTCAGTTATTTATTACATTTATTACTATCTTAATTTTTGTTGCTATCTTAATCACTATTTCCTGGAAATTAACCGTAGCAGCCACTATTTTATTAATGCTGGTAACGTGGATTAATCAGTATTTTGTGAAGCGTTCCAGCAAATTCGGCAAAGTACTATCAGATAAATCAAGAGTTTATTCCACAAGTTTACTGGAAATACTGACAGGGATACGACTGATTAAAGCTGTTGGCAATGAGGAAGTAGAGTATCAGCGGATCAAGAATTTCCTTGACGAACGGGAACAAGCAGAATATCAATCCCAAGCCAATTTTGCTATCTTAGGGCCAATCAATGAAATTTTAGGCATTTTAGCAATATTAGCAATCGTTTTTTTAGGAAAAGCTTTTTTATTCCAAGATGTTACTCCCAAAGCCCTAATAGCTGTTCTGGGTATTTACTTATTTGTGCTTAATAGATTAATTCCAGTGGTGGGAAAATTGAATGGTCAAAGAAGTCAATTTGCTAATGCTGCTCCCAGTACGGAAATTACCGCCAACTTCTTGAGAAGGGACAATAAACCTTTTATGACTAATGGCAATCAGCCTTATCACAAAATAAAACAAGGAATTAGCATCAAAAATGTCTCTTTTGCCTATCCTGAACATCAAGATTTAGTCCTAAGTCAGATAAATTTATGGGTTCCGAAAGGCACAACCCTGGCTTTAGTAGGTTCTTCGGGAGCAGGAAAGTCCACCTTAGCAGACTTGTTCCCCAGATTTTATGATCCTGTTGAAGGTAAAATCACCATCGATGGACAGGATTTGAGAGAATATGATTTGCGATCGCTCAGACAAGCGATGGGAATTGTCAGCCAAGATACATTTTTATTCAATACTTCAGTGGGGGACAATATTGCCTATGGTCGGGACAATACTACTGAGGAAGAGATTATCGAAGCTGCCAAAAGAGCCAATGCCTACGAGTTCATCCTCGACTTACCCCAAGGATTCGATACAGAAATTGGTGAACGGGGTATCATGCTCTCTGGGGGACAGCGACAAAGAATTGCCATTGCTCGTGCCTTGCTGCGTAATCCAGATATTTTAATTTTGGATGAGGCTACTAGCGCCTTAGATACAGTATCGGAAAGATTAGTGCAACAGGCAATCGATGAACTTTGCCGCGATCGCACAACTATTGTAATTGCTCATAGGCTCTCGACTATTCAGAAAGCTGATCAAATTGCAGTGATGGACAAAGGGCAGGTAGTGGAGATTGGTACTCATGAAGAACTTCTCCAACAAAACGGTCACTACAGTCGTTTGTATACCATGCAATTTGACCGAGGTCCTGATGACGTTATTACTCAAGCTGTGAATAATGCTTTAGTCCGCACCTCTTATGAAGTGCGCACTCGTCTCAACCCCATGATTGGTTTCTTGCAACTAGTGGCTGATGGTTTGGTAGATAACCGAGAAGAACAACTATCTTTTACAAAGGATGCTTATAATTCTGCCCTTCGCCTACTCAAAACCTTAGAGTATTTTGAAGAAAGCTCAAAAACTGAAGTTTAAACTTATACAGCGCTTCGCGCTGTTACGAGGTACAGTAAAATCGACTAGGAAGAAATATATCAAATCTTGACAACTTATTCAGGTGTACCTCATTGCAGCGGTAAGCGCTGTATCAAGTAAAGATTGATTCAAATCTAAAATCTAAAATCTAAAATCTAAAATCTCATACCTTGTTCCTTAAAAATTCAAACCCGTAATTGAGTAATAGCAATATTGCCGGAGAAACAAATATCAACATCGGTTCCAGGAGTGCGATCGCGTTTAGAATAATCTCCTTGGTAGTAGTATTTGTCTCCCTCGACTCGGTAATTGATTGGTAGAGGTGAGTTACTAGGTTTACAAAAGACTAATTCTGGGTGAGGGGCACCTGGTTCAAGATGGGGCAGATTTACATTCCAGAAAGTTCCAGGAGGTAGGGGTTGAAATTGTAATTTATGCAACACTGTAACTGTCAATTGTATTGCTATCTCCCAATCAATAGCCAGGGGCTTTTTCATGTAGTGGGAAATCGCAATTCCTGGAATTCCGTGGATTACTGCCTCCCTTACAGCGGCAACGGTGCCGGAAATGTAGGAGTCAACTCCTAGGTTACCTCCAGCATTAATACCAGAAATCACGTATTTGGTATCTGGAAATATAGATAAGGCGATACGGGTACAATCAGCTGGAGTACTAGCAACAGCGTATTCCCTATCTGAGCGACACTGGACGTGAATTGGTTTCTTAGTGTTGACTTGATGACCACAACCGGATTGATGTTCTTTAGGAGCAACGATTACACCCTCACCATTGATTGCTTGTTGAAGGGCTCGAATACCGGGAGCATCAATTCCATCGTCGTTAGTAAGGATTATGGTCATTTAAATTTTTTGTGAGTCTTGGGTGATGGTTACGGCCAAGACTACATTTTAAGCTCTTTTGAGTAAATGCTTGACTAGATTATCTTTTACCATCATCTGCCGTAGAACTTCCATCAAATAATCCTGAGCTTGCTCCTGACTTAATTCCTTGACCTGCTTGTGGTAAACCTTCAATTTGAATTGCTGCTCTAAGCTTAGCTTTCCAGGCATTTCCATAAGATCACTCCTCTGAGCAAATAGGTTGAACGGCGCAGAAGAACAAGTGCTTCTACTGCTTATCTATTGGCCGTTGTTGAACAATGTAGCACCTACCCAATAAAATGTCCACATTGTCAAGCTATAATTAATCAAAGTAACAAAAGTTTATAAATGTCATAACCTCAATTGACTAATCAAGCTGAGGAGCTAGAACACCTCTACCTCTTTTTAGGTGAGTTCCCGCGAATGAAAAACCATTCCTGGTTGCAGGGACTTTATCATGAGGAAATATCAAAAGAAGTACAATCTGTAACATATTCTCGACTCAGAGGTTATACAACATGGACGCAATGGAATTTTTTGAGCTAAGTGCAGGTAAGTGGCGCTCGCAACGCACAACTCACCACCTCCCTTTCCGACGCGCGGAAAGTGGAGAGTCAGAAATCACAGTAGCAACCTTGCCAGCAGAGGATCCTCGGGTAGTGGAAATTTGTAAGTTACATCAAGTTGACCCTAATTTGGCAGTAGGGGGAGCTCAAATAAGTTGGTTGGGAACAATGGCTTGGGATAAAACAGATGAAAATCACCAAGACTCCACAGTCATGGTGATTGTTCCAGATTCAGATAATTCCAAGCAAGGTAGATTACTGCGGGAAAAAGGTTATGCAGAAATAGTGCCAGTAGCAGGTCGTTTCCTGATGGATGATGAAGATGGATTAGTGCTGATTACAGAATACGAAACCATGAGTTCTCACGAGCGTTTCTCCTTTGCCAGTCCAGATGTGCGGATGCGCACTAGTGCAGTGAAGCGCTTCGGTGGGTTTAGCACTTCATCTATTTGTGTGGAAACCCGCATCGGCTCTGAGTTAGATGATTCCAGCGGTGCAGATGTCCAACTTCAAGCCGCACAACCTGCTCAAGATGCCAGAAAGTTCGAGTCCCTCCTAGGTTGGTAATTAAACACTAACCAATCCCCCATTCCCCATTCCCAAACAACAAACAACAAACAACAAACAACAAACAACAATTCCCCCTTAAGTATGCATCAGAACAAACCTACTAGTTTCCAGTCTAGTATTGATGACCCATACATCAAGGGTTATCAGTATTTACAGACGGTACGTCAGCTAGCCCTAGAACCTAGTATGGTTGATGTAACTAATAATCTCAGTGAGCATGAACAACTCTGTACTTGGATCGGTAGTCACATAGATATCGTTAATGCCAACCTCAATGATTGTCTAGAAGCTTGTCACAGTTGCTTTCATGCCGCAGTACGACAACCAATGCAAATTATGGCAGCTCCCTTAGCTCAAGAGTTTGGTATTGATGGTTTGTGCAATATCCTAGTCCATCCTGTAGTCATCTTGATTGATGTGGGGCGTACTGCACCCCAGGATTGGTTAAGTATAGTGGTTCATGAATATGCTCACGCTCATATTGGTGCTCCTGGTCACGATCAACAATTTTTTCAGATCATTGGTCATTTATGTCTAGGATTAGGATTAGCATCCCCCATCTGGCAACCAGACTTGGAACACTACTTACGCAATTGGCCACACTGTCAGTCAACGAAAAATCACTTAGACTTTTGGTTAGGCAAGATTTGGTAGTTTAATGAAGAAATATTACGAATTGTTGCTTTAATTTACCGAAAAAAAGAACAGAATTACAGAATCTCCGAGATCTGGGAGTTGGCAAACAAATAACCAACCCTATTTGTTATATAGTTGGAAATTAAGGTTTGTAAGATTTTCTAAGATTAGGGAGATTTAAACGTGGCAATTCCTTTATTAAGCTACGCCCCTCTGGTTCAGAATTCACGCATAGATGGCTATGAAGTTCCAGGGGAAGAGCAACCAACAATTTACTCGACCGAAAACCTCTTGTCCGGTACGGACTTGGATAATCTGATTGAAGCAGCATACCGCCAGATCTTTTTCCATGCCTTTACATCAGATCGTGACCCCTTCTTGGAGTCTCAACTCCGCTATGGTCAAATCACAGTGCGAGACTTCATTCGTGGGTTGCTGCTTTCTCCGACTTTCACAGACGGCTTCTATGCGAAAAACAGCAACTACCGCTTTGTAGAGCAATGCGTACAGCGAGTATTGGGGCGTGATGTGTACGGTGAGCGGGAAAAACTTGCTTGGGCAGTCGTAGTTGGGACCAAGGGTATCCAAGGTTTCATCGATGAACTACTCGACTCTGAAGAGTACCTAGACAATTTTGGGTACGACACTGTTCCTTATCAGCGACGTCGAGTCCTACCTGGTCGGGCTCAGGGTGAAACACCCTTCAATATCAAATCCCCATTTTACAACGAATACCATCGGTCAATACTGGGCTTTCCCCAAGTTGTTTGGCAGACAGAAGTCCGCCGTTTCACTCCTCAGGAGAAGAAAGCAAAAGCAGGAAGTCCTGCTATGTTTATGGATATGGCACGGTCAATTGCACCAAAAATTAACACTACCCCAAGAATTTCAACTGCTAATATCAATATTGAAGCTTCTGTGCCTAAGAAGTAGACAGTTTAAAGTAGTTTAAACTTAACTATTAAGGCATTTTAATTTTGGGCAGTGGGCAATAGGCCATGAGCTAGCTAAAAAAGCTGATGGTCTACAGCTCACCGCCCAAAATTTGTATTATAGTAACCGCCAAGGCGCTTAGGACAAGGGCCTTAAGGCGAATGGCACTAAGATAAGCGCCTTGCCTGAGCCAAGTATAAGGGTTATACCCACAAGTAAATAGCTGCTCGCAAAACCCCAAAGAGCGATCGCAAAACCTCAAAGAGCGATCGCAAAAC
>JAAHFP010000048.1 GCA_010672925.1 Symploca sp. SIO1C2 | reverse complement strand
CAACGCCGCCAACTGGAATTGAACATTTTTGACTTGGGAAGAATAATCTTTGAGGGCGCACGTTGGTCATTGGTGTCAACTTAAGCTAGGGATAGCTTAACAACTAGCTTCCACCCCACCCAGAGTTCAAACTCTGGGCTAATAGCTAAAGTCCACTGAAGTGGACTGAAGATTTTTGGGAAAATTGAGTCATCTTTAGATGACTTGAGCTATTAGACGGTCGTTTAAACGACCGGCGGAGTATGAGTTTTACGTTAAGTTGACACCAATGGCAGGCAATGTGCCCCTACAGGAATTTTATCTTCAATTGCGCAATCTCTCGTTACCTGAATCTTTTCTTACTTACTTTTAGGATACCAGCAAGTATTGCTATAGTTGAGCTTAAACTGAACGATTGCGGGCATCGGCAATAGCTCTTTGTACCTGCTCAAAACCAGTGCCACCATAACTATTACGTGCGGCAACAACTTGAGTGGGTGCAATCGCTTCATAAATATCTTCGGCAAATGCTGGATGCAATTCCTGCCATTCCCGAAGAGTCAAATCTTTGAGCAATTTACCAGCAGCCAGACTGGTTTTTACGACTTTCCCTACCAGATTGTATGCCTCTCGGAAAGGTACACCTTTGGCGGCTAAATAGTCGGCAACATCTGTAGCATTAGAGAAATCTGCGGCAACTGCTGATGCTAACCTGTTAATACGAAATTCTAGTCCTTCCCGCCAGAGAATTGTCATTGCTTCCAGGCAACCTTGAACCGTCTTTACCCCGTCAAACAAAGCTTCTTTATCTTCTTGCAAATCTTTGTTGTATGCCAAAGGTAACCCTTTCATCAACACCAGCATACCTTGCAAATGACCAAAAACTCGACCTGTCTTGCCTCGCACCAGTTCGGGGACATCAGGATTTTTCTTTTGGGGCATAATACTAGAACCAGTGGAACAGTTGTCCTTCAGGGTAACAAAGCCAAACTCCTCCGATGCCCAAAGAATTACTTCCTCTGATAAACGGCTTAGGTGAACCATAATCAGGCTAGCAGCCCCTAAGAATTCAATGGCAAAGTCGCGATCGCTAACTCCATCCAAGCTATTAGCATAAACTGCACCAAAATGCAACTCTTTGGCCGTATAATGACGGTCAATGGGGAAAGTCGTACCAGCTAGTGCCCCGCAACCCAAGGGTGAGATATTCACTCGTTGGTAAATTTCCCCTAACCGCTTCCAGTCCCGCTGGAACATTTCCCAGTAAGCTAGCAAGTGATGGGCTAAACTTAGGGGTTGAGCTCGTTGTAGGTGAGTGTAGCCGGGGATGAGAGTTTCTACGTTAGCTTCTGCCAAGGTGAGGAGTACAGTTTGTAATTCTCTCAATTGTTGACGAATTTGGGTAATTTGGTCTCGGAGGTAAAGCCTAGTATCAGTACCTACCTGATCATTGCGCGAACGAGCCGTGTGCAATTTTTTGCCGACATCACCGACAATCTCTGTCAGTCGTCTTTCTACAGCAAAGTGGACATCTTCCGCCTCGATACCAGGATTAAACTTACCTTCTCGGTATTCTGAGCGAATTTGTTCTAGCCCTGAGACCAACTGCTCTCCTTCCAACTCGGAGATAATACCAGTATGAGCCAGCATTTTGGCGTGAGCTACAGAACCGGTAAGGTCATACTCAATCAATTCTATGTCGAAGCCAATACTAGCATTAAACTTAGCGATCGCCGGATGTAGCGCTGATTCAAATCTCTGACTCCAAGTTGCTGGTTTTGTCACGTTATTTGTTATTTGTTGTTGGTTGTTTGTTATTTGTTGTTGGTTGTGGTAATGACTAAGAACCAATGAGCACCCTTTCTTAATCGTTGAGCACTATTAACCAAAAGAGGTGAAATTTCTGAAGAAGTAACCAATAACTATCCCAATCAGGAATGCCCAGATTTGACCAGACTTAACAAAGTTATTCCAGGTATTTTGCATCTGACCTAAAAGATCTGGATCTTGAACGCTTTGAGCCAAAATCAACGAATCAACATTTAAGTGAGAGCTTAGTAAGCCTAGAGTATCGTAGCAGTAGCTGATACTCTGCCAAAGAGGGTCTATTACTTGCAGTTCTACAACGACCATAATTCTTATTGCCTCATCAAAAAAAGTTCACTCAAAAGATTTTACCAGCTGAGGTAGCTGAGGGAGCTGAGGAAGCTGAGGGAGACGAAATTTTCTATTTCCAAACAACAAATGACAAATGACAAATAACAATTCTCAATTCCCTTTCACCTGCATAACAACCAACGTCATATCATCTCCATTACGGTTGGTTGCACCGATAAACTGTTGTACTTGTTCAAACAAGTAATCCAGAACCTCTTGAGAACCATTACAATGCTCGCAAGCCCACCGGAAAGCTTGTACCAAATTTTCTTCATCAAAACGATCGCCATTCTGATTGGCTGCATCAGTAAAGCCGTCAGTATAGTAAATAATTGTATCCCCAGGAGCTAACTGTACCTGAGCCTCTTCATATTGAGAATCTACCTCTAGACCAATCAACATCCCCCAAGTATCCAGAGGTTTAAGGGAACGAGTTGAAGCCTGCCACAGTAAAGGTGGATTGTGAGCAGCATTGCTATAAGAGAGAATCTTTGTTTCAGGGTCGTATTCGGAATAAAACAGGGTGACAAACCGGTTAGAATTTTCTAGATCAGCGTACATTACCCGGTTCAAATGTTGTAAAATTTTTGCCGGTGAGTGACGATTCAGAACTTCTGCCCGTAGCATCCCCCTAGTCATCGTCATAATCAAACCAGCGGGTACTCCTTTCCCCATAACGTCACCGATGACAATACTCCAAGGTACAGAAGTTTTGTGAGTATCGCTGACTTCTGGGGCATTGGGATGTTTCTCCCGTATCTGGTCATAATTAGTAGGAATAAAATCGTAATAGTCACCTCCCACTCTGTCAGCGGTTATACACCTAGCTGCTAGCTCAACTCCCTCAATTTGAGGACATTGACGCGGTAGCAGGCGCAGTTGAATATCTGCACCAATTTCCAACTCCCGATCTAAGCGTTCTTTTTTCCTTAGCTCAGCTGTCAGCTCATCATTAGCAATTGCCACTGCTGTTTGGTCTGCTACCAAGCGCACTAACTTTTGTCTCGTTGCAGTCCAGCTATATTCTGGATCACTGCTAAAGACATATAAACGCCCTCGTTCGACATTTTTTACCAGAATTGGAGCTCCAAATAGTTGAACATCTGCTCCTAGGTAGTGGCTCACCTGCTTATTAAAATATTCTGGAATATCTGTAAATACTACTGCTGGTTTTGTTGCTGTTTCAGCATCTCCCTCAGTATCTCGATCAACCGCCATAAGTTGACGAGTTGCCATTTCTATCGCTTGACGAATATCCTGACAAGCTTGACCGTCTTGACAGTGTAACAGCTCTAGCCTGATCTGACCATTTGGTTGGAACAAGATTAATGCACCACCGTCAGCATCAGTTACCCGTGCTGCCATTAGAGGAATTAGCTCCAAAAACTGATTTAAATTGTTGAAGCTACGTAAGGCAAATCCTAGTGAACTTAACAAGTTTTGAATCTTGTGCTGTTCGCGGTGCAGGCGGGCCACTAGTTCTTTAAGGGCAGCCACGGGAGTTCTTTCAGCCGCACCAAGGCTGCTGTGATCTGAATTTGGGGATTGGCGTGGTATGGGCCTTGCTGTCATAGCATCAGGCGTGAAGAACATTGGTTGAGCTACTTAAAACAATCGGTTTAATAAATGAGGTAGAGCAGGTATTTTCTCAGATTTTTGGCTAGAGGGCTATAGGGGTTATAGCCCGTTTTTGAGCTAGCAGTATTCCTTTAGCAATTTGTAACTTTTTGTGAAGACACTTTAAGAAGATGAATTCACGAAGGTAGATACAACTGGTTAAGTACCATACAATAACACTTCTTGGCGATTATAGCTGTTGATGAAGTGCAATTTTAGATATTGTATCGGGAATATGAAGAATTTAGAATTTAGAATTTAGAATTTAGAATTGCAAGATCCTTTAACTTGTCACCATTGCCTACAACCTACGACTTAATACCTAATATCTAACACCTAACACCTAAGACCTAATACCTAACACCTAACACCTAAGACCTAATACCTATCCTTCCCATCGACCTGTAAATACGCATTCAGCGGGTCCAGTCATATACAGACGCTGATCTAATTCAGACCATTCGATTTCCAGACAACCACCAGGGAGTTCCACAGTAGCAGTGCGATCGCAATTTTGAGTCAACACACCAGCTACTACCGAGGCACAAGCACCGGTTCCACAAGCTAAAGTTAGCCCAGCACCACGCTCCCAAACTCGCATTTTGATATAGTCTGGACGCACCACCTGAATAAACTCAGTATTGGTTTTTTGAGGGAAAGCTGGGTGATGCTCAAACTCCGGACCAATAGTTTCTAGGGGAATAGCTGTGATATCCTCAACAAAAGTAATGCAGTGGGGATTACCCATACCCACACAAGTAACATCCCAGGATTGCCCCGCCACTTGAATGGGAATATTGACCACTTTTTGGTCAGTTTCGGCTAAAGTTGTGGGGACTTGTCCTGCTTCCAGGAAAGGTACGCCCATATCAACCTTAATTTTCCCATCCGCTTCCAGTTTGGGAATCATCACCCCCGCTAGTGTATGAATGTGATAGGCGGTCTTAGCCGCTTCACCTTCTAAAGTTGCCAAAAAATGTGCTAAACAGCGAATGCCATTGCCACACATTTGAGCCTCTGAGCCATCGGAATTATAAATTCTCATGGTATAGTCAGTGCCATCCTGTCCCGGCAAGGCGAAAATAACACCATTAGCACCAATACCAAAATGGCGATCACACAGCTGAATTGCTTGCTCTGGAGTGATTGCCGGTTCAGAGGTAGCACGATTATCAATCAGAATGAAGTCATTACCCAAACCGTGGTACTTCGTAAATTCGATTGCCATAAAATAAATATCTCCCTGTAAACAATACTTCTTACTCAAAAATAATAGTAAGATTTTCTGGTTGTATTCTCCTTAATATTGAACTATGACTGAATTACAAACTGGTCTGCCCAGCGTTCGTCAAATTCAAAACTTGATTAAAGAGGGACAAGAGGTAGAGCTCAAATTACTTACCGGGGATTTGTTGAACGGCAAGCTTCGCTGGCAGGATCAATACTGTATCTGTCTAAGCACTCAGGAAGAGCAACAAATGATTATCTGGCTTCAGGCAATTGCTTATATTAAGGTTTGAAGGCAGGAGGTAGGAGGCAGGAGGCAGGAGGCAGTCAGATGATGAAAATAGGTTTTTCCCTGTTCCCTGTTCCCTGTTCCCTACTTTTCAGTCAGCGTACTTCACCGATTGCACAAACAACTCAAGGTTAAGCGATCGCATATAATTCCATATACACGTTTTATGTTATTTGTCAAGTAATCTGACCGTGACCTGGAATCCCCATTCCCTCATAAGCAATTTCTCCTAATAGTAGATGTAGCACAGTGTTGACATATCTACTGTGGAACTGGCAGGATGCCAGTAGCAAATCTTGCCCACAAAGTGGAAAAATGAGAACCTATCTAGGTTTATTTGCACTGTTATTCACTAACTTGCCTTGCTGTTGTTCCTTTGGTGTAAGAGTTAGGGTGATGGTGGTGGAAGTGAATCGATATTAGACAAGGCAAAATTGAGCACGGTTTCAGCACGCGATATTATTTGTCTTGCTTCGGTTTCTGTAATGTTGGGTTCTAGATCATAATCAGCACGTAGACGAGTTCTTTCTGCGTCAATCAGGTAGCGGTGATATTCAACAGGAATACGTCGAGTACGGGCAAATTTTTGGCCGAAAGCAGCAATGACAGCTGAATGTCTAGCGTAAGACAGGTTTTCTCCTTCAAGGAAAGCTGTGGCAATATAGAAAAGAGTGTAATAGGCACGAGATGCAGCAAATTCGGCAAATCCAGTATTGTTTAATTCTTTAGCTGCTTGCAAACTACGGTTGGCTTTATTCAGGAATCTCTCTTGTTCTGGAGTCATAAGACAACCCCTTCCTGGCGAATATTGCGGAAAAAAGCGGTATTTTGAGATTGAACTTGCTCGTGAGTAGCAAAAGCACAGCTAATCAGGACATCATATTCTAGGCAGAGATTGGCAATGAGAGGAGAAATGCGATCGCTTTCTTGGGAATAGACAAAGGCATGTTTAAGAACGATTAAAATATCAATATCTGAGTCAGGCTTAGCATCACCCCTAGCTTGAGAACCAAAGAGAATAATTTGGTCTAATTGTTCTTCGTAAAGGGTTTGCAGTCCCTGATAGGTTTGGTTAAGGATAGTTTGGATGGAAACGTTCATCAAGGCTGGTGTTAGGTGGTGGGTGTTAGGTGATAGGTGGTAGGTGGTAGGTGGTAGGTTTTAGGGAATTTTCCACTCGTGATGCTTATCAGCCCTCCCTTGTCTCCCCACACTCCCCACACTCTCCCCTCACGGCTCTCCTATCAGAGTAAATGCTGCCCAATTCCTCGGATGAGGATATTGTTGCTTAGTAGTTAGCATAGCTTGCCTTAGGGCTTGGGCTTTATCTGCTCCTTGTTGCATTTGGCGATAAAACTCGATCATTAGGGATGAGGTGGGAGAATCTGGGACTGCCCAGAGGGAGACAACGACACTAGGAACACCAGTAGCAATAAAAGTGCGAGATAGTCCGACAACTCCTTCCCCAGTAATTTTACCCCTTCCGGTATCACAGGCACTCAAGACAACTAGTTCGGTATTATTGAGCTGCAAATCCAGAATTTCTTTAGCTGTAAGAAAACCAGAATCATCACCACTGGGAGCAAGGGCAATTGCTCCTATTAGGGATACCCGGAGCACTCCTTCATTAACTAAAACCTGTTCTGCTGGGACTCCTCCAATAAAGACATTAGAACCAACGGTAATTCCTCCCGGTGTGATAAATACGCCACTTTCCCTAGCACTAGGAACATTGGCAGTTGGGTCAAATTCCTTTAAGTTGTCATCTAGCTCTAGTAATCCGTGAGTAGCGAGATGGATGATCCGCTGTTGGGGCATTGCTCTTACCACTGCGGCTTTGGTTGCCTGACTGCCGATAAGGGGTTGGGTATTGAGGAGAGAAGCTACCGCAAGCGCTTCCTTTTCTGCCCCCGGTAGGCTGATCAGTTGCTGGGGAGGAGCATCCCCTTGGGCTGGTAGAGTTGGCATGGTAGGATTGCCGACTACCAGTAAATTTTGATTTCCAGACCCTTGGAGGCGTTGCTGTTGTTGCTGAGTTAAGGCTAAAACTTGAATAGAAGGAGCCGATAGCAAGGTGTGTTGGTCAATCAGATAGTTCCCACTAGGGTCTTTTAAAGCAGCAAAAGGTACTAAAAATATTGCTTCCTGGGGCACAAAAGTCACGCGATCGCTCGGATTTTGGGGTAAGAGATCAGCAATCGGCGCAATCAACAGTTGATAAAGCTCTTCTAATTTTTGTGGGGAAGTGTCAATATTATTAGCTCTAGCACTATTCGTTTCAATGACCACAGTCCCCCTGCCTTGAACTCCCAAACCTCTAGTTCGGACTTTTGCCACTAGCTCAGTTAAGGATTTGTCGGGCAACTGCCGCAAGTCAAGCTGACGAAAGGAGATAGTTCCATTGGGTTGTATCACCCAAATATACAAGTCAGTTTCATCCCTTGGCTCATTTCCAAACACCCGCAACTCACTGCCGACTAGAGAATATTCAACAATAGTGGAGTTAGACTCTTGGGCAATTTGTTGGAGGCGCTCAATAGTAGGGGGAGGAAGGGGGGAAGAACCAGAATTTTCGACAAACTGCTCCACTAGGGATCTCGCCCGACTTTGTTCAGCTACTAGCAGTGCTTCCTCTGGTTTGTTTTGGGCAACTAAGACTTTTTGCAACAACCGATAGCTATAAGCTTGCTGCTCTAAGAAGGTAATCTTATTGAGATCATCATCGCTCAATGCCCGAATCTCTTCCCAACCGGCAATGGCTTCTTTTAAGGCGACCTCTGCTTCCTTGAGTTGACCAGAAAGAAAGTAAGCTAAAGCTAGATTGCTAAGGGCTGGGCTCAAACCTGGATTCAGGCTTTCTTGTTTGCTATCTGCAATTAGCTGCTTAAAAATTGCGATCGCTTGAGGGTAATCCTCCATTAACAGGTAAGCTTTCGCCATACCTTTTAATGCTGTTTCCGGAGAATCTAGCTCAAATTCTTGGTCAATTTCCAGCGCCTGTCGATAATATTCTAAGGCTGCTTGATATTCTTGAAGTTCAAGTTGCTCATCACCCTGTATAATAAGCTTATTGGAAGCTTCTACTGCTTCCTCAAGAGATTCAAATTCAGAAGCAATAAGCCTGCTAGGTAAGGTAGCTTTCTGGTCGAAGCGGTCTGCTACCAAGCTTTGAGCTGTAACAGGAGAGCCTAAAACTGGGGTAAAAGTAACAAGAATGGCCAGAAAAGCACTCAGCCGAAATTGTTTCAGTATATAACTAGTCATGGAAGCTTTTTCTCTAGTACCTCCTCAATGGACACAATCTGCTACTCATGCATTGGAATTTTGCTGCCCTAACTGTCGAGCTCCTTCTATAGAAGCACAAAGAGTTTGGGTTAATCGTCGCTCACCAGTCATAACTGAAGACCATAGCAAAAAGTGGCAAGAGTTTTATGATTGTCACTGTGGTACTGTTTGGTGGGCTTGGAATAGCGACCGCCCACCTTCAGAGTTAGCCAAACGCCAAAGACCTCTGTAAGTAGTGGCGCGACACACCTAAAAATGTGTAATAAATTTTAGATTTTAGATTTTAGATTTTAGATTAAATCTAATGGCGTGGTACGGTTAAAAATGCGGAATAGTGGGTTGGGTAGAGCTTTCTTAATGACCCAACTATCTTAGGGGACTGTGTTGGGTCTCGTTGCCTCGACCCAACCTACATCTACGCGGACGTTTAACCCAGTTTCACCCAACTACATTTTTAATCGTGTCACGCCACTAAGATAGGTACACCCTTTCAGAGAAAATCACCTAATTTTGGGGTCAATTATTTACGAGGGAGTAAACTTGACCATCAATTAATAGTCGAGTTATTCCTTTTGCTTGTAGATGATAGCCAGTCTTTTGGAGCATTTGACCATCGGGCACTTTGATCACCCTTTGGGAGCGATTGGAAAAACGCCGTGCTACTTTGTGGTTCTCAAAGACTGGTAGTGTTCTCTCCTGAACTTCCTCAAGAGGAATTTGTCCGAGGTCACTAAACTCCTTGAGAGGTCTAGCAATCAACTCTGCTGATCTATCTACAACCAAGTAGCAGATTTTGGGTAAGAAAGCTTCAGACAGAGGTAAAACATGAACATCAGCACCACTTTTGCCCATAGAGGTTTTGATGGACATCTGAGTTGGTAGTTCTAACTCATCGTCATCCCAGTCTTCCTCTAAATCCTCATCTAAATCCTCATCAAAATCTTCCCCTAAACCCAAATCTGGCAAGTTATCGTCGAGTAACTCCTCAAAGTTACTGTCTTGAGGCTGATCAATGTTTTCCGGGGATTCAGAGGATTCCTCAACATCCTCCTGGGGTTGGGATGCACTACTAATGTCTAGTGGCAATTGGGTCTGTACCATTTTTTCCTCAGTATCAGATTTTAAAGCTACTGAGGAACGTCTACGTCGCCGACGACCATCTGAAGAATTGGAAGTTGATGACTCAGATTCAGTCTCAATTTCTAGGGACTGATCCGTAGTTTTAGTCTCTGTTTCTACAGGAGAATCAGTCTCTTCTTGAGGTTTATTGTTCAGCTGAGCAACACTTATCGAGGTACGATTGGCTCGCTTTTGCTGAATCAGTTCTTCATATTCTGACTCCAGCAAGTTGCTTTTGAGAATGCGACTAATTGTCGAGTTACTGACACCATAGCGATTTGCTAAAGTTGAAGTTGTCTGTGACTGTTGTCGGTATAGTTGCAAGATGTCGCTTTTGTCGGCATCAGAAAGTTTTCTTGGACTCATGGGCTCACCTTATGATCGCCTACGCCCAGCACGGCGGGAACGGCTTGATACATCATATTCGAGTAGGGCACCTATGGCAAATAGGACACCACTAAAAACAAAAAATACTTCTAATAAACCTCCACTTTCATATTGTACTGAGCTAGCTTCAGCATATTTGAACCACATATCTGAAATGTAGAGAGAAAAGGCAGCAGCGGCAATCATCCGCCAAGATTGAGCAAAACGTCCACCCCAAAAAGCTAATAAGAGAGTTGAGGCAATAACTAAGAGGAAGACATCACCAACTATGTAAAACAAATTTACATATTTACCTAGGGGTTGGAGTGTTTTGTCAAGAGCAAGTGCCCAACTGGGTGGTTCATGTTCTGATACTGCTGCTGTTTCTGTTGTTGGTGAAGCAGTTGAGCTAGCTTGCACTAAGATTGCCTTGGGTTCAACTGCTGCTTGTACTTGTTCAATGTCAGAAGACGGTATTAAGATATTAGCTTCCTCTGCAACCTCAGGTGTAGAGATAAAGACCCAGATAGCTAAAGCTATTCCAGCTAAAGCGATCCCTGCCACCGTCAGCCATTGCCAAATCTCTAAATTCAAACGCCTGGGAATAACTGCTAATATCATGCCCCAACTGACAAACAGATAGAAAAAAATGTAAAACAAATCGGCGGGTGAGACATCAGGTTCCAGCTTTAAATACAGCTCCCACCAACCAAATAACAAACCTCCGACAAACCAACAGATTGTTCCCAAACCTATGCCCAACCAAACATTACGTCCGCTGGCAATCTGAGGAGAGCGCCAATTTCTGAAGCAGAGGATAGCAGCAGTGAGGAAGGGAATTAATTCGAGAATATATGTACCAACCAAGTACCAAAATGGACTCTCTTCTCCAGGAACAGAGATGCTAAACAGTAGAAAAAATAATAAAGATATTACCCCCCAAGCAATTCCCAAATAAACGAGATTTTGAGAGGTTAGCAGAGATTGAATACCAAAAGAGGATTTTTCTTTTTCTAGGGAGCTGCTCATAATCATTATCACCGATACTTTTTGGCTAGCATTTGCTAACTTTTAATTATCTTTGTTGTGTTTTGTGTTAATTATTGTTACATTTTGTTTATCGCCATAGTTTACCAAGAGGAGAGGACTGGAGCCACTGAATGAACTGAGTTTGGTCATTATCTGGCATGTCTTGCAAGATATCGCTTACTCCCTCAGCAAAATTGACATTACCAAAATATTCTTTGCCCAAACGATGAAGTTCCTGTAGTAGGGTAATCAAATGGTGTTCTTCCCAGGGGGGAACCTGTAAAGTCGTCAATGGATCCATGGAGATCAAATGATTGACAGCTTCAGAAGAATCAGCTTGGGGAAAGTGCCATTGCCGAAAGACCTCAGTGATATCTTTTTGGAACAACTTAGCTTGCCTAGTTCCTAAGAGGTCTTCAACATCAATGTAAACCGTTTGTAAGAGTAAAAGGCAAGCTTGGGTATATGGGATAACTGTTGAGTCAGGACCAGCCTCTTTCCCCAGTTGTTCCAGGCGAATTTTTCCCCAAACACTAAAGCGATCAGGTTCTTCTAGCAACACACATGCTTTACCGCGATTATCAGTGAGATCTCGCCAGAAAGCTTTTGCTTCTTCCGCTTGTTGGGCACTAAACACGCTAATTAAGCGAAAGGTTTGCCCCTGATAACTGAGAATCGGGATTTGCTGCTCCCGCTTTGGGTGCTGAATGCTAGTGATTTCAACATCCTGCCTTTTGAGAATAAACATAACATTGGCAAATGAGTGCTGACTGAATTGGGATGAGAGTGCTATGGTTGTAGCTAATACCCAAGTAACTATATCTCTATCCAGAATGCTGGTGTCAGGGTTGGACTGAGCAGCAATAAGCACAAAGCACTAGCTCTTCACTAAACCTCTGGTTTGGGATGATCGCCTTGAGTTGTACTACTATTGAGACAAGCATTTGATGATCTTTGGTTTATAGTGTACCTTGAACGTCAAGAGGTTGGATCCTGTAGTTTGGCTCAAGTTAATTGTTGCGTTATGGTTGCCTAATGGTGGCAACCACCGATACAATGCTTGATACTATCAGATCACTACTACTTGATGAACCAATCATTGTATGCTAATTCTTGAGTAATTCTGTCACAAGTTACTTTCTCTCTTGGAAATTAAAAATGTTTAACTTTCCAATTTTGACTGATTAGTATCGGTAATTGTATCTGATTGCTCGTTCTAGCTCTCGTAGCTCAGGGGATAGAGCAAGGGATTTCTAATCCCTTGGTCGTAGGTTCGAATCCTACCGAGGGCGTTCTTATCTCATTTTTGGTTTGGATATCCCAAACCGCGAAATTCTGTAGAGACGTTGCATGCAACGTCTCTACAAGGTGCAATGGGATGTCGGAAGTCCCTTAATCTAACTGCGGTCTAACCCAGTTGCGGAAATTTCGGGTAGAAGTAATTTCACCAACCTTTCGACTCTCTTGGATAAATTTCGGAATTTCTTTGACTGGTACAGAGGCAAAGGCAAAACTGGAGTTGGATTCTTGATACTCCCCTGATTCCAGCTTGTAGATTCGCAACTTAGTTCCGTTGTAGCGCCAAAATTCCGGAATTCCCATCGCTGCATACAGGGAAAGCTTATCTATTTTTGACCTGGAGTACTCCACTTCTAATACCAAATCAGGGGGTGGGTCAAATGCTAGATCGATGTGTTCTTTATCTCGAACCAAAGATTCATTCTGGATGTAGTAACTGCTGTCCGGTTCACCTCCAAACTCCAAGTCATCTCGTGTTAGAGTCAGTGAACCAGTCCGTTTAATCTCCAAGCCTAATTCTTCGCAAAGTACACCAACAAACACTTCAATCAGTCGATTGGAGTTCTCATGGGGCATTAGGGGGGTCATAATTTCAACTTTTCCAGAATCATAGGCTAATCGGGTTACTCGATCTGAACCCATGTCAGCCAGCATAGTTTTAAATGTCTGCCAACTGATGCCCTCCAGTAAGATTCTTTGTTCGGCTGGTGTCGTTGTTGTAACCATAGGATAGAACCCGTTTTTCTACCAACATATCCCAGAGTTTGGTAGATCTGAGATCTCGCTCCATTCTCGATAACCCGCAAGGGGTTTAACAAGGGGATGGCTGCCATCCCCTTGTTCATTGTGCCAGTTAGGATGCAGAGTGTCGGGTAAATTACTCAAGCGATCGCTGCTTGCTAGCTACCCGCTACCGGGTGAACGAAATTTTGGGTAGGATTTCTTGAGCTTTGTATCCAAAAATTATCAGTTCTCTCTTCTTCCTCCGCTCCTCCGCTCCTCCGCTCCCCACCCTTTTTTTCGCTCACCCATCTGGCGGTGAAAAAATACTGCCTCGGAGCCTCCTGCCTCCTCAAAGAGTACGAATTTTTGGCCAACCAGCAAAAGATGTACTACTGAGATCATCAGAAGCATTAGTTGGTAGTGATTCTAGCTGTTTAACAAAGTCCGCTACTTGTTCTGGTCCTGTCTCTTGCAACCCTTTTAATAACTGCACACTTTGATGTAATAGTCCAGTGACATCAATTCCTTGCTCAACTTCTTCTTGATAGTCCCTGAGACGTCCTATTCCTTCACCTAGCAGGATAACTGCACCCTGCCAGTTAAGATTACCCAGATGGTAGCAACCAACCGCAATTTGCAGGATACCCTGGTAAAACCGCTTTTGGGGTTCTAGGGCTTCCATCCATAAAGCTTCCAGAGTGTCGTGACAAGCATAAAATTCTTGTTGATTGAATTGCTCGACGCCCTGGAAAAATTCTCTTGGTGGTACAGCATCGGTCATGCCAAGGTACTTCTTGTTGTTTTGATCTCTTCTATAGAAATCTCCTGCTTGTCACCAGAAAACTCATTATCGGAAGTTAGGAACAACATACAGTGGCACTCTTTACGCTCCTGCATGGGAACACAAGGACAATTCCAAAAAGTTGCTTTTACTTCTGCTTCTTTATCTTCGTAGTGGCGGCAGGGACACAAGGGAGCACCAAGATCATCTTTGTGTTTAGCAAGTCCTTCAATAACTACAGAAGTGACACCAGGATCAACACAGAAGTAAGTTCCAGTACGCTTAGCATATTGCTCGGAAAATTTCCTCATTGCTTCCAGATTTTTATCACTGGAATACTTATTGGTTTCTGTAGTGCTTGTATTGGTTTCTGTGGTGCTCATATTATAGGGTCGGCAGGTGAACTGTTTTTAGCATTGTATAGCAAAAGCTGATAGCAGGTGATAGGTGTTGGATGTTAGGTGTTAGGTGGCAGGTGGTAGGTGTTATATCAAGTTCGGTTGAATACTTACACTTCGGTTGCAATAAGGCAGAGGGCAGAAGGCAGAGGGCAGAAGGAAAGAAAGAAGGTTGCAAGGGAGAAGGGAACTATAAGTGATTATCCGAACTTGATATTAGGTGGAATGGCAATGGTGACAAGTTAAAGGGTCGCGCATTTTGTCAACTCTCATATATGGTGTTTGTGTCCTAAAAAAACCCTATATATGGAAATACCCAAGGGTTAAGGAAAATTGTATTCTTCTTCCTCCGCTCCTCTGCTCCTCTGCTCCTCAGCTCCTCCGCTCCCTACTCCCTACTCCCTTGGCAGCGACCGAGGATGTTACAATCATCTCGCTGTTGGCGCTGAGCAACTATTGTTGCTAAATTAGGACGCCCTGTGAGAGCAAGTCGCCAGTCAGCCCAAATTTCATATAATTTATCGGCAATGGAACCAATTACCGGTAGTTTGGTGACAGCATAGATCCATCCCATACCCAAAGCTTCGTAGACTCGACGAAAGACCTCGATATTTTTGATGATGGTGCCGTCGGGAAGTACAGCATGAATTCTGCCCATTGCTGTCTCAAAGTCTATTCCGCCATGAGCTTCGGGAGTATAGTTAGGGTCAGCAATGTCCACAAATTCGACTATTCCTCTACCCGCATCCCGTTTGCTCAAAAAATTGACTTCTCGCACACATAACGGACATTCACCGTCGTAGAGTAGTTTGATTTGCCAGGATGGTTGTTGAGAGGTAGAAATTGTCGGGATTTTTAGGTTGGAGGTCATTTTTATCACAAAGGCACAAAGTGTACCGAGGATTTACTAAGTTGGGTATATATTAAGTTAACCAGTTTATAATTTACTTATATCATATTTCTGTTACAGATATGGGCGAGAAGGTAGAAACAGAAAGTAATCTGAGTAAAGAACTTTTCTTGATAGACTCTTCTGTAAGTCTAGACAAAATGAAACTACTCCTCGAACAGTACAAAATTTATGTCGAGACAATGGAAAAGTTAGTAGCACGGCGTCAAACATCTCATAGTATTTTTTTAACTGCTAATGCTTCTTTGATAACAGTAGCTGCATTTGCTCTCAAAAACTTAGAATCTCCTACCTCTTTAATTTCACTGGGGGCGATCTTCGCGGTTGCTTCTGCCGGAATCATGCTTGATCTAACTTGGCGAAGACTCAGTAAACACTATGGTTTGATGAATCGTGTCAAATTTGAAGTAATACATGCCCTTGAAAGACAATTGCCAGCAGCAGTGTTTTCGGCGGAGTGGAAAGTGCTCGAAAAAGAGCAATATCAATCAATGGCTAAAATTGAAGCTACTATTCCTCAAATTTTTATTGCTTTTTACTTGATATTGGTGCTTGTTGCGGTTCTAATTAGGGTTTATCAATAAAGTTTATCTATTTTTTGGTTTGCAGAGTGATTAGTGTTTTATAGCGTTTCTCATTGAAATGAGGTACAAAGTTTCTGGTTTCCGGGAATGGGGAATGGGGAATGGGGAATTGGAGATGTACCTCACCAGTTTACTTGTTACTTGTTATAGCAATCGCCAAGGCGGTTAGGACAATACCAAATGCTGAAACCTTTACCTGTCAACCTCTTCCCTTCTGCCTTCTGCCTTCTGCCCTCTGCCTTTTGCTATACTTATTCTCCCAAACCCTAGTTATCCATCAAAACCTTTGCCCAAGACCAAACTGAAGTTTACTGTCACCTTGATCATTAAAGCCGTAATCTGCTCGAAGCACCCCAATGGGAGAGTCTACCCGTAAGCCAGCACCGTAACCAAAGCCGCTGCCCGGTTTACCCCTGACTATCCCTGGTTCTCCTGGTACACTAGGAGCAGAACCTAAGTCAGAGGCAAAGTCAGCAAACAAGACTGCACCTACTGGCCTAAAAATGGGGATACGATACTCAGCGGAAGCTAACACATAGCTGCGGCCAGTGGCAACATCACCACTGCCATAACCCCGCACAGAATTTTGCCCTCCTAAGTTAAAGGCGCGGTAAGGAGGTAAGTCACCAATGGTTGTACCTCCTTGAACATTAAAAGCTAGTACTTCTGATTTTTCCCCATTGAGCAAACTAACCGGTAGGTAGTGAGAGTAATTGGCCTGAAGTCGGTTCATCAGAATATTACCGCTGCCTATGGGTAAAGATTGCTCTGTACTAAAGCTGAGGAGGGAACCTTGGGTAGGATTAATCGGATTATCCCTTTGGTCTTGGGCTACTTCCAGAGATAAACTTACTAAGTCATCAATACCAGTATCGCTGAAGGAGAGGGGATTACCTAAAGGGTCTTCTGGGAGGAGATTACCGTCGCGATCGCGTATACTGGTGCGGTCATAGTTCAAGCCTACTGAAGTATCCCAACCATTTACTGGTTTAGTCAAGGTGATGCCACCGCCAAAATGTCCTTCATTGGGAGTTTCAAATTCTTGATCACCCTCCAAAGGTATGTCACCTTCAAAAGTGCGGGATACGGTGCGACGCCGAAAAGCTTCCACATTATACCCTGGTTTCTCCGGACTGCTGGCGCGGTAAGGGCTGCCATAATTCCCTTCAAACTGTAGATCCCTGGGACTTAACTGTAGCTCAAATCCTAGTTTCTGGTTAACACCACCAATATTATTGTCCTTGTAGCTAATCGTGCCAAAAATACCATTAGCATCATTGTAGCCACCACCAACATTAACTGTACGAGGTGCTCGTTCAGTAAGTTCGTAAGTGACATCCATTTTTTTAGCATCGCCGTTGAGGGAGATATCAACTTGGTTAAATAACCCCAATTGGTACAACTGCCGTAAGTCTTGCTGTGCTACATCCATACGGAATAAGTCACCAGATTTAAGCTGCAAGTCATCTTTCAGAAAATCTTCCCTAGTACGTCCCTCGGTTGGCTTACCCTCTTCATCCAAAAAGCGCAGATTGATATCTCCAATTACTCCTTCAGCTACCTCAATTTTGACTACACCATTGGCTGTTGGTTGCACTGCGATTACCTGAGCGATCGCATAGCCGTTATCTTGATACCATTGGTTAAGTTGTGCTGCTCCCTGATTGAGGTTAGTAGGGCTAATGGGGTTGCCTAATTGAGATTGAAACAAGTCATTGGCAATTTCTGGGGTAAGTACCTGATTACCAGAAAGTTGGACAGATTTAACCACTACTGGGGTAACTTGATAAACCACATCCCAACCCTGTTGATTATTTGCTGGGGTTGCTCTAGCATCAGCAAATAAACCAGTATTTAAGATTGCTGCCACATCTTTTTCCAGTTGACTTTGACTAGTTGAACCACCGGGATAGGTACTAATTTGTTTTCGGATAACTTGTTGCAACTCTTCTGATACCCCTACTATTTGAACATCAGTAGCAGTAACAGCGAAATCATCGGTTATAGTCTGGTTACTGCCAGATCTAGCAGCGGTTTCGTTGGCTTGAGGAATGGGTTGAACAGCTGTAGATTGGGCAGAATTAGGAGTTGTAGTAACTACCACATTATTGGTATTCTGAGACTCAGTGGTCGCAGCTTCAACAGTGACTACATGGTTTTTCTTAGTGGAATTAGTGAGGTTAGGATTAGCCAATGCCTGGGTCGTTAACTCTACTAGAGCAAGGGCAACTAAAGTAGAAATTGATAAAGCTTTGTACAACATAATAACTAGCCTCAATAACTGGTCAGTGGCGTTAAAAAAATTCTTGAAGTGGTGTTTAATCTGACCAATAGGTTTCAGCTACAGTTCCACCGGTTGTGCCACCTTCATATCTGACACATCTATACTTAGGGTTTGCCTCATCGAGTCGATTGACTTGGGTTTTGAAGTAATAAGCAGTAGTAGGACTTCAGTCCAAAAAGAAGCCAGAAACAAGCCCTACTTAGATATTGCACGCCTGTCGAAAACTGATTGGGGTCGGTAGGCAACAGGCAACAGAGGGAGGAGTACGCTAAGCCAGAATAAGCTTAAGAACGCTACAATCATTGATAAGAGCAATAGTGATAAAAAATATAGAAAATCTCGATTAGCTTATATAGATAATGAGCTCAAAACTTGTTACTTGTTACTTGTTACTTGTTACTTCCCCAAGTCTAGTTTCCCTAACAGGACTAATTAACCCAGCAACCGCTCACACCCTGAAGACTGATGCGGATGTCGGTGCTACCTTCCACCTCGAACCGAATCACAATCCTCGCGCTGGAGAAGTGGCGACAGTTTGGTTTGCCCTAACTCGTTCAGGAGGGCAAATTATTCCCCTAGAACAATGCAACTGTCAGTTAGCCGTTTATCAGCAACCCTCAAACTCAGAAGAGCCACCGGTTTTAAGGCCAACTTTAAAGGGAATCTCCGCCGAAGAATATCAAGGAATTCCAGGGGCTGAGGTTGTGTTTCCTCAGGCAGGAGCCTATGAGTTAGAGTTCAGTGGGACTGCCAAAGCTGGTGCTGGCTTCCAACCATTTCAGCTGAAGTACAATGTCAATGTTAGTGCGGGGAAAGCTGCACCGGCAGCAAGTTCTCCTCAGGAAAACTCTAATTCAGAGTCTCAAGCTGCTCAACAGCTAGTGTCTTCTGGGTCAGCAGCACCATTTCCTAGTCAGTCTCTGGTTGTGGGGCTAGTATTTGTGTTGGTTTTAGGAATAGGTGGTTGGTGGTTTGTGAAGCAAAGGTTTATTAATAATGGATAATGGATAATGGCTAATTGATAATTACAAGTGGCATGACTCAAAATGACAGTTGTACTTTGCCAGAAAACTTTAGGCATGGTTACAGACTATCGTCCCCTGGATATCTTGAAGCATCTCCAATCCCCGGAAGCTGAGAAGGTGAAGGAAATTATCGCCGAGGAGCAAAAGAGAATAAAGAATTAGGAATTTGTAGGGGCGGGTTTAGGGTCACCTTTATCGCATTTGACAATAATTTGGATACAAAACCCGCCCTGCCGTTAACGCATTTGACGATAATTTTGGTATAAAACCGGCATTGTGGATAATCTAGGTAATACGATGCTTGTTGAATTTGGCGATAATTTTGGTTAAATGGGGGAATGGTAGAGAATTTAGAATTTAGAATTTAGAATTTAGAATTTAGAATTATGGTCACCTTTATCGCATTTGACAATAATTTGGATACAAAACCCGCCCTGCCGTTAACGAATTTGACGATAATTTTGGTATAAAATCGGCTCTGTGGATAATCTAGGTAATGCGATGCTTGTTGAATTTGGCGATAATTTTGATTAACTGAGGGAATGGTGTTGGGCGGTTTTTGATGGCAATATTCGGGTAAAATGGGCTAGATTATCCCTAAACCCGCCCCTACGATGGTTAAAATTGGGAATTGGTTGGTTTAACCGGGGACAGGGTTGGGCGGGTTTTGATGGCAATATTTGGGTAAAATGGGCTAGATTATCCCTAAACCCGCCCCTACGATGGTTAAAATTGATAATTGATTATTTTGGGAATTGGTTGGGTTAATTGGGGGGTTACGGCAGGGCGGGTTTTGATCCCAATATTCAGGTAAAATGGGCTAGATTATCCCTAAACCCGCCCCTACAATAGTTAAAATTGATAACTTCTTTATTTGGGGGAATTGGTATAAAACCGTCTCTGTGGATAATCTAGGTAATGCGATGCTTGTTGAATTTGGCGATAATTTTGGTTAACTAGGGGAATGGTGTTGGGCGGGTTTTGATGGGAATATTTGGGTAAAATGGGCTAGATTATCCCTAAACCCGCCCCTACGATGGTTACGATTGATGATTGATTTATTTGGGAATTGGGATAAAACTCCCCCCTATAATGATGACAATGGTTGGAATGTTAGGATGATTGGATAGTTTTATCAAAAATGCGATCGCTAGACTACCGTTATTGCTCGTTCGCGTTTCTCCAATCTCAGTAATGCTAACTGGTCTTGTTGCAATCCAGTTTGGCAATCATCGAAGGTCATTGAGTCAGGATCGAGGAAGTGAGCGATCGCTAATTCTACTACAAATTCCGGCGGTAACTCATCTTCAGCAGCATAGTTTTCAATCTCTATTCGCAAAGCAGCTGGTAACTCATCTAAAATACTACCACTGGCATTCTGGTTATGGCGATCGTGCCAGGGAATAGACTCTAACTGTAAAAAGTGAGCAATGGCAAAAACAATAACAACATCAGGATATAATCCCGCTGATTGTGCATAGGTTCTAATCGCCAGCTGCACTTTTTCTGGGAAGGAGTGGAAGATTCGGGATTCAGTATCGGGATTAGATAAGGGCATAGCTTAATCCTCCTGAGCAATGCGATCATTGTAGGGTGGTCTAACTTGTCGGAGCATGATACCTTCTAGCTGCAATGTTAACCGAATCCACTCAAAAGATACTCTGACAACGGCAATTCGCACATCATCGGGATCAAGTCTGTCGATAAATGCCCAACCTAATGCTTTATGTCCGCCTCTGAGTCTGCTTCTCACGTTACCAGATTTTCCAATATACAAAATACCTTGGAATCTGTGCCTAATTGCATAAATGCCAGTGCGATTAGGTAGTTCTTTGAATTCTCTACTGAGTGGGTAACAATTGTTGAATGGAGTTGTGCGAAGGATATCAAGTAGTCGAGTCGCTTCCTCTTGTAATAATACCCGATCAACCACGATTAGATGTCTACCCTTCTATAATAACTTAGCTGCAGACACTATATATGTGCGCACATTCTTCCATTATAAAATAATAGTCGAAAATCCAAATAAAGTCAACTTACAGAATGAAGAATTAAGAATTGGCAGAATATTCGGGAAAAATGGGCAAGGTAATCCTTAAACCAGCCTCTACAATGGTTATCATTGGAAATTGGTTGGTTTAACTGAAAGTTGCGGCAGGGAGGGTTTTGAACGGAATATTCGGATAAAATAGTCTAAATTTTTCCTAAACCCACCCCTACAACTGTTGGGAAGTGTTATTATATTTGTACAAAGAATTCTAATCTGATTACGGTAGCTGTGAGAGGATGTGAATTAAGAACGGCGCTGTTGCTAGTAGGGTAATCTCAAAAGCAGCAATTACCCACCAGCGAATTACTTGGTCATTCATAGTATATTCTCTCCTACTGGAAAATCTCTAAAGTTTGCTCACCAAATGGTGCTGAGATTTCTCAACCTCCTAGTACGACAACTACTGCCCATCAGACTTTAAGAAAGAAGGGCGGTTATTTATATTATGTATACTACATACATAGTTTCAGGTGGCTGTTCAGAACAATACCTGTGAAGAAGTTGTTAGGAAATGGTAAAAACACAGTAAAATTTCCACTGTTGCGATGAAACGCCAATTCCTCAGAGGTTATATAGCAAAAGGCAGAGGGCAGAGGGCAGAGGGCAGAAGGCTCCAAGGAAAAAGATTGACAGGTAAAAGTTTCAGCATTTGGCATTGTCCTAACTGCCCTGGCGGTTGCTATATCAAGTTCGGATAATCGCTTATAATTCCCTTCTCCCTTGCGACCTTCTTTCTTCCCTTTGAGTCCTCTGCCTCCGGTTCCCCTCCTTGGAGGGGTTAGGGGTGGGTTCTCCCTTATTGCTACTGAAGTGTAAGTATTCAGCCGAACTTGATATTAGAGTTCCACTGGTGCGAGTATACCCAACTGTTCTTGCAAAAGCGATCGCAGCAACACTTGAGTGACTGCAACCAAACCTAATCTAGCTTTGGCTAGTTGTGGTGCTTGGGATTTCACTTCTCCCCAAATACGGCAGCTGCTGTAAAACTGCTCAAAAGCTTTGCTCAACTCCCTAGCCAATTTTACTCCTTGAATTTGACCTTGGTTACTCAGGGCATCTTTGACATCGACAATCTGAGCAATTAGGCGTCTCTCTGCTGGATGCGCTAACTGAATGGAGAATGGAGAATGGAGAATGGAGAATGGAGAATGGAGAATGGAGAATGGAGAATTGGGGTTTTTATCGGTTTTTGGTGAATTGCTGCTGATGATGTCTAATTTCCAATCGATTATACCTTGCCTGTGAGCTAAGCGCAGAAGTGAACAGCAGCGGGCATGAGCATATTGCATGGGAAATAAATCATCAGCCTCCCATCCCCCCATCCCAGCGTCTCCGTGTCTCCCCATCCCCCCATCTCCCCATCCCCCCATCCCCGCGTCTCCTAAAAAAATTAACTGTTGTAACCAAGCAGCTAAACTCTCTTCCTTCAGCCAAAAGTAAATCCAACCTGAGGATACTACTTCAACTTGGAAATTTAAGTATATTCCCAGTGGTCGGCAGTAGAACTTTTCTCCAAGGGCAGTCACTAGCTGCTTAGCAATGTCGATTGCTGGTAACTTTAGTACCGGGGCAAGTTTAAACGCGATCGCACAGCTATACACAATGTCGGTATCATGGGAGCAGCGCTTCATCTGAGGAGGCCGGAGGCAGTAGTCAGAAGGCAAGAGGCAGGATGAGGAAGTAACTCTTGAGACCTCTAGCTGCAAGATTTTTTTGACAGCAGCATAATCTACTGAACAATTCATACTTAATCACCGATCCTTGGAAGTATTTTTTGTTACATTAAACTCCATGTACAATCTAAAAAAACTAGCGATTCGTTAAGCTCGGAGCTTATGCTTTCATTATCCGACTCATCAGAGGCGTCTCGACCTTTTTTAGCTTGGCAACGGATTCTTGACTGGGCACGGGAACACTACCGTTATCGGGTTTTTAGTAAAGATGAGCGGGTGCCCACCCGTGCTGGTTTACTATATCTGGTACATCGGGGAGTGATTCGTTTAGTCGGTACAGCCCAAGTTAATGTCAGCACCAGGACTGTTGAGTCTCAATTGTCACAACCGTCAACAGAAGAAGCTTTTTTAGGTTTTGTTGCTGCGGGTCAACCTTTTGAAATTGTTGCTCAGTCGCCATTTACACTACAAGCTTACTCTCACCTAGACCAAACCTCGGTGATTTGGATGTATTGGCAGGATCTCGACAACTGGCCTCATGTACGGCGGGAAGTCTTAGATGCCTTTCGGTATCAGCATCAGCGCAAACTCCTTTGGTTGAGTACCTTGGGACAACGACGTACAATTGACCGACTATTGGGCTTTCTTACCCTACTAATTGAAGAATTTGGTGAACCTACCAGCGATGGTTACTGTTTGCCATTTCCCTTGACTCATGCACAAATTGGTAGTGCTATTGGTTCCACTAGAGTCACTGTGACTCGCTTGATGGGTAAACTGCGCCAAAAGGGATTAATTGTTATCCAAGGAGAACATCTGATTTGTTTACCAGTTCAATTAAAGGATTAGTGCAAGGTGGTAGGTGGTAGGTGGCAGGTGGTAGGTGGTAGGTGGCAGGTGGCAGGGGGCAGGAGGCAGGAGGCAGTCATAATGAAAAAAAATTTTTTCACCACCATGCATGAAAATTCCTTTCTCCCCGTCTCCGCGTCCCCCCGTCTCCGCATCTCCGCGTCTCTTCCCAACCTGAGCTGTAAAGTTTTATAACAATAACTTGTCTGTCTCCGTAATTTCCCTCATTGAGGTTGATAGATTCAATAGATCATTGATGTGTAAAAGGGAAAGAAGATGAAGTACTTTGCTATCTTGACCAACTTTCTGCGCGATCGCTCCCAATTTTTAGACGAGATTAGCAAAGGTATAAGGCTAGAAAAAAAAATAATTGCACTGCTAATTTGTAGTTCAACTTTTTTTGCCATTTATGGGGCAATTATGGGTTCTTTTGCTGGAGGGTTACAAATACCTGCTTCAGCAATCAAGTTACCGGCTCTATATTTACTTACCTTGATTATTTGTCTGCCTACTCTATATTTCTTTGATATCATTTCTGGCTCTAAACGTACTTTTCCACAGTACCTGGCATTGCTCTTAGCCGCAATGTCAATCATTAGTGTTATGCTGTTTGGCTTTGCACCAATTACACTATTTTTCCGTATTTCGATTAACGATTATGTGTTTTTCTCGCTCTTGAATATAGTTATACTAACAATTACCGGATTCATTGGCATTAACTTCTTTTATCAAGCCATGCAATCTTTTTCTGATCAAGATGTTGAGCAAGTCAAATATCGCACTAGTGTAATCAAAGGTTGGTTAATACTATATGGCTTTGTCGGTAGTCAGCTAGGGTGGACTCTCCGGCCTTTTTTTGGAGAACCTTCCCAACCATTCCAGCTCTTTCGTAATCTAGAAAGTAATTTTTACCTCCAGGTTTTGAACTTAATAGGCCGAGCCTTATTCCCTTATTAAGGTTGGTCGTTTGTTATTTGTTGTTTGTTATTTGTTTTTGAGCTTCAACTAATAAATAACAAATAACGCTTATTTCTGGCTTATTTTGGGACTGAAGTCCTACTACTGTTTATTACTCATTACTCATTACTTATTACTTATTACTTATTACTTAAGGAGTCAAGTAATGGAATCTGACTTAACAGATTTGCAGATTACCGCAGAAAATTTAGAAGACTTGGTGGATTTAAATTTTAGCTCGACACTAGCATTAGACTTGTGTCGGGCCCTTAGCTTTAAAAACTACCAGCAGGGATTATCGGTTTTGATTACCGAGTTTTTAGTTCTGCTCGTAGTTTTAATTTTTGTTATGCCTGTCAGCTTAATTGTGCTCCGTAGTTCAGGAAATTTACCGGAGGATAGCACTGGCATTAGCCAACTGCTAATAGTAATTTTAGGAATTGCGATACTAGGTATCTCAGTCTGGAACTTATATCTCTGTCAACGAGCCAAACAAAGCAAATCATTGGCTCAATTGATGGAGGAAGTGGATAAATATAATGGTATAATTAAAACCTTAGCTCTTATTGATCAACTCGAGTCCGTCGAAAACTATTCTAGCCAATTACCTGGAGCCAATAATAGAAAAGAAGTCATCGAAGCCTTGAAGGTTACGAAGTCAAGCTTGGTTAGTGCCCTGCAAGTAGAAAAAATCATTAGGAAACATCAAGGATTTATTGACCGCCGTTATCAACTATTATCAGAACTAGAAAACAATCTTACTACTTTGATGACCTTTGACAGGGTTAACCAAACCAGTGAATATGGGCGCTTACTCAATGAATCACTACAAATTGGTATGACTGTTCATAAGGAAGTCAGAAATTTACAAAAATAAATTGGTTATTGGTTATTGGTTATTTGTCATTGGTCATTTGTTATTGGAAGTGTTAATACTGGGTTTGTGCAACGGGACATGATATGATTTACCCTCGCTAGAGCTTAATAATTTTTCAAGCAACTCAATTCCTAACTGAGTAGTATTGGGTGGTAATATTAAATCTGCTCTGCTCCCCCACTGGATTATAAGAGGAGTTTTTCTGCCCCAACTCCCCCAGCTTTAATATTAGGGAGCTATGGCTCTCCAGTTCAAATGTCAAGATTTTTAACAAAATGGATAAAAACTGGGCAATCATAATTGGTATTAATAACTACACTCATTTTCAGTCCCCAATTTATGGGAAGAGGGATGCCCAGAGTATGGGGGATTTTTTTCAACAAGAGGCGGACTTTGAGCGAGTTTTTCTGTTTACCGAAGATTCCCCACCAATTCCCACGAATACGACACCAATTCCCACCCAGCCTACTTTTGGGAACCTGCGGCATTTTTTGCGCTCCGCTTGCAACAGCACTTCCCTATCGCAGTTTGAGAAACCTTTACTGGAACCAGGGGACAATCTCTGGTTCTTTTTTGTCGGTCATGGTCTGCGTTATGATGGTCATGAATATTTGTTACTCTCGGATACTAACCCTAGTGAGATCACAAAGACAGCATTAAGCATTAATTATCTAACCCAAAGGCTGCGGCAGTTTGGAGCTGATAATGTGATACTACTGTTAGATGCTTGCCGTAATCAGAGAAATACAGCAGAAGAGGGTATTGGCAAGGAACGACAGCAAGGGGTAGTGACGATGTACTCCTGTAGTCCTAGCGAAAGAGCCTACGAGATAGAATCTCTCCAGCATGGTTCCTTCACTTATTCCCTGTTAGAGGCGTTAAGGATTCAGGGAGAGGGTAATTGTGCTACGGTAGAGCGTTTGGAGCAATATTTGCACCATCGAGTACCAGAAATTAGTCATCAGTATCAGAAGCCTCCACAAACACCTTACGCTATTGCAGAACCATTGGTTCAGTCTCACCTGATTCTCTTTCCCCAATACGCTACCCCCAAAGATCTAGAAACCCTGAAAATGGATGCTTTTAGGGCAGAAGCTGAAGGCCATCGGCAACTAGCAACCCAGCTGTGGATGCGGGTAAATGTGGCAGCGGCTGGTTCAGATATGGATGTGATTAAAGCTTTCCAAAGGATTTTTCAGAAGTCAGTAGTATTGCCTTCCTCCCCAGAATTACCGGTGGTGGCCTTTGATGTCGTAACCGTGAATCCTAAAGGTCAAGAAATTAAGCGTAGTCGAGGTAAAGCTCAGTATTTTACTGAAGATTTGGGTCAAGGAGTCAGCTTAGAGATGGTGGTTATTCCTCCCGGTAACTGCCAGATGGGTTCCCCAGATACGGAAAAGGAGCGATATGATGCGGAAAGTCCCTGGCACAGAGTAGCTGTAGCTTCATTTTGCATGAGCAAATATCCAGTTACCCAGGCTCAATGGCAAGCTGTAGCAGCCCTTCCTCAAATTAATCAAGAACTTACCCCTAATCCATCCCAATTTAAAGGGGCAGACCTACCAGTGGAGCAGGTATCTTGGTATGATGCGGTAGAATTTTGTGCCAGATTGTCTAAGGAAACGGGAAAAGATTACCGACTACCCAGTGAAGCGGAATGGGAATATGCCTGTCGCGCTGGTACAATTACTCCGTTTCACTTTGGTAAAACTATTACTCCTGGGTTAGCCAACTATAACGGTATGCAGACGACTGCTGTTGGTAGTTTTCCCGTTGTCAATGCTTTTGGTTTGTATGACATGCACGGTAATGTCTTCGAGTGGTGCGCTGACTACTGGCATGAGAATTATAAAGGTGCGCCTACAGATGGCAGTGTTTGGTTAGATGATAATGACAATGATTGTCGGGTGCTCCGTGGAGGTTCGTGGTACAGCTATTCTAAGTACTGTCGTAGTGCCTATCGCTACCACCGTGCACCGGATTGTAGGTATTGTCACTTTGGTTGTCGGGTTGTTTGTCCTACTGTGTTGTCTTAGGTGTTAGGTGATAATGGATAATTGATAATTGATCAATTCGGTTTAAAGCTCTCCTTAAAATGAAAAAGTAGTACCTATCGTAAGGTGTGTATACCCTTCGGGATGCTTTGCTAAAGCGCAGCGGATGCTGGTGGCGAAATATTGCGTAATTATACCTCAGCTGCTGAAAGCCCCCTAAATCCCCCAATTCTGGGGGACTTTGAATTATATATTTTTACTCTGATACGAGAACCGGATTTGGTATTAGGTGGTAGGTTTTAGGCAATGATGACAAGCTAAAGGGTCGTGCATACGGAAATGAGTGATCTGGATTCAGGGAAGTATCGGAAACTACTAGTAGAAGTCAAGCAGCGCATTCGTGAGGCGCAGTACCAATCCCTCAAAGCAGTCAACAAGGAATTAATTAGTCTTTATTGGGATATTGGGCAGTTAATTGTGACCCGTCAACAGGGAGAAACCTGGGGGAAGTCAGTAGTCGAACAACTGGCAACAGACTTACAAGGGGAGTTTCCAGGTATCAGTGGCTTTTCGGTTCGGAATATCTGGAGAATGCGAGAATTCTACATTTCTTACTATGCCAAGGAAAAACTGTCACCATTGGTGGCAGAAATTGGCTGGAGTCATAATGCAGAATCAACTTCCCGCACCTGAACAAGTGGCTTTGTTGTTGGAGGGGTTGGTGGAATAAAGTAGTGCGATCGCGTAGTATGGGCTAAATTCTACATTCACCAATTTTAGGGTACTTTGAACTCCGGTTCCCCCCAGAATTGGGGGGTTAGGGGGGCAAATGGCGAGGGAAAAAATTGGAAAAGTTAGGGAATAAATTATCTTGCATGATGTTTAGAGAAGAGTTGAGAAAGTGAGAAATAACGATAGGATCAGGGGTACAAATCCAGAAATAGCACAAGCTGCGCGGAAGTTAAGAAACAATCTGACACCGGCAGAAACTAGTCTTTGGGAAGCACTACGCAACAAACAACTCGAAAGATTACGTTTTCGCCGTCAGCATCCTGTAGGAAATTTTATTTTAGATTTCTATTGTCCTGCTTGTAGATTAGTTGTAGAAGTTGATGGAGAAATTCACGCTTCCCAGACAGAATACGATGATGCTAGAACTGCTAAATTAGCAGAATATGGCTATAAAGTGCTGAGATTCAGAAATGAAGAGGTGATGAATAATTTGCCTAAAGTTTTGGCAGAGATTAAAGATGTTGCTGGGAAGCATTTGCCCCCTAAATCCCCCAATTCTGGGGGACTTTGAACTCCAGTCTCCCTCGAAACCCTTTTTTATGAAATCAGGGGAGTTAGGGAGATTGTTATTACTCCTCATCCCTGAGCAACTGCCAGAGCAAAAAGCAAAGATTAACTAATCTGACCACATTAGCCTCAAAGAGTAAAGCCAGTAACTCTGGAAGCAGAAACTGTATTAATAGCCAAACTTTTTTTTGCCGATTTTTCTTAGTCATTGCCATTATCTCCAAAATAAATGGTTATGACTTCTAGGTTATTGACGAGAAAAATAAATGTATAGAGACCGGTAAATATGCCCAAATAAAGCCAGCTATTTTAATCAAGTTAAATATCCAAAAATAAGGCAAAATAAGCATAAATAAAAATAAATAAAAATTTGCTTATTCCACACAAATCAAAAAATACATGGCAGAATTTAGATACAGTAGTTTGTTTTGCTATGGGGTAGTTTTGATCCCCCTAAATCCCCCTTAATAAGGGGGACTTCAGAGAAAGGAGGACTTCAGAGAAAGGAGGACTTCAGAGAAAAGTGGACTTCGGAGAAAGGTAGATTTTGTCTACTGTGCTTGATTACAGTGCTTGGCGCTGTCTGCACAAATTTAGTGATGTTCCAATTCATTAGAAGAAATACCATGACCAACGAACAATCTCAAAAAGAAAAGTTCATTGCAGAAATAACTGACCAGATTTTCCCTAGAGGCAAAAGCGCCGAAACTCAAAAACTCTGCTTTCAACTACGTTTTTGTCCTGATAATTGGCAAAAAAAGAATGTGGATATTGCTCGTGAAATGGAGCCAAAACTGAAAAATTTTACTGAACTGAGCATTAATCCTACTATTGGCGAAGTATTGGACAAGCTGAAAAAGCAGTTTGGTGAGGAATTGGCTCAAGATGGAGTAAATTGGGATAAGCGATCGCGTGGAAGACCTGCTGATGAAAAACAGTCTCCCTGGCAAATTGCTTATCGCTGGTTATGGGAGCGGAAATTCCCTAACTGGCAAATGGATTGGCTTTGGGAAACCCTGCGGGAAAAAGCCGCATCTCCTCCCTATTGGCTTTGTTTTACCCCGGAATCTGACAGAGGTATGGTGGGACCTATCGGCAAGAAGCCTGTAATTGATGTCAATGTTCCTTACTATATGCACATCGAGCTAGATTGTGACCAAGAGCATCTGTTGTTACTAAATCGCGGTTTAGATACCAAATATCTGGTCTGTCCTTCCCAAGCCTTTGCTCCAGTTAATCGACTTAAAGACAAGAAAATGATTATGCCTCAGCAAGGGGCAATGTGTGAAGAGGACAAGATTAAATTTGATGCTGTAGGGAAAGAGGAGTTTCTGGCTATTGTCTTAGAGGATTCGTTGGATTTGCCTTGGTTAACTCCTAATGAAGAGGAACCATTTCCCATTTGGAATCCTAAACGATTTAACCAATTGTGGACAGGTTTGGTAGAAAATGGCAGGAATTGGCAAGCATTTTATCGCTCTTTTGAGGTAGTAGGTTGAGCATTAGTGTCAACTTAACGTAAAACTCATGCCCCACAAGGAACTTAAGTTCCTTGCTAATAGCTCAAGTCATCTAAAGATGACTCATACAAATCTGCATCTCAAAAGCTAACTATCTTTTTCCCTATGTCACCTGTTTCAGTGTTCTAATAATTGGTCTGAGTAAACCGGATTTGGTATCAATCTTTCCAAAAATCTTTAGTCCACTTGAGTGGATTTTAGCTATTAGCCCAGAGTTTAAACTCTGGGTGAGTGTGGAAGCTAAACGTTAAGCTATCCCTAGCTTAAGTTGACACCAATGGAAGAGCTGGGGAACTTTTAACTGGAGATAGAATAAGAAAATACTATGGATGAACAACGACTTGAAGTTTATTTCAATCTTATTCAACAACTGCTGCAATGCCCCGATGGACAGGAAGAGGAAATACTACAGACTAACCTAGAGTTAGTCAATGGGGAGTTGGTGCAGATAATGGAAGCAGTAGCAGCACAAATGGTAGAAGCAGGAAATGAAAATACTGCCAATTGGTTGCAAAACTTGGCAGGGGAATTAGGAGAGATGATCGGGATTTCCTCCACCTTAGTTTCTTCAGTAGAGTATCTCAAGTTCCTACAGTCTATCTTGCAGGTAATAGCAACTGACTCTAGCCCTCAGTCAGTTTACCCGCTATTGCAAGAGAACCTCGACAAGCTAGATGAAAACTTAGGGCAGATACTGCAATTTTGGGCAAAAGAAACCCTGCCTCAACTTCAGCCAAAAGAAGCAGAATATTTTGTTCTAGTCCTTTTCAAGTTTAGCAAGTTGATTCAACAGTTTCCTCTGGGCAACATAGCTAGTAACCTAGAAATCGCCATTGCTGCTTATGAAGTCATTGCTACAGTTTTTACTTTGGAGAAATTTCCCCAAGATTGGGCAATGACTCAAAACAATCTCGGCAATGCTTACTCCGAGAGAATCAAAGGGGAAAGAGCAAATAATCTCGAACTTGCTATTGCTGCTTATAGCAATGCCCTACAAATCCGTGCCAAATCAGCATTTCCTCAAGATTGGGCAGCCACTCAAAACAATCTCGGCATTGCTTACTTGTACAGAATCAAAGGGGAGAGAGCAGATAATCTTGAATGTGCTATTGCTGCTTATCACAATGCCCTACAAATTCGTACCAAGTCAGCATTTCCTCAAGATTGGGCAATGACTCAAAACAATCTCGGCATTGCTTACTTGTACAGAATCAAAGGGGAGAGAGCAGATAATCTTGAATGTGCTATTGCTGCTTATCACAATGCCCTACAAATTCGTACCAAGTCAGCATTTCCTCAAGATTGGGCAATGACTCAAAACAATCTCGGCATTGCTTACTTCTACAGAATCAAAGGGGAAAGAGTAGAGAATCTTGAACAAGCCATTGCTGTTTATAGTCATGCCCTACAAATCACTACCAAGTCAGCATTTCCCCAAAATTGGGCATCCACTCAAAACAATCTCGGCATTGCTTACTTCTACAGAATCAAAGGGAAAAGAGTAGAGAATCTTGAACAAGCCATTGCTGTTTATAGTCATGCCCTACAAATCACTACCAAGTCAGCATTTCCCCAAGATTGGGCATCCACTCAAAACAATCTCGGCATTGCTTACTCCGAGAGAATCAAAGGGGAGAGAGCAGATAATCTCGAACAATCCATTGCTGCTCATAAGAATGCCCTACAAATCTATACCAAGTCAGCATTTCCTCAAGATTGGGCAATGACTCAACACAATCTCGGCATTGCTTACTCCGAGAGAATCAAAGGGGAGAGAGCAGATAATCTCGAACAATCCATTGCTGCTTTTAGAAATGCCCTACAAATCACTACCAAGTCAGCATTTCCGCAAGATTGGGCAATGATTCAAAATAGTCTCGGCCATGCCTATTGTAACAGAATCAAAGGGGAGAGAGTAGAGAATCTCGAACAATCCATTGCTGCTTATCACAATGCCCTACAAATCCGTACTCCAGAAAACTTCCCTCTCGACTGCCTGCAAACAGCTCGTAATTTAGGCAACCTTGCCCTGGAAAATAACAATTGGCAACTAGCTATCCAAGGTTATGCCCTAGCTATCCAAGCAGTAGAACAAAGCCGGAATTGGGCAATTGATGAGGAGCGCCGTCAGGAGATTATTGCCAATTCTATTAACGTATATAACAAGATAGTACAAGCTTGCCTCAATTTAGGAGAGATCAAGAAAGCAGTAGAATATACTGAACGTTCTCGTGCTCAACGCTTGGTAGATATGATGGCCAGTAATGAACTCTACCAAGGGGGAAACATTGCTCCAGAGGTAGAACAGCATTTGCAGGATTACGAGAAAATACAACAGCGTATCAATCTTATGCGTTTTGGAGCTATCCCAGTCTTAGCAGGAAGTAGCCATGAAAAAATGTCATTGGGAACTGGAGTGAAGCAAGCCCATCAATCCTTGACTAGGGAGGATTTATCAGCATACGAGGAAGAAATCCAGGCATTAGAGGCACAAAAACAGCAAGTTTGGCAACAACTGCGCCGTTATGATCCTGTTTTGGCAGGACAAGTTCAGGTGGAGCATCTGCATTGGGAGCAAATACAGCAGTTAATTGAGGAGCCAACTACTGCTTTGCTCAGTTTCTATACAACTAAGGAGGATACCTATATTTTTGCCCTGTTTAAGGATCGCAAGACTCAGGTTTTGACTTGTGAGAGGCAAGGGTTGGGTAAGTTGCAGGATTGGATCTTGGATAATTGGTTCAGACCTTATGTTAGAACAAACAGTAAATGGAAGGATAAGATGGGGGATTTTCTCCAGGAACTTGCTGAGCGCTTGCAGTTGGAGAAGCTGGTGGGACAATATCTTGAGGGAATTGAGGAGTTGATTATTGTACCTCATTTAGCTTTGCATCAGATTCCTTTTGCTGCATTGCCGATGAAGGCAGATGGCAGAGGGCAGAAGGCAGAAGGGAAGGAAGAAGATAAGGCAGGAGGCAGGGGGCAGGAGGCAGGAGGGAAGGAAGAAGATAAGGCAGAAAAGGAAGAAAGGATTGTTATTGACCAGACTCGCGGTTTAGCTTTTAACAGCAAATCTTCCAAATCTTCTCCAACTAAACATGTTACCAAAATAACTTACCTGGGCGATCGCTTTCGTATTCGTCTGATTCCCAGTTGCCAAATCCTCCACTATTGCCACCAACGCCCACCCATCGAAGGTCAGCAAATGGGTATAGTTGAAGATGCTACGGAAGATCTGCCTTTTACCAATTTTGAATGCGAAACCCTAGCTCAAATTTATCAAGTTCCTTCTGAGCAACGCTTGCAGGGACGCAAGGCTACAGTCAAGTCCTACCAAAAGTTAGCTCAGCAAGTGCAGATTCTCCACTCTAGCCATCATGCTAAATCTAATCCTTTCCAGCCCTTGGAATCCCAGTTAAGTTTAGGAGATGGTTCCCTTACCTTAGGTCAACTCTTAACTCCTAGCTGGCGTATGCCCAATCTCTCGGAAGTGTTTGCCTGCGCTTGCGAGGTTAATTTCACTGTTACCGAAATTACCGATGACTTGCTTACTCTCGCTACAGGCTTTCTCTGTGCTGGAGCCAGGAGTGTAGTTAGTACCCAGTGGTCAGTAGAGGATTTGGCTAGTGCTTTATTAGCTATATTTTACTATAAGAACCGCGAGTCAGGGATGAGCCGTTCCCAGGCACTACAGCAAGGGCAAATTAAACTCCGCAAGTTAACAGGAGAGGATTTTACCCAAAACTATCAGGCTCAGTTAAACTCACATCTGCTACAAAAGTTAGAGGAGGTTAATACTGCTAAGCAACAAGCCCAAGCTGAAGGAGATCAGGCAGCGTCTCATAAGTGGTTGACCATTGCGAAGAAATTAGAGGGACAGCAACAGAGTTTGCAGTCTTTGGGTAAAAAGGATTTCCCCTTTGACCATCCTTTCTATTGGGCTGGTTTTGTTGCTCATGGTATGGATTGAAGTAATGAGTAATGAGCAGTAGTTGGACTTCAGTCCAAAAAGAAGCAGACTGCTAAGTTTTAAACCATTGGGAGGTAAAAAATGACTTTTCATATCCCGTGAAAAATCAGATTGTTAGTATACATTCCACTCTTGTATAATCTTTTCTCTTTCTGAACTGTCCATTTGAGGTAAATCTTTCCCAAGTGCGTATTCTATTTGCGGTGAAATAGTTATTTCATGACTTTCGTCTATGGCTATGTGTTGATTCACTTGCTCTTGGGTTAAAATTCCTTTTGCTATATATATTGATAATATTTCTCGGACAATCTTAAAAGAATTATAGGGAATTGATGTCAATTTTGATCCAGTAATGTGAATATACTCCCCGCCATTTTGATGTTTATACCTATAGCGAACCGGGTCATCATCTCGTTTAGCTGCCTCTAAATCATTAGCAGGTTGGCGGCCTGGATAAACTTGGACAGCTTTCTTAAGCTTTACATCTTCAAGTTCTTTAGCCCAAGGAATCCACCTAGAAATACCATTTTTGATGGCTTTCATCATCTCTTTTTCACTCCTTCCCATGATCTGGGGCAAATTTTTATGCCATTGTTCAGGAAAATGATTAAAATTTGTATCTATAGGAAAGTGTAATTCTGCTTGGTTATATTCTGGACCATAAAACATGGCAAGAAAATCATAACCAACTTTAATAATTCCTCCGTATTGACCTCGGATAAGTAGAGTACTTGAGAAACTTTCTGCTAGTCCTGGTATTTGTACTTTAAGCCATTGAGGAATCTTATATAATCCATATACTTTAAGCTTAGCTATGTTTCCTTCTTGCTGTATTTCACCTTGAAGAGATGGACTAGGAATTTCTAAACCTCCACCATAACCAGCATTGATTACGGTATCAAAAGAAAGTTGATTACTGTTTTTTATTTTTAACTCAAATCCCTGGTCTTTTATACAAATACTCTTGACTCTAGTATTACCTTGAAAACTCAACAAATTATCATGGAGTAATAAGTCTAATAAATTAATCATATGAGTACAATATTCCCCCATATTTAAGACAGGTTGTTTGACTTGAACTGCTCCTAAAAAAGTTTTTTTTGTGCTTCTATTAACCCAAGTTTTGTCTAAATTAATTGATAAACCTAGACTGTTCAAAAAATAATCAATATTCTCTTCATCTATTATTTTTACTATTTCTTCTGCTTGGCCAAAAAAATTATCATCTGGGTGTTTTATTAAATGATTTTGATAAATATTTTTCAGAAAAGTAGCTACTTCTTTGAAAGTTACTCCTTTTCGGTGTATTGCCGTATTATTTGGCTCATTTAAAACTAAGTAATTTATCTGATTATCTCCAAAAACATAGTCGGGCATTAGTTTTCTAAATACAATAGCTTGTTTAAATAATATTTCTAAGGTATTTCTGTGTCCTCCATAAATAAAGTGATGTAAAATACCTGTGTTGTTAGTCGAAGCACTTTTACTATTAAAGGGTTTTGATTCTGCTTCAAAAATGGTCACTTCAGCCAGTTCTAATCTAGCAAGAATAGATGCTATTGATATACCCATCGCACCCGCACCAATAATTGCTATTTTTTGTTGCTCTTTTGGAGATATATGGAATAGCATTTTCGTCTTTGGCATATCTCTAAGTAAGTCGGCGGGAAAATTTATAACTATGTATAGCAAAAGGCAGAGGGCAGAGGGCAGAGGGCAGAAGGCAGAGGACAGAAGGCAGAAGGGAAGAGGATTTTGCTTGTTTCTTCCCTTCACAGCGGATGGTGCGCCCCCCGTCGGGCGCTTCTGTCACTATGGAGTGACTAACGGTCCGTAGGGAAGGGGAGAGAAGCTTTGATCGCTACCGTCTTCAAACCAGTAGCGTATATGACCCTCGATAAACTCTTCACGGTCGATCAAACCATCACCATCAATGTCGATGCTCTTGAAAGCCTGGTCAGCCATGTCCAGATCTTCCCTACCAGAGTATATTGCCAGATACTTACGGTACTCGTCACAGGAGATGTTTCCAGAATTATCAGTATCGATGAGATCGAAAAAGACTTCATTTTTTTTCCTAGCAACTTCTGGGGGTGATTCGACCGAAGTTACTGCTTTGGCAGCATTGGTTAGAAACTCTTCTTCGCTAACCTTAGTGTTGCTGTTAATCGCAGCCCCTCCGGCGACAATATACTGATATAGAGAGCGAAACAGTTCCCTGATTTCTTCAGCTTTTGATTGATTACCTTCAATTTGAAGCATCCGACTTGCGATTTCATCAAAGTCGGAGGGAGACAAAAATCCATCTCCGTTGACATCCATGAGCTTGAAGTAAGTCTTCACTCTGGCAGTCCAAAGACTAGAAGATAAAAAATTTTCTGGAGACATTTTGATGTTCTATTGTATTTCATATCCTAGTTTAATTGAAAATGACAATATTAAATCTCTCCAAGAATTAAGTCTAGCAGTATAACTCCTGGAATTAGGTTTTAAGGAATTTCCCACAAAGAATAACCTTTACCAATTCCCAATTCCCAATTCCCAATTCCCAAACAACCAACAACTAACAACCAACAAACAACTATCTCGGTCTATGACTACTAATTAATACCCCATCAGGAGAATAGATTTCCAAGCGGATCTTAGCATTATCGCTAACAGTTTCTAGGGCTTCTTGTAACCTTGCTATATGGTCAACTAAACTAGCACGAGTTTTATAGTCCCCTTTGGAATCAGCGCTCATTGCTGTTTGCTTGATCTTTTGTACATAGGAGAGAGCTAGCCTAACTTTAATAGCACTAGTGTTAATGCTATATCGACAAACCTGGCTTGTACCAGAGCAAATCTGATTTAAATCTCTGCGGGCTTGTTGTACCTTAACAGCAGAGCGTAGTTTTCCTTGTGCTTGCTGAAGTGCGCCCTGATAGGGTTTAACTAAAGACTGGGCCTTACTGTAGTAAAATGTATTATTGGGAACCTGCTTGACGTGAGTCAAAGCATTACGCCAGTGAGTGACCGCTGCTGACCATTGGTTATCTGCTTGATAATTCTGGGCAAGTTTAGCCAAATAGATTCCCTGGTTATAGGTTTTGGCGGCAATTTGCTCTTGAGTTTTGCGATCGCGGGCTGCACTGACTTGGGGTTGATAGGAGTCTGATAACTTCTGTGCCTCGGTATAGGCGGTTGTTCCTTGGGGAATATTTTGGAGACTGTTTAAAGCAGTTTGCCAGGTAGAATAAACTAGTTGCCAGTGATTTACATTTTGGGCAACCCCTTGACGAGCTTCGGCTTTAAGTGCTGCATCTTTAGAAGCTTGCAGGGTTTGAAGAGCCTTGCGTTCTTGCACTAATCGCTGCTTAATTTGCTCTAAATTGAGCTTATAGGATTTAATTTTAGCTTGAGCTAGAGGCTGAAGCTTGCTAGTTTTAGGTAGTTGTTCTAACCGCGCGATCGCTTCTCGCCACAGATTCTGAATTTCGATCCATTTGGGAGCATCATGAGGGGGATTTTGGCTTTTGTAAGAGGCTCTTGCTGCCATCTTCAAAGCCGTTACCATTTGATCAAGGTCTTGATGTTGGTTACGATAAGTTTGAAGAATTTTTTCAGCGTTGGGATGTTCCTTTGACCAAGGGGGAATCGTTTCTAGCAAGTTAATCGCTTCGATTAGCTGCTGTTGTGCTCCTAGAACTTCTTGACCTGATTGAGGATTTTGTAGAGTTTTAGTGGACTGATCCCTCAAGTTCTTCGCTTCAGTAATTGCCGTACATTCTCCCATCACACAAGGGCGAGTCAAAACATAAAGGCAACCAAAGAAAACCGCCAAACTTAAACCTACCCCTGATACTGCCAAGGGAATCAGAGCCTGTTTGGATTTAATTGACCCGGAGTTTGAGCTATCCTCTGCTTCCTCATCAGACTCATTCTCCTGATCCTCACCTCCAAGAGGAGCAGCAAAGGTAGCTGGCACATTGGTGGGGTTAAACTCAGAATCTACTTGGTCACCTGCTTCTGATTGGGTAGAAATGTTGTCGGAGATTTCATTGCTTCCCGTCTCCCCGTCTCCTTGTATCCGCGTCCGCTGACTAGTTTCCCTTCTCCTTCCTTCTTCCAGAGGAGTCTTCAGAAGTTGTTCGACTTCTGGTATATTTTCGAGAGTTGTAGCAGCGATGGTTGGTGAAGCAGGAGGCTCTACGCTAAAAGAGTGGGAGCCATAAGACTGCTTTTGTCCTGCTACCCTCACATACATTCTTACCGGCAGGCTAACTGAACGTTCCTCAGGCAAGAGCAATTTTAGGAGGGATTGCTCAGTGAGCATCGTTTGCTCTAAAAAGTCAAAAATTTCTTGGGGATTGGGCAACTCCTCCCCCCGATGTTGCACCAGAACCGCTAAGATGTCATCCTTCAGCAGACATCGAACTCGAACAGGAATCGACTCCGTCAGTTTTGCCTGCAAGTCTTCCTGTAGAAGATGTCCCAAAATTTCTAGGTTGTCTGGGCGCGTCGCCGTTTTCATCTGAGTTTGTTGTTTGTTGTTGGTTGTTTGTTATCGGTTGTTTGTTATCGGTTGTTTGTTGTTTGGGAATTGGGAATTGGGAATTGGTAAGTATATATATCTTCTCTTGTCCCCCTTGTCCTCCTTGTCCCCCTTGTCCTCCTTGTCCCCCTTGTCCTCCTTGTCTCCTCTACCCTCCCACACCGACCGTAAGCAAACTCAGCAGCCAGCCCAAAATCGTGACGCTGATGGTAACTGCAATGATCATGATCAAGAATAACCCTCCCAGCAACAATATCAGAAACCACCAATCTGTTTTTTGTTGTTCTGCCTGGGGAACATCCAACTGATCTTCCAGCAACCGGATGTTTTTGACGTTGGCTTTCCAGGTAACATCAACTAAATCCCCGATGAAGGGTACAGAACCACTAACGGTATCAACCAGGACATTCAGTACCATTTGCTGTAAAGTAGCTCGTGGGAGACCGATTTGGGCAGCTTGGAAGACGATATAGGCAGAGAAGATGGTACTCAAGAAGTCACCACCTCCCGGCAACAGACCGAGTATGGGATCAAGACCAAAACGATAAGGAGTACCTGGAATGGGGATAGCATTATCCAGCAGGTGACTCAATCGACGCAAACGTCTTAGGGTAGACCTTTTAGCTTCCAGGGACTTTTTGGTAGGCTTACTCGGAGGCTTTGACATACTCACACCAAGCAGTAGACTCTAAATTTTAGATTGACCCTTGCTGAAAAAACAAGGGTTTGTCTGTATTAGATATCTCGACAGCTGATATCATGTCTGGTTGAAGACTTATCGTTAAGGCTGACGGGTCGAAGTTTTTATGATAAGCAGTAGTAGGACTTCAGTCCAAAAAAAAGCCAGAAACAAGGTCGTATAGGCCATCGCTAATCGGCAAGGCAAGGCTATCGATAGGGCGGGTTTTATCTGACGGTGCTCAGCGAGCGCTAATCGGCAAGGTTATCGATAGGGCGGGTTTTATCTGACGGTGCTCAGCGAGCGCTAATCGGCAAGGTTATCGATAGGGCGGGTTTTATCTGACGGTGCTCAGCGAGCGCTAATCGGCAAGGTTATCGATAGGGCGGGTTTTGTACCATGGTGATCGTTGATGTTCCGAGCATATCCCTAAACCCGCCCCTACAGTAATCACGTTTTTTGGTATGGAAGAAAAACGAATAAGCGATCGCTACTACACATCAATCCCCAGCATATCAGCAATATTATTCTCATGTAGCCGGAATTGATACAGCATTTCTCAATAAGAGTGAAGTACATTTTCCATTCCCTATTCCCCATTCCCGCAAACCAGAAACTTTGTACCTCATGCCAACGAGAAACGCTATATCAATCAATTCTGACTCGGAAGCGAACAAACCCCACATTGCCAGGAGCAGTTGGTGGAATATCACCCAAATCTACGAAAATGGCTCCTTGAGGCTCAATTGGGTTGGGACAAGGAGGACTGAGTAAAGGTGCTAAGGGTGAGAAGAATCTTCCGGTGTCCGTATCTGCCCCATTGGTTTGGGCGACCTCTGTACCATTCTGATTCAATAAAATACCTTGATTGACGCCAAAACTATTGCTAACAAAGGTTGTTCCTTGGGGAATGGGGTCGCATAATCGGATATTGTTGAACTGAGTCCCCTCCACTAGGAAATAGATAGTGTATTCCACTAAGTCTCCACTGGCTAATGGTTGATCAAACCGGAAAACCCCTACTGGGGCCCCGGTACTGAGTTGAGACCAACCAGGTAAATTATCGTTGGGGTCATTAGGATCATCAACAGAAATACCAAAATTAGTACCGCCAATGGGGAAGCCATTTTTGATGATATTGGTAATGCGTTTAACCAAGACAAATGTTGGCTCACCTCTATTGCCAGCATTAGCAGCACCTACAGTTATGACTGTGGGGTCATCATCATCGGTAGCAGATAGATTACCAGTATTTACCCCATCATCAATTAAGGTAGGCAAATCTCCTGGACCAGAAAAACTATCAGTAACAACCCGATCGAGTCTACCACCTCGGGAAGTAGCAACAGCCTGGTTACTAATTTGTGCTCCTTGAGGAGCATCGATCTTAACCTGATATTTGATAATTATCTGAGAGCCTCCCTTGGGCAGAGTTCCTAAAACATCAGGACTGGTAAGATTAATATCAGTTGTGCCGTTAAAGGTTGGGTTAGCAGTTACTGTTGCTCCAACCGAAGTATCCAAGCTGTAGGAACCAGGAACGAAAGTGACTTTACTGGTATCGATAGTGTCAGTAGCCAGGAAATCCAGAACATCTTGCTCAGGATCTTGGTTGCTGTAGATAATCGTGTATTCTACAGTATCACCAGTAGTTAAATTTCCACTGCTATCAGCATCAATCGCTAAACGGCTAGATTTGATTCCAACGGGTTGAATCGGACTCAGGGCAATATCAAGTCTTGCAGTAGCGACGTTACCCAAAGGATCATCTGGATCTTGCTGAGGGTTAGGTTCTAAGGTATCTGGAGGTACATTCACTATGGCTGTATTGACTAACTCTCCTGATGCGAGGGGAGAAACCACACCATCAATGGTAATTTTTACTTCTGCTCCTGGATCAAGATTCAAGGTCACATCAACGTTATTTCCTGTACCGCTGAGAGTCACACAAGTTCCGACACCAGAGGTAACTTCACAAGTCCAGGTCACATTACCAATCGTGTCTGGAACATTATCTGTTACCTTGATACCCTCAACAGGGGTGAAAGTATCTGGAGGTATTAAAGCAGGATTGGCTTGATCATTGGGAAGGCTTCTGACGGTGAGGGTAAAAGAAACTGGACTACCAGCTTGCAATAAGTTGGTACTAGCAACTTTATCAATTGTTAGCTCAGCTTTTTGGATCAAGATGCCATCAACGAGGAAAACTGGAGTAGCCAGGGAAGTCCAAGTATCGATACCCTTGGCGTCACCAAATAGCTGATCAAAATCGTGGGCTCCCAGACGACTATCAACCCCTCGCAAGCCACTAATAGGATCAGGACCTCCAGGTTGATCATTAACCGGAGTGTCGTTGTAGTAAACTAACCTGTCTTGAACCTCTAGGGTTCTTCTATCAACCCTTTCGATAATCAGTCCCGTTGGGTCATTTTCTGGATCAAGAAAGGGAAAGTGAACATCCCCAACAAAGAAACTAACCGCTGACTGATAAGGGGTATTACCGGCGGGAAGAGGATCACCGTTACTATCCCGACCATTCCAGGGTATGATGTTTGTCCCAATAATGGTTGCACTAGTCAAGATGACATCATTGCCATCTCCGAGGATACCATTACGATTGACATCAATGGTTATTTGAACACTGCCAACTTCGCTAGTATCAAAAACAAATTCACCACCCTTGGTAGGGTCAGCCCTCCCAGGGGTGCCATCTACCCCTCTAAACTCAAAGGCTAAGTTCTGAAGTTGAGGAACAGGGGGAGGGTCTTGCCGTAGGAAGGTACTGGTTGTACCGACAACCGTTGGTGGGTTGTTTGCTAAATTAAACAACGCCACCGGTGCTTCTCTGGGTAAGTCTAGATTCGGTGGGTTAAAGAAAAGCTTGAAAGTGATGTCCTCTGCTGTATCTGGATTACTCGGGAGATGGAAGTTAGGAACAGGATCATTAAAAACTGATTGGAAAATGGGATTGCCTGCTGCATCAGTAAATCCTTTATTGTTGGCAAAGAAGATAAACCCAAAGGGGTCGATGCCATTGAGATTCACCTGGAACAAATCACCCCGCTGGGTTTGCACAAAAGTGCGAGAATTGAGACTCAGTCCATTTGCTCCGAGGTTTAGGGGTATATAGGTAGCATAAGCCCGACCATCAAGATCATCCCCAGCAACGTTACGCACCGTTACATCCCAAGCGGAGACAAAACTTTCATTGTTATTTTGAGCAGGCAGAATATTAGCTAATGTTTGCGTTGGATCCTGGGTTCCTGTAGCACCATCAGGGCCAATAAATTCGATCGTCCAAATGCCCGGAACATCTACCCTCACTTGACAAGGATTATAGCCTCCCCCATTGGGCAAAGGACCGGCTAATTCTTCATCACGGCTATCAATTCGTCCCAAATCTCCTCCTATAGGACAAGTATTGGTGATGCCATTGGGGTTTGTATATCTGATTCTTCCTTGGTTGACACCATTAGCGCTTGAGCCAAGATTGATCGTTTCATTGGGATTGACAAATACCTGAATTGTGGTGCGACGGGGTATGTTCGCTACTGGATCGTTGTCACTGCGAGAATCCAGGAAAGGGCGATTTCCTCCATTGTTAGTTAATTCTCGACTACCTTCAGCATTTACCGCTTGAGTCCAGCCTAAAATAACCGCCAGTACAAGATTGCTGAGTAACCAGCCTTGATTGTGAATAAATTTTGGTGGTAGATTATTTCTAAAGAAATATTTCAAAATAATTAGCCATTTCTCCGGAAATACGTCAAGTTGCGTTCCATCTGTAGGGATTAATCTTACGAGTATTTACTAAGGTATTCAAGTAATATGAAAAACCCGTGAAAGCAAAAAAATATTCTCCTGACGGGAGTTGAGTCAATGGTTTTTCATAAAAGCTAGTCTACACAACTGTTGAGAAAGGGTTCTTTACCCTGAAAATCCCATGCTGAAGCACTGTAAGCAGGTACATGTCCAAGAATCCTTAACCCAGATGTAGGTTAGGACATGCCAAATGTTAACTAAAGTGAAGTTGGGAATTTCAATGTATAAAAAGTAACTTTACTCTCAATGTATAAAAAGTTACTTTGCTTTTGTTAACAATTACTTAAATACCGATAGTGTCAATTAGGGTCAGAAGAATATTAGTTTAAAGAATATGTAAATTTTGGCTATTACCGAATAGTTCCTGATACTTATCAAGCTAATTTGCTGTAACTTGAAGAAAGAAAGATCAATAGTCTGCATTATTTGACTGGAGTTTAGACTAGTTAGGAGTGCGAAACTCCAAAGTCTGATAGTCCGCAAGATAAAAAATCAATCAATTCAGTCAATGGTGTCCCAAGAATACGTACAATTGCCAAGTCTAAGAGAGGCAGCGC
>JAAHFP010000047.1 GCA_010672925.1 Symploca sp. SIO1C2 | reverse complement strand
GCGCAAGATGTTCATCATTTGTGCAAGGAAAATGAGCCTATCGATACAAAAAACTTGCACTTATTGAGACAAAAAATGCTTAAAAGCCATACCATACAAGGCTGACCCACTTATGCAGCAAACCCTAATTAGGGCTTGGGAGAATCAGTCAAATGAGAGTACTTGAGGAAGTAACAAGTAACAAGTTTTAAGTTAATCTCAACGAGAGTGCTTTCGTTTTTTAACTTCAAGATACCATTTACTGCCAATTTTTGGATTTGTCTTACTCCCCAATCACCTTAAACTAATGCTTGTGGCTCAACAGCTTTAGCTTGGAGAGTTGCAGGATTTACTGCTTTGAGTTCTCCATGGTTGATAGTCCAACAACAATCAGCAATGGGCAATAAATCACCAGCATCGTGAGTCACTATAAGTAGCGTCCAATCCGCCTTAAGCTTCCCTAGAAGATTTACCAACTGTCGTCGCATCGACCAATCTAATCCTGCAGTTGGTTCATCCAACATGAGTAACATCGGTTGACGAATCAGCTGCACTGCTAGAGCAAGACGTCGTTGCTGTCCACCACTCAGAGCATGGGGACCAGTTTGTAGAGATAAATCTGCTAGTCCAACTTCTTCGAGGGCTTCATAAACCCTTTGTGAACCCAACTCCGGATGACCTAGTCGCAATTCCTCTAGAATCGTACCACCACAGAAATGCCGCTCTGGAAATTGAAACACTAATCCAGCAAGTTGTTGCAAATGCTCTGGAGTTAGTTCTTGCTCTCGCCAGAAGAGGCTACCGGAGGTTGGCTGTGCTAGTCCTGCCAAAATTTCTAATAAAGTTGTTTTACCAGAACCACTCGGACCGATTACCAGTCCTAGTTGTTGCGGTGCGAGTTCAAGATTCAGAGGCTTTAAGATTGGGGTAGGAGTCGCAGGGGGATGGTAAGTGAGATTTCTAATATACAGCATCAAAGTTGATAATTCTCTCAGGCCAGACAGATAGCTGCTAACCTGGGATAAGCAATTAATTTTTCTTCTACTCTGACCAACTTAACACTGATTTTTTCCCCTAGTGCAGCACGGTGAAGATCGCCTACTAGTTAACAAAGGTTAAAAAGCCTTCTAATATGAGAATAGACGCGGAGACGCGGGGACGCGGAGACGCGGAGAAATGAATTTTCATGCATGGTGGTGAAGATTGATTCATGGAGACTCCCTCCTGCCTCCTGCCTTCTGCCTCCTGCCCCCTGCCTCCTTAAATCGGAACCTCTAATCAACTAGAACGTCAAACTCTTAGTTAAACCTTTTTTGTGAGGAGGACAATTATGATTTGTTTCCCTAAACCACAACGAACAGTAAAAGCCTTTGCCAGTGCTGTAGCTGTGGTAATCGGTTTGTGGGTGACACCGACTCTAGCTGGAGACCCCTTCCGTCAAGAAAATCCTCACACTATTGATGAGCAAACCGAAGCCGCTTTTGAGTCGATTTTCAAAGAGGGGAATTACACGCAAGCTAAGGAGCACTTAGAAAAAGCGGAAGCTAACAAAGTTGAGGAACCTTTGGTGTATGCTATGCTAGCTTCTCTAGCTTATATAGAGAAAGATTGGGAAACTCTGAAAAAATACGCCTCCAAGACTAGGGAAACAGCAGAGCAGCTGACTACCACTGACCCCTTACGGGGTAATCTCTATACAGCAGCAGGTCATTTTTTAGAAGGTTCTTACAATTTCAAAAAGGAAGGACCTGTCAGGGCTTTAAGTAAATTGCAAAAAGTCCTCCAGTACGTAGATAAAGCGAAAGAAATTGACCCCAACGACCCAGAGTTGAATTTGCTCACGGGCTATATGGACTTGATGTTAGCTGTTAATGTACCATTTGCTGATCCTGCCAATGCAGTTGAAAAATTAGAAACCTATGGTAATCCCAAATACGTTGCTTATCGCGGTATTGCTGTCGGCTATCGGGATCTGAAAGAGCACAATAAGGCCATGGATTTTGTGGATCGCGCCTTGGAATTGGCTCCCAACAATCCTGATTTGTTTTATCTCAAAGCGCAAATCCTGAGAAATCAAGGTAAGGAACAGGAAAGCTTAGCATTTTTTAAACAAGCTTTGGACAAAAGAGCACAATTGCCAGAAAGGTATGCGGCTCAAATTGCCTACGAAAATTGCAGGGCAGAGAATAGTATTGCCAATGGCAATCGGGATTGTCGGACAGAGTCAGGACTTTGAGACTCCCTGCTCTAATTCTAAAATCTAAAATCTCTCTGGTTAAATTATCGAATTCGGATAAACAGTTGTAATTCCCTTCTCCCTTGCAACCTTCTTTCTTCCCTTGGAGCCCTCTGCCTCCGGTTCCCCTCCTTGGAGGGGTTAGGGGTGGGTTGGTGCCTTACTGCCATCAAGTGTAAGTATTCAACCGAACTTGATATAAGCTGGTTTACGGCGTTGGAAAAATGAACACTATCTATGGCAACGATTAACGATAGCTACCTCAAACTCAAAGCAGGTTACCTGTTTCCGGAAATTGCTCGACGGGTTAATGCTTTTGCACAAGCCAATCCTGATGCCTCAATTATTAAATTGGGTATTGGTGATGTTACAGAACCCTTACCAGAAGCTTGTCGTACTGCTATGATTAAAGCAGTTGAAGACATGGGCGATCGCAGCAGCTTCAAAGGCTATGGTCCGGAACAAGGCTACTCTTGGTTGCGGGAAAAAATTGCTACCCAAGATTTTCAAGCAAGGGGATGCGAAATTGAACCGGGAGAAATTTTCATTTCTGATGGTTCTAAGTGCGACACCGGCAACATTTTAGATATTTTTGGTAGCAACAATACTATTGCTGTTACCGATCCTGTCTATCCTGTCTATGTAGATACCAATGTGATGGCAGGAAATACAGGCCCTGTTAATGATGCAGGGGAGTTTGAAGGGTTAGTGTATCTACCGATTTCAGCAGCAAATAACTTCACCGCTGCCATTCCTTCCCAGAAAGTGGATCTGATTTATTTGTGTTTCCCCAATAACCCTACTGGAGCAACCGCTAGCAAAGATTACCTGAAAACCTGGGTAGACTATGCAAATAGTCATGGCTCCATCATTCTTTTTGATGCTGCTTACGAAGCTTTTATCACTGACCCAGACTTACCCCATTCTATCTACGAGATTGAGGGAGCAAAGAATTGTGCGATCGAATTTCGTTCTTTTTCCAAGAATGCAGGTTTCACCGGAACCCGGTGTGCTCTTACCGTAGTACCAAAGACACTAACAGGAAAAGCTGCTGATGGTTCAGATGTGGAATTGTGGAAACTGTGGAACCGTCGCCAGTCAACCAAGTTCAATGGAGTATCCTATATCGTACAACGAGGAGCAGAGGCAGTTTACTCAGAAGCAGGACAAGCCCAGGTTAAAGCCTTAGTCAGCTTTTATTTAGAAAATGCCACAATTATTCGAGAGCAACTCACCAAAGCTGGATTAACAGTGTATGGGGGGATCAATGCACCTTACATTTGGCTCAAAACCCCTAATGAGCTTTCTAGTTGGGATTTCTTTGATAAATTGCTCCAAACAACAAATATTGTAGGAACACCTGGTTCTGGGTTTGGTGCTGCTGGGGAAGGCTACTTCAGAATTTCAGCGTTTAATAGTCGAGATAATGTGAACGAGGCGATGAAGCGAATTCTGGAGAAGTTTAAGGTATAAGATGGCTCATCTTTACCAATAGTTTCTGTAGGCTAACTTATTACTCTTGATATGGCTACACCACAGCTTGTTATTGAGGTAGTTAGCCTCTACAGGGACTAGAAATCTTAAGAAACAAGACTTGAGATTTGAGATTGAATCTTTCTTGAGGTTTAAACACTGAACAGGTCTTTGTAGAGCTCACAGTAGGTGTCTAGAAATTTTACAGTGGGGGTAGCGGTTCTGGGCTTAATCATACTCTGTATCAGGTTTTGAGGCATTTCTCCTTTATTTTATCTCTGCTAGAGTGACAGAAGAGAGATAAAACCACCTACCTAACAAAATGGATCGCCAAGAAATTGAAAATCGAACCATTCTGATCGCTTTAACCGGTTCTAGAGGCTATGGATTAGCTACAGAAAGCTCTGATTATGACTATCGTGGTATTTTCGTCGCCAGCAAACCCTACTATTTAGGATTCGATCAGATTGAGCAAAAGGACAAAGGCTGGACAGAAGAATCAGGTAAATTTTCTTACTTGTCCCAAGATACTTGTATCTATGAACTCAAAAAATTCTTAAAACTATCAGCTGATAATAATCCTAATATTCTTGAATTGCTGTGGTTCGACAACTATCTGCATCTCACCGAAGTTGGCGAAATTTTGCAACGGCAGAAGCAACTGTTTCTCTCCAAAAAAGTGAAGCACACCTATGCAGGATATGGTTATGCCCAAATTAGGAAACTAGAGTCTCACCGTCGTTGGTTGCTCAATCCTCCCACTAAAGCGCCACAGCTAGAAGATTTTGGTTTAGAGTCGAATCAACTACTAACAGTAACGGAAGTAAATGCTTTTCTAGAATATCTCTATCTACTTATCAGAGAGCGTATCCAGTTTTTAGAGCCCGCAGAGTCTTTGCATAATCTCCTCACTGCCGAGATTGATTTCAAAGGAGTCTTAAGACAATACGCACTACCAGAAGAAACATTAGATTATACACAAAAACTAACTAATAGCTCTAAAGCATTTATTAAATTACTGCAAAAAAATCAGCAGTATCAGAATGCCAAGAGAGACTATAAAAATTACCAACAGTGGCAAAAAAACCGCAATCCATCTAGAGCAGCAATGGAAGCCTCTGTTGGTTATGATTGCAAGTTCGCAATGCAAGCCATTCGACTATTGAGGACAGGGATTGAAATCTTAGAGACTCAGAATTTAGTCGTTGACCGTAGAGAAGCTGGCGATGCTGAGCAATTGCTGGCCATTAAGCGAGGTGAGTATAACTATGATCAGGTAATGACCCTTGCTAATGAGCTGTATCAGGGGCTTGATGTGGCTTACTCCAAGTCCACCCTACCTAATAGCGTAAACCAAGAGACTGTCAATCAATTGTGTATTGATTTAGTAGAAAAGCAGGGATGGTAAAGACTGTTATTTTCTGAAGAAACAAGGCAACAGGTAACGGGCATTGGTGACAAGTTAAGGAAAAAGTGTCGTTGTCAAGGGAGCGGAGGAGCAGAGGGGCGGAGGAGCAGAAGGGCGGAGGAAGAAGAATACAATTTTCCTTAGCCCTTGGAGTATTTCCATATATAGGTTTTTTTAGAACCACTACGCCATATATGGGAGTTGACACTCATGCACGACCTTTTAACTTGTCACCAATGGGTAACGGGCAACAGGCAACAGGGAAGAAAGGAGGAAGAGAGAGCTTATGAGTGTTTCCTTCCTTCAGCTTTCTACCGTCTGCCTTGTTTCTTAAAAGTTATTGGTCATTAACCTAATATTTCGGCTAGACGATTATTCTAACTTTCCTGCATACCTTAATTATTTCATAATTATTAGTTGTCCAAAGTTTATGGTGGAAACTGTATTGCAGTTATCAGAATAAGGTTAAACTTGATGATTTTGATTGAAATTCATTCTTGTTATAGAGGAAATATAATATTTGCTAATGTTCAAACAAAATAATCATTAAATTAAGGTATATTGTCTTGCAATAGTTACCTTGAATATAGAAAATGATTTCGAGAGAGCCATGGGCTGTTTCAGTAAAAGTTTTTGTACCTGAGCAACTTAGGTAGAATAAATAACTGCTACTACATATTTGGGGGGGGAATTGATGAGTGACAGTGATGTGGTAAAGCAAACAACCTACAAAGTAGTTGTAAATGAAGAAGAGCAGTATTCTATCTGGCCTGCTCAAAGTGACAATCCATTAGGATGGACAGATGTTGGCAAAAGTGGTCTTAAGCAAGAATGTCTTGATTACATTAAAGAAGTCTGGACAGATATGCGTCCGCTAAGTTTACGTAAATTTATAGAGAATAACTGAAAAAAAATAACAGCATACTAAAGATTAAAAAATAAATAGCTGTAAAAATTTGTAATATCAACGAAGCTTTATTAACACAAAGCTTCCATTTTCTTGGTTATTAACAAAGTATTGAGGAGTTACCAAACATATCTAAAGTTTCAGTTGACCGAAAAAAACAAGGATACAAGCCCCCGGATTTATCCGTGGAAAAAACAAAGATTCTATCATTATTCCAAGTCCCTGACTTTAGACATGGGGTCAATCTAAAATCTAAAATCTAAAATCTAAAATTGATTGACATAGAGATATTAGGTATTAAATGTTATAGATAGAGGGTGGATAAGATGCAGTTACCCAAAGACGAACGCAAGTACCTTATGGCAAAAGTTTTTTGCCACCTGGATGGCATTGCTACTGGCTGCACAATTAAGGCTCTAATGGAGCAAAAGGTAACAAATTTTATTGAAGATAGTCAGCAATTTACTTTAAAAGAAATTTGGCATAAGTTCGGTGGTAATCCTGGTTACTTGAATGTAGGACTCAGGATACTTGAAAATCAGGGTTGGCTAGAAACTAAATTAGATTTTGGTGAAAAAGTATATCAATTATCTTCAACTGGTAAAATAGCACTAAAACTTGCCTATTACTACCAGGCTCCAGTGGAGTTTATTCCGGTAATGATGCGAATTCAGGATTGGATTCTCGGTAAAAATGTAACTCTATCAGATGAAGAAATTGCAAATTTCAAAAATCTCATTGAAAAATCTCAAAGAAAATGGGATTTACCAAAATTAGAAGAAGGAGATTACAATCAAGTTTATAACCAATTGATTTGTCACTTGGATGGGTTTTTAGTTGCACCAATTATAGTCTCCCTATCCATGAAAAATATTTGGGATGATTTTAAGCAAAAAACGCAACATCCTTCTAGTCAATTAGGTAATAATTTTAAGTATTGGGATACTTTTTTTGAAGTTTTAGCCTTACAAAACTGGATGACTAAGGAGTCTGAATCTTGGCAACTAACACCCCAAGGTTGTTTTGTTGTATCTAAAGCCTATGCCTACGGAGTTACGGTATCCTATCTACCAATGTTTGCCCAACTCAAAGAACTACTCTTTGGCAAAGCGGATATTCTATCTCAAAAAAACCTTGATGGCCACGAAATGCACGTTGACCGAATGATGAACATTTGGGCCAGTAGTCGCTCTCATAAAACCTATTCAGAACAAGTAAAAAAAATTATTGTAGAAATCTTTAACAAACCCCTAGCAGAGCAACCTTTGGGAATCGCTGAAATGGGCTGTGGAGATGGTACATTACTAAAAGATATTTATGAAGTTATTAAACAAAAAACAGCAAGAGGAAAAGTTTTAGCGGAGCATCCATTAATTCTCGTTGGTGCTGACTATAATCAAGTTTCTTTAGAAACCACTAGCCAAACTCTAGCAGACGCAGCAATCCCCAATCATAGAGTTCTATTTGGCAACATTAACGAGCCCGATGAATTTGCTAAGCAACTTTGGCAAAAGCATGAGATTCGCCTCCAGGATTTATTAAGTATCAGAGCCTTTATTGACCACAACCGCCATTATCAAGAACCGCAATCACCATCAAATCAACACCAAATCAACTCTACTGGAGCCTTTGCTTGTAAAGGAAAAATGATTCCCAATGAGCAACTTATACAAAATCTAATCGAACATCTGAGAAATTGGCGTTATTATGTGGAAAAATTTGGACTATTGATCTTGGAACTGAATATTATACCTCCCAAGCTGGTGGCAAAATCTTTAGGAAAAACCTTAGCAACTCCTTATGATGCTACTCAGGGTTATACTGATCAATATCCTGTAGAACTACCTGTTTTTATGGCGGCGGCTAAAGAAGCAGGATTAGTGGCAGATCCTAGTTTTCAAACTAGGTATCCTCCCAGTGAGCTGGCAACAGTTAGTATTAATTATTTTAAGCCTGTAACTACAAGTAAAAAAAATAATATATAGACAATGATCATAGCTGAACAGATAGCAATAACAAAAAAGAAATGCTAGACAAGACAACCGAGAAAACCATTTACCATCAAGACAGCAACGCCAATCCTGCTTGTATTCAGACAATATTTGAAGAGCAGGTTAAAAAGACACCCAATGCAGTAGCAGTGTTTTTTGCAGGCCAAACCCTCAGCTATCGAGAACTCAACGAACGAGCAAACCAACTAGCGCATTATTTGCAGAAACTAGGAGTAAAAACAGATGAACCCATTGCTTTTTGGGTAGAACGATCTTTGGAAGCGATAATTGGCTTTTTAGGAATTCTCAAAGCAGGTGCAGCTTACTTACCTATTGACCCTTGCTATCCAGAAGAACGTCAATTAGAGATGCTAAAAAATGCTACATCTAAAGTAGCGCTGGTAGGTTCCAATATTCAGGTTTCGCCAGTAGGGCTTCAGCTATTATCCTTTGATGGCCAAGAATTTGACCAAGAAAGTACAGAGAATCTCAGTGTATCCATAACCCAGGAAAATTTGGCTTATGTGATGTATACCTCAGGTTCAACTGGCAAACCAAAAGCGATCGCAATTCCTCACCGGGGTGTGGTGCGTCTGGTTCAACAGCCTAATTATGTCACGTTGACTTCACAAGATAAGATATTACAGTTGTCTTCCTTGACATTTGATGCATCTACCTTTGAAATTTGGGGAAGCTTGCTCAACGGAGCAAGGTTAGTCATCATGCCGCCTCAGACTCCCTCCCTCAAAGAGATAGGAACAGCCATTAACCAACACCAAATTACTACCTTATGGCTAACTGCTGGATTATTCCAACTGATGGTAGAAGAACAACTTGAAGACCTAAAACCGATTAAGCAACTCTTAGCAGGAGGAGATGTCTTATCCCTTAGTCATGTACAGCAAGTGTTGGAAAAACTAGCAGGATGCCAATTAATTAACGGTTATGGACCGACAGAAAACACCACATTTACCTGTTGTTTCCCCGTTACAAGTACCAGTAAGTTAGAACAATCCGTACCCATAGGTAAGCCAATATCCCATACCCAAGTCTACATCCTTGACTCAAACATGAAACCTGTATCGGTGGGTGAAGTTGGGGAACTCTACACTGGTGGAGAGGGTTTAGCACGAGGTTATCTCAACAATCCAGAATTAACCGCAGAAAAATTTGTACCTAACCCGTTTAGTGATCAACCAGGCGATCGCCTTTATCGTACAGGAGACCAAGGGCGTTTCCTCCCAGATGGTAATATTGAATTTATCGGTCGCATCGATTATCAGGTCAAAATTCGAGGATTTCGCATTGAACCTGGGGAAGTAGAAAATATTCTCAATCAACATCCTTTAATTCGTAACAGCTTAGTAATAGCTAAAGAAATCTCTGAGAGTGATCGCCGACTCATAGGTTATGTTGTTCCCAACGATGAACCAGAAGAACCTACAGTAACAGAATCAGAACAAGGCAGTCAATATCTAGTTCATTGGGAAGGAATTTATGATGACCTCTACCGCGAAACTCCCGCAACTGATGACCCAACTTTCAATATTATCGGTTGGAATAGTAGCTATACCGGTGAACCTATTCCTCCTGTAGAAATGGCGGAATGGTTACAAGCAACCGTAAGCCGTATCCTCAATTTAGGGGGCCAACAAGTTTTGGAAATCGGTTGCGGTACGGGAATGTTGCTCTTTAAAATAGCTCCCACCTGTAGCCGTTATGTGGGGACAGATTTATCCCAATCAGCGCTAGATTATGTGACTCAACATTTAGGGTTAGCCGGTAATCAAGCTGAGATTAATCTCATGCACAGAATGGCAGATAACTTTGAAGGGTTTGAGTTAAATAGTTTTGACTTGCTCTTTTTTAATTCCGTGAGCCAACATTTTCCCACCATGGATTATCTGCTGGATGTGATGGAAAAAGCAGTAGAAGTAGTGGCTCCAGGAGGCCATATTTTTCTGGGAGATGTACGATGTCATCCACTTTTATCAGCTTTTCATAGCTCCGTCCAACTCTATCAGTCTCCAGATGAGCTAACCGTTGAACAATGGCAACAGCGCGTTGCCGACAAAATTGCCATTGAAGACCAACTGGTGATCGATCCAGCATTTTTTGTAGACTTAAAAACTCATCTACCTAAAATCAGTCATGTCCAAGTTTTGTTGAAGCGTGATAACTCTGTTCAAGGTAGCCCTCGCTATTACAATGAATTAACTAAATTTCGCTATGATGTGATTATCTATATTGGCCAACAGAAAATTCCAGTTCAGTCTGAGTGGCTGAGTTGGCAAGAGGATAATTTAAGTTTAGCTGCTGTCAAACATCACTTGATGACAAAAAGCAATCAAGTTCTTTGTATTCAAGAAATTCCTAATAGTAGAGTTACAGAAGACTTGAAAATTGCCGAACTAGCACATCAGGAAAATCAATGTACCACAGTCAAAGAAATCAGGGAATTAGCAACCACCCTGGCAGCTCAAGAAAAAGCTGTAGACCCAGAGGATTTATGCTTACTAGGGGAAGAATATGCCTATACCGTTCATGTGAGTTGGTCTGGTAGTGATCGTCCTGGTTGCTACGATATAGCTTTTGTTCCCAACACCCATCCAGAGAAAGATTGTATTGGGTTTCCTTTTTCCTTTGCCGAGAAACCCATAAAACCACCCAATACTTATGCTAATCATCCCTATCGGCCTGATATCAGTAGTTCTTTAGTACCAGAACTCAAGGCTTATCTAGAGGAAAAATTACCAGATTATATGGTTCCCTCATCTTTGATAGCCATCCCCACATTCCCCTTAACCAATAATGGTAAAATAGACCGCCAGCAACTACCCTTACCGGAAGATATAAGTTCCTCAACTAACGGGAGTTACGTTGCCCCTCAAAACCAGACAGAAGAAAGTTTAGGTGAGCTTTTTGGCCAAGTCTTAAGGAGAAAGAAAATTAGCAGACAGGACAACTTCTTCGACTTAGGCGGCAATTCTTTATTGGCAATGCAAGTCGTATCCAGAATTCGCGATCAGTTTCAAATCGAAGTTAAACTTAAGCAATTTTTTGATAATCCTACCCCATCCCATCTAGCAGAGATTGTTGAATTTAATCAAGGAAAACTCGGAGTTTTCCAAGAGGTAGTCGGGACAACAGGGAGCAATTATGAGGAGGGAGAAATATGATATCTATCGGCGAACTTCTGACAAATCTACGCAGTCTTGGTATTGAAGTTTGGGCGGAAAACGGAAAACTCAAATACAGAGCAGTTAGTGGAAGTTTAACGGCTGAACTGCGGGCACAACTAGCAGAAAGAAAAACAGAAATTATCTCCTTCTTACAAACGGTGGGAGAAGCCAAGAGCGAGAAATCGAGAGCCATCCAACCACAAGAAAGGATAGGTTATATTCCCCTATCGACAGCCCAGCAACGCCTTTGGTTTGTCGAACAATTAATGTCCCAGAGTTTTGCCTACAATGTTTCTGGAGGTTTGCGCCTCCTTGGGGAACTCAAGGTGGACATTCTGCAAAAAACCTTGAACGAAATGGTGCGGCGACATGAAAGTTTACGCACAATATTTAAGGTCGTTGAGGGAAAACCTATTCAAGTTATTGCACCCAGTTTAGAGTTAGAGCTCCCCATAATCGATCTGCAATCTCTCCCCAAAGCAGAACAAGAAACTGAAATATTCAGCAAAGCAGTAAAAGAAAGCCAACGTCCCTTCCAACTTGACACCGGACCCTTGCTGCGTGCCAGCCTCCTGCGTTGCGGTTGCCACCATCATGTGCTGCTGCTGAACATGCATCACATCGTTACCGACGGTTGGTCTCTCAACCTCTTTATCAAAGAACTGCAAACCCTCTACCCAGCCTTGCTTAAGGGCACTGTTCCTGCGTTTCCTAAACTTCCCATCCAATATGCAGACTTTGCCCTTTGGCAACAGCAACGACTGCAAAGCCAAGCTTTCCAAGAGGAACTGTCCTACTGGAAAAAACAGCTAACTGGTATCGAAACCCTTTCCCTACCAGGTGATCGCCCCCGTCCTCCCGTACAAAGCTTTCGGGGAAGCATGATGAGTATTACCTTACCCGGTAAACTGATCCGCAACCTAGAAGCCTTATCCCGTAGAGAAAAAGTTTCCCTCTCCACCTTAATGCTGGGAGCATTTCAGACTCTACTATATCGCTATACCCATCAACAGGATATTGCCGTCGCTTCCCCCATCGCCAATCGCAACCGCTCCGAAATTGAAGGATTAATCGGTTTTTTCGTCAATACCCTCATCTTGCGGACTAACTTACAGGGAAATCCCTCCTTTCCTCAACTCCTGCAACGCATCCATCAAACAACCCTAGAAGCCTATGACCATCAAGATGTCCCCTTTGAAAAAATAGTCGAAGAACTCCAACCCAATCGGGACTTAAGCCATAATCCCCTCAGCACTGTTAGCTATGCTTTCCAAACCATCCCTGGAGAATCCTTAGATCTACCGGAACTCACCATTTCTCCTTTAGAATACGACCGAGGAACCACTCGCTACGACCTGGAATTTCATCTTTGGAAGCGCTCCGACAAATCCAGTAACTGGTTTCTATACAGCGAAAGTGCCTACGATATTGCAAGCCTCCTCTCAGAAATGGCAATCAAGCCATCTGAGCCAGATGCCGATGATTTAATTGCGATCGCCAACTATAGTACAGACTTATTCGACCCACAAACCATCGGTCGATTTCTCCTGCATTATCTAAACTTACTGCAAGCTATTGTTGTCAACTCCGATTGCCCCATTAATGAGTTACCCTTACTAACTCCACAAGAGCGCCATCAACTCTTACAGGTATATAGCAAAACCAGCACTCCTGGTGAGCGAAAAAAAGGGTGGGGAGCGGAGGAGCAGAGGAGCAGAGGAGCAGAGGAGCAGAGGAGTTGGGGGGCTGTTAGCGTAGCAGAACGAAGTTCGGAAGAAGAGAGAACTGATAATTTTGGGATACAAAGCTCAATAAATCCCACCCAAAATTTTGTTCACCCCAGCGCTCCTGGATATTTGGGGGTTATTCATCAACAGTTTGAGACTCAAGTCGAAAAAACACCGGACAACTTAGCTGTATTAGGGGATAACTTCCAACTTACCTATAGAGAACTCAATACCCGCGCTAACCAACTGGCTCGAACTTTGCAGAAGCGAGGCGTCAACCCTGAAACCTGCGTTGGTATCTCCATAGAGCGCAGCTTAGAGCTAATTGTAGGCATTTTAGCCATTCTCAAAGCTGGTGGCATCTATGTCCCTCTAGACCCCCAATATCCTCAAGAACGGCTAGACTACATGATTGAGGATACACAAATGCCGCTCCTCTTGACCACAGCAGCAGAAGTAGAAAGATTTAGCGATCGCTCCCTGGAACTGGTATGTTTAGAGCAAGAACAAGACCAAATAACCAGAGAAAGTCCTGAAAATCTGGCAACAGCCGTCACTCCTCAAAACCTAGCTTATATCAACTACACTTCAGGTTCCACAGGCCAACCCAAAGGTATCGGTATACCCCACAGCGGCGTTACTAACTTGGTTTCAGGGAACAACATCCTCCAATTTTCCTCAACTGATCGTATCGCTCATCTGTCAAATATTTCCTTTGATGCTGCCACCTTCGAGATTTGGGGACCTCTGCTCAACGGTGCATCCCTAGTCACTATCCCTACTAATGTAGTCCTCTCTCCTCCGGATTTAGCCGCAACCATTACGGAGCAAAGCATTAGCATCATGTGGCTAACTGTGGCGCTATTTAACCAGATGGTGCAAGAGGTTCCCCAAGCCCTGTCTTCTCTCAAATGCCTCATCTTTGGAGGAGAAATGGCTAACTCAGAAATGGTGCGGCGACTCATAGAAGTGGGTTCGCCACAACAGTTACTTAATGGATATGGGCCGACAGAAGCGACAACCTTCACCACATTTTACCCAGTAGAGTCAATCCCAACAACTTCTAGAATTCCTATTGGTCGTCCCCTAGCAGGTGTCCGTTGCTATATCCTTGATCAAAATCTAGAACCTGTCCCTGTAGGAGTAGCAGGAGAACTCTATATTGGCGGTGGCGGTTTAGCACGAGGCTATGTTAATCGTCCCGAACTAACGGCGAGTCAGTTTATTCCCGACCCCTTTAGTGAAACACCAGGAGAACGCCTGTATGCTACAGGAGACCAGGCTCGATATCGCAGGGATAGCCAAATTGAAATTCTCGGACGTATTGATAACCAGGTCAAGATTCGCGGCTTTCGAGTCGAACCCGAAGAAGTCGAAGCTACCTTACTCCAGCATCCAGAGGTACAAGAAGCCGCCATCCTCATCAAATCAAAAGCCAATGGGGATAAATTCCTAGTGGCTTACTTTGTGGGTAGCACCACAGAAAATGTCCGCCCTTATTTACGGCAAAAATTACCAGGGTTTTTAGTGCCTGCCGCTTTTGTTCCCTTACCCAGTTTACCTTTAACAGCTAACGGCAAACTCGATTGGCGATCGCTACCCGAACCAGAAACAGTCCAACAGTCCGTCAATGAGAACGAACAACCCCGTACCCCCACAGAAGAGATTGTCATTGGAGTATGGAGTCAAGTGCTCAACCAAGAGGCAATCGGCATCCACGATAACTTTTTTGATCTAGGGGGACATTCCCTACTAGCTACCCAAGTCTTCTCCAGGCTGCTGAACATCACCAACGTTAAACTCCCCGTACAGACGTTGTTTGAAGCCCCTACTGTCGCTGAATTAGCCGTTTGCCTAGAAAACGAATACCAATCCCGACCTCAAAGTCTCCAAACTCCAATTCAGCCCAATTCTCGGACTAGCGACCTGCCTTTATCCTTTGCCCAAAAGCGTCTGTGGTTTGTCACACAACTAGTTCCAGACACCCCTGGTTACAATATCCCCACAGCTTATCGACTAGTGGGAGAACTAAAGGTCAACATCCTAGAGAAAACCCTCAATCAAATTATTAGCAGACACGAAACCCTGCGCACCAACTTTCTCCCCAAACAAGGGGAAGCATATCAAGTTATTGCTCCTGAACAACCTTTAAACCTCAACTTAATAGTTCCCGCAGCAGCCTCAAAGATAGAACGGGAAGCTGAAATCAAACGCCTCATCAACGAAGCAGCGCTAAAACCCTTCGATCTAGCTCAAGAACCCCTAATTCGTGCCTCTGTATTTGAGGTTACACCAGAAGAACATATTCTGTTCCTCAATATCCACCATATTGTCTCCGACGGTTGGTCTTTAGGAATCTTGCATCGGGAAATAGGTTTACTCTATCAGTCAGCATGGGAAGGCAACCCCTACCCGTTAGCAAAACTACCAATTCAGTATGCAGATTTTGCCTGCTGGCAAACCCAATGGCTTCAAGGGGAGCTATTAGATGCTCAGTTAACCTACTGGCGACAACAACTAACCGACTTACCCCTATTGGGATTGTATAGCGATCGCCCCCGTCCCCCCGTACAAACCTTCTTGGGGAAAGCCTTAAACTTTAAGCTTTCCCCTAGCCTATCCCAGCAGTTGAAACAGGTCAGTCGTCAGCAAGGAGCTACTTTATTTATGACCTTGCTGAGTGCTTTCAAAGTTTTGCTCTACCGTTACACAGGCCAAGAAGATATTGCAGTCGGTTTTCCCATTGCCAACCGCAACCGTACAGAAATAGAAAACCTAATCGGCTTTTTTGTCAATACCCTAGTATTGCGGACTGACCTATCGGGAAATCCCCAATTTCAAGACCTCTTAGCCAGGGTACGCCAAACCACTCTACAAGCTTATGCCCATCAAGATTTACCCTTTGAAAAACTAGTAGAAGAATTAGAACCGGAAAGAGACCCCAGTCGAAATCCTTTGGTACAAGTGGTCTTTGCTCTACAAAATGCTCCGGACCAAATGCCAGAACTCCCCAATCTTCAGGTAAGCCAAGAAGAGTTGGAGATTCAAACTACTAGGTTTGACCTGGAATGTCATCTTTGGGAAACACCTGACGGACTGATAGGCAAATTTATTTACAATGTAGAGCTGTTTAATCCAGACACTGGTTCTCGGATGCTGGAGCATTTCCTCCGCCTCTTAGAACAAATTGGCACTGAACCAGAAAAGACCATTGCTGACTTCAGTTTGCTCACTCCAACTGAACAGCAACAGATAGTAGTAGACTGGAATCAAACAGCTAGAGCATATCCACGAGAACTATCCCTTCATCAAGCCTTTGAACAGCAAGTCGAAAAAGCACCAGAAGCGATTGCTCTCGTTTTTGGTGAAACCAAGTTAACTTACGCCCAACTTAACCAATATGCCAACCGATTAGCTGGTCAACTGCAAGGACAAGGAGTGACACCAGAGACAATTGTTGGTCTTTGCATGAAGCGATCACTGTTAACGATTATCGCCATTTTAGCCATTCTCAAAGTAGGAGGGGTTTATCTCCCCTTAGACCCCGACACACCTCAACATCGACTGAAGTCAATGTTGGAGGATACCGAACCTTCCCTACTTTTGACTCAGGAAGAGTTTCGCTCTAGTCTACCCAAGTGGGATGGGGTGATCCTTGCTTGCTCCCTGGCTCAACTTACCCAGGGTTCAGATAACTTTCCCCTCACTACAGTTAAACCAGATTATCTAGCCTACATTATGTACACATCTGGTTCTACAGGTAAACCTAAAGGTATCGGTGTGAGTCATCGTGCGGTGATGCGACTGGTCAACAATCCCAACTACGTTAGCTTATGCGCTGATGACCGCCTCTTACATATAGCACCTTTTACCTTTGATGCGTCTACCTTTGAAATCTGGGGCAGCTTGCTCAATGGAGCTAGGTTGGTAATCATGCCTCCTCATACCCCTTCCCTGGAAGAATTAGCTCAGGGGATAACCGAGCATAAAATCACAGTTATGTTCTTCACCACAGCTCTATTTCATCTGATGGTAGAAGAAAAAATTGATAGCCTTGCCTCCCTGCGACAACTTCTGGTGGGAGGAGAAGTAATGTCTGTAAAACTCTTACAAGCTTTTGTGCGCTATGCTCAAAACTGCCAGACAATTCATGTCTACGGGCCAACAGAAAACACTACATTTACCACCTTTTATCCAGTAAAACCAGAAGAAAACTTTCCCCTCTCCATTCCCATTGGACGTCCCATTTCCAGAACCACCACCTATATCCTCGATCCAAAGATGAGGCCAGTACCTGTGGGTGTTCCAGGAGAACTTTACACGGGGGGCGAGGGATTAGCTAGGTTCTATTTCAATCGTCCGGAGCTAACTGCTGAAAAATTTGTGCCTAATCCTTTTAGTAACAAAAGAAACGATCGCCTCTATCGCACTGGAGACCTAGCCCGGTTTATGAAAGATGGTAGCATTGAATTTCTGGGACGGATTGACACTCAAGTTAAAATTCGTGGTTTCCGCATTGAACCTGGAGAAATCGAGACTCTTCTCAATCAACACCCTACAGTGAAAAAGACTGTGGTTGTTCCTAGGGAAGAAGCAGGAAATAAACAGCTTGTTGCTTACTTAGTCAGCCAACTCGAATCAGAAGCATCTGCCAGTGGTAGCAACGAACATATTTCTCAATGGCAGTCCCTATTTGAGCAAACCTACCAAGAATCTTCCGACTTAGACCAAGCAGACTTTAACCTAGCGGGTTGGAATGATAGCTATACGGGGCAAGCGATTCTCCCTGAAGCTATGGCCGAATGGGTTACTCATACCGTTGCCAGTATTATGGTTTACCATCCCCAGCGAGTGTGGGAAATCGGTTGTGGAACAGGGTTACTCCTATTGCGTATCGCGTCCCATTGCAGTCATTATTTAGGAACGGATTTTTCTCCAGAAGCGCTGCAATTTGTCCAACAACAGCTGGACTCCCGTAATTTATCTCACGTCGAACTGCGCAGACAACTCGCTGATGACTTTAGCGCGATCGCCCCAGACAATTATGATGCGATTATTCTCAACTCCATTGTCCAATATTTTCCAGGAATTAACTACTTATTACAAGTGATTCGGGGAGCTGTCAAAGCAACCGCTCCTGGTGGTATTATCTTCCTGGGAGACTTGCGTTGTTTTCCGCTTTTGGACGCTTTTCATACCTCTATTCAACTCTATAAGTCAGCAGATAGCTTACCCATAGCACAATTAAGAGAAAATAGCCAAAAATCTAGGCGATTTGAAGGAGAGTTGGCGATTGATCCAGCTTTCTTCAAACAGTTGAAAAATGAGATTCCTGAAATTTCATCAGTTCAGATTCTCCATAAGCGTGGACAGTACCATAATGAGCTAACAAAATATCGTTATGATGTCATTCTGCAAATAGATCAGGGGGATAAACCTCTTCAGTCACCTTCAATTTATGACTGGCAAGAAAAAGCAACGGTAGATTCACCTTCCCATAACCTAGAATCCCTCCGTCAACTGCTAACCGAAACCCGCTCCCCCTGCTGCTTGCAAAACATTCCTAATGCCAGAATTTGGAACGATGTTAAAAGTGTACAAATCTTGGGGGATCTAGAAGATAACTTTACAGTTACAGCGCTCCGGTCTACTGTGAAAGAAACCCTACAAAAAGAGCCCGGTATAGATCCAGAAGCATTTTGGGCCATCGGGGAAGAACTCAATTACACAACACAAGTGGTTTGGTCTCACCAAGGGAAGCAGGGATATTTTGATGTTGTGTTTATACCCCAGGAACAATCCCTTTCCCTAATTTCTCCTTTTCTCTCAGGAAGCAGTAAGCGACGAGAGTGGCATGCTTATGGAAACAACCCAATTTCGGAAAAATTAACCCATAAAATAGTGCCGATGTTGCGGTCTTATTTGACCGAACAGTTACCCGATTATATGATTCCTTCCCATTTTGTTTTGCTGGATGCGATTCCACTAAATCACAATGGTAAAATCAATAAGCGTGCTCTTCCTGCTCCAGAGGCTATTCGACCGGACTTAGAAGCAGCTTACCAAGCACCTAGTACAGATATTGAGCAGATCATAGCTGGAATTTGGCAAGAATATTTACGCCTAGACCGCGTTGGTATAGAAGATAATTTCTTTGACCTAGGAGGACATTCTTTACTGTTAGTTCAAATATTGAGTAAACTGCAATCCATCTTTAACCAAAAGCTGTCAGTAGTAGATATGTTTCAATATCCCACAGTCAGTGCCCTAGCTCAACATTTGAGCCAAGCAAACCGGGCGAGAACTAATAATGAAAATTTGCGATCGCGAATGGACGAGAGAGCCGAAAAACGCAAGGCAGCCCTAGGAAAAAAAAATCCACGATTCAAAGGTTAGGAGGTAAATCATGGTGCAAGAAAAACCTGCTCCCGGTCAACAGGAAGTCAAAAATGTAGTTAGAACGTTTTACAACTCCTTGAACGAGCATTTGAACAAATCTGGTTTTGGTGAGTATTCCACGTTTCTTAACTGGGGATATGTCGCTGACCATAACCCGGAGTTTTCGCAAATCCAACTACCCAAACGCTGCCTCAACAAAAATTGCTTAAAATTAATTCTGGAATTAGTAGGAGACTGTGATTTAACTGACCGTGATATTTTAGAAGTAGGTTGTGGTCGTGGGGGGAATATTCAAACCCTAGACCGCTTCTTTGCTGCCAAAAGCTTCACAGGTTTAGATATTACTCCCGCATCTATTGCCTTTTGTAAACAACATTTAGAAAATCAGCAGCGTCATTTTTTAGAAGGAGATGCTGAAACATTACCTTTTGCAGATAGCTCCTTTGACGTGGTGATTAATGTTGAGTCTTCTAATGCCTATCCTCATATATTTCAATTTTATTCTCAGGTTGTTCGGGTACTTAAGCCTGGAGGTTATTTCCTTTATACAGATATTCTCAAAATCGAACAATTTGAAGACTGTATTAAGTACTTGCAAGACCAAGGATTGGTTCTAGAAGTAGAACGTGATATCACTTCTAATGTATTATTGTCACGGCAAGAAATGGCGAAGACCCAAATGAAGAGCTTTGGGATGCTCGCACCAAATGATTCATCAAATACAACAGCAGCTGAAAAAGACGTTTTTGATTTTTTTCTAGCTCCGGAAGACTCACAGTTTTTTCAACAAATTCAAGAAGGGCGGTTTAGCTACAAGATATTTAGATTTAAGAAAATTTAGAGGTTTAAGATAATGAATAATAACTCACAAACGGAAATCAAAGAACAAGATTTGAAATTTCCTGACAAAAAAGACTCGGAAAAATTTAAGACTAGAGTTCAAAGATTTTATGAATTTCTCAATCAAAAACTTAATACATCAATTTATGGTGAATATGCCATATTTATGAATTGGGGATATGAACCAGATGGGAGCCCAGACTATGCTAAAGTAGAGTTACCAGAGTATTTTCTCAACAAGCGTTCAACTCGATTAATTTTGGAGTTAGTGGGAGACTGTGATTTACAAGGCGCTAAGGTTCTAGATGTTGGGTGTGGTCGAGGTGGCACTCTTTACACTCTCAGCCAGTTTTATCAAGCAAAAACCTTGACAGGGATTGATATCACTGATGCGAATATTAAATTTTGTCGTCAAAACTTTGAGGGAGAGCCAATTAAATTCCATAAAGGAGATGCGGAAAATCTGCCCTTTGCGGATAATGAGTTTGACATCTTAACTAATGTAGAATCATCCCATGTCTATCCTAATCTGTTTAAATTTTATCGAGAAGTTTATCGTGTGTTAAAACCAGGAGGATACTTCCTTTATACAGATATCTTTCCCAATCAAGAACTACCGAATTTTATAACCTACTTGCAAGAAGTGGGGTTATCCCTAGAGTTAGATAGAGATATTACTAGTAACGTTATATTGTCTCGAGAACTAGATGCGGAAAATCAGATGGGTGCTTTAGCAATTTCAGAGGAAGAAACTGCTGAGAATCAAGAGCAAGAAGAAGATATCCAAGCTCACAAACATGTAATGGCACTTCCAGGGTCTGATTTATACGAGCGTCTCAAACTTCAGGAATACGGATACCGAATTTACCGATTTAAAAAATAGAGTAAGTCAACATCAAAGGTTATTTGTAACGAAGCTTTATATTCAGTTATATGGAGCCATTATGTTAAATTGCGATCGCCAACATTGAGTGAAAAGAGGGAAGCATGATTGAGGGACAAACATCTCTAACGGGTCGTGAAATTGCCATCATTGGCATGGTGGGACGCTTTCCAGGAGCTTCAGACTTGGAGAGTTTTTGGCACAATCTGGAAAATGGCGTAGAATCAATCTCTTTTTTCACTAGAGATGAAATGGCTAACGCGGGAATTGACCCTCATTTGTTCCAGCATCCAAACTATGTAAAAGCAAAAGGGGCAATCACCGATATTGAAATGTTTGATGCTGATTTCTTTGGCTTTACTCCCAGGGAAGCAGCAGCGATGGATCCCCAGCAACGTATCTTCCTTGAATGTGCGTGGCAAGCGATAGAAACAGCAGGCTACGATCCCTTTCGTTATGAAGGCTTAATTGGAGTTTATGCAGGTGCATCGGAACTAAGTTACCTCAATCATCTCCTCCAACACCGCGATGATGTGGTACAAGCAGCAAAAGAAGACCACATCTTTTTTGGGAACTCCCTCGATTGCCTCAGTACCCATGTCTCCTACAAATGTAATCTGCGCGGTCCAAGTGTCACGGTACAGACAGCTTGTTCTACCTCCCTGGTTGCCATTCATCTAGCCTATCAGTCACTGCTGAATTATGAATGTGATTTAGCTTTAGCCGGAGGAGTCTCCATTAGTGCTCCTAATCAAGAAGGCTATTTATATCAGGAAGGTTCAGTAGTCTCTCCCGATGGACATTGTAGAGTATTTGACCACAAAGCCAAAGGAACAATCCCATCTAATGGTATTGGTATTGTTGTCCTTAAGCGATTAAGTGAGGCACTTACCCAAGGAGATACCATTCACGCCGTCATTAAAGGTTCCGCCATTAACAACGATGGTAAGCAGAAAGTCGGTTATACTGCCCCCAGTGTAGAAGGACAGGCAGAAGCCATTTCCCTAGCTCAAGCAATCGCTGAAGTTGATCCCGAACAAATTAGCTACATCGAAACCCACGGCACCGGAACCCCTCTAGGGGATCCCGTAGAAATTGCTGCCCTTACCCAAGCTTTTCAGGCAACCACCACCAAAACTGGGTATTGCGCTATCGGTTCCTTAAAAAGTAACCAGGGACATCTGAAAGCAGCAGCGGGAGTGGCAGGTGTGATCAAAACCGTCCTTTGCCTGAAGCATCAAAAAATACCACCAAGCCTGCACTTCGAGTCTCCCAATCCTCAAATCGATTTTGTTAATAGCCCTTTTTATGTAAATACAAAACTAGCTGAATGGAACCATTCTCCTCGCTTAGCTGGAGTAAGTTCCTTTGGCATAGGTGGAACTAATGCCCATATCATCATAGAAGAAGCTCCCCCACCCCCAACAGTTCAACCCTCTAGACCCTACCAGTTACTCATTCTTTCTGCCAGAACAGAAACTGCCCTAGAAGCAGCAACCGTCAACCTCAGCACCCACCTCAACCAGTACCCCGAAGAAAATCTTGCTGATGTTGCTTTTACCCTGCAAAATGGGCGCAGGAATTTCGAGTACCGCCGCTTCGTCGTAGCTAGGGACTCATCTGATGCTAGACAAGCACTCCAAGAACTAGATCCTGAAAGAGTTTATACTCAAAAATGCACTGCCAAGCCCCAATCTGTTATCTTCCTTTTCCCTGGTCAGGGTTCTCAATATGTCAACATGGGGAAAGAGCTCTATACAACAGAGCCATTCTATAGAGAACAAGTTGACCAGTGTAATGAATGGCTTCAAAGTCGTTTAGAGATTGACCTACTGCCGATTATTTATCCGGAAACTCCCACCCAATCGACTAACTCCCCCCTCTACGAAACCCACATCAGCCAACTTGCACTCTTTGTAGTTGAATATGCCCTAGCTAAACTCTTGATGTCATGGGGGGTAAAACCCGATGCCATGATTGGTCACAGTATTGGTGAATATGTAGCTGCTTGTCTAGCGGGAGTTTATTCTCTGGAAGAAGCACTCAACCTAGTTTACACTCGCGGTAGCCTTATGCAGGACACAGAAGAAGGCGCAATGCTCTCTATTCCTCTGCCTCCTGCACAAATCTCTTTCTCCAATAATGCTCTTTCTTTAGCTGCTATCAACACACCCTCCAACTGCGTTGTATCCGGCTCAGTACCAGCTGTCATGCAACTGGAAAACGAGTTAAACCAAAAAGGAATACAAACTCAAAGACTAAAAGTCAATCGAGCCTTCCATTCTCCCCTTATGGAAACCTGCTTAGGTCTTTTTAGTGATGCAGTTAACCAGATAGCTCTCAAACCTCCCACAATCCCCTTTATTTCCAATGTTACTGGCAACTGGATTACTCAAGAAGAAGCCACCTCTCCCCAATACTGGACCAAGCAAATACGTCAGACTGTGCGCTTTGCCGATGGAATTGGACAGATATTGGCGAAGCCTGAAGCTTTACTCGTTGAAGTAGGCCCAGGACACAGTCTCAGTACCTTTGCGAGGAAACATCCCCAAAGTTCTACCTCCAAGAACATTCTTTCCACTTTGCCCCATCCTAAAGCAAAAAATCAAAATTCAGCTTGGCTTCAGACCTTACTCGGACAGCTTTGGTTTTCAGGAGTACAGCTAGACTGGGCTAACTTTTGTGCTCTTGAAAAAAGAAAGCGTATCCCTTTACCTACCTACCCCTTTGAGAGGAAACGATACTGGCTGGACACACTTGAAGCATTTGCGAACAAGTCCCCCATCCAGAAACCTTCAACCAACAAAACTGCAAATTTAGCTGATTACTTTTACCTACCTTCTTGGAAAAGAAGCCTAACCCCCACCCCTTCAGCTAATTCTCAATCACCTAAAACCTGTTTACTGTTTATTGATGATTCTGGAGTAGGGCAAGAACTAGCGGATCAGTTGACCAAGGAAGGATGCAACATTTTTACCGTCAGAGTGGGTCAGGAATTTACTCCAATTACCCAATATGATTGTAAGATTAACCCCTCTCAAAACCAAGATTACACTGCTCTCATAGGGAAAGCGATCGAAGCAATCGGGTATCCAGAGACAATTATTCATTGCTGGACTTTAAATGTGAGCAACTCAAGAGAGAGTGCTGGGGAAAATGAAAATGTGGTCAACCCTCAAGAGTTAGGGTTTTATAGCCTAGTTTATCTAACCCAAGCAATCTTACAGTACAAGATTACTAGCCCGATTAAACTCTTAGTAATTACCAATCAGACTCAAGCTGTAGAAAGTACGGACATTCTACACCCAGAAAAAACCACCCTACTTGGCCCTTGTCTAGTAATTCCCCAGGAACACCCCAATATTCGATGCACTACTGTAGATATCCCCTTGGTTCCAGAAAAAACCTCGGCCTCCTATTCCCAACTAGCCAAACGGTTGCTTCTTGAACTGAAGACTCAGAATACTGAAACCATAATTGCTTATCGCGGTTCCTACCGCTTAGTTCAGAAATTTGAGCCGGTTAAATTAGAACTCCATGAAGCTGGGATTTGTCTAAGACAGGGCGGTGTCTATCTGATTACCGGTGGATTAGGTAGACTAGGGATGATTCTAGCTGAATACTTAGCCCAAAATTACCAAGCGAAACTGGTACTCATCAGTCGTAGAGAATTTCCGGAGCGACACCAATGGGATGAGTGGTTACTCCAGCACCAAGACGAAAATGATATTTCTACAAAAATTTCCTGGTTCCGCTCAATGGAAGAAATGGGAGCAGAGGTTCAGATTTTTTCAGGGGATATTTCCTGTTCTGAACAGATGGAAAGCATTATCAAGCGTACTCGAGAACTGTATGGAACAATTAACGGAGTAATCCATAGTGCAGCCTACGTTAAGGATGATGCTTTTAGTCCCATTTTGGAAGCAAATCAACAGCAATGTCAAGCGCAATTTATACCAAAAATTTATGGTACTCTAGTTTTGCAGAAACTACTAAAAGACGACCCAGTGGATTTTTATTTACTGATGTCTTCTTTAGCTAGTATCTTGGGAGGACTGGGATTTGTAGCCTACTCTGCTGCTAATATGTTCTTAGATGCTTTAGCCCAGCAACAAAAGCACAATCAAAATCCTACACCTTGGATTACTGTTAACTGGGATGGCTGGGATGTGGTACTGAATCAAGACGAAAGCGACAAATGGACTACGACCAAATATGCCCTAACTACTGATGAAGGTATCGAGGCTTTTCGTCGCCTAATTTCCCTACCTGAGTCGGCTCAAATTGCGGTTTCTACTGGTGATTTACCAGCCAGAATCGAGCAATGGATAGGTCTAAAATCTGTGCCAGTGATACAGAAGGAAAAACAAGAGATTTTGTCCCCACAGGATACTCGTTCTCAATTAAAAACTACCTATGTATCCCCCACTAATGACCAAGAGCAAATAGTAGCCCAAATCTGGCAAGATATACTTGGTCGAGAAGCGGTAGGTATTTATGATGACTTTTTTGAACTTAATGGGGACTCCTTACAGGTTGTTCAAGTTGTTTCACGCATCCGTGAAACTTTGAAAGTTGCTATCACCCCAGATTTATTCATGGAGAACCCTACGATTGCAGGAGTTGTAAGTACGATGGCCAACTGTCAACCTCAGGAAGAGCTAACCCAGAATATACCCAAAGTTCAAGAACAAAATCAAACTGAAATATCTGCTAAAGTTCAACTTTTATCTGATGAAAAAGTTAATGCCCTTCTAGATGAAATTTTGTCGGAACAGTTGTAAGAATTTTTCATGTAAAACGCTGTTACTTTAACCAACAAATATATGAAAATATCTCGACAACAACTGCAAAATTTATCGGAAGCTGAAAAGCGAAAATTGCTGGCAGAACTGATTAAAAAAAAGAAAACAAGCCTGAAAATTCTGCCCCTTTCCTTCGCTCAAGAGCGGCTATGGTTTCTTGACCGCTTAGTCCCGGAAAGTCCAGCCTACAACATCCCATCCCTCATCAAACTAACCGGTATCCTCAAGATAGACGCCTTGGAGCAGAGCCTTAAAGCTTTAGTTAAACGCCATGAAACTTTGAGGACTACCTTTAGTACACAAGATGGACAGCCTGTGCAGGTAATAGCTCCAGATGGGTCAGTGACTATTCCTGTAGTTAATTTAGAACATCTGAAACCAGACGAACAAGAAGTTACTGTCCAAAAACAGGTTTTCCTGGAAGCACAAAAACCTTTTGATCTCAGTAATGGACCATTGCTCAGGGTTTTGCTGTTTTGCCTCGGTGAGCAAGAACATATCTTATTTGTCAATATCCATCACATCATTTTTGACGGATGGTCTCTTGGTGTATTTAATCGGGAACTGGGTACTCTCTATGATGCTTATTGTCTTAATGAACCTTCCCCTTTAGCTGAACTCCCCATTCAATATGCCGATTTTGCGGTTTGGCAGCGAGAATGGCTACAAGGAGAAGTCTTAGAGTCCCAATTATCTTATTGGAAGCAGCATTTAGCTGATTTAACGCCCTTAGAATTGCCGACGGATCGAGTTAGACCGCCGATTCAAAGTTATCAAGGGGGGGTATTATCAGTATCTATCCCTCCTACTTTGTTGAATCAGCTGAAGGTTCTGAGCAGAGAAGAAGGGGTGACTTTATATATGCTGCTCCTCGCTGCCTTCGCTACACTACTCCATCGTTACTCTAATGCCTCCAAGTTGGCAATCGGCTCTCCCATTGCCAATCGCGATCGCCAGGAGCTAGAAGGGTTACTTGGTTTTTTTGTCAATACCTTGGCCATACCTATTGATTTTTCTGGTTCCCCTACTTTTCGAGAACTGCTGCAACAGGTTCGCCTTTTCACTAAGGATGCTTATACTCATCAAACTCTACCCTTTGAAAAGCTAGTAGATGAGTTACAACCAGATCGAGACCTCAGTCGCAATCCACTAGTTCAAGTTCTGTTTGCTCTCCAGAATGTTGCCATTGAAGCTGTCAAGTTCAATAACCTCACGGTATCACCCTTGAGGTATGAATTTGAATACACCCGATTCGATCTCGAACTCCATTTATGGGAAGATGACAAAATTGGTATTTCTTCTGAAGAGAAAGTTGGTGGACTCTCAGGAAGCTTTTTCTACAACGCCGATTTGTTTGACAGAGAAACGATATTACGGATGTTCAAGCATTTCCAAACTTTGTTGGAGAGCATTGTCGTTGCACCAGATTCCCTCATTTGGAAGCTTAATATCCTGCCTCAAGAAGAGCAAACTTGGCTTTTGGGAAGAAATAAAAACTACTCCCTAGACCAAAAAATCGGCTCTGTCCATGAGATGTTTCAGGCTATGGTTAATCGTACCCCTGATACTACAGCCTTGGTATCTGAGAACAAACAGTGGACTTACGGAGAACTTAACGCAAAAGCGAATCAACTGGCTTATTATCTCTTGCAAAAGGGTGTTAAACCGGAGACAGCAATTGGCATTTTTCTGGACCGGTCGGTAGAAATGGTGATTTCTATGCTGGCAGTCCTCAAAGCAGGAGGGGCTTATGTGCCGATAGATACAACTTACCCACCAGAACGTGTAAGTCATATGCTAGTTGATAGCGAGTTACATCTGCTGTTGACCAAAACGGAGTTGCTTAATAGTCTACCTATTTCCGGTCTGCCAGTCTGCTGCCTGGATCAAGAGCAGAGTCTAATTAACTGTCAGTCCCGAGACAATCCAGCTGTAGGGGTAAGAGGAGACAATCTTCTCTACATCATTTACACTTCAGGTTCTACAGGTCAGCCTAAAGGGATTGCCATGAACCACTGCACCCTTGTTAATCTGATCTCCACCCAAACCGACAGTTTATTTGGTGCAGCCAAAACCCTACAATTTGCTTCCCCAGGCTTCGATGTAGCAACCCAGGAAATTTTCTTTACCCTATGTACAGGAGGAACCCTGTATCTGATTGATGATCAACAGCGGCGAGACCCCTCAGCTTTGCTAGAGTTTCTGCTTTCTCAAAAGATAGAAAGACTATTTGTGCCTTTTGCCTTTTTAGAGCAATTGGCAATCGAGGCTGGAGAAAGCCAGCGTTTTCCTGTTACTTTGCGTGAGATTATTACGGCAGGAGAACAGTTGAAAATTACTCCACCTATCGTTAATTTTTTTGATAATGTAGGACAGTGCCAGTTAGTTAATCAGTATGGTCCAGCTGAAGCCCATGTGGTCACAGAAATAAAGTTGGAAGGCACAGCTAGTAACTGGCCAAAATTACCCCCCATTGGCCGTCCAATTCCTAACAATCAAGTTTATATCCTGGATTCTCACTTGCAACTCGTTCCGCCAGGGGTTCTCGGTGAGCTCTATATTGAAGGTGTCGCTCTGGCAAGGGGTTATAAGAATCGCCCAGCACAATCAGCAGAAAAATTTATTCCTAATCCCTTTAGTACTGAGCCTGGAGGACGAATTTATCGTACAGGCGATCGCGCTCGTTATCAAGCCAATGGCAATGTCGAATTTGTCGGTCGTGTAGATCGTCAGGTCAAAATTCGTGGCTATCGTATCGAACCTGGTGAGATTGAAGTTGCCTTAAACACCCATCCAGGAGTTAAAGAAAGTGTTGTCTTAGCAACAGAGGGAGATACTAGCGAACGATTACTTGTCGCTTATGTGGTTCCTCGAACAGCACCAACAGTAGAAACTGAGCTGCGTACTCATCTACAGCACTTGCTTCCAGATTACATGGTACCCTCAGTGTTTGTCGCGATCGCTCACATTCCTCTTTCACCTAACGGGAAAGTTGACCATAAAGCACTCCCACCCCTTGATCCAACTCTTCGCACCCCGGTTGAAAACTTTGTTGCTCCTCGCACAGAAGAAGAGCAAATTATCGCTGCGGTTTGGCAAGAGGTTCTGAAATTACAACAGGTAGGCATCCACCATAATTTCTTTAATTTGGGTGGTAATTCCCTTTTGATTGTTCAAGTGGAAAGGAAATTAAGATCGAAATTTGAGCACCAGCTCACCGTGACAGACCTGTTCCAATATCCAACCATCTATCATCTAGCTAACTATATTGTCCAATGCCAAAAAGAAAAAGTGGGCATAGATTCTTCTATTAAAAATCGCATTCGTAAACAAAAAGCGGCACTGAGCCGCAAAGCTAAATCAGGGAGGAAAAAATAGATATGGTAAATGCTCAAATAGGCGAACAAGAAGTAGAAGGAATTGCCATTATTGGTATGGCTGGTCGGTTTCCCGATGCTCCTAATATCGATCAATTCTGGGATAACTTAAAAAATGGTGTAGAATCCGTTTCCTTCTTTTCTGATGAGGAATTAGAAGCATCGGGAATTTCACCGGAACTATTCCGAAAACCTAACTATGTCAGAGGGAAAGCAGTTCTGGAAGGAACCGATCTATTTGATGCTTCCTTTTTTGACTACAGCCCTAGGGAAGCAGCCCTAATGGATCCTCAACATCGGATATTTCTTGAATGTGCCTCTGAAGCTTTAGAAAATTCCGGATACGATCCCGAAAGATTCCCAGGTTGGATCGGAGTTTATGGTAGTGCTGCTCGTCCGACCTATTGGCAAAAGAACCTGCTTCATAACCCCAACCTCGGTATTCAAGATGAAGGCAGCATCTTTATTGGCAACTCCCTGGGTTTTCTCAGCACCCGCGTTTCATTTAAATTGAATCTCAAAGGGCCAAGCATGGATGTGCAAACCTCCTGCTCTACCTCTTTAGTGGCAGTTAATCTAGCCTGTCAATCCCTGTTAACCTATCAGTGCGATATTGCCTTAGCTGGGGGAGTAACTGTTAGTGTTCCTCAAAAAGCTGGCTATTTATATCAAGAAGGTTCTGTGGTCTCAGCTGATGGACATTGTCGCCCCTTTGATGCCGAAGCAGGCGGGATTGTTCCAGGAAATGGAGTCGGAATTGTTGTTTTAAAACGCCTAGAAGAAGCTCTGGCGGATGGGGATACAATCCATGCTGTCATTAAGGGAATCGCCCTCAACAATGACGGTTCTCTAAAAATGAGTTACTCGGCCCCCAGTCGAGATGGACAAGCAGAAGCAATTCTGATGGCACAACAAATGGCAGAGGTGGCTGGGGAGGATATCGGTTACATCGAAACCCACGGTACGGGAACTGAGCTAGGAGACCCCATTGAAATCGGAGCTCTCACCAAAGCTTTCAGAGAGACAACCGATAGAAAAGGTTTCTGTGCGATTGGGTCATTGAAAAGTAATCTAGGGCACCTAGACGCTGCCGCTGGAATTGGTGGGTTGATTAAAACCGTATTGATTCTGCAACACCAACAGATACCACCGAGTCTGAATTGCCAGACCCCAAATCCAGCTATTGATTTTGCCAATAGCCCCTTTTTTGTTAACACCAAACTGACTGAATGGAAAACTGCTGGAGAACCACGTCGGGCGGGGGTGAGTGCTTTCGGTATCGGAGGCACGAATGCTCACACAGTACTAGAAGAAGCTCCATCCACAGAATCATCTCCCTCTCGTCACAGTTACCAACTCCTACTTCTTTCCGCCAAAACTGAGAGTGCTTTAGAAATGGCTAGTGCCAACCTAGCGGCTCATCTCCGTCAAAACCCCCAGATAAATTTTCCAGATGTGGCTTATACCTTACAAGTAGGTCGTCGCATCTTCAATCACCGACGGATTTTAGTTTGCAGCGATGCCAATGATGCGATTAATGCCTTAGACACTTCCGATCCCAATCGGTTGTTTACCTCCTACTACCAAACCACCGACAGACCAGTAGTATTTATGTTCTCTGGGGGTGGGACTCAGTATGTGAATATGGGACTGGGGATTTACCAAGAAGAGCCGTTATTTCGAGAGCAGGTAGACCGATGCGCCCAAATCCTCGAAGGTCTTATGGGCTATGATATTCGCCAACTCCTGTTTCCCCAAGCAACAGAGACGGAATCAGCCCGTCAAAAAATGGAACAAGTCTCCCAGGCTTTACCCATACTTTTCTCTGTTGAATACGCTATGGCTAAACTATGGATGTCTTGGGGTATCCAACCTCAACTGATGATTGGACATAGTCTGGGAGAATATGTTGCTGCTTGTATTGCGGGTGTCTTTTCTCTCGAAGATGCCTTAGCAGTGATAGTGGAAAGGTCAAAACTGATGGCACAGGTGGAACCTGGTACGATGTTGAGTGTTCCCCTTTCTGAAGCTGAGCTTTTACCCCTGCTAGGAGATGACATTGCCATAGCCGCCATCAATAGCCCTAATCTTTGTGTAGTTTCAGGAGTTTCAGAGGCTATTAACCTATTAAGGAAGAAACTGGAAGACAAACAAGTAAACTATCGCCCCTTGCATATCCAAGTGGCTTCCCATTCCCCATGTATTGCTCCTATCCTCGAAGATTTTGACCAATTTTTGCGTCAGATTCCGATGCAGCCTCCGAGTATACCTTTTCTTTCTAACGTTACAGGAACTTACATCAAGAATGAAGAAGCAACAGACCCGAACTACTGGTGTACTCACCTGCGCCAAACTGTCCGGTTTGCTAAAGGTTTGGAGGAAATATTCCGAGGTTCAGACCGAATTTTGTTGGAAGTAGGACCGGGAAATAACCTATCTACCCTAGCTAGACAACATCCCCAAAAAAGTGATAACCATGATATTTTTTCGTCCCTACGACACCCAAAAGCCTTAGACTCAGACCAGGCATTTCTGCTCAACACCATTGGTAGGCTGTGGCTGTCTGGGGTAAGTTTGGACTGGAATCAGTTTTATGGTAGTGAAGTTCGCCAGCGCATCCCCTTACCTACCTACCCCTTTGAACGTCAGAGTTATCATATAGAACCTTACCAAGGGGTTGGGATGGAGATAGAAGGCTCTTCTGTGCAGGCAAGTCGGAAACGAAAATCCGATCTCGCTGAATGGTTTTATATCCCCTCCTGGCAAAGAACTTTACCTCTTGCTCCGCTGCAACCAGCTGCGTTGGCAGAACAAAGCCAATGTTGGTTGGTTTTTAGTGATCGCGATTCTTTGGGTATGGAGATGGTAGGGAAGCTCCAAAGTGAAAATCAGGATGTCATTCCCGTGTTGAGGGGTGAGCAATTTGGGACTACTGATGATGGGTGTTATTGCATCAACCCAGAACAAAGAGAGGACTATTTATCTTTAATTAAAGAACTTAAAGTCGCTGGCAAATGTCCTACTCAGATTTTTAATTTTTGGAACCTGACGGTAGGAGCAACCCCAACTTTGGAGAAAGATGCCTTTGAAAGGGTGCAAAGTTACGGTTATTACAGCTTAATCTATCTGGTTCAGGCTTGGCATGAACACAACCTAGAAGGTAATGTCACGATTACGGTGGTTTCTAACCAGATGCAAAATGTCTTGGGTACAGAAACCTTATCCCCAGAAAAATCTACCCTTCTCGGTCCTTGTCAGGTAATTCCTCAAGAATATCAGAATTTCACTTGTATTAGTGTTGATATTAATGTACCAGAAACCCCTGCGGAAAAAGATTTACTGATAGGTCAACTACTAGCGGAAACTAACCTCGAATCTCCCCAAACAATTGTTGCCTATCGCAATCGTCAGCGATTTGTAAGAACTTTCGAGAATGTGCGCCTAGAAGAAGCTGGAGCAACCGTCAGACCTTTGCGAGAACGAGGGATTTATCTGATTACTGGGGGTTTGGGAAGAATTGGGTTGATGCTGGCGAAGTATTTGGCTGAAACTGTACAAGCCAGACTAGTACTGCTAGGACAGAGCATTTTGCCGGAGCGTTCTCAGTGGGAAAATTGGTTGGAGACCCACGATGCTGACGATAAGATTAGCCGAAAACTGCGATCGCTACTGGAACTAGAAGCAATAGGAGCAGATTACCAAGCTCTTACTGCTGATATCACTGACGAAATACAGATGCGATCGCTACTCACCCAGATTAAAGCAAAATTTGGTGAAGTCAACGGTGTATTCCATGCTGCTGCTATCACTAGCAATAAAGCATTACTCTGCTCCATAGCTCAATTGGGAGTTGAAGAATCCACGCTCCAATTTGCTCCCAAAGTCTTTGGTTTGTATGTACTGGAGAAAGTCCTGGCTGGGGAGAAACTTGACTTTTGTATTCTACTTTCCTCCAATGCTTCTATCCTGGGTGGGCTTGGTTTCTGTGCTTATGCTGCTGCTAACCATTTCTTGGATTTCTTTGCCGCAGATCACAGCCGAAGAGATAATATTCCCTGGATTAGTACCAACTGGGATCGTTGGCTCCTCAATGAGCAGGAAAGACAGGAAACCCAGGGAACTAGTATGGATGCCTTCGCTATGATTCCTCAAGAAAGCCTGGAGGCGATGAAGCGAATCATCACTCAAGCCTTAGCAGAGCAAGTGGTCATTACTTCTGGATATCTAAAGGAGCGATTAAACATTTGGATTCAAAGGCAGTTCAAACAGGATATCGGGGAACAAAAAGAACCGGAAAAAGAAACATCCCCATCCCAAGGTAGACGCAATCTGCAAACTCCCTATCTGGCTCCCAGTAACGATATGGAAAAAACCATTGCTCAAATTTGGCAGGAGTTACTTGGTATTGAACAAGTTGGTATTTATGACAATTTCTTTGAATTGGGAGGACATTCTCTGTTAGCGATTCAACTGATGTCTCGATTGCATGATATCTATCAGGTTAAGTTACCGTTGCGTAAGTTATTCGAGGTTCCTACTATTACCGGATTAGGAGATTTAATTTCTGCCAAACTGACAGAAGATCTATCTGAAGATAATTTAGAAGAACTGTTAGCTGGATTGGAGAATTTGACAGAGGAAGAAGTGGCAGAAAAATTAAAATCTGAAAGCTAAGTTTATTTATATTGTTTCTCATTGGGATGAGGTACATTCGTTCCTAGTTTTTGAAAATGGGTAATAGACTCGTCAAAATTGAATGTACCTAACTGATGGGGAAATGGGTATAAGTAAAAGACTTCAGTAGCGCTCCTGAAGTAAATGGTTAATTCAAGAAACATTAGCAACATAGGTGAATTGAAATGAGTACATTCAAAGAGCGATTAGCCAAACTTTCTCCAGAAAAGCAAAGATTACTCCTCAGTCAACTACAAAAGCAGAAGAAAAAAGAGCTTTCAGAGGAGCGAATTTTCCCTAGAACAAGAGAGAAGGGAGCGAATAGCTTTGTCTTATCTTATCCCCAGCAGCGGATGTTCACCATTGCACAATTGATGCCAGGGGATACATCCTACTCTGTCCCTTTACATTTTCGTCTTCAAGGAAAACTAAATACCACAGCCTTAAAAAATAGCTTCAGGCAAATCGCGCATAAACATGAAATTTTGCGAACGACCTTTCACTTAGAAGCAGGGGAATCAAGACAAGTAATTTTCCCTGAATTAACTGTTGATGTTCCTGTAATAGACCTCCAGGATTTATCTCCAGAAAAACAAGAAGCGGAAGTTCAGCGGTTATTACAAGAAGATACACAATCTCCCTTTGACCTAGCCAAACTTCCGTTATGGCGCGTAAAGCTACTGAAATTAGCAAAACAAAACCATATTCTTCTTTTAAATATACATCATATTATCTTTGATGGTTGGTCAGTTGGTGTCTTTATCCGAGAACTCAAAAACTTTTATGAAGCTTATCTAGCGCAGAAAAACCCCGTTGGAGAAAAACTTCCAATTCAGTATGTAGACTATGCTCTCTGGCAAAAAGAGAGACTTCAAGGAGAATTTTTAACTTCTAAATTAGAGTATTGGCAACAGCAACTTCAAGGAATTTCTCCTCTACAGTTACCCAGTCAAATCTCTTCTCAGTCTGAAACAACCGGGGGCACTATTGTTCCCCTAGGCTTTTCAGAAGCCTTGAGCTGTCAATTGAAACAACTCAATCTGCGCGAAGGGACAACATCCAACATTCTCTTGTTGACTGCATTCTTTATCCTTCTTGGACGCTACAGCAATCAGGATGATGTGGCGGTTGGTTCTGTTATTGCTAACCGCAATTATAAAGAACTGGAACCGCTAATTGGATTTTTTGTCAATACCCTAGTTTTACGGGTTGATTTGTCAGATAATCCTAAGTTTCTTGACTTACTTGCTAGAGTCAAAACTCTTGTTTTAGAAGGGTATGATCATCGAGAAGTACCCTTTGATTTGTTAGTAGATAAACTCAATCCACAACGAGACGTCCAGCAAAATCCACTCGTCCAAGTAGGATTCGCATTTCAAAATGCACCAATTCCTGTTTTTGAAATGGGAGAGTTGTGTATAGAATCGATTGAAGTTGATAATGTTTTAAGTAATGCCAGATTCGATCTAGAGCTTCATTTGTGGGAAGGGCAAAAAGGAATTGATGGTGTTCTTGTTTATAAACAAGAACGGTTTAGCGTTACTACGATCGCTAATATGGCTTCTCATTATCGGACATTACTTGAGGCAATAGTAGTCGCTCCTTCTCAGGAAATTAAGCAACTGCCGATCATGACAGAAGCAGAACAGCACAAGTTATTAGTTGAGTGGAATAACACTAGCAAAGATTACCTATCAGATCGATGTATTCATCAATTATTTGAGAGCCAGGTAGAGAAGACACCCGATGCGGTGGCGGTAATCTTCCGAGATGAACAATTAACTTACTCCCAAATCAATAAAAAAGCTAACCAATTAGCTCACTATATCCTCGATTTAGAGCTTTCTCCAGAAAAGCCAATTGGTCTATACCTAGACCCGACACCAGAAAAAATCATCGCACTATTAGCCTTATTTAAAGCAGGAAGATTCTATCAACCGATAGAAGGGAGCAACTCCTCAGAAAACTTAAACTCAATCCCGCTGATTCTCACTCAATATCATCTCAAACTACAACTGCCCCAACACCGTACTCAAAACCTCTGCCTAGACACTGATTGGGAGAGCATTACTCAACAAACTACACAGAACCCCAACATAGCAACAGCAGCAACTAACCTTGCCTATCTCCTCAACCAAACTTTAGTAGAACATCGCAGCCTTACTCAACGGTTACAGTCACTTCAAGAAACCTTACACCTAACCAATCAAGACATCTTACTGCACAAAGCCTCACTCGCTGAAGAAATCGCCCTACTTGAAATTGGTTTACCCTTACTTACCGGCGGGAAACTAGTTATCGCTTCAACCAATGACCCTACAGAACTACAAAATCTATTTACCCAACACCAAATTACGATAGCTCATCTATACCCATCAGAACTTTCTAGTTGGTTAAATACTTCTAACCCAAAAGCAGTTTTGAACTCTTGGCACTCGCTCCTTTGCAGTGGAGAAATTCTATCAACAGAACTTGCCAACACATTTATCAAAACCTTTAATGTCTCATTACATAACTTCTACAGCCTTCCGGAAGCGGCAGGAGAAATCACCCACTTCCAGTGGGAAGAAAAACCCATTACCAAAAACGTCCCTGTAGGCACTCCTAGTCGGTTATCCGTTTATTTACTAGACCAAGAAAAACAGCCAGTACCAATGGAAGTACTAGGGGAAATCTATGTTGGAGGTTCTAGTTTAGCCAGAGGCTATCTCCATCAGGAAAAATTAACATCACAGGAATTTATAGACCATCCCAAATTAGGTAGATTATTTCGCACTGGAGACTTAGGTTGTCGCCACAACAACGGTTATCTAGAAATAGTCGGAACCAAGCAACGCCATGTCTGGATAACAGGCAAACGAATACAACTAGCAAACATAGAAACTGCTCTGTTATCAGCTACAGAAGTAGAACAGGCTTATGTATTAGCTCACCAAACATTCCTCGTAGCTTATGTCGTCGTTGCAGGACCCTGGAAACCTCAACAGTTCCACTCTTACATGCAGCAGCAGTTACCCCCATATATGATGCCAGGAGCTTATGTTCCCCTGTCAAGTTTACCTTTGACTCCGAAAGGAAAAGTAGACGAATTAGCCCTAGCTAATTTCCCAGTAATTGACGATAACTTAGTGCAGCGATGGGAAATACAGCTGAGAGCATTGCCAGAAATTGAACAAGTGGCAGTAGTGGTGCAACAGAAAACCCCACATTTGTCACCATTACATCTATCAGACTTGCTGCCATTAGAGCAAATAACTCTTCCTGATCATAGTGCAACTCCTGTAGTAGAACAGTTAGCCTCAAATGCACAACTACAAACCAAGGCAACCTCAGGAAAGTTAGCCATTAGTGCGGGAGAGCCATTGCAATGGCTTGAAAATGCACCAACAACTTTAGCACAAGCATTGCAACGAGCAGCTCAACAGCACGCAGATACTAATCTCATCTATATTCAGCCTGATGGGGAGGTGATAACTCAAACTTACAGTGAGTTGTGGGTTGAAGCTCAAAGAATTTTAGGTGGATTGAGGCAGTTAGGCTTGAAACCCCAAGACAAAGTCATCTTTCAACTGGAGCAAAATCAGGATTTTATTAGTGCATTTTGGGGCTGTGTGTTGGGAGGATTTGTTCCGGTACCAGTATCAATACCACCAAGTTATGACCAATCCCATAGTACACTGACGAAATTGCAAAATACCTGGCAGATGTTAGGACAACCTCTGGTACTTACAGATGACAAATTAGCATCATCTGTGCGTGGTTGGTCACAACGCCTGAATTTAGAAGATTTTGTGGTTAAAACTTTGGAAGGCTTACGAAGCTTTGAACCAGATACACAGATCTATAAAAGTCAACCACAAGACTTAGCAGTTTTGCTGTTAACTTCCGGAAGCACAGGAAAACCCAAAGCAGTGATGCAGAAACACTGCAATTTATTGAGTATGACTGCTGGTACGACCGCAATGAACCAATTTTCCTGCCAGGATGTCACCTTGAACTGGATGCCGATGGATCATGTCGGTGCTTTGGTATTTCTGAGTATGATGGCAGTTGATTTAGGGTGTCAGCAAATTCATGTACCGACACAATTGATACTGCAAAATCCACTTAAATGGTTAGATTTAATTGACCAGCATCACGCTACAATTAGCTGGGCACCAAATTTTGCCTTTACTCTGATTAGCGATCGCGCAGAAGAAATTGCCAAAGGACACTGGGATTTGTCTTCAATGAAATTTTTGGTCAATGCTGGAGAAGCAATTGTGACCAAAACCGCCAGAAACTTTCTCCAACTTTTAAGCCCTTATGGTTTATCATCAAAAGCTATTCATCCTGCTTTTGGAATGTGCGAAACTTGTTCAGGTATCACCTGGTCTAACAGTTTTTCTTTTGAATCTTCATCTGATGAAGATAAATTTGTTGAGTTAGGGAGACCAATTTCGGGAGCTTGTTTGAGAATTGTTGACGTTAACCAACAAGTTGTTCCTGAAGGTGTTGTTGGAGCTTTACAAGTTAAAGGTGCATCTGTCACATCAGGTTACTATCAAAATCCAGTTGCCAACGAAGAAGCTTTTACTATAGATGGTTGGTTTAATACAGGAGATTTAGGCTTTCTCCAAAACGGACATTTAACTATTACTGGGCGACAAAAAGATGTAATTATCATCAATGGTTTAAATTATTACAGTCACGAAATTGAAGCTGCTGTTGAAGAACTGGAAGAAATAGAGGTTTCTTACACAGCAGCTTGTGCTGTGAGGGAGCCAAATAGCAATACCGATAAATTAGCTCTATTTTTTAATACAGAAGCAACCGAAGACAGGGGTTTACTAGTTCTATTAAAAAGGATCAGAGAACAAGTAGTAAATAGCATTGGGATTAATCCCGATTTTTTAATTCCCCTAGACAAAGATTTGATTCCGAAAACTGCTATAGGTAAGATTCAACGTACTCAACTAAGTAAAAAATTTGCGGCAAGAAAATTTCACAATATTTTAAAACGAGTAGATTTAATCACAGAAAATGCTAACACTATTCCTGAGTGGTTTTATCAAAAAAAATGGCGGCGACAAAATGGTGATCATCAACTAGCCAAAATAGCCAATATTGGAGTTATATTAGTATTGTTTGATAACTGGGGCTTGGCTAAAAAACTCTGCCACAAGTTAGACAATTATTGTCAGCAGTATATTCAGATAGAATTAGGAGAATCTTTTACCAAAGTCAATGCTCATCAATATATAATAGCTCCAGATAATCGGGAACATTATCAACAGTTATACCAATCGTTGGCAGCAGATAACCTCCAAATCCGAGCGATTATACATCTGTGGCATTTTGATGAGAATGACGAACAAATTGCTGATGCAGAATCTTTAGAAACAGTACAAAAAACTGGGATTTATAGCCTCTTATTGATCCTACAAACTTTTGGTAATCAGAGCCCAGATGAGCCAGTCAGACTGCTTTATGTCGCCAGTCATAGTCAATCTCTAAATCCTCAAGAACCTATTGCCTATGCCAAAGCTACAGTACCAGGTTTACTGAAAACTATTCCCCAGGAAATACCTCACTGGCACTGTCGCCATATCGACTTACCTCTAGAGTCATTAGAAGTCAATAGCACTCGGATACTTGAGGAACTAACGACTGATGCTAAAGACTCAGAAGTGGCATATCGAGACGGAGAGCGTTGGGTATCAGGTTTGGAGAAACTTAACCTTCCTTCATTACCCAAACAAGCATTACCCTTCAAAACAGGAGGCACTTACCTGATCAGTGGAGGTTTGGGGGGAGTAGGAGTTGAGATTGCCAAATATCTGCTCCAACATTATCAAGCTAAACTGCTACTTTTGGGTCGAACTCCTTTACCGGAGAGAGACTGTTGGGAAACCAATTTACAGCAAGGGGGTAAAGTAGCAGATAAAATCCTAGCTTATCAACAATTGCAACAATTGGGTGGGGAGGTAGTTTATCAAGCCGTAGATATCTGCAATGTCACTCAAGTGCAACAAGTAGTACAACAAACTTTATCTCAATGGCAAGCTCAACTTGATGGAGTGATTCATTTAGCAGGGTTTATGCAGGAGCGTTTGCTGATGGAGGAAACACCAGAGAGTTTCGCTCAGGTGTTGCACCCCAAACTATTAGGTACTTTGGTATTACATCAATTGGTAGAAAAGCAGCCACATAGTTTGTTTATCAACTTCTCCTCTATTAATGGTTTCTTTGGCGGCACGACGGTGGGAGCTTACGCAGCAGCCAATAGTTTCTTAGATCGTTTTTCCCATTATCAACGCTATCAGGAGGGGTTAAACAGCTATTGTTTTGCTTGGAGTATGTGGGATGAAATAGGGATGAGTCGGGGTTATCAGATGAAGCAACTGAGTGAGGCAAAGGGTTACTTAGCAGTAGGAGCACCTCAAGGTATGTCTTCACTACTAGCAGGGTTATGCCATAACCAACCCTACTTAATAGTGGGTTTGGATGGTCGTAATCCGAATATCCGCAGGTTTACCGCTCTATCGGATAGTTTGCAGCAATTAACAGCTTACTTTACGACTAATGGTCAAGGAAAGCCAGATGTAAGTTTTCTGGAGCATCAGATAACTGATGCTTTGGGTAAACCAAGTCGTTGTGCTGTGGTGGAGTTACCAAAAATGCCTTTAACTGAGAGAGGAGAGATTGATATTGATTTACTCTCACAGAGTAGTTTGGGTAGCTCTATCCAAGAACGAGTGCAGCCGAGGAACGAATTAGAGCGTCAAATTGCTCAAATTTGGCGGGAGGTGCTTGGGGTATCAAAAATAGGTGTTTATGATAATTTCTTTGAATTGGGTGGTAATTCTCTTTTGGCAGTGCAGTTGATGAACTACCTTGAAAAAGAGTTTGGCAACTCTCTACTGCTGTCAACCTTGTTCCAATACCCAACTATTGAACAACTTGCTGCTCTGTTGATTGAAGAAAGTCGTTCTTCTTTTTCCCCTGTGTTTCCTATTAATTCCAACGGCTCCAAAGTGCCAATCTTCGGTATACACCCTGCTGGTGGAACTGCTTTTTGCTACTTTGACTTAGCTCGACTGTTAGGACCGGAACAACCTTTCTATGGTATACAAGCATTAGGTATAGAAAAAGGGCAAGAACCACTTACACGGGTAGAAGATATGGCTACTCTTTACCTTTCTGCCATTCGTGAGGTGCGACCAAATGGTCCGTATACTCTACTCGGTTGGTCATTTGGTGGACTAGTAGCATTACAAATAGCTTACGAACTAACAAATCAAGGTGAACAGGTAACTTTTTTAGGATTACTTGATACTTGTGCTCCCTCTAAGCTGCCTGATGAGCAAAACTTAGTAGAAGGGGAAGAAATGGTTTTTCAATTGCTTGGGGGAACTATTTCAGTAGCTACTGAAGAATTTAAAAAACTTACTCCTGAAGAAGGAACAGCCTTTATTTTGGAGAAAGCTCAACACGCTAATGTAGTTCCTGCTGATTTTGGAGTTGCTGATCTTGAACGCCTCCTCCAAGTTTTGAGGGTAAATTACACAGCAGCGCGTAACTACTCACCACCTAGCTATCCAGGTTCTATGACTCTGTTTCGTGCTGAAAAAGGCTCAATAGGATTATCCTTAGAAATTATTTCTGCTATGGGTTCAACCCTAGGTTGGGCAGAGGAAGCCATTGCCCAGGTTGAGGTACAGACTATTCCTGGTTATCACGAATACATGCTTTATCAACCTGATATAACTACCCTGGCTCGGAAGTTACAAGCTTGTCTAGAGCAAGCCCTAAGTAATAGCAAGTTTAATTTGAGGTATTAGTGTGAATGAGTGTTAGAGCCTTGAGTACAAACTGACAATTCAATCAATACCTAGTGCAAATTTTTAATAAATAGGAGATTAATCTCTATGTCTCAAATTCTTACCGAATTAACAGGTGTACCCAGCACCTTACTTTTGCCACTCCGGGGACGAGCTGATGAACAAACTCATTCTCATCCTCTCTTTCAAGATCCACTAGCTGTTGAGTGGTTAAAACTCCTACCTTTTAATAATGAACTAGAGGAATTTTATACTAAATATAGTAGAGCCGGTAATATTCTAACTGCTATCCGAACTTACCACCATGACAAAATAGCATCTCATCATATTGCTAACCATTCCCATCCTGTTGTCATGGAATTGGGAGCTGGATTGTCTACTCGTTTTCATCGTGTCGGAAAGAATGCTGAGCGTTGGTTAGAGCTGGATCTCCCTGTGGTAACTGAATTACGCTCTAAGTTAGATACACAGACACAACAACATCAGTTTGTTAGTGCTTCAGTTATGGATTTTGACTGGATGGATACTTTGACCGATGTAGCGCCAGAAAACATTTTGTTTATTGCAGAGGGCTTACTAGCCTATTTTGAGGTCAATGAGGTGCAGCAGCTCATCAGTGCGATGCGCTCTCGTTTTCCAGGTGCCACCTTAGATGTGGAAATTTTAGGAAATTATACCAAAATTTCTAATAAAAACTTTACTAAAATTGGAGCTCCCCTCAAGTGGTTTGTTAAAAATGAACAAGACTTAGCTGCTATGGGATTGCAAGTAGTCAATGTTTGGTCTCTCTATCAGCTATATCCTGAACGTTGGCCTTGGCAATGGCAACTACTTTTGAAATTTCTTGCCCAATTCCCCTACTTTCGTAATGGATATTTAATTGTCGAAACGAGGCTCTAATGAAGTTAATCAGGAAAAGATTGATCACCTCTGAGCTCCATAGGATATCATGGAAGAATTGCGAAAACTCTTGCAGGAAAACCTGAACCCTTCAGTGGCTTGGGAAAAGTAACAATTGCGATCGCGCCATATTCTGGCACCTGATCCAGGTTAGAGAGCAACTCTATCTGATATTTGTCTTGGGCTAAAATGTAAGCTTCAAGGGAATAGTCATCTTGGCTAGTAGAAATACCTGGATCAGTGTCAGTGGTTTCATGACCAGAAGCAGTGATTTTTCGCTCTTCGTAGAGATACTTCAGAACCTCGGCACTCCAACCTGGATAATGGGCAATACCTTGGGAGTCCTCATTACGCATTTTGGTCATACTAGGCCAGCGTTTGTGCCAGTCAGTACGCATCGCAGCAAAGGCTCCTTCCGGTACTTGGCCATATTTCTTCTCCCAAGCCCGGACATCCTCCATCTTAATCTGATAGTCAGGATTTTGTGCTACTTTGTTGCTGACATCGAACACTACCAGCGGTAACACCATTTCCTTGACGGAGATTTCGTCCTGAAAGCGTTTTCCTTTGATAAAGTGGGCTGGTGGATCAACATGAGTGCCCCATTGACCAGGAATGCTGTAGCGATGTGCCAGAAATCCAGAACCCTTAGTACCAATCATCTGGTCGTAGTGATAGATAGTAGTTCTTACTTCCGGGTCAAAACCTGGCCAGTGGGGAATGTCCGGATGAAAAGCATGGGTCAAGTCAACAAACTCTCGCGACTTTAGCTCAGCTAGGGTATTCCACAAGCTAGGGTTATTGGAAGTTTTTACTGTACCTGATGCTGCTAGACCGAGGTTGGCAATCATTGCTAAGGTCAACAGAGATTTTCGCAACATGTTTTCTAACTGGAGTTGAGACGAATAGATATGGTGTGGAATTATAATACCAAATCACGTTTGGATACCCCCGTTTTCAGCAAACCTCGAAATCTTGTAGAGACGTTGCCTGCAACGTCTCTACAATGTGGACATAACGGGTTTGTTTATACCGGATTTGGTATCACACATCGTATTTTAAACAACGAGGATCAGGTAGCGTAGCTTTCTCTGGTTCCCGGGGAAACCAAAAAGCTGTATGCTTACAAAACCCAACCAGCATCAACATCACTGGTACTTCGATTAGCACACCTACAACAGTAGCAAGGGCAGCTCCAGAGTTGAGTCCAAATAGGGTAACGGCAGTAGCGATCGCTACTTCAAAATGATTACTTGCTCCAATTAATGCTACCGGAGCTGCATCTTCGTATACTAGCCCTAATTTCTGTGCGGCGACATAGGTGATGAAGAAAATAACTGGAGTTTAGACTAGTTAGGAGTGCGAAACTCCAAAGTCTGATAGTCCGCAAGATAAAAAATCAATCAATTCAGTCGATGGTGTCCCAAGAATGCGTGCAATTGCCAAGTCTAGGAGAGGCAGGGC
>JAAHFP010000046.1:20354-44459 GCA_010672925.1 Symploca sp. SIO1C2 | reverse complement strand
TCCATCGTCAAGTACTTGCAACAAAATGTTAAACACATCCCGGTGAGCTTTTTCTACTTCATCCAGCAATACTACTGAGTAGGGACACCGGCGAATTGCTTCTGAGAGTTGTCCTCCTTCTTCGTAACCGATATATCCCGGCGGCGCTCCCACTAGTCGGGACACTGCATGTTTTTCCATGTACTCCGACATATCAATTCTGACGAGGGCGTCATCACTGTCAAACAGGAACTGAGCCAAAGCTCTCGCTAGCTCTGTTTTACCAACACCACTAGGCCCCATAAAGAGGAAAGAACCAATGGGACGTCCTGGATCTTTCATCCCCGCCCTAGCGCGACGAATAGCCGCTGCGACAGCGGCGACAGCATCCCCTTGTCCAATCACCCGTTGATGCAAATGCCCTTCTAGTTGTAAGAGTTTTTGGCGTTCTGACTCTAGCAGTCGCTTAACGGGAATTCCTGTCCACTTAGCGACAATTTCCGCTATATCCGCTTCAGTAACTTGTTCCCGCAACAGAGCAGTACCTAGAGATTGGAGTTCTAGCATCATGCTCTCTTTCGCATCGCGGTCATGTTGCAGGGTTTCCAGTTTACCGTACTTCAACTGTGCTGCTTTATTCAGGTCATAATCCCGTTCCGCTTGCTCAATTTGTAGCCGTAGTTGTTCTTCTTCTTCTTTAAGGGCACTGATATCTTGCAACAGTTGCTTCTCTGACTGCCATTGCCCACTGAGTTTTTGCTGTTTTTCCCGTAAAATAGTAATTTCTTGTTCAATACGGTCTAACCGGTCTTGGGAAGCGCCGTAGGCTCCGCTAACCCCAGTACGCTTGTCTTCCGCTTCCAGGGAGAGCTTTTCCATCTCCAACTGCATTAACCGGCGGTCCGTTGCTTCTAATTCTACCGGTTTGGAGGTAATCTCCATTTTAATCTTGGCTGCGGCTTCATCTACTAAGTCAATCGCTTTATCTGGCAAAAAGCGGTCATTAATATAGCGGTGGGAGAGGGTAGCAGCTGCAACTAAAGCCGAGTCAGTAATATTAACTCCGTGATGGACTTCGTAACGCTCCTTCAAACCCCGTAGAATCGAAATTGTGTCCTCTACTGTCGGTTGCTTGACATAGACTTGTTGAAAGCGACGCTCTAGGGCAGCATCTTTTTCAATATGCTTGCGGTACTCATCCAAAGTACTCGCACCAATACAGCGTAGTTCTCCCCGCGCTAACATGGGTTTGAGTAAATTACCAGCATCCATTGTCCCTTGTTGGGAAGCCCCAGCGCCAACTACGGTGTGCAATTCATCAATAAATAGTACAATCTGGCCATCAGAGTGAGTGACTTCCCGCAATACGGCTCGGAGTCGGTCCTCAAATTCCCCTCGATATTTAGCCCCAGCAATCAAGCTACCCATATCTAAGGAAATCAATTGCCGATTTTTCAGGGATTCAGGCACATCTCCATTGATGATACGCTGGGCAAGAGCCTCCGCGATCGCAGTTTTTCCCACCCCAGGTTCACCAATAAGGACAGGGTTATTTTTTGAGCGGCGGGAGAGAACCTGCACTACCCGGCGAATTTCTTCATCTCTGCCAATTACTGGGTCAAGTTTCCCCGCTTTCGCCTCTTCAGTTAAATCTCGTCCATATTTCTCCAAAGCTTCGTAACGGGACTCTGGATTTTGATCGGTGACTTTTTGGGAACCTCGGACTGCAAGAATTACGGCTTCCAGCTTTTGGCTATCCAAATTATAGGTTTTGAGCAAACGCTTGCCCACCCGCTCATCCACTGCAATACCCAGCAGCAAATGCTCCACCGAAATATATTCGTCCCCCAGATTAGCCCTGGCTGCTTCCGCATTATCCAGCATAATATCCAAACCCCGACCTAAGTACAGTTGATCGACATTGAGTACCTTAGGTTGACGGCTGGCAAAAGTTTCCAGTTGCTGCTGAAATCGAGTGATATCAACCGTTACACGAGATAGAATACGATTGGCTAGCTCCTGTTGCTCCAAAAGAGCGATCGCAATATGTTCTACCTCTAGCTGTTGATTTTTGCAGCGACGGGCAACATCTTGAGATTTAACGATCGCTTCCCAAGCTTTATCAGTAAATTTGCTAGAGTCAGTCGGCTGCATTGGCGTTTAACGAATCTCGAATTGAATAGTACTTCAGCTGTTTGAAGTATAGCAATCCATAGTTTGTTATTTGTTATTTGTTATTTGTTATTTGTCATTTGTCATTTGTCATTCGTCATTTGTACTTCCTCGGAGTTCCCCTCCTTGGAGGGGTTAGGGGTGGGTTTGGATGGGTTAGGAGTGCCTTTTACCACCTACCACCTAGCACCTGACACCTACCACCTACTACCTACCACCTGCCTTAAACCGAAAGCTCAATTAGAATGGAGTAGTGAACAGATGGTTCGGAGATGCTCCGAACAAAGAGTTAAGCCTTTGTAATTTTTATCAATTAGGAACTTTCAAAAGCTGATTATGATTGCGTCACCACCACAGTCTGATAGCGCCAGCAACCAAGATGCCTCTACCTCACCAGGGGTATACCAAGGACAATTTGGTGAATTCACTATTACTCAGAGCGATCGCACTGGCGTTATCGTCTATCGTACTAGCCTACTAGTAGCAGCTTTGAGTTTTGCGATCGCGAGTTGGCTGGTGTTGTCTAAGGGTAGTAATTCCTTCGCCATCAGTTTACTCACACCTCTTTATACAATATTCTGCATTGCCCTGGGAGTTAGTTTAGCTACAATTCACATTTATCTAGTCCCTCTACATCGGCTACTGCAAGTTTTTTGGGGAATTGGTGGCATTGCAGCCATAGTGCTGGCATTCTACGATAGCGAACCTCTAGCGATCTCTGTTTACCATCAGCCGATGATGATTTTGGGTATTGGTTTTACCTTTGCAGCATTAACAGGGATTTATTTCAAAGAAGCCTTTTGCTTCAACCGCTTTGAAACGAAGTTGCTCACACCATTAGTACCAATCCTATTACTCGGACACATTACCGGTATCCTGACGGTAGCTTGGGAACAAACGATGTTAGGTATGTGGGCAATTTTATTTACAGTGTTTGCTCTGCGTAAGCTAGTGCAGGCAATTCCAGACGACATTGGTGATAAGTCAGTTTTTACTTACCTGCAAGAACAACGAGCAATCCATGTTAGGAAAGCTTAGGGCTTAGAAGGCAGGAGGCACCAACCCACCCCTAACCCCTCCCAGGAGGGGAACCGGAGGCAGGAGGAGCCAAGGCAAGCTGACTTGTTTCTTATCTTTTTTTTCGACGCAGAATTGTATCCTGTTGCATTCGCCGTCAGGCGCTTATTACTTATTGGAGGGTGCTATTTTTACCAAAAGTTTGAGATAATTGTTATGGGGGACTTAGGATTTCCGATTTACCTATTAGCAGGACTATTCCAAATACTCCTGTCTGCTCAACTGCTATCAGAACTGGTAGGGTCACAACGTAGTCTTGCCTTTTCTGCAACACCTTCTGAGTGGCCAATAGATGCTTTTGAATTGTTTGAACCAAGAATTGGAGAGTTGATCAAAACTCAATGTGAAGAGGTTCCTTCTGGCATAGGTATTCCAGCATTTCAACCAGGAATTTTTAAGTCAGATGTCCTGCAAATGCTTGGTGTACCCAATCGAACAACAAGAGGTTATTGGCCAAATACTCTTGCTGTATCTTATGAGTTAATCCCAGAGGAAGTTAGCTTAGGTTTTTTATTTGATAAAAGCTCTCAAAGGATTCGCCAAACAGAAGCATCTTTTACGAAAAAAGTTGATACCAAGGTTGTCTTACTGACCCTAAATGGGATGCTAGGCTGCCAGATTACTGAACAAATTGAAACAGGTTTACAACAAGTGTGGCAGCAGGAGTCTTGGCACTACGATTTTAAGCTGGATACTCTCAAAGGTGTAATTCATTGGGAAGGAAGCGATCGCATTTACATTGGTATCTGGGAGGCAGATTTACATTGAGAATTGAGAATTATGGTATGCCAGAACCAATGACAAACAACAAATAATCAATAACCAATAACAAATAACCAATAACAAATGACCAATGACCAATGACCAATGACCAATGACCAATGACAAACAACTAATTTCCTCAACTCAACTGCCTCTATACGGTAAAAGAATCTTAGTAACAGCACCTAGAAGTTATGCATCTCGCTTCTCCGAACAAGTGATAAATCTAGGTGGCTTACCTATTCTTATGCCGACGATTGAAACCTGTTATCTGGAAGACAATAGTGAGTTAGATACCGCACTCGAAAGAATAACTGAATTTGATTGGATTGCCTTTACCAGTAGAAACGGAATTGAGGCATTTTGGCAACGGCTACAAGTTTTAGCAATTCCCACCTCTGCTCTCAAGCATTGTCAATTATGTGCCATAGGTAAAGACTCGGAACGATTGTCGGCTCTTGGTATGAGAGTAGATTTAGTTCCCGGAGAATCAAGTCCTCAAGGAATAATTATTGAATTGTCTAAAATTGCTGATATTCAGCACAAAACCGTGTTAGTACCGGTTCCCAAAGTTGTCGGTGTGCCAGAGCCTGATATTGTACCTAATTTTGTAGCCAGTTTGCAGGAATTGGGTATGGAGGTCACTCCTGTACCTACTTATACCACTCGGTGTTTAAACCCAGATATCTATGAGCTTGAACTAGAACTAATTCGTCAAGGGAAAATCGATGCGATCGCTTTTAGTAGTACTGGGGAAGTAGAAGCTTTTTTGCAAATGGTGGATTCACTACAGGATTACGAACATTGTATCATCGCTTGCTTTGGCCCTTATACAGCAGCTAATGCCCAAAAATTGGGAGTCAATGTTTCTATTATTGCCCAAGATTATAGTTCATTTGCAGGGTTTGCCGAAGCGATCGCAACATTTTTTACCCAAGAGATTTCAGTAGTTGCTTAGGGCGAAATAGCTGAATGTCTTTATAACGCTCCGGATAGTGGATCAATATGTAATGTTCGTACTCGTACCAGTGCATTTCACCTTTTTCCTTATTGCAGTTAAAGCAGATTACCCAAAGATTTCTAAAGTCTAAGGAAAGCCAGGGATATTGAGCACGAGGGAGTTTGTGATCGATGCTTCTACCACCAACATCAGCAAATCGCTTATTACACACAGGACAACGGTAATCTGAGTTATCTCTAGCCCACTTCTTACTTTCTTGAGTCGTGCCATATTTAATATCACCATTGACATAGCGCCAGTGATTAAACTTGCAATAGTCTTCAAGGTCTTGGTTAGTCAATCGATGATAGCGCTTTTTCCCAACCTGATCGGCTATTTTAAACAGCTCTTCTAGACTTTTATCATTGAGATTCATAATATACCAGGTGTAAATAGGTAGTAAGTGGTAGGTTCGTTTTACTGAGATCTTGCACCATGGCTGAAAACATCTCAGGATTGAGGTTTTAGGTTTTAGGTTTTAGGTTTTGTAGTCAGTAATCTAGCAATTAGCAATTAGCAATTAGCAATTAGCAATTATTAATTATCCATTATCCATTAATGACGATTTCTTCTAGTTTTTACCTGGAAACGAGAAGTCTGAGAGTAATCTATCACTTCAACTTCAGTTTCTGGAAATTGTTGGTCAACTAAATCTGAGATTGCGCTCACTTCAGCATTCATTTGTTGATTGAAGGCTGCGATTTCTTCAGGATTTTGATATTTTTGACCAATGCGATCGGCTTCTAAGAACAATTGTTCTAGTGTAAATTCATCATCTCCATCGGGTTGAGCTAATAACTCATTAATTTTTTGATAGAGCCGAGTTACATTATCCCAGCCAACATTGTAGTAACCGTTGGTTTTGAGCCAGATTTTATCTGTTGGCGGCAGCCTACTCCTACGAGTTGAATTTGAGCGCTGGACTTCGCGATAGCTCATACCGCTAAATGTGCGACTTGGGTGTTTGCGGCTTGCCATAATTATTTACCCCTAACCCAATGTCCACTGAAACAGTCTGATCAAAACTTTACGGATCTCACTGTCTTCATATTGCAACAGCATTTTGGTATCTCTGGCTAACCGTAGCCGAATTTGGTCAACAATATTCTTTAAATCTTTGTTGTCTTTTTTGAGTTTTTCGTTAGCATCCACCAACTCATCGTTGTGAGTGGTTAAACTTTGAACTTTGCTTGATAAGACCTCGTTCTCCGACGATAACTGTTGAACTTGAGCTGCAAGTTCTTGGTGCTCTTGAGAAAGTTTGCTTTTGCGATCGCCTAGTGATCCATTCGATTTCTCTAGCTCTTTGATCTCTTTTTCTAACTTTTCATGCTCCACCTGCAGAGATTTGAGCTTTTTCTGTGCCTGACTCCGCTGTTGACCATAGTTGCGATTGTTACGGCTCAGTTCTTCGTTTTTAGCAATGAATGACTCAACGATTTTGATGGCACTAGGTTGACTATCCAGTAATGCTAAAAACTCTTCACATTCTACTAACGACAAAGGCTGAGTAATATTTTTATTAATGCTGTATTTTTCTTTTAATGTGTCTTGAAGAGCCGTCTTGGTTGGCATTCACCTTCTCCTTTATTTTGACCCGTCGCCGGTATTTCTTAAGTTGAAATACAACGAAAACTTGGCGCAGTCGAATAGCTTTTTGTTTAGAATTTATGATGTGCAGTTAAATTCTACTATTATCATCCCATGTAAGTAGGCAGCCTGTAAAGTCTTGGTTTCTGGCTTCTTTTTGGACTGAAGTCCTACTACTGTCTTATCACCCCATCAGAACCGGAAATATTTAAAATAGGGGTGACACCCCCCACCCCTGAGTGATATATTTAAGTTAAGTAGATGCACCCTGACAATCAAGAGAGTCACCAAGTGGCTCTCTTGTTCCTTATTTACATGCCACTAGTGCAGCGCGGCAGAAGTAACTGACCAGTTTGATATCGATAAAATCCTTACTCTATAAGCATTTTGAATTTTGAATTTTGAATTTTGAATTCCGCGCAGCGGTACTAGGCTCGATTTCTGGTAACCTGAGACCTGATATAATGCCCTCTCAAGCGGTAGTCATGATTTTCAGGAGAACTCATGTCAGACTGGCAAGAAATTACTGGTAGTGTTACAGCACCCAGAGGATATAAAGCAGCAGGAATTGCGGCTGGTATGAAACCTTCGGGGCTTCCCGATTTAGCCTTAATTGTCTCAGATGTTGATGCCATTGCAGCAGGTGTCTTCACTACAAGTCAGGTTCGTGCTGCCTGTGTTGACTATTGCCGTCAGCGCTTGCAAGCAAAAGCTAGTGCTCGTGCTATTCTTTGTAATGCTGGTCAAGCAAATGCGGCTACTGGCGAACAAGGCTGGAAAGATGCCCTGGAAAGTGCTCAAGCCCTAGGAAAAGAACTCAACATTCCTGCTGAATCGATACTGTTGGCATCTACTGGCGTTATTGGTCAAAGAATCCGCATGGATGCTCTTTTATCAGGCATTCCTGAACTAGTAGCAACAGCATCAGACAATAATTCCGAAGCGGTAGCTAAAGCGATTATTACTACAGATTTAGTCACCAAATCCATTGCCCTAGAAACCACTATTGATGATCGCCCAGTCAGGATTGGGGGGATTTCTAAAGGTTCTGGAATGATTCATCCTAATATGGCGACTATGCTGGCCTTTGTCACTTGTGATGCAGCAGTTTCTCCTTCTCTCTGGCAACAGATGTTGAGTCGGGCAGCCAACAAAAGCTTTAATCAAATCACGGTTGATGGTGATACCAGTACTAACGATACTCTGATTGCTCTGGCTAATGGTGAATCCCGCACCTCAGCAATTACAGAAATGGGAGCAGCGGCAGAAAAGTTGGAAGCAATGCTTACAGAAGTATGCCAGCATTTAGCCAAAGCGATCGCTAGGGATGGGGAAGGTGCTACCTGTTTGATTGAAGTGGCAGTTACAGGAGCACCAGATGATCAAGCTGCCCGTCAAATTGCCAAAACTATTGTCGGCTCATCTTTAGTTAAATCTGCCATATTTGGACGCGATCCCAATTGGGGTAGGATTGCCGGGGCAGCAGGACGTGCTGGTGTTCCCTTCGAGCAAGAAAATTTGCGAATTCAATTGGGGGACTTGGTAATGATGGAGAATGGTCAACCCCTAGCTTTTAATCGTGGAGACGCTAGTGCCTATTTAAAGCAAGCAGCAATGGGGGCATATTTAAAGGAGGATACCGTCTTAATCTCTGTTTGTGTCGGGAATGGTGCTGGTACTGGTAAGGCTTGGGGCTGTGATTTGAGTTATGACTACGTAAGGATTAATGCGGAGTATACGACTTAGGCTGTTTGTGAAGGTAGAAAAGGTTTTTTCCGAACTTTCTCACCATGCTGAACTTCGTTCCGCCCCGTGAACACAAAAGGAATAGGGAATGGGGAATAGGAGATGTACCTCACAGAGCAAGAGAACTGTTGTAACCGTTATTTCCTCTTACTCCTTTTCCTTATACCCTGAATCCTAGATAGCTGTAGCCTTTGCGCTGAAAATTAAACCATCCTTCAGAAGTTCTTCATTTTTTCAGCTTAACCTCAAGATAGAGGCAGCTATGCAATGACTTTGATTGTAGTTTATTAGTTGAGGGTGACTTCAAGAGCTACTTTCTGTTCCAGTGTTGATTTATGGTGTATCTTAGCCTATTGAGAGTAGGATAATGCTGATGCTGCTGATGTTGCTACTTTTGCTGCTAGCAGTTTTTTGGTATCGTCAAACCCGTAAGTATAATGATTATACAAATCCAATGGCTTCCCATAATTTCTAGTGTTGGTATAGGCATTTGCTTTATTTTTCTAGCTCATTCTTTTGCCGTTTAATACTTCATTTAAGCTATATCTTACTTTTATTAATAAATTTTTATAAGGATTGGGCAATGTTATGGACAACCTTAACCCGAAAGAAGAGTTTAATTTAAGCATGAATTTGATAATTGGTGCTTTAAAGCTTCAAGATAAGGAACTAGTAGAATCCTGTGAAAAAACTCTCACTGAGCTACTAGGTTCTAAGTGTACATCAGATATCATAACTGCGGTTGTATTTCAATTAGCACAAACAGACCCTAATACTTTTGATTGGGCTTGGCGGAATTTATACAGTTTGGATGCTTGCCAACACCTAATCGAAGGAATAGTTATGTTTGCTGTCAAAAAATTAATTAACCAAGGTTTTATTCTAGGTCAAGACTTTAGTCTTAGTCCCACAGGCAAAATATGGCTCTGCCAAGAAGCCAAAGCTGCTCTGCTAGAAAAATCTTCAGCTACAGATTGCATTTTTCTTAAAGAAATCCTGCAAGTTCCTCCCGATATATAATTAAAAATTTTCATTGCATTTAAAAATCATTAATAAAGTAGATGTCAAAAGGTAATAAAATAATGTATAATTCAAAAGTTTATATTCCTAAACAAAACTTGAATATCCTTGAAACAAACAGCTCTAGCAGCGAAATCAACCAAAATCCCCATAGCCAACTTCCTAAAGTTGATCGCTTAAATCGCGGTCGTATTGCTATTTTCATTGATGGTGCTAACCTATTTTATGCAGCTTTACAACTAGGTATTGAAATAGACTATGTCAAACTTCTTTGCAATTTAACTTCTGGTGCTAGATTGCTGCGTGCTTTCTTTTACACTGGAGTTGATCCTACTAATGAAAAACAACAAAATTTTTTGCTCTGGATGCGTCATAACGGCTATCGTGTAGTCACTCAAGAATTAACTCAGTTTCCAGACGGTTCTAAAAAAGCGGATTTGAATGTAAAAATCGCTGTAGATATGCTGAAGTTAGTTGGTTGTTATGATACAGCGATCTTAGTTAGTGGTAATGGAGAGTTAGCTTATGCAATTAATGCAGTGAGTTATCAAGGAATTCGACTGGAAATAGTCAGTTTGCGTTCTATGACTAGTGATAGCCTGATTAATCTTGCTGACTCCTACATCGACCTTGGTATAATTCAAGAACAGATCAAAAAGACTAATTCTAATTAAGGTTTGGGTTAGCTTGGGGAAGTAGTAAGTAACGAGTAACAAGTAACAAGTCTTGAGGAAGTTATCCTTGTTTCCAGCACCTGCTTCCCTAAAGTTACCCAGGAATTTTCCCTTTGTGGTGTAAGGGTTTGGGAAAAAAGTCAATTAATTCGTGTCTTTCGGTGATAAGCTTTTAGCCGTCAGCTGTATTTTATGATGCATACTGCCCTTTCATGCACAACACTGAAGGATTCAGCTCTCCCCGCTGGTTTGTTCGTCGCGATCTTGATGGCTTCTTTGGTCTAGCTCTAGATAACCTAATCCAAATCCTGGTAATTGTGAGTTTGACTCAAGGAGTCCTCCAATTTCCTGCCTATCTAGTTTACGGCAGAATTTTACCTAGCATAGCTTTCAGCTTAGTAGTAGGTAATTTTTACTATGGCTGGCTAGCTTACCAACAAGGGAAACGTCAACAGCGAGATGATATTACTGCCCTACCCTATGGTATTAATACAGTCAGCTTGTTTGCCTACATTTTTCTGGTTATGCTGCCAGTTCGTTTGGAAGCCTTAGCAACGGGAGCTTCCTCGGAACAAGCGGCAGAATTAGCTTGGCAGGCAGGTTTGGTGGCCTGTTTGGGCTCTGGACTGATTGAATTGGGTGGAGCTTGGGTGGCCAATCGACTGCGGCAATTTACCCCCCGCGCGGCTCTTTTGTCCACTTTGGGAGGAATTGCCCTGACTTTTATCTCCATAGGCTTTCTGCTACGAACCTATGCTCATCCCATTGTGGGATTAGTGCCCTTGGGAGTAATTTTGTTAACCTACTTTGGTCGGGTGAAATTTTTGCTTCCTGGTACAAGGATAAGTATTCCTGGTGGCTTATTAGCGGTTTTATTAGGTATTGCCTTAGCTTGGAGCACAGGTTTAGCCAGTTGGGATTCAACCCAGTTCACTACAGCAACAGCACCAATTGGATTTTATCTACCACAACTTTGGTTAGGTGATTTGTGGCAAAAGAGCGCAGTCATACTGAATTATTTCAGTATTATCTTGCCGATGGGGTTATTTAACTTAGTGGGTAGTCTTCAGAACTTAGAAAGTGCGGAGGCAGCAGGTGACAGTTACCCAGCGGCTCCCTGTCTGGCAGTTAACGGCATTGGCACTATAGTAGCAGCCTTGTTTGGTTCTTGTTTTCCCACCACCATCTATATTGGTCATCCAGGTTGGAAAGCCATGGGAGCTAGGGTTGGTTATTCCCTGCTCAATGGTGTGGTGATGGGACTTATCTGTTTAACTGGAACAGTAGGATTGCTGACTTTCTTTGTTCCTATCGACACCGGCATGGCAATTGTACTGTGGATTGGCATCGTGATTGTGAGCCAGAGTTTCACTGCTACCCCAGCTAGCCACGCACCAGCAGTGGTCGTTGGTTTACTGCCAGGGATTGCTGCCTGGGGAGCCCTGATTGCGAAGAATGCCTTACGAGTTGCTGGTTTGGGAACACCGGAACAACCCTTTTCTGTTGATCTAGTTCCTGGCTTTGAATTGAGTGACATCTATATCACTGGAGCTTTTGCACTCGAACAAGGCTTAATTTTTTCTGCCATGATTCTAGCAACAATGACGGTTCATATTATTGAACGAGAATTTGGTAAGGCAGCTTTGTGGTCATTAGTTGCTGCTATATTAGCTTGGGTTGGTTTGCTTCACTCTTATCGCTGGACAATTGGGGATACAGCCATCGATTTAGGTTGGGGTGTTGGTGCTTCTTGGTCTCTTGGTTATGCTTTGTTAGCTTTGTTATTGTTTTATGTTCAGTGGCAGGAAGGGTTTATTGACGCTCCAGATGAGGAGATGCAGGGACATGGAGATGCGGGGACGCGGGGACGCGGGGACGCGGAGTAACTAACCCACTGAAGAAACTTCTATAGTTGCTCGTGTGGTTTTGATTAAGACTGGCAAAAGTCTAGAATGCTGGTATAGTATTGATTTTCAGTGCAGGAGTGGATTGTTGAATAACGCAGGTCTTCCACGAAAACCAACTAAGGTCTCCCAGTCATTAGGAAATGATATTCCAATTGCTCAAAGGGATACACCAGAAGTCAGACGTCGGAATTGGGTAAAACCATTATTGATAATTGGACCATTGGGATTAGGAGCGATTGCACTAATTATCGGTATGTCCATTCCAATATCTGAACCGGAGCCAACGGTAGAAGCCTCTCCAGAGCCAACATCTACCGTTAGTAAATCAGAGGAGGAAAGCCCGCCGGAAGATCTCTTAGGACATTTTGAGTATGAAGAAGCTCCAGCCTCGGAACTGAAAGCAGTTACAGCTGATGGACGAATTAAACTCCGCTCAATTGCTGCTCAGAAATACCAAGAGATGTTAGCCGCTGCACGAGCAGATGGGGTTAACTTAAGCATAATTTCCGGCTTCCGTTCTGTGGAGCAGCAGCAGCATTTATTCTTTGGTATTAAGGCGCAACGGGGAGAAGTCGCAGCCAAGCGAGCGGAAGTTAGTGCTCCTCCCGGATACAGCGAACATCACACTGGCTATGCTGTTGATCTTGGTGATGCTAATGCACCGGCAACCAACTTAAGTCCCAAGTTTGAGAATACAGCTGCATTTAAATGGCTCGAAAGGCGGGCTCCCTACTATAGCTTTGAGTTGTCTTTTCCGAAGGACAATCTTCAGGGAATTAGTTATGAGCCTTGGCACTGGCGCTTTGTTGGCGATACCCACAGCTTGGAAACGTTCTATAAAGCTCAAGAATTTACTCGCACTGAATCAGAGCCGGAATAGGTGTTATGGCAAAAGGCAGAAGGCAGAAGGCAGAGGGCAGAAGGCTCCAAGGGAAAAGATTGACAGGTAAAGGGTTTGCTGCATTTGGCGTTGTCTTAATCGTCTTGGCAACTGCTGTAGGTGCTAGGGCGCGATCGCGTTAATATTTGTAATAAGAGTTAACAAACAATCCATATTAAATATTAATTACTAAACCAATGCAGCAAGCAGCTCTCAATTTAATTGCCATTGGCGTTTTTTGCATGACGCTTTCAGTGCTTCTCGGACCAATGCTCAATATTCCCGCAGCTATCCCTGCCCTTGCTACTCTTGGTGTGTTGGGTCTTGCTACCCTTGATACCCTCAGCTTTCAAGGCAAAGGTGTCACTATATTATTAGACTCGGTTGCTGGTACGAAGAGTCAATATCGCGATCGCATTCTCCACCATGAAGCGGGTCACTTTCTAGTCGCTTACTTACTAGGTATTCCCATTACAGGATATACACTTACTGCTTGGGAAGCTTTCAAACAAGGTAAACCAGGTTTAGGAGGTGTTACCTTTGATACTCAAGGACTCTCTCCGGATCCTCTTGCTGCTGGTGAGGTACGCTTAACCTTAGAACGGTTTTGTACCGTCTGGATGGCAGGCATTGCGGCAGAAACCTTGGTGTACGAAAGTGCGGAAGGAGGTGCAGAAGATCAGCAGAAACTCAGAGAAGCTTTAACCACATTGGGACTCCCTACTAACCAGTATTCTATTAAAGAGCGGTGGGCAACTCAACAAGCTCAAAGAATGATTAAGGACAACTTCAGCGCTTATCAAGCTCTAGTTGAGGCGATGAAACAACGAGCTTCCGTAACAGAATGTTCGGAGGTAATTGCGAAGGCATAAGGCTCCGAGGCAGGAGGCAGGAGGTATAACCCACCCCTAACCCCTCCAGGGAGGGGAACCGGAGGCAGTCTTGATAAAGAAATGAACTACCAAGTGGTGAAAAAAGGTTTTTCCTTGTTGCCTGTTGCCTTCTATAACTAATAACCTACGCGACTCTCACAAATGGTAACAGGGAATAGGGAATAGGGAATAGGGAATAGGGAAAGATATTGTTTATTACATTTAAAAGATGAACAGACGTTCTTTTTTACAGTTAACTACTATTACATCAGGCTCGATTATTATGGGAAAGATGCTTAATGGTTGTGATGCAACCAGTACTGAATCTTCAATTGCCTCAGATATCTCTTGGTTTATGCCCGATGAGTCAGCCGAACATCTGTGTACCTGGATGGCTTTTGGAGCAAGCAGGGAAATTTGGGGACGTAAACTTCTTCCTGAGGTACAGGATAATTTAGCCGCAATAGCTAAGGCAATTGTTCAGTACGAACCGGTAAAAATGTTGGTTCGGGAAGAAGATTATGATATTGCTCAGGCAAAATGCGGGTCAGATGTTGAGTTAATTATTTGTCCTTTAGATGACCTCTGGATTAGGGATACTGGTCCTGTTTTTGTGGTCAGTGAGGATGGGCAAAAAGCCGGTGTTGATTTTAATTTTAATGGCTGGGGAGAGAAGCAAGAGGTCTATTATGATGCAGAAGTAGCAAGTTTTGTGACAGAAAAATCCAACGTACCCCTAATTAATACAGACCTGGTCTTAGAAGGAGGTGGTATAGAAGTAGATGGTGAAGGTACAGCAATTATCACTGAAAGCTGTGTTTTAAATGACAATCGTAACCCTGGGTGGAGCAAAGCGGATTGTGAGGCAGAACTTAAAGTTTTATTGGGACTAGAAAAAATTATTTGGCTTCCTGGTATTGCTGGTTTTGATATTACTGATGGACACACAGATTTTTACGCACGTTTTACCCAGCCTGGTGTTGTTGTTGCAGGATTTGAACCGGATCCTGATTCAGAGGATCACGAAGTAACCAAAGAGCACATTGAGATTCTACAGTCCGCAACTGATGCTGATGGAGAACCATTGGAAGTGATTGTGCTCGAAGGGCCAAAATCAATTAGACCAGGTTATCCAAGGGATGAGTTTGCTGCGGGATATATTAATTTCTACGTTATTAATGGTGCGGTGATTGCACCAGAATTTGGGGATGCTAAGGCTGACAGCCGTACTCAAGAAATATTAACAGAACTTTTCCCAGACCGGGATATTGTGCAACTCAATATTGATGCTATTGCTGCTGGAGGAGGAGGTATTCATTGCGCTACCCAGCAAGAACCGAAGATAGGGTGAGGGGAAAAGATAGAATGCCAGTATAGAGGTTGAGAATTGAAAATTGTGGAACAGGCTTCTAGCCTGTCCTCAACTTTATAGTGCAGTTATGTTAAACTATTAACTGATTAGCAAGATTGTATTATGACTAATCTATCGGAAAAGCCGAAACAGCAACGGGGTAGAATCTGCCCGGAGCGAACAATACGGCCAGAATAAATATCAAGACGCAAAGTAGAAAGAACTCAACTCGGTCTGCGTTGCCGGGAAATATTTGAACAAATTCGACCCCAGCTCATCGAAGAATATTATAATTGGTTTATCGCGATCGAACCAAACACTGGAGAGTATTTAATTGATCCCAAATTATTGGGTATTCTGGAAAAGATTCGTGAACGCTACGGCGATACAGACGTAATGCTCACAACCTTTCGCTTAAACGAAAGAGGAACTTGCGATCGGGTATGATTTCAGGTGGATTCGAGGATTGAGGACAGGCTAGAAGCCTGTTCCACAGTTTTGTAGTGAGCTATAGTGAACTACCACACACCTATCCTGCGGATTAGGTGTCGGCTTCCAGCTTCACAGAAGATTGCCGCATCTTGGATTTACGTCCGCGAGTTGGTCTTACATCTTCTCCACTGGCGTTAGCCTCCCCTGTCCCAGAGGAGGACAGCAGTCTGATACCTTCAGCCCTGATATTCTGCGCTGCGTTTCCATCTCGATCATGATGGGTTCCGCAACTTGGGCAACTCCAAACTCTCACATCTAAAGGTAAATCACTTATTTGATAATGGCAGTTAGAACAAAGCTTGGAACTAGGAAACCATTGGTTGATTTCTATCAATACTTTCCCCTCTTTTTCTAGCTTATAAGAGAGGAAATTTACAAAGGTTCCCCATGAAGCATCAGAAATTGCTTTGGCTAGTTTATGGTTACGGACCATGCCCTTGACATTGAGACTTTCAACTACCACCACTTGATGGTTATCAACTATCTTTCTCGATAGCTTGTGTAAGTAGTCTTGGCGGACATTGCTTACTTGTTCGTATACCCTAGCTGTAATCTTGTTCGCTTTCTTTTTGCGGTTACTTCCCTTTTCTTTCCTGGCGGCAATCCTTTGTTTTAGAGCTAATTTTTTTTGATACTTGTCGAGGTGTTTAGGATTGGCGTATTTAGAAGTCTTATCTCCATCATAGGTAATCGCAAAATCCTTGATTCCTAAGTCAATCCCGATTACCCTCCCATCAGTAGAGGGTTTTGGGTTATCCCCGTCATACTCCATCAACACAGAAGCGTAATATTTACCCGATGGACATTTACTAACTGTAACTGTTTTAATAATTCCGTCCAGGGGTCGGTGTATTTTAGCTTTTACTATTCCCACCTTACCGGGAAACTTTAAACAATCCTCAACTTGTTTGACTTTCTGTGGATATTGAATTGATTGACGGTGACGATAAGATTTGAATCTAGGGTATTTGGCTCTACCCTCAAAAAAGTTTTGATATGCACGGCTAAGGTTGAGACTTACAGACTGCAAAACCTGTGAGTAACAATCTTTTAGCCATTGAGTATCTTGAGCTTTTTTGAGTGCTGGTAACATTGAATTTAGTCCAGACTGAGATAAGCCTTTACCAGTTGCCTTATAAGTTTCAATGCACTGAGAAAGCCCATAGTTCCACCACCAACGAGCACAGCCAAAATGCTGTGCAAGTATCTGTTTTTGTTGCAGAGTGGGGTACAATCTGACTTTTACCGCTTGTCGAATCATATGAGTGTCCGAAGTATCGACCTGTTACTATTATATACTATTTGTATTAATACTAGGCCCTTTGATTGTCAAAATATTCGCAGTCCTTCTAGGACTATTCATTTTTACGGCGATACAGTTAAATTATTAATGTGCTATACACTGGCAAGATGCCAGTTCCACGAATAAGTATATAAAACCTAAAACCTAAAACCTACCACCTTAACTAGGTACTTCTACCCAGCTACCCGTCTCATAGGATTGATGAGTTAAATCCATCAGCAGCTGAGAGTATACCCCTTCTTTTAGAGAAGGTATGACTTCTTGACCACTATCAATACTTTGTACCCACTGGTCAACTACCCGAATAAATGGTGCAAGACGTCCATCAGGATAAGTTTGTGGGAATTCCAAGCGTTGGGGAATTTCCACTTCTGTGAGAGTTTCTCCTGCTGGTGCGGCTAACAGCTGAAAACCGTGGACATAATCTTTCTGATTACTGCTACCTAAGATTAATGTACCGCGATCGCCATAGACTTCGACAAAATGTCCCCGTCCCTGATAAGTCACGGAACTTATATTTAGTTGACAAGGAGTACCATCAGCTAATTCCAGCAAGATTAAACAAGTATCATCAGCGTCTACTGGTTTTAATTTACCACCCGAATTGGGGTCTGGTCGTTCAGGAATTGCTGTACTCAGTAAAGCACACAACCTTTTTATCGGACCAAACAGCCAACTGATGTAATCAAAAGCATGGGAACCTACTGCTCCTAAAATTCCCCCACCCTTATCTTTTTGAGCATACCAGCTCCAGCCTCTTTCGGGATTCGCACGACCAGATACTAACCAGTCTATTTTAATCAGTCGCTTCTTTCCCACATAACCATCTTCGAGATATTCTGCCAATCTTTGCCATGCTGGTACAAAGCGAAATTCAAAATCTGGCATAGCGACAACCCCCTTGGCGGTGGCTAGCTGGTAAAGTTCCTCTACTTCTGCTGCCTGGAGAGCCATCGGTTTTTCCAGTAACAGATGCTTCCCTGCTTCCAGAGTCGCCTTCGCCATTTCATAATGGAGAAATGGTGGTGTAGAAATGCTCACTGCTGCTACCTCTGGTAAAGCCAGAATCTCTTCGAGGCGATCGCAAGCATTGGGTATATTGTAAGTAGTAGCGATCGCTTTGGCTTGTTCCATGTTTCGGTGATAGACCGCCGCTACCTGAGTTCGAGAGTGAGCCTGCAAGCCAGGAATATGAATTTTTTGTCCGAACCCAGTCCCGATAACGGCTACACCAATTGGTTTTTGGTTGTTTGTCATTTGTTGTTTGTTGTTTGTTGTTTGTTATTTGTTATTTGTTGTTGGTTGTTTACAGCATCTCTCAATAAGAGTGAGGTACATTTTCCATTCCCTATTCCCCATTCCCCATTCCCAAAAACCAGAAACTTTGTACCTCATTCCAATGAGAAACGCTATATATCAATGACCAATAACCAATAACTAACGACAAACCCATTCAATCACTTTTTTTCCTAGACGAGTATTGTTGAATAAGTCAATCTCTCGGATGCCGGTGGGACTGGTGACGTTGACTTCTGTAAGGTAGCCTCCTATGACATCAATGCCGACAAAATACAAGCCATCCTGTTGTAATTTTGGTCCTACCTGAGCACAGATTTGCTGTTCTTGGGGGGTAATCTCGGTTTTGGCCGCTGTACCACCAACTGCCATGTTGCCGCGAAATTCCTTACCAGTGGGAATGCGGTTCACTGCTCCAATTGGTGTACCATCTAGCATAATAATCCGCTTATCTCCATCCTTTGCTGCTGGTAAGTAAGCCTGAACCATTACCGGCTCCTGTCCTCGTTTGGTGCTAACTTCGATGAGGGAATTGAAATTGCGATCGCTGGCTTCTATAAATAAAATACCTTCTCCAGCTTTGCCTCCTAAGGGCTTGAGTACTCCTGCTCCTTGTTCCTCAACAAATTTCCGAATTACGGCCTTATCCTGACTGACAATAGTTTTGGGAATCACTTCCTGGAATTGGAGAGCATACATTTTTTCATTGGCAGCGCGTATCCCTTTGGGGGAATTGACTACCAGAGTTTTTTCTGGGTTGATGTAGTCCAGAATGTAGGTTGCATAAAGGTAAGGAATGGTTACCGGTGGATCTGTTCGCATAAAAACAGCATCCATCGATTCCAGAGGTAGGTTAACCGCCTGATCCAGTTTGTACCAAGGTTTCTTGACTACCCACCGCCCTGCCGACAACTCTATCGGCGTTAACTGTACTGGTTCCAACAGCGCCCAGGCTTTACTATCAATGACACTCAAATGTTGAGCCTGAGTTATCCAAACTTCATGACCTAATTCTTGGGCAGCTTCCATAATAGCCACACTGCTGTCATGACTAGGATCAAACTGGGATATGGGGTCAATAATAAAGGCAAATTTCACCAGAACCTCCGGAGAGTCTGAAGGGGATTAAAGGAGCCGATTGAGTTTATCCATTTTTGCACACATAGTGCAAGGACTTTGAGCCCATCAGAGACAAAATCCTGGCACGAGTTTGATAAAAAAAGACATAAAGCCATTGTTTGGCAAGGTTTCTACACTCATGCCGCAAACCATAATTAGCTCTCAGGTGTCGTTCTATTACAAATAGATCTAAATTTATCTGTATCAAAATATACTAATTGGACAAGAACAAATAACAAATAACTATGTATAAGAAAGTAAGCAAACGCTTTAACGTTAAATCCAAGCTGATGCTGATACTAGTGGGAGTAAGTTTGGGTTCAATCGTAGTTATAAGTTTCCTCAGTTGGGAGAGAGCGAAAAGCAATCTCCGCAATACCATCCGCAATCAGTTAACCAGTATTCGCTATGCTAGAGCGAATCAGGTTGAATCTTTCTTCGAGAATTTGAGAAACCATGTGGTAACCCTGAGTGATGACCGCATGGTGATTGAGGCAATGGTTGAGCTCAACCGGGAATTCGATCAACTCAACAGCCCAGATACTTTTCTACAAAAACAAGCCGATAACCAGGATGTTCCTCCAGAGCAAACCAACAACCAGGGTAGCCCTGAGGAATGGAACAAGGTACTCAAGGGGTACTACACCAAAGAATTTTTTCCCAGACTATCCCAAGCGGTATCAGGAGAACTCAACCCAGGAGCCTACATTCCTGCCAGCAAAGCAGCTCAATATCTCCAATATCAATACATAGCAAACAATCCTAATCCAGTAGGAGAAAAGGACAAATTAATTGATGCCAAAGATGGTAGTGGTTACAGTCAAGTCCATGCTAAGTATCAAGAGATTTTTAGGCATATAGTTGAAAAATTTGGCTACTACGACTTGTTTCTCATCGATTTTGACTCAGGAGAAATTATTTACTCAGTTTTCAAGGAAACTGACTATGGCACTAGCCTCAATGTTGGACCTTATCAGCATAGTAACCTAGCTGCAATTACAGAATTGGTGAGAAAAAATGCTGAGCGCCGCACTGTTCAAATCGTGGATTTTGACTTTTATCGCCCCTCTTATGGTGCTCCAGCAGCTTTCCTGGGGGCTCCCATTTACGATGGTTCCAATATTGTAGGAATTTTAGCAGTACAACTCCCGGTGGATGAGTTGGACTCAATTATGACAGCTAACCAAGAATGGGAGCAAGTGGGATTAGGGGAAAGCGGGGAAACTTACCTCGTAGGCAGAGATTTGCTGATGCGTTCCAATTCTCGTTTCCTGATTGAAGACCCCCAAGAGTACCTCAAAGTTTTAGCTAGTACCAAAACACCAGAAGAGAACATCCGTTCAATCAAGGAGTTTAATACCTCGATTCTGTTGCAGGTGGTCAATACCGAAGCTTCAGAAGCAGCTCTTAAAACCAAGGAAGGCACTGGAATTATTGACGATTATCGGGGTATACCGGTTTTGAGTTCCTATGCACCGCTGCAAATCAAGGGACTTGATTGGGTGCTGCTCTCAGAAATAGATGTGGCAGAAGCCTATAAACCAGTGACTGCGCTAAAGGTATACATCTTTATCCTGACAACTATCGTTGTTGTTACGATAACTTGGATTGCTTCGTTAGTAGCCTCTAGCTTCCTCAAACCTTTTAGTAAACTGATTGAAGGATTGCGTCGGGTAGGAGAAGGAGAACTTGATGTGGAACTCCAATCAGAATCTAAGGATGAATTTGGCGAAGCAACAGCAAAATTCAACCAAACAGTGGAGAGAATGCGCCAACTCTCTCAATCCCTCGAACAAAAAAATCGTGAGAATGACGCGCTGCTGCTGAATATCTTACCGGATACCGTAGTAGAACGACTCAAACAAGGGGAACCTCATATTGCCGATAATGTCAAACTAGCAACAGTCATGTTTGCTCGTCTTGAAGGCTTGGATAAAATCAAGGAAAAAGACGTCAAGGAAGTTGCGACCTTACTCAGTGAATTAATTAGTGCCTTTGACCGCTCAGCGATCGCTCACGAAGTTGGTAAGATCAAAACCAATGGAGATCTCTATATTGCGGCCTGTGGAGTAGCTAAACAGCGTTTGGATAGTACCAAGCGGGTGATGGCATTCTCGGTAGATATGTTTGCGATTCTACAGAGTTTCAATAATGAGCATAAGACTCAGTTGCGTATCAGTATGGGGATTGATGACGGTCCAGTTACGGCAGCAGTTCTGGGAACTGAGAAGTTTTCCTATGATGTTTGGAGTGAGACGGTAAGTATTGCCGATTTCCTGCAATTGCATGCAGTGCCTGGTACGATTCTGGTAACCACAGAAGTTTACGAATGCTTGGAAGGTTTATATAATTTCGACCCTGGTCCAGATATAGAATTGCCAGAAATCAATCAAACTTTGGCAACCTGGCTCTTAAGTAATCCCACCCCTAGTTTATTTGATAGCTACAGCAAGGAACTGCAAGTTCCAATCCTTCAGGATAATGCTCTCCAAAGGTGAAATTACTCTTCCTAGATTTTTAAGAAATTAGGGAATGGAGAATTGAGCATGAGAAAAATTTTCCCAACACATAACTTTTTCTTAACCTCAAACTTAACACTCACATTTCTGGATTGGTTAGTTGGCACCAAATAAGACTGAGCAGAACTCATAGAGCGTTAAGAAATCAACATCTAGTAGACTTCTTAACAAAATATCTTTAACCCCACCCCACCCCTTACCAAAAAGAGGGAGCTATTTCCTCTCTTTCCAAGGGAGGACTAAGGGGGGTTGCAAAAGATCTAATTATTTGAAGAGTTTGCTCAGGGAATTCTATGCTAACATTAGCTGATATTCTGCCAGAAGAACCGGATCAAGTTACTGCAACTAGGATGGTTGAAGGACTTTTCAGGCATCTTGAAGATCTTAGAGTCTGTTTCTGGTGGCGGAATTTTGGCGGCAGATTGCCCAAATAACTAAACCCACATTGGAAACATCCTCTACTAATTGTTATGAATCCCTAACATTTATAGCTCGTCTTTTCTCAGAAGCTCGATCAAGCTTACCTGTAAGCTGAGAATTTACGGTCATTGCTTGATAGAGGTACCAAGTAAAACACTTTTGTAAATCAAAAATACAAGCATCAATGTTTAAGAGAGTAAGCAAACGCTTTAACGTTAAATCCAAGCTGATGCTGATACTAGTGGGAGTAAGTTTGGGTTCAATCGTAGTTGTCAGTTTCCTCAGTTGGGAGAGAGCAAGAACTAATCTCCGCAATACCATCCGCAATCAGTTAACTAGTATTCGTTATGCTAGGGCAAATCAGGTAGAGTCATTCTTCGAGAATTTGAGAAACCATGTGGAAACTCTGAGTGAAGACCGCATGGTGATTGAAGCAATGACTGAGTTTAACCGAGAATTCGATCAACTCAACGGCCCGGATGCTTTTCTACAGGAGGAGCAAGCTGAGAACCAAGATACTCCCCCAGAGCCAACCAACAACCAGGGTAGCCCTGATGAATGGAACAAAGCCCTCGAGGGATACTATACCAAAGAATTTTTCCCCAGACTCTCCAAAGCGGTATCAGGAGAACTTAACCCAGGAACCTACATTCCGGCAAGTAAAGCAGCTAAATATCTTCAATATCAATACATAGCAAACAATCCTAATCCAGTAGGAGAAAAGGACAAATTAATTGACGCCAAAGATGGTACTGGTTACAGTAGGGTTCATGCTAAATATCAAGAGATTTTTCGGCATATAATTGAAAAATTTGGCTACTACGACTTGTTTCTCATCGATTTTGACTCAGGAGAAATTGTTTACTCAGTTTTCAAGGAAACTGACTATGGCACTAGCCTCAATGTTGGACCTTATCAGCATAGTAACCTAGCTGCAATTACAGAATTGGTGAGAAAAAATGCTGAGCGCCGCACTGTTCAAATCGTGGATTTTGACTTTTATCGCCCCTCTTATGGTGCTCCAGCAGCTTTCCTGGGGGCTCCCATTTACGATGGTTCCAATATTGTAGGAATTTTAGCAGTACAACTCCCGGTGGATGAGTTGGACTCAATTATGACAGCTAACCAAGAATGGGAGCAAGTGGGATTAGGGGAAAGCGGGGAAACTTACCTCGTAGGCAGAGATTTGCTGATGCGTTCCAATTCTCGTTTCCTGATTGAAGACCCCCAAGAGTACCTCAAAGTTTTAGCTAGTACCAAAACACCAGAAGAGAACATCCGTTCAATCAAGGAGTTTAATACCTCGATTCTGTTGCAGGTGGTCAATACCGAAGCTTCAGAAGCAGCTCTTAAAACCAAGGAAGGCACTGGAATTATTGACGATTATCGGGGTATACCGGTTTTGAGTTCCTATGCACCGCTGCAAATCAAGGGACTTGATTGGGTGCTGCTCTCAGAAATAGATGTGGCAGAAGCCTATAAACCAGTGACTGCGCTAAAGGTATACATCTTTATCCTGACAACTATCGTTGTTGTTACGATAACTTGGATTGCTTCGTTAGTAGCCTCTAGCTTCCTCAAACCTTTTAGTAAACTGATTGAAGGATTGCGTCGGGTAGGAGAAGGAGAACTTGATGTGGAACTCCAATCAGAATCTAAGGATGAATTTGGCGAAGCAACAGCAAAATTCAACCAAACAGTGGAGAGAATGCGCCAACTCTCTCAATCCCTCGAACAAAAAAATCGTGAGAATGACGCGCTGCTGCTGAATATCTTACCGGATACCGTAGTAGAACGACTCAAACAAGGGGAACCTCATATTGCCGATAATGTCAAACTAGCAACAGTCATGTTTGCTCGTCTTGAAGGCTTGGATAAAATCAAGGAAAAAGACGTCAAGGAAGTTGCGACCTTACTCAGTGAATT
>JAAHFP010000046.1:11888-20254 GCA_010672925.1 Symploca sp. SIO1C2 | reverse complement strand
TCAAACAAGGGGAACCTCATATTGCCGATAATGTCAAACTAGCAACAGTCATGTTTGCTCGTCTTGAAGGCTTGGATAAAATCAAGGAAAAAGACGTCAAGGAAGTTGCGACCTTACTCAGTGAATTGATTAGTGCCTTTGACCGCTCAGCGATCGCTCACGAAGTTGGTAAGATCAAAACCAATGGGGATCTCTATATTGCGGCCTGTGGAGTAGCTAAACAGCGTTTGGATAGTACCAAGCGGGTGATGGCATTCTCGGTAGATATGTTCGCCATTACCCAGCGGTTCAACAATGAGCATAAAACTCAGTTGCGTATCAGTATGGGGATTGATGACGGTCCAGTTACGGCAGCAGTTTTGGGAACTGACAAGTTTTCTTATGATGTCTGGGGTGAGACGGTAAGTATTGCCGACTTCCTGCAATTGAATGCAGTACCCGGTACAATTCTGGTAACCCAGGAAGTTTATGAACGTCTAGAAGGTTTATATAATTTCGACCCTGGTCCAGATATAGAATTGCCAGAAATCAATCAAACCTTGGCAACCTGGCTCTTAACTAATCCAACCTCTAGCTTATTTGATAGCTACAGCCGCGATCACAAAGCTTCAATCCCTCAGGATACTGCTAATAATAGTGGAGTTGCAATTGAGAATTGAGAATTGGGAATTGGGAATTGGGAATTGGGAATTGGGAATTGGGAGAGTTTCAACATCTAGATAAATAACTTAAAAATCTAACACCTAACACCTAATACCTAACATCTACCACCTAACACCTACCACCTACTACCTACCACCTACAACCTAACACCTAACACCTAACACCTACCACCTACAACCTAACACCTACCACCTAGCACCTACCACCTAGCACCTACCACCTAAAATGAATCAATCACTTTTGGTTTGGGGATGTATTTTAATTTTCGGATTCCCCATATTAACCATTATTATCGGGCAAGTTGGAGAATCTTTGCGGCGACGAGAACATCCTCTAGCACCATTTCTCCAGCAACTTCAAAGATTCGTCTTGCCACCCCTGAGTATTTTAGCTATTGTTCGGAAAATCTTGGGCGTCCAAGAGGGAGGAATTAGTTTACAAATCCTAGAAACCTTATTGGGAATTGCGATTATTTACACCTCCCTTTCCTTGCTCAAAGCTCTACTTACTCCCGGCCAAAAAGAATACTTTTGGCAGATTGCAGTACCAAATCTGTTATTCCAAGTGGTTCGCGCTTCTGTGGTTTTAGGCATTGTTGCTTATATAATTGCCAATATTTGGAACATCGATTTAAGTCAAGCTGCTGCTGCCTTGGGAGTCGGTTCACTAGTTATTGCTTTGGCTCTACAGGATACATTGAGTAACCTGGTTTCTGGGTTCTTATTACTCGCCGATAGCCCCTTCAAAAAAGGAGACTGGATTAAGATTGGGGATATCCAAGGTCAAGTCCTGGATATGAACTGGCGTGCTGTGCGCCTGCTCACCTGGGAAGAAGACCTCTTGGTTATTCCTAACGGTAGTTTGGGTAAGCAGAATATTCTGAACTATAACCAGCCTACAGCTACATCAGGCTATTATTTCACAATAAGCTTTTCTCGAAATGATTCGCCTAACCTTGTTAAGCAAGTTGTGGAAGAAATTTACGAGCAAATTACAGGTACAGTTGGACCTGTGTATGTTGTTTTAAAATCCTTCAATGATTTTTCTATTTCCTACATAGTTTGGTTTTCTGCTGAAGGCTATTGGCCTAAATTTAGAGTTGCCCGTGAGCTAAGAACCCGCCTGTATTATGCAGCTAAGCGAAAGGGGCTGACTATACCTTACCCAATGGAATATCAATACGTTATGGATTTTACAGAACTAGATGAAAGGAAGAGTAAGCCAGAATATCAGCAGCAACTCGTAGAGTACTTTTTGTCGCTTCCCTATTTCCTCTCTGTGAGTTCCCAAGTGATCACCAAGCTAGTTCAAAATACAACATTGGAATACTACGGCACTGGAGAAAAGATTATTCAAGAAGGAGAATTTGTTAAAGGATTTTACATTATTCAAAACGGTAACGCTAAACTCACCCTCAAAGACACCACAGGTAGTGAACAAGAGGTAACTCGGATTGCTAATGGTGACTTTTTTGGGGAGTCAGTATTTATGTCAGGTAGACCCAGTGTAGTATCAGTTACTGCCCTGGGGGATTTGCAACTGATTAAGATTGGAGCCGATGCAGCAGCCAATTTACTCCTAGAAAATCCTAAGTTTGCCAAACAAATAGATGAGTCCCTTGATGAGCGGCGGAAAGCTATCGGACGAGTTCAAAAACAAATAGATCGATTAGCCAAAAATGTCAGCGATAATGGTAGTCTTAGCGGTAGTTCAATCTTAAAACAATTCAGTTAATAAAAAGTTACACTAAGCAACTGGGGGCAAGATGAACCAATCCCTATTGATTTGGGGGGCTGTTTTGATCTTCGGATTCCCCATACTAACCATTGTATTGGGACAACTCGGAGACTCTTTAAAGCGAAGAGAGCATCCCTTCGCAACCTTTGTGCGTAATCTCCAATACTTTGTCTTGCCTCCTTTAATTCTTCTATTGATTTTTGAGCAAATTCTGGGATGGAAAGAGTTAGTAGTCTTCCTACAAGTTCTGGAAACAGTCCTCTGGATCGCAATTATTTATACTACTTTGTCTTTGCTAAGGGTTGTGCTAACTCTTGATGAAAAATATTACCCTTGGCAGATCCCTGTTGCTAATCTCTTCTTTCAAGTGATCCGTGCTGCGGTAATTTTAGTTCTTGTGGGTTATGCTCTCGCCGAGGTATGGAAAGTTGACATTAGTAAAGCGGCTCAGGCATTTGGTATTGGTTCCCTGGTTATTGCTTTAGCTTTACAAGATACCCTTAGTAACCTGGTTTCTGGATTTTTGTTACTTGCTGATAGTCCTTTTAAGAAAGGCGATTGGTTGCAATTGGGAGATATCAATGGTCAAGTTATAGACATGAATTGGCGCTCTGTACGCTTGAAAACTGTCGAAGGAAATGTCGTGATTATCCCCAATGGAGCTTTAGGTAAAGAGCGAATTCTCAACTATTCTTTGCCAGATGCAGCACAAGGTGTCTGGATTGAAGTGTCTTTTTCCAATGATGATCCACCCAATCGTGTTAAACAACTTCTTCAACAAGTTCTATTGGAAACCCAAGGCACAGACTTAGAAAAGGGATTTAAGATTATCTCCACAGGTTCTTTTGACGATTTTTCCATCAGCTACAAGGTGATGTTTATGGCAAAAGACTTTATGAGTACCTATCAGGCTCGCAGTGATTTCAAAACTCGCCTCTATTACTCAGCTCAACGCCGAGGTCTTAGCCTTTCCCCTTATCCGACTAACCATATCTATCATGCATCTATTAATGAACCAAAGTTAGAACAGACTCACGAAGAAATTACCGAATATTTTCAGTCCCTCCCTTATTTTACTTCTTTGAGTATCAAAGTGCTGGACAGACTAGCCCTAGATTCAACAATAGAATACTACGGTAAAGAAGAACAGATTATTCAGGAAGGAGAATTTGTTGGGGGACTCTATATTATTCAAAATGGTCATGCCAAACTTACCATCAAAGATATTAATGGTATTCCACAAGAAGTGGCTCGGATTGCCAACGGTGACTTTTTTGGTGAATCGGTATTTATGTCCGACAAACCTAGTGCCCTCTCCATCAGTGCCCTGGATGATCTCAAAGTTATTAGGATAGAAGCAGATACCGCTGCCAATTTACTGGTTGATAATCGTAAGTTTGCTAAACAAATAGACGATTGTCTTGATGAAAGGCGCTCAGTTATACAGCGAGTTCGAGGTACAGGGGAAGAAGTCAATAACTTCACCGACAATGATAATTCCGGTGGTTATTCGATCTTGAAGCAATTTAAGCAAAGGAAATAGATTCCCGACTTCTAATGACACTCATTAAAGCACGGGCTCATGCCCATATTATACCAAATCCGGTATCGATATACCCGCTATGCCCACATTGTAGAGACGCGCCATGGCGCGTCTCTACAGGGATTTCACGATTTGCTCAAAACGGCTCTGTTGTAACCGGATTTGGTATTATAAATGTACCTATCGTAGGGTGTGTTAGCGCAGCGTAACGCACCACGTTACGGTTAAAATCATTGCCTTAGCAATTGCTAATCTTGAGATGTTGATGGAATGGGTTAATATCTGAGGGCGAAGCATTCGGAGAGAACAACTTGGGACTTGAGGGATAAATTATCCCCCGAATGCTTTGCCCCTACACGTAATTTTGGTTAATGAATCGGTGCTTTAAACAACGAAAATATCACTGTTGGTGAGAGCAAATCCACCGGAGAGTTCGGCAAATTGCACTTGTGCCAAAGTTCCTGTACCATCAGGGTCAAAAAATAAAGCACCGGTGGTATCGTTATAGATAAAGCGATCGCTTGCCCTTGTTGCCGCCGAACCGATGGTAAACTCTTCAGCATCCAGCATACCTAGGGTGAGTCCACCACCGAAACCACTGGCAGATATTTGAATTCTGTCTCCTTGAGTAGAGTTAAAGTCAGTAATAGTATCAATTCCTTGGTCGAAAAAGCTGAAGTTAAACTTATCTGCACCAGCACCGCCAGTCAGCAAGTCATCTCCTTTTGAACCATTTAAGCCATTACTGCCATCATCACCAATGAGTATATCATCAAAGGCAGTTCCCCCTAAATTTTCAATGTTAATCAAAGTTTCGACTACTTCGACGACCGCATCATTAGTATAAGTGGCACGACTTTGACTCAAGTCAGCAGTAATGGCAAAGTTTTCATTAAAGACAACAGTATCAATCCCTTCACCACCATCAAAGTAATCAGCACCACCATTTCCCTGTAGCCGATTATTGCTACTATCACCAATTAGTACGTCATCGAAAGCAGTTCCCCCTAGATTTTCGATATTAATTAAAGTCTCAACTACTTCGACTCCAACATCATTAGTATAGGTGGCACGACTTTGACTCAAATCAGCGATGATGGCAAACTCTTCATAAACAAAGCTAACACTATCAATACCCGCACCACCATCGAAGTAATCAGCCCCACCATTCCCCCGCAGCTGATTATTGCCATCATCACCGATTAGCCTGTCATCAAAATTACTTCCCACTAGGTTTTCGATGTTAACCAAAGTCTCGACTACTTCGACTCCAACATCATTAGTATAGGTGGCACGATTTCGACTCAAGTCAGCATTAATGGCAAATTTCTCATAAATAAAATGGACAGTATCAATACCTTCTCCGCCATCGAAGTAATCGATACCAGCGCTCCCATACAATACATTATTGCCATCATCACCGATTAGCCTGTCATTGAAAGAAGTTCCCACTAGGTTCTCGATATTAATCAAAGTCTCGGCTACTTCCACCCCGGCATCACTAATGTAAGTGGCACGACTCTGACTCAAATCAACATTGATACCAAAGTTTTCATGAGTAAAGTTAACAGTATCAGTACCTTCACCACCATCGAAGTAATCTACACCACCATTCCCGTTTAGCCAATTATTGCCATCATCACCGATTAGCCTATCATCGAAAGCAGTTCCCACTAGGTTTTCGACATTAATCAAAGTTTCAACTACTTCCACCCCTGCATCATTAATATAGGTGGCACGATTTTGACTCAAGTCAGCATTGACGGCAAACTTATCATTAGTAAAGTGAACAGTATCAATACCAGCACCACCGTTGAAGTAATCTGCACCAGCACCACCAAAAAGGTTATCTCTCCCCTCGCCACCAAAGAGGGTATCACTACCATCACCTCCATCAAGACGATCATTTCCCGCACCGCCATCGAGGTTATCGCTGCCATCATCCCCAAAGAGACGATCATTTCCCGTCTCTCCCAACAGAAAATCATCTCCTAAACCTCCATGAAGGATATCATTACCAGCACCTCCAAACAGAAAATCGTGTCCCTTGTATCCTCGGAGTTGATCATTACCTCCGAAACCGACGATTTTATCAATTCCTAGAGTTCCTTCCAGGATGTCATCTTCTGTCGTACCATTAATAATCGTGGGCAAATTACGATTCATGCTTGTTTCCCTCAGATTCTACAGTTGTCGAGTTTTGCTAGAAAGAGAATTATTTGTCCCTCTGTAGGGTTAATAGGGAAGCAAGAATCGAGTTATGCAGTTGAGTGAAGGAAATAGGGGATATTTTGTTACAAATCTTCAAAGTGAGAAACTGTAGAGACTGTAGGGGTCTAGCATTTAGGTGATAACTGTAGGGGCGTAGCATTTGGGCGATAAGTTAAGTACATATACTCAGGTATACCGATCCAAATGCTACGCCCAACCCCGTTAGAGTTTCTCAATCTGTTCTCTAGTCAATCCTGTGGCTTCTGCAATTGTCTCAATATCTATTCCTTTGAGTTTGAATGTTCTAGCAATATTAACCTTTTCCTCCAATATTCCCTCTTCTCGACCTTCTATTCTGCCTTCTTCTCGACCTTCCAATCGGCCTTCTTCTCGACCTTCTATTCTGCCTTCTTCTCGACCTTCCAATCGGCCTTCTTCTCGACCTTCTATTCTGCCTTCTGATCGGGATCCTTCGATTATACTGATTTCATAGCGCCTATTCTCCATAAATCTCACGTAGTTTGCTCTTTCTTCTTCAGTCAAGCTATCTACTAGTAAATTTTCCTTCGCTTCCGCTAAGCCTTGGGCTTTAAACTCCTCTTTGATTTGGCTTTTTTTCAGGAAATATATCCATTCATCCAGGGCATTCTTGGCTACGTCGTTAAAGTTGTTGACTTTGATCACATAATACTCTGGGAAAATCTCTGATACTTCTTTGATATTAAACAGCTTCTTCTGGTTTACAGATAGTCCTAATTTATCTTCTAAGTGCAGAGCATTAAAATCTAATTTTCCTTGGTAAATGTAATCATCCCCCTGTCCTAAGGGAAAATAGACGACATTCACCGAATAGACTTTTTTAACCTTACTGTAAGGGTCTCCTTTTTCCAGAAATTCCGTAATCAATTTCGCTGTACCGTAGAGCATCCGATGAAAATAATCTTGCTCTGTAGAGTTTTGCACTTCAATGAGAATCAATTCACCCTGGTCATTTTCCGCCAGAATATCGACTCGATTGAGCTTATCATCCTCTGCCTGTTGATTGCTTTCACTTTCGAGTATTGATTGTATCTTGACTTGTTTCCCCAATAACTCGCTGAGGAAACCTGCCAAAACTACATGATTAGCTTTGTTTCTGAGTAATTTTTTAATTGCCCAATCAAATCTGATGTGTGTTTGGGGCATAACGGCATCAATGCTAAGAGCTACTTAATCTATTGTACAATATTTGCTAGTGAGACTATGGCATTACAAATATTACAAAATCGAGACAGTCTGGAAGCCTATGCCACAATTTTTAGTTACAGTTGTGAGAGTCGTGATTAACATTGAGACAGGCTAGAAGCCTGTTCCACAATTTTCAGGTACAGTTGTGAGAGTTGTGATTAACATTGAGACAGGCTAGAAGCCTGTTCCACAATTTTCAGTTACAGTTGTGAGAGTTGTGATTAACATTGAGACAGGCTAGAAGCCTGTTCCACCAATTACCAATTATCTATTATCCATTCAACCTTATCAATTAACCATGTCAACAGAAATTATCGAAAAACTAGTTACAGCTTACTTCACCGAGATGCAAGCAATGAATCCAGTAGGTTGGATTGAAAACTTTGCTGACGATGCAGTAATTAATGATCCAGTAGGAGACACACCGAAAACTAAGGAAGATTTTCAGAGATTCTTTGGACTGTTATCTATGGTATTTGAAAAACTCGAACTCTCACAAGACCATACTTTTATTGCGGGAAATGGTGCAGCAGTCAAGTGGACGATGCGGGGATTAGGCAAGAATGGACGACAAGGAACTACTGAAGGTATCAGTGTTTTTGAAATAAATGAAGCTGGTAAGATTCAGCAGGTATCTTCTTACTGGGATGAAAAAGCAATGATGGCCCAAATCAAAAATTAAGAATTTAGAATTTAGAATTTAGAATTGCGTTCAATGTAAATTGATTAACCTATTGTAGGGGCGGGTTTAGAGATAATCTAGACCATTTTACCCAAATACTCCGCTCAAAACCCGCCCAACACCATCAATGTAAATCAATTAACATATTGTAGGGACGAGTTTAGAGATAATCTAGACCATTTTACCCAAATACTCCGCTCAAAACCCGCCCAACACCATCAATGTAAATCAATTAACATATTGTAGGGACGAGTTTAGAGATAATCTAGACCATTTTACCCAAATACTCCGCTCAAAACCCGC
>JAAHFP010000046.1:0-11878 GCA_010672925.1 Symploca sp. SIO1C2 | reverse complement strand
CCATTTTACCCAAATACTCCGCTCAAAACCCGCCCAACACCATCAATGTAAATCAATTAACATATTGTAGGGACGAGTTTAGAGATAATCTAGACCATTTTACCCAAATACTCCGCTCAAAACCCGCCCAACACCATCAATGTAAATCAATTAACATATTGTAGGGACGAGTTTAGAGATAATCTAGGCCATTTTACCCAAATACTCCGCTCAAAACCCGCCCAACACCATCAATGTAAATCAATTAACATATTGTAGGGACGAGTTTAGAGATAATCTAGACCATTTTACCCAAATACTCCGCTCAAAACCCGCCCAACACCATCAATGTAAATTGATTAACCTATTGTAGAGACGAGTTTAGAGATAATCTAGACCATTTTACCCAAATACTCCGCTCAAAACCCGCTCAACGCCATCCGTCTTGTACAATTTATCCATACATTGTAATATATCTGCGTCCCAGTTCAGGATAAGGCAAAAACAATGAAAAAGGTCAGAACAAAGGTAGTCGTAGCTACCGCATTAACAGGAGTTTTAGCTGCTACCATCGGTGTGGTAGCTAATAATAGCGAAGCTATAGCTGGACAAGAAGGTATGGAAAAATGTGCTGGCATCGTTAAAGCTGGTATGAATGATTGTGGTGCCAACGACCATAGTTGTTCAGGTGGGGCAGAAAAAGATGGCGATGCGAATGAGTGGATTTATGTTCCTGAAGGAACTTGCGAGAAGATTGTCAATGGCAGAGTAGTAACTGAAGAGGAAGAACCGAATTAAGGAGATCTAACAGTTATCGCATCTGTCAATCCCCCTTGGAGATCCCCCTCCCGTCCCCCTTATTAAGGGGGAAGCCAGAGGATGCTTTGTTTTGAGTGACCCGGGGGATTGTGAGGTTAAATTTATTGAAGTGGCGTTGTTCAAACAAGTAATAATGAAAACGGAATTGCCATCTCAAGCAGTAGAAGTTGATGCCAACCAACAGCAACTACCGACATCAGTTAAAGGTGCTGGCATTGGCTTGCGATCGCTCCACTATCAATATATTATCACTCACAAGCCTCAAGTTAATTGGTTTGAGGTTATATCAGATAACTATTTTGGGGATGGTGGCTTACCCTTATACCATTTAGAAAAAATTCGGCAAGACTATCCTATTAACTTACATGGGGTAGGCATGTCTCTGGGTTCAACAGACCCCTTGAATCAAGATTATTTAATTCGCTTAAAAAAACTAGCTGCCAGAATTGAACCAGATTGGGTTTCTGATCATCTATCTTGGATCTCGATTAATGGACATTATCTGAACGATTTGATTCCACTGGTCTATACAGAAGAGGTAATGGATAATGTGGTATCCCGCATTTTGCAAGTACAGGAATTTTTAGATAGACCTATTTTAATTGAAAATCCCTCTCCCTATATCACTTTTACCGACTCCACTATGACGGAATGGGAGTTTATCACCAGATTAGTCCACAAAACTGACTGTTACTTGTTGCTAGATATCAATAATGTTTATGTCAATGCTATCAATAGTGGATTTGACCCCCTTACTTACCTAGATAACATCCCAGCAACCAGAGTCAAGGAAATTCACTTAGCTGGTTATGAGGAAAAAGAGAATTATCTTTTGGATACTCATGGCTATCCTGTACATCCCCCAGTGTGGCAACTGTATGAAGAAGCATTGACCAGGTTTGGAGCCGTTCCAACTCTGATAGAATGGGATACTGATATTCCTAGTTTTGAAGTACTAATGGCAGAAGCAAATAAGGCTGAGCAGTTTTTAGAAAAAGTAAGTTAAAAGGGAATAGGGAATGGGGCATAGGGAATGGGATATGTACCTCACGAATGCGAGAATTGCTATATAAAGTTTAAATACACAACAGCTTACGTTAATGGAAGCGATCGCTCTGCAAAATTTATTCTACCAGGCTGTTTGGGAAAAAGACTCTGCCAGCATCGAAGAGCTAAGCAAGCATATCAAAGCAGCAAGAAACTTAACCCCAGCCGAAGGCTTAGCCGTTTATCGAGGTAATGTAGTTGGCAATTTGACTCAAACCTTAAAGTCAATCTATCCAGTTTGCTCTCAGTTAGTGGGAGAAAAGTTTTTTGAAGCAACTAGTGCCCAATTTATTAGTCAGTTTCCTTGCTTTTCCCCAGATTTAGGAGATTATGGCGAACAATTTCCCGATTTCCTCGCTGACTTTGAACCTGTAGCTAATCTACCCTATCTGCCAGATGTTGCTCGGCTAGAATGGTTCTGGCATCGAGTTTTTATTGGTGAAGATACCACGGGATTAGACTTACAGAGATTGGCTGAAGTACCTCAGGAAAGATGGGGAGAGCTAATTTTTTACTTGCCTAAAAATAGCGTCCTGTTAGAGTCGGCTTATCCTATACATCGAATTTGGCAAGTGAATCAAGCTGACTATCAAGGTGATCTGACAGTCAGTTTAGCTGAAGGTGGAGTAAAAATATTCCTCTGGCGCAAGGGTTACGATATGCATATTGATTTGCCAAGTGCTCCAGAATGGGAGTTATTGAAAGCCTTTCAAAGTAATCATCCTTTTGAAGAAGTTTGCGAACAATTAGCGGAGGGAACGGATGTGAGTTCTTTGTTGCCTTTATTTGTGCAACGGGGTTGGATTGATGATTTTTCTGTGCTTTAGTGGTAAATAAATAACCGGGTTTGATATGAATACGACAGAAGATGAAACATCCATCTTTCAGTAATATTACTGGTACAGGACTTACGCAAATTATCCTATATGACACTCAATGTAGGATAATTCATGAATTATCCCTACATTTAGCCTTGGTGCGTAAGTCCTATGGTAGTGAAATAATCAGCAATTTCGTTGGTATCTTGGCTTAGGTTGGGTGGAAGCAAAGTGAAATCCAACGAAATACGCGACTCTGTTGGTTTACGAAGAAAGCTACACCCAACCTACATAGGGCTTGCTGTATAAGTGTGAAAGCTATACGATACTTGGGTTTTAAGCATTTTTTATCGAAATAAGTGCTGTGGAAATTGCATATGAGTGGTTCAATTTCCTTGCACCTTCAGGGGAAATCCCTGAGTAACCTTGGGGGATGCCAGTGCTCAAAACTCTCGATAAATGCTTCATTCCTTCTTACTCATTACTCATTACTCATTACTCATTCAGCAAACCCTACCTATTCACACTCCCCACACCCAATTATTCACCTCTCCAAATCTGCCACCAATTTCGGCACACCAGCGGTGAGCACTTCATTACCTGAAGATGTAACCAACACATCATCCTCAATCCGAATACCAATACCCCGCCAACGCTTATCAATTTCTGGTTGTCCTTCGACAGGCTTAGTTTCAGGTCCAATATAAATTCCTGGTTCTACTGTTACCACATGATTGGGTTGTAAATTAAAAGGATTTTCCCCTTGTTTGTAAATTCCACAGTCATGAACATCTAAACCTAGCCAGTGACCAGTACGATGCATATAGTAGGGTTTGTACTTCTCTTCTTTAATAATCTCCTCGATATCTCCTGCTAGGATTCCTAAATCCATCAAACCTTCAACTATCACTCGCACTGCGGTGTCGTGAAACTGATTATAAGGATTACCGGGTTTAACTTGTGCAATCGCTTCTAACTGTGCCTCTAAAACAATTTCGTACAGGATTTCTTGCTCCTGAGTAAAGTTTTCTCCTACAGGGAAGGTACGGGTAATATCAGCATTGTAATATCCATAGGAACAACCGGCATCAATTAATAGTAAGTCTTGATCCTGCATCTGCCGATTATTCTCAATGTAGTGCAGTACGCAGCTATTTGCACCGGAGGCAACAATTGAGGGATAAGCTGGTCCAAGAGCACCATGTTGTCGGAAAATATGTTCTATCTCTGCTTGTACCTGATACTCATAAATTCCTGGTTGAGCGAACTCCCTGGCATGGTTGTGAGCTTTTACAGAGATGGCTATGGCTTGACGCATCATCTCCAACTCCCCTGGACTTTTGAGTTGTCGCATAGGGTGGAGTACAGTATTTGTCGATTCTAACGCCATGGGGCCGGTACCACGCTTGGGATAACCTGCCATCATCTGTTGCCAATGCTTAATCACCACATTGTTGAAATTGCGATCGCGTCCCATATGATAGTACAGACGTTCTGCCTTTTCTAAATACTGAGGCAACTTTTCATCTAACTCTGTGATGGGATAAGCTTCATCTGCACCATATTTTTCCTTGGCAGCTTCTACACCAGTCCGATAACCAGACCAAACTTCTTTCTCCCATTCCTTCGGTTGAACAAATAGCACAAAGCGGTGCTCTTCGTGATGAGGTGCTAGCACTGCTATGGCTTTTGCTTCATTGAAACCTGTCAGGTAGTAGAAGTCACTGTCTTGTCGAAAATTGTACTCGACATCATTATGCATAACAGCAGCTGGGGCACTATGAAAGATGGCAGTTCCTTTACCTATTTTTGCCATCAATTGCTCACGACGCTGGTGATACTCTGTTTGCAGAATCATCTATTATTCTTGATTGGGACGGAGGCTACTGTTGACACAATGTAGAGACATGCCAACAGCCCTATGATCTTCTAAGGCGGGCGCATCTCTACATACATCCCATATATTATAGATGGGTTTGTGTTGAAAAATTTTTTGTTAATTCGTCATTTGTCATCTACAAATAACTAACAACCAAAAACCAAAAACCAACAACAAACTAATTCAACCAACCTTTCAAGCGTCGAGCAACTTGGGGACGGCGCAGCTTGCGCATAGCCTTGCTTTGAATCTGACGCACTCGCTCACGGGAAAGATTGAACATACCGCCTACCTCTTCCAGAGTAAAGGGTTCACTACTAGCTAAACCGTAGCGCAGAGAGATGACATCTTTTTCTCTCTCCGTCAGGACATCACTCAAGACATCCCAAATCTCCTGGCGCATCATAGTTTCATTCATTTCCTCTTCCGGCAACCGTAGCTCATTGTCTTCTAGCAAATCTACTAGTTCCGTATCTTCTCCTTTACCAACTCGATGGTTAAGAGAAAGGGAGCGTCTGCGCAGTTGTAGTAAATTACGCAAACTGCTACGGTTCATTTCCAAAGCTTCAGCTAGTTCCAATTCCGTCGGATTGCGTTGCAGTCTTTGCTTGAGCTCTCGCTGAGCCTTTTTGAGTTTATTGAGCTTCTCAACAATATGGATTGGTAAGCGAATCGTGCGAGCATCGTTAGCAATGGTGCGGGTAATTGCTTGACGAATCCACCAGTAAGCATAAGTGGAGAACTTATAACCTTTTTCTGGATCAAACTTTTCTGCTGCGCGATTTAGTCCCAATGCACCTTCTTGAATGAGATCTAGGAAAGGTACTCCCCGATTTAGATACCTTTTGGCAATTGATACTACCAAGCGCAAGTTAGAACGAATCATTTTGCGTTTGGCGATACGTCCCTGATAGAGGCGATAAGCTAACTGACTTTCTGTAAAATTAGCTGCTTGAGCAAGTTCCGCTTTGGTTGGCTTGCGCCTTAGTTCATCCTGTAATTTTGTTTGCAGTCTATCTATAGTTACTAAAAACTTGACACGATGAGCCAACTCTACTTCTTCTTCTGGCTTGAGCAGTGGGTAACGGGCCATTTCCTTAAAAAATGCTCCCACATTGTCATCAGAGTTTGTCTTACGGTATCCGTAGGAACGAGTTACCGCCAGTTCCTCCTCTGAGTCAGAAAATTCTACTGCTACTAGATTCAAATCGTTAACATCTGCTTCTATCAAGTCAGGTGTAGAAAAATTGATCTCTTCAGTAGATTTGAAAGAATCAGTTGGGTTTAATTGGGAGATATTCATAGAGTGTTTTGAGTGGGAATTGTATGAAAACTTATGAACAGGTTGCTTCGTGTGGAAAAGGGAGTAAAAAAGTAAACAATGATATTGAACTTTCCCTAATGATTAATTCTTCAAAGATGAAACTCACCTTAATGGTCAAAAGGTTGAGCAGGGAGGGTTTCTCTACAATCTAGGCAAGTAGGATCTGAACTAGACCTACAGGGGCTGAGAACACCGCCAAAAGTGAAGAATAGTAAAGTGGTCAGAGCGAAGGATATCAACTCTTTAAAAAATAACCTACAACTTTGAGCATGGGGAAATATTGATCTTAAAGGAAACTTAAGCAATTTGGCTAGTTACTTGGATACAAAACTTTAAACCAAATTAGTGAATGTACTCTATGGATCAAACAAAAGCTAATCAGGAAAGACACAAGCTACGTTAAGGATAACCAGAAAGCTTGCTTCACAACGGAAACTGATTTGGATTTTTTACATTAGACAGCAATAAATCTACATAAACCTAGTGCAAGAAGGCAGAAACTACTGAGGGAAGACAGTTTTTACATTAAACTTTTTAACCTTGTTTAGCTGGTCACTTGTTTCCCCCAGGCTGCATTATTTACTGAACCTAAACTGTGAGCCGGATCACTGCTGATTATTCTCACTTATCTTACTTTAGGAGACTGAAATTGCTATGCTAACACAATCTCATACTATTATAGTATTTTCTATCTACCGATAGTGATAAAGTAGCTAGCTTACCTAAATTTAGGAGGCACTCCCAAGAAAAAATTTGCACCACCAGGTTACTGAATAAAGCTACAATTAACTTATTTGCAGTCATAACCTCCAAAAATCTGGCGTAATTTTGGATCAGCAGGGTTCACAATATGTTTAATCCCAGTTCAAGTCTAGTGGTAGCCGAGCCTGGGGGTTCTTATCAATCCGGTGGTGAACTCAACCGGTGGATTGAAGCTCTAGTGGATTGTCCAGACACCAAAAAACATCCATACGCCCAAAAGCTACTTACTTATCGCTTACCACCAGACTTGGCAGTTAAACCTGGAGATCTTTTAACTGTACCCTATGGCCAACAACATTTAGGAGCGATCGCCATTCGGTTATTGGACTCGCCTCCCCTAGATTTGCCACTGGCTAAAATTAAAGATGTAGAAGATGTAGTTTGCACTGGATTTTTTTCAGTAACCTACTGGCAATTATTAGAGCGAGTTGCTCACTACTATTACACGCCCCTGATATCTGTGATAAGAGGGGCATTACCCCCCGGATTACTAAGCCGCTCCCAGCTTCGGTTTCGCCTGAGTCCAGGGGAGCTCCCTAGAGAAGCAGATACTTTGGTTAGCCCAATAGCTCGTCAGCTGTTAGCACTGCTGCAAGCCCAACCAGATAAAGACTATAGTTCATTCTATCTCCGACGCCAAGTCAGAGGAGCAAGCAAGGGATTAAGAGAGTTAAGTAAGCGGGGTTGGGTAGAAAGTTATTTAGAGAAACCTAAACCCATCCGTCCCAAAGTTCAGAAAGCTGTGACATTAGTAACAGATAAACTTCCTCTAGAACTAACTCCACGGCAAAAGGAAGTAATGGAAGTGCTGCGGCGTCGCGGTGGTGATATGTGGTTGACAGATTTATTACAAACTTGCAATACAAGTTCCTCAACCATCAAAGCTTTAGAACAGAAAGGCTATGTAGTCATTATTTCTAGAGAAAGATTACGAATTTCGACTAATTCATTAGGGTATCAGGATGAACCAAAAGTACTGACACCTACTCAAACTCATGCTTTAGAAGTAATTACCAGTCTAGAGGGTTTTGCCCAAGTGCTGTTGCACGGAGTAACAGGTTCTGGAAAAACCGAGGTATATTTACAAGCGATCGCGCCATTATTAGAGCAAGGCAAATCTGCCCTAGTCCTAGTCCCGGAAATTGGTCTAACACCACAGCTAACCGACCGCTTCTGTGCCCGTTTTGGCAGGAAAGTCTGTGTCTATCACAGCGGCCTTAATGAAGGGGAGCGCTTTGATACCTGGCGGCAAATGCTGCCTGGTGATCCTCAGGTAGTCATTGGTACTCGTTCAGCGATTTTTGCTCCCTTACCTAAGCTAGGTTTAATTATCCTCGATGAAGAACATGATTCTAGCTTCAAGCAAGACCAACCAGAACCCACTTACCATGCCCGTACCGTTGCCCAATGGCGTGCTGAATTAGACAATTGTCCCCTGATTTTAGGTTCTGCAACCCCTTCTTTGGAGACTTGGGTTACTAGGGAGACGGGGGGATGGGGAGATGGGGAGATGGGGAGATGGGGAGATGGGGAGATGGGGAGATGGGAGGACAAGGGGGACAAGGGTGACAAGGGTGACAAGGGGGACAAGGGTGACATTGATACTTACCAATTCCCAATTCCCCGTTCACAAACAACAAACAACCAACAACAAACAACAAACAACTATTACTTATCATTACCAGAACGTATCCAATCCCGTCCCCTGCCACCAGTGGAGATTGTGGATATGCGGCAGGAGTTGCAGCGAGGAAATCGCTCGATTTTTAGTAGTTCTTTGCAAAAGAGCCTGCAACAGCTTAAAGAAAAAGGACAAAAAGGTATCTTATTTATCCCTAGGCGGGGACACAGTACTTTTGTCTCTTGTCGTAGCTGTGGCTATGTGGTGGAATGTCCTAACTGTGATGTCTCTTTGTCCTACCACTATACTCACGAAGGGGCAACAGAGTTACTCAGATGTCACTATTGCAATTACACCAAGGTACATCCCCGCAATTGTCCTGAATGCAGCTCCCCCTATCTGAAATTCTTCGGTACTGGTACTCAGCGAGTTGCCAATGAGTTGGCACGGCAGTTTCCAGAATTGAGTGCTATTAGATTTGATAGCGACACCACCCGTAACAAAGATGCTCACCGCAACTTACTTACTCGTTTTGCCCAAGGAGAAGCAGACTTGTTAGTAGGTACACAAATGCTTACTAAAGGACTAGATATAGCTCAAGTCACTCTAGTCGGCGTAGTCGCCGCAGATGGACTCCTGCATCTAGCCGATTATCGAGCCGCAGAAAGAGCTTTTCAAACCCTGACTCAAGTAGCAGGGCGTTCTGGTCGTGGAGAAGATCCTGGTAAAGTAATTATTCAAACTTACTCTCCCCAACATCCAGTCATCGAAGCAGTAAAAGGTCACCAGTATCAGTCTTTCATAGAAACAGAATTAGAGCAACGGGCAGCACTGAACTATCCCCCTTACGGCAGGCTAATTCTTTTACGATTGAGTGCTTTGGATGAAGCAATAGTTGAAAATACTGCCGAAAATTTAGCAGATTGGTTAATGGAGGAGGGTTCAGGTTACGAAATACTAGGACCAGCACCTGCAGGCATTGTGCGAATAGCCCGTCGCTATCGGTGGCAAATCTTGCTCAAGTTTCCTCCCCATGTGTCTGTAAAGTTATTTGATGTGAAAAAATTGCGATCGCTTTGCCCTAAAGATGTTAGTTTGACAATTGATGTAGACCCAATGAATATGATGTGATTTGTTGTTGGTTGTTGGTTGTTGGTTGTTTGTTTCTCGGGAATTGGGAATTGGGAATTGGGAATTGGGAATTGGTTAATGTCAATATCTCCTCTGTCTTCCTTGTCTTCCTTGTCTTCCTTGTCTTCCTTGTCTCCCTTGTCTCCCTTGTCTCTTCGACTAGACCCAACGTCCAACGACAACTCGCACTGTACCATCTGCTAAAGTTTCTTCTTCTTCCACATCAAAGCCTTGCTCCTGCACCGTTGCCATTAAGGTTTTGTGAGCATAATTTTGGCTTATAGCATTAACCAATTTTTGTTGGTTAATTTTCGCCCCCCAAAAATCTGCTACTAGTTCATAATTCTCCCCATTGCGGCGGAAGCCCAAATCATAGCCGTTATTTTGTCTAATCACATATTCAGCTTCTGTAGTATTGCGTCGATATCCTCGCACTTCGGTATTACACTCTACCTGATAGCCCAACTCCTGCAATACCTGATGCAGAATTTCGCCGTTTTTAATTTGAATTTTGATGGTTGTGAAATGAGACATGTCAGTAATAGGGGATTTTTGGGAAAGTTTTTGGTTATTGGTTCTTGATCAAGGCTTGACAGGGAGACTCAGTCTACTCCCAAGCAAGAAACCTCTCTTAGAACACAATTATATTGTAGCGATTCTTCAAATATGACCGGCGCAGTCTAATAAGTGCCTTGGCGTAGCCTCTCTGAGTAGCAATCGTAAAATTACATCTATACTTCCCTTGCCAACCATACCAACATACCCAACAATTCTTCCACAGGAGGAATAAGATACTCGGTTAGATCAATGGTTACAGTTTGTGCTTCTAACTTGAGGAATGTCCACAAATTCCCACTAGTCACACTGCCGTAAATCGAGTTGATGCATAAACTCCACATCTACTCCCATCCAATATCGACCCAAGATTCTATATTATCTCTTACTCTCCCCTTAATAAGCTATCCATTAGGCAAAAGTAGTCGAAACGGTGATAGAGACTACGATGTAGAAACAAGTTGTGAACCTTCCAACAAATAGTAGAAGGTAGAAAGCCCTCGCCAGAGGGTTTTCAAGCCAGGTTCCCCATCTCCACTACGAGCCAAAAATCCACCCAAGCTGGCAATCCAAATCAAAGCTTGACGAAGAGTAGGAGGTTTTTTCGAGCGGTTTTTGGGTTGAAATTTACGCCGTAAGAGCTTCCATTCTTGTGGAGAGAAAACCACTTGGCAAGAAGCATCTCGATTAAGTCGAACTTGATAAGTCAACCACATTAGCCGCCAAGCAAGAATGTTATAAGTAGCCAATGCTTTTTCTAAGCGCTCTCTGGCTTGAAGTTGCAGTTTTTCCACACCACAGCCACTTTTTAAGGTAAAGTGAAAACGTTCGATGAGCCATCGATAGGTATACCACTCCACGCATTGCCAAGCTTGTTGAAAGTCGTCAATGGGTAAAGTGGTGAGTAACAACCAACGTATCGGTTGACTGCCATCAGCCGGTTTTTCAGTCTCTTCTACCAGTAATACGTTAATTTCTACTGGCTGAAGATTGTGAGGTTTAGGATGATTTTGAGGCACTTCCAGAGTGACTTTCATCCCTCGGATTTGCAATGTTGCTTGACGAGCTGAACGCTTAGGATTACGCTCTAAGTTGATAGTCATTGTACCTAAGATTGACCCTTGTTCAATCATTGGTAACAGGTATTCCATCTCCTCTTTGACCCTGCGGTTATACTCTCCTCGAATCAGTAATTCGCTGTTACTACAGCGCTTTTGGGCGAACAATTCAAAGATGTCAGCTTCACGATCTGCAACATGTATGACCTTGGCTTTTTGGGCTAATCCTTCCTCAGCTCCAATAAGAGTCTGTAACCATCGATAGCTTTCTTTTTCTTGAATCGGTTTTTTCTTACGTTCTTTTTTCTTTCCACTCCTATCCTTTCTTGTCCAAGTCTGTTGGTGTAATAGTCCCAATGGTTCTCCAGTCGCACTTACTGCTATACAACTGTGAACTTTAATTCCTTGTTGAAGAGTTTGATTTAGATATCCCAAACCTTTCGTTGCTTCATGTGTTGTATACTCCAAGTCTGTCGTATCCTGTATAGCCAGTACTACTCCTGCTTCTACACACCTCCTGACTACACCTTCCCTATGGGTCGCCAATATTTGTGTTTTTTTCACTTTCTTATTTGACCAAAATCTGTAGATACTTTGGCTTTTGTTCGCATTACCACTCGCTTTCGGTACTGTTTCTCCTGGATGTTCGCTTAGGAGCAACAGCGTCTTTCTCAATCTTTTGGCATGGCGTATGTCCTGAAAAATTTTGGGTTTATTTCCTGGCTGATCCAATCCAACATAGGTTTTTCAATATCGGCTAATTGACTTTTTCCTGTGATACTCTCATCATCTTAGCTTCCTTGTCCACACAGTACGAAGAGGATTTTTCAGGTTGATGGAGAGAAACTCTTATAATTTTTGATACTACAACTGGGAAAGATTGGG
>JAAHFP010000045.1 GCA_010672925.1 Symploca sp. SIO1C2 | reverse complement strand
GTCGCAACCTGTACTGATAAGCTGTTCTCATAGAAAATCACCTCCTTATATATTATACAATGAACAGCAATTACTATCAATATGAATCTAAGTTGGTTGCCCGCCATTCATCCCACGCTCACCCTACAGGTTGAGACGTGGGGCGTAGGAGAGGTTGAGCTAAACCTGAGTTAATCCAGGCAGTTAATCTGGCAGTCTATCTGAGGCGTCCCCTGTTACTGGAAGGGGAAGCAGGATGCGGCAAAACCCGGTTGGCTTATGCGGTTGCTTATGAACTGGGATTACCACTTTACCGTTGGGACATACGCTCTACTAGTAAAGTGATAGAAGGATTGTATACCTACGATGCCATTCTGCGCCTGCATGATGTTCAAACTTTGAAAGTCGATGCTAACCTCAACCGTGACCCTAGTGATGCTAGAAATTATCGCAAAATTGGGGCATTAGGCAAAGCTTTTCTGGTGCAAGACTGCCCTGCTGTAGTTTTAATTGATGAAATCGATAAAGCTGATATCGATTTTCCCAATGATTTGCTAGGGGTTTTAGATGAGCCTTGGCAATTTGAGATTCCTGAAACTGCTGAAAGAATTACGGCATCTTATCCACCAATTGTCATTATTACCAGTAACCGGGAAAAAGGAAATTTGCCTGCTCCGTTTTTGAGGCGTTGTCTCTACTACTTTATCAATTTTCCTGATTCCGAGCAGCTGAAGGAAATTGCCCAAGCTCATTACCAGAGTCAGGCAGATGCTTCCTCCCCTACAGAAGAACTAATCGATGCTGCTGCCAAGCAATTATTGGAGATTCGTGCAGCTGGGGAATTATTCAAAAATCCCGGCACTAGCGAATTTCTCGATTGGCTCAAGGTATTGCATGGTTTTGGGGCAAAGCCCTATAATCCGGTACAATTGAGTCAGGCAGACCCTATTCCTTATCGGGAGCTATTGTTTAAACTGAGGGGTGATTGGCAAAAATTTGCCCCTGTCTCATGAGTGATTTCCTCCCAGAAGCAATTGTCAATAGCCTATTCAACCGCTTACGGAGAAACTTCAACATTGGTATGCGGGAATATTTGGCTGCATTAGATGCGGTTAAAGGGGGCTGGGGAAGGGATAATCTGGAAAACCTCAGACTAATGTTACAGTTGCTGTGGTGTAATTCTATAGCAGAGCAGAGCAAATTTGCTGTGATTTGGGATTCTGCGATCGCGCAAATTACTCAAGATAGTCCTCAATTACCCTCTGAAAGACACAAAACTGAACCCCCTGCCAAAACTTCAAACTTCAACCAGCCTTTAGAAACTACTCAGCAATCTATACCCAAACTCGAACCACTCCCTGTAAAGGCTCCCTTAAAGCCTGATACTCCAGCCGATTTCCCTGAGGTAACACCCTTTATACCTGCTGATACAGAAGATTTTCCAGAAGTCATCAACTATTGGCCTATCACCCGCCGTTCTTTAGATTATAACTGGCGCTACCTACAACGTCCTATAGCAGATGGCCCAGCAGATGTACTAGATGTTCCAACCACAGTGCAACAATCAGCACAGCAGGGTTTTTTTCTAGCTCCTGTCTACCGTCGTCGAGAACTCAACCATGCCCAGGTGCTATTGTTGGTAGATCAGGAAGGCTCGATGACTCCATTACACCCCTTTACCAGGGAGGTGGTGGATACAGCCCAGAATAGCTTCCTGGAGAAGGTGGCAATTTATTACTTCCATAATGTGCCTGATACTATTATCTATCGAGATTCCCGCCTCACTACTCCTGTATCCTTAGAGCAAGTTTTAGCAGAATGTGATCTAGATACCAGTGTCTTGATTATCAGTGATGCAGGGGCAGCGCGGAGTAGTCGCCCCATGGCAAGAATTGGAGCAACAACCGAGTTTTTGGTAAAACTCAAGAGACAAACCAACCTAATTGCTTGGCTCAATCCCATACCGGTGATGCGATGGCAAGGTACTTCTGCTGAGTTGATTGCCTATCTTGTGCCAATGGAACAGATGGATGAAGATGGCTTTAGTAATGCCATTGATCTTGTGCGGGGTTTGTCAATATCTAATTACAAAGCCAGTCGTTCAAGAAAACCTCTGGGAAAAAGGCGAAATCTTATAGCCAGAGAAGGTGATATTTCCCTAGACATAGAACTCAAGCAGGCTAAGCAGCAGGTCGATTGGTTTGTTCGTCGTTTTCACCCTTCCTATCGGTTACTGCTTTACTATGCTGCTCTACCTTTGATCTTAACTCCAGAACTACTGAACTACCTGCGGACTCAATTTTTGCTCTACCAGGTTCCTTGGGTAGCGGAAGTAGACATTTTACTCTCAGACTTATGTAGTCCAGTAGGTTATGAGCAGTATGAGATGGAGCAATCAGTACGTAGTTACTTGTTGCAAGAGATGGAGCAAGAACTAGGTAATCAGCAGATGCAAAAGGTAGCCAGTCGTTTGATTAGTTACATCCGCCATCTTGCTCACACCAACCCTTACATCAGTCCTCAAGAACTTGAAGCACAGCAATGGGGAGCGATGGTTTATTTAGATGAACATCGTACTCAAGCAGAGGAGGAGATTGCTGTTGCCCTAAAAGCGTTGGTTAACCGAGGCAAAAATGGACAGGCAGAATTAGCCAGATTACAGCGTTTAATTAAAGAATTTAGACCTCAGTTGAGTAAATATGACTCATTAATTAAATTTGCTCGATCCCTCGGCATCTGGCTCAAAGGTCAAATTCCCTCTGGTGTTAGTCAATCCTATGTTGTTCATGGGGTAGAACTTCGGCTTCCAGTAAATTCCAATCAGTTCCCTCAGCTTGAAGGCTTCCCACCCCTGCAAACTTTTGAATGTGAGGTGGCAACCATTGAGTTGGGAGCAGGGACAGAGATTAAGCTAGAACCTTTTGATTTTGAAGTGGCAACTATTGAGTTGAAACAAACACGCTCTTGGTTGACAGGCTGGTTGAGAAGAAAAACAGAGCTAATAGTCAAGCGTCGTCAGCAACAAGCTTATTGTTTTACCGAAGATTTAGGGAATGGAGTTAAGCTGGAGATGGTTGCCATTCCTGAAGGAAGCTTTATTATGGGTTCTCCAGAAACGGAAGAGGGGCATAAAGACAAAGAAAGTCCGCAGCATGAAGTTACAGTTCAATCCTTCTTCATGGGCAAATACCCAGTCACCCAAGCACAATGGCAAGCCGTAGCTGCTTTACCACCAGTTAACACTAAACTTAAATCCAATCGATCCATATTCAAAAAGACTTCTCGACCTGTAGAGCGAGTCTCCTGGTATGATGTCGTAGAATTCTGCGCTAGGCTCTCTCAAAAAACTGGACGGCGGTATCGGTTACCCAGTGAAGCTGAATGGGAGTATGCTTGTCGAGCAGGTACAACTACTCCGTTTCATTTTGGGGAGAAGATTACACCAATGTTAGCTAACTGTAGTGATCGTGATAAGCTATATTTTTATGGTGGGAGTCTTGGTGGGTATATTTTAGAAGAGCAAGAGAATGAGCGTGAAAGAACAACTCCAGTAGGTAGCTTTAAGGTAGCGAATGACTTTGGACTCTATGATATGCATGGAAATGTGCGGGAGTGGTGTGCAGACCATTGGCATGATGACTATACAGGTGCGCCGACAGATGGTAGTGCGTGGGAGGGTGAAGATAATAATGAGAATCGTTATCGGCTGTTGCGGGGCGCTTCCTTGAATCCCTATTTTGATTATTGCCGTTCTGCATATCGCGACTACCATAATCCGAGCCACCGGAGTAAATTTATCAGTTTTCGTGTGGTGTGTGAGGCGGCGTGGACTTTGTAACCCTTTGCTCTTTTGCCCTTTTGGTGACTGGCAGGATGCCAGTTCCACAATAGAATAGTTTCTTGTAGAAGAATCATCTAGTGGAACAGGCTTCAGTGCCTGTAATAATCTCAGTCAAATAATAATTTAGATGACTGGCAAGATGCCAGTTCCACATTAATATAGTCTCTTATGGAAAAATCATCCAGTGGAGCAGGCTTCTAGCCTGTAACCATCTCAGCCAAATAATAATTTAGATGACTGGCAAGATGCCAGTTCCACATTAATATAGTCTCTTGTAGAATAATCTCCAGTGGAACAGGTTTCTAGCCTGTGACCATCTCAGCCAAATAATAATTTAGATGACTGGCAAGATGCCAGTTCCACATTAATATAGTCTCTTGTAGAATAATCATCCAGTGGAATAGGCTTCTAGCCTGTGACCATCTCAGCCAAATAATAATTTAGATGACTGGCAAGATGCCAGTTCCACATTAATATAGTCTCTTGTAGAATAATCATCCAGTGGAGCAGGCTTCTAGCCTTTAACAATCTCAGTCAAGTAATAATTTAGATGACTGGCACCGATACCAGTTCTACATTAATATAGTCTCTTGTAGAATAATCATCCAGTGGAGCAGGCTTCTAGCCTGTGACCATCTCAGCCAAATAATAATTTAGATGACTGGCAAGATGCCAGTTCCACATTAGTATAGTTTTTTGTAGAATAATCATCCAGTGGAGCAGGCTTCTAGCCTGTAACAATCTCAGTCAAGCAACAATTTGGATGACTGGCAAGATGCCAGTTCCACATTAATATAGTTTTTTGTAGAATAATCTCCAGTGGAACAAGCTTCTAGCCTGTAACAATCTCACTCAAGTAATAATTTAGATGACTGGCAAGATGCCAGTTCCACATTAATATAGTTTTTTGTAGAATAATCTCCAGTGGAACAAGCTTCTAGCCTGTAACAATCTCACTCAAGTAATAATTTAGATGACTGGCACCGATACCAGTTCTACATTAATATAGTCTCTTATGGAATAATCATCCAGTGGAACAGGCTGACCGCCTGTAGTAATCTCACTCAGATAACAATTTGGATGACTGGCAAGATGCCAGTTCCACATTAATATAGTCTCTTGTAGAATAATCATCCAGTGGAACAAGCTTCTAGCCTGTAACAATCTCACTCAAGTAATAATTTAGATGACTGGCACTGATACCAGTTCTACATTAATATAGTCTCTTATGGAATAATCATCCAGTGGAACAAGCTTCTAGCCTGTAACAATCTCACTCAGATAACAATTTGGATGACTGGCAAGATGCCAGTTCCACATTAATATAGTCTCTTGTAGAATAATCATCCAGTGGAACAAGCTTCTAGCCTGTAACAATCTCACTCAAGTAATAATTTAGATGACTGGCAAGATGCCAGTTCCACATTAATATAGTTTTTTGTAGAATAATCTCCAGTGGAACAGGCTGACCGCCTGTAGTAATCTCACTCAGATAACAATTTGGATGACTGGCAAGATGCCAGTTCCACATTAATATAGTCTCTTGTAGAATAATCTCCAGTGGAACAGGCTGACCGCCTGTAGTAATCTCACTCAAGTAACAATTTGGATGACTGGCAAGATGCCAGTTCCACATTAATATAGTCTCTTGTAGAATAATCATCCAGTGGAACAAGCTTCTAGCCTGTAACAATCTCACTCAGATAACAATTTAGATGACTGGCAAGATGCCAGTTCCACATTAATATAGTTTTTTGTAGAATAATCTCCAGTGGAACAGGCTTCTAGCCTGTAACAATCTCACTCAAGTAATAATTTAGATTACTGGCACCGATGCCAGTTCCACAATAGAATAGTCTCTGATGGAAAAATCATCCAGTGGAACAGGCTTCTAGCCTGTGACAATCTCACTCAAGTAATGATTTGGATGACTGGCAAGATGCCAATTCCACATTAGAATAGTCTCTTATAGAAAAATCATCCAGTGGAGCAGGCTTCTAGCCTGTGTAAATCTCACTCAAGTAATGATTTGGATGACTGGCAAGATGCTAGTTCCACATTAGAATAGTTTCTTGTAGAAGAATCATCCAGTGGAACAGGCTTCTAGCCTGTGTAAATCTCACTCAAGTAATAATTGGGATGACTGGCAAGATGCTAGTTCCACATTAGAATAGTCTCCTGTAGGATAAATATTCAGGAATATCTTGAACAAACAGGAAATGATCAATTGATGAAAGTGTCACTAGAGCTACCGGATATCGTCGATGTAGACCAACGCTACTTGATGGAAGCACTAGTAGCAATGCTTTATTTTAGAGGTAAGCTTTCAGAACATCAAGCCTGTCAAACACTGAATATTAATCGTCGAGATTTTGAAGAAATGCTGCCCCGCTATGGACTCTCAATCCTAGGGGACAGTCAAGAAAATTTGGATATTGAGTTGACTGCAAGATTAGAGAATGACCTGCAAGATACCAATTCCACTGATAACAGTCTTGTATCGAATAATCCTCCTGTGGAACAGGCTGACCGCCTGTGGCAATCTCAGTCAGATAATGATTTTGGTGATTGGCAAGATGACAGCTACACAGGTTCTGGCTCAATAAAGTATACCAGTTTAGACAACTCCCAAACCCTTAAAATTAGCCAAAGACATCTTCCTCATTGGGAATTAGCAGGAGCAATTTACTTTATTACTTTTAAAACTTGGCAAAAGCTAGAATTGACTCCAGAAGCAAGACAGGTAGTTTTAGATTCTTGTTTATTCTTCCATAAACAAAGGTACAAAACCTACGCTGTTGTCATTATGCCAGATCATGTCCATTGGTTAATGCAGCCTTTGCCCAAGTCAGACCAGGAATATTGGAAATTAGCTAGTATTATCCACAGCATCAAAAGCTATAGTTCTAACCAAGTGGCTAAGGTAATGGGTCATGGTGGTATTGTGTGGCAAGACGAGCGATACGATCGCATTATGCGAGATGAAAGAGAGCTGTTAAAAACCTGGAACTATATCAGAGAAAATCCTGTAAAAGCTAATTTATCTGAGATTGCTGAACAATATGCTTTCTTCTGGCAAATAGATATTGTAGAATAATCTTCTGCTGTGGAACAGGCTTCTAGCCTGTGGAATCTCAATCAAATAACAATTTGGATAACTGGCAAGATGCCAGTTCCACACTAAAATAGTCTCTTGTGGAATAATTTCCTGTTGTGGAACAGGCTTCTAGCCTGTAGTAATCTAGTCACAATTGATCTCAATGTCTACCCTTTACCACCAGTAGCTCAGATTTTAGGCTGTTTAGTGTGGATGGCTCAGGCAAGGTAGGTTATTAATCATTCTGTAGAACAAGCTTTGGTACTTGTGGCAATTTCCATCAGTTTAAGGGATACAGCAAATTAGTAATAAAGAGCAACAGCCCAAACTGGTCATCAAACGCCATCGGCGACAGATTCAGTATTTTGCTGAAGACTTGGGAAATGGCATCAACTTAGATATGGTTGCTATCCCTGGGGGAACTTTTCTTATGGGTTCTCCAGAAACGGAAGAAGGGCATACAGACAGAGAAAGTCCGCAGCATCAAGTTTCAGTTAAATCCTTTTTTATGGGTAAGTATCCAGTGACCCAGGCACAATGGCAAGCCGTAGCTGATTTACCAGCAGTTAACACTAAACTTAAAGCCAATCCATCCAGATTCAAAGGAGCTTCCCGACCTGTAGAGCTAGTCTCTTGGTACGATACTGTAGAGTTCTGCACTAGGCTCTCCCAGAAAACTGGACGACAGTATCGGTTACCCAGTGAAGCCGAGTGGGAGTATGCTTGTCGAGCAGGTACAGCGACTCCGTTGCATTTTGGGGAGACGATTACACCAGAGTTAGCTAACTATGATGGCAACTATACTTACGGGAATGGTATTGAAGGGAAGTATCGTAAGGAAACAACTTCAGTGGGTAGTCTTAAGGTAGCGAACGACTTTGGACTCTATGATATGCACGGGAATGTGTGGGAGTGGTGTGCAGACCATTGGCATGATAATTATGAAGATGCACCGATAGATGGTAGTGCGTGGGTGGATGAAGATGACAATGAGAATGAGAATGATTCTCGGCTACTGCGGGGCGGCTCCTGGTTCGGCAATCCTGATTACTGCCGTTCTGCGCATCGCAGTTACGCTGATCCGGGCGGGTCACTCAGCAGCACTTTCGGATTTCGTGTAGTGTGTGAGGCGGCGTGGACTCCGTAACCCTTTGCTATTTTGCCCTCTTGCTCTGTACTCTGTTTTCCCTTTTTCCTATCCCCGCCTAAGTGTCGATTTGCCATTTTTAGTTTTTTTCACCACAACCATTACCTAAAACTTGACCATCAATTATTTGAATACTGGGCTTTTTACAATAATCAACTTAACCAGATGTAGATAAATTTGCGGTGTTTGGAAGACCAAAAGGTAAAAGATACTAAATGGAATTACAAGAAGAATTTAAAGTTAAAGGATATTTTTTGCAGGAAAATTTTCTGTCTCCACAAGAATGTGAAAATTTCTTAAAATCAATCAGTGATTATCGTCAACAATTTTCTATTCCTAAAATTTATCGCAATGTCAAACCAATACCCCTAAGCTACTCTGTCATTGATGGCAAAGCGGTTAACTCTCATTTGCCAGAAGTTAAAAAACTATACACAACAGTCAATAAAGTTATCAATAATTTAACCAATCAAGAACTCTTTACCTTAAAAGATGTTCAAGTAGGATGTAATATTAACATTACTGAACAAGGAGGCGCCTATCGTTGGCATTACGATCGCAATGCAGTAACAGCTATTTTGTATTTGAATGAAGTTGAAGGAGGCGAAATTGAATTTTACCCCAACTATCGAATTATCCTACCCAAAGCCAAATTTTCTAAATTTCAGAGTTTCCTCGATCAGATACAGCAATTTAACTTAGTTCGTTCTACTTTGGGAAAGCGAATCGTTGTTAAACCTCAACCAGGTTTACTACTAATTATGGGTGGTGATAGATGTTTGCATAGTGTTCGTCCCGTAATAGAAGCTTGCGACCGGGTCAGTATTGTGATGGCTTATGACCTGCCTAACGCTAGTTTTGCAGTCAAAGAGCAACTTAATACTTATTTATATAGCTCAGAAAAAGTAGCAGCCTCAGATCCAAACTACTCTCAGTCAGATCGTTCTCAACGCCATTAAAATCGAATATTGAGTAAAATACAGAATAACTTGAATATTGAAAGCCAAGGATGAGTTATGAGACCAACTCCTATACCTCCAAAACCCGGTCAAGAATCCGTTTGGGATTATCCACGTCCCGCCCGATGGGAAGATATCAACAAACAGATTGATGATGAGTTAGTCACTCCTCAAGCTGGCAATGTTTATGCTGTCTAGATTACCAGTGATATTGTCGGGCTTTTTAAGGGAGAAGCAGGCACTATAGGATAGTAAGTGTGGGTCAAACAATTTTAGATTTTAGATTTTAGATTTACCCTATAAATAAATGATACTGTTGACTCAAAAACTGCATTTAGGTGTCATTATTGCTACAATCTTCTTGGGCTTAATTGCCTGTATACCGGAAGATTCACCTGGAATAGATAGGGGAGTCCGCATCCGTTCTGTCCATAGTACCTGGATTGAGGAAAAATTCCAAACTGAGATTGTTAATCTTGGTCTGGAAAAATTGGGTTACCAGGTAAAACCAATCAAGGAAATAGACTATCCTCCTATGTACATCGCGATCGCCAATGGAGATTTAGATTACACTACAACCCATAGCAAAAAGGCACATGATCGATTTTTTCAGAACAGCGGTGGAACAGAAAAATTAGAGAGAGTTGGGGTACTTATTCCTAATACACATTCAGGCTATCAAATTGATAAAAAAACTGCTGATAAATATAATATCACTAACCTAGAGCAATTGAAGGAACCAGAGATTGCTAAACTTTTTGATTCAGATGGTAATGGTAAAGCGAACTTAACTGGTTGTAATCCTGGGTGGGGTTGCGAGTTAGTTATAGAACATCATCTTGATACTTATGAACTAAGAGATACGGTTGAGCATGAGCAAGGAGAATATATCGCTTTAATTGCAGATACCATCAGCCGTTATGAGCAAGGGGAATCAGTTCTCTACTATATATTTAATCCTCACTGGTTAGCTTCGGAATTAAAATTAGAAGAAGATGCTGTCTGGTTAGAAGTCCCCTTTACCTCCCTCCCTAAAGAACATGGAAGTATCACGGAGCAAGGTACTTCATTAGATGGTAAAAATCTCGGATTTCCTGTAGAAGATTATCAGATTGTAGCTAATAAGCAATTTTTAGCAGATAACCCAGTAGCTAAGCGTTGGTTTGAATTGGTCAAGATTCCTCTTGAGGATGTCAGTACCGAAAGTTTACGGATTAAAGATGGTGAAAATAAGCCAGAGGATATCCGTCGTCATGCCGAAGAATGGGTTGAGCAAAATCAAGAATTGTTCGATGGCTGGATAGAAGAAGCAAAACAAGCAGGTGATTAATATCAAGTTAAGATAAACAATTATAATTCCTTTCTACCTTGCAAACTTCTTCCTTCCCTTCTGCCTTCTGCCTTGTCGCCATGATAGTGTAACTATTCTACCGAACTTAATGTATAGCAGTCGCCAGGGCGGTTAAGACATTTCTCAAGTAAGGCAAGTTAGTTAACAAGGGGCTTAAGCCCCTTGTCTTTGTCCTAATCGCCTTGGCGGTTGCTATAACTCAAATTACTCAGAGTGAACTACTGTAGAGTTCTGTTCAATATAAAAAGTAATTTGAATTGGACCGTAGTACATTTGGATATCTGCTTCAATTTGTTCAGCAATATCATCAATAGCCTCGGCAAATTCAGAATGGAGTACTAGGTGCATCTGAATGTAGACGAACCTTCCCACAATACCCCGGGACTGAATTTGGTAACAGTGGGTAACACCTCTAACTTGGCAAGCAATTTGAGCCAACATTTCTGGAGCAATCGCAGTTTGCTGAACGAGGAGAGGTAACTGCCAATTGACCATTTGCCAAAAATTTCCCACTGTCAGCAGCACTAGTACTGCTGCGAGGGAGACATCTAGCCAGACTAAATCCCACCAAACTCCCACTAACCCTAATACGACTAATACGGTTAATCCTATATCCTTGAGCTGTTGTAGGGCATTGAAGCGCAAAAGCTGACTTTTGAAAACCCTAGCTCCCCACATGGACAGTAATAACAGACTTAAGCTGATAGCAACTAAAATACCCAACAGCTTAATTAAGGGTAGACTGACGAGAACCGGAAAAATCAGGCTTTCTCCCTCAGTCGCAAATTTCCACTGTTGAACTGCTGTCTCCCATAACTTCACTCCAGCAATGCTTAAAAAAGCAGCAAGCAGGAATGTCAGAGCAGCTTCCCGTTTATCATGGCTGTAGACTGACTCTCCAGTGGAGAGATTTTGTGCATTGATGGTTAGTAAACCTAGAAAGGCGCTAAAAGTGGCAAGTAAAGTATGAAGAGACTCTGCCATCAGACTGAGGGAGCGAGTTGTTGCAGCGGCAAAGACTTTAACCAATAAAACGATCAAGGTTACCCAGACAGTGATGAATAAAATCAGACGAGTTGCTCGATTGCTGTTTCTTCCTTCGTTGAGCTTTATCTGCATGGCACTCTCCTTATAGAGCGTCCGTCAAAAAGCCGGGTTTCTTGTGTGGAAGTGCTAATATTCTGCCTTGGTGCTGCCAAAGTGTAATACCAAATCCGGATAATTGCCCATACTAATCGCTCTTCAATCAAAATTCTTCTCCCCCAGCTCCCCCAGCCTCCTTAGCTCCCCCAGCTTAACTTAACGAAAGTATAGTTATTCCACCGGATTTGATGCAACAGGAAATCCCCCGGCGAAAGCGCGAGGGATGAGTTAATCATCTGGCTCAATCACACCAGATGTCATAATTTACATCGAGTCTGGTACTTCTAAATATCTGGTACTTCTACATCTACATCAATATCAAGACCAGCAGTTTCGTCTTTATTAGATACCTTATGAGGTTCAAAAGCTTTGGTAGGTACTTCCGCAAGAATTTGTGAAGCTTTGCCATTGCCGTTATCCGGTGTGTATTGGATGCGAAGGTCTTGCTGTTGTGGCATCGCAACTTGGATCCCTTCTTTCTCGAAGCGCTCCTGAATCATGAAGGTTAGATCTTCATAAACTGTCCAATAGTCATTAGTTGTTGACCAATATTTAATACCAGTCCAGATGAACTCTTCTGTACCTTTGTAGATATAAACCCCTACAGGTTTATCCTCAAGGATTAGGGGGTGTGAGTTACCAACCTCCTGCAAAATTTTCTTGACCCTGCGGAGGTCATTGTTAAAGGAGACAAGAACCGGTACTCCTCCCTTACGAATTTCCTTAGCAGTCAGGTTCTCAATGATACCGCCCCAAACCATGCTGTTAGGAACAGTAATTACCTGGGCATCCCAACCTTTGATTTTGGTACTGGCTAAGGTGATGGAATCAACGTATCCCCAAAGTCCAGCAACTTTGACTTCATCCCCTACATCAAAAGGATTGGTCAACATCAGTGTTAAGCCGCTAGCAAAGTTACCGAGGTTGCTTTGCAGTGCAAACGCCAACACGAAACTTACACCACCAACCAGAGCAAAGACTGGGCCAAGGCTGACCTCTAAAGCAGTGAGAGCAAGCATGATACCGATAACAATCCCTCCCCGCTTGACAAGCATAACGAGAAAGTCTCGCAATGCTTGAGATTCGTCTCCGTATCGCAGGAGTAGTTTGAGGGTAGCCTGGGATAGTAAATGGGAGACAGCGATGGAAGCGGCGACAATCCCGACAAATTTACCAAGATTAATTAACCAGCGCATCCCTCCTTCTTCAGATTGAAACCAACCGATGAGGCGGACTCCTAGACTATCAGTATCTGTTAAATCTAATTCGAGACCGCTAATGGCATCAATATATTTGCGGTAGGCTTCGCTATTACCACCTTTTCTGTCTAGCTCATCCAAGACAACTTTAAAGCGATCAATGATTATTACTTGTTGCGTCTGCATGTAGGTGAGGACTTCGACTAGATTCCTTTTCAAGTCTGCCTCTGCCTCGGCACTCTCTTTCAAGTTATCTGAGGCTTCATCTAGCTGCTCTTGTTTTTCTTCCAGGTTATCTTCTGTATCAACGACATCAGGGGTGCCAGCAATTTTCTCTTCCCCATCAACTTCAATGTCAGTTGTCTCTAGGAGGGCTGCGGTTTGGTCGAGGGCTTCAGAAGATTGTTCAGTTGGATCTTCTTCCGTTGACTCTTCGTCTGTTGACTCTTCTTCCGTTGACTCTTCTTCCGTTGACCCTACTCCATCAATGGCTTCTCTGGCTTTATTGAGTTCTTCATAGGCTTCGAGAAAAACCTTAGTGATTTCATCAAACTCTGGTGATCCCTGTATCGCTTCCCCTTTAGCGCTACCAGTTTCATCGTAGAGTTTAATTGCGTCTTTGAGTCGGTCGATTTTTTTAGTTGCCTCCTCGTACTCTGCAGAGCCCGGTTCGAGATCATCCCGCTCTTTCTCGGCTCTCTCAAGGGTTTCCGTCGCTGCGGTATAATCTGTTTGTCTCTGCGCTTTGTTCAGAGCCTCTTGTGTTCCCTCATCCTCTTGCAGTTTCTTTTGAGCAGCCGCAGCTTCTGCAATTGCTCCTTCCGCATTTCGGAGCTTTTCTTTGGCTTCTTCTACCTGTTTCGTTACTTTTTCGTATTCCGATGTACCAGGCTCAGCTTTTTCTTGTGCCTCTTCTGCTTTTTCGAGAGCTTCCTTGGCACTTGCTAACTCAGCAGCAGCAGTTTCTTTTTGCTCAATAGACAAATTCTGGCGCTTGACAGCAATTTCTGCCTCGCTAATGGTAATAGCTCTTCTTTTGAGAACTTCCATCCAGGCTGCCGCTTCATTTTCTAATTCTCCAAGGGTGAGGGGCTTCACCAGCAGCTTCAGTTCATCAACAGGAATATTAGTATCTTTAGTGGTTATTGCTGCTGTCGGATCTCCCTCAGGAAGTTCAACCTCTGTGACCTCTTCCTGTACTTCTTCAACTGCAGCCTCCTCGGCTTCCGCTTCTTGCGCCCGCGCAGGAGACCACCCTACAGAAAAGGCACAAATGATTCCAGCGGTAAGAACAATGGCACGAACTCTATAGCGAAACATGGGTTTTTATCCTTTTAGTATCTTTATTTAGGAACTACTTTGCACTTAAATTGTGTAGATGAGTTTACCTGGATTTGTAACTCCGATTGCGACCACGAGAATTCTACATAGCTCAATCCAAGTTAAATATTGTATATATTACAACACTTAACTTCATAAAGTTAAGAAAATTACTCATGGATTATCCCTTAAGAGCTTAAGAGTTTTACTTTATACAGTAAAGCAATAAATTTGTCAATAATTTTAAGTTGTCATTCGTTATCTTTAAAAGGTCTCTTCTTCAATCTTTGAGGTTCTGTCAATAGTCCTAACTGATGAACCACTAATCGCCAATAAAAAATAAAATAGCTAAACTCTTACATCAGAAAGAGAACCGACGACTGTCCGTGTTTCGTCTCGGTTCCCTTGCTGGTTCGCTCCTCACACAATGGTAATGGTATCCGAACTTAATTCAATCTGTCAATTCTTTTTTAGAATTTTTTTATAATACCGCCCGCAGAGAAAACCACATCCCCTTGTAGGTGCAGATTAGAGGCGAGGCTGAGGTAAGTACTAAAGTTTAGACTAAACTCCAGTAACCAACCCAGGGGTGAGCGAAAAAAGGTGTGGGGTGTGAGGAGCTGGGGGAGCTGGGGGAGCTGAGGGAGCTGGGGGAGCTGAGGGAGCTGGGGGACAAGAGAGAACTTATAGCTATTGGATACAAAGCTCAAGAAATCCCACCCAAAATTTCGTTCACCCCCAACCCAGGAACCAACCAGCTAAGATAGTAATCGGCAAGTAATGGATCCTGACTGGCAACAAACAGTGAAGCGAATTATACTTTTGCTCCAAGGCTTAGCGGGTCTTTTAGTGATAACGGTTAATGGCATTTTACTCTACCAATATCTACATCGAGCAGATTGTACTCAGCTAAAGACCCAGCCCCAAACTTCAGATGATTTTGTACAAGCTACCAAGAATTTTGGTAAGTGTGTACACAGGACTGTTAATGATAAAGAGCAACCTTTGGAGAAAAAACTACCCTCGGAGCCTGTCACTACAACTTCTCCTTCTGAGAGTGCACCTTCTGAACAAGCTTCCCCAGAAAATGAGTCTTTACCATTAGAGCAAGCCGTACCTTCTGTGGAAAGTACACCTTTACTCAAAAGTACACCTTCTAGTCCCATTAAGCCCTTGGTAGAAAGTACACCTTCTAGTCCAGTCACTCCCCCTCCGCCAACTGCACCCTCTGAACAAATTTCACCTTCTCCTGAAAGTTCACCATCAGATAATCCTTCAGCAAACCCTACGTAGGGTCTGCTGAATAAGTAACAAGTAACAAGTAACAAGTAATAACTCACCGTTCGCCTATTTTGTCTAGTGGTTAACAAAAATTGCTATACGCTATATATAGCGTATTTCACCGATTTCAAAAACAAATCCAGATTAAGCGATCGCATATAATCGTAAATACACAGTTTGACACATTTGTCAAGTAACTTAGCCTTAACCTGGAATCCCCATTCCCTCGTGACAATTTCTCTAACTCGTTTTCAAATGGGCGAACGGTGAGTAATAAGTAAGAACGAATGCAGCATTTATCGAGAGTTTTGGGCAAAAGCATCCCCAAGGTTACCCAGGGATTTCTCGGGTCAATGCCAGGTTTTTGAGCTTATAGATGCAATTTCCTTGGACTTTTGCGTGTCTCCAAATGATTGAAACCGTTGTCTAGCATGGCTTCCACACTTATTCAGCAGACCCTACGTAAACTCCCTAGTAAGAGCACAATTTCATCAATTGCTTGACGTTGGATGGCTGCTGGTTGTTCGGTGCGATTGAGGATGATGCTAAATACCAGTGATTGATAGTTTGGTACATCTAAATAGCCAGAAAGGGCAGAAACACCAGTCATGCCACCAGTTTTGGCTTGTAGACTCCCCTGTAATGGTGTATCTTGAAAGCGATACTTTAATGAACCATCGACACCAGCAACCGGCAAAGATGCTCGATAAACCTCTGCCTCTGGTGTTTGTGCCATCAGTTTCAGAGTTTGAACGAGCGCTTCTGGACTTACTCGGTTGTGGCGAGATAGCCCTGAACCATCAGTAATAAAGTAGGCTTCCGGATCAACTCCCAATGCGGTTAAACTCTGTTGGAGAGTCGCTGCCTCAGAATCAGTTGATTCAGTTTCTAAAGTGTTAAACAAGGCTTCAGCGTATAAATTATTGCTATCTTTGTTGATTGGTATTAACCAATCTCCTAGATCAGATTCCACTGCGGCTAATTCTGTCTTTGCTTCCGTGGTTTGAGGACTAGTTACAACTAGACCCTGATTAACGGTAATCCCTTCCTCGGCCAGGATTTGGCGAAAAGAGTCTAAGAAATAATCAGCAGGGTTAAGAATCGCTAATGCCCAAATATAAGGTTCCGCATCAACCGCCATCTGACCTTTAATTTGCAATATTGGCTCCCCCAAAACACCAAGAATCTGGATTGATGAGGGAGTTTCGGCTGCTGCTGTCGTTGTCTGATTTTCTACTTGCCACTGACTTTTTGCTATAGTGTCATCCCAACTAAGCTGTAATGGTTGACCCAATTCTTGTGGTATCAGTCTGAGAATAGCAGCATTTTCGTTGAGAATCAGACTATTGACCGGTGCGCCATAATATGCATAGATATCCGACCACTCCCAGGTAGGATGAATTGCCGGTTGCTTAAAGTAACCTTCCTCGACAATTAGCTGCTCTACCCTACGCACTCCTCTACTTCTGAGCTGTTGTGCCAAATCTTTTAATTGAGCAGTAGTTAAGCTAGGGTCTCCTCTTCCTACTACCTGCAAAGAAGCCAAGTTGGGGACTGTACCAGTACTGTAAACCGATGTCCTAACAGAAAACTGCTCACCTAACTGATGCAGTGCAGCGGCAGTTGTCAGCAGCTTAGCATTGGATGCTGGGGTAAAGTAGCGCTCTCCTTCATGGTTGTAGAGAGGAGTTGAGCTAGATAGAGGTTCCACTAAAATACCCCAACGCGATCGCGCAAATTCGGGACGGTCTATAATTTCTTTAATTGCTGCATCCAACTGTTCTGCACAAATACCTTGAGAAGCTTCTAACTGCTTCGGTTCTAAGGGAGTTGGTTCCGCAACTGCTGGTAGATCTCTAGTTAGCTGAGCAGTAATTAGCAATATCAGAAAGACGAGGCAGGAAGCAAACTTACCCTGTGCTGACGAAGTGGCAACAAAGCGAAAAGAAATACAGGGTTTAGGGTCTGGGGTCTGGGGTGTGGTGAAAATATGCATGGATATGGATAATTAGAGCTTGCTGCAATTTGTCAAGATATTAGAGATTTCCCACTTGCAGCGCAAGGAAATTTCATCTTTTTGCTTCTTTTTGGACTAAAGTCCTACTACTGCTTATTACTTAAACAAGCAAACCAATGGACTAATTCAGCAAGCCCTACCTAGCTAATCCCTGGCGAATTTCTTGACGAAGCTTCATGAGCATTTTACCCAGTTGATTCTCACCAGTTTTATCTTTACCGCAACCCCAGAAGTAATCTCTATCAGACTCTTCGACAAGTAGTTCTTCCCCAGTACTGAGTAGAATTTGCTGAATATCTGTATGGGTAAGAAACTTGTTCAGAATACCTCGCCACATGACCTGTAACTTCCTCTGCTCCCAGTCAGCACAAAGTGTATGGGTGGGATTGCGCCCTATGGCTGCTGCTTCCACCGGTGTTTGGACGCATCGAATTACGGAGATTAAATTTTCATCCTTAGTCCCGAAAAATTTTTGTGATTGGTAGTAATGCTCTACTGTCGGCCAAGATAAACCCTCTACCTGAATTGGGTGAGGGGAAAAGTTGGAAAAACAGCCATAGGGTTCGTCAACTTTATAAAAATAAATCGTCATTACAAACATCTGGTATATCGAAAGGCAGAAGGCAGAAGGCAGAAGGCAGAGGGCAGCTGAGAGTATCTCCTAACCTTCTTTTACCATCCAGACGAGCATCCCTAGGATTGGTTCGACGGGGGGAAAAGGGTAATCTTTCACATCCATTGTCACTATTTGCCCTTCTAACTTCAAAAACCTCCAAGCTGTACCATTAGTCACAGAACCATAAATAGTTGCCTGAGGACGATGATTAGCTTTATTGAATCTTTGGGCTGCTACCATTTCAGCAATACACTGTCCTAAACCGCTATTAAGACTATCACGCTTGGCTTCCACCAAAACCAACACAGGGGCTTCAATTTCAAATTGCTCTGAAGAGCGGCTAACCAAGAAGTCACAAACTCCATTTAGTCCAACAGAGCTATCAACGGTAAAATCATTTCCCGAAAATACACTAATCTTTCGCTCTAGCAAGCGTTTAACTTCCAATAAAGTGGGAGCAATAATCATTTCAGATTTGGCTTTTTCCGTCCCCACTGCGATCGCCCATGGTACAGTTTCTTCAAGTAATCCTGCTAAAATTGGGCTAGGTGAAATTGGCTCGACCTCCGGTAAAAATCTCCCATCTTCAACGGTACTCAGTTCAAAATCCTGCTTGACCTTTCGTAAAGAGAAGTCACTGTATGACATTGTGTTGATTGCTCCTCCTATTTTTCAGTTGTTGTTTTGAGTTACCAGTAGAAATGAACTTACTAATTTTTCTAGATCGCTCCCCATATATAGCAATTATAGCGCTTCGCGCAGGTTTTAGGTATTAGCTTTTAGGTGTTAGGGAGGTGGAAAGTGCTATTAAATAAAGGTATTTGTGATTATTCATCACGGTCAATCTGTAAACACACGAGCGCTAGTTGCTATATCACATTCCTGAGGTACATTTTCTATTCCCAAACAACAAACAACAAATGACCAATTACCAAGGTAAGGGATTGCCATCCCAAGAAAAAAACTGTCCGCTATCCTTTTCTTCCAGTTTTTCGACAACAGCAAAGAGTTGATTAACTGTTCGTTCAACTGAAAATAACTTGTCAGTAGGAACATTTTTTTGAAATGGTTGAGAAAGGCGTGTATCCGTTGTTCCTGGATGCAACGTAACCACGATTGTCCTAGGGCTTTTTCGGCTGTATTCGATCGATACAGTTCGCATCAACATGTTCAACGCCGCTTTAGAGGCGCGATATCCATACCAACCCCCCAATCTATTGTCTCCAATACTGCCAATCTTGGCTGAAATACTAGCAAAAATACTGCGATCGCTGTGACGGAATAGGGGGAGTAAATACTTAGCAAGCAATACTGAACCAATGCTATTAACTTGGAAATAGCGTGTTAACTGTTCTGCATTGATTTGGCGCAAACTTTTTTCCGGCTTTAGGGTTCCTTCGTGCAAAATTCCCACACAATTAACTACATAGTGTAACTTATTGGTTTGCCCCTGAATTTCTGCAATGCCTGCTTCAATCTGCCCTTCGTCAGTAATATCCATTGCCAGACAGTTTAAGCGGTCAGGGTATGCCGATGCTAGTTCCATCAACTCAGCTGCCGCTTCTCGACGGCGATATGTTGCATAAATTAGCTTATTTTCCCTCTGATTTAATAACTTTTTCACAAAACCCAGACCAATCCCTTGGCTGGCTCCGATAATCAGGGCATTACTGGTTCGATTTTGGTTCATTTTGCTTTTAAGAAACAAGGCTTTAGATTTTAGATTTTAGATTTTAGATTTTAGATTTAATAAATCTCAGCCCAAGTCTCTGAAGAAACAAGGCAACAAGCAACAGCTTATCTGGCAACTTCGGAAGGAGGGAAGAGGATTTGAGCTAGTAGAGCCAAGAAACATCTACCCCAACTAGCTCAATATACCCAACCAATGCAAATGGCAGAGAGAATGTCACAATAAAAAAAAACAGTTAAGTTCAAACAGCCCAACAAACGCCATGACAACTGCTGCAAGGGTTAAAACTCAGTATGAAGCAATCATTGGACTAGAAACCCATTGTCAGCTGAGTACCCAAACCAAGATTTTTTGTAGTGCTTCCACCGCTTTTGGTGCTACTCCCAATACCAATATTGACCCGATTACTCTAGGAATGCCGGGGGTGTTGCCCGTACTCAATCAAAAGGTACTGGAGTACGCAGTTAAAGCAAGTTTGGCGATCAATTGCCAAATTGCCCCCTATAGTAAGTTTGACCGCAAACAGTATTTTTATCCAGACCTCCCCAAAAATTATCAAATTTCTCAGTATGACCTGCCCATTGCGACTCGGGGTTGGTTAGAGATAGAACTTAGCGATGAAGCTGGTGACCCTATCCGCAAAAAGATTGGCATCACTCGCCTACATATGGAAGAAGATGCAGGAAAATTAGTTCACGCTGGGAGTGATCGCCTTTCCGGTTCTACCTACTCTTTGGTAGATTACAATCGTGCTGGTGTACCCCTCATTGAAATTGTCTCAGAACCGGATCTGCGCTCAGGTCAAGAAGCAGCGGAGTATGCTCAAGAGTTGCGTCGGATTATGCGCTATATCGGTGTCAGTGATGGCAATATGCAAGAAGGTTCACTGCGTTGTGATGTGAATATTTCCGTGCGTCCTGTGGGACAGAAGGAATTTGGCACCAAGGTCGAAATCAAAAATATGAATTCCTTCAATGCGATCCAGAAAGCAATTGACTATGAAATTGAGCGACAAATCAACGCCATTGAAGCTGGAGAGCCGATAATTCAAGAAACTCGACTTTGGGAAGAAAACCGTCAGCAGACGTTTAGTATGCGGAGTAAGGAAGGTTCTAGCGACTACCGCTACTTCCCTGAACCGGATTTACCTCCTATTGAAGTTTCCCAAGAGCAGTTGGAGCATTGGCATAGGGAACTTCCAGAACTCCCAGGTCAAAAACGGGAGCGCTATGAACAAGAGTTAGGTCTGTCTGCTTATGATAGTCGCGTACTAACGGATGACCGGCAGGTAGCGGAATATTTTGAAGGGACTGTCACCGGTGGAGCCAATGCGAAACAAGCGGCTAATTGGGTAATGGGAGATATTGCTGCTTATCTCAAAACTGAGAAACTAGCGATCGCAGATATTGCTCTGACTCCAGCAATTCTAGCAGAACTGATCAACTTAATTGAAGACGGCACAATCAGTGGCAAGATTGCCAAAGAAATTCTTCCTGAATTGCTCTCTAAAGGTGGCTCTGCCAAAGAATTAGTGGAAAGCAAGGGTTTGATCAAAATCTCTAACCCTGAAGAACTTGAAGCAATCATTGATGAAATAATTGCCGCTCATCCCAAGGAACTAGGGCAATATCGCAATGGGAAAACCAAACTTCAAGGTTTCTTTGTTGGTCAGGTGATGAAAAAAACTAGTGGACGAGCAGATCCTAAGCTGACTAACCAACTCCTAGGCAAGAAGCTTAAGGGATGAGCTTGTACGCATCTGTGTAAGGAGGCAGGAGGCAGGGGGCAGGAGGCAGGAGAGAAGAAAGGTTGTAAGGTAAAGTTTGCAAGCTTTTTAGCCTTGTTATTACCCCTTGAGCATACCTTCCACATTCACCATCAGGAGAACTAAAATCCAGATTTTCTTCAAAAGGGGGTGACACCCCCCACCCCCAGGTGATATATTTAAGTTAAGTAGATGCACCCTGATGATCGAGAGAGTTACTTAGGTGGCTCTCTTTTTGTTTTGTTGAAAAGATTGCAAGATGTGAGCCCCCCATGCGCATAGCAATTAGCCATTAGCCATTAGCCATTAGCCATTAACCAGAGTGTTTCTTAGGAGCCTCCCAACGGGCGGCACGCCGCCCCCTACAAAGGTCAGAAACACTACCCCTACCTTAAAGCCTTAGAGCCTTAGAACCTTCTTTCCTTCTTTCCTTCTGCCCTCTGCCTTCTGCCTTCTGCCTTGTTTCTTAAAAGTTAAAGTCTCTCCCTCAAAGCCTCTCGTGCTTGCTCCCTGTCGTCAAAGTGGATTTTTTCAGTGCCTAGAATTTGATAGTCTTCATGTCCTTTACCGGCAATTAACACTCCATCTCCCGGTTGAGCTTGTAAGATAGCATTGCGAATGGCAGTAGCGCGATCGCTAATTACTATTGGTTCTGTAGTAGAAGGAATACCCTCTAAAATATCTTGCAGGATTTTTTCTGGGTCTTCTGTACGGGGGTTATCAGAAGTTACCACTGCAACATCAGCTAATTCCGCAGCAATTTTACCCATTAGAGGACGTTTTGTGCGATCGCGATCGCCTCCGCAACCAAACACACAAATAATCCTACCTTGAATAAAGGGTCGCGTTGCTTTGAGGACATTCTGTAAACTATCGGGGGTGTGAGCATAATCGACAATCACACTAATATCCTGTTCTGGTTGGATTTCGACTCGTTCCATCCTGCCAGGTACACCGGGAAATTTGGCGAGGGCTTCTACTATACCAGTCAAATCTAGACCTAAATGGAGAGCAGCTCCTACTGCTGCTAGCATATTGGCAATATTGTACTGACCCACTAAAGGTAAATTGAAGGGAGCTTCCCCAGTAATGGTATGTAGTTTACCGCTGACTCCATTGGGGTCATAATTCAAATCAGTAGTCCACAAGTCAGCTGCTGAATTATCTACGCTGTAACTCCAGACTTGCTCTTTATCCAATTTTTCGATTAACCTTCTGCCATAGGGGTCGTCAGCATTAATTACTGCCCTACCCTGGAGATAACCAGGACTAAACAGGAGTGCTTTGGCTGCGAAGTAATCTTCTAAGTCTTTGTGGAAGTCTAAATGGTCTTGGGTAAGATTAGTAAATACTGCAACTTCAAAGGGACAACCCATTACTCGATGTTGCGCCAAGGCATGTGAGCTTACTTCCATCACTGCTGACTGGCATCCTGCCGTTACCGCTGCCCTAAGTTGCTCTTGTAATTCCACAGCAAAGGGTGTAGTATAGCTTGCTGTCTGTTCAAAACCTGGCCAGCGAGTATATAGTGTACCGAATAGTGCTGTGGTCTTCGGTGGCTGGACATAAGTAAGTAGATATTCAATCAGGAGCGTAGTAGTAGTTTTGCCGTTAGTACCAGTAACTCCCACTAGTTGCAGTTGCTGGGCTGGGTAGTTGTAGAAACCAGTTGCTGCTTGAGAACAAGCGGTACTGATATTTTCCGCTGTAACGATACAAGCTTTTCCTTGGGAGGGACATTTAGCCGCAGCCTGAGGAGAGATTATAGCCGCGATCGCACCAGAAGTGATCGCACTTTCCCAAAATTCTCCACCATCCACCCTGGTTCCCTGCATACCAATAAATAAGTCTCCCGGTTGGCAGGCATGGGAATTGGTGGAGAGTCCCTTAACTTCAGCCTCTAGTGCTGGATGGTTCGGTAATTCCACAATGTTAGGAATTTTAGCTAATAATTCGCGTAGCTTCATTTGAGCAACTCCCGATCCTTGATATTTTTTACTCGCTTATTGTGCCTCATCTCCCAGTAGGTATTTCTGTAATATTCGCTCCAATTGGGATACGCTAACCCGGGGAGAAGGGCGAGGTAGCATTTCTTCTTTACCATCCTGGTTTCGGCATAATACCGGCACTTCATACTGATAGGCTCCGAACCAATCTTCCCTGGTGGTAATATCTCGTACCTCCAGCTCAAAGTTCAAGCCTTGAATTTGTTCTAGCTTTTCTTGTAGTCCTTCGCACAAATGACAACCGGGCTTGCTGTAAAGAATTAATTGCATACAAATAAAGGCAACAAGTGACAGGCAACAGGCAACAGTCAACTTTCATCATCTGGTGGTGAAAAATTTTTCATAGTGACTGCCTTCTTGCACTAGGGCGTGTTTTCAAACTAAACTCGCCCCGACAAATATACAGAATTCAATTCTAAATTCTAAATTCTAAATTCTAAATTCTCAAATAGCTTCTAAATTTTCTTCCCCTGTCCTAATCCGGATTACCTCGGTAACAGGACTAATGAAAATTTTCCCATCACCCACTTCCCCTGTGTAAGCAGCATCCATCAATTTTTCCACTAATCTGTCAACTAGTGCGTCTTCTACCACCACTGTCACCTTAAGCTTTGCCAAAAAGTCAACAGTATACTCATTACCACGATACTGCTTAGTGTGACCTCTTTGTCGTCCAAATCCCCTAGCGCCAGAAATAGTGATGCCAACAAAGCCGGAGTTGACTAAGGCAGTTTTGACTTCTTCGAGCTGATGGGGTCGTATAATTGCTTCTACCTTTTTCACTTTCCTAGCTCCTGAATTGTGTTTTCACCGAAAGCGGCGGGAAACTTATTCCTTCCTGGAATGGAAGGGGTAGCTACCCGCCGCGAAAGTCATTGGTCATTAGTCATTAGTATTTGGTCAAAGCCTACAAACGACTCTTTGACTAATATATATCATTAGGGCTTGGGGGAATAGGTGGTAGGTTTTAGGTGGTAGGTGGTAGGTGGCAGGTGGTTGGCTTTACTAAGCATCTAAAAAAACTCCCCATAGGGTGAAGAAATTTACAGTGGCTCTGAAGAAGCAGGAGGCAGGAGGCGAGGGAGGAGGTAGAAGGAAAGAGGATTTGACAAAAGTTTCTTCACTCATTACTCATTACTCATTACTCATTACTCAAAAAAGCTCTCCCACACCTTTTTTCGTTCACCCCTCCCCACACTTCTCACCCTTTTTTTCACTCAGTCCCAATCAGATTGCTGCTCAATCACCCCAACTAGGGATTGTAAATCAAAGTCTCGGTCATAACCACTCAGACAGATACCGGAACTAATAACAGTCAGCTCATCTTTATCAATAGCCGAACTATGGTGTTGACCATCACTAGTAGTCCATTCTACTTGCCAGTACTCACCGCGATCGCGAAATTCTCGCAATTCACCACCACCTTGATGTAAGGCTTGCCGCAGACGTTGTTCGTCTCTCTGGGCTAGTAGTTCCCTATGTCGCCTTCTTCTCCGATTTGGGGTTTCTCGCTGTCCTCTGACTTGGCGGCGGTGTTGCCTCTGCTGCTGATAAGCTTCTGTTTGCTGCAAGGCAAGTTCATAGGTAGTCAGCATCTCTGGTGTCATGCCGGAAAAGCGGACATTTTCTGGCATTGTTCCCTGCTGTAACTGTTCTCTCAGTAATTCTGCTGGCTGAGGTTCGGCTCTTCTGTCAATTTCGTCAAACCACCAGGCACTGCCGTCAAAACGAGCAATTATTGGCTCAAAGGCAATAGCTTCTGTTACTAGATGGATTAATACTGGTTTAGCTGTACCCAAGCGCTGCTGCATATCGGATTCATTCATCGGGTAAGCTAACCAAGTTTGTCCTCGCAAAACATGAGCTAATCGCAGGCGCAGGGGTTGGAGTAACTGGAGATATGCTGCCAGTTGTGGCAAATTTGGTTCTTCGACTACCTCAGCTGTTTTTTCATCTATCGGTTTAAAGATGCCCCACCCCTCAAAATCTCTCGGTTGGGGAGTAAAAGTATAGATAATGTTGGCGACAGAAGTTCGCACCGCACCACCTCGCACGCAAGGAGCAAGAAACTCAGTTCCTGTCAGTTGAGCTTCCTGAGTCGCAATTTGGTTAAGGAGATGGTGGATATCCATTGGTGACAAGTTAAGGTGAAGATGTCGTTGTCAATGGAGACGCGGGGACACGGAGACGCGGAGATGGAGAAGAGGAACCACAATTGTTCTGACTCCTTGGTTCTTTCCATCCAATGACAAATGACCAATGACAAATAACAAATTCAATCAATTTCAGCAATCACCACAGTGATGTTATCTCTACCTCCATTCTTCTTAGCTGCTTCAATCAGTTTCTTAGCAGCCTCTTCCTCATTTGCACTGGGCTGGAGATAGTTAGCAATTAGGTCATCGGGAAGTTCTTCCGTTAAACCATCACTACACAGGAGTAGGCGATCTTTAGGTTGTACATCTATTGTTTGGACATCAACTTGATGTAAGTCTTTACGTCCCAGGCACTGGGATAATACATGACGCCAGGGGTGATTACGAGCCTGATCTGGACTAATGTCCCCCGCTTTCATTGCCTTAGCTACCCAAGTGTGGTCTTCTGTGATCTGCTCTAATTGAGAATTTCTGAGGCGATAGATGCGAGAATCTCCTACATGACCAAACCAACACTGCTTTTTGCGGAAAATTACGACAACCGCAGTGGTTCCCATATCTGATCGTTCCGGGTTAGCTTGTTGGTCTTCGATAATATCGTCATTAGCTTTATCAATGGCTTGCTCAAGTAACTCAGCTGAAGAAATAGGTGAATTCCAGCACTCACCCAAATGAGTTTGGATAGCTTTTGTTGCCAGTTGACTAGCCTCCTGTCCACCAGCGTGACCTCCCATCCCGTCGGCGACAATAAAAAAGCGCCCATCTGGGTCAGTATAGTAATTGTCCTGGTTTACAGGACGCAGTAAGCCTGGATCTGTAAGACCAGCGAAGCGAGCTTTCATCATTTATTATGGCGGCGCTTTGGTGCGCTAGTTGTTTACTGACATCAAAAACTTTACGTTAAGTTAGGGCATTCGATCAAATCGGTCAAGCCGTCTGAGCAAACGAATCAAAGCAAATGCTGCTGCTGCGGCCATCAAGACAACCACTACTGCCAGAACTACTTGACCATTAACAAAAAGTATGGTAGCTGACAGAGTAAACGCACTCAGCAGTAAAGTGTAGTTAGTTCCCAACTGCAAACTGCTCAGGCGTCGCAGGATTCGGTCTGATTCGATAGACCGCACTCGAACCCGCAGATCTCCCCTTTCTAACTTATCAATTGTATCTTCAATTCTGCGAGGCAAACTCAAAGCAGAAGTACTCACCTGTACTGCTTGGCGTCCTAGCTCATTGATCAAGCTATCCGAGTTGTTGGGAGTGTTGCTGTTAGTCATAACTTGTAGTGCAAAAGGTTGTGCAACCTCCATAAAGTTAAAGTTTGGGTCTAATCCTTTACCCACACCTTCTAGGGTAGAGAAGGCTCGCATAACAAAGGTAAACGTAGCAGGGAAACGAAAAGGTTGGCCATAAGCAATTTCGTAGAGGTCGTCGCTAATTTCAGTTATGGATTGTTCCTCAAAAGGCTTATCCATAAAATAATCCAGCATATACTGGACTGAACGCCTTACTGGACTCATATCCCCTACTGGTGCTAAGGCTCCCAATTTAATCAGGGCATTAACCACACGATCACCATCTTTTTGGGCAATGCCAAACAGCATATCCATCAGTTGCTCTCGCACATTGGACTTAATCTGCCCCATCATACCGAAATCATAGAAGATTAGAGCCCCCTCAGGAGAAACCGCAATGTTCCCAGGATGGGGGTCGGCATGGAAAAAACCATCATCGAGTAACTGATGTAGGTAAGCTTTGGCTCCTAGATTTGCCAGTAAGCTGCGATCAAGACCTGCTGCTTCTAGGGCTTCGTAATTACTAATTTTAATTCCAGGAACATATTCTAGGGTAAGAACCCTTCCTGTAGTATACCGCCAGTAAATCCGTGGTACTTTCACCCAGTCATGGTCACGGAAATTACGGCGGAATTTATCAGCGTTGCGACCTTCATTAAAATAATCAATCTCTTCCCAGAGAATGCGGCAACATTCTTCATAGATGCCCATCCAATCTCGACCTTTGCCCCAATCTGGATGGTTTTGAAAGTAACGGGCAATGCCTTTCAGGATTGCTAAGTCAATCTTAAATAGCTTAACCAATCCTGGTCTTTGTACTTTGACAACTACCTCTTCTCCATTGGGTAATTGGGCTTTATGAACTTGTCCCAGACTAGCAGCTGCGAGAGGAATGGGGTCAAAACTATGGAAAAGTTTGGCTACGGGTTTACCTACATCTTGCTTGATAATTGCCGCAACTTGTTCATAACTAAAGGCAGGTACTCGGTCTTGCAGTTTGGTCAGTTCTTCAACATACTCAGTAGGGAATAAGTCCGCACGGGTAGAGAATAGTTGACCAAGTTTAATAAAAGTTGGTCCTAATTCTAAGAATGTATCTCGAATCCAGACAGCTTGACCTCTCCGGCGCTCAGAACGCTTAGCATCGGTTATACCACCTCGATAGCTCCAAGATTTACCTTCGAGCCAAAACTTCGTTAGTAGGGTTAAAACGAAAGACCAGATATCGACAAAGCGGCGAGTACGGGAGTAATTATCTCGGTTCCACTTGTAAGTTTTATCCTTGTGGACTTTACCTCGATTAAGCGGCATTGATATCGGGTTTTCTTTGTATATATTGAGATTAACAGAGTTTTTAGATAGAGCAGACACTCGGATTACCAAATTAGTTTTTTTAAAAAAGAAGTAAGTGAATTAACTAGGGCAACGGGCATGGGCATAAACCATCAGTTTGAAATAGATAGAATCCTTACCTTTAATAAGCATTCTTAATTCTTAATTCTTAATTCTTAATTCCGCACAGCGGTACTAGGTTATTGCCGCCCAGCTAAACTAGAAATTCACTTATGAATGAAAAAGTCTGTCTTTTATATATAATGTTAGACAGACTGGTCGCGGTAGAGTTTGAGCTCATTCCGCAGTCGGGCGATTTCCGCTCGCAGTTCATCAATAGTTTCTTGTAAATCAACTGGTTTAGAAGCAGTTGCTCCCGCATTGGAGGTAGTGCCGTTAGCGGTTGTCGTTTCCACTTCCATTTCAGCACGAGCTATCACTTGCTCTGTAAATTGTCGCAACCGCTCTCGCTGTTCAGCATCAAACTTGCCTAATTCACTTAGAGCATTAGTTAAGGTATTTTCTACCTGCTCGTTAATGGCTTGAGCAATCGCTCTGCCAACGAAAAAGGCATGAATTACTGGATCACTCATAAGTAGAAGAATTTTGTATACGTAACAGATTATAACGTAATTGTTACAAATCCGTGTTAGCAATTTAAGGGAATGGAGAATCGAGAATGGATAGCCAGGAATAGGGAATGGGGAATAGGACAGAGGCATACAATTGCCTACCACCTACCACCTACAACGAAGGTTCTGATACGGGCCAATCGCTGCGAGGGGGGAAGGACTGTTCTGTATGCAAAATTGTTGAACCTGGTGTATCTGGGCTATTAAACCGCAGGGCAAAACCAAATCCTAAGCCTGCTGATGCCGCGATCGCACCAGTCATAAGTAGGGCTTTTAGGGGCAATTTTTTTAGGGGTAGTTTCCTGGCAACAGCTTTGGAGGGGGTGAGGGAAATTTTGGTGGGAATTTCAATTCGACCCGTTTCCGTGTCTTGGCGTTTCCGTGTCTTGGCGTCTGCTGACTTATTTGCCCAACCTTTTTTTCGTTCACCCAGTTGAGAAGTGTTCCTGGGTTGCTTTGGGTGAACGAAATTTTGGGTGGGATTTCTTGAGCTTTGTATCCAAAAATTATCAGTTCTCTCTTCTTCCCCAACTCCCCAACTCCCCAACTCCCCAACTCCTCCGCTCCTCCGCTCCTCCGCTCCCCACTCTTTTTTTCGCTCACCCGGTTGCTTTAATCTCTTGGGGAGAGGGATCAGACCCAGCCAAGCTTCTACAGTTTGGGGTCTTTGATCCGTTGCTAGTTCCAAACCGCACCTAATTGCTTGCATTGCTTCTCGACTAAGTTTGGGTGCAGATTGTTGAGTATTTGAGGGAAAAAGATTATCACTACCTCCTGCTTGTAGTACTTTCCTGACTGGCACTGGTAAGGGAGGATATCCTGTCAACAAACAGTAAAAAGTTGCTGCTAGGGCATAAATATCTGTTGCTTTAGTACGTTGATACTCTGAGACATATTGTTCTGGGGGCAAGTAACCAGAAGAGAGCAGACTAGCATGAGTTTGCACAGTCCCTGGTGTCAAATCACAGGTAATCCCCAACTCACATAGCACTACGTAGTCACTGTCTTGACGAAGAATGATGTTTTGCGGTTTGATGTCTCGATGTAGTAAGCCAAACTGGTGTAGGTGACTCAGTGCATCACCAACTTGATGGACATACTTCCGAGCTTTCCTTTCTGGTAGCACCTGAGTTTGAATAATTTGTCCCAAAGTCCGCCCTGGAATATATTCCATGACTAGGTAAGGGTGTCCAGCTTCTTCAAAATAGTCGAGTACCGAAACTAAATGGGGATGCTGACAACGCCTCAATCTCTGGGCAAGTCCCAAAAACTGCTGCTGGAAGTGGCTAAAATCTGGATGCTGACACAAATTTTCCGCCAGGGTTTTGATGACAACTACTTGACCAGATTTACTAGTTGCCTGGTAAGTGAGACTAAAAAACCCTTTACCTATTTGGTTGTTGAGGATGTATTTGCCTTTATGTAGGGTAGTGCCTGGTGCTAAGTCCATAAGTTAGGTAGTAGGTGGTAGGTGGTAGGTGTTAGGTGTTAGGTGACAAGTTAAAAGGAGCGTGCATGAGTGTCAACTCCCATATATGGCGTAGTGGTTCTAAAAAAACCTATATATGGAAATACCCCAAGGGTGTCAGAAAATTGTATTCTTCTTCCCCAGCTCCCTCAGCTTCCTCAGCTTCCTCAGCTTCCTCAGCTCCCTCAGCTCCCTCAGCTTCCCCAGCTTCCCCAGCTCCCTCAGCTTCCTCAGCTCCCTCAGTTCCCCCATCTCCCTCAGCTCCCTGAGATTCTAGCAGAAGGTACATAAAAACTGGCAATAATGCCCACCATTAACCACCACAGGGTAATAACTTGAGGGCGATACCAAACCGTGTCTACTAAACCGTGAGCCAGCATCCCTGAGGCAGCGGCAATTGCTGCTATTAGCCAAAATCCTTGAGCATTACCTAGTTCTCGCAGACGCTTCAATTGCTCCATTCCTTGGTTAAAAGTAACCGCTAGTAACCACAAGAAACACAATAAACCAATAAAGCCAGTTTCTACTGCAATTTCCAGGAAGATAGAATAGGCACTCAAAGCAGTGAAGCGAGGGCGTTGGTAGAGAGGGTAGATTTTATTAAAAGCATCATTACCCGGTCCAATACCGTAAATAGGGCGGTCGCGAATCATCTCGATCACCGCTGACCAAACATTAATCCGGAAGTTATTGCTACTATCTTCCCTTCCTACAAAGATACTAGCAACGCGATCGCGTATTGGTTCCACAAAGAGTATGGCTAACAACACCACTGTTGCTGAACTAACTAACATCGCTGGCATTGCCCAAGGACGCCACTTAGGGGGTAACTGAACACTGTACCAGTACACTAGTAGGACGAGGAAGACAAAAATACAGGCCAAAAAGCCAATCCAGCCACCACGACTATAAGTAAGGACTAAACAGACTGAGTTGACAACAAACATAATTATTGCCAAGGCTTTAGGTAACCATCTTTGCCAGTTGAAGATAGCTGCAAAACTTAAACTAACTGCTGGAATCAGATATCCCGCCAGTAAATTGGGGTTACCAAGATAGCTATAAACCCTAATCAAGCCCGCCGAATCAGAGGTGGGGTCAACCCAAGTTGCCAAGGCATCTGCATCTCCAAAAATATACTGCCTTAGTCCATAAACACTGACAATTAGAGAAGTATGGAGAAATATGCCAATAATCCAGGAACGAAGGCGAGGGGAGCGCAGTACCTTTGCCAATAAAGTAAAAAACAATAAATAAAGTGTTAGCTTCACTAAACCCTCACGGGCCGCTAGTTTAACTGGTGAGAGGGCTGTTGCGGCTACGTTAATTGCCCAATACAGCAGCACTAACAGGTGAATTGGTGTGATCTGGGGAGATGCTCCTTTGGCAGTTCCTGTATGATCAGATAGAGTCAGTAAAACCCAAAAAGCTCCACAAGCAATTAACAAAAGTCCCAGCAGGGCATTGGAAACAAAGGGAGCTAAGGCAAATACTGTAGCCAGTATCAATGCTCCTATTGGTTCAGCCCACTGCAACAACCAACTGCCTTGACGCCAAGTTTGCAGAAGCCCCACCAATTTATATAAGTAGCTGCCACCTCGCCATTGCGACAGGGGTAAATTTGACAGGGTAAATTGTTGCCAAAGGGAATTCATGATGGGAATTAAGAATTAAGAATTAAGAATTAAGAATTAAGAATTAAGAATGGAGAATTGGGAATTGGGCATTGAGGATTTTTCCTGTGTCCCCCTTGTCACCCTTGTCCTCCTTGTCACCCCTGTCCTCTTTGTCACCCTTGTCCCCCTTGTCCTCCTTGTCCCCCTTGTCCTCCTTGTCCCCCTTGTCCCCCTTGTCCTCCTTATCCCCCTTGTCACCCTTGTCCCCCTTGTCCCCCTTGTCCTCCTTGTCACCCCTGTCCTCTTTGTCACCCTTGTCCCCCTTGTCCTCCTTGTCCCCCTTGTCCTCCTTGTCCCCCTTGTCCCCCTTGTCCTCCTTATCCCCCTTGTCACCCTTGTCCTCCTTGTCCCCCTTGTCTCCCCATCCCCCCATCCCCCCATCTCCCCATCCCATCATCCCCCCCAAGCTGGGTGAGAGAGTAAAGAAGCGATTACCCGAACACCTCGCAGTTGATTGGAAAGGGGTAGATGACCTAAGGGAGCACTGAGATCCCAAGTAAACTCATTAGGGTAGCGAGTCCAGTTGTTTTCTTTTTTCCAGCCAATTTTAGGCCAAAGTTTGTCCCAGTTTTTGCCTAGAGAAAGCCAAAGCTCTCGTTGCACGGAAAAACCGAACTTGCCTTGAGAGTGAACTAACCACAAGCTATTGATCGTCTGTAAATCAGTAATAGGGAAACTATCTACTTCAGAAAAGTACAACCATTTTCTCTCTACAGCTGTACCTCCTGCTAATTCACAGAGCTTTTCTAGAGTAATACGGTCAGCTACCAGAAAGTCTTGTTGCAGGAGCATTTGTTGCAATTTGCTGTAGTCAATGGCAGCCTCAGAGCGCAAAGGTACTATGCCGGTGGGAAAATGGGTTTGCAGAAATTCTGTGGTGCTTGGAGTATCAGCCTGATAGAGAATTTGGTAAGCAAGACCAGCAGCAAGGTTAGTCGGATTTTCCCGTTGCTCTTGTAAAAATGTCTTTAAAACTTCTAGCCCAGGAGTGCCTGTGTTACCTAGTTCCTGAATCAGCTGGAGTTGTTTTTTTTCCGAACTTGACTGGAGCTGTTGTTGCAGCTCGGCAATTGTGGTAGAGACTTCTGGTACGGAGGCAGTCATTTGATCTATCATGAAGCGACCTGGAGTGAGTTTAAAGATAGAGAATAGGGACTACAGACAGCGAATGGCTGTGATTTTAGAAAAAATCACGACCCAATCACTATTTAACCTTACAACGGGGGCAGGTTTAGAATATTGGTTTTTTGATTAAATCTAAGGTGAAGCCTGGTAGCACAACCGCTGTGTGCCGACTAACCCACCCCTAGCCCCTCCCAGGGGTGAGCGAAAAAAAGGGTGGGGAGCAGAGGTGCAGAGGTGCGGAGGTGCATAGGAGCAGAGGTGCAGAGGTGCGGAGGAAGAAGAGAAGAGAGAACTGGTCATTTTTGGATACAAAGCTCAAGAAATCCCAGCCAAAATTTCGTTCACCCCCTCCCAGGAGGGCAACCGGAGTCTCTCAAGCCCTCAAGTTGAATCCTGATAAGATTAAGGGCTAACAAGAAAATGACCGAAAAAAAACAAGGATACAAGCCCCCGGATTTATCCGTGGAAAAAACAAAGATTTTATCATTATTCCAAGCCCCTGGCTTTAGACATGGGGTCAATCTAAAATCTAAAATCTAAAATCTAAAATTGATTGACCTATATCTGTAGGGGCGGGTTTAGGAACAATTTTGCCAACTTGACCCGCCTATTCCGTTCAAAACTCGCCCAACGCGATCGCATTTCCCCAGAACAGAGCATTTTGTGATATTATTACTTCACAATGGGAAAGGTGTGCGCTTATATATAAAGTGCCAATCCTAAACCCAAAAGCGATCGCACCTCTAGTAGGATAGCAAGGAAAAACTCAGCAAAAAGAGCGATCGCCTATTATGGACATTACAATATCCCCAACTCTCAATTCCCGATTCCTAATTCGACCACAGTCAACATTTTGGTAATCCTACAGTTATCGCTTGGGCGGGTTTTGTATAATGACTATAGTAAACATGGGTTAAAGGTGACCCTAAACCAGCCCCTACAAACCTAAAACCCAACGGCGAAACAATTCGACGCTAATTTGCCAGCCCTCTTGAGTTTGGTGGATAACATCGTGACGCTTTAGGGTTTGGAGTGCAGCGAGTAGGGTAGCTTCATCTAGGTTAGCGGCTGCGGCGAGAGCTGATTGGCTCAATCCTGAGGGATGAGGTGCTAAGATGCGCAATATTTCCTGTTGACCAGGGGCTCCTTCTGTTGCTTGACCCCATACTCCGGTAAAGTAGTAACGACCTTTATTTAAAAAGTCCGGGTTGTTGATAACTGCTTCTAAGTCTTCGAGGGTAAAGACTGGTTCGCGATCGCGTTTTTGTTCAAATACTTGGTTATTGTAGCGGTTGACTAACTGGAATCCGACTAATTGAACTAGATAGGGTTGACCAGCGGTGAGATTATAAATCTGGTCTAGGGTTTCGGGAGTATAGTCTAGAGGGAAGTCTTCGATTGCTGGATTAGCGAGGATTTGGTGAGTAGCCGCTGGTGGTAAGAAGCTGACGGGAATAGGGATAACACTGGCGAAGAAGGGTTGGAAATAATCTTCGGTCATTTCTTCTAAGGTGTGCAACCCGGCAAAGGCAAACCCGATGTGCCTACTTTTTTGTACACTGGCTCGCAGAACTTTCATAAAATCGGGAGCGATTTTGCCATTGTTGATCAGTTCTTCGATTTGCTCAAACTCGTCTAGAGCGATAATAAGGCTTTGATGCCCCCCCGACTCCCTAACTTTGGGGGAAGTAAATCCGGTCTCCCCCAGAATTGATCCCCCTCCCGTCCCCCTTTCCAAGGGAGAAGCCAGAGGATGCTTCACTTTTTGTTCCACGGGGAAGCCAGAGGATGCTACGCTTTTTGTTTCACCGGGGACTTTGATTGAATTCTCCCCCCTTAATAAGGGGGGCTGGGGGGGATCTAAATCTGGCGGAGAACTTTGAACACACGCCCTAGAGGGGATCATCAATAACTCCTGTACTTCTTTCAGATAGCGCCGGAAAGTAGGATAAGGTAGGTTCAGCAAGTCCTCATCAGCTGGTGGTGGTAGGTTAACAGCCTCAGCAATACCATCACAAATTGCCATCAACACTTCTCCTACTCCCTGGGGAGCATCTCCTACATCTAGTAGGTTAATGTAGGCTAGTTTGATTTCTGCTCCTAGGCAATTGGCAATATTACGGAGAATCGAGGTTTTACCCATACGGCGATGACCGTAGATTACGACCGATTGGACTTGGTAATTGTTGAGCCAGAGTTCTTCTAGTTGTCTTATTATGTCTTCTCTGCCAACGAAGAGGTTGCCTTCCACCGGATCACCGATAATGTAGGGATTACGGATTGGTTCGGTGATGGCAATTTCTCCAACTTCACCCGCTACTTCTATTAGGGCATTTCCCCAAGTCAGAACTATATCTATAATTAGGTCTTTTTCTGCTTTTGGTAGAGTGTCTTGGTTCTTGAGCACATTTGTAAGTTCTCCCAAAGCTCGATTAAAAGCAAAGGATCTGGCAGTACGAGATACACTGCGCTCAACTACCTGGACATCTTCAATTACTTTACCCAAAGAAGCGATCGCATTCCAAGTAGTAGGACGGAGCAAGGGTTCCTGGGGGAAAGCAGGTAGTTGGATTGTAGCAATAGCGGCTGGTTCTTTAGTTTTGTGACAAGCTGTTAGAGTTTGGGCTAAGGTAAACATTTCCTCACCATAAAGGAGAGAACGCACTACAGTAAAAGCTTCTAGTGCTTTCACTGGTTCTTCTAGATACAGATACCAGAAACCAGCGGCAGCAGCACGAGTAGGGGTGTCTAAACGAGTGCCTGTTGTCAAACGAGCCTGAAGCCTTCTTTTCCAGGGAGGAGGCAAGAGAAAGAAGCGTTCAAGAAACCGTGACTTGAGCCGTGCGTTGAGGGAAGCTGAAGCAAAACGGACAAAATTCCAATCATAAGGAGCTTCAGCTAGCTTAACTACTCGAAAAATAACTTGCTCTGGAGGGGTTGTAGCAAGTACGCGATTGACAGCCTCAACAACAGGAATGAATTGAAGAGTGTAGGCAAGCAGTTGATTAGCGTTGTACAAACCTGCTTCCCAATCCTGCCGTAGCCAATTTTGTAATCGGGAAGAAAGAGAAATTAGAGGCAATGAGGTAATCCGGGGGAGCATCCAATTCCGATTGTGATTCTGGAGTATTACCCTGCTGAATGGTAGAGCAATAAGCCAATTCTCTAGGCGGGTTATTGCTACGGTTACTGCTACACCAGTTGCCACGCCAGTTGCCACGCCACCTGCCATACTGAAAGCCACACCAGTTACCACACCACCTACCAAAATACCTACTATGCCACCCACAATGCCTAAAGTCACGCCACCTAAAATGACTACAGTCGCACCAATTGCCACGCCACCTGCCACGTTACTTGCCACGCCACCTGCTATGCCAGAAACCATGTCTAAAGCAATGCCAAGTGCCACACCACCTGCTATGCCAGAAGCCATGCCACCTGCTACGTTAGTTGCCACGCCACCTACTACATTAAAAACCACGCTAAAAGCTACGCCACCTACCATGACAAAAGCCACGCTAAAAACCACCCCACATGCCACTCCAAAAGTCTCTCCAAGAGCTACTCCACCTGCCACGCAAACTGCTAGGCCAAAAGCCACGCCAAAAGCTATCCTCAACCAATAGATGTAAAAACCTATTTCCTGGAACAGTAAACCCAAAAGCAATGGTGTAATAATTGTCAGTACTAACCCTTGTACAAGCAACTGACGTTGGATTGGATTCTGACGCAGTAACTCCCATCCTTTGCGCCAGTTCATTTCTCTTGGAGGAACATAACCACCCCCAAAGGTATCTACATACCACCGCAAAGCTTGGGGAAAGTAAAACACCCAGTACAACAACCGCAGATAATCCAAGGGGTTCCACAAAGATAAGGGTCGCTTCAATTTGGGAGCCAAATCTAAGCGAGGAACAGGAGGGTGTTTCATTTTGGTTGTTGGTTATTTGTTGTTAGTTGTTTGTCTTTATCCGGCATTAATGTTTTTTGGTATGATGCGATGCTCCGGTTCCCTTCCTAGGAGGCTTTAGGGGTGGGTTAGCCAGTATTTTTGGGTAAGATGGGATTGTTAATTATTAGGACTTTTGGGTTAATCTCAAAATGGTGTCAGCATTTGGATTGGGATATTTGGGTTGATGTGGTTAGATTATCGCCCAAATGCTACGCCCCTACAGGATAAAACGCCAACGTTTTTGGGTATAGTGCGATCGCATCTGCGCTAATCCCAAAAACTACCAGGAGTATCTTATAGCTTGTACAGAATTTTAGTGGTGGGAGCATCTTGCTCCCTAGAATTACACAGAATTACATCTAGGCTTACTCCCTAGCATTACACCTTCCTACAAAATCCGTTGCTTAACTTTCGGTGCTAGCGAGTTTGCTTTTAAGAATTTCTCCCATTTCTCTCAAATCTTCCTCTGTTTCAGGAAATGGATAAGTTGGACTATGAGGATTTCTTCTTCGGATCAAAGCCTCGATAGCTTCATCATCTTCTCGGTTAACCAAGATATAGGCTCTGAGTTCTTGACGAGTCATTTTGCTAAAATCAGGTTTCATCATCGTTAAACTTCCACTGACCATCAGAGAAAACTAGAACTTCAAGGCTCTCAGTCACACCAGCAAGGATAAATACTGTCCTAGTATTTTGATTGTACCGGAATACGTGAATAGGTTGATACCCATTTGAGAGCATTTGGCAGACTCTGATACAAGCAAGAGCCTGTTCGACGGTAGGCATAGACTGATATTCACATCATAGCAACTATTACCATACATTAAAAGGTGTACTAACTTGAAGTGACTCAGCTAACCGATTCCAAAATCAGTATATTGACGCACCGCAGGTTCATGGGATGAGGTTAAATCATCCCCCAAATGCTTCACCTCTACAATCTTTTCTAATCATTTGATAACTTTGATAACTTTGATAACACAACTTCATCAACTTCTGGGGATGACCTCCACTTACTGCTATTAAGTGTAAAACTTCTTCTTCAGTAAATATCACCGGCTGAGGCAAAGGTTTCAATCGGGAAAACTGAAGACGGGAAGCAATAAAAGCACGGATAGTAGCCTCATCCCAACTACCTAAATCTACCTGATGACAAATTCCCGCTAAAGGAGAAGTCATTCCTAGATTTTGACTATCTGGAAACAGGGAGTCTAAAGGGTCACGAGCTGCTAGAATCAGACGTAGTGGTGCATTAGTTCCTTCTGCCAAACCCCGCAAGTAATCACGAACCTTGCGAGTAAACCCATCCCAAGTCATCTTTTCTACTTCATCAATAGCTAAAAGCAGTCGGTGCTTTCTCAATTCTCGTGTCAGGAGATAGCCTCTGCATTGAGAGATACCCACTTCCTCACAAAAAGCAGTATAAAACTCATCTTCATTTTCCAATTGTTGCAAATTCAGATAAATCGGCTGACGAGGAGAGAGGAGTTGAGTTGGTGCTTCCCTACAAATTGCTTTCAGTAAAGAAGACTTACCAATAGCTCTTTCCCCAATCAGTGCCACACTACTGCCGCTGTTGAGTAGTGCAAATATTTCCCTAGTTTCTGGCTGACGATCAAAAAATAGTTCTGGGTCATCTACAAAACCAGTTAGGGGTAAGAAGGGATTGGTAAGGATCTGAGCACAGGAAATGGTGGGGTAATCTGAGTGGAACAGGCATCTTGCCTGTTCAGATTGTTGCTGTTGCCAAAGTTGCTCGATGGTTGGCTTAAAGTTTTTTTTGCTAACTTTTATACCTAAAATCTCTTCTATCTTCTTAAATAACTTGGGGCCAGTTTCTTTGACATATTGAGAACTTAGGTTGATCTGTTCACTAATTTGGTCATAAGTTTTCTCTTCCCATATCCCACAGATTACATCCTCTTCAGATTTGCTTAAGCTCTCGTTCGTTTTTTGCCAAAAGAAACTATTGATAAATATAAATGCTGCTTTTGAGTCCATATGAATAATGGATAAGTTAATCCATAAGAGCTATTTTTTCCCACATTCACAAAAAACTCTTGTGGAACAGGCATCCTGCCTGTCATAGTCTCACCATACAATAACATGTCACTATCGGCATTGGTGGATTACGACGGATATTTAATTGGCAGCACAGAAGAGTGAATAAAAACTCTTGTGGAACAGGCATCCTGCCTGTCATAGTCTCACCATACAATAATATCAAGTTCGGTTGAATACTTACACTTTGGTGATCATAAGGCAGAAGGCAGAGGGCAGAAGGGAAGAAAGAAGGTTGCAAGGGAGAAGGGAATTATAAGTGATTATCCGAACTTGATATAACATGTCACTATCGGCATTGGTGGGTTACGGCGGATATTTAATTGGCAGCACAAAAGGGTTAGTTTAACCGCCGCCTAACCCACCCTACTCAATTTTCAATTCTCAATAACCTACTTAATCCTACACAAACCTACCAAAAAACTCCCAACTTAAACCTACAGACAAGTCAGAAGTATCAAGTCATCATCGTAGTATCAATAAACCAAAGAAATTGCAGCAAATGATGACTGACCAACCCGAACTTCAACAGCAACTCTGTCAATTACAACTATCGCCAACAGCAACTAATGAATTAGTCTTTAGCTCACCTCTAGAAACCTTAAACCCCAATACCTTACTAGAACATCCTGACAGTGCAACCTCACTTATCTTATCCCTGTCCATTTTTATTCTTGCTTTAGCCAGTTTTGTCAAAGTCCTCGTACCTGTGATGCTTCACAATTCAAGCAAAAGGAGGTATTAGGTGTTCTTATCTTCCCACACTCCCCACACCCTGCCTAATTTACAGCTCCTTTGATTCCATTGCCCTTAACTGCTTTGCTTCCAACTCAGCCCAGTCTTCTGTTAAACCCTGACGCAAACTAAAACACATGATCAGCAGTACGATGGCAAAGGGCAAACCGGTGGTGGTTGTTGCTGTCTGTAGGGCACTGAGTCCACCTCCAAGCAACAACACGGCGGCAACCACTCCTTCCATAACCGCCCAGAAGACGCGCTGAGGCACTGGGGAATCTAATTTGCCCCCGGAAGTAAGGTTGTCAACTACCAGTGAGCCGGAGTCACTAGATGTTACAAAAAAGGTGATAACTAACACAAGCCCAATTAAAGAGCTCAAAGATGTTAGAGGAAATTGTTGTAACATGACAAAAAGTCCTGTTGCCATATTGTTCTTTACTGCCTCAGGAAGATTGCCGATGTCATTTAACGCTAGAGACAGGGCAGAACCACCGAAACAGGACATCCAAATAAAGGAAAGGAACGAAGGAAGAAACAAAACTCCTAAGACAAATTCCCGCAGGGTTCTCCCCTTAGAAACACGAGCAATAAATATTCCCACAAAGGGAGACCAAGCAATCCACCATGCCCAATAAAAAATAGTCCAGCCATTTTGCCAATTTGTTCCTTCAAATGCCTCAGCCCAAAATGAGAGAGTGGGAAATGTCCCGATGTAGTAGCCCAGAGATTGGACAAAGAAATCCAGAATAAACTGGGTTGGACCGATAAGGAGCATAAATGCAAAGAAGGCTATGGCTATGTAGATATTCCATTCACTTAACCGCCGGACTCCTCCATCCAATCCTGCGACTACAGATAGGGTGGCAAAGCTAGTAATGACCGCAATCAAGATAACTTGGACTACAATATTGTCGGGTAAACCGACTAGAAAATTTAAGCCAGCATTGACTTGCTGTGCTCCGAAGCCTAGGGATGTGGCTAGACCAAATAATGTTGCTAATACAGCTAAAATATCGATCAAGTTACCAGGCCACTCATAAATTTTCTCTCCTAGAAGAGGATAAAAAACCGAGCGTATAGTTAAGGGTAGCCCTCGATTAAAAGCAAAAAATGCTAAGGATAAACCTACTAAGGTGTAAATTCCCCAACCGTGAAACCCCCAGTGGAGATAGATAAGTCCCATTGCTTCCTCCGCTGCCGCTGCTGTTCCCGCTTCCGCGCCTAAAGGAGGAACCTGCAAGTGAGAAATCGGTTCAGCGATACCCCAAAATAACAAACCAGCACCCATACCAGCGGAGAAGAGCATGGCATACCAAGCAAAATTGGAAAACTCTGGTTTAGCCTCTTCTCCCCCAATCCGAATCTTGCCAAACTTACTGAAAGCAAGAACAATTACCACTCCCAGATAGATGTTGGTAACCAAAATAAAAAACCAGCCAGTGACATCGGCGATCAAGTTTTGAATCGCTTTGAAGGCTATTTCTGCCTGTTCTTTAAAGATTATAGTCAGCAGAATGAATAAGATAATGAGACCTCCAGAGATGAAGGAAACCTGTGGGTGAAAATCAAATCCCCATCCCTGAATATTGGTATCTCCAGGTGTTCGCTTCCTCGGATTGGTGCTAGAGTCTTCTGTGGTCATAATTTATTTTCTCCTAAATCCTTTGTCGTTAACTGCTTTGCTTCCAACTCAGCCCAGTCTTCAGTTAAACCTTGATATAGACTAAAACACATAACCAGCAGCACGATTGCAAAGGGTAAACCGGCGGTAGTTACTGCTACCCGTAAGGCACTGAGTCCACCTCCCAGCAATAAGACAGCGGCAACCACTCCTTCGATCACAGCCCAGAAAACACGCTGCAGCACTGGGGAATCCAATTTCCCTCCAGAGGAAAGGTTTGCCACCACTAGGGAGCCTGAGTCACTAGAAGTTACAAAGAAGGTGATGACTAGCACCAAGCCGATTACAGAACTAAAGGATGTTAGGGGAAATTGTTGTAACATAACAAACAGTCCTGTTGCCATATTTTCCTGTATTGCTTCCGGTAGGTTACCGATACCATTTAATGCTAGGGACAAAGCAGAACCACCGAAACAAGACATCCAGATAAAGGAAAGGAACGAGGGAAGAAACAAAACTCCCAGGACAAATTCCCGCACGGTTCTCCCCTTAGAAACCCGGGCAATAAACATGCCAACAAATGGAGACCAAGCAATCCACCATGTCCAATAAAACAGAGTCCAACTATTTTGCCAATTGCTCTCTTCAAAAGTCTCAGTCCAAAATGAGAGAGTGGGCAATATGCCGATATAGTAGCCTAGGGATTGGACAAAGAAATCGAGAAGGAACAGGGTAGGACCTATGAGGAACATAAATGCTAAGAAGGCAGCAGCTATGTAGATATTCCACTCACTCAACCGCCGGACACCTCCATCAAGTCCTGCGACTACGGAGATGATGGCAAAGCCGCTAATAATCGCCACTAAGATTACCTGAACCACGATATTGTCAGGGAGACCGGTAATAAAATTTAAGCCTGCATTGACTTGTTGTGCTCCGAAGCCTAGGGATGTGGCTAGACCAAATAAGGTTGCTATGACAGCTAAAATATCGATCAAGTTACCAGGCCACTCATAAATTTTCTCTCCCAGAAGAGGATAAAAAACTGAGCGTATAGTTAAGGGTAAACCGCGATTAAAAGCAAAAAATGCTAGGGATAAGCCCACTAAGGTGTAAATTCCCCAGCCATGAAGCCCCCAGTGAAAGTAGATGATTCCCATTGCCTCCTGTGCTGCGGCCCCTGTTCCCGCTTCGGCACCTAAGGGAGGAGTCTGAAAGTGGGAAATTGGTTCAGCAATCCCCCAGAATAATAAGCCAGCACCCATACCAGCGGAGAAGAGCATGGCATACCAAGCAAAGGTGGAAAATTCTGGCTTAGCATCTTTTCCCCCAATCCGAATCTTGCCAAATTTACTGAAGGCAATAATGACGACTACTCCTAGATAAATATTGGCAACCAGAATCAAAAACCAGCCTGTCGTATCGGCGATCAATTCCTGAGTTGTGCTGAAAACTGCTTCTGCCTGTTCTTTAAAACTCAGAGTCAGCACAATGAATAAGATAATCAGTCCTCCAGAGATGAAGAAAACTTGTGGGTGAAGATCAAATCCCCATCCCTGGATATTGGTATCCCCAGGTGTTCGTTCCTTTGGCTGCAAGCGAGAGCCTTCTGTTGTCATATGTTATTTTTTCTCCTAATAATCCTTAGGTTTTTCAATCTCACCGAGTAACAGAAAGACTCCAAGCTTGATAATAACAAATGAATAATGAATAATGGATAGGGATAATTTACTTATTACTTGTTACTTGTTACTTATTACTTCAAAGAACACCTTCCATGCCTCTGCTCGACCCCAATCGTTCTTACACTTTCAGTGAAATTGCTAAACTCAAAGCTCCTACGGATGAAGTCTTGGCAGAATATGGCTATTCACTAGAACGTACCTTATTAGATTTGCCGCAAGCTCAGGGTGAGTTGGATAGATTGCAGGAGAGGCGATCGCGTCTTGAAGAAGTCTTACCCTACCTCGATCTCACCAATGAACAATCCCGCCGGGAGATGTTGATCGCACCTCTGATGGCAGATTTAATTCACTACACCCAGGCACAATTACGAATAGAGTATTCAATTAAGGTAAGTAATCAGCTTCAAGGTGCATTAGATTATTTGCTGAAGACAAAAACTAATTTGTTAGTAGTTGAGGCGAAGCATGAGGATCTTACCAATGGTTTTATTCAAATGGCAGTGGAACTAATTGCCCTTGATCAATGGGAAAAATCTCCATCAGTTGAACAACAACCCCAGCTATTAGGAGCAGTTTCAACTGGAACAATCTGGCAGTTTGGTGTTCTACACCGTCAAGATAAATTAGTTACCCAAGAATTAACTCTCTACCGCGTACCAACAGATTTAGAAACCTTAACTAGAATTCTTATTGCAGCGCTTTCTAGCAGTAATATTAAGTTTGGCTCATAACTGATGATGTAGGTTGAGTAACGAAACTCAACCCAACGAAATCTGCTCCATTGTTTCTGGCTTCTTTTTGGACTGAAGTCCTACTACTGCTTATTACTTATTTCATCACTTTAGGTGTGTCACGCCACTATGATAGGTACTCTCCAATAAATTTTCTACAGATTATCGTGGATAGCTTGTTCAATCAATATGAAAATGCCCTCCGTTAAAAGAGGGCACTTTTTTGGGGGAATTAACTATCTCAAAAACTACCTAACAAGACTAGGAGGGTAAAAGAACAGAGGAGTACCAAGCCCCCCACCAGGAAAGCTAACCAAGGTTCGCGATTGACCTGATCAAAATACTCATTAACTTTTTGATCATTCGGTTCAGGATGCCAAATCATAGGTTTCATAATCGTTGCTCCCTAATTTTTCAAAAAGATTATCTACTTGCTGTTATCTATATTAAAAGTAGTCCGACATAAATCAAGAGTTATCGTATTAAGAAATATCAAATATAACAAGCATCACTGTGCCACAAGCATTTTAAATTTGTTTACAAAACCTGAGTTTGTTTACAAAACCTTATACAGATATCAACATTTGTGTCTGACTAATTCCCTGCATTTATCACTAATTTGGAGATAGCTTGCTCTAATATGCGCTACGGTTGTATATTAGCTATACCAAAGGATTTACGACATCAGCAAGAGCTGAAGCAAAAGATTAAATTCGATATTTTTTGAGCTAGTATTGACTTTCAAAATTTCTCTGGCTGCGTAAATTTATGTATCATTTGCTCTAGTTTGAAGGCTCTGATATTTCTTTTTTCTTAAACATTCAACTTGCCACGCAATAACAAATCACGCTTGCATTAAGCTAAGACGCATTTAAATTAGTTTGTCTTCATCTCCGCGTCCCGCGCATTGGTGTCAACTTAAGCCACAACCATTGCTAATTGATGGTTTAGGGACGTTCTACTTCAACTGAGTGGGTAGCCTTACCCTACCGGATTAACAGAAGAAAGAGTCAGCGACAGCAGCATTCTCTTGCTTCCTCAGCTCCCTCAGCTTCCTCAGCTCCCCAGATTCAAGCGTTTTTCAGGTTAAGTTGACACCAATGTCTCCCCTACAGTACTGCCCGAATCGTAAAGGCATAGTCTCCTCCAGGCTCTAGGTGATAATCCCACTGTTCTAAAAATCGGCCAAGGGGCTCTTGAATCAGGGCACGTCCTAAAGAGGGCTTGACTAATAATTGGCCTTTGGCGAAACACCACTGAAACTGCCACTCATATTCTGCTGCTTGGACTTCTCCTTCGATCTTGCCGTATTGCCAGGAGTGTTGGGTAATGCGGACGTGAGCAGTCGTTTCCGGCAAATTATTTGAACTCACAGTTGCAACAATTCTTAAAGAAACTGATGGTGATACTACGTCAATATCTTAAAACATGAAGAACTAACCACAAAGTCACAGAGAGCACAAAGGGCTGGGGGAGCTGGGGGAGCTGAGGGAGCTGAGGGAGCTGAGGGAGCTGAGGGAGCTGAGGGAGCTGGGGGAGCTGAGGAAGCTGAGGGGGCTGAGGGAGCTGAGGGAGCTGAGGGAGCTGAGGGAGCTGAGGGTGCTGAGGGAGCTGAGGGAGCTGAGGGAGCTGAGGGAGCTGAGGGGGATGAGGATGGG
>JAAHFP010000044.1:2523-46461 GCA_010672925.1 Symploca sp. SIO1C2 | reverse complement strand
TAATATAGAAGAAGTTGGTAAAAGTTTTTGAAGTTGAAGCAATCAAAGTGACCATTCCTGTGCCTTGGCAGCAAAGAGTAGGCTCTCAAAGAGACTGGGTATGGCGAGGTTGGCAAACTCGCTATACCTATCTTCGACCACCATCAACGGCTCAAACCACAGGGATACCCATAATACTGATCCATGGGTTTGGAGCATCCATTGGGCATTGGCGTCATAATCTCGAAGTCTTAGGCCAACATCATACAGTTTATGCCCTGGATCTGCTAGGCTTTGGTGCGTCAAGGAAGGCATCAACTGACTACAAGATTAGTCTCTGGGTAGAGCAGGTTTATGAATTTTGGCAAGCCTTGATCAGACAACCAGTAATTTTAGTAGGTAACTCCATCGGCTCATTGGTTTGTCTGGCCGCTGCTGCCAAGCATCCAGAAATAGTCAAAGGTTTTGCCATGATCAATTTGCCGGATTTGCAGGCGCGAGAGGAGATGATTCCCTCTTGGCTCGAACCAGTAGTTGTTACTCTTGAAAGCCTAGTAGCATCACCGGTACTTCTCCAAAGCCTGTTTTATTTAGTCAGACGCCCCGGGTTTGTCCGTAAGTGGGCAGGGATGGCTTATGCTAACCCAGAGGCGATTACTGATGAATTGGTCGAAATTCTCACAGTTCCTGCTCAAGACCGAGGTGCTGCTGCTACTTTTAGCACTTTAGTTAGGAGGATGACTTCTGCTCAGTTTAGTCCCAATGTCAAAAGTATCTTACCCCAGATCAATGTTCCCATGCTTTTACTATGGGGTCTGGAAGACCGGATGATTCCTCCGAAGTCAGCACGCCAGTTAGCTAGTCTCAACCCCAATCTGAAGTTAGTAGAGTTAGCTAATGCTGGTCACTGTCTCCATGATGAATGTCCTGAGCAAGTAAATCAAATTTTATTAGATTGGATAATGGTTAATGGCTAATTGCTAATTGCTAATGGCTAATTGATCAATCCGGTTTAAAGCCTTTACTTTTAAGGAAAAATGGGATAATGATTTATTTCTTGGAGTTCCTTAAGATTCAAGCTCCAGGGGTTTGGGCGTAGCATTTTGGTAGATACACTATTTGTATATTTACTTAAGTTTTAGCCCAAATGCTACGCCCCTACAGATGTTTCTTATATTCTTGTGTGACTGGGAATTTTATCCCATTTCCAATTCCCAATTCTCAATTCCCAATTCCTCAGACACTTATTAGTTAAAATCATTTGACGTTAAAACTCCAATATTGGCCATTCAGGTTCCCGATAGTAGCGTGTCATGTCGTCAAACTTCCGCAATTCTGCCTGTCGAATATTCAAAGCGATCGCTTCTTGGGGTAAGGCTTGAATGTTCAATTCTGATAAAATAGTACTTAAGCGATCGCGTTCTAGGTCTGGTGGAATTGCACCAAAATATCCTAGGGTGACATGGGCCGTCAAATGGTACTGCTGTTGCACTCCTAAACCAATCAGAGCGCGATTTTGATAAATTGACCGGCGAAATCGCTTAATCTGTTCGTAGGAGTCTTCGTTATTGGGAGCTAAGCACACAGCAATAGCTCTGGGCATTACCATTAAACCTAGTAGCTGCCAGCTAATAGGATTGCCGCTAGGCTTGGATAGCTGATAGTTGTGAAAGCTTTCTGCTATCTGCTGTTGTAGTTGCACCTCATACTCCGGACTTTCTGCTTGTCGTTCACGATAAGCATTCTCCCAAATCAAGTCTGCTAGGGTTAAATGAAAGCTATCGGGAGGTATGGTTACAATTAAACCCGGATTTAGTTGCTGCAACAGCTGTTGTTGTAACTCCTTTAAACAGTTGTAGAATTGCGAATTCTCCAAATCCTCTTCCCAAGGTGGTGTAATTATTGTATAGCCAGGAAAAGGTGCTGCCCCCCTAGTGCCATCCGGCAGAGGCTGAAACTTTGGTGACTCGCGGATATGCTGCAACTGAGACTGATAGGCAGTTGGTTGGAGTAGCCGCGCTACTCGATTGAGATAAGTTTGATAAGTATCGTCCAATCTCGATCCCCTCGTTTATGCTTCCTTCTTATGACAATTTACCTCTATTGGGGAGAAGATGACTTTGCCATAGCCCAAGCTGTCAACAAACTGCGTGAGTCAGTACTCGATCCGAGTTGGATTAGCTTTAACTATGACAAAATTCCCTCCGAACAACCAGACGCTGTTATTCAGGCGCTCAATCAAGCGATGACTCCGCCCTTTGGCATGGGTGGGCGTCTAGTTTGGTTAGTTGATACAGCCCTATGTCAGCAATGTTCAGAAAACTTGCTAGCAGAACTAAATCGTACTCTACCGCAGATTCCTGAGGAGTCAGTTTTGCTACTAACAACTCGTAATCGACCGGATGGCAGGCTCAAGTCTACTAAACTACTACAAAAGCACGCTCACATTCAGGAATTTTCCCTCATCCCCCCTTGGAAGACTGAACAACTAGTACAACGGGTAAAATCCTGCTCTAGGGAAATTGGGGTGAAGCTGACTCCTAAGGCTACGGAACTTTTAGCCCAGTCAGTTGGTAATCAGACAAGGCAACTGTTCAATGAGCTAGAAAAGTTACAGATTTATGCTGGAGATGCTGCCAAGCCCTTAGATGAGAGTACTGTAGCTACCTTAGTAGTCTCCAATACTCAAAATAGTCTGCAACTGGCAGCGGCAATTCGTCAAGGGGATGGGGCTAAAGCATTGGAGTTAGTTGCTGACTTGATTAATAAAAATGAACCAGCGTTGAGAATTGTTGCCACTTTGATTGGACAGTTTCGCACCTGGTTATGGGTAAAACTGATGGTTAGCGAAGGAGAGAAGGATCAAAAGGTAATTGCTACTGCTGCGGAGGTGGGTAACCCGAAACGTATTTACTTCCTCTCCAAAGAAGTTAGCTCCCTTCACCTGGAGCAATTAATCTCAACTTTAGGAGTACTGCTTGAATTAGAAGTTCAGCTCAAAAAAGGGGCAGAACCTCTTGCTACCCTACAAACTAAGGTAATAGAGCTTTGCACCTTAATGAAAAAATCCTTGCCACCTACTACCTAATATCAAGTTCGGTTGAGTAGTTACATTTCGGTGGCAATAAGGCAGGAGGGAAGAAAGAAAGTTACAAGGGAGAAGGGAATTATAACTGTTTATCCGAACTTGATATAATTCAAAACAAGACATTATCAAACAGTTCAACCAGCTTCAAGTCCCTAAAAACTGGCAAATAGAGGTATTGTTCTAGTTCTCGCCTACTCTGAGGTAAAAAGAGACCTAAACCAGACAAATCAGTTTCCGAGTTATTGGGATTTTGCTGAAACTTGTGAATCATGGAATTTTTTAAGAATTTTACTAACTCGGCATAATGTCTTGGGGTTGTAGCTGTTTGTTGGCAGAGAGTTTGCAAAAAGTAGACAAAGTCCACATATCTCTCACCCATATAACTATAAGACTTCAGCTGATTTGTTGGTAAAGTCTTGATCTGAGCTGCAATAATTTCTTCCAGTAAAGGGTTAAGTTTGACCGGCAGCTCAGGGATAATACGATTATTAGTAACTGTGTAGCTATTGTACATATCACTCCTTTCAAACTGGATAATTTTCTCAGCTAACTCTCCCCCATTTACCTCCGGACTATAACTGAGAAATTGCAGCAAGGATTCGTAATAGTGATTAGGAGCACCTAAAAGTTTCTGGGAGGAAAGGGTATACTCAGCTACATCGTGCAAAGTATAGTGAGCTTCAATCGTTCCCTTATTGCAGTTTTGGAAGAAGAATAGCTCTACTCGGTCATTAATATCTTGATTAAATTGCGCAACAACATCCCTCAGCTTCTGGATATTCATCCATTGAGTTTGATTGCCCAAACCTGCATGGTTATCAGGACTAACTTGATCCAAACGACCCCCGTGTCCTAAGAAAATGATAGCCCAATTATCGGCAACAAATTGGGATTGAGCCCAATTGAGATATTCAGCAAAGGCATCCTCTCTAGCGCTGTTTACTGTCTTTAGTTGCTGGATATCAACCTTACCTTTAGTAATTACTCTGCGGGAAAGATTCCTAGTACCGGAAAAATCCGATTCTACTGCTACTAAGATATTGTCACTCTGCACTCCTTTAATCAACATATGCAAGATTGGTTGACCAAATCCTGAGAGGTCGTTGTCGTAGGGCATCCAGTAGAGTAAAATCCAATCATAATGTCGTTTGTTATGCCCTGAAGCGGCCATACCTGAGGATTGGTGAGTAAGCATACTTAGGTTCGCAATAAAGGCAGCACTACCTAGTGCTCCATACTCCAGAAATTTTCTCCGCTTCATGGGAATACCTCCGAATTACTTACAACAGGAGTTGATTCCCTCAACTATGGCACGGCTTTCAATTGTCCAGGTTGCTCGTTTCAATTATGGTAACTAATAGCAAAAATCTAAAGTAGCGTCATACTTTCAGACAAGAGGCAATCCCGATGAAAAAATTTTTTCACCACCATACATGAAAATTCCTCTCTCCGCGTCTCCGTGTCCCCGCGTCTCCGCGTCAAAATCCACTGTCAATTTCGTTCACCCAGTGTAGGCTATAGGATGTAGGGTGTGGGGTAGTTTTATAGCACTACGCACTTAGGTTAGGACATTAATAAAGCCTGAAACCTAGTCATAGTCTATTTTTGAATTTTGAATTTTGTTTGCGTAGCATGGTGAGCAAAGCGAGGCAAATTTTGAATTGCGCGTAGCGCTATAAACCATTGTGTTGAATTTTAAAAACAGCATTTTTCTGCTCACTGTCTTCTGCATCATCGTCACAGGATTGGGAGTTTATCTACTGGGGGGTATCGATCAAGAACAATTGCAGACTCTACTCCAGCAAGCAGGGATTTGGACTCCAATTATTTATATTACCCTGTATACGGTGGGAACAATCTTAATCTTACCTTCAACACCACTTAATCTGAGCGGTGGTGCTATTTTTGGCATTTGGTGGGGTACTTTGTGGACAAGTCTGGCAGCGGTAGTAGCAGCGGTAGTGGCTTTTGCTTTTACCCGCACTGTCGGAAGAGATTTGGTGGCAAGTAAGTTAGCAGGACGTTGGGAAGCAATAGATGCAGAGATGCGTCAAGGGGGCTTGTTTTATATGTTTGCCATTCGGCTGTTACCGATTATCCCCTACGGATTAGTCAATTTTGCCGCTGGTTTAACTTCTATACGCTTCCGGGATTATTTTGTGGGTACTCTTCTGGGCACAGTGCCGGGTATTTTACCCTTTGTAATGATGGGTTCTGGCTTACAGGCTCTCAGAAGCGGCAATATCTTACCCCTAATGTGTGCCTTGGCTTTGATGGGAATGCTAGTTGGTGGAGCAACTTGGTATCGACGACGAAGACAGTTTCCTCAAAAGGCTGTAGTAAAAGAAGTTGGGGGTCAGAAGCCAGGAGTCAGGAGAGATTGATTTTCACAATAAGATTTATTTTTGGTTGTTAATCGTTTCTGCTTGCTCCCAATGTCAGCAATCCTGAAGTAAAATCTACTACTAGTCGCCGTGTTTGTAGCCACTGCAAACCTAGTAAATTCTCAGGCATTGCGATTCCTGCCACAACAGGAACGGTAAAAACTTGTCCATCTAAGATAACTTGTCCACCATAAATAGCAAAAAACTCGTCACCTCTAGCTGTTTGCATAACTTGTTTAGGCTCTATGAGAGGCCATCCTAAAGTTTCTATGTCTTGGGTATCCATTGCCAGCCAACCCGTAGTGAAACCTGTATCCAGTAACACCTCAACTGGCAATATCTCTCCTTCAGCAGTAATTACTTCAATATCAAAAAATAGCTCACCAATATCACCGAATCTACCTGAAATCATATCCTACCGCAAGCTCCTGTCTTATTTAAGCGGAACATACCAAGCTCTTGATTAGGGTGTTTCTGACGAGCTTTTTGTGCAGCAGTTTCTTGATCAGGATCGATAAAATAGTCTCCACTATCTGGCTCGATAACCATGAACCAATTGTAATGATCTTGGATAAGTTCAGGCTGGACGCGATCAAAAATTGGGCGGCAACGTTGATAGAAGCTGTCTAATTCAGCTTGACGTCTAGCTATTTCTTCAGGAGAAAAGTTGACTTCTGGGAAAATTCTGCCACGACGGGCAGTGCGCTTGGAGGTTACTTTACTCATGGTAGGTTAACTCTCAATGATTGGGCTATTTCGCACTTACTATAATAATGCTCTTTTGAACAGCGTTTTAGTAATCATAGCTGAGCTTTAATCGACGGTGAGCGCCATCTTGAGGCAATTATTGACACCATTCAATTATTGCTTGTGATCGCCTTCCTCGCCTAGCCTATTTCTTTGCCTTCAGAACTTGCTCAGCAGTCAGTTTCAGTTCAGGGAAAGTCCGAGAGACAATCTGCTGGCTACCAGTGAATTCTGTTGCCTGATATCGGCCATTAACCAACAGCAGTACAGTGACTAACTGTGCTTGAGGGTCAACAATCCAGTATTCAGGAATACCGCGCTCTTGGTACTGATGTAATTTATTAATATAATCCCTCTGGTAGTTATCATCTCCTTGATTGCGGTAGGGACTGACTACTTCGACTGCTAACTGTGGAGGTGGCATATTGAGAGTGATGGTTTGCCTTTGCTCCATTAGCTCAAGATGTAACTCTGTTACTACCACAAGGTCTGGGTAACGGGTTTGTGTTTTACCCAAAACTTGTAGTTCAAGTACATTGGGGATTACTCTATCAGACCCTATGAGGCTGATAAACTGAGCAAAGAGGAAACGGGTAATGCGTCCGTTTAATACTGATTCCGGTGGCACTGGTATTAATTCCCCATCACATAGTTCATAGCGGTTGTCTGTGCCATCGTCGTATTCGAGATATTGCTCAAAGGTGAGTTTTACCGGTGTGTGGGTCATTTTCCTTTTTTTTAAAGAGTTGGTGCTTTTTTGGGTGTCCTCAGCGTGGAAAATCCCTAAAACCTACCACCTAACACCCATTGGTGACAAGTTAAGGAAAAAGTGTCGTTGTCAAGGGAATGGAGAATGGAGAATGGAGAATGGAGAATGGAGAATGGAGAATTAGGAATATAGATTTTTTTGCTCTTTGGCTTTTCCTTATATAGTGTTTTTTGAGTTATCAAACACTACATATGGTACTTGACAAAACACACGACCTTTTAACTTGTCACCATTGCCTAACACCTAACACCTGCTCTTTCAAAGTTTAGCCAAAACTCCTGGTTCCTGCTGAATGGGTAGGACATCGAGAACATCGGTTTGGGCACAATACTTTAAATCAGCATGACCATCTAAACGTAGCAGTCGTTTACCGTGACTGGCTTGGTGAAACATTTCTAACAACTGGTTTTGCCATTTTTGATAAAGGGAGAGAGCCCCAATCACTTCATCATTGCCAGCAAGCTCATCTTCAGAAGAATTAGTTTTTTCCACTAGACTGTGAGCGATCGCACCAGCACAGACGGTATCTTCTACGGAGTAGGAGCCTTCCCAACCAGAACCTACTAGCCAAACTGTCTCCGGCTGGTGATTCAATAGATACTGTACCGTTGCTTGACGGTTTACCAGGGCTGCAGCGAGAACTACTGGTCCTTCCTGCACTCGCTGTAAAGCACGGGTACCATTGGTGGTACTGATAAATAAGCGGCGTCCCTCAACTTTTTCTGGGGTACAATCCAGGGGAGAGTTACCCATATCACAACCAGCTAGTTGTACACCACCGCGCTCACCGGCTCGCAGACGTTTATCGGGTGCCCACTGTTCACTAACTTGCAGGAGTTGTTCGATATTACTGAAAGCTTGAACCGCCTCAGCACCTGCACTTAAAGCTGTAGCGATGGTAGTCGTGGCTCGCAAGACATCAATAACAATTGCACAGTCAGGGACCTGAGCTGTCGGAGTTAGTTCGGGGGTGTGGTAGACGAAGAGCTTCACTGGCTGACTGAACCTGTTTTTCTGAACTGTCGAGATCTTATTCTACCGGGTGAATGTCACAATGTTCTCAAATAACACCAGAATATACGTGACATGATTGGTTGTGAGTTTTATTGACAAATAGGCGAAATCGTAACGGAGGCAATAACTGCTATATATTCCCCTAAAAATCAAAGAAAACGGCAGCTCTTCTATTTTGCATCTCAGCTACGTAATTTTACTGATGACAATACTAATTCAGAATGATAATTTACTGAATAACTTTGGTTGTCATTATGCTAATTTTTATGTGCATTTAGTTATGTTTTTTGACAATCAATAAAAATGTATTTTTTTTGAAAATTTAATTATCAAGCACAATTTTGTCGAGTGATTTTTGGGACAAACTGTTTTTATCAGGTATCCGGACTTAATGTAAAAATTCTGGTATTGATTATGAAATTGGAGAAAACCAAAATGAAACTTACATCTAAATACGGCCATAAGTCTTTTTTATGGACTTGTTTGTCTGTCTTACTTTTAAATACTGGTATTACAACTAATGCTGCTCCAGTAAAGCAAACAAACTCGCTAGTTAACACGATAACTACTGCACAAGCAAGACCGAAAAATACTGAAGCAATATTCCAAAAAGCAAGGCAAGAGCTACCAGAAGATTACTACGTACTCTACCGGATTGTAGAGCGAATAGCCAGAGCGAATAAACTAGATGATTCTCCTTGGCGCGTCCACATTTCCCCAGAATATAATGTTAATGCCTTTGCCACTGATGTAAATCTAGTGGCTTTTTATAGTGGATTACTAGATCGATTAGATGGAGATTCCGATTCTATTGCTTGTGTTGTAGGTCATGAAATGGCACACCATCTTCAAAATCATATTGCTGTGGGGGCGGCTGAACGAGAACGCATTTTGCAGCAACTTCGAGCCGAGGCAATTGAGGAAGTTTCTGCTGAAGAAGAGGACTTACGCAGCGATTTAGAAGCAATCGGTATTAGTGAATGGGTTACAGGAGGTACAGGGGTTGTATTGGAGTCTTTTATAGGTGGTCGTGAAGGAGGTTTAGTCAGAACTGGCATCAATCTCATTGGTGGTCTATTTGGAGGAGGAAAGGAACGTCGGGTGAAGGAGGCCGCCGCTCGAATTGATGAAATTTATGCAGAGAAGGAAGCACAGCGTTTACAAGAATGGCGTGAACTCAATCACAATCAAGAGTTTGAAGCCGATGAATTAGGCTATACCTATATGGTACGAGCAGGGTTTAAGGCTCAAGGATGCCAGACAGTAATGAATGTACTGAGCCGCTTAGGAGTGACGGAAAGTGAGACTCACCCTGCAACTCCCGATAGAATTACAGCAATAAATGGATTTGCAACTAAGTACCCCAATACTGTGTTAACAGCTGAAGGAAAATCTAACCTTGCAGCCAGCCCTGTTCCTTTGAGCTACGGATTATCAAGGGATCAAGTAACACTGCGGATTAACTCCCGAACAGGTAGTAGAGATATCGACTCTACTTTTCCTCAATGAAGTTACAGCGCTTTGCTCTGTAATGAAGTACACCAGAAAAAATTCTCCCTTGGAAAGGGGGATTTAGGGGGATAAATAATGTACCCAATAGCAGGGCAAACTGCTGTATCCGAGTATGACAGATTATGGAGCAGAAATCATGCTAAAAAGTTTTATGTTCCATTTTTAGGGGTACAGGGAAAAAGAAATAATCCACCTACTACCTAACACCTACTACCTAACACCTAAAATAACCTTAATTGAGCTTGGGCATTAAAAAATTGGCGCATCAATCCTTGAGTTACTAATAGGGTAGTTATCAGGTTAGTAAAAGCCAACATAAACATGATCAAGATTTGGTAAGATGCGGCGTTTAGGGGGTCAATACCGCTCAAGAGTTGTCCTGTGATGATGCCTGGTAAAGTGACGATACCTACTACCATCATCGAGTTGAGGGTAGGAATTAGTCCAGCCCTAATAGCATCTTTACGGTATCCTGCCACAGCCTGTTGCGGTGTTGCTCCTAAGCTCAAATGGGTTTCAATTTCTAGGCTGCTACTATTAATGGTACTAGCAAGGCGTTCCCCTGCGATCGCGGCTCCATTCATGGCATTTCCCAGGACAATACCCCCCAAGGGAATCAGATACTGAGGTTTGTACCAGGTATCTGGCTGAACAATAAACAGGTTAGTATAAATCAAGGTGAGGGCAGTACTGAAAAAAATCGAACCGAATACTATCGGTATTACCCTAGGAATTTTTTTGCCAATACGATTACGGGCAGTAATGGTTGCAATCGTCAACATGACCAGCAAAATCCCCAAAACAGGGATGGGGTTATCCAAGGCAAAGACTACTGCTAGTACATAACCTACCACTGTAAGCTGTAAGATAGTACGTCCCGTCGCGATCGCTAGAGAGAGTTCCAAGCCTAATTGTTGCCAACTAGATAAACCAATTGCGATCGCCATCATGCCCAATGCCCAGGGCAAGTCTGTTGGCTCTAGGGTAATTAAAGGATCCACAACTTCAGCCGTTTACTCTCATCGTTAACTATATTTTGAACCAAATCAGGATTAGATTTATTTTTGAGGCAAAGTTTGCTTTTATCTAAGTTCAAATTTTTGGTGTGAGCAAGTGAACCATATACCCCCCCTTGATCTTAAGCGGCAGTACCAACTCATTGGTGAACAAGTCAGTGCTGCTGTTCAGGAAATTTTATCCTCTGGTTATTATATCGGCGGTTCTCCAGTAAAAAGTTTTGAGCAGCAGTTTGCTGCTTACCAAGGTGTGTCCCAATGTGTCAGCTGCAACTCCGGCACTGATGCTCTTTATCTGGCACTAAGAGCCCTACAAATCGAACCTGGAGATGAGGTGATTACTACCCCCTTCACCTTTATTGCCACAGCTGAAGTGATTAGTGTTATAGGTGCTCAACCGGTTTTTGTTGATATAGACGCTGCCACCTTTAATCTAGATGTTACTCAGATAGCATCAGCCATTACTGACAAAACTAAAGCCATTATCCCAGTTCACCTGTTCGGGCAACCGGTGGATATGGATGCCATCATGAGTTTAGCCCAAGCTCACAATATTGCTGTAATTGAAGACAGTGCTCAAGCTGCTGGTGCTCAGTGGGCAGGAAAAAAAGTAGGGAGCATGGGACATCTGGGTTGTTTTAGTTTTTTTCCTACTAAAAATTTGGGAGCTTGTGGTGATGGCGGTGCAGTGGTTACCAACGATGAAAACCTGGCAGCATCAATGCGTATGCTCAAAGAACATGGTAGTCGCCAGCGTTACCAGCATGAAGAAACCGGTATCAACAGCCGTTTAGATGCCCTGCAAGCCGCTATCCTCTCCATCAAGCTATCTTACCTAGATCAGTGGAATGATGCTCGTCGTCAACTAGCTGGGACTTATAACCAACTGTTACAACTCTTACCAGGGGTAGTAGTGCCTCAAGAGACTCCTAACAGTCAAGCTGTCTGGAATCAGTACACAATTCTCCTAACTCAAGACAGCAGCAGTGGTAGCTATCGGGATCAGGTACGCCAACGGCTACAGCAACAAGGTGTTAGCTCTATGGTCTATTACCCCATTCCTTTACACTTGCAGCCAGTTTACCAACATTTAGGCTACCAACCTGGTGATTTTCCAGTAAGTGAACAAATTTGCAATCAGGTATTGTCTTTACCGATGTTCCCAGAACTTTCCGGTGAGGAGCAGCAGCAGGTTGTCTATAGTTTGAAAGATTGTCTCTAGATTTGTTATTGGTTGTTAGTCACAGGGTTTGGGCGAAGCATTTGGATTGATACATTTGGGTCTACGTACTTAAATTATTGCCCAAATGCTTCGCCCCTACAGTCCAAAAAAATTAAACCCGAACGCGGTTGGGGGAAACTGTTGCTAAAGCTTCTACTAAACTGCGAACCGCAGCCACCATTGCTACTTCGTTATCCAACTGATTGATGGCGGAACCAACGCCAACACCCTGAGCACCAGCGGCAATGGCCATTGGTGCTGTTACATTCGATAAACCAGAAGCACATAGTACTGGTACTGTAACAACACGAGAGATCTCATAAGCTGCGGCTAAGGTTGGTGCAGCTTTTTCCATTAAACCCAAGGTTCCAGCTGAGCGAGGCTGGCTGCTAGTGCCTCCTTCAGTTTGAATCATGTCAGCACCAGCTTGTACTAATTCTTCGGCTAGTTGCACTTGCTGATCGAGGGGAAGAATATGGGGAACGGTAACAGAAAGGGGGATTTTCGGTAAGAGCGATCGCGTTTCCTTTGTCAGTGCCAACACCTCTTCTGCTTCAAACCGCCTTCCCTGAGCGTAAAAGCTATCAAAGTTACCAATTTCGATCAAGTCAGCACCAGCTTCCGTCGCAAGAACAAATTTTTGTGGCTCTACTGCTGATACACAAATGGGTAAATTAGTCAAGTTTTTTGCCAACTTGACCAAATCTGGAGCAGCGGCAATATCGACGAAACTAGCACCACCTCCCGCAGCGGCTTTAACCGTAGCGGCAACACGCTTGGGGTCGAAGTTATTCAAGCCACTGATGACTTTGAGCACTCGACCCTGATCAAATACTTGCCGTAGTTGAGGATGCATCATTATTACACATTATCTACACTAACCAGTGAACAGTTTACATTACAACTGAAGCGGAGACGCGGGGACACGGGGACGCGGAGACACGGGGATGGGGAGACATGGGGACACGGAAACAAACCTATTTAAATAAGTCTTAGCTTACCTACCACCTACAACCTAGTAACATGCACATTTTAAATCCTAATCAATCTTATACATTTAGCAAATTTTTTGAACTCCGGATTGAGCCAGAAGATTTGGTTAGTGAGTTTGGCTATAATCTTGTCCGAACTCGCCTCAACTTACCTCAATATGATGGAGAATTAGACCGCTTAGAAGAATTGCGATCGCGTATTGAAGAAGTTTTGCCTTATGTCAGCCTGGTTAGTGAGACTTCTCGAAGAGAGGTTTTGATTTCACAAGTGGTTTTGGATATAGTTCACTATACCAAAGCTCAACTCAGAATTGAGTATCCGATCAAGGTTACAGAACAGTTACAAGGTTACTTAGATTACCTGTTCAGAAGTCCAACTGAGCTACTAGTAATTGAAGCTAAGCGGGAAGATTTAGACTATGGTTTTACCCAACTTGTCGCAGAAATAATTGCCCTTGACCAGTGGAATAGAACTCCTGAACAATCAGTTATACTTGGTGCAGTAACTACTGGTACAGTGTGGCAATTCGGTCGTTTGTCTCGCAAAACTAAAAAAATTGAGCAAGGATTAAATCTTTATCGAGTTCCCGATGATCTAGACCCACTGATGCGAATCCTGGTTCAAGCTTTGATTGATTAGTGCAAGAATAATCAAGTTGTATAGCAAAAGTTTGATAATTATTGTACCCGTAATGCGGTGCGTTACGCTTCGCTAACACACCCTACGATACTGGTTCAAGCTTTGATTGATTAGTGCAAGAATAATCAAGTTGTATAGCAAAAGTTTGATAATTATTGTACCCGTAATGTAATGCGTTACGCTCCGCTAACACACCCTACGATAGGTACATTTTTGTATCTTTTGTTTCTGGCTTCTTTTTGGACTGAAGTCCTACTACTGCTTATTACTTAATATTCCATCTAAACCTTTAACTAATCTATCAATACCCTCCGCTGCAGTTTCCTGTTGTAAGGCTCCGTAAGCAACTCGCAAATAGCATCCATCATCCATGCCAAAAGTATTACCGGGAATCACTGCTACCTGATATTCTTGAATCAGTTGCTCTACCAATTTAAAAGCATCTAACTGAGTCTGAACCTTAAGGAAAAAATAGAAAGCACCATCAGCAGGAGCTATTGTACATAAATCTTGGAGGCGGTTGAGGGAGTTGAGGGCTAGTTGTCGTACAGTTGCGATCGCACTAATATGTTTTTGGTAGTAATCTGCTCCTGCTTTGAGGGCTCCTAAGGCTGCATATTGGGACACTACTGGGGGACAAATCAGAATAGTATCTTGAACTTTCTTGACAGCAGCTAGTAGGTGTTGGGGAATTACCATATACCCAATGCGCCAACTGGCAAAACCGTAGACTTTGGAAAGGGAGTAGAGGGAAATCGTATACTCACTACTTTGAGCAAAAGCTCCTGGTGAGATATGCTTGACCCCATTGTAGGTAAAATACTCGTAGGCTTCATCACTAATGTGGTAAATACCGCGATCGCGACAGATGCGATTCACTTCCCGCAATGCTTCTTCAGAATAGACGACTCCCGTGGGATTATTAGGAGAAATGGTCACTACTGCTTTGGTTCTTTCCGTAATTGCTTGGGCAATGGCTTCGGGACGTAGCTGGTAATTTTCATCTGTTGCCACTAGCACAGGACGACAACTTGCCATCGTAATCGCCATTTCATGATTAAAGTAATAAGGCACTTGGATAATAATTTCATCCCCAGGGGTCGTGATGGCGAGAACCGCATTCATAAAAGCCATATTGCTTCCCGCTGTTACCACGATGCAGTTTTCGCTATTTACCTTGATGCCATTAAAGGCTTGTAGTTTTGCCTCAATTGTTGATAATAAAGGGGCAATTCCTCTAACCGGTTGGTACTTATGATTCTGCAAGTCATTAAGGAATTCTGGCAAAAGTGCGATCGCTTCTGGGGGAGGGCCGTAATAAACCACACCTTGTCCTAAAGATATCGTACCAGGGGTGCGGTGAATTAGTTCTCCAATGATGGGAATAATTGGTGATTGCACACCTTGCATACGAGAGGTTAAGTTGTCCATCTTAAATAGGGGTGGGGAGAAAAAGTTAATTGGCTCGGTTTTTGAAGTAATAAGCAGTAGTAGGACTTCAGTCCAAAAAGAAGTCATAAACTAGTCATATCAAAGAATTCAGCCATCCTGTTATCATTTTTAGTTTCTGAAGAGTTTGTTACTTTTTTAAGTGCGTGCGTCACTGGCAAGATGCCAGTTCCACCATAGATATGTAAATATTTTGTATATTTCCTCAACATACTCAAGTCTTGCTTTTTGCCATGCGCCCCTATCTCAAATACCTGATCCTTGCCACTACAACCCTGCTCTTGGTCGTCACCTTTCCCCTATTACCTGTTGCTTCTAGGCAATCAGTTGTGAGAGTGGAAGCACAAACCCATCACCATCGACCAACTACTCATTTAGCACAAGCGCAGACAAATCAAGACCAAGGAGCACGGGCGAATCAGTTGTATGAAGAGGCTCTCCAGTTATGGCAAAAGAGTCAGTTTCCAGAAGCCTTGGAAAAACTGGAGCAAGCTCTAGGTATTTACCAAGAAATTAGCGATCGCCAGGGACAAGGGGATCTGCTCACGGCTATGGGAGCAGTTTACACGAATTTAGGACAGTATCAACAGGCTTTGGATTACTTTAAGCAAGCTTTGGCTATTAGGCAGGAATTAGGAGATCGCGTTAATGAGGGGATTCTGCTTAATAATCTTGGGATAATTTACGATAACTTGGCAGAGTATCAACAGGCTCTAGATTACCACCAACAGGCTTTGGTGCTCAGGCAAGAAATCGGCGATCGTTTAGGGGAAGGAAAGACTCTCAATAATCTGGGGGCAGTTTACCTTAATCTGGGACAGTATCAACAGGCTTTGGATTACTTCCAACAGGCATTGACTATCAAACAGGAATTAGATGATCGTGCAGGTGTGGCAACTTCTTTCAACAATCTTGGAGCAGTTTACAATGGCTTGGGAGAGTATCGGCAGTCATTGGATTCTTACCAACAAGCTTTAGCTCTGATGCAGGAGCTAGGCGATCGCACAGGAGAAGGTACTGCTCTTAATAATCTGGGGACAGTTTACCTTAACTTTGGAGAGTATCAACAGGCATTGGATCACTTTCAACCAGCTTTGGTAATTGCTCAGGAGTTAAGCGATCGCGCAGGAGAAGGAACTACTCTCCATAATCTGGGAGCAGTTTATCTCAATCTGGGACAATATCAGCAGGCTTTAGATAATTTTCAGCAAGCTTTGGCTATCAGACAAGAAATTGGTGCTCGTGCAGGGGTAGGGACGACTCTCACAAGTATCGGATTAGTTTACGACAAACAGGGAAAGTACCAGCAAGCTTTGGACTCTTACCAACAAGCTTTAGTTATTGCTCAGGAAATAGGCGATCGTTTAGGGGAAGGAACTACTCTTCATAATCTGGGAGCAGTCTATTTTAATCTGGAACAATATCAGCAGGCATTGGATTACTACCAGCAAGCTTTAGCCATCAGAAGGGAAATAAACGATCGCCAAGGAGAAGAAGCTACTCTTCATAATCTGGTGTTTACTTACTATAAATTAGGTCAGTACGCCGATGCTGAACGATACGGATTTGCTACTATTGAAGTCTTAGAATCTTTGCGAACTCGGTTGGCTGATGCGGATAAGATAGCTATCTTGGACGCTCAAACCGATGCCTACCAAATACTGCAACTAACTTTGGTGGCTCAGCAGAAGTATAATACAGCCCTAGAGATTTCTGAGCGGGGTCGGACTAGAGCTTTTGTGGAGTTGTTAGCACAGCGTTTATCCCCAGAAACTGCTCAACAAGTAACTGTTAAACCACCTACCTTAGAACAAATTCAACAAATTGCCTCCCAGCAAAACGCTACCCTGGTTGAATATTCAATGATTGGGGATAAATTCCTCTATATCTGGGTAATCCCTCCCCAAGGTAAAATTGCCTTCCGTTCAGTAGAACTTGACTCAGTGGAGCAATCTTTATCTGATTTAGTTCAAACTAGCCGCACATCGATGGGTGTTAGGGGTAGGGCTAGCGTTGGTGTGGTGCAAAAACCAGGAACTCAGCAAAAGCAGAAATTACAACAACTCCATGAATTATTGATAGCACCTATTGCTCAACTCTTACCCACTAATCCTGAAGAGCGAATTATCTTTATCCCTTACCAAGAACTCTTCCTCGTTCCCTTTCCGGCACTGCAAGCTAACAATAATCAGTATCTGGTTGAACAACATACTATTCTCACTGCCCCGGCGATTCAAATCTTGCAGCTTACCCACCAACAGCAACCAACTGCTGACACCGCCGCACTAGTAGTGGGGAATCCGACAATGCCGAGTATCGGTACTCCTCCAGTGCAATTATCCCCTCTCCCTGGTGCTCAAAAAGAAGCTCTTGCGATCGCCAAGTTACTGAATACTACTGCTTTAACTGGTAATCAAGCTACTAAAACCATTGTTATCCAAAAGATGGCCAATGCTAAAATCATTCATCTGGCAACCCACGGATTATTAGATGATTTTGGTTTTGGCATACCCGGTGCAGTTGCTCTTGCTCCTACTGATAATGATAATGGTCTATTAAGTGCTGGAGAAATCCTCGATTTGCGGCTAGATACCCAATTAGTTGTTCTGAGTGCTTGCGATACTGGCAGAGGAGAAATCAGTAGTGATGGTGTAATTGGACTATCCCGGTCTTTAATTCTTGCTGGCGCTCCCAGTGTCATTGTTTCCCTGTGGTTAGTGCCAGATGCTCCTACTGCCTCCTTGATGATCGAATTTTATCGTCAATTAGACCAAAATCAAGATAAAGCCCAAGCCCTACGTCAAGCAATGCTCACTACTCAGCAACAACACCCTAATCCTAGGGATTGGGCAGCATTTACCTTAATTGGGGAGTCGTCGGTTTGGCCTCATCGATTCGATTGAACAGTAGTAGGACTTCAGTCCAAAAAGAAGCCAGAAACAATTTTTCTACGTGTAAATACTTATATCTTTTTATTTTTAAATTTACCAATAAAACCAATAGTAGTAATTATCAATTATTGCATTGCGATATGCATAATGCGGATTAAATTTTGTTAATTGTTTGAGTAAATCATGCTTTGAGCAAATAGAGTTATTTATACGGAAAGAGAAAAGTTCAGCAAAGACAACCGACAAAAAACGGTTGCTTGGATTACTGTTCAAAAAAACAATCGAATATAGCTGTACTGAGCTGAAATCAGGAGTAAATCTGATGACAATTTACGGTTTTGAAACTGGCAATTTTAGCAATTGGACGACTATTGGCAATACTAGTGTCCAGACAACAACATCATTAAGCGCTCCCACTGAAGGAAACTTCCAAGCTAGAATTACTAATGGCTTCGCTTCTGCCAATGCTGATGATCTTCAGCAAGCTCTAGGGTTGAACCCTGGTTCCCTCGATAGCCTTGGTAATGGGAATGTTACCCAAGGCTCGGCAATCAAATTAGTACCGATAACAGTAGAAGCTGGAGATATTTTAACCTTTGATTGGAATTTTCAAAGCAATGATGGTGGCTTCTTCAATGACTTTAGTTTTGTTTCCATTTCCTCCGGTGGTTCCTCGTTTTTCTTAGATGAACTAGCTGATGCGAATAATAGCACCAATGTTTATCAGACTTTTGAATACCAATTTACAACTGCTGGTACTTATCAAATAGCAGTGGGAGTAGTCGATGTCATAGATGCCATAGTTGATTCCCAACTGTTAATAGACAACCTGAGAGTATTTGAAGAAATTGTAGGTACTTCTGGCAATGACTTCCTAAATGGCACTGGTGATGACGAAAGAATCAAAGGTTTAGGTGGCGATGACCAAATCAACGGTAATGGAGGTCATGATATTCTCCTAGGTGGTGCTGGTAACGATACTATTGCTGGTGCTTCTCAAAAGGATTATATCGATGGTGGTTCCGGTAACGATCAAATTTTTGGTAATGGTGGTGAGGACACTCTTATCGGTGGCAGTGGTTCTGACACCATTTTCGGTGCTTCCCAAGCTGATAGAATCTTTGGTGGCGATGGTAATGATTTAATTTACGCCAACGGCGGTGATGATCTCGTTGATGGTGGTAATGGTAACGATGAAATCTGGCTTGGTGGTGGTGAAACTGTTGTCCTTGATGCCAATGATAGTGGATTTGATACCATCAGAAACTTCCAGTTAGGTCAAACTACTTTTGTGGTTAATGATCTTAATTCTCTAAATTTTGCCGATAGCAGTAATGGTGCGGAAATCTATCAAGGTGGTAACCTGTTAGCAGTTGTTAGCTGGCAGTCTGCTAGTACCTTTGCCAATAATGTCAACGATATTTTTGTCGCCGCCTAGATGTTTCGTTTGATGTGAATTGTAGCGCTTCGCGCAGGTGTTAGGTGTTAGGGAGGTGGAAAGTGCTGTTAAATCAAGGTATTTGTGATTATTCACCACGGTCAATCTGTAAACACACGAACATTCGTTGCTATAAATTGCACATACTGTAGGGGCGGGTTTAGGTCATTGGCTGGTTGAACCGAAAGGTTTTAGGTGAACCCGCCCCTACCATATGACGATATGATTGTTCTCCTTCAGCTCCCCATGCATGTAAACAAATATGAATTTCGCCAGGGGTATCAGAATTGGGGGATTTAGGGGGCAAATGAATAACCCTTTTTCTCAACCGGACATGATATTAGTTGCATTGACGATTATTTATTGGTATTATTTTTTTATAATAGGTAAGGTGTGCGCTTATATATAAAGCTCTCTGCCGATAACTCATTTGTGGCAATCATAGGACAGGCTAGTGCAGCGCGGCGGAAATAAGTAACCAGTTGGAAATCGATAGAATCCTTACTCTATAAGCATTCTTAATTCTTAATTCTTAATTCCGCGCAGCGGCACTAGAAGCCTGTTCCACAAACTACAACCTAACAAATATGTCTGGGGAACCTAAAATTCAACTAGAGAAGTCTACTTCCGTATGGCGTAAAGATATTAAGGTTAACCCGAAATCCCTGTTTATGTCCCTGGGAAAGGCAGCAATTAATGGGGCATTCCTCAAGTGGGATGAATTGGCCAAAAGTGGGGTAGAGGTTTTAGATGCTCTGGGATTAGAGAAAGAGCCGGGAGAAATTGCTGGTTTACTGATTGTGCGCTCTCTGATGCAGGCAATGCAGGATTTGTTGAGGGAAAATCGGGAGTTGGTTCAACAGCCAGATAATCTTCAGGGATTGTATCAACAGCTCAATTCTTCCTTAGCAAGTGGTGAATTAGTCATTAACCAAGAGTTTTTCTTGCGCCCTCAACAGTTGCCGATTGTACAAACCGCTAAGACTGGTTTTCTACAGTGGTTGGAAGAGTTTGTGGAAAAACCCGTTGAGGCACAAAAAATTAGCGATCGCTTACCAACTTACTTTGTTTTTGCCCTCAATGATCAGTGGGTTAAGCATTCTCAAGATTATCTTGTCCTCAAGGAAGTATTAGATACACCCTTCACTCAAGCGACTAAACGAGAGCAGGGTTGGCTGCGTTATCGAGCATGGCTACAAAAGCGAGTTGAAGAACCGATGTTTTTGGAAGCCTTCAGCTTGAAACAGGTTTATGTGCCTTTAAGAGCTTATTATGAGCGGGAGGTTAAATGTCCGCCGGAGCAGAGATTAGAACGAGGTATTGTTGAAAGTAAGGATAATGAGCAAGTTGTCGTTAATTTAAATAAGGAACTAGAAACTTGGTTACAAGAAGCGAAATCTGATGATGCCATTCGTTTGATTAGTGGAGGGCCAGGAAGCGGTAAATCATCTTTTAGTAAAATCTTTGCTGCGCAACTGGCAGAAAAAGGCGAGATTCCAGTTTTATTTATTCCTCTGCACTTATTTAAACTCTCGGATGACTTGGTGAGAGCAGTAGGGGAGTTTGTCCAAGTTGAAGGTTTCTTGCCCCATAATCCTCTGGATAGAAGTGATGGTGAGTCACGATTACTGATTATCTTTGATGGCTTGGATGAGCTATCGATGCAGGGCAAGATTGCAGCAGAAGCGGCTAGGGAATTTATTGAAGAAGTCAGACTTAAAGTTAATCAATTTAATCAGCATCACACTCGCTTACAAGTTTTAATCAGTGGGCGAGAAGTGGTAGTACAAGCCAACCGTAGCAAGTTTCGTCAACCCCAGCAACTGCTATATCTTCTACCCTATTTTGTGACAGAAGCCCAGAGACAAGGCTATATTGACAAACAAAAACTACTGGAGCAGGATCAACGGCAGCTGTGGTGGCAATCTTATGGTAAGGCTAAAGGTAAAAATTACACCGGGTTGCCACCGGAATTAGACAGGGATAATCTCTTAGAGATTACCACTCAGCCGTTGCTGAATTATTTGGTGGCTCTCAGTATTGAGCGGGATAAGTTGCAATTCTCTGAAGACACTAACCTGAATCAAATCTATGAGGATTTGCTAGAGGCAGTTTACGAGCGAGGTTATGAAAATAACAGATATCATCGTGTAACTGAGGGCATTCAGAAAGATGATTTTACCGATATTCTGGAAGAAATTGCCCTAGCTTGCTGGCATGGGGATGGCAGAACAACCACTGTGGGAGAAATTGAGAAACACTGCGACAATAGTGGACTCAGAGGAATTTTAGATCGCTTTCAAGAAAGTTTTAATGAAGACTCAAAAGCCAGCGTTACCCGTCTGCTAACTGCCTTTTATTTTCGGGAAAGTGGCGGTGTCAGAGCCAGTGAGAAAACCTTTGAGTTTACTCACAAGAGCTTTGGCGAGTATCTGACAGCCAAACGCATTGTCTTAGGCGTCAAACTCATTTATGAAGATTTGGAGGAACGCCAAAAAAACCGTCGTAAGGGTTGTGATGAGAGTGAGGCGCTAGTAACTTGGGCAAATCTCTGCGGTGCTTCGGCAATGGACGAATATCTGTTTCGCTTTATCCGTGATGAAATCAGTGTGCAAAATCCTTCAGATGTTGGTAAATGGCAAAAGACATTGTGCAGCTTGATTGAGTTTATGCTCAATCATGGTATGCCCATGGAATGTCTGACAGATATACCTAATTTTCACGAAAAAATGCGACAAGCAAGGAATGCGGAAGAGGCTTTGTTGGCTGTCTTAAATGCTTGTGCGAGAGTTACAAAGGAAGTTTCAGAGATTAAATGGCCTTCTCCTGATGCTTTTGGTGCATGGATATCGAGGCTGCAAGGGCAAAGGATAGGAGGAGAGAATGTACTTGTCTTAGACTGTCTTAGCTTTCTTGATTTGCAGGGTTGTATTTTGCAGATCAGGGATTTTTTCAGGGCGAATCTTGAACGGGCGAATCTTGAACGGGCGAATCTTAAAGGGGTGAATCTTTACAAGGCGATTCTTGAAGAGGCGATTCTTGAAGAGGCGATTCTTGAACGGGCGAATCTTAAAGGGGTGAATCTTGAAGGGGCGTATCTTGAACGGGCGAATCTTAAAGGGGTGAATCTTGAAGGGGCGAATCTTAAAGGGGCGATTCTTTACAAGGCGGATCTTGAAGGGGCGAATCTTGAAGGGGTGATTCTTGAAGGGGCGAATCTTAAAGGGGTGATTCTTGAAGGGGCGAAACTTCAATGGGCGAATCTTGAAGGGGCGGATCTTGAAGGGGCGAAACTTCAATGGGCGAATCTTGAAGGGGCGAATCTTGAAGGGGCGAAACTTCAATGGGTGATTCTTGAAGGGGCGAATCTTAAAGGGGTGATTCTTGAAGGGGCGGATCTTGAAGGGGCGAAACTTCAATGGGCGAATCTTGAAGGGGCGAAATTTCAATGGGCGAATCTTGAAGGGGCGAATCTTGAAGGAGCAAATCTTAAGGGCACGATTCTTGAAGGTAAGGACAGTGAGCCTGACTAAAAGCTCCGATGAAGACTCAGAGGAATCTTAGTAATTAGATATTAGGTATCGCGATCGCGCTATCTTGTAGATTGGATTAAGGACATTACCCAAGATTAATTTATCCGTAGCGATCGCTTTTTTGAGAAGGTATAGCAAAGAGCGCTCGTGTGTTTACAGATTGAGAGAGGTGAATAATCACAAGTACCTTTATTTAACAGTACTTTCCACCTCCCTAACACTCACATCTTGCACCAGTACAAAAATACTGAATACCCTGACTGATAACAATCAATTTCAGTACTGAAATCGTCAAACCTTATCACTATTCCCTATTCCCTATTCCCTATTCCCTAACTTCACAGGTCAATGTTCAACTTGGTGCAAGATCTGAGTAACACCTAACACCTAATACCTAACACCTGCGCGAAGCGCTATAGTCATTAAATCTAGTAATTTGTTATCACAAGCTCAACAATACGACCACGTTTTTGTGCCTTACTGTTGATCATCCTACTTGCAGCTACACGATGAATCTTGAATTCTTGATACAAGTCTTCAAAAAAGTTATCTGCCAGATTTGTATTTTTGGGGTCTGAATTACTCAGCATCATTTTGACCTCATTATTTTTATGCAATTCTCTAAAGAAACTTGCTAACCTAATCTGTTGCAAGTCATCAAAATTTGATTTGGCATAGGAGTTAAAATTTGCTGTCTTGCTCAGAGGACGGTAAGGAGGATCAAAGTATATAAACGATTGAGGGATAACTGCGTCTTGACAAGCTGCAAAATCACCATTAATAATCTCTGTATTTTGTAATAGCTGAGAAACCGCCATCAGGTTCTCTGCATCTAATATTGGGGGATTTTTATATCTTCCATGAGGTACATTAAATTCTCCTTTGCTATTAAGACGAAAAAGACCGTTAAAACAAGTACGGTTCAAGAAAATTAGCAGAGCAGACCTTGATATCCAATCATCATTATATTGTTGATAATTAATTTGTAGTCTTTGCTTATTGTATTGCTCCCGTAGTTCATAATAGATTTTTTTTCTATTATCTTCAGATAAAGATTGATACTTTTGAGCAAGATTATCTAATTTTTCTATTAATTTTTCCGGTTCTTGCTGAATGACCTGGTACACCATGACAATCTCTGGATTGACATCAGAGATCAAGGCAGAGGATAGGTGATATTTCTGAGCAATATCAAAAAATACAGCTCCTCCACCAATAAAGGGCTCTATATATTTTTTAATGTTTCCTTGTTTTAATTCCCTAGGATATAAAGCTTCAAACTGAGATAAAAGTTGAGATTTTCCCCCAGCCCATTTCAAGAATGGTTTAGCTTGTTTGGCTTGGATTGCAGCAGTACTCAAGTTATCTGTAAAAAATAATACTAATTGTTAATTATACTATTTATTTTATAGTTTGAGATGGCAAAATATCATATCATTATAATTTCTAGTAAAAAATAGCCTTTAACTATGAACCAATTAACACAACAGATGTTAAATTATTTCAAAAATAACTTTCAACAAGCTATCCAGAGGTTTGACCTTAATCGAGATGGGATGGTAGAGAGGAATGAGGCTATCCAAATTTTCCGGCAATCTGGTTTAGATAGAGATAGTGCCAAACAAATCACTAATAGTCTATTTGAACAATTGGATATTGACGGGGATGGGTATCTCACCTTGAAAGATTTTAAAACTGAAACTCAGTCGTCACCAGTTGATGGACAGTTTTCTCAGTTGGAACAACAAATGCTTAATTACTTCAGAACCAATGTTCAACAAGCTATCCAGAGATTTGATCTTAATCGAGATGGGATGGTGGAGAGGAATGAGGCTATCCAAATTTTCCAGCAATCTGGTTTAGATGGAGATACTGCTCAACAAATCACTGATAGTCTGTTCCATCAATTGGATACTGATGGTAATGGGTATCTTAGTCTGAAAGATTTTCAAACATAGGATGGAGAAGGTCGAATGGAGAATGGAGAAGGTCGAATGGAGAAGGTCGAATGGAGAATTGGGAATTGGGAATTGGGAATTGGGAATTCAGTTCCCTCTTCTTCCCCAACTCCTCCTGCCTCCTGCCTCCTGCCTCCTGCCTCCAGAAAACTAGCCTCCAGAAAACTAGCCTCTATTATGAGGTTCATTGAAATCAATTACCGGTCCTTGAGGCACAATGCGAGTAGGGTTAATAAAAGGATGACTCCGATAATAGTGCTGCTTGATATGGTCTAGATTGCAGGTTTCCTTGACTCCTGGTTGCTGGTATAAATCCTTGAGGTAGTTCCACAGGTTGGGATAATCAACAATACGCTGCAAATTACATTTAAAATGTACGTAGTATACTGGATCAAACCGTAGTAGAGTGGTAAACATACACCAGTCAGCTTCAGTTACGCGATCGCCACATAGATAACGCTGCTTACTTAGAACTTCTTCCCAATGATCAAGAGCTTTAAATAGTTCACTTACTGCTTCATCGTAAGCATTTTGGGTAGTGGCAAATCCTGACCGATAAACACCATTATTGATTGGTTGATAGATAGCATCAATAGTCTGGTCTATTTTTTCGGAGAGGTCATCGGGATAGAAGCTGACATCTGAAGTTGCGATCACGCCAAACTCGGTGTCAAACATCCGGATAATCTCGCGAGATTCGTTATTAACAATAGTACCAGTTTCTTTATCCCAGAGTATGGGTACTGTCACCCTTCCTGTACATTGAGGATCTGCTTTAACATATATTTCCCGGAGATATTGAGCACCATTGATGGTATCGGGGATACAACCTGGGGCATCAGAAAATACCCATCCCTCCTCATCCATAAAAGGATCCACCACAGAAACAGTAATTGCCTCTGCCAAACCTTTCAATTGCCGCATTATCAGAGTACGGTGTGCCCAAGGGCAAGCATAGGAAACATAGAGATGGTAACGGCCTGACTCTGGTTTAAAATCGGTAGAGCCATCTGCTTTAACCCAGTTACGAAATTTAGTAGGATTCCGCAAAAACCTTCCCTGGGTGTCTTGCTTATACGCTTCATGAGTCCATTGCCCATCGACTAGCATACCTGTTCCCATGTTTTCCTCCTCAAAAATGAACCGATACCGCAGCTTACTGTTAGAATTGCCTGCCTTAAATTCTCCCAAATCCGCCCTCAAATAGTATAGTGCGGGTGTTAGATTAGTGAGCAAATCCCTAGGTTGGGTTGATGCCTGGGATGCCCAAAAAAACCTAATACCCAACACCAAATCCTGAAACCTTTACCTGTCAATCTCTTCCCTTCTGCCTTCTGCCTTCTGCCCTCTGCCTTTTGCTATAAATATGCTCAAGATTCGTCCCCCCCTCGCACCCCCACCCCCTAAATTGGCTGTACCCAACTTGAAACAACCAAAGGGGATTACTCACGGCTGGGTGTTGGGGTTAGTGATTACTCTGGGTATTTTACTCGGAACCCTCTGTTGTTCAATTTGGGACCAAGTTCCTACTCCCACATCTCCAGTAAAATGGTCTTCTGAGGCTCAGTGGATTGGTTCAGCAGAACCTACTTATCGATTTTATGCCCGTCGCAGTTTCAACTTAGGAGATACGGAGGCTGGGGGATGGTTGCGTCTCAGTGCGGATAATGACTATATTCTCTACGTCAATAATCTGGTGGTGGCTAGGGAAGTGAGTGATTATGGACAAATTCCTCGCAACACTCTGGGATTAGCTAGTCAATCCACTGATCCTTACCAGAATTTTAATGATAGTCGTCCCTATAGTTTGGGAGTGAGGGACTGGATACAATGGTCTTATCCCCAAGACTGGAAGTTAACTAACTATGTTGATTTAACTCCTTATCTGCAACCGGGGAAAAATGTTATTGCCCTAGAAGTGCAAAAAAGTCAGACTAATCCTCGCGCTATTGTTGAAGGATCTATTTATACCCCAATTTCCGACTCACCAATAATTGACCTAACTACTGGGGAAGCACCTTGGCGTATTTCCACTTTAGCGGAGAATCAAGAACAGTTACGCTGGTTTGACCGAGAATTTAATGACCTCAATTGGTCAAAAGCTGCATCTCTTGGTCAAATTACCGAGACTACCTATAGTAGAGTTAGCCAGCGTTTATTTGAACAACCACTACTAGGAAATTGGATTACAGGGCATCAAAGTAAACGAGGGGAAGTCTGGTTGAGAGGTGCTTGGGGAATTGAGCAGGAGACGCGGAGACACGGAGACACGGAGACGCGGGGAATTGAGCCAGAGACGCGGAGACACGGAGACACGGAGACGCGGGGAGTTGGAATTTTACCTGAAATTTCTTTACCTCAGCGGCAACGGGCTTTTATTCGTTTTGCGGGTCAGGGAAATTATAGTCTCTTAGTTAATGACTCCTTAGTCAAATATGATGACACGGGAGACAACCGCTTATTGCACCTCTACGAAGTCACTAACTTACTCAACAGTGGCAACAATACCTTAGCTGTGCGCTTATCCCATCCTGTGGAGACTGATGGTAGCAATAATACTGGATTGGTGGGATTTTATTTAGATGGCTGGATCGAAACTGAAACCGGTGAAGCGATCGCTCCTATTGTAACTGATGAGAGTTGGATAACGGAAGTAGGAGGCAGGAGGCAGGAGGCAGAAGGCAGAAGGCAGGAGGCAGGAGGCAGAAGGCAGAAGGCAGGAGGCAGAAGGCAGGAGGCAGGAGGCAGAAGGCAGGAGGCAGAAGGCAGGAGGCAGGAGGCAGGAGGCAGGAGGCAGGAGGTAGAATTCTTACCGTCGTCTGCAACGTTTCTGAGACAGCCTCACTTACCGGAATTTAAGCGTCAATTTGAGGGGGATGCTGCTTTACTGAACTATCCTAAGTATCTCTGGCATCAGCTACTTTGGTGTTTAGGAGGTATATTCTTTGTTTTGATTGGGGCTTGGAGTTTGGGTTTATTGTTGTTTAGAAGAAGGCAGGAGATAGCACCCACCTTTAATCTCTCCTCCCGGAAACCCACCCCTAGCCCCTCCCAGAAACCCACCCCTAGCCCCTCCCAGAAACCCACCCCTAACCCCTCCCAGGAGGGGAAAAAGAGGCAAAAACCAGAAGGTTGGGGACAGAAGGTAGAAGCCAGAAAGCGAAAAACTAAGGCTGCGCGGCGGAAGGGAAAAGCTAGAAGTCGGAAACCGGAAGTCAAAAACCAGAAGGTCAGAAGCGATCGCATTACTTATGACTTTAAACAAAGATTACAACAATTTGATATCCGCGATCGCTTTTGGGATAGTTTGGCAGCAGGAACAATATTACTGTTACCAGGAACCCTTTTTCTCATCGCTATTGGTTTACTCAAACACCGTTATGGTGAAGCTGAATTAGCTTTGCAATTTGCTGGCACTCAAAGTAATCGGCTCATCCTAGCAGGATTTGTGGTAATTGTTTCGTTAACTGTGCTATTGAGTTTACTGAGAAGGCAGGATGTAGGGGCAAAGCATTTGGGCGATAATTTATCGGTTAAACCCAAGTCATACAATCCAAATGCTTTGCCCTCCGGGAGTTGGAAAACACACCCTAACCCCTCCCAGAAACCCACCCCTAACCCCTCCCAGAAACCCACCCCTAACCCCTCCCAGAAACCCACCCCTAACCCCTCCCAGGAGGGGAATTGGAGGCAGGAGGGAGTTTTGATGAATGGCACTCTCCACGTCCCCTCGTATCTGCGTCCCCTCGTATCTGCGTCCCCTCGTCTCCACTTCTCCGCGTCCCCGCGTCCCCGTGTCTCCGTGTCTCCACCTCTCCGCATCCTCTTAAACAGGATAAAGTCACTCTGGCAGACTACTAGTTATTGGTGGGTTTTTGCCAGTATTCTGATAGTTGGTTTTGGGTTAAGAATATATCGCCTGGGCTTTGTTGATTTAGACCCCGATGCTAATGTTTCCCTGGATTGTGTGAGGGGTATATTGCGTACTGGTGCGCCGATTTCAACTTCAGGAATTTGGTATACCCGCAGTCCTTTTTACCATTATGCCTTGGCCGCTTGGCTACGGTTAGTGGGGGATTCGGATTTTAATGCCGCCTTATTCTCTGTCTTGTTGGGTACAGCAACCTTAGCAGTAATTTATTTGTTAGCTAAGCAAATCAGTGGCAAAGTCTGGATTGCTTTGTTAATTACCGCCGTATTAGCCATCGACCCTTGGGAAATTTGGTACTCCCGTAATATCCGCTTCTATCAGATCAATCAATTCCTCTATCTTTTAGGCTTTTGGGCATTTGTACCGGGATTTATTACTAGCCGCAAGCCTGTTTATCAAGGTATTTGCTTTATCAGCCTCACCTTAATGTTACTCACTCAGGAAGTGACTATTACTTTATTACCCGTTTTAGCAGTCGGTGCTTTCTACTTCTATCTACCATTTCGTTCTGCCCACGACTGGAGATTACTCTTAGTTGCCTCTTTGATGGCCTTTATCTACTTCTATGATGGGATTTTTGTGATGATTAAGTGCCTGACAGAAATACCAGGGCTATCATCCTTAACTACCAACTATCTCAAGCTCTATTTATCGGGCAATGTGACCTACTATTTTACCGACTTCTTTGTGGGATTTAACCGCATGAAGGTGATTTATACAGTTTTTTACTTGGCAGGATTCCTTTACTTTTTACTGCGCAAGGATAAGGTTAAGTTATTCCTATATGGTACAGTCTTAATTAATATAGTTTTTATAACATTCATTGTCCTCTTTGAGGGTTCTAGGTATACTTATCCCCTCTACCCCCTCTTTGTGATTCTCTCGATTTACAGTGCTTGTCACTTAGGGTCAATATTAGGAGCAAAACTGGCCAAAATTTACGGTAATTTACTGCCTTTTAAACTACTATTCATTAGTAGCCTACTTGCCCTCTTGCTGTTCAATATCGAACCCCTCAGGGTACTCAGTAGCTATCAAGACTCCATTACAGCCCGCCATATTCAAGTTAATGAATATATCAAAAATCACCAACAACCAGGAGATATTGTCATCTCCAATGTACCTTCGGTTCACTCAAGTATGCTGGGAGGAGTAGACTATTTTATCCCCCATCGGATGTCCTTCTTTGATGCCGCTTATTGGCGCAATGGACAGTTAGTAGACCGCTGGGAAGGAGGTGTGGTGGTAACTAATGCAGATCAACTGACGGAGATTTTAGCCCAAAACCACCGAGTTTGGCTGCATCTGCTTTATTCCCCCCAATTACCAAGTGATATAGAAATTGCTAAGTTTCACGATATGTTGGAAACTTTGGGAGAGCCTGTTTTAGAAACCTTTGGCACAACTCTGCGGCTTTGGGATAGTGAAGCTGGGGTGTTGCCTCGTTTGGTAAATCAAGGTAAAGAGTTGGGTAGCTATTAGGTAGGTGGTAGGTGGTAGGTGTTAGGTGTTAGGTGTTAGGTGTTAGGTGGTAGGTGGTAGGTATTAGGTGGTAGGTGGTAGGTTTTATATCAAGTTCGGATAAACAGTTATAATTCCCTGCTACCTTGCAACCTCCTTTCTTCCCTCCTGCCTCCTGCCTCCTGCCTCCTGCCTTCTGCTTCCTTCAACTGCTACTAATTGCTGGCTGCGACAATCTGTTTGTTTTCGGTAGTCAACTATCTCAACCATCTGAGGCGGCTATAGAAATTCAAGATGACTATATTACTACTCTCAACCCAGATGATGTAGCACTCCTGCAAAGATACTTCTCTGGCAACTCAAGATGGGAAGTCCGGAAAGAAGAAAACCAAATTTATGCGATAAGAAAGGAAAAGATAGATGGGGAGTACCAGACGACAATCAATGGTTTCTATTTTATAGATACGGAAGAGGGATGGCATCAAACCAGATTAATTGTATCTTTCGGTAAGGTTTACGGCTGGGGTCAACATGATCAAGAGAAGGTGACCATAGTAACTCCAAAAAAGGGAGCTACAGTCAAGACAATTGTTGAAGAGCCTTACTCAGCAACCTCTGGTTATTCATCTTACCTAATTTTACTCGGAAGCGGCATTAACATTGAAGTTTACGAGCAATCTTCAGAACCAAAAAGAGAATTTACAGTTTCAGCTATTGACTCAGTTAATCATGAACTTAAAACTGCTTTAAAACACCGAGAGGCAATTCAACAACAGGGAAAAGTGCCAGTGCCTGAGTTTTATCCTGAATAAGTCGATTGATTTTGGTTTGGAAGTAATAAGTAATAAGTAATAAGTTAAGATATAAGGATAAAATTTATGTAAAAGTGCAAATTTTTTGAACTAAAAAATACCATTCTATTATGAAAACATTTAAAGTCTTTGCAGATTTTCACAACGCAGATACTCAGGGCAGGTTACGTCTCAATTGTCTTGGTACAATCGAGGATTTAGCACGCCAAGGCATCGAACTACAGGATGGGCAATTGCTTACATTCTATAGCGAGGAACTTGACGTAGAAGGTACAGTACAATTTTCTCATGAAGAAAATGTTTGGGTGGCTGTAATTGATGGGAATGTTCTCAAGGAGTCTGAAGCTTTGGTAATGCAAGTACAATCTTAAGCTCAGATGTGAAGTAAGCTAAAATTCATCTGGTGAAAGCACCTAATTTTTCAATGTTTGATAGGTTGACGCAGTAGAAATTGTAGGGTGTGTTAGCGTAACGAAGTGAAGCGTAACGCACCACGGAATCATATCATAATAATGAGTATTTTTGGATGGATACGATTGCCTCCGGCACCAGCAAAGCTGATCGCTCCGACACTATAAAATAGCATTGTAGATCATGCAAAATCTAGAAGCTGCTAACCAAGTCCCTCAGGTGCTAACTACCAAAGCTTATATTGAGCAAGTCTTAAATCAATTGCTCCTTGACTATCAAAATACCCAGTTAGAAAGAGAAAAAATCGCTTTGTGGGAAGCTAATCAAGAGTTTAGTATTTTAGGGATAATTGAATTATTAACTGATGAGCTACGGGGATATGCCTTTCAAGTAATCACTAATGATTTTGCTGTTAAGGCAAGCAATATTCTAGAAGAATTAGAAAAACTCAAAATATTAGAGATAGCTGAAATTCAAGATTGGTATTTGGCGTCAGAGTTAGATTATCCCCAAATGAAGCATTATATAGAAATACTGAATTATTTACGCTTATTAATCATCGAATATATCAGAGATATCAAAGCTTAACATAAGTGACTGCCCCTCGATATTATGATCTATTAAGAAAATCACTGGCTTATTGCTGCTCTCTTAGCTTTACGTTCCTGCAATTTTTGCCAAGCCGCTTGATACTCAGGTTTCGGTGGCAACTTAGCAATGTCAGCAATGCGTTCTTTGTTCTGTTCTTGCCAATATTCCCGAATCTCTTCTGCTTGCTGCAATACTGTTTGATATTCTAGTTCCACTTCTTCGTAATGAGTATCAATGTAAGACATGGCTACATCAAATTGCTCATCAGTTAGATAAAATTGATGACGGATTAAAGGACGCGGATAGTTGGTGTGAATATAGTTCATTAACTGATACAGAGTTATTCTTGTACCTGAAATTGTCAGACCGCGCTCTGTTCTGGTAATGAAGGGTTGATTATTCAAGGTTAAAGTTAATTAATTAGCTAATTCTTGCTTGGTGCTATTTCGTATATTTTATCATCCTCGGTGCGATCGCAATTGTTCAATCTATGGTAGGTTGACGCAGTTGGTGAGATAATTTAATTAGTAGCGATCGCTTGCTCCTGTAATCCTGCTAACAAACTTTTTTTCTTTGTGTCCTCTGTGTCTTTGTGGTTAATTCCCACATCATCTTAACCCACCCAATACCTAAACCAAAATGGATGAAAACCGTGTGCAGGCATACCTAGAGTTAATTCAAAAGCTGCTGAATTGCCCTAATGGGAAAGAAGGTCAGATTTTGCAAGCTAATGAGGAACTCGTGGATGCCGGGTTGGTGCAGGTGATGAAACAAGTTGCTGAGCAGATGGCAGCGGAGGGGAATGGGAATGCTGCTAATTGGTTGATAAATTTGGCGGCTGAGATTGCCCGAATGTTGGGGATGACGGCATCAGCTACACCGCAGGAATATTTGGAGTTTTTGCGGGAGGTCTTACAGGCAATAGTAGATAGTAATAGCAATCCACAGGTAGTTTATCCTCTACTGCAAGCTAACTTGGATAAACTCGATGATGGGTTGACGCAAATTGTAGAAGTTTGGGCAGCACAGACTGTAGCTGAAGTTGAACATCAAGAAGAACAATTTATTGTTGCTATTTTGTTGAATAACTTTGGCAATTTCATGGGGCAGTTTCCCCTAGGGAATAAAGCTAGCAATCAGGAAACTGCCATTGTTACCTACCAAAATGCTCTACAAATTAGTACCCGTGAAGCTTTCCCCGAAAACTGGGCAACTACTCAGAATAATTTAGCAGGTGCTTATAGGAAGCGGATACAGGGAAAAAAGGCTAATAATTTAGAACTAGCAATCGCTTGTTACCACAATGCTTTACAAATCCATACCCGTGAAGCTTTCCCTCAAAACCATACTCGAACCCTATACAATCTGGGATGTGTTTACCGAGATACCCAACAATGGCAATTTGTCTACAATACCTTTTTCACTGCTATCCAAATTACCGAATCTCTGCGGGAGGAAATTCTTTCGGGAAACGAGAGTAAACAGAAATTGGCAGAAGAATGGAACATACTTTATCGCTGCATGGTAGAAACTTGCCTAAAACTGAACCAACCTATCGAAGCTCTAGAATACGCTGAGCGTAGCAAGAACCGCAACTTTGTTGAAGCAATTCTCCTGCAAGACTCCTACACCATTTTTCCTCCGAAAGTTGCGGCAAAACTTGCCCTACTTCGTGACGAAATCGCCAGTGCTCAATACCAAATACAACAGGGTAAAGCAGAAAATTATCGGGAATTGGCACAACGTCTCCAAGATTTACGACAGCAAGGCAACCAATTGCAGGATAAGTATCTCCCTGTCGGTTCCAGTTTCCGGTTCGATTCATTTGAGCAAACCTTGGATAGAGAAACTACTGTGATTGAGTGGTATCTTGTTGGTGAGACATTCCTTGCCTTTATCATAACCAAAGCTGCTCCCCTTTCCGTCTGGCAATCTACCCCGGAAAACTATGATAAGCTAATTCATTGGGCAAGCACTTATGTAAACACCTACGATAAGGAGCCCGAAACCTGGCGCAATCAACTCGCCGAGGCACTACAAAACCTAGCCGAAATCCTCCACATCGAAGAAATCCTGAAATTACTCCCTGCTTCCTGTAACCGACTAATCCTTATCCCCCATCGCTTTCTCCATTTGTTTCCTTTGCACGCTTTACCAATTCCAAATGCTAGTACTTCACCAACCTATCTCCTCGACTTATTCCCCCGTGGTGTGAGTTATGCTCCTAGTTGCCAACTGCTGCAACAAGTACAAACCCGCCAGCGCACTCACTTTGACAATCTTTTCGCCATTCAAACTCCTACTGAGGACTTGTACGAAGAGGATGTAGGTGCAGTCAGAGCAATTAAACAACAGTTTACCCACTCCGAGATTCTGAAAAAAGGAAAAGCTACCAAATCAGCACTGTTACCAGTAGATGACACCGCCAAAATCGTCACCCAACATGAAAAACTGGCAACTGCTCACTGTCTCTTATTTTTCTGTCACGGCTACTTCAACTCAGACTTACCCCTCAATTCTGGGTTAGAACTTGCCGATGGGAACCTAACCGTCGCAGAAATTATCGCCCATTTCCGCTTGGAAAACTGCCGCCTCGTTACCCTCTCTGCCTGCGAAACCGGAATACCCGATTTCAAAATCAGTGATGAATATACCAGCTTGCCCTACGGCTTCCTCCTCGCCGGAAGTACCAATGTCGTCAGTAGCCTTTGGAAGGTTGATGCCACTGCGACTGCTTTATTGATGACGAAATTTTACGAAGAACTCGAACAACAAGATAATATCACCCTGGCTCTGCGAAATGCTCAATTTTGGTTGCGGGATTCTACGGTGGAAAGCTTTCAGGCTTGGCTAAATAAATCAAAATTAAGTCCCATTTGGCAAGATATATTGAAAAGAGACTTTGAGCAATGGGAGGAAGAAATTGGAAAAACTGGCAAACGATTTAATTCTCCCAGTTATTGGTCTGCATTTTGTGTTGTTGGTAAAGGAGAATAACCCATGCCTAGGTTAATCGCTGGCACTCAAGCATTTATAGATTTATTTGAATCAGGCTTTATTTCCCAGCAAGCATTAGAGGAAGTGTACCAGCAAACTCGCGATTTAGAAGACGATGAGGATATTGCTGATGCTATTAAAACATGGATTGAATCCCAAAATGACAATCAGCTCCTAGAAAAGTATAATGCTCAGTTCAACCAACTCATTTCTCCAAATTCATCTGAATCAGGAAAACTATTATCAATCGGTAATTCTCAATCGCAAACTAAGCAAGGGGAATCTAACCCAACCAGTCGAAAATTATTAGATAGTGCCATTGCCACAAATAAACCCCTAAATAAAGATTCCTCTGCTCAATCTAAACCTAATCCGTAAGGATTAACCCACCCCTAACCCCTCCCAAGAGGGGAATTGGAGGCTATCTAGATTACTGACTTCTGCTTCCGGTTTGTCGAGTGTTAATCACAGGTTTAATTTGAGAAGTCGGGGATCTGAAGTTAACGGTGACCACTGGGTGGGTCTTGTATCAACATTATTATAAATAGGGGTTAACGGCGACCGCTGGGCGGGTCTTGTAGCAACATTATCATAAATAGGGGTTAACGGCGACCCTAAACCCGCCCCTACGAGGGTACCCGATTCCCGATTCCCGATTCCCAATTCCCACATGACCAATAACAAACAACAAACAACAAATGACCAATAACAAATGACAATAAAAAACTTTACCCTCAGCTTGTATGGGTTTCACCTCTGCCAAAGTTTTGCCAATACTCTAGATGAAGTAGATGAGGATGCATCATTATTATGGGAAAATCTGGCTAAGTTAGGAGAAACTGCCCTCCCCTTCCACCAACTCAAAGAATTGCGATCGCACCTAATCTGCTATAACAATAATAAATACGATCCAGCCCAAGAAGCCAGAAAATCTCCCTACAAACTTACCTATACTGATAGCGTAGACTTAGGCAGCATTCCTACTAAAGAAGGCTTCCAAATCCACGGCAACCTCCAAGCTTTTCGCCTCCACGATACCTACGCCGCAGACTTCACTCTCTATCCCGATGCTAATCAAGAAATTAGCATCCCTCAGCTGCAACTTTTCCAGCCCCAATCCTTACTACCTACCACCATTGAAGCCAGTTTAGGCCAAACTCTCTGGTTGTATGGTGAAGTTGATGGTACTATCGATAAATGTGGAGAACTTGCCAATAAATGCGCGATCGCTTTATTAACTGATACTGATTTCAACCCAGTTTTTCAAGACCAAGATAACTTCTTTGGTAGCTTACTATTTGCATTTGAGGCAGTCAATCCCCAAGATAGCCAAAATATCCAGCTACCATACCAGCTGTTAATCACTCTCAATTACCAACAAGCCCAGACTATTGAACAAGCAGCTCAAGGCTATGATTGGTTAATCGACTTACTCTGCTGCTACCATAAAATTCGCTTTATTAAATCCCAAGCTTCCCAGCGATATCGAGATGCGAGACACCTCTACAGCCAATTAGACCAAGATATCGATAAACTGTCTGAATTAATAGCAACGGATCAGGACTACCAGCGCCTGGAAAACCTCAAATCAGAATTGACAAAGTTACCAAAATCTACTATAAACTACAACCAATGTTTAGGGGACTTGCAAACCCACCACACTGCCCTAACTACTAATACTACCAACTATGATACTTGCCTGAGCAATCTAGCAATCTTCGGCAATATCCCTAAATCTTGGCAAGATTTTCTTCAACAAAGCCGCGATCGCGATTTAGCCCAAATTCAAACTGACCTCAACTATCTTACCCCCACCCAAGCCACTTTTCAACAAGCAATCGATGCCATTCGTGGTACAGTGGAAATCGAACAAATCCAGAGCGATCGCGCTAGGGAAGAAGCAATCCAAAACCGTCAACAACGTTTAGAGGTATTTATTACCTTCGTTAGTACCGGATTAGCTGTCAGTGGGGTTTCTTCTCAAGTTGCCGACGAGTCAGCTAAAACTATTCTCTGCCCATCTCCATCAGCATCACCTCCGTTTCTATGTTCGAGTTTTACCGCGATCGCGTTTCATATTATTCTGGGAATTATCGTTGCTATTCCCTTTGCTGCTTTGGTTTGGCGTTTACAGAATAAGGGAATAGGGAATAGGGAATAGGGAATAGGGAATGGAGAATGGAGAATGGAGCATTGGGTAAAAATACTGTGTTGAAAAGGACAATAATAAACAAGTAAAACATCCCTTGCAGTCTCCTATTTCCCTCCGGTCCCCCTCCTTGGAGGGGTTAGGGGTGGGTTCTGCCTCCTGCTTTCTTAACTTTTATGACAGATACTATACTCTCCAGTTGACTAGAGACTTTAGCCTAGGGTGTGTAGAGACGTTGCATGCAACGTCTCTACAGGGTTTTCGCGGTTGACTGTTAAGAGTAGGAATTAGTTATGGAAACGAGTCATCTACGATTAAAGGGTATGGGTTGTGCATCTTGTGCTGCTACCATCGAACAAGCAATTCAGCATGTCCCTGGTGTAGTTAGGAGTAGCGTCAACTTTGCGATGGAGCAAGCTACAGTTGAGTACAACTCCAAACAAACTAATCTCCAAGCCATCCAGCAAGCGGTGGCAGATGCAGGATATAAGGCCCAGGCAATACAGCCAACGGATACTGGGGATGGGGAAAAAGCTGCTAGGGAGAGTAAACAACAAGAGTTGAAACGCAAGGTATGGTTAGGAGGCATTATCAGTACCTTGTTGGTAGTAGGTTCAATGCCAGCGATGATGGGTTTACATTTACCTTTTATCCCCGTATGGTTGCATAACTTTTGGGTGCAGCTGGGGTTAACTACCCCAGTGTTGTTTTGGTGTGGTCAATCCTTTTTTGTCGGTGCATTGAAAGCTTTCCAGCGTGGTACTGCGGATATGAATACTCTGGTAGCCTTGGGTACGGGTACAGCTTATCTCTATTCAGTATTTGCTACAATTTTTCCTGGCTTTTTCCTCGCCCAAAATCTGCAACCAGAAGTCTACTATGAAGCAGCAGCAGTCATTATCACCCTGATTTTACTAGGACGGTTGTTGGAAAATCGTGCTAGGGGGCAGACTTCCGCAGCTATTCGTAAACTGATGGGATTACAAGCTAAGACTGCCCGGGTAATTCGTGGTGGTCAGGAAATGGACTTGCCCCTAGAAGAAGTTATCCTTGGTGATCTGATTGTAGTACGTCCAGGGGAGAAAATTCCTGTAGATGGTCAAGTGATGGAAGGTTCCTCTACGGTAGATGAGTCGATGGTAACCGGGGAACCGATACCAGTGAAAAAGCAAGCGGGGGAAGAGGTAATTGGTGCAACGATTAATAAGACAGGTAGTTTCACCTTCCAGGCATCACGGGTAGGCAAGGATACAGTATTAGCCCAGATTGTACAATTAGTGCAAGAAGCCCAAGGAAGTAAAGCACCAATTCAACGATTAGCGGATAGGATAACTGCATGGTTTGTACCAGGGGTCATGGCCGTCGCGATCGCAACTTTTGTAATCTGGTGGAAGATCATGGGGAATCTTTCCTTCGCGATAATTACCACTGTTGGGGTTTTAGTTATCGCTTGTCCCTGTGCCCTTGGCTTGGCAACTCCTACTTCGATTATGGTTGGTACGGGCAAAGGGGCAGAAAATGGTATTTTAATCAAAGGTGGGGATAGTTTGGAATTAGCCCATAAAATTCAAACTATTGTCTTGGATAAAACTGGTACGATCACCCAAGGTAAACCTACTGTTACTGATTATGTGACGGTTAGAGGTACTGCCAACAGCAATGAAATTAGGCTATTGCAATTAGCCGCTGCGGTAGAATGGTATTCCGAACATCCTTTAGCAGAAGCAGTGGTACAGTATGCTCAATCTCAAGGAGTTCAGCTACCTCTGCCCAAAGTTGAGAACTTTCAAGCTGTAGCGGGTATGGGTGTGCAGGGTATAGTATCAAGTTCGGTTGAATACTTACACTTGGCAGAACCCACCCTTAACCTAACCCACCCCCAACCCCTCCAAGGAGGGGAGCAAGAGGGGGAATGGAGGCAGAGGGAAGTTAGGAAAACTGACTCTAAGCAACTACATGTTGTCCAAATCGGTACTCAGCATTGGATGGATACCTTAGGTATTACTACCCAATCTCTCCAATCCCAACAACAAGCCTGGGAAGCCGCTGCCAAAACTACTGCTTGGATTGCCGTGGATGGCCAAGTTGAGGGATTAGTGGGAATTGCCGATGCAGTAAAGTCTTCTTCCGTAGAGGCAGTAAGAAATCTGCACAACATGGGATTGGAAGTAGTCATGCTAACAGGAGATAATCCCTCAACAGCAAAAGCGATCGCTAGTAAACTGGACATTCAGCGGGTATTTGCCGGAGTAAAACCCGACCAAAAAGCAGCAAAAATCAAAACCCTGCAAGGGGAAGGTAAAACTGTAGCGATGGTAGGGGATGGTATTAATGATGCTCCAGCCTTAGCCCAAGCAGATGTGGGTATTGCCATTGGTACTGGTACAGATATCGCCATGGCTGCTAGTGATATTACCCTAATTTCTGGGGACTTACAAGGTATTGTCACTGCCATCAAACTAAGTAAGGCCACGATGGTAAATATTCGCCAAAATCTCTTCTTTGCCTATATCTACAACATCTTTAGTATCCCCATCGCCGCCGGGATTCTTTATCCTTTCTTTGGCTGGCTACTCAACCCAGTAATCGCCGGTGCAGCCATGGCATTAAGTTCGGTTTCTGTAGTTACCAATGCTTTGCGTTTAAGGAACTTTGGAGTAGGTGTTAGGTAGTAGGTGGTAGGTGTTAGGTGGTAGGTGTTAGGTGTTATATCAAGTTCGGATAAACAGTTATAATTCCCTTCTATATCTATAGTTAAAGATTAAAGTATATGAAAATTACCTTCCGCCAATCAGGAGGATTTGCAGGCTTAGTCAGGGGTTGTGACCTTGATACTGACTCCCTAAACAGCAATGAAGCTGAGCAACTAGAGACTCTAGTGCAACAAAGTAAGATTATGCAAACCCAAAGTAGTAGTACTCCTCAGGCAAATGATCTACGCAGCTATCAGTTTCTCATTGAAGCCCCAGTCGGAAAATATCAGGTATCATTTGATGACATGAGTCTACCAGAGGATGTGAGACCTTTACTCAAGTATCTCCAAAATCGAGCCAAGCCACAATCACTTTGATAAAGTTTGTGGTAGCTGTTAGGTGTTGGGGATCAAGCAAGATTGGATAGTAAAGATTTCAAGCAAGCTCTTCAAGGTATTAGAGTAATCTCTGAAGAGGATCCTGACTATGAGCGATCGCGCCAGATTCAAAATACTAGGTTTAATTATAAACCATTTTATATCGTTAAGTGTAAAAATACAGATGATGTCATTAAAACGATAAAGCTTTGCCAAAGGGAACACAAGTCGGTTCGCATCTGTTCCGGTGGACATCAACATGAAGGCATGTGTTCCGCTGACAATGTAGTCATTATTGATCTTTCCTGTATGGGGGAAATCTCAGTCTGTAAGGATAGTTGCACAGCATGGATAGAACCGGGAGCCCAGTTACAACAGGTGTATCAAAAGCTGGAAGCCGATGACTTCACCCTCCCTGGTGGAGGCGGCAATACAGTTAATGTAGGTGGTCTTGTGCAAGGTGGAGGTTGGGGTATGCTGGCTAGAGTTGGTGGTTTGACTTGTGATTCTTTACAAGAAGTTAACCTCGTAACGGCAACGGGGAGACCTATTAAGGTGACCCAGGATAATCAATATCAGGATTTATTCTGGGGGATCAAAGGTGGTGGTGGTGGTAACTTTGGTGTTATTACCAAATACAAATTCCAATTAATGAAGCACCAAAAATCACGGTTGATTGCTATCAGATATGCTTCAGCCGAGGAGCCAAGGCTACTTACTAAGTTGCTTGATTGTTATTTACATGAGTTACCTAGTTTTGACGACCAAATTACTTCATTTGCTCGTGTGAGTCACTATAATGATCAGAAGCAAGAGTCTTGCCTAACCTTCACAATGACATTTAATTGCTTTGGCTTTGAGCAAGTTCTATACAATCAAGTTAGAGATTTTTTCAAGAGATTATCTAACTTAAAGCAACGAGAAGGAGGTCAATCAATTTTAGATTTTAGATTTTAGATTTTAGATTGACCCCATGTCTAAAGCCAGGGGCTTGGAATAATGATAAAATCTTTGTTTTTTCCACGGATTTATCCGGGGGCTTGTATCCTTGTTTTTTTTTCGGTCATGGGGAACTGGAGTGGGAAAATCTTGATACTAAACAGGAAATTAGTGATACTGATTTATTGATAAATAGTAGTGTTGCTTTACCCCATAAAGTTTCTTCGGCTTTTCCCAAGGGAGACATTGCCCAACTATCCCAGAAGATTATTGATTTCGTCGATAAGCACCAAAATTTTGACAAGGCAGCGACTTATTTAAGTATCCATAGCTTGGGGGGAAAGATTAAACAGATTAGCGCTGATAGCTCATCCTTCTTTTATCGCGATAAGGAATTCTTGTTGCAGTTTCAAGCCTGGTGGCAACGACCTAACGATGAAAAGTCGGAAGACTATATTAATTGGATAAGAAATTTTAGGCAGGAGCTTGACAAGGCTGGCTGTATTGAAGGAGCATTTATTAACTTCCCTGATCAGACGATAGTGGAACCTTCAGGAGATGAAAAAGCTGATAAAATTAGGTTATTGAGGTACTACTATGGGAATAATTTAGACCGTTTAAGGGAAATCAAGGCTAAATACGACCCTCATAACTTTTTCTCATTTGGTATGAGTATACCTCCAAAATAAGAGTTGTGCGATCGCTTAGTGGATTTTGTACCAACATTATCGTCAATATAGGTTAAAGGTGACCATCGGGCGGGTTTTGTATTAATATCATCGTCAAATCGGTTAAAAGTGACCATGGGGCAGGTTTTGTATCAACATTACCGTCAATATAGGTTAAAGGTGACCATAAGGCGGGTTTTGTATCAATATCATTGTCAAATCGGTTAAAAGTGACCATAGGGCGGGTTTTGTATCAATATCATTGTCAAATCGGTTAAAGGTGACCATGGGGCGAGTTTTGTATCAATATCATTGTCAAATCGGTTAAAGGTGACCATGGGGCGGGTTTTGTATCAATATCATTGTCAAATCGGTTAAAGGTGACCCTAAACCCGCCCCTACGAATGTGCAGAACTCCCAAAGAACAAAGAACAAATGACAAATCACATTGGATTTAGGGCGCACGTCGGTGCGCCCCTACGTCTTGTTACGACCTTTGGCAATATACAAATAATACTTTTCATCATGAATAAAGCTATTGGTGAATTCAGCAAGAGGCGATATACTCAGATCCGCTCTTGAACTATCCAGCTTATAATTGAGGATTAACAGAATCTCTGTTTGTTGTGAAATCAGTTGGCTAACTTGTTCTAACACCATTGCGGAATTGACTTCTGTTCTTTGGTTATTGAACAAAACAAAACTCCCTAAACCCTGACTCTCTGGATAATAAATCTGGCGTTGAAGATAACCGGTGATAGGGGATACCCTAGCATCCTGGCTACCGACAATAAACATTTTATCCAACTGTTGAGCTTGAATAAATCGGGCAGTTTCCCGGCTAGCAGAGTAAGGTACAAACAAATCTCGACTGAAGGCAACTATCCCTGTAGCTACTTGAGTCGCTAAAATCAGCATAATTAAAGCCTTTTTGTACTTGTCAACAAAGGCAAACCACCAGCTAATAGCTTGTTGTACTCTGACAAAAGTAGATGATTGACTGTAGGGGTGTAGCATTGGCGCTGGCATATTGCCCATAGAATCAAGATTTTTGTACGCCAATGCTTCACTCTTCCGGGATTGAGACTCATAACTAGCCAACCACAAAGCAGCAATTAATATTATATATAGATGTCCATAATGCCTAGCGGAACCGAGAAACTTGGTATAGGTAAATACCAGAATTTCTAAAGTAGCCAAACTATAAAAGCACCAAGCAACGGGTTTGTGCCGTAAAATAGTTGAAATCCACAACAGTAGCACTAAAGAAATGATGGCAAAGACGATAACATCGAGGTACTTGGAATCCGCAGGCGTGATAACTGGCAAGTAACTACTCCAAACCCTAGTTAAAGCTGTTGCTAGATGCCTGGGGTCAAATTGCAGACGCCACAAACTTAATCCCCCTTGCAAAGTACTATCGGAGGGAGGAATCATTTGGGCTATCGAGCCCAGAATACCAAGGAAAAAGATAGCAAGACTACTGAAGATATTCAGTTTACCAGCAGTGGAGCTAAAACCAATCCTACTACCTAGAAGATATTCCAAGATTATGGTTATCCCTAACGCGGTGGCAATAAACAAGCAGTAGGCATTAGCATTGGCCATCAGTAACAAGATTATAGCCAAAATCAGATAACTCTTTTGCCTTTGCTCAAACAGGGTACAAAAAGCAAAAACCAGTAAAATACCAATAGCGTAATTGCGACTAATCAGTAAATATTCATAGATGGGCAAATAACCAAAAACAAATAAGATTTTTTGTAATCGAGTAAAAGGAGAATATTTAACGAAGAGGGAGATAGAACCAGTGGCAAGGAAAAGATGAAAAACCTGCATAATCACCGGGTTGTCGGTAAATTGATTCAACCAGGCTAGGCAAATATACCACAGTCCAGGATGTCCTTCATATTGAAGATTGTCAAATAGCTCCCCCAGGGAATTACTGTCCCTTACCAGCAACCAGACATTCAGTTCATCTCGCCACATTGCATGGTTCAGGATACCAACCAAGCCTAAACAGAAGTAGATTAAAATAAGTACTGAAATGAACTGTTGATTGTTAGAGAATATTTTTGGTTTAGTTTTAATTTTGGGAGAAACCATATTTGGGAATAGGGAATGGGGAATCTGGAATCGGGTAAAAATACCACGTAGAAAAAGTGCAGGGAGGCAATTTTGAGATACTATCAGAATTGCGATCGCTCAAAGGCAGAACCCACCCCTAACCCCTCCAAGGAGGGGGACCGGAAGTAGGAGGAATCAAAGGAAGAAAGC
>JAAHFP010000044.1:0-2178 GCA_010672925.1 Symploca sp. SIO1C2 | reverse complement strand
CTGGATGCGGATGAAGTCCTTACACCGTCAATTGTGCCGGAACTTAAGCAGGTAATCCACAATGAGCAATATCTGCTGATTAATCTGATTAGGCAAGAAGTAGGAGCAGCCCAATCTCCGTATTCCCAGGTTTCTCGCTTATTCCGCCATCACCCAGAAGTGCATTTCTCTCGTCCCTACCATGCCATTGTAGATGACAGCATTGTCCAGTTGTTAGAACGAGAACCTCAATGGCGAATTGCTTCTCTCCCCAAAGTAGCCATACTGCACTACGGTTACCAACCAGAAGCGATCGCGTCACGGGATAAGTACAATAGGGGAGTGCAGGCAATGGAAGCATTTCTAGTGGAGCATCCCGATGATCCTTACGGTTGCAGTAAGCTGGGAGCATTTTATATCGGTCTGGGTCAATTGGGTAAAGGCATTGAGTTATTAGAGCGAGGTTTAAAGGCTGAACAAATAGACGCACCAGTGTTGTTTGAACTACACTACCATCTGGGTAATGCCTATACCCGCCTGAAGAATCCTCCCTCCGCAAAAGAGCATTATCAAGCAGCCATTAAGCAACAAATTCTCCCTCAGCTCAAAATTGGTGCCTACAACAACTTGGGGAACCTGCACTTTAGTGCAGGAGATTTAACTCAGGCGAGAACTAATTATGAAACGACGGTCAAAATTGACCCCAGCTTTGCTGCTGGATACAATAACCTGGGCATGACCTTCAAAGGAATGGGATTGCTAGAAGAAGCGATTAGACTCTATCAACAGGCGATTAAGTGTCAGCCAGACTATGCCGATGCTCACCAAAACTTGGGAGTGGCTTTCCTCAAAAAGGGTAAAGTACAACAAAGTTTATCAGCCTTTGGCAAAGCGATCGCTCTTCATGAAGCCCAAAATCCTACCGAAGCCCAACGACTTCGCCAAGGATTACAAGATATGGGTTTTCCGGTAAACTAGATACAATGGAGCAAATCTCAGTGTAAATACTGAGAATAAAAAAAGCGCTTGACAACAAATCATTAGATCAAAGATAATGGATAATTTTCCTGAACCAATAGCTATAACCTGACGAGTATCCTATCACTGGGCTCAACCATTGTTAAGGACAGTTAAAGGTTCTCTTAAACAAGGGAAATAGAGGAAAATTGACCTATGTCTATCGAAAAACTGCAACCTGCTGACAAAGGAGCCGTCGGCGTATACATGCCCTACTACCAGGGAGCCAAACGTAACCTTCTGCCATTGGCAATCAGTCTGTACCAAAAAGGTTCTTTAGAAGGGCAACGGCGGATTGAAGGGGGTGATGGCATCCCTTTTATTGCCACTTGGTTTGTTTCCAAATTGCCTGCAGAAATGACTCGTTGCCGGTTCCAGTTTGATGGCAACGCAGAACTAAGTTACGAAGTGAGTATGGCGAACTCGGAGTTTATCAATTACTTAATCGAAGTAATCATGAACTTCAGGCGATCGCGGGCAACGGATTTTTCCCAAACATTTTATCGCAGATTACTGCGTATCGAAGAATAAACACAGTTGAAATTAACAAGGAGTAAAGGAAGGGGTGGCACAAACCAAACATTTGCTAGTCGGGTCAACAGAAGCTTACAGTGGTAAATCAGCAGCAATCCTAGGAATTGCTCATCAGCTGCAACAACGTAGTCTCGACTTTGCCTACTGTAAACCATTGGGAACCAATTTGAGAGCCAATCGACCAAATGCCCTCAAAGAAGATGTTGAGTTTATCGCTCAAACGCTTAACTTGTCCCCACAAAAGGTGCTACCCCCCCTCATATCCCCAGATGCTGACACAATTCAAAAGCGCTTGCAGGGAGAGAAATCAACCAATTACCACCACTCCCTAGAACAGTATCTTCAACAATTGAGTGGGGAGCTAATTTTATTGGAAGGGCCAGGAAGCTTATCGGAAGGTAGCCTATTTGACTTATCCCTACTGGAAATGGCTGAAATTGCTGATGCTTCCATCCTACTGGTAGCTCGCTTTCACTCTGTATTGCTCGTAGATACTTTGTTATCTGCTAAACAACGCTTAGGTAATCGTTTGTTAGGAGTTTTAATTAACGATATTCCCAACGAGCAACTGTCAATGGTTCAAACAACCATGCGCCCTTTTTTGGAACAACAAGGTATTTCCGTTTTGGGCATGTTACCCAGTAACGA
>JAAHFP010000043.1 GCA_010672925.1 Symploca sp. SIO1C2 | reverse complement strand
CCATGATTACCCATCTGTTATCAGATGATAACTTTCCCAGATGAGGGAACTCAAAATCTTCTGTTGAGTTGGGGGTTGATGCAGCTTTTCGGTACATTGTCCCGTCAGGGTGGTGCAAGGATTTTGATCCATTTTACCATATTTGCTGAGACTTCTAGTGCCTGCTGCATGATTGAAAGCCTTGAATGACATTGCTTACACACTTATTCAGCAGACCCTAATTAGGATTTTCTGGTAAGCCATACTGCTGAGCCGCAGCGAATAAATCATTAATAAAGTTCAAATGATCTGTCTGTGTTACCAACACCTTCATAATTTGCTCTACACTTTCAAAGTGTGGTAGAACATCATTCCATGACCAACCTGGTGCTACCCTACCCCAAGCATCAAAATCAGATCGTCCACCTCTGACATAAACTGTTGCATTATGTAATGCACACCCACCTAAAGCTTTAGCTTGCGCCAGCATGATGACACGATCATTTAAATTTTCTTGAGGTACTGACTCGTAACCCCACTCAATCTCTGGATGTTCTTGTAGGACTTCAACCCAATCCCTTGGATTGTACATCTTGGGATTTAGTTGGAATCTTCCCGCTTCGAGTAGGAGAATTTTTGCATTTGAGTCAGAAGCAGCCAGTTTTGAAGCTACTATACTTCCGGCAGAACCTGCACCAATCACAATATAGTCATAAATAGAGTTTACTTCTGTCACAAACTTTATCTTGCTCCGTTGATAAATGACTAGAGAAATTTTAGATTTTAGATTTTAGATTTTAGATTGAAGAACTAAAACGGTAGTTTTTTAGGGATAAAACAATGATTATATTTTACCATTCGTTTGGGACAGTATGTTCACATCCCATTTAGAAACGCTATATTTGCTAAGTTTAGCGCAAGCACTACTGCCAGAAGTCACACTAGCGGATCTATTAAGCATATAATAGTTCAAAACGTAACTGCTACTTGTTATGAAGGAACTAATTAGAGCACAGCAGATTCTAAAACAGCATAAATTTGTCAATAATTTAACTCTTCATCTTCATAGCTTGATTCTGCCTGGGATTGGTGCAGGATTGATCAGTTTATTTTATGACATTAATAAGAATCTGGCTTTAATCGGTTGTGGGATTATGCTATATGTGCTGACTATAGGAATAGGTTTAGTCATTCCCTACTGTAGTAATCGCAAATATGACTTAGAAAAAGAACTGACTCAGCTTGAAAACCGTTTAAAACATATCAAAGCTATCAATCAATCTCTAGACGAGCGTAGAGATATGATGCTGTTTGAGGAAGATTCTCACTATTGGAAGATTTTAGAAAAATTGGCTGGTTGATGGAGAGCGATCGCTCTTACTAAAGTTAATTATAAATGCAGCTTTGTTACCTCTCTTCTTTATCGTTATGCTGTCACCTTAGGGAAGCTATGCGGAAGACTATACGCATCCTACGCGATCGGCTAAAATAAAGCATCATCTTTTGGTTTACCCAATTATGATTGCTACTTCCCTTTCTTCCGTTAATCTGCGGCTGATTACCACTGCTGACTATCATCGAATGGCAGAAATTGGGATTCTGGGAGCAGATGAACAAGTAGAACTTATTGCCGGACAGATTATCCAAAAAATACCCAAAAGTCCTGCTCATAGTGCATTGTGCAACCATGTTGAAAAATTGCTACAACATCGTTTGGGCGATCGCGTTTTGGTTCGACTCCAAGACCCGATTCAACTCAATCCTTACTCAGAACCAGAGGCCGATGTTGCGGTTGTTCGTCCCAATTCTAACTTTTATTCCGAACATCATCCCACTCCCGATGAAGTGTATTTGATTATTGAAATTGCCGATACGACAATCGAGCGAGATTTAAACACCAAAGCTGATCTCTATGCAGCAGCAGGTATTCTTGATTACTGGGTTTTCAACATTACCTTACGGCAACTTCATATTTTCCGAGATCCTCAACCTAATGGTTATCAACATCAACTTATTTTACGAGGTCAGCAGTCCGTGAGTCTTCTTGCTTTTCCCGATTGTGCGATCGCGGTACAAGAGTGTTTTTAAATGTAAAGGCGATCTAGTTCTACAGTTATTGGTTGGTTGCATTTACTATTATTTTTTGCTAGTATTATTTCATCATGGTATAGGTGTGCGCCTATAGAGTTCATTGAGGATTTTTTTGAGAAACCACAAAGACACAAAGTTCACAAAGGGAAAGAAGAAGAAGAGAAAAACAAGATAATGAGCAAAGGCTAAGGAGCGATCGCGATGATTCCAGCCATTTCCCAAAAAGTCACCTTCGATGAATTTATTGATTGGTATCCAGAAAACTCAGAACACCGCTATGAACTACACAATGGGATAATTGTTAAGATGCCAAAACCTACTGGCAAACATTCAGAAATTGCTGGTTTTCTCGGAGGCGAACTTTTCTTACTCATTCGGCAAAGACAACTACCTTACTTTATTCCCAAAGAATGCCTGATCAAACCCTATGCTAATGAATCTGGGTACGAACCAGATCTGATCGTATTGGACAGACTAGCTATTAATTCCGAGCCTCGCTGGGCAAAAGAATCGATTATCACCATGGGAGAGTCAGTACGACTAGTTGTTGAAATAGTCAGCACCAATTGGCAAGACGATTACGCACTCAAACTCAACGAATACGAGGCAATGGGTATTTCCGAATACTGGATAGCAGACTATCTTGGGTTAGGCGGTAGGCGCTACATTGGCAGTCCCAAACAACCTACCTTCTCAGTTTGTCAGCTTATTGATGGTGAATATCAAATTAGTCGCTTCAGAGGGGATGAGCGCATTATTTCAGAAGCTTTCCCAGAATTTAACTTAACAGTTAACCAGGTATTTACTGCTTTGTAAGTAGTAAAACGACATAACCTGTCAAATTGTAATCAACCAAGACAATCATGCAACTATTCCAAGCTTCGCTTTCCAGGTTTGGAGTTTAGCATGAATCTCTTCATCTCCTGGTTTTGGAGGCAGCTTGGCAATTTGAGCTAAACGCTCCCGATTTTTGTCTTCCCAGTATTCCCGCATTTCTTGGGTTGCTTGTAAAACAGTTTGATATTCGGCTTCAACCTCAGTAAGGTTAGCATCAATATAGGAAAGTGCCGCATCAAGTTGTTCTTCTGTCAAAGGAAGCCAATTCAGAATTAGCTTGGATGTCCAGCCTGCTGCGAGATGATCCATTACATCGTAAATGGTGATTCGCGTACCTGAGATTGTCAGTCCAGCTTCGGTACGAATAATTAAGGCTTGCCCATTCAATTACGCTATCGCTTTTTTTAAGTAAACAGGTGAAGATAATTTCCCACTCCCTAACAACCTAATTAGACTTCATTCAACCCTAACCTCTGCCGCATCTGTGAGCTAGAAATTCCGCCTTCAGAACGTCGCCGTGCTCGTGAGTGCTCAATTAAGGCGATGAATTTCGGGTTAGTGCTTAGCGAGATTGTTTCCATATCGACATTTTCGAGGGTAACTAATGCCGCAACAGGTTGACCATCATTGGTAATAATAACTGGCTCCTCAGTGAGATTAGAGGTATACTCAGCCAGTGTTGCACTTGCTTGTGTGATGTCAATCATCTTCATAAGTTGTATACCTCTCCCGCAATAAGGACTTGATTTCGTTCCTTGATGCCAACCGCGTTGATATACACAACTGGCTCAGGTTCCTCCTCTACATCATAATAGATCCGCAAATCGCCGATTCTTAGTTCCCAAAGAGCAAGAGGGTTAGGACGCATTAGTTTGCGATTTCTTGTTTCTACAGTAGGCTGATACATCAGTTGCTCATCAACCCCATCAATTACAATTACTTGCTGTCGGGTTGTCAGAGATTGTAAATGCGTTTCTGACTCTGGTGAATACTCTATACGGTAGGGCAACTTGCATTCCCCTGATTTATTTACTTCTATCTAGAATACCAATAAATTCATCAAGGTTTGAGCTATTTACCAAGAGAAATGTCAGCGAGACGATCGCATGTCTGTCAGTCACAGTGACGGAAATCATTGCTCACCCGCTCCATCACACCACCAAAAGAAGCCGCTACATCATAACCGATGCGGATTCCAAAGAGTCTTGCATAGGGAGACTTGGCCTGAAGGTTTTTAGCTGCTTTTAGCCCAGTTTCATCCACTTCATAGTCACCTGTCTCAACATTGATGATGATCATTTTGCCAATATTTTCCTCTGTCTCAACCTTTTGGCGAATTCCACCCTCGTAGATTCGGTAGGCTAGTTTTGCAACTTCTTCACTGCTTAACAAAATCGCTTGCATCTGTTGACTCCCAATCGCTACGCTACCTCTGTAAGCTCTTTTATGGTATCTCAGAAATAGGGTTGGTACTGCTATAGTTTCTCGTAAACACCCCTTTACCGCGATCTCACTACTGCGATCGCCTGGTGATTCATTGCATGATGTGTAATCCGTGAACTATACCACCTTCTGAATCAAACTTAGGTTCAATGATAGAGAAAAATTTATTGTCCCCCTTTTCAAAATATCTAAAAACAGCGTAAGCAACTAAATCAGCAAGTTGAATTAATCTTGATGCTTTTGAATCCAAAAACAGAGGTACTTCTGAGAAGTTTCTGATCACATCCCAAGTGTATCCAATTGTTCTGAAATCAGTTGCCAAAGATTGAATTGTTGTCTCATAAGCTGATTTATCAAATATGATGATTCCTCTTTGTGTATCACCATTCCTGTGCAATCTCATTAAGTACTTGTCAAATCTACTCGCTAATTGCTCAAATGCTACTTCAACAGGGTCTTTCGGAGATACCGCAGATTTTTTTATCACGCTTGCAAAAAGCCGATTGCTGCGATGAGATTTAAGGAAAACTCTCAAAGCATCCTCAATTGCTTGGTGTCTATCTTCTTTGGGATAACTTCTCCATCTTCCTCTTCCTCCGAACATTGGACTACCATGCAACTCAACTGTTGTTGGCTCAGCAGGATCAAACCTGGCTGCAATTTGGTCAAGCTGATTGGCAATCCAGTATCCTTGTCGCTCAAATACACAAAATCCGGCTAGCACGAAATACTGTTGATTTTTGTCGTGGGTTGTACCAGACTCATCTACGTACAGTAGATACATGCTGCTTTATATCCCTTTAAAATTAAAATCAGCCAAGGGAAGACCACGCTTCCGCGATCCGAAAAGGTCAGACCTCTTGACTGCACTTCTAATTATATCACTTGCTCCACATACTGCCTAACCTACAAGAGCCGCGATCGCGCAAACGCTGCTGCAAGCAGATCGCACAGTTAAACTAGCTCAAAAACTTCATCTTGCTCCCAGATAACTGACTTCTCCATTGCACCATTTTCTGCAAATGTTTTGGCCGCTTTAAGTGCTGTATCTAAATCGATACATAATTTTGCAGGATAAATACCTTCTTGTCCTCCAACTGTCAAATTCTCATCCTCATCTGACTTTGACGCTTCAACAACATAATGAAATTGCTCATTATCAAAAGTTAAATACACCACATATTTACCTTTTCCACCACCGACAGCCATATAAGTTTCACTGTCTGTTTCTAAGGTTACTAAAGTCTTGTTATGAAAAAACGGTGTTTCATGGTATCATTTTCAAGTAATAATTCCTCAGGAGCGAATCATCCACTTCTAGGTTGATGGCATCCTCCCTCTACCTCTTACCGCACTTTCTTCAAACTATCAACCTTCTCTGAGAATAAGTCAGTGAAAATACTGATCACCCTGCGATCGCGTATTTTAATATTCACACTTACCGACATTCCAGACTGAAGCTTCACATCCCGCTCTTCATTAATTTTTAGGGTCTGTTGATTCAATTTAACTCTGGCAGGAAAACTATAGAAAGGGCGATTTTCATCCGGTGCTGGTGGTAAGACATCGGAACCAATCCAAATCAACTCTCCTTTAATATCACCAAATTCACTAAAAGGAAACGAGTCAATCCTGACATCAACCAGGTAGCCCTCATTCACAAAACCAATATCCTTATTGGTGATATACACTTTGGCAATTAAGTCATCTCCAGGGACAATTTTCAGGATTGGCTCCAGGGAGTTGCTATTAGCCACATAGCCTTTACTGGCCTGTAAGTCAAATACAACCCCATCTACCGGAGCTTTAATCTTTTGATAACCCAGAGTCAGTTCAGCCTGTTTCAACTGACTATCAATCTCTGCAATCCTTTTCTCATTTTCGACAATGGTTTTGTTCAATTGGCTGACAATGTCATTGAATTGCACATTAATAGAATCCATTTCTTTATCATTGTTAGCCATCAAATCCGTCAAATCTTTCTTCGAGACAGCTTTGGTATTCTCTAACTGTTTTTCTGCTTGAGCAATATCCAAGTCGAGGCGTACTTCCTCCTGTTGTAATTGCTCTAATTCAGATCTGCGGGTTCCTACCTCACTCTCCTGTCTACGATATTGAATTTCCGGTACTGCTCCCTGCTCCCAAATCGGCCTAATCTGATCTAAGATTTTTTGTTCAGTATCCAACCGATTTTTCGAGTTTTCCAATTGCACTTGGTTCTGCAGTTGCCGTTTTTTTAGCTGTTCAACTTCTGATTCCGCCGCCGCTACACGGGAGTCGAGTTCCGCTTGAGCCAGTCGCAAACGTTCCTGTTGTCGCGCATTGAAGTTAGTTCCGGCAAAATCACCATCAAGCTGAGACCGAAAAAGCCGGTTTTCCTCTTCGAGAGCTTCTTTTCTTTTGATGATGGCCGGTAATTGTGAAGCCAGTTGGATTAGTTCTTGCTTGGTGTCTGTTGGTGGCAAGGGAGGGGAACTGGGATTATCGATCGCGGCGCGATAAAATTGGTTTTCCTGTGTTAATTTGGAGCGAATTTTCGTCAAGGAAGTTAGTTGTGCTTCGGTAGCAGAAGGCTCCAGCTTCAGGAGTACTTGTCCTTGATCAACAGATTCCCCATCCTCAATCTTGACTTCTGTAACTACTCCACTAACCGGGACTTGCACTTCCTGAACAGCGCCTTGGGGTTCTAGCTTACCTTGAGCTGGAACTGCTTCTTCAATTCTGGCAAAGTAAGCCCAAGTAACTCCGAAGGTAGTTACTCCTACAATTGTCCAGAGGATAGCCCTTGACCAACCACGAGATTGTTTTAAAATAACACCTTGGTCGAATTTACCTTTACCATTGGTTTTAGGCGGGAAAGAAGCATCTTGACCAGCAGTAGCTATATCTGATTTAGATCCATTATTTTGATTCATAACGAAGGAAGTATCAAAAATTAAGTTTAAAAACAGTAGTCAATTTTTAATTTCACAATTTCACAATTTCACAATTTAACCAATACCTAAACCTGCGACTCCTGTTGCTGATAGAGGCAATAATAACTACCTTTTTGTGCCATTAAATCTTCGTGAGTTCCTTGTTCTACAATTACACCTTTATCCATCATCAAAATCATATCGGCGTTGCGAATAGTACTGAGACGATGGGTAATAAACAAAACTGTGCGTCCTTTAAAAGTTTCGGCAAGATTTAAACTTACTTGCCGCTCTGTATCATAGTCTAACGCACTGGTAGCTTCATCTAAGATTAGTAGTCGGGGTGATTGTAAAATTGTCCGAGCGATCGCAATCCTCTGCCTTTGTCCTCCCGATAGTGATGAACCCCGCTCTCCTACGGTGGAGTTGTAGCCGATAGGCAAACCCATAATAAACTCATGAGCAACGGCAATCTTGGCTGCTTCGATGATTTCTTCAGTAGTAGCATCGGGATTAGTTAAACCAATGTTCTCTTGTACTGTCCCTTCAAACAACAGAGTGTCTTGGGGAACAATACCAACCTGACGCCGCAAGGAGTACAGTTCTACCTTATTAATATCGTAACCATCAATAATAATTTGACCAGAGTTGGGTTCATAAAGTCGTGCCAACAGCTTAGTGAGGGTACTTTTACCAGAACCACTTTGACCGACAATGCCAACAAAATAGCCAGCAGGAATCTCTAGGTTAACATTGTTTAACTGCATCGGACCGCTGGTAGCAAAGCGAAAGGAGACATTTTCGTACTTAACGGCTCCTTGCACTGCCGGTAGAGGAATATTATCTCGTTCTGCTTCCGTTACTTCTTGAGGGGTATCCAGAATATCACTCAGACGCTCTAAAGAGAGAGCTGTGGCTTGGAAGTTTTGCCAAATTTGAGCCAATCGTAATAAGGGACCAGTAACGTAGCCAGCAATAATGCGGAAAGCAATTAATTGTCCTAGGGTTAATTCTCCTGCTAAAACTAGATAAGCTCCTACCCAGAGTACTAGTAGGGCAGATAATTTGTTTAAGAAATTGCTAGTAGAACTAGCAGCAGTGGAAGTTAAAACATTCCTGAAGCCTTCACTTACATAACGAGCATACCTTTCTTGCCATTTCCAGCGCGATCGCAATTCAATATTCTGAGCTTTAACTGTAGAAATTCCTGATAAGACTTCTACTAAGTAGGATTGGGTTTGAGCATTCTTTTGCGCTTTGGCACGAAGCTGTCGCCGTACAATAGGAGAAAAAATGACTGTCAGCAAAACGAATAAGGGAATTACCGCTAAAGTCACCAACGTCAGCACCCAGCTGTAGATGAACATAACCACGATGTAGATAACCGAAAATACCGCATCTAGCACTACTGTCAAAGCTGTACCGGTGAGAAACTGACGGATATTTTCTAACTCATTAATCCTGGTAGATAGCTCACCAACTGGTCGTTTCTCAAAATACCGCAGAGGTAGGCGCAATAGATGATCGATAATTTCCGAACCCAGAGCCATATCAATGCGGTTGGTAGTATCCACAAACAAATAGGTGCGCAGACTAGTGAGAACCCCTTCAAAGATGGCAATTACTACCAGGAAACCTCCCAAAACATGCAGGGTATCGGGAGAATTTTGCACAATCACCTTGTCGATGATGACTTGAATCATCAAAGGATTTGCCAAGCCAAACAATTGCACAAAAAAGGAAGCAATTAAAACTTCTATTAAAACTCGGCGGTAGCGGATCAGGGAAGGGACAAACCAGTTTAAGCCAAACCGCTGTTGGGGGGTATCCTTAGTGGGTTTTAGTAATAGTACAGGAATTTGTGGCTCAGAACCTTCCTGGAACTTTTGAGGATCCAGGCGATTGAGTCCCATATCTGGCTCCGCTAGCAGCAATTCCCGTTCATTTGCTTCGTAGAGAATGGCAATACCATCTTGCCAGTTGATTAATGCTGGAGTTGGTAGGCGACTTACCGCCGTTGCAGGTATATTTGCCAGTTGAGCGCTCAATCCCATCAATTCTGCGATCGCGCCACAGTGTTGGAGGGAGACACTACCAGTACGGGAGTATTGATTGGTAATCACCCGCTGCACAATATCCTTACGGAAAGGCATACCCCAATACTTACTAAGCATTTGGAAGCAAGCTAAAGGAGCTTCCACCGGACCTCTGCCACGAATAAAGGGATAAGTCCGGGATGTCTGCTCAGAAGCATAACTCGGCTCTCCTGCTTGTGGTTGCGGAGGAGCATAGGGAATATCAATTGTTGCAGTGCTTTGATCTTGGGATGGGGAAAAAGGTGCAGTGGAATATTCAGTAGCAGTATGCTCTTCATCCTGCTCATCCCAGGGGTCTGGTTCTAGATTGAGGGTAATTGCTCCTGGGGAGTCTTGGGGTAAGTCTACCACTTCTGGCTCAGTAGTAGTTCGGCTATTTGCCACTGCCTCCGCAATCAACTGAGCCGGAATCCCCACCAAGCGTGTTGAACCACGACCTTTAACTGTCAAATTGCCAATAGTATCCGCTGTCAGATAGGAACCAACGGGGAAACTGGCAGGGGCTCCCCCACTAACAAACCAAGAGCGATTGGGCTCCAGTTGGCCCGACAGACGCTTACCGGCTGCTAAATTATAGATTAAGGCATCAGACCAAGCCTGAGAAGCCAATTCCTTGAGGTCAACTTCTGCCTGAGCTTGCCGTTGGAGTTCTGCCGCTAACAAGTCAAACATTTCTACTAGAGCACAACGGTTGCGGAAGGCTGTAGCTAGGGTAGAATTGTTGAGCAAGTTGAGAAAATCTGCGGCATTGAAGGTGATACAAACTGATTCTGTAGAAGCGATCGCTGTTTCACAAGGGACTTGCCTGACCAAACTCACCCAGCCGAGGATTTCTCCTGGTTGGAGAAGTTTCAGGGTCACTGGTACCTGACGTTGGGGATTGTAACCCAACAAGCGAGCCTGTCCTTCATAGAGAATGGACACTTGAGCTGGCATGTTTTCCCGGACAACAATTGCTTGACCCATACGATAGCGTAGTAACTGGCAGTTTTTAGTGAGTTTTGCCAGCTCCCTTGAGGACAACTGAGTAAAAGGAGAGATCCCAGCGAGAAAGTCTTGAATTGTTGTCGTATAGGTCATGGCATTGGCTTAAGTTACATTAGTTAGCAGTTTTTAGTTATAGTAGACAGGAGATACCAAAGCAGGAGACCCACTGTTCACCATTTTGATCAAGGTGTGCTAGATAGTGCTAGATAGCTCCATATACTTATCTCAGCAAATGGGAGCTTATTTCTGCACAATTTCTCTAAAAATTTTGCAATTAGCGATTAGATCCTAGCTTCTAACTATCGCTAGATCAGCATTTGTTAATTTTTATTCAAGGGGATGGGAGAACCATCTTTTCTGGTTCTGGGGGAGCTGGGGAAGCTGAGGAAGATGGGGGAGCTGAGGGAGATGGGGAAGATAGGGAGATGGGGAAGATAGGGAGATGGAGAGGAAATCTATTCCCTCATTTTAGCTGGGTCAGGCCAGTAGATTGGGTTTCACTAGCGTTACCCCCAACCTACTAATTCCACTATATTATTCCACTAATGACCAATAACAAATAACAAATAACAAATGACTAATGACTAAGCATGAGCTCGACTGTACCATCGCAGCAATACCCTTGCCAGTCGTTCAGGATTGTGTCGCACTAGGGTAGTTACTTCATCTTCATCCATCACATTCGACAGCACAATACGACGTCCTAACTGAGCAACTGCTTCCCGGTCAAGAAAAACTGGATGAGAACTGGCTTTAGCATAATTAATCAGAGACTGCGCTGAAGGAGATTTTTTATGTACCAATACCGCATTAAATAGCTTTTTACCGCAGCCTTCGTCCAGGGCTCTGATGTGATCAGAAACACTGTATCCCTGAGTTTCACCGGGCTGGGTCATAATATTACAAACATAGATGCGGGGTACTGAGCGAGAAGCGATTGCCTCGGCAATTTCTGGTACTAAGAGATTGGGCATAATACTGGTATAGAGGCTACCAGGACCAACAATAATGTAGTCAGCTTCGCGAATAGCCTTAACTGCTGCGGGTAAAGCTGGTGGATTTTCTGGAGTACAACCAACTCTAAGGATTTTTCCATTCGCCTCAGTAATACTGGACTCTCCTTCAATCCGTCGTCCATCTTCTAATTCTGCCCAAAGGCAAACATCGCTGAGGGTTGCTGGCAGCACTCGTCCCCGCACTGCTAATACCTGAGAACTTGCTGTAATCGCCCGTTCTAAGTCACCGGTAATTTCACTCATTGCAGTCAAAAACAAGTTACCAAAACTGTGACCCACTAGACCACTGCCCGCTTTAAAGCGGTATTGAAATAGTTCTGTGAGCAACTTTTCTTGGTCTGCTAAAGCTGTCAAACAGTTGCGAATATCTCCTGGGGGCAACACTCCAAACTCCTGTCTGAGCCTGCCACTAGAGCCACCATCATCTGCAACAGTTACAATAGCAGTGATATTAGCACTATAGACCTTCAATCCTCGAAGTAACGTAGAAAGCCCCGTACCACCGCCAATAACTACAATTTTTGGGCCCCGATTTAATCGGCGATGAGCCATCAGCACATCCACCAGTTCTTGCTCCCTATCCGGTTTTAAAACCTCCGTAATTGAGCCAACTGTCCGGGTTTGCCCCCAGAAAATTAAGATCAAACCAAAGATAATCGCCATGGGGCCGGACACATAATTGGGGATAATAGTCGTGATTTTTCCCAGAATTCCCGCTGTGAATTCAATCAAGCGAAAAATAGGGGTCAGCTTTATCCAAATTGCTAACCCCAAACTAGTTAGTAGTACACCAGCAGCACTAATGAGTAACCAACGTTTAACCAATAATCCAGGAGCTAACCACTTAAACCAACGATTAAATCGTTGGGGTGTCCGACCTTTGGATTCATGTTGGATGGTAAGTAGGGCTTGCTTGAAAAAGGTATTTGGGAACATTTAATGATCAAAGCCTGAAAAACACAAAGACTGGATAGACTGTGAACTAAGTAGGGAGAGGATAATTATAGTTAGTTAGTGAGGACTGTCATTTGTCCTTTTTCCTTTGTCATTGGTAAGAGTCTGACCTCTGTTTACTTTTCTTAACATAGTTCAGCTTTTTCTACCAAACCTACTTACTACTCAGGAGATTAAACTGAACAAGCACTTCCCACAACAAGGCAGATGGAAAAGCGAATTTTAGGACTCGACCCAGGACTAGCAATCTTGGGCTTTGGAGCAATACTCTGCCCAGGGACAGAAAAGGTGGCTACTTCAAAAAAAGATCGTAGCAACTTAACTCTCAAGCCAGTGCCTGAGGTAGTGCAGTTGTTAGATTTTGGTGTTATCCGGACACCGGCTCGTACTGAAATCGGAATGCGACTCTGCACGATTTATGAAGATTTGCACACCCTGATCGAACAGTTACAACCCGATCTAGTGGCGATCGAGAAGCTTTTCTTTTACCGCATGAGTAGCACAATTAGTGTAGCTCAGGCACGGGGAGTCTTGATGTTAGTTTTAGCACAGTGTCAAGTATCGGTAGTCGAGTTTACACCAGCTCAAGTTAAACAGGCATTGACCGGTTATGGGAATGCGGATAAGTATGATGTCCAGCAAGCAGTCGCCAGGGAGTTGAATTTAGAGGATATTCCCCAACCAGACGACGCCGCAGATGCGTTAGCAATAGCTTTGACTGCCTGGTTTAGTCAGTCCTAGGATGCTTTGGAGGCAGGAGGCAGAAGGCAGAAGGCAGAAGGCAGAATAGAAGAAAATGAAGCCTCAATTAATTCTTCCCCATCTCCCCATCCCGGTGTCTGGTGCATCCCCGCATCTCCGCGTCTATTTCCAGATTAGGTACATAATCACCCACACTTAACTGGTGGAAGGCTATCTTAGGATAGTAATGAACAATGATCAACCCCCTCCACCCCAATCCCTCTTCTCAATCTGGCGCAGAAGAAGTAAATTGACTCGTCAAATACCCCTACGGCTCCCCCTTGTTGTACCTTTTGTCCTGCAAATCTTTGCTGCGGTAGGATTAACTGGTTGGCTTTCATTACGCAATGGACAAAAAGCTGTCAATAACCTAGCAAGCCAATTGCGTAGTGAAGTCACAGCCCGCATTGAACAGAAGCTTGACAATTACCTGGAAAAACCCCAACGACTTAATCAGCTCATTGTTAATGCCATTGAACGGGGTCAATTAAGTTTGCAGTTGGATCAGCTTAACCCACAGAATGAATTTTACCTCTGGCAGCAAATAAAACTGTTTGAAGAAGTAACTTGGATTTCCTTAGGTTCTGAGGAAGGGGGAGAATATTTGGCCATTACCCGACAGATAGAAGAAGGGGAACCTCTTCTTCAGTTTGCTGTGGTTAATGAATCTACTGATTATTTTACTGTTTTTTATGAAAGCGATAAATCTGGCAAAAACACTAAAGAGGTAGTCCGGACAGCTGATAGACCCTATGATTCTCGAACTCGCCCTTGGTACACTGATGCGGTAAAAGCAGGGGCACCGATCTGGACTGGGATCTATCCAGATTTTGTTTTACCCAGACTTTATATCACTACCAGTCGGCCAGTGTACGATAAAGAAAACAATCTTTTGGGGGTTAGTGGGATTGATTTAAGCCTAGAAGATATCAATTCCTTTTTATTGGATATTAAAAAAAATCTTGAGTTGGGCGAGTTAGGAGAAACCTTTATTATTGAGCGGACAGGGGAACTCGTAGCGCAATCAACTCCAGAAAATTCTTTTATCAGTGAGGGAGGAGAAGCTAAGCGCATTACAGCCTCCGACAGTAGTAATCCTTTAATTAAAGCGACAGGAGAATATTTAACAGAACAGTTTGGTGACTTAACTCAGATTAATAAAACGATTAAACTTAACTTTAACCTAAATGGTGAGCGGCAATTTGTCCAAGTGCGGCCTTATGTACCTCATAATAAAGCTAAAGAGCAAAATAATGATGATTGGCTAGTTAAAGATGGTCTCGATTGGCTGATTGTTGTGGTAGTTCCAGAATCAGAGTTCATGGAGGAAATCAATACTAACACTCGCACTACCATTGGACTGTGTTTAGGCTCATTGATTATCGCTACAGCTCTTGGCATTATTACCTCTCACTGGATTACTCAGCCAATTTTCCGCTTAAGTGCTGCCGCTGGAGCCATAGCTAGTGGGGAATTAGACCAAACAGTAGAACTAGGGAATGTCAAAGAATTGAATATTCTGGCTCTTTCCTTTAACAAAATGGCTAAGCAGTTGCGTGGTTCTTTTGATGAACTAGAAACTCGTGTTCAAAAACGAACAGCTTCCCTAACTCAAACAGAGGCTGAACTGCGGGGTTTGTTTGCAGCAATGACTGAATTTATTTTTGTGAAAGATAGCCAGGGACGTTATCTAAAAGTTGTATCTTCTCAGTCTGAGATACTGTACAAACCAGCGGATGAACTGCTTGGTAAACTCGAACACGAAGTTTTCCCCCCAGCGCAAGCAGATATCTTTGTTGGTTATATTCGAGAAGCTCTCCAAACGCAACAAACTGTTCAGGTTGAGTATAGCTTAACTTTGAAGGATAAATATTTGAAGGATAAAGAGTTTTGGAGCATTACATTTTGGAGATTTAGCTCTTTTCATAGGGCTGAAACCTTGACTTTGTCTTTGCTTTGGGTAACGCTTTTTTTTAAATGTTATAATTCCAAAGAGGTTTGGTTTGCTGCTAGTATTTCACCCATTACAGAAGATTCAGTAATTTGGGTAGCCCGTGATATTACTGACAGTAAAAAAGTTGAAGAAGAATTAATAAAAAAAGAGGCTTATTTGCGCCTAATTCTGGATAATATTCCCCAGCAAGTTTTTTGGAAAGATACCAACTTAGTCTTTTTAGGATGTAACCTTAAATGGGCTCAAGCTGCCAAGTTGGACAAGCCAGAAGATGTAGTAAATAAGACAGATTACGATCTGTTCCCCAACGCTGTGGAGGTGGCAGAATCATTTCGGGCTAAAGATCGGCAAATTATGGAGGCAGGTGAGCCAGAATTACATCATATTGATGTTAAACAAAACCCAGGAGAAGATGGAAAAAAACGCTGGCTAGATATTAATAAAATTCCCATTCGTGATGCTCAGAGAAAAGTAATTGGTATTCTTGGAGTCATAGATGATATTACTGAACGCAAACAGACAGAGGAAGCTCTTCATATAGAACAAGAAAAATTGCGAATAGAACAGGAAAAATCAGAGCAACTATTATTAAATATATTACCTCAACCCATTGTCGAACAGCTCAAACAAGATACTAGTGCGATCGCTGAGCAGTTTGATGAGACAACTATTATGTTTGCTGATATTGTCGGTTTTACCCCCCTTTCTGCTAGAATGCCTCCTACGGAACTAGTCCAATTACTCAATCAGGTTTTTTCCCTGTTCGACCAGTTAGCAGAGCAACATGGTTTGGAGAAAATTAAAACTATTGGAGATGCCTATATGGTAGTGGGAGGTTTGCCTGTACCCATGCCTAATCATGCCGAAGCAATCGCTAATATGGCTTTAGATATGCAAAGAGCAATTGATCAATTTCAGGCGGATATTGGCGAACCTTTCCAAATTCGCATCGGGATTAACACTGGTTCCGTAGTTGCTGGAGTGATTGGCATTAAAAAGTTTATCTATGATTTATGGGGAGATGCAGTCAATGTCGCATCAAGGATGGAATCCTCAGGAGTTCCCGGAAAAATTCAAGTTACTACCCAAACCTATGAGCGTTTGCAAGATAAATTTATCTTGAAAGAGCGAGGTGTTATCAAAGTTAAGGGTAAAGGAGAAATGACTACCTATTGGCTCATCGATCGGTACTGAGCAATAATTTATGATGGGCTCTCTAGTACATAGGGTGATAAGCTGAGGTTATCATTTCTATATTCCTTACACAGCAAGGATGACAGGAATATATTTTCGAGGAAGATATCACAAATACCGGAGTTTCCACCACAAGTACGGGAGAGCCCTGTTACCAAGGCTGACTTTGACCTCTATTGCTGGTTGAGTAGTAGCAGAAGCAGCAGTTGCCACTGGTGTCCAGATAACTCCTAGGAAGATAGTTAGTCCCAGTATAGTCGTCAGGCGTCTATATATCCATCGGCTTGACCTGGGATGTGGGGATGCAGGGACGCGAAGAAATTGATGTTCATGCATGGTGGTTAAAGTAGATTACTTTCTGTTGCCAGATGAGCTGTTGCCTTCCCCTCTTGGGGGACACAAGAGGGTTTGCCTATTGCCTGCTCCCTAGTGCAGCGGGCATGGAAATAACCCACCAGTTTGAGATAGATATAATCCTTACTATATAAGCATTCTTAATTTTTAATTCTTAATTCTTAATTCCGCGCAGCGGTATTGGTCATTTCCTACCACTGACAAATTGCCGTAATCGCATTAAGCTAAAAGTCTGACCAAGATTTAATGGTAAAACAGATATCCCTTCCAAGCGAGACTGTACCCAACCTTCTCCCCAATACCATTCGTGATAACCATCAATACCCTGGCTCAGTAGCATACGCAAACAGTTGGACCCAGCTATCTCTACCTGATGCTGAATTGCCACTGGTCCGATCCAGCTGGAGAAAGTTAGTCCCTGGCAGAGTTGTTCCGGCATCCCTTCTGACAAGCGCTGGGGCCACAACCACTGACTCAGGTGCTGGGAATGCAGCAGGCTTTCATGAATGACCTTGTGTGTTGCTTCTATTTCAATGCGGATATGACTTTGTTGAAAGGTTCCTAGCATATCGATTATTATTTGTTGTATGTGTTGGGTACTTACTAAAGTATCTGTGCAGTATAGTCGTAGAGCCGAGAGCAAGAAAGCCTTTACAGTAAGCTTTTTTAACTGGTCACTTATTCGCGCGTAGTAGGGCGGTAGTCAAACAACCCGCTTTCTCTTGTCACAGTATTAATCTCTCACTGATATAAATTTTCCACAATAATTATTTCATTTTAACAGAACAAGTGCTCAAAAGTATTAAGAGGAAAACTTATGGATATTAATGAACTAAAGGAGCGTTATCTGGCAGGAGAAAGAGATTTTTCGGCAGTCAACCTGAAGGGAGCAGATTTGCGTAAAGCTTACTTAACTGGAGCTAACTTCAGTAGAGCCAATTTGCAGCAGGCAAATTTGAGTGAAGCCAACCTGACTGGGGCTAACCTTTATCGAGCTAACTTAACTAAAGCCAACCTGCACAAAACGATTTTGAATGAGGCAATTCTCAATGGAGCAGACTTACATAAGGCCAATTTACATAGAGCTAGTCTGATTAAAGCAGACCTCTTTGAGGCTAACCTCAAAGGAGCAATTCTCAAACATACATTTATGGCTGGAGCCAACCTCCGTAGAGCAGAACTAGATCAAGCTCATTTGAGTTGGGCAAATCTCCGTCAGGCAGATCTCAATCATGCTCATCTGAATAAGGCTAACTTGAATGGTTCCAAGTTTTGCCAGACTACTATGCCTGACGGAAGTGTAAGGAATGAAGATTGTTAGCGTAAGAAGGCAGGAGGCAATCCCAATGAAAAAATTTCACCACCAGAGGATGAAAGTTGACTATTCCCAATTCCCAATTCCCAATTCCTACTTTCAAGTCAGGAGGGAATAAAGTTTTAGAGTTCCCGATTTATTTCCGTAGCATTGCCATTGACTGTACCCAATTGTTGACGAACATCATCAATTGCTGTATTGAGTTGAGCAATTTTATCCTCTAAGCTACGACGAGCAGCTTCAATGCTTTCTTCTGTATCTAACTGATTTTTTCTACCCTTAATTGCTCTAACTTTAGACAAGCTAGAATTAATCAAAGACTGCTCTTGAGCCTCATCTTCGTTATCTTTTTGGGCAGTAACTAGTATTCCCACTATGCCACCAACCAACGCGCCCAATGCTGCTCCTGCTAAAAATCCGCCGGTAAAACCATCCCGTTGACTCATGTTTCTCTTTGACCTTTGCTCATTAATACATAACTTTAACTTATTCAAAGAATGAGGGAGGAAAGAAGTTTGAAGTATATTTTCCCTCTTTCCTCCCTTGTCTCATCTTCACCGAAATATTCAAAATCTACTACCGTGGCACAGCTAAAATGATGTAATAGATTTCCTCCCCAGCTTCCTCAGCTTCCTCAGCTTCCCTAAACGGAAGTACCAAAAATGCGATCGCCTGCATCTCCTAAACCTGGGACAATATAGCCCTGAGAGTTAAGCTCTTCGTCAATCATCGCAGTGTAAATGTTTAAACCAGGATAATTTGTACCCAACTTTTGCAATGCTGGTGGAGCAGCAACGACACTGATAAGGCGAATCATTGACGGATCAGCACCCCGCTTGATTAGTTCTTCCATTGCTACCATCATAGAGTTACCAGTGGCTAGCATCGGATCGGTGATTAAGATTTGCGTCTGGGGAGCAAATTGCTGAGGTAATTTATTTAAGTAACAGCTAGCTTCCAGAGTTTCCTCGTTCCTTACTATGCCTAGGTGGTAAATCGAGGCTAAAGGTAACAAGGTTTGAGCTCCTTCTAACAACCCCAACCCTGCTCGCAGAATTGGTACTACAACTATTGGCTTCTCTGGATTTACCATCGTTACCGTGCAGGGAGCGAGGGGGGTCTGGATCTCCATTTCCTCGGTGGGTAACCAGTCGCGAACCGCTTCGTAGGTGAGCCAGCGCCCTAATTCCTTGATGGCGGTTTTAAAAAGTGGTGAAGGAGTTGCTGCATCACGAGCAACTCCTAGCCAGTGCTTAATCAGGGGATGGGGTGGGACATAAACGCGAAGTTGAAGAGTCATGGAATGTTCAGTTAGAAGGAATGACACAGTGAGGTTCAGCAACCATAATAATGCCTTTGAGGTTCTTGCTTAGCTTATTGAGAATTATTATCTAAATATTGTTGAAATTAATTTTCAATAAGGTTATATTTAATTTCAGTGTTCTCCTCATCTATAAGGATCGGCAGGTGGGGGCAGTAAGCTGATTGCCAGCTGACCCCTACTTTTTTATTTTCACTATCTCCTGAGTTCAAGAAACGTTACACTCAGATAAGTCAGGCTTAACTGCTTAGGCTAATTTTGAACATGACTGTACCCGTGATGTGGTGTGTTACGCTCCGCGATGCTGTTGGCGAAATTAATATTTGGAAACATTTGCGGTAAAACGAAAGTTTTTGATGCCCCCCAGCCCCCAATTCTGGGGGAGCCCGGAGTCAAAGTCCCCCAGAATTGGGGGATTTAGGGGGGCTTTCAGCAGCTGAAGTATATTACGAAATATTTCGCCACCAGCGTCCGCTCCGCTAACGCACCCTACGATAGGTACATTTTTTCCTGGGAATCACCTTATTTTTATGACTGCTGCGTTAAATTCTTCTTTAAATACCGATGATGTCTCTGTATTTGATGTTATCGTTATTGGCTCTGGGATTGGAGGGCTAGTGACAGCAACCCAGCTAGCTGCCAAAGGAGCCAAAGTACTAGTACTAGAGAGCTATATTATTCCTGGTGGTAGTTCTGGTTATTTTGAGCGAGAAGGGTATCGCTTTGATGTAGGAGCATCAATGATTTTTGGTTTTGGCTCTCAGGGAACCACTAATCTCCTCACTAGGGCACTAGCAGCAGTGGATGTCAGCCTAGAAACTATTCCTGACCCTGTACAAATTCACTATCACCTACCCGCTGGTTTAGAGCTGAAAGTTCATCGAGATTATGAGAAGTTTTTGCAAGAACTTATTACTCACTTCCCCCAAGAACAGCAGGGTATTCGCCAATTTTATGACGAATGCTGGAAGGTATTCAACTGCCTGAACTCGATGGAGTTACTCTCTTTGGAGGAACTTGGGTATCTGATGCGAGTATTTTTCCAGCATCCCTTGGCTTGTTTGGGTTTGGTGAAGTATTTGCCTCTGAATGCAGGAGACATTGCTCGCAAGTATATCAAAGACCCCCAACTGTTACAGTTTATTGATATGGAGTGTTACTGTTGGTCTGTTGTACCAGCTGAGCGGACACCAATGATTAATGCTGGGATGGTATTCTCGGATCGACATTACGGTGGCATTAATTATCCTAAAGGTGGTGTAGGTCAAATTGCCCAAAAACTGGTGGAGGGATTGGAGAAAGCTGGAGGTCAGATTCAGTATAAAGCGAGAGTGAAACAAATCCTTACCGAAAATGGCAAGGCAGTGGGGGTTAAGCTTACCACTGGTCAGGAATATCGAGCTCAGAGAATCGTCTCCAATGCTACCCGATGGGATACTTTCGAGAAATTTTTGCCCGCAGGGGACATGCCAGCAGCAGAAAAGAGGTGGCAGCAACGTTATCAGAAGTCACCCAGTTTCTTGAGTTTGCACTTGGGAGTAGAGGAGTCAGTCTTCCCCGCAGGTACGGAATGTCACCATATTGTGCTAGAAGACTGGGAAAAAATGGAAGATCCAGAAGGTACAATTTTTGTTTCGATTCCTACCCTGCTTGACCCGGATTTAGCACCAAGAGGTTATCATATCCTCCACACTTTCACTCCCAGCTGGATGTCCGATTGGCAGGGATTGTCTACTAAGGAATATGAGCAGAAAAAGGAACATGCAGCGGCACGCTTAATTAAAAGGCTAGACCAGGTTTTTCCTGGTTTAGATGCAGGATTAAGCTATATGGAAGTGGGTACAGCAAGGAGCCACAAACGGTTTTTAGGCAGAGAAGATGGCACTTATGGCCCAATTCCTCGGCGCAAGTTAATGGGATTGTTAGGGATGCCGTTTAATCGCACAACAGTACCAGGATTATACTGTGTGGGAGATAGTACTTTTCCGGGACAAGGTTTGAATGCAGTAGCGTTTTCTGGATTTGCCTGTGCTCATCGCATAGCTGTGGATTTGGGATTGAATAGGTGAGTGGAACTGGCAGGATGCCAGTAGCAGATGAGTGGCACTGGCAGGATGCCAGTAGTAGCTGGGAAGAGGATGGGTGCTTGTTTGTTTTTGGCTCTTTGTTTTTTTACAAATAACTAACAACTAACAACAAATAACACGAAATTAAAGATGCAAGAAAACAAAATTGTTACTCTTCTAAGCGATTTTGGCTTGAGGGATGTTTATGTGGGGGTAATGAAAGGAGTCATTGCCCAAATTAACCCTCAGCTGAGGGTGGTGGATCTTACTCATCAAATCCCCCCTCAAAATATCGTTGCAGCTAGGTTTAGCCTGATGAATGCCTATCCTTACTTTCCAGAGGGGACAGTACATGTAGCTGTGGTTGATCCGGGAGTAGGAAGTCACCGCAAAGCGATCGCAATTCAACTGGATTCTGGGTTCCTAGTGGGGCCAGATAATGGTTTATTTAGTGGTATCTTGAGTCAAACTAGGGAGATTGCTGTAGTTGAGTTAACTAATCCCCAATATTGGCAGACTTCAGCACCTAGCTCAACCTTCCACGGTCGAGATATCTTTGCACCAGTAGGAGCACATCTTGCTAGTGGTGTACCTTTAGAGGAGTTGGGAGAAAAATTTGACCCAATAACTTTAGTTCAGCTAGCCCTACCGAAAACTAAGGTAACAGCTGTTGATATAGTGGGTTGTATCCAATATATTGACTACTTTGGCAATTTAATTACTAACATAGCAGCTGCTGAAGTTCAGGGGAAAACTTGGTCGGTTGTGGTGGGGAACGAAGTACTCCTAGGTAGTCAAACTTACAGTGATGGACAATTGGGAGAACTTGTTGCTCTCATTGGTAGTCACGGTTGGGTGGAAATTGCTGTTAATGGTGGTAGTGCTCAATCTCGGTTACAACTAGATTGGGGAGCAGCTGTAGAAATTAGGCTGATGGGGTGAAAAACAGGTAAACCTTGCATGTTTCCGATAACGGGGCACAGGCAAGATGCCTGTCCACATCTTTGGAAGAAGTCGGGTATCTCGCTTGGAGTTGCGATCGCACTAACAAATAACCACCATTTCAATTACCGTTGAACACCTCAAAAAACCTAATAAAACTAAAGATATTAGCAAAGGGTTGAGTGATAAAATTCAGGACAAAATTAAACCGACCAATAAGGTTACGACCGACAATAATCACATCGTTATTTTGTAGCGGAACATCTTGAGAGAGATCACCTGTTAAAGCCGCTTTTCCATCTAGTTGTTGGGTAACAGCTCTACCAGTTTCTGGATCAAAACGAACGAGGGCAATGGCATTGATCTTAACTCCATCTGGGTTGGGCGCGATCGCGGTTAAAGCATCAACAAAGGTACTACCATTGGGTAAATTAACATTGCCAATGCGCTCATTAGCATAGCTCAAGACCCGGACGGTAATTTCCGGCTGAGAAACATTAGAGCGAGAGATTAGCCTGCGGTCATAATCATAATCTGTACCCACTTCTACCTTTAAGACAATCACAGAATCACCATCCTGAAGACGCAAATCCGGTACACTTGTCCCATTTTGTAGGGCACTAAACAAGTCAACTTGTTGCTCGATAATAGAATTATCTGGTAAGCGACGACGTATAACAATAGTCCGCAGGTCAGCTTCAGTTGTAGTGCCGCCAGCTTCTTGTAGAGCTTGAGAGAGTATTGTGCCGGGGGGCAGAGTATAATAGCCTGGTTGAAATACTTCTCCAGTCAGTGTTACCTTAGCTGGACGCAAACCTGCTAGTGCTACTACTGCTTCAGGATTGACTACAAATTCATTCAAGCCAGCCTCAATTTTTTGTTGAACTTGTTCTAAAGTGAGTCCTAGCACTGGTATTTTTCCCACCAATGGGACTAGAATATCTCCTCCTAGATCAACATCATCTTGAAAATTGAGGTTGGGAAAGTTAATTAATTGTACTTGAATTGAATCTCCTATTCCTAGGCGATAGATATCGAACTCAGAAGGTGAACTACTTCGGGGCGGCTCTTCTGGATAGCCTAAAGGAGGAATAGAATTATTAAATTCCAAGGGCTCAGGGTTAAAAGTTTCGTCGGAAGAAAAAACCGGCACTTGGGCATAATTTTTATGCTGTACCTCTGGATTAGCTAAAGCGATGGAAGGCAGGAGAGAGAATGAAGAATGCAGAATTAAGAATGTAGAATGTAGAATGTAGGAGATTTTCATAAGTAATAAATAATGAGTTAAGTTAAGAGTTTATTTATGATAAATGCAACGAACGTACATAAAGGTTTTCTCCCACACAGATACCCCAACTTTCTCAAAACCGGCGTATCTAACCTGGAACTGGTATCACCCGTTTTCGCTAGGTTCTCCAGCAAAAGGACCTGCCATCAGAGTAGACTGAATCAATTTTCCTAGAGATTCTGCTAAAGGTTGATATTCTTCAATGTTACCTAAAGGTTTAATGGGGATCTGAAGGCAGACGGCAACCCAAGGAACTCTCTTGCGATGCAACTGAGCAAATTGATCACTCCAAAACCAGTGGCTGGGAACAGAATAGCCCCCCTCTGGTGAGGCATACCATTGCACCATGGCAAAAGTCTGCTGCCCATTCCAAGCACGAAATAAACGGGCTTTTACCTGGGCTACTGAAGTTGTCGGTGTTGAAGTTTCCGCAGTAAACAGGAGTTTAGTGTAAGAATCTGTCTGCCATTTACCTTTAGTTTGTGTTCTGGCATAGGTTTGAAAAAATCCATTGATATCTGCCCACTCAACCTGAGGTTGTGACTTAGGACCATTTTGGGGAAGTAGCAGCAGGAGCAATGGTTTTTGGTTGTCTTGCTGGATTCTCTGAAAAGACCATTTATTACCACCAATACTCACGATTGCTTGTTCCAGGGTTTGCCAACCAGGAATCTCCAGTCCTTGGTTGCGGATAGCTTTGATCTGCTTCAGGTTTGTGACTGGTGGTAGTTTAGCCCAAGGCCAGTTTCCTGTCCAGTAACCAGGTACTGCCCCAAAAGCCACTAAAGCGAACAAAAAACCTACTACGGCAATTCTGGAAAGAATGCGCCATTTGGTCATTGATTGGAGCATACTAGATGATTTCATTGATTGCTGACCGGATTGTTTTTTGGGAATGGGGAATTGGGAATAGGAGATATACCTCACAGATACAAGAACTGCTATAAAAGGCAACAGGAGAACCGGATATATCTTTTTTATCGGATTTCACCAGTATGCAGTTTAAATACACAACAGCTTACAATTAATTATTATGCTAATAACCAATAACCAATGACCAATGGCCAACTACAGCTGAAACAGGTGAGTCTTGTCACCTCCATCAAAGGTCAAGTTACAGGTGCGCCAATACTAACAGATATTTCCTTCGAGGTGTTCCCTGGCGATCGCGTTTGCTTGATTGGTCCTTCCGGTGCTGGTAAAACTTCTCTGTTGCGCCTGTTGAATCGTCTGAGTGAGCCAACGCGGGGAGAAATTCACCTAGAAAATCGGGACATCAGAAATATTCCGATCCTAGAATTACGGCGACAGGTGATGTTGGTTGCTCAAGAACCCAAGTTATTGGGCATGACAGTTAGAGAAGCCTTAACTTATCCCCTGCGGTTACAGAATTTACCTCAAGCCACCATTAACGAGCGAATCGAAACCTATCGAGAGCAGTTGCTCATCCCAGGGGAGTGGTTAGAACGAACTGAGTTGCAACTATCTGTAGGACAACGACAATTAGTAGCGATCGCACGAGCTTTAGTTGCCCAGCCTAAAATTTTACTACTAGATGAACCAACTTCTGCCCTTGATGCTGGTATTGCCTCTCGCTTACTTAGCTGCTTAACTGATTTGGCTCTCAAGGGTAACATGACTATTGTGATGGTAAATCATCAGTTGGATATAGCTCAACTCTTCTGTACCAGAGTCTTGTATCTCCAAAATAGCCAGCTCCTCCAAAATACCCCAGCTGACCAAATTGATTGGCAACAGTTACGAGAGCAATTAGTGCAAGCTGAAGCTCAAGCGGCTCAAGAGTGGGTTTGAATTGTTGTGATTGGTTGTTTGTTGTTTGTCATTGGTCATTGGTCAACGGTAGATGGTAAATTTGTGAATTGAGAAATTGTCGGAGTGTTTTGAGTTTGCTATGACTATCCGAAGAAAACGTCTCACTAGCTTTTTGCTGGCTTTAATCTTGGGATTAGTGCTAACTAGAGTTATGTTTGAGGTAATAACAGATGAAATTGCTATTTTTGGCTTCCACGATATTATTAACCTAGATAATCCCGATGATCTCCCTCCCAAGCGCATTCAATCTGATGGAGATTACACTAAGCAAGATTTAGAAAAATTTATAGACTCTTTAGTAGTTGACAATTATTGGTTTCTTTCCTCCCAAGAACTGTATGATTATTTTCTCAATGTGAACCGAAAGAAAATACCTGAGGAGCATCAAGGTCAAAGGAAAGTTATGCTCACCATTGATGATGGCTATAAATCTGCCCATGTCAATTTAATTGCTTTAGCAGAAAGCATTGAAGCTAAGTATAACCAAAAAATTAAGTTTGTTTGGTTCCTCAATCCTCCTTTTTTGGGGGTCAAAGGAGTAGAGCTAGACCATGCTAGTTGTGCAGATTTTCGAGAAGGTTTAGAAAAAGGTTTTTATGACCTGCAATCCCACGGAGCAAACCACAAAGACTTGACGACTCTTCAGGTTAATGAGCTACAGAAAGAGTTGTTAAGCTCCCAGGAAATCCTCAGAAAATGTACCCAAGATCTAGACCCCGAAAAAACCGTAGCTGCTCATATCGCTTATCCCTTTGGAGAAGTCAATGACCAGGTTAGAAAGTATGCATCTAAATACTACTTATCAGGATATCTGTATAATAATTCAACCTTCAAATTAGGTTGGTGGTCTAAAGATAACTATCAAATACCTAGGGTAAGTATTCATAGCAGAATTCCTGTGCAAAGACTGCTTCGCCTCGCTGCAGGGGGTTGGTTATAAAGTTGGTAGGGTGTAGGGGGTGAGGGGAGGAGCGGAGGAGCGGGGGAGCGGGGGAGCTGAGGGAGCTGGGGGAGCTGAGGGAGCTGAGGGAGCTGAGGGAGCTGAGGGAGCTGAGGGAGCTGAGGGAGCTGAGGAGCTGAGGGAGCTGAGGGAGCTGAGGAGCTGAGGGAGCTGAGGGAGCTGAGGGAGCTGAAGAAGAAAAGAGAACTGATAATGTTTGGATACAAAGTTCAAGAAATCTCACCCAAAATTTCACTTCACCCGGTGTAGAAAAAAAAGAATAGCAACACGAAAGTTGATAAGGAGGGGTTAATCGGGTTTGGGACAATTTACACCCTACACCCAGTAAATTGTTAAATTAAAGAACGGTCAATTCTACATTCTACATTCTTAATTCTACATTCTTTATGACTTTACCTATTGTTGCGGTTATCGGACGCCCAAATGTGGGCAAATCTACTCTGGTCAACCGTTTGGCTGGTGTTAATGATGCTATTGTACACGATGAGCCCGGAGTAACCCGCGATCGCACTTATCGTAATGCTTTCTGGCAGGACAGAGAATACTCGGTTGTTGATACTGGTGGCTTGGTCTTTGATGATGATACCGAATTCTTGCCCCTGATTCGAGAACAGGCCATGGCAGTGTTACAAGAAGCGAGTGTGGCAATATTAGTAGTGGATGGGCAAATGGGCTTAACTGCTGCTGATGAAGCCCTAACCAACTGGTTGCGCCAACAATCAGTACCGGTGCTACTAGCTGTCAACAAATGCGAATCTCCTCAACAAGGACTGATCCAAGCATCTCAATTTTGGGAACTAGGCTTAGGAGAACCCTTCCCCGTCTCTGGTATTCATGGTGGTGGTACTGGTGAACTGCTGGATCAATTGATTACCTACTTACCACCTGTCGATGCAATTCCAGATACTCCTGAGATTAGAGTCGCGATCGTGGGACGTCCCAATGTTGGTAAATCTAGCTTATTGAATACCCTCACTGGGGAAAATCGCTCGATTGTTAGCCCCATCTCTGGCACTACCCGCGATACCATAGATATGGTGGTAGAACGGGCTGGTGATCAAGAAAATGGTATCGAAGGGAAAAACTATCGCCTTATCGATACCGCTGGCATTCGCAAAAAGAAAAATGTTGATTACGGTCCAGAATTTTTTGGTATTAATCGTGCCTTTAAAGCAATTCGTAGATCAGATGTAGTCTTACTAGTCATTGATGCCCTTGATGGGGTCACAGAACAAGACCAAAAACTAGCTGGTAGAATTGCAGATGAGGGCAGAGCCGCGATTATTGTAGTTAATAAGTGGGATGCAGTGGAAAAAGATTCCTACACTATCTACGAACAAGAAAAATTGCTCAAAGACCGACTGCATTTTGTTGATTGGGCAGAAATGATTTTTGTCAGTGCTTTGACTGGTAAACGAGTAGAAAAAATTCTCGATTTAGTCGATAAGGCAGCAGCACAGCACCAACGGCGTGTTGGCACTTCAGTAATTAATGAAGTCCTACAAGAAGCTGTTAGCTGGCACAGTCCTCCCACCAATAGGCAAGGGCGTCAGGGGAAAATCTACTACGGTACTCAAGTAAAAAGTCAACCACCAACTATGACTTTGTTTGTCAATGACCCCAAACGCTTCGGTGAAAATTATCGCCGCTATATTGAACGTCAATTCCGCCAACAGTTGGGCTTCACCGGCACACCAATTCGTTTGATCTGGCGGGGTAAAAAACCCAGGGAAGTTGAAATGCAGAGCAATGCCAACCGTGCGACTCGCGTTTAATTTATTAGACAATGTTCGGTTTGGTTGCATAGGTTATTAGTGTTGGAAGGCAAGAGGCAACAGCTCATCTGGCAACAGAATCGTATGCAATGTTGAGCAATTATCTTTTTAAATGCAGATTGGATATTACCGGTTGTTCAAATAACCAACAACAAATAACCAACAACAAATAACCAACAACAAATAACCAACAACAAATAACCAACAACAAATAACCAATAATGGATTTACTGCGATCGCTACCCATAGGACTATACTTAGAACAACCAGTAACCTGGCTGCATTATCTAGATTCTAGAGTTAAATTAATCTGGCTAATGAGCTTCCTCTTGGCTCCCTTGTTAGCTCATCCCTACTGGCGTATAGGACTGGTAATGTTGCTGATTCTGATTACTCTAACAACTGCCATTCCCTTGCGAGTGTGGCGGCAGCAAATGGGTTGGTTGCTGATGTTGAGTTTCTTTGTCTTGGTTATTGCCGTATTTGCTCCTGATGGACTCAATGTCGAGCATCAACCGCGACTTCCGCCCTACGAACCAGTTTTACCGGAGCCGACTTCCTACAATTATATTGTTTGGGAGTTACATCAAGGGCTACTCAATCTCACCATTACTCGTCGGTCTTTGGATTTAGCAATTCGCATCAGTACCTTGATTTTCACCCTCATCTACAGCTGCAATCTCTACTTACTCACCACCGCACCAGAAGAAATTACCGAAGGCTTAGAAAGCTTGATGAGACCCCTAAGGCGTTTCAATGTGCCTGTAACGGAAATTGTCCTTACCTTAACTCTGTCTTTGCGTTTTATTCCTCTGGTGCTCGAAGAAGTGCAAAATTTGATTCGTTCTATACGTACCCGTGCCATCAACTGGAAAAAGCTGGGGATCCGCAATAGCCTGCAAGTCTGGTTAATGGTTTCGGAACGATTGCTGGAAAACCTCCTCTTAAGAGCTGAGCAAATTGCTAAAGCTATGACTGTCAGGGGATTTACTAGTCCCAATGAGCATTTAGTACAATGGCATCAGTTGCGTCTGCACTGGTACGACTGGATGGCAATGGCTAGTTTAGGCTTGTTTTGGACAGCAAGGTTGGTTTGGGGAGGAATGGGACACTGATGATGAAAATTCCCTAAAACCTAATACCATTTAACCTTACCTACCACCTGCCACCTACCACCTACCACCTATTCAAACGCGAAAGTTACGACTTCCTGAAGCAAACCCTACGTATTGCTGCTGAAGACTGAAACCAAATCCAGCGCTGAAAAGTCATGCTCCATATTGTAGAGACGTTGCATGGAAGGTCTCTACAGGGTTTTGGTATAAATTGGCTCAGTTGATAATAGAATGAGACTATTATTTCGAGACCTGTACAGCTGAAAAGGCAAAATCAGCACTCGGTGCTTGACCAGATGACATCTCCCAATACTCTAGGGATTGGTATTTCCAGCAGATACTTTAATGAACACAGAAACTTACCTAAATCACCCAACATTTGGTCTGCTCTTTCGAGTTTGCATGATAGAAGAGCACCAGGAATTATTCACCACCCTCTATGCCCAGCGCTTATTTTTTAAGGTTACTACGACTACTACTGGTCTTACCTTTGAACCAATCACTCGTTCTGACGCTCGTCTGCTAGTGGAAAATCGTCTTAGGGTAATGCGTCGCACTGGATCCTCAACTGAATTAGATCAGCTTCAGAGTATCCATCGCCAAACTTTCCAATGAGGAGGCAGAAGGCAGGAGGCAGAAGGCAGGAGGCAGGAGGCAGGAGGCAGGAGGCAGTCCCCATGAACAATTTATCACCTGGTGGTGATAAAAGTAACTTCTTCCCTGTTGCCTGTTGCCTACTTTCAAGTCAGAAGGCAGTCCCGATGAAAAAATTTCACCACTATTAGGATGAAAGTAGACTCTTCCCACTTCCCAATTCCCAATTCCCCACTTACAAGTCAAAGTAAAAGCGGTCACGATAGTATAATGTCTACTGTAAATGTAAAATTTCCTTGTTCCCCGTTCTAAAGTTCCCTCTCCTCGCTTGTATGTTTACAACTCAATTCGACTTGCTATATATTCATCGTAACCATTTTGTGGCCTTTACCTTAGGCATTCAAGGCATCTAGAGGCATGATATCCGTATTTTTACTGATGAATGTAGGGCAGTGTAGCGAAATAACCCAAAGCGTGAAAAAAAGCTTTTTATTTAAGCTTACCCTACAAGCCTTGCTGCCTCGGAGCCTCCTGCCCCTTGCCTCCTTCTTTCGGAAAGCTGGTGTATAATTTTGGCTTGGTTTAGAAAGATTGAGGATGGATTGGTCTTAGGTAAGATGATTGGTAGGTTAACGGTTTTCCTTGTTGGTGTCTGCTTCTGAAAAAAAAACCTCGTTTGAGGGTAATGTATTACAGGCTACCAATAGTTTGGTTTCTAGAGTCAAAATGAAATTGTGATGGAGAGTCAACTACTATGAGTAACATTTTTAACAAGCTACGAGATTTCGTTGGTCTCAATGAATCAGCAGAATACGAATATGATTACGATGGGGTGGAGCCAGACGCTTACCAAAATCTTTATCCGCAAGAGCAGCCAGTCCAAGCACCAATGGAAGAAGAGCGTCCGATGCGACGTCGCATTAGAGAGCGGTCTAATATAGGCTCAGAAGTAGGGGTAGGAGGGACTTCAATGAATAATGTAATTGGTATGCCTGGAGCTGTTAACGGTATTTCCGAAGTAGCCGTGATTGAGCCCCGTTCTTTTGAAGAAATGCCTCAGGTAATACAAGCATTACGAGAGCGTAAGTCAGTAGTCTTAAACCTGACAATTATGGATCCAGACCAAGCACAAAGAGCTGTAGACTTTGTTGCTGGTGGTACTTATGCTATTGATGGCCATCAGGAGAGAATCGGGGAAAGCATATTCTTATTTACTCCTAGTTGTGTCCAGGTTAGCACTCAGTCTGGGGTTATTCACGAAGTACCTACACCTCAAAGAAGCGAACCTTCATCAATTCCTACCCCTGCTTGGGCATCTGAGCCGGAGCGAATGGCTCAGTAAAGTTCAGTTAGGTGATTTCCATAAATGTACTATTGTAGGGTGTGGAAGCGCATAGTGTAACGCACCACATCACGGGTAAAATCATTTTCAAAAATCGCCTTAATCTTCGACAAGACAAGTAGATTTATTGGGGAGCCTACACTTATCCCCAGGATAGTGTAGGAGTATTTCATCAATGGACAATTGATAATTGATAATTGGTTAATTTGGTCTAAAGTCTCTTCATTTATGAAGAAAATAAAGAGAAAATATTTTCCTTAAGTTCAATTCCCTTCTTTCAAGGAGAGGTAATTATCCATTATCCATTGTTCATTATCAATTATTGAACGCCAATCGAAAAACAATTGGTTGTAAGCATCAGGGAGTAGGTAGGGTGACGAGCAAGTTGAGTCTAATTGGTGGTGGAGTTATGGGAGAAGCTCTCTTATCCCGCCTGATTGATCGCAAGCTGTATCACCCTGAGACAATTTTAGTTAGTGAGCCCCAAGCAACAAGACGAGAGTTTTTGGCGGAAAAATACGGTGTCCAAGTCACATCGGATAACCAATCAGCGGCGAAGGCATCGGAGGTGCTATTACTGGCAATTAAACCTCAAGTTTTTGAAACTGTAGCAGGGGAACTGGCAGAAGTTGGTGAAACCAATCTTGCAGGAGGACAGCTGCCAGTGCTGGTTTCAATTTTAGCAGGTGTCCCTTTGAGCCGATTGGAAGCAGCTTTTAGGCATCAGCCAGTAATTCGAGCCATGCCTAATACTCCGGCAACAGTAGGAGCAGGAATTACCGCGATCTCACTAGGTCAAACGGCTCAACCCAGCCATCTGGAATTGGCCAGGGAAATCTTTGGCGCAGTAGGGGAAGTAGTGGAAGTACCGGAATACTTGCTGGATGCAGTAACTGGTTTATCAGGATCAGGTCCAGCCTATGTCGCCCTAATGGTTGAATCCCTGGCTGATGGGGGTGTAGCAGCGGGATTACCACGAGCGATCGCTTCCCAACTTGCTCTTGCTACAGTATTAGGAACAGCTCAGTTATTACAGCAATCAGCATTGCACCCAGCCCAACTCAAAGACCGTGTTACTAGTCCTGGCGGTACTACTATTGCAGGGATTACTAGCCTAGAACAAGCTGGCTTTCGTTCAGCGGTAATTGAAGCTGTGCAAGCTGCTTATCGACGTTCTCAAGAGTTGGGAAAATGAGAATTAAGAATTAAGAATTAAGAATTAAGAATTGGGAATTGAGTGCTGTTGTCTGTTGCCTGGGCTGTTAGGCGCTTATTACTTCAAAACCCGCCCTATCGGTAATACCGGGGCGGGTTTTGGGAGTTTGGGGAGATTGGGATGTAGGGAAATAGTGTATATGTGCATACCTATTCCATCATTTACGATATTAGCAAAAAATAGTGGGGATTGCAAGGGTAGGGGACGCGATCGCCTACATTGATGTGCCAAACCTATCGCACTTTTCTACAATCTCAAATTGTTTCTCGATAGTCACTAAAATAGTACCTGTAGAAACTATAGCTAACGCTGAGGGGATAAGGGGCACCCAGCCGCCCTGAGTGAGCAGAAATAAGCAGATTTGGTATAAGATGAATGTAGCAGTACCAGTAGCTAAAGTCACATACAGGAGCGATCGCGACCGAAGAGCCCAAACTAGCAAACCACTGGTTATCGACCAAGCCAAAACCCAGATAGCATCACCCCACTGCAACCCTCCCCATTGAGGTAAAACCCACAGCAAGGGACGCTCATCTATAACGGCACTGAGCATTTGGCTTACCATGTGAGCATGAATCCAGACTCCTGGCATTTTCCCGTAAGGAGTATCAAAATAGTCTCTGGCAACGGGAGCAGTATAGCCGATTAGGACAACCCGATCTTTTACCAATTTACTATCTACTTGCCCAGACAAAACTTGTTTGAGGGTTACCTTCTGGGCTGGTTGACTGGAACGGTAATTAATCATAACTTGGCTACTGAGTCCATCTAGACTTTGATAACCACCAAAACGACGCGCTGATTTATTAAAGGCAACAGAACCAAATTCCCATTCCTCATTACTATTAACTGCCAGAGGCTGAATGCCTTGTTCATAGAGAAATCGATATGCCAGTTGGAAACTGAGACTATAAGAAGTCGCACAAGCAGATGGTGAGCGGGAGAGTTTGCTGTCATAGGATAAGAGTTGGCGACGGACAGTACGGCTTTTGTTTTCTGGCTGTTGGGTAACGGCTAAATCACTCCGCATATTGCGGTTTTTTAGTTGCCAACTGTCAACAATTAAGTCGCTGAAGCCCAGTTGATTGATTAATTGCTTCTCTAAAAATTCAGGGGGTGAGGCATAATTGGAGTCAGTGGAGTTAGCAGCACAGACTGTGAAAAAATTCTGGTTGTCGGCAAAACTGCTAATTAAATCTTCGCGATTTTCTCCTCGCGGTTGATAGCGATGCATATCCAACCCTAACACTCGCGGTTTATAAGATGCCAGCTTGTTAAGCAGTTGAGCAACCATCTCATCATCTAAAGGGTACTGATATCCCTCAAGATCCTCTTCAGTAACTTCAACCACCAGAATGCGGTCATCAATCAGTTCTGGTGGACGTTGCCTGATTAAGCGATCGTAAGCTTCCAGTTCCCAAGGTTCGAGTACCCCAGTATATCTAACCCCCATCACCAGTAAGGTGACAGCAATACTCACCCGAAATACTTGAGCAATATTACTTAAAGCAGCACTATCTTCTCTCCTTCTCTTCAGTTCTCTTTTCTCCGCGTCTCCGCGTCCCCGCGTCCCCGCGTCTCTTCCTCTCCCCTGCTCCCCAGTTCTACCTTGTAAACTAGACCAACTGGGAGGAACTACGGTGGGATTTTGGCAAATCACTGGTAGCCAACTGGCACAGGGAAATTGATCTTCAATACCTTGCAAGCGTTCACGCGCTTCCCGTTGAGCCATGTAAAAAGACTTGCCATCTGCAAAGGCTCTCAAAAAATACTTCAAAAATTTTTGGGCGACCAGATCCGGTACTGGTTCCCGCATAACAATCATTTGGGGAATATTGAGCTGCTCTAGCTCACTAGCTAACCCTAAACCATCACAGGAGTTAAAAATTGCCAGTTGCAATCCCTGAGCGATCGCTTTTTTCAGACCATACTTAAGTTCACCAATCGAGATACTATCAGTTTGGTTAATGTAAATTCGACCAGTTTGGTTTTGTGTCTCACTGTGTCCGGCAAAAAAGAGAATATCCCAAGGTTGCTCCCACAGCTGGTCATTTAGCTGCTCTTGGGATGGTTCTACAAGAAAAGTTGTGGCAGCATTGGGTAAATTTTCTAGCACCTGCCGGTCTTTGTCTACATCAATACCTGCACTATTACCTAAAATCGCCAGGATTCTAACTTGGTTTTGGTTAATAGGAGTCTTTACTTTGGTTATTGACTCCCACTCTGGAGGACTTAGAGCAATTTCGGCTTTAGGATAACGTTCCAATAAATCCCAGCGGTGCCAGGGAAGTTTCTGTAACTCCCTGGATTTGGTACGAATCATTACCCGCACTTCGTCAGATTCATTTAATTTTTCCAGCAATTTTTTCTCAATAGGAAGAAACACATCTGAATTCAGCCACTGATACAAGCTTGAACACAAATCATCAGCTGATTGACGGCATTCCTTCTTTTGATCTTTAAAGGAAACATTAACCCTAACTGTTTTCGCTATAAGCTCTCGGAAAGTAATCTCCAAACCTGACCACCAATTCAGGGGTGAAAGCAACTCCCAAGGTAAGTTACAGCAATCTTCCTTCTGGGTTTCGAGGGAATCATTAACCCCAGTTTGTTTGGCTGTGATGTATCGGGAAGCAACCCCCAAACTACGATAAGTTGACTGCCAATTGCTATAGTTTTCTACCAGCTCAGTTGCTGAAGGTAATTCACCAGAGATTACCGTTTCTGGAGACGAGCCTTCGGAGCCAACTTCCAGGGTAACCTGAAAACCCCGATCAAACTCACCATATAGTTTTAGTACAACTAGTTTCTTCATTGCTCAATAAATAAGGAAGAAGGCAGAAGGCAGGGAAGAGAGACAAGGGAGACAAGGAGGACAAGGGAGATAAGAGGGACAAGGGAGACAAGAGGGACAAGGGAGACAAGAGGGACAAGGGGGACAAGGGAGATTTCCCCAATTCTCCATTCCCAATTCCCAATTCCCAATTCCCCAATTCCCAATTCGACCTTCTCCATTCTAAATTCTAAATTCTAAATTCTAAATTCTTCTGTCACGCTGAACTCATCCACAACCACTTTGATACTAAAACAGTCTCCGGGTTCGCCACTAAACTCTAATTGCATATTCTTATTTTCCCTTTGTCCCTGGATGTTCATAATCGTGTTCTTCTCCTCATCCAGTAACATTACTTGTAAATTAGGAGGCAGATAAATCTGTTCTGGTTTTGGATAAACCCCCACCATAATATCTATCTCTGGCTCAGATACTTGGATGAGAGTAATCACCATCACCACTGATTGATTGTATTCCTCTAATTCAATCTGTTTGCACCGCTCAACACTAACTCCCGTCGCATCTCGAAAACTCAAAGCTGGCTCAGTTGGTTCTGTAGTTAAAATAGCTTCTACCGTTTGCCAACCCGCTTCAACAACCTCCTCAAACCATTGACTCAATTTAACCACTGGTTGAAGTTGATTCAGATATGCGGGGAAATCTTTAAGCGATCGCAATTGCTGCAAGGGTAATTCACTAATCCCTGCTGTGGGAGAAAATCCTAGTATAGTTGCTTGAGTACAATCTTCATCAATTTCAACTGCCACATAACCAATTCTGTCAAACCAGGCTTCCTGGGGAATGTGGCAGGTTAAATCCCCCGGTTTGACGGGACGACATTCCAAGTCTCCCAAGCCTGTCACCCTCAAGTCAGCTGTATCTTCAGCTAGGCGCACTACTGGATTCCAGCTATTGCCTACACTCAAGTCTGTAGGAATACCCAGAATCCGTAGATAGTTGTTAACAGAACATACGGCTAGAGTATTGAAATAAATCTGTTGTGCTTTGCTTGGGGTAGGCTGCTCCCTGGCAAAACTTTGGGCAATCCTTTGCACTTCTTGAGTAATTGGCATAGGAACTGACCAATCTGTTAATTTTTGGGTTTTAGTCATTAAGTTTATCTCCATTTTAAATTCTAAATTCTAAATTCTAAATTCTTTATATATATCCTTGCGAACGACCAAATTTTCGCAAAAGAGGCAAACATTTACGGTTATAAAATTTAGGCAAATCCTTGGCTTCTGCTGGTGTTAATTGAAATTCTGCGGCAATATTTTTCCAAGGAGTATCGGGAGGGAGTCGCCGCAGGAGCAATACTTGAGCATTAATATCGGAACGTTTTCTAAACAGAGTATTTCTTAATATTCCCTTGGGGTCTGTTTCAACCCAAGTCCGAGTATTTTCCCAAATTTCCATAATTGGCTGAATATCCGGGGACGCTGGTAAATTCTCCACCGGGTCTATTGTTTGCCAGTACTCCGTTATGGTTACTGTAATTTGTCGCTGCTTTTGCCTATACTGAGCATCTCGTAATCTTCTGAGTTGCTTTTTGAGGTTATAGTTAAGCCAACTAATAACGCTACCACGAGTAGGGTCATACTCCTGGGGATGTTGTAAGCAGTATTCCCACATTTGTTGGAGAGCATCGTTGTAGTAAGGTTGGTATTCTCTCCAAAGCTTTCTAGATTTCATGACTAATAAATGTACTTCACTGAGCTTTTGGCGACGTTCCAGAGACGAGGCTGGATAAGTACAAGCTTCCGCCATTAGCTGACAAAGTTTTTGATTTAGCTCATCCATTTAGGTATTAGGTGGTAGGTGGTAGGTGGTAGGTGTTAGGTGTTAGGTGTTAGGTGGTAGGTGTTAGGTGGTAGGTGGTAGGTGGTAGGTGTTAGGTGGTAGGTGGTAGGTGTTAGGTGTTAGGTGTTAGGTGTTAGGTGGTAGGTGTTAGGTGTTAGGTGGTAGGTGGTAGGTGGTAGGTAGTAGGTGTTAGGTGGTAGGTGTTAGGTGGTAGGTATTAGGTGTTAAGTGTTAGTCATTGGTGTCAACTTAAGCCTAGAGATAGCTGCTAGCTGGATTCCCTAACCCACCTTGGATTTAAATCCAAGGCTAATAGCTTAAGTCCATTGAAATGGACTAAATTTCTCGGATTAACTTTAAGTTGACACCAATTGGTGTTATAGCAGTTGCCGGGGCGGTTAAGACTCAGGTAAAGCAAGTTAACAAGGGGCTTAAGCCCCTTGTCTGGTTGCTATAGTTCGCCAAAATACAACCCCATTTATTTATTACGACTGACTAGGAGATTTTTCGCAAATTTTCACAAAAGTAGTCCCAATCACAAATAACCAACAACCAATAACCAACAACCAAAAATTTTTTTTGCGAAAACTTTGGCTGAGAAGTCCTATTTAAAACGTAACGGTCAAAAAAGAAAACTAGTAGTCTCAAGGGTACATTGTGATTAGCAAACCAGCACTGAAAATCTTCCTAGGCATCCTGATAGCAGGGATGTTCAACCTTCCTCTGGCTGCACAGACAGATGAAGAAGAAACCGATCCTCCTGAAACAACAGGCTCTGCTGCTGACTTGAAGATCTCTCCTCGCGTGGGAGTTGGTTATAATAGTTCTGCGGCTGGTCATGATGGCTTTGGTCGTTTTGAAGGCTTTGTTCCTCTATTTCAGAATCCTGGTAAGGATCTATTCTTCCTCGAAGGGCGCTTGCTGTTAGACAATGGCGCTCACTTGGGGGGTAACATTTTGTTAGGATATCGTGCCTTTAACCCAGAATTGAACCGCTCCTTTGGTGGTTATGTAGGCTACGATAACCGGGATACTGGTGATAGTACTTTCAATCAGATAGGGGTAGGATTGGAAAGTTTGGGGGAAATTTGGGACTTTCGCCTCAATGGTTACCTACCGGTGGGAGATACTCGTCAGCTGGTAGCTAGCAATACTTTTGACAGCGGCTTTCAACAGGCAGGAACTCCCTTTTTTCAAGGCAACTCCTTGTTTTTGCCAGCAGAAAGAATCTTCCAAACTACTAATATCCAAGAAGCCGCTATGGGTGGACTAGATTTGGAAGTAGGAGCCAAACTTGCCGAGTTTGGCGATGATGGGGAGGTGCGGGGCTATGGGGGTGTTTACTACTATGACGCTTCTGGTTCTCCTAGTACTGTAGGAGGGAAACTTAGGGTAGAAGTTCGTCCTACAGATTACCTGAATTTGGGCTTAGGAGTACAGCATGATGACCTGTTTGGTACTAATATCCTGTTTACTGTAGGAGGAACCTTTCCTGGAACTCGTCCCCAGGGTGCTAATAGAGAGCAAGATGAACCAGAGTCAGTATGGACAAGGATGGGAGAATCGGTATCTCGTACCGCCTCTATTGTAGTAGACCAACAAGTAGATTTTGAGTCATTTACCCAACAGTCTGATCTATTGGCAACTAATCCTGATACAGACCAACCTTGGACGTTTGTCCATGTGACGGAGGGAGGCGCTAGTGATGGTACCTTTGAAAGTCCCTTTGGTATCCTGCAAGAGGGAGTAGGGGTAGCTCAATCTGATGGTAACCATATAGTATATGTGCGATCGGGAGCTGCTTCTGGAAATACTGGTTCAATTACGGTTCCTGCTCAAGTACAACTATTATCAGCGGGAGTTTTACAGGAGGTTAATACTCAGGAATTGGGACTAGTAGCACTGCCGTTTTCTAACAGTGGGCAGCTGACCAATTTTAGCGGTACGATCACCATGGAGGATCAGTCGGTTCTCTCTGGATTTAATGTTACCAGTACCGATGGCCCTGGTATTGCGGCAAGGGACCTCAGCTTTGTCACGATTCGAGATAGTAATGTTGTCAGCTCCAACGAAGCAGCTCTATCATTGGAAAATACCACCGGAACCGTTAATCTGACTAACACTAACCTGACAGGGAATGGCGTACCAGTTTTAGTGGGAACTAATATTAACGGTCTTACCTCCACTGGCGGTAGTCTGACTAGTAACAATTCCGCCACCAATGGCATTACCCTAGATGGGATTAATGGTGCAGTCGAGATTAGCAATACCCCCATCACCATCACCAATCCCCAGACTAATGGCATCTCAGCAACTAATGTCACAGGAAGTCTGACTCTGGCTAACGGTAAGATTAGCAATTCCCAAGCTGATGCAATTTTCCTAGAAAATAGTACGGTCGCGATCGCAATTTCTGGGTTCGAGATTACTGATGCTGGGAACAGTGGTATTTCTGGGATGAATCTGGCGGATGTCACCCTGGAAAATAACCAAATTATGCGATCGCAAATTCGAGGGATTGACCTGCAACAAGTCGAAGGGACTCTACAGATTACCAACAATACTATTACCGATACTACTGGGACTCCTGATGGTTCCTTCGGACAAGGAATTGAACTGTCTGATGTAGCTGGCACTATCAGCATTACCGATAACCAAATCACCGATAACTTTGCAAGTGGCATTGGCATTGTTGTGGGTGATCCTACTGGTATGGTTCCTGCTGCCACAACTTCAACCGCAGATATTACTATTTCTGGGAATCAGATTCAAAATAATGGGGTTAATGACCCTAATTCTACTGCTGGTCTAGGTATTGGAATTGTTTTGGGGGAAGATGCGATAATTAATAGTCTGGACATTAGTAATAATACAATTGCCAACAATCTTACCGATGGTGTTTTTATCGGTTTGGAGAATGATGCTATAGTCAATAGTCTGGACATTAGTAATAATACAATTACCAACAATCTTACCGATGGTATTTTTATCGCTCAGGGAGCCTTAACTTTCATCCTCAGTAACTTAACTGACGGCGGAACCTCCCAACTGAACAATGCAACCATCAGCAACAATACCATTGAGAATAATCTTGAGCAAGGTGTTGATATTACATCTTTTGGTGGAACTACGAATGTAGTAATCGAGGATAATCTCAGTATCAGCCAAAATGGTCAACAAGGAATTGAAATTTTTGCTAGTGGTACTGGACAGATTACTGCGGCTATCAACAATAACATCATTAGCCAAAATACTCAACAAGGCATTAACCTCGAAGCTCTTCTTTTGGGAGAAATTGATGCTGATGTTCAGTTGAATACCTTAACAGACAATCTTATTGGTTTAACTGGGGAGGCAGGTCTTGGTCGTCTCTGTGTAAACTTGAATGGCAATAATAGCAATACAGATTATTTACTGTTCAATGATGTCGGCATCTTGGAGATAGTAGATTTGGCGAATGTTGATGCCAACAACACTGGTACTGTCAATGTTGTGACGACACCACTAATATTGCCTACTGATGTAGCAGCTTGTCCTTAATATAAACTACAGATGCAGGGCTGGTTTGACAAGTCTATTACCATTAGACTTCCTGCACCCATTCGATAATTATCTTTAGGGGTGTAGCATAGGCCATTGGTGTCAACTTAAGCTAAAAATAGTATAACGGTTGGCTTCCACACCCACCCAGAGTTCAAACTCTGGGCTAATAGCTAAATTCCACTCAAGTGGACTGAAGATGTCTGGGAAGATTGAGTCATCTCAAGATGACTTGAGTTTGGCACTGGGAACTAGTCTAAACTCCAGTTTTTATAAAAATGGCAAGTTATCCATTAATGTATCCAAATTGCCCATGGCAGCAATAATCCCACAGGAGATTGTCAAGAAAAGAATGCCAATAAGTCCTTGAGCGAAAGAAATTGAAACATGGAAGAAAGCTGAATAAGACCACATAATTAGTATGGTAACAAGAGCAACAGCACCACCAGCTAGAAAACGCTTAATTGCTTTGAAATTCATAATCCCAGGGTCGAAATGCGCTATAGCTTCCATCATAACATTATGAAAAGTCCCCACTCCCTGGGGAAACTAATTGAAGAGTGGCTGGGGCTTCCCAGGACTGCGATCACGAATTCCCAAGTGTGCATTAGCGACAAGTTATAGCAAATTTGGCAGACATGACTCCATTATCCCCAAATTCATGTGGTGTTGTCCTAAGCACACTGCCCTTAGCTATAGTTGAAATTATCCGTAAATCCTTCATCATCCGTTATCGTGACCACCTGGTACTTAGCTTGGGGTAAAATTGATACAGTCACTGAACCTCACTGGCAAGATGAACAGATTGCTATTTTCTTGCCTCAGTCATCTGCCTCTATTTCTCCCCTAGCATTTAGTCCCTCTGGGCGATTCCTCGCTATTGGAGAGGTATGGCTTAGTGAACGTCAATCATTAGCTCAGCAGTGTAACAACAGTACCTCGACCTCTATCAGTGACTTACAACTTATTGTAACTGCCTGGGAGCATTGGGGAGTTGCGACCCTCAACCACCTGGTAGGTATGTTTGGGTTGGTTGTCTGGGATCGTGAACAAAAAGAGTTATGGTTGGGACGCGATCGCACTGGTGCTCGTACATTATATTATACAGTCAACGGAGCAACTCATTGGATTGCTCCTAACTTGCGATCGCTAGCACCTTACCACAATAAGGAACTGGATTTAGTAGCACTGAGAGACTATCTCTGCTGTGCCTTTGTACCTGGGGAGCGAACTTTGTGGCAGCAAGTGCGGGAACTTCGTCCGGGAACAGTATTGCAATTTCCGGGAAAGCGCCTCCAGGCTTATTGGCAACTCCAAGAACAGATTACGGCAACTGAGGGACTTTTACCCTCCTATAGTCATCAGTTGCGAGGAATGCTGGAGCAAGTTGTTCAAGAATACTTACCAGCAGCCGATGAACCCGTGGGAGTGTTTTTATCCGGTGGTTTGGACTCTAGCTGTATAACGGCTTTAGCAGCTAAGTTGCACCCAGGGCCGGTTCATACCTACTCAATTCATTTTGGTAGCCAATGTCCCAATGAGCTAGAATTTTCCAGTTTAGTAGCCCAACATTGCCAGAGTCAACATCACATTTTGGAAATTTCCTTCCGCCAGATGTGGGAGAAATTGTCAGAGACCATGGCTTGGTTAGATGACCCCATTGGAGACCCTTTGACTGTACCCAATCTACTCCTTGGACAATTGGCGCGGGAGTCGGTTCAAGTCGTATTAAATGGTGAAGGCGGCGATCCTTGTTTTGGTGGACCAAAAAACCAACCAATGCTTCTCCATCAGCTTTATGGTACTGTTACTGAGCAAGACTCTCTTCAAGCATACCTACTGGCTTTTAAAAAATGCGCTACAGATTTGCCTCAACTATTAAAGCCGGAGATTTGGAGGGCAGTTAAACAGGAACCTTCTGTCTTCTCTCAGGATTTAGAATCCACTGCTAGTTGGCTCAATCGCCTGATGGCTTTGAATATCAAATTTAAAGGCGCAGATCATATTTTAACCAAAGTCAATAATCTGACCCAGGCAGCCGGATTGCAAGGGCGATCGCCCCTGTTCGACCAGCGAGTCGTAGAATATAGTATGCAAATTCCCCCACAGTACAAGCTATCTGGCACTGAAGAAAAAGCAGTACTCAAACAAGCCGTTACGGATCTACTGCCTAGGGAAATTATCTATCGCCCCAAGAGTGGCATGATGGTACCAGTGCAACTAGGATTTAGTCAATATTGGCGACGAAAAGCCAAAGCACTGCTACTAAACCGTAAAGCTGCGATCGCAGCTTACCTCAATCAATCCCTGATCCGCAATTGGTTAAACTACCGTGGCGATCCCTGGCAGCGCTATGGGGTTAAATTGTGGCTATTAGTCAGTTTAGAAATTTGGTTGCGGGGGAAGAAGTAGGTGGTAGGTGTTAGGTGGTAGGTGGTAGGGTTTGCTGCATGAGTGAGTCAGCCATACCACACAAGGTTTTCAATTATTACCTAAAACCTAATACCTATCTCAGCACGATGCCTTGATGTAGCAATTGAAACAGTTAAAAATACGTAAAAACTCGTAGAGAGAGATGTTAAGTTTAGTGTAAGATCTAAGAAGTAAGGGATAAATCTCGACTATGGCAGTTTTGGCAAACTGTGAGATATATCCAATTTTTACAGTCTATTCCCTATTATTAAAAACCTTTAAATAAGGTTTGAGGTTCAATGGTTCCATCTGATTGGAGATTAAACCTACCACCTACCACCCACCACCTATCACCTCAATTGAGTTTTTCACCAGAGCTGTGCGGTAAAAAAAGTGAAGTAGAAACCAAACTTATTGTTGAGTATCTCCTGCCGAATTTAGGCTATGCTCCGGATACCTGGCATCAAGAAGTTACTTTTGGTAGTGTCCGTTTAGATTTTTTAGTCTTTGCCACTCAAATTGTCCCATTTGTCTTGGATAGCAACTCGCCTTTAAGGGTGGTGATGGAGGCAAAGCATCCCCATCAAAATTTAAATAATCATACTCACAAACTAAAGCACTACTTAACTAGCTTGAATGTGCCCTATGGACTACTAACCAATGGCAAAGAAATTAGAATTTACCACCGAGTGGAATCCAATATCCAGTTAGCGTTTCAGTGTTTAGGTCAAGAACTTGGGGTTAAGATCAATGAAATTAAAGCTCTAATTGGTAGAGAGAGTTTACTAAAATCCAAAGAATACCCAAATTTCACTTACAATAATAGTAGTGAGAGCATCTTGCTCCCTGGAATTATCGAAAGCCCACAGGATGTACCGACAACAGCTTCCTCCCAACCTCAGCCATTAGCCAATCATCACAACATTCTGCAAAACCTTGACCATCCCAATTCTAAAGCCCAGAGGCGCAATAAAGTGAAAATTATTGCAATTTACCACAATAAAGGCGGCGTTGGTAAAACTACAACTGTAGTTAATTTAGCTGCCGCTATTAGAAAAACAGGTAAGAGAGTCTTGGTTATTGATTTAGATAGCCAAGCCAACACTACTTTTGCCACCGGTTTGGTTAAATTTGATGATGAAAAATTTGACAATATTAAAGACTGCAATATCCGTCATGTTTTAGAATCTGAAGATTTTTACCCGATACCAGAAGTTGCCCAAGCTTCTCAATTTAGTAATCCTGAAATTCAGGTGATTCCTTCTCACATTAACTTGATGAGGTATGAAAATGAGCTCAATCAGAATGAATCCAGCAAAACCATGCTGATTCAAAAACTCGAAAGCGTCAAAAACGAATATGACATTGTGCTAATTGATACCCCACCATCTTTAAATTTGTATGCCAGGATTGCGATTATCACTGCCGACTATCTCCTCATTCCCTCAGATTTAAAGCCTTTTGCCAATCAGGGATTAATTAACGTCAAAGAATTTATCAAGGTCATCAACAGCTTTAAAAAAATGCTCAGAAAGCCTCCTATCGAAGTCTTGGGAGTCCTGGCCTGTAAAATCTCCACCAATGCCAAGTTTATACAACATACTTTACCCAAACGCCTAGCAGCAATCCCCGAAAGATATGGGTTGAAGGTACTAGACACGGTAATCTATGACCGAGACGATTTGGCAAAATGTGCTGAAAAAACTAAAACTGTTGGAGAGGTGGAAATAGCTGACCCCTTATCAATACTTGATTTTAAGCCAGATTCAATAGCAGCACGAGAATTTGAATTGTTAGGCAAAGAAGTCTTAGAGAAAATAGGTATGGCTTAGTTGACATCCTCCCCTGCCTGAAGGCGAGGGGATTCCTAAACCGTGCTACGCACCGCTGCGCTAACACGATTTAGGTTTCTGCTTCCATCACCGTCGCATACCACGGCTAAAAACCATGTACCGTCTTACACAGAGTCCACAGACTTTCAACCCATTGCAGAGTCCCGATTCCGCAAGCCCTGCGGTACGTTGTCCTAAAAGACTGGTACTTGCTGCTTGGATATTTTACCTGTACAAGCTGTTCTGTACAGAACCCTATATATCCAGTTTTCAAGGTGCAGTTACTGAGCGTTTGGTTTTCATGCCCAGTAGTTAGTATTGTAGCAGACTTTAAAGCCGTCCTAGTTCGCGTAGCGTTGCCGAAGGCTAGGACGGGGTTTCTTTCCCCAATTTTCTGATGAAATTATCTACTTCCCTGGTTGCCGTTAAGAAAATCACCTCTACTGTACCTCGCTCTAATTTCCCAGATGAGGAGTTAGAGCAAGTTGCCCAGTTAATTTTACAAGCAGAAGGAGTAATTAACCCCGTCATTCTCCACCGCAGCAGCTTGGATACCTACGAAGTAATTGCAGGAGACTTGGAGTATTACGCCGCTGCTAGGGCAAGAGAGATAGACCCTCGCAAAGGCGAAATGATTGGAGCATTTCTAGTTGAGGAAGAAAATGAAGAGGTTCTCAAACAACAAGTTGAGTTACTCAGGAAGCCCAAGGCTGCTGTAGTTGAGCAAACTACCTCTAGTTCAACTGCGCTGGAATCACGCCTAACTAATCTTGAATCAAGAATAGAAAATCGCATTAATGAGTTAAAACATCAGCAGGGAGCATTGGAGAAAAAACTTCAAGAGCTAAAAAATCAGATTCCTCAAAAAATCCAACCCTTAGACATGTTTAACAACCTCAGCTTACCTGAACTAGCTTTCAGACTAAACACTGCTGGCTTAGGGGAGAAAAGAGCGGAAAAGATTGCTATAAATGTTGAACAAGAGCGCAGTCAGAGTAAGTTTACCTCTTTGAGCGATATCGTAGCAAGGGTCAAAGGCATAAGTAGCGATACAATGTTAAAAATCATCGATAACTGGTCACGACTTCTGTTCCCTTAAACCTTATCTTCCTTTGTGTCCTACCCTTCGGCAATTACCATAATGTAGCGCTTCACAACCGCGTTTTGAATCAACAGCTAAAACCCTGTAGAGACGTTGCATGCAACGTCTCTACTCTAGCTACCAGAGAAAAATGACCTATCAAATACTTACTGTACTATATCTACAGTGTTGCCATAGAAATATACACACACAGTTGCGTTTCCATTAAGGATCGCATTTCTCACACCTGGAGAGACATCGGAACGTCTCACAGCTTCTGCTAAAGCAAGTCTTTTTTCGTAAGAAGTAAAGATAGGATCAACCTGATCACGGTCTGGATTACCAAACTTGTGAACATTGGCTCTATCTTGCTGAATAATTTGGTCTACACTCCTCAATGGCGTACCATTTGTACTACGCAAATCATTAGGAGTAATCCATGTGCAATAGGTTGGATTTCCTTGAGCTTGGGTTGCCGTTGTCAGAAATGGACTTACCAAAACTATACTGCTCAAAAGTGTGACCAGTGTTTTCCTGCTACTCATATTGTTTTTCCTTTGTTGTAAAAATTAAAGAGCAAGCGGTAGTGCGTATATCTGTGGAATGATATTCTTCCAAATTGTAACGTAAAAAATATTGAAATTGGCACTATTTTTGTCAGAAAATACCCTTAAAGATAGATGTTATTATGCGAGCACGATATTAGTTGAAATCACGTATTGTAAGTGATGAGGCGGACATGATATAAAACTGGAGTTTAGACTAAGACAAAATAGCCAAGTCTTCTTTTGGAACCGAGAGATGAGTAAATTGAGGGATGAATTTGTTCTAATATCAATTCCGGTTGCATCGGCATGATTAATAATTTGGCTTTTTGGTTAGAAAACATAGGTACTGGCGGGCGCAAGCATTCATTAGTGTCAAATTAAGGTGAAAGCCTTACCTCACCGGTCGTTAAAACGACCGGCTAATAGCTCAAGTCATCTAAAGATGACTAAACATAAGGTGAAGCGGAAAAATTAACTTACGATAAGTGAGATTTTAACAGTCTTAAACAGCATCAAGGGGTTTCATCGTAAATTATTTTACGACAAATCGATTAATCCTTTGTGTCCTACCCTTCGGTAACTCCTTCGGAGAATGTGTCTTTGTGGTTTATTAAAATAGCACTGAGAATACGCTCAACCATTTCCAACTCTCCTGGAACCCGATATAAAGAAAGATCTTGAGTAATGTGTTTTGACTGGCGATGGAGAGTACCAAACCGCCATAACTCTCCAGTAGTAACTGCTCCTACTAACACCGGCTGTAACTCGACAGCAGGAGTTTTTTCCCACAAATCTAGGGAAATCATCTCTACTGCCATCTGATTAAATCCTTTTGTGATATCCTCTTGTTTCGCTTCTACGACTAACAAGTTTGTTTGAGTTTTGAGAAAATAATCTAGATTGCCCTGTAACCAATTAGAAACGTTAATCGAGTACTCAATCCGTAGCTGAGCATGAGTGTAATGCACAATATCTGTAATCACCGGTGCAATTAGCACTTCCCGACGTGCAGCTTCATTCGTCAAATCGATATAAAATAAGATTTCATCGATGCGTCGTCGAGTCTCTGTGAGTCTATCTAAAGTTCCGGTGTAGCTTTCCAGTTCAATTATCTTGCGACTAAACGAGTAGCCATATTCTGCCAGCAAGTCATCGGAGGCGATATTGAGCTTACCAATCTGGCTAAAGGTGTAAGGTTTATTAGCATCAAGGGGTTTCATAGTGAATCATTTTACGACAAATCGATTAATCCTTTGTGTCCTACCCTTCGGGAACTCCTTCGGAGAATGTGCCTTTGTGGTTCATTAAAATATTGAGCTAATTCTGCCTCAGAAACTCCTAACTTCTCTTGCAAATATTTGAAAGTCAGTTCTTCAAGATAAAGTCTAGACGCTCTAGCTTTGATCTTTTCTTGTCTTTCTGAAGAAAGTTTGGCTAACTCTTCCGATAAAGTTGTATACTCTTTCATTACAAACCTCAAAAATCCTCATCCATCACCTCATCAATGGCATTCTGACGCAAACCACCGGGCAAAGCCGCAATAATCGCATCCAAAACCCTAGCCACCGGTACTATTTCCAAACCGACATCCGGTAAAGTTTGACCTTTGGGAATAATCGCTCGTTGAAAACCCAACTTAGCCGCTTCTTTGAGACGGAGTTCCATTTGGGAAACCAGCCTTACTTGTCCCCCTAAACCCACTTCCCCAATCATAACTGTACGGGGGTGAACTACGCGATCGCGAAAACTCGCCACCACTGCTACCGCAATTCCCAAATCTGCCGCTGGTTCCTCTACTCCCAAACCTCCAGCAGTAGCCACATAAGCATCGAGTTTAGACAAAGGAATTCCCACCCGCTTTTCCAGTACCGCCAGGATTTGTTGCAGGCGACTATAATCAATGCCAGTAGTTGAACGTCGCGGAGAACCATAACTAGCGGGAGCCACCAACGCTTGCAACTCTACCAAAATCGGACGAGTCCCTTCACAAGCAACAACAGTAGCAGTACCAGGACCCGCTTCATCTCGGTTGCCTAAAAAGAGTTCGGAAGGATTGAGTACCTCCTGCAAACCTTTATCTACCATTTCAAAAATGCCAATTTCATGGGTAGCACCGAAGCGGTTTTTTACTGACCGCAGCAGTCGGTGAGACGCAAAACGATCGCCTTCAAAATACAATACCGTATCTACTAAATGTTCCAACACCCTTGGCCCTGCGATCGCTCCTTCCTTGGTCACATGACCGACGATTAACAGAGTAATATTCTCCCGCTTTGCCACTTGCATCAGCGCCGAAGTACATTCTCTTACCTGGGCAACAGAACCAGGAGCAGAAGTTAAGGAAGCAAAGTAAAGAGTTTGAATACTATCAATTACCGCCACTTGAGGTTTAAGAGATTCCAACTCCCGCAGAATTTCTTCTAAATCCGTCTCCGGCAACACAAACAAACTAGGTTCTTCTTTATCTTCCTTGTCTCCCTTGTTTCCCTTGTCCCTCTTGCCCTTCTTCTTGCCACTACCATTAGCAGTATCTTCTACAACTTCCTCCTCAGGTTCTTCCCCAACACCCAAGCGAGATGCTCGCAGTTTCACCTGTTGTCCCGACTCTTCGGCACTGACATAAAGAATGCGATGGACATGGGCTAATTGATTGGCAACTTGCAGCAGCAGAGTTGATTTACCAATTCCTGGATCACCACCAATCAGCACTAAAGAACCAGGAACAATACCACCCCCTAGCACCCTATCTAGTTCACCATAACCGGAAGCAAACCGGAGCTGGACACCATCGGAAATTTCTGAGAATTTGAGGGAAGACCTCGGTTGTGCTGGAGTTTTACTTCCTGACTGCTGATGGGTATGATTATTGGATTGCCAACCTCCTCGATTAAGTAGATTAGGAGAGTTTGCCACCACCTCTTCTTTCAAAGAGTCCCAGGCACCACAGGATGGGCATTTACCGTACCATTGGGAAGATTCTGCCCCACAAGCGTTACAAATATATAGGGATTTAGACTTAGGCATCCTGAGTTAAAAATATAAAAAAATCTTAAAAAATTACTAACAAACATTAAGAAAAGCTGCAACTATTGCAATATAGCCCCTTAAAAGCGTAAAAAACCTTCGTAAAGGGTTATATCTTAATAGAATAAGTGTTAATAAATTAACAATTTAGTGACCATAACCTCAGGAGTATTGGGTAACTTGGAAGTCCATAAAGAAAAAATCCTCGTTGTCGATGACGAAGCTAGTATCCGTCGCATCCTGGAAACTCGTCTTTCCATGATTGGCTATGATGTCGTTACAGCTGCTGATGGAGAAGAAGCTCTCGACACCTTTCGCAATGCTGAGCCGGATCTAGTAGTTCTAGATGTCATGATGCCCAAACTTGACGGTTATGGCGTCTGTCAGGAGTTACGAAAGGAATCTGACATCCCTATTATTATGCTAACTGCTTTAGGAGATGTTGCAGACCGAATTACAGGTTTAGAGTTAGGAGCTGATGACTATGTTGTCAAGCCCTTTTCTCCTAAAGAATTGGAAGCTCGTATTCGTTCAGTCTTGCGACGGGTTGACAAAATTGGTGCTTCTGGGATACCAAGCTCTGGTGTCATCCATGTCGGAAGTATCAAAATTGATACCAACAAGCGGCAAGTTTACAAAGGAGATGAGCGTATCCGACTCACGGGCATGGAGTTCAGTCTTCTAGAATTGCTAGTCAGCCGCTCCGGTGAGCCTTATTCTCGTTCAGAGATTTTGCAGGAAGTATGGGGATATACCCCAGAGCGTCATGTGGATACCCGTGTGGTAGATGTCCATATCTCCAGATTACGGGCAAAGTTGGAAGATGACCCCAGCAATCCAGAACTAATTCTTACAGCGCGAGGTACCGGTTATTTGTTCCAAAGGATTATTGAACCAGGGGAAGAATGATTAGGTGGTAGGTGGTAGGTAGTAGGTGGTAGGTGGTAGATGGTAGATGGTAGGTAGTAGGTGGTAGGTGTTAGTATTCCCAATTTTACATTCTCCATTCGACCTTCTCCATTCTCCATTCCCCATTCCCCATTCCCCATTCCCCATTTCTTCAAATGACTAAATCCGATCAAAACTACGTACTGCGGCAATTGCCATTTGCTGTTGGTGGATTAGGCAGTGTACTGCTAGTAATTAACCGCTTACTGACACCACAGCTAACCGACTCTCAGGCTCGTGCAGATGTTCTGGGAGTAATTTTAAGTGCGGTGTTGATTTTGACGGGTTTACTATGGCAACGAGTACAACCCCGCTCCCCTGAGGCAGTTGACTTAGTTGGTGAGGAAGGTTTTGAACTGGAGCCCACCTTACCAACTGAACTCAAAACTGAACTAGCTTGGGCATCCCATCTTTTACTAACTAATACAGTAACGCGATCGCTTGTGGTTTTCTACCAAGGCCAAGTTTTACTACGCCGAGGAATCTTGGGGAAAAATCAGAAGGTGACACCAGGAGCGATCTTAAAGCGGGTTCTAGAGAAACAGAAAGCTGTATACTTGGTTGACCTCAAGATTTATCCAGGGCGTATTGAGTTTGACTACTTGCCAGAAAATACCCAAGGACTTATTTGCCAACCTCTGGGTAGCCAAGGAGCTCTAATTTTAGGAGCTAATGCCCCTCGCAGTTATACGAAGCAGGATGAGAATTGGGTAGAGGGGATTGCCGATAAATTGGCAAATACCCTGAGTCAGGCTCAAGTAAAAGCAAACACCACTGCAAATATAAGTAATGAGTAATGAGTAATGAGTAATGAGTAATGAGTAATAAGTACACCCGATCCCTGCACTAAGCCTTCTTTTTACGACGCTTGATCATCAACAAAATGGACTGTTTCCAAGCTTCAAAAGTATCATCATCTGGTTCCGTTTGTTGCCACGACTCCCGCGCCATGATACGTTCATACCAAGCTGCAATCTTGGGATGATCTTTCAACTCAACACCAAGTCTTATTTGAAAAGGCAATAGCGCCCCTGCGGTAATATCTGCTAAAGACAAACTATCTCCACCGAAATAGGCAGAATCACCGAGTTGTTCCGTCAAAAAATCAAAGGCGGTTGCAATATGTCTAACTGTTGCAATATCAATTCCTGGGGCATCAATTGCCATCAAGAGAGCCGATATTTTGGTGGTAAGTTCGTTGGTGATTACCATTTGTACCATACGCATTTTAGCGATCGCGTCTGGCTCTTGAGGTGTCAGGGAAGGGGATGAATACTTCGCCTCTAAATAGTCCAAAATCGCTATGGATTCTATGATACGCAGCTCCCCATCTACGACAACCGGAATATGATGAAATGGATTAAGGGATAAAAATTCCGGCTCGAATTGTTCCCCTTTAAGGTTCATAATAATCGGCTCAAAGGGAATTCCTTTTTCGAGGAGTCCCAGCCAAACCCGTCGGCTGATTGGTGATATGGCATGATAATAAAACTTCAGCATTAAAACCTCCAGTGCAGTAGAAAGTATAGCAAAAGGCAGAGGGCAGAGGGCAGAAGGCAGAAGGGAAGAGGTTGACAGGTAAAGGTTTCAGCATTTGGTATTGTCCTAACCGCCTTGGCGATTGCTATATAATCCTTACTATATAAGCATTTTGAATTTTGGAATGCGTAGCATGGTGAGCATTTGCAAAGCATGGTGCATCGCAGCAAAGCGTTAGCGCAGCGGGACGGAGTCCGGCAAATTTTGAATTTTGAATTTTGAATTCTTAATTCCGCGCAGCGGTACTACCTACTTTTTAAAGAAACTACAGATAATTTCCCCTGGGCTATTTGCTTGAAAGGGTATAATATCTCCCTGTCGGTTAATTTTGATGCGCTTCCGACAGTTATATACCTCTAACGGTTGTTTTTTACCATCAATACTAATAACTACTCGATATTCCCAGTAATTCTTGGCACTTCGTTTAATACTGAGGACACAAATTGAGTGGTCATTTGAGTTCCGGCAGAACGAGGCTTCAGCCGGTGGTGCGATCGCTAAAGAGAAAGTTAGTAATAATAACAGAGTAATAAACTTAATTATAGCATTTTTCACTGGGTAAATGTACATTTTTTCGGTAGTTTGTGGGAATAGGGAATAGGGAATAGGAAATAGGCTCATTAAAATTGGTTGTACATCATAAGGGAGTAAAATATTGCTATTTTCTAGCAAACTCGATAATGAAACAACACAGATTGGGTACAATGTTGGGTTAGTGGGTATTGCTCACAGCCTCTGAATTCAGGAAAGGGAAAAGCTTTAAGATGGAACGTGGTTTACTCTGGCTACCCTTGCTAGCTATCTTTTTTTGGCTGGCTTGGTCTGGTTGGAACGAATATCAAAAACTTGAAGCCTACAAAAGCTGGGCAGAGCAGTTTGAACGAGCTAAGTATGACATTTATGCGGTTTTAGGTCAAAAAAATAGTGATTTGACCTGGGGCAAGCCAACAGGGAAAGGACCAATCAACCTAGCAACCTTCTCTCTCAAGGAGGTGCAATCACTGCACTTGTTGGTAAATAATCAGGTAGTTAGTCTGGAAACTCCCCCTGAAAGAGGCCGCAAGATTGCCTTAGAATTTATTTTGCCAGCACCTACTGCTTCCGTCAAAGTTCCTTTCACGCAAGTCTCTCTAGCAGTGGAGTGGGGCAAGTTCCTACAGAAGGAATTGTCAAAGTGGCGATCGCATGGTGTTGGTGAGAAGTAGTAAGATGATTTATTCTGAAAGAATGTACTTATCGTAGGGTGTGTATACCCTTCGGGATGCTACGCTTAGAGCGCAGCGTAACGCACCACATCGCCGGTACTGTTCAATTAATTCTGACGACTTCAGACAATTTGATTAAAAAGAGCTACCAGATTACAGTTGATATAGCCAACCACTAAAGGAGGTTGTTCTTTCAGGAGTGGGAAAATTTCACTGAGGGTTTGAGGTAAAGCAGAACCATACTTCAACCACAATTGTTCTTGGAGTTGGGAGAGAATCAGATCCCCTGCAATATCATCAGTACCTGGCCGCAGAAGCCAGTGGGTTCTCAACAGTTTAAAATGTTGAATATCACCAGTTTGTTCAACCTTACTAATTTCCTGCTGTGCTTGCTTTACTAATTTTTCTGTTACTACTTTCATCACCATCGGTTGTAGAGTAAAGGATGGCTCATCGGTGCTAAAGTGTTTTTCTAGTAGCGATCGCGATTCCAAAGCAGCTATTCCTTGCCAAATAACAGAAGGATCGGATAAATTGAGCCAATGGGTTTGCAAGCGGTACAAGGAGATTGGCTCTTGCCAAATGGCTAACCAATAGACAATTGAGCGCTCAGACTCAGAAAGTCGGTTAAATTGCTCAGTGAGTAAAACCTGCAAGCGATCGCCCACTACTAAGGTATTCTGGAAGAGAAACCTCTTCACATCCCCACCAAAAAGAGATTTAATCAACGGTGTTATCGTTTTCAAGGCTAGGGGATTACCCCTGTAAAGTTTGTTTAGAGCTTTTAGTCCCGGCTCTTTACCGGTAAATCCTCCTGCTTGTAATAGCATCAGTGCTTCAGCTGGCGGTAAGCCTTGCAATGTTAAACAGCGAACCCGTTGAGAGCGAGCAACAATGTCTTCCCATTTTGGCAGTGGCTCACTACTAGTTATCAGGATACAACTCTGATTATGGAAGCTTAACGCCCGCAAGAATGCATTGTATTCTCTGTATTTTTTTCTATCTTTAACTCTATGCCAAACCACATCAAGTCCATCGAGAATCAGTAGACAGCGACGCTTTTCTAGGTGCTCTATCAGTTTAGCTATGCTTGACATAACATTTTTGATAGTCTTTTGTTCAAAGGCATTGAGTAAACTGTCGAGGAGATTAGCCAGGGATGAATCATGGACAAGTGAGCGCCAAATAATACATTCAAATTCTGATTGGATGCGGTCAGTTAGAGCAAGTGCTAGGGCTGTTTTGCCAATACCACCCATCCCCATAATTACTACTAGTTGACAGTTATCTGTCGTCATCCATTGTTCTAACTGGTTCAACTCTTGAGTACGTCCATAGAAATGATCGATATCTGGCGCTTCATTCCAATCAATCAGGGGAGAGTTGAGTTCTGGTAAATTAGTTATTGAGCTTTCTACCAATTGTGCGATTGTTTCCCAATTACTAACACCAACAGCCTGACAAATCCCAATAAAAGCTTCTTTTTGAATCCTTTCACCTCGCCAAAAGCGCCGCAGGGTAGCCCTAGAAGTATGAGCATCTTGCCACCAACAAGCTGTGCTGGTTTTTGTCCAGCCGCGACGCTTCCTAGCTTGGTCTATAATGGTTAGTCCTTGGGTGGATGCTTTTAGGGAGTCAGTCATATTGGCATCAGCTTCTCAGGATGTATTTATTCTGATTTTATCTAATTCAACTGACGTTCAAGTAACAAGGGTACAGGCAATGTGCCCCTAAAGTCTCCATCCTCCAAATTCCCATTCGATCTCCTCAATAACCCTTAATCTTAATCCGAGATTGAAACATCCCTTTGCAGGGGGATTAGTAGGGGCGCAATGCTTGCGCCCTTAATGCTTGCGCCCTTAATGCTTGCGCCCTCAATACGAGAGTGAATGGTTTATATCCCTTTGCAGGGTGAGAAGTTCGTAAAGATCTCCTTTCTAGAACCCTTAGCCGAGGTGCATCGATGAACATCAGCAGCTGCGGTGCTAATACACCCTACGACTTCTGTCTGTTCAAGCAACAAGGGCGCATGCAATCATTGGTGTCAACTTAAGTTAGGGATAGCTTAAAGACTAGCTTCCACACCACCCAGAACTCAAGTTCTGGGCTAATAGCTAAAGTCCACTCAAGTGGACTGAAGATTTTAGAGAAAATTGAGTCATCTAAAGATGACTTGAGCTATTAGCCTGGAACTTAAGGATACTGTGGGCGAATCGACTGGGGGGTCTGACCCCTCCCCAAACCCCTCCCCTGCGAGGATACCGCTGGCGAATGGGGGGCATGACCCCCCATCACAAATACCGTACATAACTTGGAAGATACATGGGAATAGAGCACGCGAGTTATCTTCAAGGTATGACACTGCATCCACAAGAATATTGG